>MEFV01000012.1 GCA_001725255.1 Comamonas sp. SCN 67-35 | reverse complement strand
CGCGCAGCGATGCACAATCGAGTGGAAGTTCACTCGACAGGATGCCGACCGAAAGCTGGGACGCCATTACGTTCCGTAATTTACGTGTTGACGTACTAGCCTCCTTTACGGATCATCCACTCGAGAAGATCTGGCCAGGAGACGGTAGTGTGCAAACTTGGGTGCGCAGCTACGCTGACCCACACTTTATCGACGTGCGGGCGCCTCCGCGGTCAGGAGGGGCGCAGATGGTGCCTTAGTTGTCTTCGGCGCCGGCAAATTGCCTAGCTCGAGCGCGAACTGTCGCGGAGCCTTCCCCAGGATCGCCACCACCCGTCGCGAAGAGGAGGTTGCGCTCCGCTTTCTGTTCTGCAAGCGGACTTTACAGTCCAGCATTCTGAACGTCTGCAACCAGCCTCAAGCCGACCGCGAGCACCTAGGCCGGCTTTGCAGCGATTGCGGTCTTCCAGTTGTTCAGGCAACCGGCGGATGACGTCGCAAAGCGGACGCCAGCCGCCGAGCTCAAGCAAATATCTCTGTTTGCGAAATCAACGGGCCGACATGCTCAAGCTGCCCTATGGCGCAGGCATCTTGATGATCTCTTGCGCCGGTACTACCGTCCGTTTCTGCATCTTCGTAGGCCTACCAATCCATGTCTGCAGCCTGCTCGAACCGACGAGTCAGGCCGTCGACGAAACTGAGCATGTCCTCCTCGGACTGCATAGCGCGTGCGTAGGTACCATCAGTCGCGTACGACAGAATGCTAGGAAGGACACTGAAGAGATAGTGCCTTGCGGGCGCCAGTGCTCCCGCCCATAGGTGGTCAAGAAACGAACCGATCTCCGTTATCGCCGACGCCTCATCGAAGGCGACTCGACCTGTGAAGCTAACTTGATGGTCTCGATCGTTGGTCAGCAGAACGGAGACGGAGCCCGCACCCGAGTGGAAACGAAACGCTTGGCCCTCTTTGCCGAACGCCCCGTGAGCCACGAAGTTCCTTACCTGTGCACGAAGATCCAAGAGCTTGTCGTAGTGCGCTTTGGTGTTTTTATCCGAGATATCGAGCGCGGCCTTGAATTTCGCATTCCAGTTGTCCTCGGCGAGCTCCGCAACTTGCGTACCCACGGTCAGCTTTCCCTGAAGTATCGCGAGATGGATAAACGCGTGCTCAGTCCAGCTGAAGAAAGCTTCGATGGCAGCCAGCGCACACCAGCTCACTTGCTTGTTAACCGACAACCACGATGAGATGAGCTCGAAGTTGAACGTCCCAGGGGATTCGCTTCCTCTGTCCTTCGCCTTACTTTCCAGCTCTTTTCTTTCAACGACTTGTGTGTTGAACTGGTCGCGAAAATACTCGTAGCGTTCGAACAGATCAGAGTTTTTGTTGACGACATTCAGATCAGATGTCGCAATTGCTTGCAGTGCACGCCACTGGAAGTATGGGGTCGCAACTGAGACGGCCTTCTTGATCGCGTCGACAATAGCGGTCGCATCCTTCTCGCCTTGCTGACTTGGCCGACCGCTCATTCTCGCGTTGGGGTCGAGATTGGGTTCGAAGACGCCGAGCCCCATCTTTCGATGCTCTATGCCGTATAAGCGACCGCGGAACCTGACGGGTACCGTCCATGCGCTCTTTTCCCATTGACCAAGACTCGGGAACTTGAGTAGATCAACGAGAAGAAAATAGACAAGGTAGTAGGGCGGAAGGCCTCTACCGGCCTCTGTTTGCGCCGACAACATCAACCCACGTCCTTCCTCAGGCGAACGCGGAGGCCCGGCGGGCTCCAGCTCTTGGAGTGCCGCTCGTGCCATGTCGCTCATATTTGCAGGCAGTTCCGGTACAGCGATCGACTTTCTGGCTTTCACGCCTATTCCTCATTCTTGAGCCACGGTTGAGATCTGCGAGCCTACGAAGTCCCGGGACTGCGTCAAGAACGAGCGCAGGTTGCGCGAGATCACGCGCTGCAGGGCTATCGGATACCCCTATTGCACGAATATGTTGTTGTTAAACAAGCGTAACAGCAGTGGCGGCAGGACGACAAACGCCGGACTTTCTTCCGGCGCCTGTCAGCCAGATCAGCTGACCGGTGTTGACGAGAGCCGTCGGTCAGGCCCAGAACTGTGAATGACTCAGATCAGCCTCGAGACGTCGTTCGGCTTCACGAATTGAAGGGTTTTTCGCGCCGGGAACGGACATCGGTGGCGTTGTAGCCTCCATCTCTTCGCGCAAACGGAAGCGGGTGCAGCGCAGTAGGGCGAAGCGGAGCGAAGGAGTTGCCACTGCGGCTCGCAAAGGCTCCATGATTGGCTCCATGGCAATCTGCTGGCGCACCGCGCTGCTACTGTTTGCACCGCCCTACGCTCGCTTTCTGCCTCGTGATCGACGCCATGTAACGCGTTCTGGCCCCGGGCACCGGTTTCCCGTGCTGGCGCGCTCAGGATTCGCTGATGGTGATCCTGGGCAATTGCGCAGGGTCGTGAATATCGCTCAGCACGTCGGCGTGGTGCAGCGGCGCGGCGCTCTGGCTCAGCAGCTCCCGCACGAAATTCGGCTGCGCCAGCAGCGCCTGGTGCGTCTGCCCGTTGTAGAGCTGCAAGTCCTTGATGCCGCGGTGTCTGAGCCGTGTGTCCACTTCCTGTGGCGCGAGTGCGGCCGGGTCGGTTGTATCCGACGCCACGGCCATGCACCACAGCGTGCCATAGAGCGGCACGTACTGGAGGTAGGGGCGCACGACGGTGAAAACGGCGCGCAGCGAGGCGTGGATGCGCCGCATGCTTTCCTGCAGGTGGATGGGCGAGCCCAGGTGCAGCGACAGCACGCCTCCAGGATTGAGGATGTGCTGACAGGCCCGGTAGAACTCGACGGTGTAGAGCTCGATGGCCGGGCCGAATGGATCGGTCAGGTCCAGCACGATCTGGTCGAAGCGCTCGGCCGTGGTCCGGATGAAGCTGCGCGCGTCACCTGTCTGGATGCGCAGGCGCGGATCATCGAGTGCGCCGCGATGGATGGATGGCAGCCATTGCCTTGCCATGCGGATCACTTCTTCGTCGAGTTCGCACAGCGTCACGTGCTCGATGCCGGGCAGCTTGAGCAGCTCTTCGGCCGCTCCTCCATCGCCGCCGCCCACGATCAGGGCGCGGCGCACGCCGGGGTGGGCCGTCGCGGGCAGGTGCACCATGGGCTCGTGGTAGAAAAATTCGTCGCGCTCGCTCGTCATGAAGCATTCGTCGATGCGCATGAGCCTGCCGAAAAGCGGGTGCTCGAAAATTTCAATGTGCTGCCACGGCGATCGGCTCTCGGCCAGCAGGCGGCAGTGCGTCAGATAAAAGCCGAAGTGTTCGTTCAGGCGCTCTGCGACTGCCCGCACCCGGGAAGCGGGCAAGATCATGCCCTGTCCACACGGTGCAACCGGGGTTCGCTCGGGTTGAATGCCGCCTGCAGGGTGTTGAACAGCTTCTGGGCCTTCGGCCGGTTGTTCTCGGTGTAGTTGCAGACGTAGACGTCCAGCGTCACGTAGCCCGATTCAGGCCAGGTGTGAATGGACAGGTGCGACTCCGCCAGCACGATGACGCCCGTGACCCCGCCGCTCTCGCCAAAGGCGTGAAAGAGCGAGCCCACCGCCGTCAGGCCCGCGGCCGCGACGCTTTCCTTGCAGAAATTCTCCAGATATCCTGCGTCATGCATCAGTCTGCGGTCGCACGTGCAGCCATAGAGGTCACCGATGAGGTGCAGGCCCGTGGCGAGGCGGGTTGGGGAGCGTGCGGCGACAGCTTGATCCATCGGATGGAGACCTTTCCTTGAGTGGGCAAGGGCAGGCGGGCATGCTCGGTGGGTCCGGTCAGCCATGCCCGGCCACAGGCGATAATTCCCGTGCCTTGCAGTGCAAAACAGAACCAGCAATTATAGTAAGGGGTTGTCCAAGCGTTGGCGCGTCTGCTCGTTCAGCAGCCGGCGGCGATCTGGATGCGCTTTTATCATGACGGCTCTTGCCGCAGCCGTACAGCATGTCTTCGAATGAAGCCTTGATCCCTGATTCCTTCGTGGAGTTGCGTGGCGTCACCTTCGGGTATGGCGCCCGCCCGGTGCTGCGCGACGTATCCCTGTCGGTGCCGCGCGGCAAGGTGACAGCCATCATGGGCGCGTCCGGCGGCGGCAAGACCACGGTGCTGAGGCTCATCGGCGGGCAGCAGCGCGCGCAGCAGGGGCAGGTGCTGGTGGATGGCAAGGACGTGGGCCCGATGACCAGGGCCGAGCTGTACGCGGCGCGCAGGCGCATGGGCATGCTGTTCCAGTTCGGCGCGCTATTCACCGACATGAGCGTGCTGGACAACGTGGCTTTCCCCTTGCGTGAACACACCACGCTGAGTGAAACGCTGGTGCGCGACATCGTGCTGATGAAGCTGCACGCGGTGGGGCTGCGCGGCGCGCGCGACCTGATGCCCAGCCAGATTTCCGGTGGCATGGCGCGGCGGGTGGCCCTGGCACGCGCCATCGCACTCGATCCCGAACTCATCATGTACGACGAGCCCTTCGCGGGGCTCGATCCGATTTCGCTGGGCATTGCGGCTCAGCTCATCCGCCAGCTCAGCGATGCCATGGGCCTGACCACGATTCTCGTCTCGCACAACCTGCAGGAGACCTTTGCGCTGGCCGATCACGTGATCATCCTTGGCGCGGGCAACGTGGCGGCGCAAGGCACGCCGGGCGAGGTCCGCACCAGCACCGATCCGCTGGTGCATCAGTTCGTGCATGCCTTGCCGGCCGGGCCGGTGCCGTTTCACCATCCCGGGCCGTCGGTGGAGCAGGATTTCGGCATCGTCGGCGCCGTGGGGAGCCGGCGATGAGCTGGTGGCGCCCCTCGGATGTGGGTTTCGCGGTTCGCAACCGCCTCGTGGACATCGGGGCGGGTGCGCGGCTGTTCATGCGGCTCGCGGTGCTGCTGGGAGCCACGCTGCGCCGCCCGGCGCTGGTGCGCGACCAGGTGCATTTCCTCGGCAATCACTCGCTGGTGATCATTGCGCTGTCGGGCCTGTTCGTCGGCTTCGTGCTGGCGCTGCAGGGCTACAACGTGCTGCAGCTCTACGGGTCGGAGGCATCGCTCGGTCTGGTGGTCACGCTCAGCCTCGTGCGCGAGCTCGGACCCGTGGTCACGGCGCTGCTGTTTGCCGGCCGCGCGGGCACCTCACTCACGGCGGAAATCGGTTTGATGCGCGCGGGCGAGCAGCTTTCCGCCATGGAGATGATGGCGGTCGATCCGGTGCAGCGCATTCTGGCGCCGCGCTTCTGGGGCGGGGTCATTGCCATGCCGGTGCTCGCGGCGGTGTTCAGCGCCGTGGGCGTGGCCGGCGGCTGGCTCGTGGGCGTGGTGATGATCGGCGTGGATGGCGGCGCGTTCTGGGGGCAGATGCAGAGCGGCGTCGATGTGTTCAAGGACGTGGGCAACGGTGTGCTCAAGAGCATCGTGTTCGGTGTGGCGGTGACGTTCACCGCCGTGTTGCAGGGCTATGTGGCCAAACCGACGCCCGAAGGGGTCTCGCGGGCCACGACGCGCACGGTGGTCATCGCGTCGCTGGCGGTGCTGGCGCTCGATTTCATCCTCACGGCCTTGATGTTCAGTTTGTAGAGGGCAGCATGGAACGATCAAAAAACGATGTCTGGGTAGGGCTGTTCGTGATTCTCGGCCTGGCGGCGCTGGTGTTTCTGGCGCTGCAATCGGCCAATCTGCTCAACCTCAACTGGCAGTCGGGGTACAGGGTGAGCGCGAAGTTCGACAACATCGGCGGGCTCAAGCCCAAGGCGGCGGTGCGCAGCGCCGGTGTGGTGGTGGGGCGCGTGCGCGCCATCAATTTCGACGACGCCACCTTCCAGGCGCGTGTGGAACTGGAGATCGATAAACGCTATCTATTCCCCAAGGACAGTTCGCTCAAGATTCTGACGAGTGGGCTGCTGGGGGATCAGTACATCGGCATCGAGCCGGGCGCGGACGAGAAGAACCTGACGGACGGCGACTCCATTGCCGCCACGCAGTCCGCGGTGGTGCTGGAAAACCTGATCGGCCAGTTTTTGTATGGCAAGGCACAAGAGGGGGGCAGTCCTGCC
Organism: Comamonas sp. SCN 67-35; assembly: GCA_001725255.1. Classification (GTDB taxonomy): domain Bacteria; phylum Pseudomonadota; class Gammaproteobacteria; order Burkholderiales; family Burkholderiaceae_C; genus Comamonas_C. The sequence goes on along the minus strand of MEFV01000012.1, from coordinate 98,153 downwards.
GCAGCGACTGCCGGCAAGAAATGATGAATGAACATCGATGGAACGGCGTCCGCCGCACGGTTGCCGCACTGGCACTGGCGGTGCTGGGCGGGTGCGCGACCGGACCCAACGCCCATCCGCAAGACCCGTTCGAGCCCTACAACCGGGCGATGACGCACTTCAATGAGGGCGTGGACCAGGTGTTGCTGATTCCCGCTGCCACGGTCTACAAGGAGGCGCTGCCCCGGCCCGTGCGCACGGGCGTGAGCAATTTCTTTGCCAATCTGGGCGACCTCTGGTCGTTCGTGAACAACGTGCTGCAGGCCAGGGGCCAGGCCGCGGCGGACAGCCTGGCGCGCTTTGGCATCAACACCTTCATCGGCATTGGCGGTCTCTTCGATGTGGCCAGCGAGGCAGGCATCGAGCGGCACAAGCAGGATTTCGGCCTGACCCTGGCGCATTGGGGCATGTCGTCCGGACCGTATCTGGTGCTGCCGCTGCTCGGTCCTTCCTCCCTGCGCGACACGGCCTCGCTGCCCGTCGATACCTGGGGCGATCTGGCGTGGCATGCGCACCCGGTGGCCACGCGCAACAGCCTGTATGTGCTGCGGTTCGTGGACAAGCGCGCCAGCCTGCTGGGCGCCACGGCCATTCGTGACGCGGCGGCGCTCGACCCCTATACCTTCACCCGCGACCTGTATCTGGATTTGCGCAGGCAGCAAGCAGGCCAGCGCGATGCCAACGATGATGGCAAGCTGCCGGAGGACGATTGATGATGCAGAGTGATTTTTCATGGACGCGCCGCACGCTGGCGCGTAGTGCGGTGGCCGTGCTGGCGCTTGCGGGCATGCCGTGGGCCGCGGTGGCGGCCGAGGTGCCGGATGTGTTCATCGGGCGGCTGTCCAACGAGGTGCTCGATGCCGTGCGCAAGGACCCGGCGATCAAGGCCGGTGATGTGCGCAAGATCGTGACGCTGGTGGACAGGATCATCCTGCCGCACCTCGATTTCAAGCGCATGACGGCGGCGGCCGTCGGCCCGGGCTGGCGCCGCGCGACGCCCGAGCAGCAGCAGCGTCTGCAGGATGAATTCAAGCAGCTTCTGGTGCGCACCTACGCGGGCGCTCTCTCTGAAGTCTCGGACCTCACGATCGTCGTCAAGCCGTTGCGTGCCGCGCCGGGCGACAAGGATGTGCTGGTGCGCACCGAGGTACGCGGACGGGGCGAACCGATCCAGCTCGATTACCGCCTGTCCGAGAAGCCGGGTGAAGACTGGAAGATCTACAACATCAACGTGATGGGCGTGTGGTTGGTGGAAACCTACCGCAGCCAGTTCGGCGCGGAGGTCAATGCCAAGGGCATCGATGGCCTCATTGAAGCCCTGGTGGCGCGCAACAAGGCGAATGCCGCCGAAAAGTAGGCCATGCTGGTTTTGCCCGCCACGATCACCCATGCCCAGGCCAGCGCCTGCCTGCAGCTGTTGCTGCAGGGGCTCAAGGCCGAGTCGGGGTCGGACGTGCTCGTGGATTGCGCGGCCCTGACCACGTTTGACAGCTCGGCCCTTGCGGTGCTGCTCGAATGCCGCCGTGCGGCGCTCTACGACCGCAGGCAGCTGGCCGTGAAGTCCATGCCGCAGTCCCTGCAGGGTCTGGCGCTGCTTTACGGTGTGCTGCCGCTGCTTGTGGTGGACACCTGAGTGGCGAGGAGATGCTCCGGTGACTGCTGCAGCCAACAAACTGGCCTCATTGACCGCGTTGGCACAGCGCTTTGCCGGAGATCTGTCCCGCGAAGTGCTGGACGAAATGGGGGCCTTCGTCTATGCCACGGACATGCAGGGGCGCTACGTGTATGCCAACCCCATGGTGCTGCGGCTGCTGGGCCGGACGCTGCCCGAGATCCTGGGCAGGACGTTTGGCGAATTCGTGCAGTACGACGGCGACGACGAGCGCGAGGCGCTCGATCGCGCGGTGTTCCAGGATGGCGAAACGATCGCGCGTGAAGAGCGCAACGTGATTCCGGCCACGGGCGAGGTGCGCACCTTCTGGTCCATCAAGAAGCCGATGCGCGACGCCGGCGGCGCCGTCACCGGCATGGTGGGGGTGTCTTACGACATCACAGAGAAAAGGCGGCTGGAGGATGAGCTGCGCGAGCAGAAGGCGCTGCTGGGCGTCATCCTCGACAATGTGGACGCCCTGGTCTACATGAAGGGCGAGGACCGGCGCTTCCGGTACGCCAACCAGCACGTGGCGAAGGTTTTCGGCGTGCCGGTCGAAGCCATCGCGGGCAAGCTGGACAGCCAGCTGATGCCGCGCGAGGTGGCGGATCGCTTCTGGCAGCAGGATCAGCAGATCCTCGCGAGCGGGCAGCGCAGCGTGAGCGAGCAGGCGCTGACCGGCGCGGACGGCCACACACACCACTACTGGAGCGTGGTGGTTCCCTGGGCGCAGGCCGATGGCAGCCGCGCCGTGATTGGCTTGAGCACCGACATCACCGAGCTGCATGAACTCAAGGAGAAGCTGCAGCGCCAGGCCCGCACGGATGCGCTGACAGGCCTGGCCAACCGGCGCCATTTCCAGGAATGCGCGCAGGCCGAGTTCGAGCGCAGCCGCCGTTATGGCCGGTCCCTGAGCCTGATCGCGATCGATGTCGACCATTTCAAGCGCATCAACGATCGCCATGGCCATCCCGTCGGCGATCGGGTGCTGCAGACCCTGACCCAGTGCATGCAGGAAAACCTGCGCGGCAACGACGTGTTTTCACGCACGGGGGGCGAGGAATTCTGCATCCTCCTGCCGGAGACGCCGTTGCCTGCAGCCGCGGAGCTGGCCGAGCGCCTGCGCGCGCATCTGGGCCTGTGTGTGGCCCTGGACGATCTGGGGATGAAGGTGAGCGCCAGCTTCGGCGTGACCAGCTCGGTGGACGAAGACGAGCGGTTCGACCAGGTTTTCGCCCGTGCCGATCACGCGCTCTATGCCGCCAAGGATCAGGGGCGCAACCGCGTCGTCTGCCTGGCTGCGGGCCCGCAGACCGAAAAAGACCGCGCCGCATAGAATACGCGGTTCACCATGGCCGCCGTCACTTTCCAGTCCGTCTCCAAAACCTTTGCCACGCCCCATGGCCCGTTCCAGGCGCTCAGCGGCGTGAGCTTCGAGATCGCCGAGGGCGAATTCTTCGGCCTGCTCGGGCCCAACGGCGCGGGCAAGACCACGCTGATCAGCATCCTGGCCGGGCTCTCGCGCGCCAGCGGCGGCCGCGTGTCGGTGATGGGGCACGACGTGCAGAACGATTTCGCAGCGGCACGCCGGATGCTTGGCGTGGTGCCGCAGGAACTGGTGTACGACCCGTTTTTCAGCGTGCGCGAAACCCTGCGATTGCAGTCGGGCTACTTCGGCGTGAAGAACAACGACCGCTGGATCGACGAGCTGCTGGCGCATCTGGGCCTGACCGACAAGGCCGACGCCAACATGCGCCAGCTCTCGGGCGGCATGAAGCGGCGCGTGCTGGTGGCGCAGGCGCTGGTGCACAAGCCGCCGGTCATCGTGCTCGACGAACCCACGGCCGGCGTCGATGTGGAGCTGCGCCAGACGCTGTGGCAGTTCGTCTCGCAGCTCAACCGCCAGGGTCATGCGGTGCTGCTCACCACCCATTACCTGGAAGAGGCCGAGGCCTTGTGCACGCGACTGGCGATGCTCAAGCACGGGCATGTGGTGGCACTGGCCGATACGTCCGAACTGCTGGCGCAGGCGTCCACGAACGTGCTGCGCTTCAAGACCGACGATGCGCTGCCCGCGGACATGGCGCGCCTGGCCCGCGTCACCGGCCGCGTGGCGCAGATGCCCGCGCGCAACGCCGAGGAGATCGAGCAGCGCCTGGCGGCCTTGCGCGCCGCCGGCGTGCGCGTGGAGGATGTCGAAATCCGCAAGGCCGATCTCGAGGACGTGTTCATCCACGTGATGGAGACGGCGCAGGACAGTGCTGCCGGGGTGACGGCATGAACGGCTGGCAGACACTGTTCTACAAGGAGTTGCTGCGTTTCTGGAAGGTGGCCTTCCAGACCGTGGTGGCGCCCATTGTCACGTCCATGCTCTATCTGCTGATCTTCGGCCATGTGCTCGAGAACCGGCTGCAGGTTTACGGGCACTTGAGCTACACCGCCTTTCTCGTGCCCGGCCTGGTGATGATGAGCGTGCTGCAAAACGCCTTCGCCAACAGCTCGTCCAGCCTGGTGCAGAGCAAGATCATGGGCAACCTGGTGTTTGTCCAGCTCACGCCGCTGTCGCACTGGGCGTGGTTCACGGCCTACGTCGGCTCGTCCGTGGTGCGCGGCCTGGTGGTGGGGCTGGGCGTCTTCATCGTCACGCTGCTCTATGCCCAGCCGGGGTTTGTCGCGCCGCTGTGGAGCCTGGTATTTGTGCTTCTGGGGGCGGGCCTGCTGGCGGCGCTGGGGGTCATCGCCGGTCTGTGGGCGGACAAGTTCGACCACATGGCGACGTTCCAGAATTTCATCATCGTGCCCATGACCTTTCTCTCGGGCGTGTTCTATTCGATCGATACCCTGCCACCGTTCTGGCAGGGCGTGAGCCAGCTCAACCCGTTCTTCTACATGGTCGATGGGTTCCGCTACGGTTTCTTCGGGGTGAGCGATGTGTCGCCGTGGCTCAGCCTGGCGGTGGTGGGCCTGGCGTGGGTGCTGGTAAGCGGCCTCACGCTGCACCTGCTGCGCATAGGCTACAAGATTCGCAACTGATTTTCTGCAAGGAATGTTTCCATGACCGCTGACGACATCCGGCAACTCATCGCCGAGCACCTGGCCTGCGAGCATCTTGTGGTCGATGGCGACGGCCATCACTGGTATGCGGTCATCGTCTCCACGGCCTTCGAGGGCAAGCGCCAGATTCAGCGCCATCAGCTGGTCTATGCCACGGTGCGCGAGCACATGGAAAGCGAAGCCCTGCATGCGCTGTCGATGAAGACCTTCACACCCGATGAATGGGAGCAGGCACAACAGCAAGCCTGATCATGAGGCATTGTTTTGATAGCTGATCGCGCTTGATGGGAAAGCGTTTGAGGCCAATTTGATTAATATTTGATGGACAAACTCCTGATCCGCGGAGGGCGCCCGCTCAACGGGCGGGTGACGATTTCCGGCGCCAAGAACGCGGCGCTGCCGCAGATGTGCGCGGCGCTGCTCACGCGCGAGCCGGTGCACCTCGTGAACGTGCCGCGCCTGCATGACGTGCGCACCATGCGCCAGTTGCTGGAGCACATGGGCGTGGCGTGCCAGACGCATGGCGAGCGCGGCGGCATGAGTTTTGTCGCCCCCGATGATCTGCGGCCCGAAGCCCTTTACGAGCTGGTCAAGACCATGCGCGCCTCGGTGCTGGCGCTGGGGCCGCTGCTGGCGCGCTTCGGCCGCGCCCGGGTGTCGCTGCCCGGCGGCTGCGCGATCGGAGCGCGGCCCGTGGATCAGCACATCAAGGGCCTGACGGCCATGGGCGCGCTGATCGACGTGGAGCACGGCGACATCGTCGCGCGCCTGCCCGACGGGCAAAAGCGCCTGCACGGCGCGCGCATCACCACCGACATGGTGACGGTGACGGGCACCGAAAACCTGCTGATGGCCGCGTGCCTGGCCGAGGGCGAGACGGTGCTGGAAAACGCCGCGCAGGAGCCCGAGGTGGCCGATCTCGCCGAGATGCTGATCGCCATGGGTGCGCGCATCGAGGGTCACGGCACCAGCAGCATCCGTATCGAGGGTGTCGATCGCTTGCATGGCTGCACGCACCAGGTGGTGGCCGACCGTATCGAGGCCGGCACCTTCGCCTGCGCGGTGGCGGCCACCGGCGGCGAGGTGCTGCTGGAGCACGCGCGCATCGACCACATGGAAGCGCTGGTGGACAAGCTGCGCGGCGCGGGCGTCGCCGTCACCGCCGAGCCGCAGGGCATGCGCGTGCAAAGCCCCGGCGGCGCGCAGCTCACGGCGCAGAGCTTTCGCACCATGGAGTACCCCGGGTTTCCGACCGACATGCAGGCGCAGTTCATGGCGCTCGACCTCGTGGCGCAGGGCACGGCGACGGTGACCGAGACCATCTTCGAAAATCGCTACATGCACGTGCAGGAGCTCATGCGCCTGGGCGCCGAGATCATGGTCGATGGCCGCGTGGCCACGGTGGCGGGCGGCGCGCGCCTGACCGGCGCGACGGTGATGGCCACCGACCTGCGCGCCTCGGCGAGCCTGGTCATCGCCGGCCTCGTGGCCGAGGGTGAAACGGTGGTCGATCGCATCTACCACCTTGACCGCGGCTACGACGCGATGGAAGACAAGCTGCGCGGTCTTGGCGCCGATATTGAAAGGGTCTCATGACCACCCGGATCACGCTCGCCCTCTCCAAGGGCCGCATCTTCGACGAAACGCTGCCGCTGCTGTCCGCCGCCGGCATCGCGGTGCTGGAAGACCCCGAAAAAACGCGCAAGCTCATCCTGCCGACCAGCCAGGAGGACGTGCGCGTGGTGCTGGTGCGAGCCAGCGACGTGCCGACCTACGTGGAGTACGGCGGTGCCGACATCGGCGTGGCGGGCAAGGATTCGCTCATCGAGCATGGCGGGCAGGGCCTGTTTCGCCCGCTCGACCTGCGCATCGCCCAATGCCACGTGAGCGTGGCCGTGCGCGCCGATTTCGACTACCCGCAGGCGGTGCACCAGGGCGCGCGCCTGCGCGTGGCCACCAAATATCCCACCATCGCGCGCGACTTCTTCGCCGGCAAGGGCATGCACGCCGACCTCATCAAGCTCTACGGCAGCATGGAGCTGGCACCGCTCACCGGGCTGGCGGACGCCATCGTGGACCTGGTCTCCACCGGCAACACGCTCAAGGCCAATCACCTCGTGGAGGTCGAGCGCATCATGGACATCAGCAGCCACCTGGTCGTGAATCAGGCGGCGTTCAAGCTCAAGCAGGCACGGCTCAAGCGCATCATCGAGGCGTTCGAATCGGCCATACGTAAGGATTGAACTGTGCAATTGATAGCTGCTCCCGCCCGTCTGTCAACGGTTTCAGGTACTTTTGAGCAAGATTTTTCCGCACGCTTGCACTGGTCGGCCGATCAGGATGCGGCGATCGAGCAGCGTGTGGCCGATATCCTGGCCGATGTGGCGAGGCGCGGTGATGCGGCCGTGCTCGACTACACCGCACGCTTTGACGGATTGACGGCGGTGAGCGTCGCGGCGCTCGAACTCACGCAGGCCGAACTCAAGGCCGCGCACGACGGCCTGCCCGCCGCGCAGCGCACGGCGCTGGCCGCCGCCGCCGACCGTGTGCGCCGCTATCACGAGGCGCAGAAGAAGGCTTGCGGCGAGAGCTGGAGCTACCGCGACGAGGACGGCACGCTGCTGGGCCAGAAGGTCGCGCCGCTGGACCGCGTGGGCATCTACGTGCCCGGCGGCAAGGCCGCCTACCCGAGCAGCGTGCTGATGAACGCGATTCCAGCGCAGGTCGCGGGCGTGCGCGAGATCGTCATGATGGTGCCCACGCCCGGCGGCGAGAAGAACCCGCTGGTGCTGGCCGCCGCCTATCTGGCGGGCGTCACGCGCGGCTTCACCGTGGGCGGCGCGCAGGCCGTCGCGGCGCTGGCTTACGGCACCGCCACGGTGCCGAAGGTGGACAAGATCACCGGCCCAGGCAACGCCTACGTGGCCAGCGCCAAGAAGCGCGTGTTCGGCCAGGTCGGCATCGACATGATCGCGGGGCCGTCGGAAATTCTGGTGTTGGCCGATGGCTCCACGCCCGCCGACTGGGTGGCCATGGACCTCTTCAGCCAGGCCGAGCACGACGAACTGGCGCAGGCCATCCTGCTGTGCCCCGACGCCGCCTACATCGACGCGGTGGCGCAGGCCATGAACCGCCTGCTTCCCGAGCTGCCGCGCGCTGAAATCATCGCCGCATCGCTTGCCGGACGCGGTGCCTTGATTCATACGCGCAGCATGCAGGAGGCGTGCGAGATTTCCAACCGCATCGCGCCCGAACACCTGGAGATTTCCAGCCGAGAACCCGCGCGCTGGGAGCCGCTGCTGCGCCATGCCGGAGCCATCTTCATGGGCGCATGGACCACCGAATCGCTGGGCGACTACTGCGCCGGCCCCAACCACGTGCTGCCCACCAGCGGCACGGCACGCTTTTCCAGCCCGCTGGGCGTGTACGACTTCCAGAAGCGCACCAGCCTCATCGAGGTGAGCGAGCAGGGCGCGCAGGGCCTGGGTCGCATCGCCAGCGTGCTCGCGCGCGGCGAAGGCCTGCAGGCCCACGCGCGGGCGGCGGAGATGCGGCTCAAGCCCTAGGTCAGTCCGGCGTGCCCATCTGCGCCTGCAGATAGTTCTGCACCCCCACCTTGGCAAGTACTTCGAGCTGGGTCTCCAGAAAGTCGATGTGCTCTTCCGTGTCACGCAGGATCTGCCCGAACAGGTCGCGTGATGCGTAGTCGCGCACGCTCTCGCAGTGCGCCATGCCCTGTTTAACGGTGTCCTGCGCGGCGCGCTCCAGGCGCAGGTCGCATTGCAGGATCTCGGGCACGTCCTCGCCGATCTGCAGCTTGCCCAGGTCTTGCAGATTGGGCAGGCCGTCGAGCATGAGGATGCGGTCCATCAGCAGGTCCGCGTGCTTCATCTCGCCGATCGATTCTTCCCGCTCCTTGCTGGCCAGGCGCTCAAACCCCCAGTGCTTGAGCAGACGGTAGTGCATGAAATACTGATTGGTGGCGGTGATCTCGTTCTTGAGCTGGGCCTGCAGCCAGCCGATGACCTGGGCGTCGCCTTGCATGATGTACCTCGTTGTATCGATAACGTGGAAGCAGTCATTGTGGGCGTGCCGCAGGAGACTGACAAGCCGGCCGGGTCGGGTCGGGTGTGCGGGCGGGTTCATTGGGATTGTCAATCATGAGCATTGGGCATATCAAATGGACAAATCTCGATTCGGCCTTATCCTAGGGTTTGTACTAGTTCATTCACCCAAGGAGGTTTTCATGTCTCTCATCAACACCCAGATCCAGCCGTTCAAGGTCAACGCCTACGTCAACCGCAATGGCAAGGGCGAGTTCATCGAGGTGACGGACCAGACCCTGAAGGGCAAGTGGTCGGTGCTGATCTTCATGCCCGCCGCCTTCACCTTCAACTGCCCGACCGAAATCGAGGACGCGGCCCAGCACTACGCCGAATTCCAGAAGGCGGGCGCCGAGGTCTACGCTGTGACGACCGACACGCATTTTTCGCACAAGGTCTGGCACGAAACCTCGGACGCCGTGGGCCAGGCCAAATTCCCGCTGGTGGGCGATCCCACGCACCAGCTCACCAACGCCTTCGGCGTGCACATTCCCGAAGAGGGCCTGGCGCTGCGCGGCACCTTCGTGATCAACCCCGAGGGCGTGATCAAGACCATGGAAGTGCATTCCAACGAGATCGCGCGTGACGTGACCGAGACGCTGCGCAAGCTCAAGGCCGCGCAGTTCACCGCCGCGCACCCCGACCAGGTGTGCCCGGCCAAGTGGAACGAAGGCGCCAAGACGCTGACCCCGTCGCTGGATCTCGTCGGCAAGATCTGAGCCGCAGCCGCCCGTAGCCGGACTGGCGCAGGGCGCGCGTGCGCCTTGCCGTCCGGCTTTTTCATGCCCGCTTTTCAGGCTTTGCCCAAGGAGGAACCATGCTTGACGATCAACTGAAAACCCAGCTTGCCGCCTATCTGGAGCGCGTGCAGCGCCCGTTCGAGCTGGTCGCCTCGCTGGACGACAGCGAGACTTCCGCGCAGATGCGCGAGCTGCTCACCACCATTGCCAGCCTGCGCGGCGACAAGATCAAGGTGCGCTTTGACGGCCAGGACGCGCGCAAGCCCTCGTTCGCGCTGGTACGGGGCGATGGTGAGCAGTCGCTGCGCTTCGCCGGGCTGCCGCTGGGGCACGAATTCACCTCGCTGGTGCTGGCGCTGCTGTGGACCGGCGGCCATCCGCCCAAGGAAGAAGCCGAGCTGCTGGAGCAGATCCGCCAGCTCGATGGCGACTTCAACTTCGAGGTCTACATGAGCCTCACCTGCCACAACTGCCCCGACGTGGTGCAGGCGCTCTCGCTCATGGCCATCCTCAATCCCAGGATCAAGACCACGGTGATCGAGGGCGGTGCGTTCGAGGCGGAAGTGAAGGCGCGCGAGATCATGGCCGTGCCCATGGTGTATCTGAACGGCGAGGTGTTCTCCGCCGGTCACATGGAACTCAAGCGCATCGTCGGCATGCTCGACAGCGGCGCCGCCGCGCGCGAGGCGCAAAAACTCTCGGCCAGGGATGCCTTCGACATGCTCATCGTCGGTGGCGGCCCGGCCGGCGCGGCGGCGGCCGTGTACGCGGCGCGCAAGGGCATACGCACCGGCGTGGTGGCCGAGCGCTTTGGCGGGCAGGTGAACGATACGCTGGACATCGACAACTACATCTCGGTGCCGCACACCGAGGGTCCGGCGTTCTCCAGCGCGCTGCTGCAGCACGTGCGCGAGTACGAGGTGGACGTGATGAACCTGCAGCGCGCGAAGGCATTGAAGCCCGCGGGCGCGGACGGCCTGATCGAAGTGGAGCTGGAAAACGGCGGCGTGCTCAAGGGCAGGACGGTGATTCTTTCCACCGGCGCGCGCTGGCGCAGCATGAACGTGCCGGGCGAGGAGCTCTACCGCACCAAGGGCGTGGCCTATTGCCCGAGCTGCGACGGCCCGCTGTACAAGGGCAAGCGCGTGGCCGTGATCGGCGGCGGCAACTCCGGGATAGAGGCGGCGATCGACCTCGCAGGCGTGGTCGCGCACGTCACGGTGCTCGAATTCATGCCCGAACTGAAAGCCGACGCGGTGCTGCAGAAGAAGCTGGCCAGCCTGACCAATGTCGAGGTGATCCTGAACGCGCAGACCACCGAGGTGCTGGGCGATGGCGGCAAGGTCAACGCGCTGGCCTGGAAGGACCGCGCCAGCGGCGAAGACCACCGCCTGGACGTGGAAGGCATCTTCGTGCAGATCGGCCTGCTGCCCAACACCGACTGGCTCAAGGGCACGGTGGAGCTCAGCAAGATGGGCGAGATCGTGATCGACGCGCGCGGCCAGACCAGCGTGCCCGGCGTGTTCGCCGCCGGCGACTGCACCACGGTGCCGTTCAAGCAGATCGTGATCGCGGCGGGGGCGGGAGCGACGGCGGCGCTCAGTGCGTTCGACCACCTGATCCGCCAGACGCACTGATCAGGGCTTGCCCCCGGTAGCCAGATGCCTGGCGCGGGGGCATGATGCGCTCTGGATTTGTGTCACCAGAGGAACCATGCCCGAACAGGAACAGACCCCCGTCGATTTTGATCTGGCCCGCCAGGCCGCCGGGCTCACGCTTGGCTCTTTGTTTGCCCTGTGCGTGCGCACCGGGCCCAACCGTATGGCGCTGCAGCAGGGCGCGCGCAGCTTCACGTACGCCGAACTCGACGAGCGCAGCAACCGCCTGTGCCATGCTCTGAGCGCGCGCGGCATCCGGCGCGGCGACCGCGTGGCCGTGCTGTCGCAGAACTGCAGCGAGTACGTCGAAATCCTCATCGCCGCCGCCAAGCTCGGCGTGATCGCCGCCTGCCAGAACTGGCGCCTGTCGGACAAGGAGCTGCGCCACTGCCTCACGCTCGTGAGTCCGCGCCTGATCCTCGTCTCCGAGCGGCACGCCGGCATCGCCGCGCGCTACGCCGACGTGGCGCCCAGCCTCACTTTCGGCGCCGATTACGAGGCCGCGCTCGCGGACGCGAGCAGCGCGGCCGTGCCCGACGAGTGCGACCCGGAAGACGGCCTCGTCATCCTCTACACCAGCGGCACCACCGGCCTGCCCAAGGGCGCACTCATCAGCCAGCGCGCCGAGATCGCGCGCGCGCAAAACCAGATGATCGACCTGCCGAACACGCGCGACGAGCACTTCGTTGCCTGGGCACCGCTGTTTCACATGGTCTCGACCGACACGGTCTACATGACGCTGATTCAGGGCGGCAAGGTCATCGTCACCGACGGCTTCGACGCGCCCGCCCTGGCCGAGATCGCGGTGCGCGAGCGCCTGGGGCGCTTCACGCTCATGCCCGGCATGATCGCGCCGTTCCTCGATGCCGTGCGCGCGCTGGGCCGGCCCGTGGCGGGCATGCGCTGGGTCGGCGTGATGGCCGACCTGGTGCCGCGTGAGCAGATCGCCGAAGTCACGCGCCTCGTCGGCGCGCCCTACCTCAACACCTTCGGTTCGACCGAAACCGGCCTGCCGCCGGCCACACGCCACACCATCGCGGTGGGCGAGGTGCCGACGAGCCTGGACAAGATCCAGAGCAGCTTTTGCCGCATCAAGCTCGTCGACCCCGATGATCGCGAGGTGCCCGACGGCGAGCCGGGCGAGCTCGCGATCCGCGCGCCCACGCTCTTTTCCGGCTACTGGAACAACCCCAAGGCCAACTCCGAGGATTTTCGCGGCGGCTGGTTTCACATGGGCGACGTGTTTGTGCGCAACCCCGACGGCTCGCTTTCGTTCGTGGACCGGCGCAAGTACCTGATCAAGTCCGGCGGCGAGAACATCTACCCGGCCGAGATCGAGCGCGTGCTGCTGACCGAGCCGCGCGTGGCCGATGCCGTCGTGATCCGCAGGTCCGACGCGCGCTGGGGCGAGGTGCCCGTGGCCTATGTCGTGCGCAAGGACGAAACGCTCACCGCGCAGGACCTGACCACACTGTGCCGCGAGCACATCGCGGGCTACAAGGTGCCCAAGGAGGTGCACTTTGTAACGGACGAATTCCTGCCGCGCAGCACGACCGGCAAGATCATGCGGCATGAGCTGGAGAAGCGGGTGAGCGAGGGCGCATAGTGATCTACTCGCATGAATTGATGCAATAACGATGGCAATTCCCGATTACGAAACGCTCATGCTTCCGTTTTTGCAGAGTGTGGGCGATAGCCAGGAGCACGTGCTCAAGGACTTGACGCACGAGTTGGCTGACAAATTCAAGCTGACGGAGCATGAGCGCATGGAATTGTTGCCTAGCGGGGCGACCTTGACCTTTGCTTCGCGCGTTGGGTGGGCCAAGACGTATCTGAAGAAGGCGGGCTTGGTTGATCAGCCGAAACGCGGAAACGTGCGTATTACCAAGCAAGGCCTTGCAGCGCTCAAGCAGAAGCCGGACAGAATCGACGGCGCGTTTCTGGATCTGTATCCGGAATTTCAGGCGTTCAAAAGCAGTTCACGTCAAAAGGCAGATCTGTCGATCAATAGTGAGGAGAAGCAGTCGCCTCTGCTTGATCTGACGCCGGATGAGATCATGGATACGGCGTTTCAGAAGTCCGTGGCTGCGCTTTCCGATGAAATGCTCGAACGCGTGAAAGCCTGCTCGCCCGCCTATTTCGAGCGTCTGGTCGTACAGCTGCTCATCACCATGGGCTATGGGGGCAGCCGCGAGGAAGCGGGGCGCGCAATGGGGCGCAGTGGCGATGGCGGCATCGACGGTGTGATCAATGAAGACCGGCTAGGGCTCGATGCGATCTATCTGCAGGCCAAGCGCTGGAGCAATGGCACGGTGGGTCGGCCGGAGATTCAGCAATTCGTCGGTGCGCTCGCCGGGCGACGGGCGAGCAAGGGCGTGTTCATCACGACCTCGCATTTCTCGCAGGAAGCCAGGGACTACGCGGCCGCCAGCACCTACAAAGTGGTGCTGATCGATGGCGAGCGGCTCGCGAATCTGATGATCGAGCATGGCCTGGGTGTCTCGGTGGTGGCCAGCTACCAGCTCAAGCGCATCGACACCGACTTTTTCTCTGAAGAGTAGTGGCGACGGAAGGCCTTTCCGATGCTGGTGATCTGATTGGAAATGCCTTAAAAACAGACAAAAGTCTGAATTAAAGACATTGAATTGACTGATAAATAGTCACTCATGACGTTCCGATGAAATCTTGCCAGCATACGCGTTGGCATACTTTATGCGTGATTCACCGCACCTTAAAAGGAGACTTCTCATGCAACGTCGCACCCTGGTCGCACTGGCCGCCCTCTCAGCCACCGTCAGCCTGCCGGCTTTCAGCAAGTCCGGCGAAATCCGCATCGCCCACGTCTACAGCAAGACCGGGCCGCTGGAAGCCTACGGCAAGCAGACGCAGACCGGTCTGATGATGGGCCTGCAGTACGCGACCGGCGGCACCATGGAGCTGGACGGCAGGAAGATCGTCGTCATCGAGAAGGACGACCAGGGCAAGCCGGACCTGGGCAAGAGCCTGCTGGCAGCCGCGTATGCCGACGACAAGGTGGATCTGGCCGTGGGGCCGACGTCTTCGGGCGTGGCGCTCGCCATGCTGCCGGTGGCCGAGGAATACAAGAAGATCCTGCTGGTGGAGCCCGCCGTGGCCGATGCCATCACCGGCGACAAGTGGAACAAGTACATCTTCCGCACCGGGCGCAATTCCAGCCAGGACGCGATCAGCAACGCGGTGGCGATGGACAAGGATGGCGTGTCGGTGGCCACGCTGGCGCAGGACTATGCGTTTGGGCGTGACGGCGTGAAGGCGTTCAAGGACGCGCTCAAGCACGCGAAGATCATTCACGAAGAATATCTGCCGCAGAACACGACGGACTTCACCGCCGGCATCCAGCGCCTGATCGATGCACTCAAGGACAAGCCGGGGCGCAAGGCCATCGAGGTGATCTGGGCGGGCGGCGTTCCGCCGTTCAACGCGCTGGCCGCGGCCGACCTGAAGAAGCGCTACGGCATCGAGGTCTTCACGGGCGGCAACATCCTGCCCGCGATGGCCGCGTACAAGAACTTCCCCGGCATGGAAGGCGCCACCTACTACTACTTCGGCATTCCGAAAAATCCGGTGAACGACGCCCTGGTGTCCATGCACTACAAGGAATTCAAGGCGCCGCCGGATTTCTTCACCGCCGGGGGCTTCTCGGCCGCAATGGCGATCGTGACGGCGCTCAAGAAGACGGGCGGTGACACGGCCACCAACAAGCTCATCAAGACCATGGAAGGCATGAGCTTCGAGACCCCCAAGGGCACCATGACCTTCAGGCGCGAAGACCACCAGGCCATGCAGAGCATGTACCACTTCCGCATCAAGGACGATCCGGCGTTTGCCTGGGGCGTGCCCGAACTCGTGCGCGAGATCAAGCCGCAAGAGATGCAGATTCCGATCCGCAACAAGCGCTGATCGGGTGGCGCCGCGCGTGCGGCGCCCGGTTTCCCTTTTGATCGAGAACGATGAACCCCCGGGTCACACGGGGGCTGGTTTTGCACATCCAAAAATCAAGCTGAGACAGGAGACAAGACAATGCGATTCCCTCGGTTTTTACTGGCGGCCGCGCTTGCGGCGACGGGCCTGGCGCATGGCGCGACGCCACTGGGCCAATACAACATCGATACCGGAAAGATCAGCGTCTCCGGGTTGTCCTCGGGGGGCTTCATGGCCAACCAGCTGGGCATTGCCTATTCGTCCACCTTCATGGGCGTGGGCATCTTCGCGGCCGGGCCATACAACTGCGCGGGGCTGAACAACTACACCGCCTGCATGTACAACGCCAGCATCAGCACGAGCCAGCTGAGTGCCATGCAGGCGAGCATCGACAGCTACAGCAGCAGCGGCGCGATCGACCCCAAGTCCAACATCGCGAACCAGAAGATATTCATCTTCGTCGGCACCAGCGACTACACCGTGGGGCCCAATCCCACGGACGCGTTGCAGACGCAGTACCTGAACAATGGCGTGCCCGCGGGCAGCATTTCCTACGTCAAGCGCTCGGGCGCGGCCCACGTGCTGCCCACGGACTTCGACAGCACGGGCAACAATGCCTGCTCCAGCAGCACCTCGCCCTACATCAGCAACTGCGGCTACGACGGCGCCGGCGCGGCCCTCACGCAGATTTACGGCACCCTGAGCCCGCGCAACAATGCGCCCGCCGCCGCCAACTACATCGAGTTCGACCAGACCCCGTACACGGCGAGCAACCCCGGCATGGCTTCCACCGGCTGGCTCTATGTGCCCGCGAGCTGCGCCAGCGGCACGCAATGCAAGCTGCACGTGGTGCTGCATGGCTGCCAGCAGAGCACGGACAAGATCGGCGACAAATTCGTCAGGAACACGGGCTTCAGCCGCTGGGCCGACACGAACAACATCGTCCTGCTGTTTCCGCAGACCAAGGTCGACAACAACACCCACCCGACGACCAAGAGCGGCTCCCTGGCCAACGCCAACGCCTGCTGGGACTGGATCGGCTGGTATGGCAACGATTTCGCGCAGAAGAGCGGCACGCAGATGGCGGCGATCAAGGCCATGGTGGACCGTATCGCTTCGGGTGCGGGTTCCGGTGGTGGCGGCACACCGCCGCCGACCGGCTCGGTGCTGCCCGCTCCCACGGGCCTGAGCCTGTCGGGCGCGACTGCCACCAGCATGGACCTGAGCTGGGGTGCGGTCTCGGGCGCCAGCGGCTACAACGTCTACCGCAATGGCAACAAGGCCAATGCCCTGATGGTGTACTCGACCAGCTACACCGACGCGGCGCTCGCGGCTTCCACCACCTACAGCTGGGCGGTGCGCGCCGTCGATGCCAACGGGGTCGAGGGCGATGCCTCCGCCGCCGTGAGCGGCACCACGCTGGCGGGCAGCGTGCCCGCGGGCACCTGCACCACGGCCAGCAACTACGCTCATACCCAGGCCGGCCGTGCCTACCAGCAGGGCGGTTACACCTATGCCAACGGCTCGGGCCAGAACATGGGGCTGTGGAATGTGTTCGTCACCACCACGCTCAAGCAGACGGGCCCGAACTACTACGTGATCGGCACCTGCCCCTGAGCGGGCCTGGCGAAGGAAGGAAACGGGTTTTCGATGGCTACCCTGGAGACCAAGGACTTGACGATCCGCTTCGGCGGCCACGTGGCGGTGAATGCCGTGACCTGCTCGTTCGAGCCGGGCACGCTCACCGCGATCGTGGGGCCCAACGGCGCGGGCAAGACGACCTACTTCAACCTGATTTCGGGGCAGCTCAAGGCCAGCGGCGGCAGCGTGCACCTGAACGGGCGTGATCTGAGCGCGCTGGCGCCCTCCGAGCGCGCGCGCTCGGGGCTGGGCCGGGCGTTTCAGCTCACCAACCTGTTTCCCAACCTGCCGGTGCTGGAGAACGTGCGCCTGGCGGTGCAGGCGATGCGCGGCGGCGCGCATCGGCGTGGGCTCAACCTGTGGAGCATCTGGAGCGACCACCGCGAGCTCACCGCGCGCGCCGAAGACATCCTGCGCCGCGTGGCGCTGTGGGAGCGGCGCGAGGCCGCCGTCGCCAGCCTGCCGCATGGCGATCAGCGCAAGCTGGAAGTGGCGCTCTTGATGGCGCTGGAGCCGCAGGTCTACATGTTCGACGAGCCCACCGCCGGCATGAGCCACGACGAGGCGCCGGTGATCCTGAACCTGATCCGCGAACTGAAGAAAGACAAGAGCAAGACCATCCTGCTCGTGGAGCACAAGATGGACGTGGTGCGCGAGCTCGCGGACCGCATCATCGTGCTGACCAACGGCACGCTGGTGGCCGATGGCGAGCCGGCCGAGGTGATTGCCTCGCCCGTGGTGCAGCAGGCGTATCTCGGCGTGAGTGACGAAAAAGAGGCCGCGGCATGAGTGAAAACCTTCTGGAGCTCTCGGGTGTGCACACGCACATCGGGGCGTATCACATCCTTCACGGCGTCGATCTCGCCGTGCCGCGCGGCCAGGTCACGCTGCTGCTGGGGCGCAACGGCGCGGGCAAGACGACGACGCTGCGCACCATCATGGGCCTGTGGCGGGCGTCGCAGGGGCGCATCGCGTTCAACGGGGACGACATCACACGGCTCGACACCCCGCGCATCGCCCAGCTGAACATCGCCTACGTGCCCGAGAACATGGGCATCTTCGCCGACCTCACCGTGAAGGAAAACCTGCTGCTGGCCGCGCGCGGGTCGAGCACCGCCGCGCACATGGACAACGCGCGCCTGTCGTGGATCTTCGACATGTTCCCGGCGGTGGACAGATTCTGGAACTACCCCGCAGGCAAGCTCTCCGGCGGGCAGAAGCAGATGGTGGCGGTGGCGCGCGCCATCGTCGAGCCGCGCGACCTGCTCATCGTCGACGAGCCGAGCAAGGGCCTGGCGCCCGCGATCATCAACAACATGATCGCCGCGTTCAGTCAGCTCAAGAAGAGCGGCGTGACCATCCTGCTGGTGGAGCAGAACATCCACTTCGCACAACGCCTGGGAGACACGGTGGCCGTGATGGACAACGGCCGCGTGGTGCATGCAGGTTCGATGGCGCAGCTCGCCGAAGACGAGGAATTGCAGCAGTCGCTGCTGGGGCTGGCGCTATGAACAATTTCAAGCAAAATCGCTTGCAAACGCTTTCTGGACAATCGCTGACAGCTATCAAAATGGAGGTGAGCGCATGAACTGGCGTGGCCTCGACTACAAGCCCCTGGTGCTCGTGCCCCTGCTCGCGCTCGTGGTGCTGCCCTTCATCGGCTCGGCCTCGACCTGGCTCACGCTCACGGTGGCGGGGCTGGCGATGGGCATGATCATCTTCATCATCGCTTCGGGCCTGACGCTGATCTTCGGCCTGATGGACGTGCTCAACTTCGGCCATGGCGTGTTCATCGCGCTGGGCGCTTTCGTGGCCACCAGCGTGCTGGGCCTGATGGCCGATTGGACGGGTTCGGGCGAGCTCTGGCGCAACCTCGTGGCGGTGCTGCCCGCGATGCTGGCGGCCATGCTGGTGGCGGGGGCGCTGGGCATCGTGTTCGAGCGCTTCCTGGTGCGCCCGGTCTATGGCAACCACCTCAAGCAGATTCTCATCACCATGGGCGGCGCCATCATCGGCGAGGAGCTGATCAAGGTGGTCTGGGGGCCGCAGCAGATTCCGCTGCCGCTGCCCGCGGGCATGCAGGGCTCGTGGTTCATCGGCGACGCGGCGGTGGAAAAGTACCGCGTGGTGGCGGTGGTGGTGGGTCTCGTGGTGTTCGCGGGCCTGGCGTGGGTGCTGGCGCGCACCAAGGTGGGCCTGTTGATCCGCGCCGGCGTGCAGGACCGCGAGATGGTGGAGGCGCTGGGCTACCGCATCCGGCGCCTGTTCATCGGCGTGTTCGTCGTCGGCTGCGCGCTCGCGGGCCTGGGCGGCGTGATGTGGGGGCTGTACCAGCAGAACGTGATTCCGCAGATGGGCGGGCAGGTGCTCATCCTGATCTTCATCGTGCTCATCATCGGCGGGCTGGGCAGCACGGGGGGCGCGTTGATTGGCGCACTGCTCGTGGGCCTGATGGCCAATTACACCGGCTTCCTGCTGCCCAAGGTGGCGCTGTTTTCCAACATCGCGCTCATGGTCGCGATCCTGCTGTGGCGCCCGCAGGGCGTCTATGCGGTGGGCAACCGCTGAAGGAGCGGGCACATGTTCAACCGTCTTCTCTCCGCCGACCTGCCGCGCAGCCGCGTGCTCACGGTGATCCTCGTCGTCGTGTTTCTCGGCTTGCTGTTTGCGCCCTTCCTTTTTCCGGGCGTGAAGGCGCTCAACGTCGCGGCCAAGGTGCTGATCTTCGCCGTGCTGGTGGCGAGTTTCGACCTGCTGCTGGGCTACACCGGCATCGTGAGCTTCGCGCACACCATGTTCTTCGGCATCGGCGCCTACGGCATCGCGATCGCCACCACGCGCATGGGACCGACCTGGAGCGCGTTGCTCGTAGGCGTGCTGGGAGCGCTGGCCGTCTCGCTGGTGCTGTCGTTGGCCATCGGCCTGTTTTCGCTGCGCGTGCGGGCGATCTTCTTCGCCATGATCACGCTCGCCGTGGCTGCGGCGTTCCAGACGCTGGCCTCGCAACTGTCCCAGTTCACCGGCGGCGAGGACGGCCTGTCGTTCAAGATCCCCGAGGTTCTGTCGCCGAGCTTCGAGCCCTTCGACGATCCCTTCCTGGGCGTCTCGATCGACGGCAAGCTGATCTGCTACTACCTGCTGTTCGTCTGCGCGGTGGTGCTGATGCTGGCGATGCTGCGTGTCGTCAATTCACCCTTCGGCCGCGTGCTGCAGGCGATCCGCGAGAACGAGTTCCGCGCCGAGGCCATCGGCTACCGCGTGGTGATCTACCGCACGCTCTCCAGCGTGATCTCGGCGCTGTTCGCCACGCTCGCGGGCTGCATGCTCGCGCTCTGGCTGCGCTACAACGGGCCGGATACCTCGCTGTCGTTCGAAATCATGATCGACGTGCTGCTCATCGTCGTGATCGGCGGCATGGGCACGATCTACGGCGCGGCCATCGGCGCCGTGCTCTTCATGGTCGCGCAAAGCTACCTGCAGGACCTGCTGCGACTGGGCAGCGAGGCGGTGAGCGGCTTGCCCTGGCTTGCCGCGCTGCTCTCGCCCGACCGCTGGCTGCTGTGGCTCGGTCTGCTTTTCGTGCTCTCGGTCTATTACTTCCCCACGGGCGTCGTGGGCCGATTGCGTGCCGCGCGCCTGCGGTGAATCCCAGTTTTCCCCACGTGCTTTCGATCCATTCCAACCCGGAGACAAGACCCATGAAAAACGCGTTTCGCCTCTTTGCACCGGCCGCCGTCGCCGTGGCTGTGCTGACCGCCTGCGGCGGCGGCAGTGATCCCGACTGGAACGTCAAGCCCGTCTGGCTGGGCGAGATCCATGCCACGACCTACGACGGTGTGAAGGACGACCTGCTGACCGCCGGCCTGGGCAAGACGGGCCTGGCCGCGGCGCTGCCTCCGGCCTTCGCCGATGCGCTGCACCCCACGGCCGCGGAGCTGCGCCGCACGGCCATCCACACCAACTACCGCGCGATGCTGGACATGACCGCCGCCGGTGGCTATGGCAGCCTGTACGGCCCGAACGTGGACGCCAAGGGCAATGTGACCGCCAGCGAGGGGCTGGTGCCGGGCACCGAATACATCGCCTATGCCGACGACGGCACGGGGCGCCAGAACGTCACGCTCATGGTGCAGGTGCCGAACAGCTTTGACGCGGCCAAGCCCTGCATCATCACGGCCACATCGTCGGGCTCACGCGGCGTGTACGGCGCCATCACCACGGGCGAATGGGGCCTGAAGAAAGGCTGCGCCGTGGCCTACACCGACAAGGGCACGGGCGGCGCGCCGCACGACCTGCAAAACGACACCGTGCCGCTGATCGACGGCACGCGCGCGCCAGCGGCGGCAGCGGGCAAGGGCGCGGCCTTCAATGCCGGGCTGTCGGCGGCGGATCTCGCCGCCTTCAACGCCGCCACGCCCAACCGCTACGCCTTCAAGCACGCGCATTCGCAGCAGAACCCCGAAAAGGACTGGGGCAGGAGCACGCTGCGCGCGGTGGAGTTCGCCTACTACGTGCTCAACGAGCGTTTTGGCAAGCTCGACGGTGGCATGCGCGTGAAGACGCTCACGCCGGGCAACACCATCACCATCGCGTCCAGCATCTCCAACGGCGGCGGCGCGGCGGTGGCCGCGGCCGAGCAGGACACGCAGGGCCTGATCAGCGGCGTGGCCGTCTCCGAGCCCGCGATCGAGATGCCCGCGAACGCCGGCGTCACCGTGACGCGCGGCGGGGTGCCGGTGGCGGTGACGGGCAGGAACCTCATCGACTTCACCACCTGGGCCAATCTCTATCAGCCCTGCGCGGCGCTGGCGGCGTCACAGGCCGGCGCGCCCTTTGCCGGCGGTTTCGCCGCAGGCTTCGCGTCGTCTGCCTTGCCGATCGCGCCCAATCGCTGCGCCTCGCTCAAGGCTGCGGGGCTGCTCACGGCGAGCACCACGGCGGCGCAGGCCGAGGAAGCGCAGCAGAAACTGCGCGACTACGGCTGGGAGAACGAGGCGAGCGTGCTGCACGCCTCGCTCGCGGCCTTCGAGGTCGCGCCCGCGGTGGCCGTGACCTTCGCCAACGGCTTGGCGCGTGCCAGCGTCAAGGACAACCTGTGCGGCTTCAGCTACGCCTCGACGGCGGCCACGGGCACGGTCAACGTGCTGCCGCTGGCGGCGCTCGCGCCCATGTTCGCCACCGGCAATGGCGTGCCGCCCTCGGGGGGCATCAACCTCGTGAACAACAACGGCAAGCTCGGGGCCGCGCGCGACTTCCTCTCGATGTCCTCCAACGGCACGTTCGACTGGAACCTGGAAGGCGCGCTGTGCCTGCGCAATCTCCTCACCGGCAGCGACGCCCCCGCCAAGGCCCTGCAGGCGGGCATGCAGGAGACGCAGCGCAACGGCAACCTGCACGGCAAGCCCGCGATCATCGTGCACGGCCGTTCGGACGCGCTGCTGCCGGTCAACCACACCTCGCGCCCCTATGTCGCGCTCAACGCCAAGGTGGAAGGCGCGGCCAGCCGGCTCAGCTACATCGAGGTGACGAACGCGCAGCACTTCGACAGCTTCATCGGCCTGCCGACCATCCTGCCGGGCTACGACACGCGCTTCATCCCGCTGCACGTCTACCTCACGCGGGCGCTGGATGCGATGTACGACACGCTGAGCGCCGGCAAGCCCCTGCCCGCGAGCCAGGTGGTGCGCACCGTGGCGCGCGGCGGCACGCCCGGCAGCGCTCCCGCGATCACGCAGGCGAACCTGCCCGCCATCGCCGCGAAGCCCGCGGCGGCGGATGCCATCGTGGTGGGCGCCGGCAAGATCGCCATCCCCGATTGAGGCCGGCTTTCGCACCCGCCGCAATCGGCCTTCCCTGCGCACCGGTCATTGGCGGCAATGACCGGTTCGTGAAACCACGCCGTTTTTCCTGAACCGCTTCCGTCCAAAGGCTGTCTGTCATGTCACCCATCTCGCGCTACGTCACTTGCGCCGGCTATGAAATCCACTACATGGAGTGGGGCGCGCCCGGTGCGCCGGTGGTCATCGCGTGGCATGGCCTGGCGCGCACGGGGCGCGACATGGACGAGCTGGCCGAGCACCTGGCGCCGCGCTGGCGCGTGATCTGCCCCGACACCATCGGCCGGGGCCTGAGCCAGTGGTCGCGCGCGCCGCAGCGCGAGTACAGCCTCGCGTTCTACGCGCGCATCGCGGCCGATCTGTTCGAGCAGCTCGGCATCGAGCAGGCCCACTGGGTGGGCACCTCCATGGGCGGGGCCATCGGCATGGTGTGCGCCTCGGGGCTGTTCCAGCCCCGGCTCAAGGGCCGCATCCTCGGCCTGCTGCTCAACGACAACGCGCCGTGCCTGGCCGATGCGGCACTCGAACGCATCAAGGCCTACGCCGGCCAGCCGCCCGCGTTCGACACCGTGCGCGAGCTGGAAGCGTTCTTCCGTCAGGTCTACACGCCCTACGGCTGGCTCAGCGATGCGCAGTGGCGGCGCCTGACGGAGACCTCCACCCGCCGCCTGCCCGACGGCCGCGTGACGCCGCACTACGACCCGGCGATGGTGCAGCAGTTCACGCACCACGCCAACGATTACCTGATCTGGGACCACTACGACGCGCTGGACATCCCCGTGCTGTGCCTGCGCGGCGAGGCCTCCGACCTGGTGCTGCGCGAGACCGCCGACGAGATGCTCACGCGCGGCCCGGGTGCGCGGGGCCTCGCGCAGGTGATTGAAGTCGCCGGCTGCGGCCATGCGCCCGCGCTCAACGTGCCCGAGCACTACGCGCTGGTCGATCACTTCCTGGCGCATGGCGTGGCACAGGTCTGAAGACCTGCCGGGCCTCCTCGCATCTGCATCCTCGCGCTTGCAATGATCATGAGAAACCCGCTGCACTTGCGCGCCGACCGTGTCGGCGCCGTCGCCCTGGCTGCCCTGGCGATTGCCCTGGCTTGTGTCGTGCTGGCCAACCCGCGGCCCGCGCTGCGCGCCTGGCTGGGCGGCCTGGGCCTGGGCGGCGCCCTGCTGGCGGCGGCGGTCATGCTGCGTGGCGCGCGCCGGGCGGCGCGTGAGCTGCGCGAGCTGCTCGGCAACGCGCGGAGGCTGGCGCAGGGCGACCTGCACGAGCCCCTGCCCGCGCATGCCGGCCCGATGCAGGCGCTGCTGGCCGAGGTGGGTGAGCGCATGTTCCGCGTCGCGGTGGACGTGCGCGTGGGCACCACCGCCATCGCGACCACGGCGGGCTTCGTGGCGGGGGACAACAAGGCGCTGGCGCAGCGTACCGAATCGCAGGCCAGCGCGCTGCAGCAAACGGTGGCGTCGATGGAGCAGCTCACGTCCACCGTGCGCCAGAACGCCGAGCGCGCGCGTCAGGCGCATGAGCTCGTGGGCTCCGCGGCCGATGCGGCACGCGAGGGCGGGCGCGTGGTGGGCGAGGTGGTGCAGACCATGGGCGGCATCCGCGAGAGTTCGCGGCGCATCGTGGACATCACGGGCGTGATCGATTCCATCGCATTCCAGACCAACATCCTGGCGCTGAACGCCGCCGTCGAGGCCGCGCGTGCGGGCGAGCAGGGGCGCGGTTTCGCCGTGGTGGCGGGCGAGGTGCGCGCGCTGGCGCAGCGTTCGGCCACGGCGGCGCGCGAGATCAAGCAGCTCATCGACGAATCGTCCACGCGCGTGGAGGCGGGCCACCGGCTGGCCGATCAGGCGGGCGGCGCGATGAGCACCATGGTGGACAGCGTGCAGCGCGTGGCCGGCATCATGGGCGAGATCGTGCAGGCGAGCGAGGAGCAGAGCTCCGGGCTGGTGGAAATCCACCGCGCCATCGCCCACATCGACGACACCACGCAGCGCAACGGCGCGCTGGTGGAGGCGGCCGCGCAGACCGCCGACAGCCTGCAGGCGCAGGCGCAGCGCCTGTCCGGTGCCGTAAGCGACTGGCATCTGGGCGCGCGCGAGTTCGGCAATGCCGACGAAGCCCGCGCCATGGCCGAGGCGGGCGCGCAGTACGTGCGCACCCAGGGCGTGGAGCGTGGCAAGCAGGCCATCAGCGATCCGCAGGGCCCGTTCGTCGATCGCGACCTCTACCTCGGCATGTGCGATGCCGGCGGCACCATCGTGGCCAACGGCGGCAATCCGCGCGTGATCGGCGTGGACGGCAACGTGGTGAAGGACGTGCGCGGCAACTACTTCGTCAAGGAAATCATGCGCGTGGGCCATGGCCCCGGCACCGGCTGGGTGGACTACCAGTGGGTGCATCCGCTGAGCAACGAAACCATGACCAAATCGGCCTACGTGCAGGCCGTAGGCGTGGACGGCATGGTGATTTCCTGCGGGTTCTACAAGCAGTGATTTAAATAGGAAAGGCCTTTGGCCCTTTTTGGTAAAGCGCTTGCAGCTATTGGTGCGATAGCAACCCAATGCGGCTTGGCCCGGGCTTCACTCGTCGTCGAGCGACGCGCTCCAGCGGTCGCCCCAGCCGCGCTGGCGCGCATCGTCGAGCGTGCGGCGGTCGCGCTTGGTGGGACGCCCGTGCTGCAGCGCCTGCGCGGGTTCGGGCGCGAGGCGTCGCTGCTCCGCGCTCTGGCTGCGCGCCAGAAGGCTTTCTGCGGTTTCCTCGTAAAGCAGCTGCGCCACCGGCGCCGGGCCGCGCAGGGTGCTTAGCGCCCGCACCACCACGGTGCGCGCCACCACGCCCTGGCGCAGCGCCACTGTGTCACCCACGTGCAACTCGCGCGCGGGCTTCGCTGCCGCGCCATTGACGTGCACGCGGCCCTTGTCGATTTCCTGCACCGCCAGGCTGCGGGTCTTGTAGAAGCGCGCGCACCACAGCCACTTGTCGATGCGCATGGTCTCGGGGGCCTGGCTCATCCTATCGATTCAGTAGCTGGTGGCGCTTGTCTGGTAAGCGTTGGAGGCTGATTGGGTTGGAATTTCCTGCACCGGCCAGCCGCTCAGGTTCTGCTGCGCGATCTGCGACAGCGCGGTGATCCAGGCGTTGTCGTCGTTCAGACAGGCGATGTAGCGAAAGCTCCGGCCGCCAGCCTGGGTGAAGGCTTCGCGCACTTCCTGGTTGATCTCCTGCAGCGTCTCCAGGCAGTCGCTGGTGAAGCCCGGGCAGATCACGTCCACGCTGCGCGTTCCCGCCTTGGCGAGCGCGACAACGGTGGGCTCGGTGTAGGGCTGCAGCCATTGGGCGGGACCAAAGCGCGACTGGAAGGTGAGCTGGTATTGCTCGGGCCTGAGCTCCAGCGCCCGCGCCAGCAGCTCGGTGGTGGCCCGGCATCGCTCGGCGTAGGGGTCGCCCAGGCGCACGTTGCGCTCGGGAATTCCGTGAAAGCTCACGATGAGCTTGTCGGCGCGCCCGCCCTCGCGCTGCCAGTGCCTGCGCACGCTCTGTGCCAGCGCGGCGATGTAGCCGGGATGATCGTGGTAGCCGTTGACGAAGCGCAGCTCGGGCAGCGCGCGCGTACGCCCGACCCAGGCGTTCACGGCGTCGATCACGCTGGCCACCGTGGTCGAGGAATACTGCGGATACAACGGCAGCACCAGGATGCGCTGCACGCCCTGGTCGGCCAGCGCCTGCAGCTGCGCGGCGATCGACGGTGCGCCATAGCGCATCGCGGGCAGCACTGGCACAGCCAGACCCGCCTGCCCGAGCCAGCCGCGCAGCATCAGCGCCTGTTTCTGCGTCCAGAGGAGCAGCGGCGAGCCTTCCTTGGTCCAGATGGTGCGGTACTTGGCCGCCGACTTGGCCGGGCGCGTGCGCAGGATGATGCCGTGCAGGATGGGCCACCACAGCGCGCGCGGGATTTCGACCACGCGCCGGTCGCTCAGGAACTCGGCGAGATAGCGGCGCAGCGCGGGCGTGGTGGGCGCCTCGGGCGTGCCGAGGTTGCACAGCAGGATGGCGGTGGTGGGGGCTTGATCGACCATGCGCCGATTGTCTCAGGCCCCGCGCGATTCAGCTTCGGGGCGCGTCCGGCTGGTTGGACGGCGCGGCGCGCTCAAACGCGGGTAGTTGCCCGCAGGCCGCGTCCAACGCGCTGATCAGCGGCCAGCGGCTCAGGTCCACGTGAAAGCGCCGGGCGCTGGCGACCTGTGGGATCAGGTAGCAGTCGGCCAGGCCGGGCTGGCCGCCGAAGCTGAAGTCGCCGCGCGCCGTGTCCCGGGCGAGAAACTGCTCGTAGGCGTCAAAGCCCGAGCTGATCCACTCACCGCACCAGCGGTCGATCGCCGTCCTGTCGGCGCCGAACTGATGCTGGAGGTACTGCAGGATGCGCCGGTTGTTGATCGGGTGGATGTCGCAGCCGACGATTGCGGCCAGCGCCCGCACGTGCGCGCGGGCCTGCGGGTCGGCGGGCAGCAGCGGTGGCGTGGGGTGGGTTTCCTCCAGCCATTCGATGATGGCGGGCGACTGCGTGAGCACCGTGCCATCGTCCAGCACCAGCGCGGGCACGAGGGCCTGCGGGTTCACCTCGTGAAAAGTGCCGTGCAGGTGGGCCTCGTGCAGCAGATCGACGGCCACGTATTCGGCCTGCACGCCCTTGAGTTCGAGCGCGATGCGCGTGCGGTGCGAGGTGCCGCTGCGGTAGTAGTTGTAGAGCTTCATGGCCACGCCTTCATTCAGAGCGTGCGCGCGGGCAGCACCTGGCCGCGGCATTCGCCAAAGCCGATGCGCGCGTGGCCGGCCTTCTCGCACCAGCCACGCAGTACCACCGCGTCGCCGTCTTCCAGGAAGGTGCGCGCCTCGCCGCCCGGCAGCTGGATCGGGTGCTTGCCGCCCATGGTCAGCTCCAGCAGCGCGCCCGCCTGATCGATCGTGGGGCCGGAGAGCGTGCCCGTGCCCAGCAGGTCGCCGGGCTGCAGGTTGCAGCCGTTGACACTGTGGTGCGTGACCATCTGCGCCACGGTCCAGTAGGCGTGGCGGTAGCTGGTGCGGCAGATCGTGGCTTCGGCTGCAGCGTCCTGCGCGCGCATCCTGGGTGTCTGCAGGCCGACGGAGAGCTGGATGTCGAAGGCCCCCGCGCTCTGGTTGCGCGCGCTGTCCAGGTAGGGCAGTGGCGCCGGGTCGCCCGCCGGGCGCTCGAACGCCGTGCGGTAGGGCGCGAGCGCCTCCAGCGTCACGATCCAGGGCGAGATCGTGGTGGCGAAATTCTTCGACAGAAACGGACCGAGCGGCTGGTATTCCCAGCCCTGAATGTCGCGCGCCGACCAGTCGTTGAGCAGGCAGATGCCGAACACATGGTCCTCGGCCTCGGCCATGGGTACCGGCTCGCCCAGCGCGTTGGCCTGGCCGATGAACACGCCCAGCTCCAGCTCGATATCGAGGCGCCGGCTCGCGCCCAGCACCGGCGCGGCGGCGTCGGGCGCCTTGAGCTGGCCGCAGGGGCGGGCGAAGTTCTGACCCGAGACCATCACGCTCGATGCGCGGCCGTGGTAGCCGATCGGCACCCACTTGTAATTGGGCATCAGAGGGTTGTCGGGTCGGAAGAGGCGCCCGACGTTGGTCGCGTGGTAGATTGAGGTATAGAAGTCGGTGTAGTCGCCAATGCGCGCGGGCAGCGCGTACTCCACCTGTGCCTGCGGCGCCAGGCAGACCTGCACCGTGGCCTGCTCGTGTGCGCCTGCCCGCAGCGCGCGCGAGAGCGCCAGGCGCAGCGCGCTCCAGTGCGCGGGGCCGAGCGCCATCAGCGCGTTGAGCGTGCCCTGGCTGCCTGCGGCCAGCGCCTCGGCGGCGCGGCCGCTGAAGGGCCGGGCCTGGGCCAGTTCCGCCAGGTCCACGATCTGATCGCCGATCGCCACGCCGCCACGCAGCGGCTCGGCGCTGCCCTTGCGGCGGAAGATGGCGAAGGGCAGGTTCTGGATCGGAAAATCCGTGCCCGTGGCGTGGGCGGAGGTGACCCAGCTGCGCAGCTCGGGGTCGTGGGTTTCGTTCAATTGCGTCATGCGACAGCCCCCGTGAGACTTCGTTTGGAAAGTAGCCAACTAGCTTATCAGTGTGCCCGGCGACTCGTCGGCACCGCGTGCAAGGCCGTCAGGCGGGTGCGGTTGCTGGCTGCTCGGACGCCCTCGTCAGGCGCAGCCAGGCGGCGGCGCCGTACAGCAGCGCGATCAGCGCGAGAGTCGTGACTTTGGGGGCGATTTCGGCCAGCGACGCGCCCATGGCGTTGAGCTGCACGAACATCAGCACCGCCGTGGTCGAGGGTATGAGCTGGGCCAGCGCCACCATCAGCGGCGGCATCGCCAGAAACGGCCACGACAGCCCCGAGAGGAAGAACACCGGGATCGAGGTGCCCGCCAGGATCTGCATGCTGCGCTCGTGGCGCTCGAAGAGCGAGCCCACGAGCAGGCCCAGCGCAGAGACACTGGCAGCGAACAGCGGCACGCACAAGAGCAGCCCCCAGAAGTTGCCGCCGCGCGGGTAGTCCTGGTACCAGAAGATGAAGCCGAAAAAGAACCCGCTCATCAGGCTGCCCAGCAGCGTGAACGCGCTCCAGGTGCCGAGAAAGGCGCGGTGCGACATGCGCCAGGGACCGCACTCGCGCTTCAGGCCCATGAACATCGCCACCGCGAAGAGCAGCGTGGCCTGCAGGATGACGGAGGCCACGCCGGGCACGACGTAGCTGCCGTAGCCGTTGTCGGGGTTGAAGAGCGCGCGCTGGTGCACCGTGATTCTTCCCACGTGGGCGATGGAGGCGATGGGGCGGACGATGTCCTGCATCGCGCCGCCGATGGCGCCGCGCAGCGCCTCGCCGACGAAGCGCGCGCGCACCAGATAGGCACCCTTGATGTCCACGCTCACGCCGCCGGGCTGGCCCTTGAGCACGCTCGCCTGCAGGCCGCTGGCGACGACGATCACGCCATCGACCGCGTCGGCCCGGAGCAGCTGCTGCGCCTCGGCGATGGAATCCGCCTGCGTGGCGACGCGCACCACGCGCGTGGCGTCCAGGTGCCTGAGCAGGCTGCGGCTGAGCGGCGAGTGGTCGAGGTCGACCACGGCCACGGGAATTTTCACCACCGTCTGGATGGAATAGGCCGAGGGGTAGTAGAAGCCGTAGAGCACCACGGCCGCCACGGCCGTGAGCACGATGGGGCGGTTGATGGCCACGGTGTGCAGCGTCTGCGCAAGGGCGCCCAGCCAGCGCTCGGGCGTGGGCGCGGCCCGCAGCGGCATCGGACGGGCGCCGGTGCGGGCCAGGCGGGCGAGCCCCCAGACCGCCACCGCCATGGGCACAGCGACGAAGGCGAGGAGGATGGCCAGCGGCACCGCGCTGCTGGCCAGCGGCGAGCCCATCACCCATTGCTGCTCCTGGATCTGCACGTAGCTCGTGCTCGGCAGCACGGCCGACCAGGCGCGCACGAAGAGCGGGCTGCCGTTGAGCGTGAGCGTGGCCCCGGCGAACGACAGGCCCGAGCCAAGGTAAAAGGCCGAGACCGACAGGGCGGTGTCCAGATCCTTGAGCAGTGCGACCAGCATGGCCGAGAGCGCGCCCACGCCCGCGTAGAAGATGAACTGCACCAGCAGCAGGTAGCCCAGCGGCCCTGCCACGTGCCAGTCGCGCATGCCTGCCAGGTACAGGGTGAAGGCCACGCCCCAGAGCCAGAACACCAGCACGTAGGGCAGCAGCTTGCCCAGCAGCGCCGCGAAGGTGCGTCTGCCGCTGGCCTGCAGCCATGTGGCCAGCGTGCCGTCCGCCCATTCGCGTCCCACCGCATACACCGCCGCACAGCCCAGCAGCATCGCCAGCACCAGCGGCGTGGCGAGGGTTTCGAGAAACAGCTCGAAGCTCGCCTGCGGGTTGCCGATGATGCTGACCTGCACCTTGGGCGGATGAAAACCGATGAGGTGCGCCAGCTCCTGGAGCCGGGGCGGCGCCAGCGCCTGCTGCACGGCGGCCTGTGCGGCATCGGCCGCCTGCGAGGCAACGGTCTGGAACGCCGCGTTGAAGTAGACGATGACGGCATCGTCCTCGCGCCGCGCTTTGTGGTCTTCAAGGCCCGGCGGCAGGTAGACCACGGCGTAGGCCCGGTCCGCGCGCATCAGCGCCATCGCCTCGGGCAGTGCCACGGGGCTGGCGGTGACCTGCAGCTTGGGCGTGGCCTGCAGCGCGCGCACGAGGGCGCGGCTGAGCGCCGAGTGATCGGCATCGACCACCGCGATCGGCACCTGGTTGAAGCTGCCGGGGCGAAACATCAGCGCCAGCGTGACAACGGCAACGAGCGGCAGGCCGACGAGCAGAAAGAGATCCCAACGGCTACGCGCCAATAGCGCGAGCTCGCGGCGCAGCGATGCGGCGAAAGCGCGAGGGAAGCTCAATCCTGTGGCCACGCGAACAGCACGCTCATGCCGGGGCGCAGGCCCTCGATGGGCTGCAGCGGCAGCGCGCGCACCTCGAAGCTCTTGACGTCGTAGCCGCTCGACTGGCGCGTGGCGCGCCAGGTGGCGAAGTCGCCCTGGGCGCGGATGTGGCTCACCTTGAAGGCCACGTTGTCCAGCTTGAGTGCCGGAATGCTGCCCTTGAGTGCCTTGCCCACGGCCAGCGCCCCGTACTGGTCTTCGCGCACGTTGAAGGCCACCCACAGTTTGGAGAGGTCCACCAGCGTGATCGCGGGCACGCCCGGCAGCACGATCTCGCCGGGGTGGGCAAAGACCTTGTCCACCTCGCCCGTCGCGGGGGCCAGCAGCTCAAGCTCCGCGCTGATCGAGCGGGCGCCGCGCACGCGTGCCTGCGCGCCCTCGACCTGGCTGGCTGCGACTTTCCTGTCTTCGGCGCGCGTGCCTTCCAGTGCCTTGAGGTACTGCAGCTGCGCCGCGCGCGCCGCCTCTTCGCTGGCCTTTTGTGCGGCCACGGCATCGTCGCGCCGCTGTTCGGAGATGACCTGCTGGTCAAACAGATTGCGCATGCGCCGCGCCGTCACGGCGGCGAGATCTGCCTGTGCCTGCGCGCTCTGCCACGTCGCTTTGAGCGAGGCGATGTCCTGGTGGCGCGCACCCGCGTCGGTGCGTTCGCGCAGCGCCTGGGCACTTGCGAGCGAGGCCAGCGCCTGGTCTTCCTGTGCGGCGATTTCGGGGTTCACCAGCCGGGCGAGCAACTGCCCGGCCTGCACGGATTCACCCTCGTGCACCAGCACCTCCAGCACACGCCCCGTCATGCGCGTGGCGGCGTTGATCTGCTGAGTGTCCACCATGCCCTGAATCTGCTGGGGCACGGGCCGCGTGGCCTGCTTCAGGCCCCAGGCGATGAAGGCGGCGAATGCAAACAGGACGAAGAACGCGGCCACGGCGCGCAGGATGCGCCGCGATGTCGGGGGCAGGGGGCTTGGGCTCATGGCTTGGTCACGTGCTCGTCGGCACGCAGCAGATAGTCCTGGAACTGCTCGCCCTGGCCGCTGGCGAGCAGCAGCGAGGCGAGCGACAGATCGTATTTGTAGGCCGCGCTCGCGCGCTCGGTGAGCGCCTGGGCCAGCGCGTTGCGCGCGTCGATCAGCTCGCTCATCGTGCCCACGCCCTCGCGAAACGAAATCTCCTGCACGCGCAGCGATTCCTGCGCCGAGCGAATGCTGGATGCGAGCGACAGGAATTCGCGCCGCGCCGCCTCGGTCATCTGCCAGCTCTGGTGGATGCCGGTCTGGATCTGCATCCAGGTCTCGCGCGTGGCGGCCTCAGCGGCTTCTTCCCTCGCCTGCGCGGCCGCTTCGTTGCTGGCGCGGTCCACCTGCGGCCAGAGCGTGTAGCGCATGCCCACGCCGATGATCCAGTCGGGCTCGGTCAGCAGTTCGTGGCGGCGGTTGAGGTTGATGCTGCCGAAGGCGAAGACCGTGGGCTTTTTCGCAGCCTGCGCCAGTTCCGTGCCGTGGCGCGCCGTCTCGTGCGCGGCGCGGGCCTGGCGCAGCGCAGGGTGCTGCGCCTCGGCTGCGCCCAGATAGTCCTGCACCGGCGGCAGGGGGTGGCTCAGCACGAAGAGCGTGTTGGTGGGCGCCACCGGCTGCTCGCTGCGCAGCAGCTGCTCCAGTGTCTGCACCGCGGCGGCGTATTGGCCTTGCGAGCGCTGCACGGTGCGCTCGGCGCTGTCGCGCGCCACGACCACCTGCAGCACGCGCGCCTCGCTGAGCTGGCCCTGTGCCTGCATCTTGCGTGCGTTGCCCAGGTGTTCTTCAAAACCGGCCAGCGTCTCGCGCGAGACGGCCAGCACCTGCTCGGCCAGCACCTGCGCGAAATAGGCCTTGGCCAGGGCAAAGCGCTGCGCCTCGCGCACACCGTCGCCCGCCGCCTCGGCGACGTCCACGCCCGAGCGCCCCGCCGCCTTGGCGGCGGTGATGGCGCCGCCGGTGTACAGCGGCACGATGGTCGAGAGCGTGGGGTGCAGCAGGCTCTGGCGCGCGCTGGCGCTGATCTCGGATGGGATGGGCCGGAACATCGTGGGCAGAGCCGCCTGCACCTGGTCGATGACCTGGCCGACCGCGCCGCTGTCCACGCCCGGCACGCCTTGCGCCGCGATGCCGCCGAGCACGTTGCCCGCCGCGCCCTGCGCACGCTCGCGCAGGGCATCGAGCGAGACCGTCACCGTCTTCTGGTAGCGCAGCGCCTGCACGTCCAGGTTGATGCGCGGCATGGCCAGCGCCTGCAGCGCCTCGGCCTGCCGGCGCGCGGCCTGCACGCCGAGGCTTGCACCGGTGAGTGCGTCCGAGCGCTCGCCGAGCATCAGCGCCGATTGCTCGTAGCTCAGGGGCACGCCCTGCGCGCTCGCGCCATCCCGCTGTGCCAGGCCCGGCCGAGTGAAGGGCAGCAGCGCCGCGCAGGCGAGCGCCCATCGCAGACCCCGGGGCAGCAGCAAGATTTTCATGGGGGCGAAGTGTAGAAGCTGCGCTGCAGCCGTACGAAAGGGCGTGGACAATGGGTCCATGCAGGCCTGCACACGCGCGACGGTCATGGATGGGTGGCGGGGAGGATCGCTTCGTGCCTGATCGCGTGCCGTCGCAGCCGCAGGCCGAGGGCGATGGGCCGCGAGGGCTCCCGCGCGACCGGCGCGTGCTCATCTTCATCGTCATCGCCTGCGCGCTGATGATGATGTCGATCGACGCGACCATCGTCGCGACCGCGCTGCACGCGCTTGCCAGCGACCTCGATGCGCCGATCAACTGGACCGGCTGGACCATCACCGCCTACTGGTTCGGCTACGTCGTCATGCTGCCCGTGAGCGGGCGGTTGGCCGAGCGCTTCGGCCATCGGCGCGTGTTCATCGCCTCCACGCTGGCGTTCGCGCTGGCGTCGCTGGCCTGCGCGCTGGCGCAGCACGTGGCGCTGCTGGTGTTCTTCCGCGCGCTGCAGGCCATAGGCGGCGCGGGGCTCACGCCTGCGGCCACGGGCATCGTCGTGGCCTGGTTCGGCGCCAGCCGCGACCGCGTGCTCGGCCTGTTCGGCGCGGTGTTTTCGGTGGGCGCGCTGATCGGGCCGGTTTTCGGCGGGCTGTTCGTCACCTATGCGAGCTGGCGCGATGTGTTCTTCGTCAACGTGCCCATCGGCCTGGCAATGGCGTTGCTGGGCCTGTGGCTGATCCCGCCCGATCGCGCCGAGGAGTGCTCGCGCCGGCGCATGGACGTGCCAGGCATGCTGCTACTGGGCGTGGCGGTCATCGCAGGCATGTTGGCGGCGAGCGTGCTGGGCAATACTGGGGTGCGGGTGCTCTCGTGGCCGTTTCTGGCGCCGCTGGGGCTGGCGTTGCTGGCCGGCTGGGCGTTTTTTCGCCACATCGCCCGCGTGGCCGAGCCTTTTCTGCCGCCGCGCCTGATTCACGGCCCGGGCTTCGCGGCCACCAATTTTCTCAATGCGACCTATGGCGGCGTGATCTCGGGTGCGGTGACGCTGGTGCCGCTGTACGCCGCCACGCGCTACGGGCTGTCGGCGCTCGATGCCGCCACGCTGCTCGTCGCGCAGGGCGTGGTGGCCTTCATCCTCGGGCCGCTTGCGGCCTGGGCGCTGCGCTGGAGCGGTTACCGCTGGCCGTTTTACGTCGGCGGCGTGCTCGCGGGCCTGGGCGCGCTGCTGCTGGCGCTGGAGCCGCGCCTGGGGCTCTCGCCCTGGGCGTGGCTGGCGCTGGCCTCGGTCTTCATGGGCGCGAGCGGTGGCGTGATGGGGCCCGCAAGCCGCAACGCCGCGTTGCAGCTCGTGCCCGATCGCGCGGCCACGATGTCGGCGCTGCGCGCCACGGCGCAGGAGCTGGGCGTGATCATCGTGCTGGCCGTTCTCACGTCGGCCATGGCCATGGGGACGGATGCGGCGCAGGTGCTGGCCATGAGCTACGCGTTGCTGGCGCTGCTCTCGCTGGCGCTGCTGCCCGTGGTCGCGCGCGTGCCCGAGCACCGGGGCGCGTGGTAGCTACGATCGCGGCATGACGGCTGTTTCCTCACTCGGCCAGGTCGCGGGCGATCTGGCGCGCGAACTCGATGCGCTCGCCTGGCGCACCCCGAGCCACGTCTACAACCCGCTGCGCTATGCCTGGGATGGCTACCGCCAGTTCCTTGAACGCTTTGGCGCGGGGCAGGGCCGCGTGCTGCTCGTGGGCATGAATCCCGGCCCCTGGGGCATGGCGCAGACCGGCGTGCCGTTCGGCAACGTGAGTGCGGTGCGCGAGTGGTTTCACATCGACATGAAGCTCGGCCGCCCGCTTCCCGAGCAGCACCCGAAATACCCCATCCTCGGCATGGCGTGCACGCGTGACGAGGGCAGCGGCAAGCGCCTGTGGGGCTGGGCGGCCGAGCGCGTGGGCACGCCAGAGCGCTTCTTCGAGTGTTTCTTCACCTGGAACTACTGCCCGCTGCTGTTTCTGGGCGACGGGCACAACCTGATCCCTTCGGCGCTCAGCGCCCAAGAGCAGCGGCAGATGCAAGCGCCGTGCGACGCGGCGCTCGCGCGGGTGATCGAGCGGCTCGATCCGCAGGCCGTCGTCGCGCTGGGACGCTACGCGCAGGCGCGCGTGCAATCGGTGGTGGGCGATGCGCTGCCGGTGCGCTACCTGCTGCATCCGAGTCCGGCGAACCCGATGGCCAACCGGCACTGGCCGGCGTTTGCGCAGGAGGCGCTCGGGCCGTGGCTGCCCGCGCCGCCGGGGTGATGGGCCGCCGGGCGCGTGAGTGCGCAGCGCCGGCCCTGAGCGCAGCGGGCGCCGAGGTGAACCACCCCGGCGCCCGCGTGTCGTCGAGAGAAGGGACGCGTCTTACGGCTTCTTCTGCACCAGCTTGATCACGCTGGAAAAGTCTTGCGGCCCATGCCCTGCCAGGCTGTGCGCGGCGTACAGCGCGCGCGCCAGGCCCCCGAGCGGCGTGGCGGCGCGCACGGCCGTGGCAGCCTCTTGCGCCAGGCCCAGGTCCTTGAGCATCAGGTCGGTGCCGAAGCCGCCCGCGTAGCCCTTGCTGGCCGGGGCGTTTTCGTGCACGCCGGGGTAGGGGTTGTACTTTTCGAGTGCCCAGTTGCCGCCCGAGCTGCGGCGCATGATCTCGGAGAGCACCTTGGGGTCGAGCCCGTTGGCCACGCCCAGCGCGATGGCCTCGGAGGTGCCGATCATCAGGATGCCCAGCAGCATGTTG
Organism: Comamonas sp. SCN 67-35; assembly: GCA_001725255.1. Classification (GTDB taxonomy): domain Bacteria; phylum Pseudomonadota; class Gammaproteobacteria; order Burkholderiales; family Burkholderiaceae_C; genus Comamonas_C. The sequence continues at coordinate 61,734 of MEFV01000012.1, read as the reverse complement.
TTGCAGATCTTGGCGGTCTGGCCCGCGCCCACGGCGCCCGCGTGAAAGATGTTGGCGCCCATTTTTTCCAGCACCGGGCGCGCGCGCGCCAGGTCGGCATCGGTGCCGCCGACCATGAAGGTGAGCGTGCCCGCGACCGCGCCGCCCACGCCGCCCGAGACCGGCGCGTCGATGAACGCCAGGCCCGCCGCCTGCGCGGCCTTGGCTACTTTCTGGCTGGTGGCCGCGGCGATCGTCGAGCTGTCGATCACCAGCGTGCCCTTGGCGATGTGCGCGAGCAGCCCGCCCTGGCCGTCACGGCCCAGGTACAGGCCGTCCACATGGTGGCTCGCGGGCAGCATGCTGATGACGACCTCGGCGCCCTTCACGGCGGCCTCGCTGCTGTCAGCGATCGAGACGCCCGCGGCCTTGGCGGCTTCGCACGCGGCGGGGACGAGGTCGAACGCCTGGACCTTGTGTCCGGCCTTGTGCAGGTTGATGGCCATGGGGCCGCCCATGTGGCCCAGGCCGATGAAGGCGATTTGCATGTGTGTCTCCTGAAGTGAGTGGGGGGGTGAACTATTGCTTTGCTAGCTGGTTGCGCTTGCTGGTTGGGCGATAGAGGCCAAAAAGACTTGAAATCACACGACGGCCTTTCTGCGACGGCGCGGCGTGGCGCGGGCCTGCGGGTTGTACGCCAGCGCGGCGTCAACCCAGTGCAGCCACTGCGCCCGGGTGGCGTAGCCCGCGGGCTCGACCCAGAAGTAACCGGGCATGCCGCCGCGCGGGTCCAGTTCGCGCAGGCCGGGGGTTTCGGCCACGGCGTCGTGCAGCGCGGGCGGCAGGCGCACGAGCAGTTCGTCGCCCTTGACGCCCAGACACAGCTTGCCGTCCACCATGAAGGCATGGCAGCCGAAGAGCGTGCGCTCCTGCACCGTGGCCTGCGTGCCCAGGCGCTCGGCCAGTGCGTCCTGCACAGCGGCGATCAGGTGCAGTGCTTCGGGGCTGATGGGCAGAGCGGGCATGTGGCGGGTGGCCTAGCGGATGGCGTCCGGCGCGTCGCCGTCGAGCATGCGCCGCCCGACGATCACGCGCATGATTTCGTTCGTGCCTTCCAGGATCTGGTGCACGCGCGCGTCGCGCAGCAGGCGCTCGAGCGGAAAGTCGCGCAGGTAGCCGTAGCCGCCGTGCAGTTGCAGCGCCTCGTTGATGACGTTGAAGCACGCATCGGTGGCAAAGCGCTTGGCCATGGCGCAGTAGGTCGTGGCATCAACCGCACCGGCGTCGAGCTTGGTGGCCGCCAGGCGCACCATCTGGCGCGCGGCGACGAGGTCGGTCGCCATGTCGGCGAGCTTGAACTGCAGCGCCTGAAAGCCCGCGAGCGGCTTGCCGAACTGCTTGCGCTCCTGGATGTAGCGCTGCGCGTGCGCGAGCGCGCCCTGCGCCGCGCCGACCGAGCAGGTGGCGATGTTGATGCGCCCGCCGTCCAGGCCCTTCATCGCGATCTTGAAGCCCTCGCCCTCGCGGCCGAGCCGGTGGCTCGCGGGCAGGCGCACGTTGTCGAAGCTGATGGTGCGCGTGGGCTGACTGTTCCAGCCCATCTTGTGTTCCTTCTTGCCGTAGCTGATGCCGCTCAAGTGTGCGGGCACGGCAAAGGCGCTGATGCCGCCCGCGCCTGCGTCGCCCGTGCGCGCCATGAGCACCAGCACGTCGGTCGAGCCCGCGCCGCTGATGAAGGCCTTGCCGCCGTTGATGACGTATTCGTCACCTCGCAGCTCGGCGCGCGTCTTGATGCTGGCCGCGTCCGAGCCGCTGCCGGGCTCGGTCAGGCAGTAGCTCGCCAGTTTCTGCCCGCTGGTGAGTTGCGGCCCCCATTCGGTGCGCACCTCGTCCGTGGCCCAGGTGCCGAGCATCCAGGTGGCCATGTTGTGGATGGAGATGAAGGCCGTGGTCGAGGGGTCGACGGCCGCGAGTTCCTCGAACACCAGCGTGGTGTCGAGCCGGGTGAGCGCCAGGCCCCCGGCGTTCTCGGGCGCGTACAGGCCGCAAAAACCCAGCTCACCGGCCTTGGCGATCGCCTCGCGCGGGAAGATGGCCTCTTCGTCCCATCGGGCGGCGTGCGGGGCGAATTCGCTTTGCGCGAACTGGCGCGCGCTCTCGGCATAGGCGCGCTGGTCGTCGCTGAGTTCAAAATCCATGGGCAGCCGTCTCCTCTTGATTTGTGAGCTGCTCGCGCTTGCCCAGCAAGCGCTGGAGCCGGTTTTTACTCCCAAGCTCTCAGGAGGAGGGCCGCGATGAGGTTGCGCTTTCGATGCATTTGCGCCTGGCCCCCATCCCGGCCTTTCCCCAGTGAGGGAAGGAGTAAAGCGGCTTACTTCAGGCTGATCGTCGTGTTCATCGCGTGGTGTTCTTCCTCGTCGAACCAGCGCTCGGTGACGGTCTTGGTCTGGGTGTAGAACAGCACGACCTGCTTGCCATAGGGGCCGAGGTCGCCGAGCTTGGAGCCGCGGCTACCGGTGAAGGAGAACAGCGAGACGGGCACCGGCACGGGCAGGTTCACGCCCACCTGGCCGACGTCGATGTCTTCCTTGAAGCGGCGCGCCGCCGCGCCCGAGCGCGTGAAGATGGCGGTGCCGTTGCCATTGGGGTTGGCATTGATGAACTCGATGGCCTCGTCCAGGTTGTCGGCGGGCACGATGCACAGCACCGGGCCAAAGACCTCCTGGTCGTAGATGCTCATGCCGGGCTTGACGTTGTTGAAGATGGTCGGACCAACGAAATTGCCCTTTTCGTAGCCCTTGACCGTGGGCTTGCGGCCGTCGAGTTCCAGCTTCGCGCCTTCCTTGATGCCTTGCTCGATCAGGCCCTCGACGCGGTCGCGCGCGGCGCAGGTGATCAGCGGGCCCAGATCCGTGCCGTCGGCGGTGCCGACGTTGACCTTGAGCGCCTTGGCCTTGGCGACGATGTCCGGCACCCACTTCTGCGCCTCACCCACGAGCACCATCACCGAAATCGCCATGCAGCGCTGGCCGGCCGCGCCGAAGGAGGCGCCGATCAGAGCGTTGAGCGCCTGCTCCTTGTTCGCATCGGGCATGACGATGGCGTGGTTCTTCGCGCCCATCATGCACTGCACGCGCTTGCCCGCGAGGCTGGCACGGTGGTAAACGTGCGTGCCCACCTTGGTCGAGCCGACGAAGGAGATGGCCTTGATGTCCGGGTGGTCGCAGATCGCGTTGACCGCGTCCGCCGTGCCGTGGATGACGTTGAGCACGCCCGCGGGCACACCCGCTTCCATCGCCAGTTCCACGAGGCGCATGGTCACCATCGGGTCTTGCTGCGAGGGCTTCAAGATGAAGGTGTTGCCGCAGGCGATCGCCATCGGGAACATCCACAGCGGAATCATGGCCGGGAAGTTGAACGGCGTGATGCCCGCGCACACCCCGAGAGGCTGCAGCATCGTGAAGGTGTCGACGCCGTGGGCGATGTTGTTGCCCACTTCGCCCAGCTGCAGCGTGCCGATGCTGGCCGCGTGCTCTACGATTTCGAGGCCACGGAACACATCGCCCTCGGCGTCCGGCAGCGTCTTGCCCTGCTCGGCGGTGAGGATGGCGGCGAGCTCCTTCATGTGCGCGCGGATCAACTCCTGGTACTTGAGGAAGATGCGCCCGCGTGCCATCAGCGAGGTCTTGCGCCAGGTCTTGAACGCGGCCTTGGCGCTGGCCACGGCGGCGTTGATTTCCTCGGGCGTGGTTTCGGGCACGCGCGCCAGCACCTGCTGCGTGGCGGGGTTGATGACCTCGTGCCACTGCGTGGTCTTGGATTCGACGAATTTGCCGCCGATGAGCAGCTTGACGGTGGGGGCGAGCACGCCCTGCGAGGTGGATGCGTCCATGGCGCTTGTCTCCTTGACAAAGAAAGGTGAACGGGAAAGCGCATCCATGGTAGTTGTGCAAAATTGAATATGCAATAGACAATAGCGCACCTTGGCTTTGCAAATTTGCACATGAAGAAGCCTTCCACACTCGATTGGGACAATTTGCGTTACTTCCTGGAGCTGGCGCGCACCGGCACGCTGGCGGCCGCCGCGCGCCGCACCGGGGTGGAGCACACCACGGTGGCGCGGCGCATCCAGCAGCTGGAAAAGCGCATCGGCTCGCCGCTGTTCGTGCGCGAGGCGGCGGGCCACCGCCTGACCGAGGCCGGCCGGCAGCTCCTGCCCTCGGTGGAGGCGATGGAGACCGCCGTGCTCGGCGTGGAGCGCGTGGCGGCGCTCGATGCCGGCAGCAGCGGCCCGGCGGGCCTGGTGCGCGTGGGCGCGACGGAGGGCTTTGGCACGCTGATCCTCGCGCCGCACCTGGCGCTTCTGACGCAAAAGCACCCGCACCTGTCGATCGACCTGCTTGCGGTGCCCCGCATGCTGCACCTGTCCAGGCGCGAGGCGGACATCGTGATCTCGCTGGAGCGCCCACAGCGCGGCTCGGTCATCGTCACGCGCCTGACGGACTACACGCTGATGCTCTACGGCCAGCGTGAATACCTGGCGCGCCATGCGCTCATCACCCGCAAGGAGGATTTGCGCGAGCATGAGTTCGTCAACTACGTGGACGACCTGCTGTTTTCCAAGGAGCTGCAGTTCCTCGAAGATGTCTTTCCGCCCGAGCGCTTCACGCTGCGCTCCACCAGCATCATGGCGCAGTACCAGGCGGTGCGCGCGGGCGCGGGGCTGGCGGTGCTGCCCGCCTTCCTCGCCGACAAGGACCCCACGCTCGCGCGCGTGCTGCCGCGGCAGGCGCGCTTCACCCGCACCTTCTGGATGAGCATGCCGGCCGAGGGCAAGCACCAGGCGCGCATCCAGGCCGTGTGGGCGTTTCTGAAAGAAGCGGGGCAGATCGAGGCCGCGCGCCTGAATCCGTGACAGGCGGCACGCGCCGCGGCCACCGGGCACGGTGTTTTGAACACGCTTCAATTTCCGTTATGCTGCGCGTTTGATTTTCCAGTTGGAAATCCGCTGCGTGCACATTCCCCCCTTCCTGCGCCGCCCTCTTTGGCACTGGTTGCCCGCGCTGGTCGTGTGCGTGCTGGGGTTGCTGGCCAGCTACGGCCTGTGGAGCTACCAGCAGCGGCTGACGCAGGATCTGGCGCACGAGCGCTTCCAGACCAAGACCCAGGGCGTGGCGGTTGCGCTGCAACAACACGTCGATCTGCTGGTGGATCTGCTATCGGGCCTGCGCAATCTGCTGAGCGTACAGCCGCAACTCAGCCGCCGTGATTTCGAGTGGGCCGTGGGGCAGCTCGATGTCACGCGCACGCACCCGAGCGTGCAGCACATCGATTTCGTGCGGCTCGTTCCCGCGCAGGAACGCGCCGGTTTCGAGGCACTGGCGCTGGGCCAGTCCCATCTGAGCGGCAAGGCGCCCGTCGGGTTCAAGGTGCACCCCGCGCAGACACTGCAGGAATATTTCGTCGTCGATTACAGCTGGCCGGTGGCGGGCAACGAAGACCGGCTGGGGCTGGAGCTGCATTCTCAGCCCGTGGCGCTGGAGGCGTTCTCGCGCGCGCGCCGCACCGGGCAGCTGACGGCATCCGCCCCCTTCGCGCAGTACCAGGAGGCCGGCATGACGCTGAGCCTGCCGGTGTTCGACCACACTCGCGAAGGCGGCATGGAGCAGGGCTTTCTGGGCACGCTGGACCTCATGGTCAATGTGCCGCGCCTGGTGAAGATCTTGCAGACGGGCAGCGACATGGCGGGGCTGTCGATGCAGCTGGTCGACATGGGTCTGACGGCGGCCTCTGCCCCGGTGACCCAGCGCGCGTTGGCGGCCTCGGGCGATACGCCATGGAGCGCCGTGGAGGGCCGCTCGATCGATGTGCCCGTGGGTGGCCGGCGCTGGCAGATGCGCTTCATGCCTCAGCCCGAACTGCTCTCGGAGGTGGAGCGTTCACGGCCGATGACGGTCCTGGGCACGGGCCTGCTCGTCACGGCGCTGCTCGCGGCGCTGGTGGCGCTGCTTTTGCAGCGCTGGCTTCAGGCCCAGCGCCATGCCGACCTTGCCCTGGCACGCCAGCGGCGCAGCGAACGGCGTTTTCAGGCGGTGTTCAACCAGGCGGCCGTGGGCATCGTGCAGCTGGATTCGGCCTCCGGCATGGTGGTGCGGGCCAACCAGCACTTCTGTGGCCTGCTCGGCTATGAAGAACCCGAGCTCAAGCAGATGCGCTTTGCCGACTACACCGTGGCCGAGGACATTCAGCAGAGCTGGGACGCCTTCAGCGATTTGCGCAATCAGCAGGCCGGTGAAAGGCGCCTGGAGAAGCGCTACCGGCGCAAGGACGGCACCCTCGTCTGGGTGGACCTGTCGGCGACGCTCATGACGACCCTCGGCGACGAGCCGCCGTCGCACCTCGTGGTGGTGCAGGACATCAGCGCGCGCAAGCGCGTGGAGCTGGCACTGGCGAGCAGCGAAGAGCGCTACCGCGACATCTTCAACCACATGCCGGTGGGCGTGGCGCAGGTGGACGAGGGCCATATTCTGTTCGTCAACGATCGCTGGGTCCAGATCTGCGGCTATGGCATGAGCGACACCACCGAGGCCCAGGACTGGTGGCGCCGTGTCGCGCCCGACGAGCACGCGCGCCTGGAGGCCCAGGCGGCCTGGCATGCCGCGCGTGAGGCCGCCGAGCTGGAGGTGGACGGCGCGATCCGTCCGGTGGAATTCCTGATCACCTCCAAGAGCGGCGTGCGCCGCGAGGTGGAGCTCTCGGGCATGGCGCTGGGCACGGGTCACATTGTGGTGCTGGTCGATGAAAGCCAGCGCAAGCAGGCCGAGCAGGAGATTGCCTACCTGGCGCACACCGACGTGCTCACGGGCTTGGCCAACCGCCGCGTGCTGCAGGAGCGCCTGCACCTGTCGCTGCTGCAGGCCGCGCGCACCGGGCTGTGCGGCGCGGTGCTCATGCTCGGCGTGGACCGGTTCAAGACCATCAATGAAACCTATGGCCACGAGATGGGCGACCGGCTGCTGGCGCTGGTGGCGAGGCGCCTGAGTTCGCGCGTGCCAGCCGGGAGCACGGTGGCGCGCCACGGCGGAGACGTGTTCGTGGTGGTGCTCGCCGACCTGGCGCCGGGAGCTCAGGACGCCGCGGCGCAGGTGGAAGCGGCGGCCTGCAAGCTGCTGGAGGCCGTGGGCGAACCTTACAAGATCGGCCAGTCGCAGCCGCTGCGCGCTTCGCTCAGCGTGGGCGTGGCGCTCTATGGCCGGGAAGGCGAGAGCGTGGATGAGCTGCTCAAACGCTCCGACATGGCGATGTATGCCGCCAAGGCCGCGGGGCGGGGCGCGCTGCGCTTCTTCGATCCGACGATGCAGGCCGCCATTGCGTTGCGCACGCAGCTGGAAGCGGATATGCGCGCGGGTCTGGAAGGCGGGCAGTTCGAGCTGTACTACCAGCCCAAGGTGCAGCAGGGGCGCATCGTGGGCGCCGAGGTGCTCGTGCGCTGGAACCATCCGGAACGAGGGCTGGTGCCGCCCGCGCAGTTCATCGCGCTGGCGGAAGAATCGGGTCTGATCCTGCCGCTGGGCGAGTGGGTCATGCGCAGCGCGTGCGAGCAGCTCACCCGCTGGAGCACGCATCCGGTGCTCGGCAGGCTGGCGGTTTCGGTGAACGTGAGCGCGATTCAATTTCGCCAGGCCGAATTCGCACCGCAGGTGCTGGCGCTGCTGGCCACCACGGGCGCGCCCACGCGCGCGCTCAAGATTGAACTCACCGAGAGCATGCTGCTCGACGACATCGAGGCCACGATCGCGAAGATGGTGCAGCTCAGGGAATACGGCGTGAGCTTTTCGCTTGATGATTTCGGCACCGGCTACTCCTCGCTCTCCTACCTCAAGCGGCTGCCGCTCGACGAGATCAAGATCGACCAGAGCTTCGTGCGCCACGTGCTCACCGACCCGAACGAGGCGGCGATCGCGCGCACCATCATCACGCTGGGCGCGAGCCTGGGCCTGGACGTGGTTGCCGAGGGGGTGGAGACCGAGGAGCAGCGTGTGTTTCTCGAGCGCAACGGGTGCGAGCTGTGGCAGGGCTACCTGCTGAGCCGGCCCGTGCCGCTGGAGGATTACGAAGCGCTGGTGCTCGAACGGGCAGAGCGCAACTCGCAGCTCGACCACGATTCGTGAGGGGCGAGGGCGAAGCGGCGGCGAGATTCACTGAATTGATAGCTGCCGGCGCTTTCCAGGCCGGTCCTTTCGCGGGAATGCATTCGGTCACGGAGGCTGCTGGCGCATCGGTATGATTGGTGCTTTCGCCTCTGCTGCTACCGCCTGGAACCGCCTCCCGTGCGCCTGACCTCGATCAAACTCTCCGGCTTCAAGTCGTTTGCCGAGCCCACGCAGTTCCAGCTGCCGGGCCAGCTCGTCGGCGTGGTGGGGCCCAACGGGTGCGGCAAGTCCAACATCATGGACGCGGTGCGCTGGGTGCTGGGCGAGTCGCGCGCGAGCGAATTGCGCGGCGAGAGCATGCAGGACGTGATCTTCAACGGCACGACGAACCGCAAACCCGCCAGTCGCGCCAGCGTGGAGCTGGCGTTCGACAACGCGCTGCATCGCGCGGGCGGGCAGTGGAACCAGTTTTCCGAGATCGCCGTCAAGCGCGTGCTCACGCGCGACGGCACGAGCAGCTACTACATCAACAACCAGCCGGTGCGCCGGCGCGACGTGCACGACGTGTTCCTCGGCACGGGCCTGGGGCCGCGCGCCTACGCCATCATCGGTCAGGGGACGATCGGCCGCATCATCGAAAGCCGCCCCGAGGAGCTGCGCCTGTTCCTCGAGGAGGCGGCGGGTGTCTCCAAGTACAAGGAGCGTCGGCGCGAGACGGAAAACCGCCTTGCCGACACGTGCGAGAACCTCACGCGGGTGGACGACATCCTGCGCGAGCTCAACAGCAACCTCGCCAGGCTCGAAAAGCAGGCAGAGGTGGCCGCGCGCTACCGCAATCTGCAGCAGCAGGTGCAGCTCGCGCAGCAGCAGCTGTGGTTCTTCAAGCGCAGCGATGCCGCGGCTGACTTGGAGCGGGTGCGCACCGAAGGCCTGCAGGCCGCCAACGACCTGCAGGCGCGCATGGCCGAGATGCGCCACGTCGAGGCCGAACTCGAGACCATCCGCCAGGCGCACTACGGCGCGGGCGATGCGGTCAATCAGGCGCAGGGCAAAGTCTACGAAGCCACGGCCGAGGTTGGCAAGCTCGAAGCCGAGATTCGCTATGTCGTGCAAGGGCGCGCGCGTGTCGAGCAGCGCCTGACCCAGCTGGCCACGCAGATCGGTGAGTGGGCCGCGCGCAAGCAGGAGGCCGAGGCCGAGCTACAGAGCCTCTCGGGCGCCGGGGGCGACGCCGAGGAGCAGGCCGAGCTGCTCGCGGCCCAGGCCGAGGAACAGGCAGCGCGGCTGCCCGAGCTGCAGGATGCGCTGCACCAGGCACGCGGCAAGAGCGAGGCGCAGCATGCACTGGTGACGCAGGTGCAGCAGCAGATTCAGGTGCTGGCCGCCGAGCAGCGCAGCATGGCTGAGCAGATGCGCCAGCATGAGATGCGCCTTGAACGCCTGCGGGCAGACCAGGGCGCGCTCATCGCGCCCGACGAGGCGCGCCTGGCCCAGCTGCGCGAGGCGCACGAGGGCGCTGTCCTGGCTGGCGAAGAAGCGGACGCGCGCCTGGCGCAACTGCTCGAAGACGTACCCCGGCTGGACGAAGAGCGGCGTGCGCGCCAGCAGGCCGTGGCCAGCGAGGGTGCTCGCCTGGCGGACTTGAGTGCGCGCCTGTCGGCGCTCAGGGAGCTGCAGGAAAAACTCAAGCAGGGCGGCAAGCTTGCACCCTGGCTGGCTGAACAGGGGCTTGACGGTCTGCAGGGGCTGTGGACGCGCCTGCACATCGAGCCGGGCTGGGAAAACGCTCTGGAAGCCGCCCTGCGCGAGCGTCTGGCGGCGCTGCCCGTGGGCCGCCTGGAGATGGTGCGCGGCTTTGCCGCCAGCGGCGGCCACGGCGCGCCACCCGCGCGCCTGAGCTTTTACCGCGCGCCGCCCGCCGCGGCGCCTTTGGCGGGCGGCCCTGGCCGGCTGATCGATCTGCTCCAGGTGGGAGACAGAGGCCTTCAGGCGGTGCTCGCCGACTGGCTGCATGGGTGCCTGACGGCGCCCACGCTCGATGATGCGCTTGCGCGCCGCGAGAGCCTCCAGGCGGGCGAAGTGATCTACACGATGCAGGGCCATGCGGTGAGCGGTCATGGCGTGGATTTCTTCGCGCCCGATTCCGAGCAGTCGGGGCTGCTCGCGCGCGCGCAGGAGATCGAACACCTCGAAAAGGAGGTGCGCGCGCAGAGCCTGATCGCCGAAGAGGCGCGCTCCACGCTTGTGCGTGCCGAGGGCAGCTACCAGGACGCGAACCTGCGCCTGCAGTCGGCGCGGCGCGAGGCGGGCGAAGCGCAGACGGGCGCACACGATCTGCATGTGCAGCTGCTGCGTCTGACGCAGCAGGCCGAGCAGGCGCGAGAGCGCGGCCGCCAATTGGAGACGGACCTGGCCGAGGTGCAGGCGCAGCTGGCCGACCTGGACGAGCGCCGCGCCACGGCCGACGGGCGCTTCGAAGAGCTGGACATGCAGCTGGCCGACAGCCAGGAGCGCCACGCGCAACTGCAGGACAAGGTGATTGCCGCCGAGCAGCATCTGACCCAGTGGCGCGAGCAGCAGCGCCAGCTCGAGCGCCGCGCGCAGGAGGCGCAGTTCGCCCGGCGCAGCCTGCAGGCGCGCCGCGACGAGCTGGGCCGCGCGGTGCAGATGGCGCTGCGCCAGGGCGAGGCGCTGCAGGCCGAGATCGAGCCTGCGCGGCAGGAACTCTCGCGCCTGTCGGATGCGGCGGCCCAGGGGGGGCTGCAGCAGGCGCTGGAAGCCAAGCTGGCCTGCGAGCAGCGGCTGGGCGCCCTGCGAAGCGATTACGACGCGCTCACGGCGCGGCTGCGCGCCAGCGACGAGCTGCGCATGCAGGCCGAGCGCCAGCTCGAACCCCAGCGCGCGCGCATCACCGAGCTGCAGCTCAAGGAGCAGGCGGCGAGCCTGGCGCTGCAGCAGTACGAAACCTTGCTGACCGAGGCCGGGGCGGACCCGGAGCAGGTGCGTCAGTCCATCGCCGAGGGCCAGGTCCAGCACGAGGGCCTGCAGGCGCGCATCGAGCAGCTGCAGCGCGGAGTCGAGCAGCTTGGGGCGGTGAATCTCGCGGCGCTGGAAGAGCTCACGCTCGCACGCGAGCGCCATGGCTTTCTCAGGGCGCAGAACGAAGACCTGCAACTGGCGATGACCACGCTGGAAGATGCGATCCGGCGCATCGATGCCGAGACGCGCACCCTGCTGTCGGGCACCTTCGAGACCGTGAACACGCACTTTGGCGCCATGTTCCCCGAGCTCTTCGGCGGCGGGCGCGCGCAGCTCATCATGACGGGCGACGAAATCCTGGACGCGGGCGTGCAGGTGATGGCGCAGCCGCCGGGCAAGAAGAACCAGACGATCCATCTGCTCTCGGGCGGCGAGAAGGCGCTGACCGCGATCGCGCTGGTGTTTGCGATCTTCCAGCTCAACCCGGCGCCGTTCTGCCTGCTCGACGAGGTCGATGCGCCGCTGGACGACGCCAACACCGAGCGCTACGCCAAGCTCGTCGCGAGCATGTCGCGCGGCACGCAGTTTCTCTTCATCAGCCACAACAAGATCGCGATGGAAATGGCCGAACAGCTCATCGGCGTGACCATGCAGGAGCAGGGTGTTTCGCGTATCGTTGCGGTGGACATGGCCAGCGCGCTGTCGATGGCCCAAGCGTAATTCCCCTTGCCATGAGTTCATTTCAAACCGCTCTTGCCGTCATCGGCGCGATCGTCCTGGTCGTCGTCGTGGCCTACAACGCCTGGAACAACCACCGCAATGCGCCGCGCCGCGCGCGGCAGATGGCGGTGGGCGGCAGCGAACCCGCCGAGCCGGTGCGCCGCGATCCGCTGCTCGATGGCGCCCTCCCGGGTGCGGCGCAGGGCAACCCGGACGAAGCGGCGCCGGACTGGAGCGATCTGCATGTCGATCCGGTGATCACCGTGCCCGTGCCGCCGGATGTGGCGCCGCCGCTGTCGCCGCCGCAGCAGCAGCAGCGCGGCGCGCTCGATGCGCTGATCGATGCGCTCGTGCCGGTCACGGCCGATCAGCTGGTGTCGGGCGATGCGGCGCTCGCCGCGCTGCCGGCCACGCGGCGGGTGGGCAGCAAACCCTTTGCGGTCGAGGGACTGAACGAGGCGACGCAGCAATGGGAAAGCCCGCATCCCGGAGCGCGCTACCGCAGGTTCCAGGCTGGGGTGCAGCTGGCCAACCGGCTGGGCGCGCTCAATGAAATCGAATTCTCGGAATTCGTCGTCAAGACGCAGGCTTTCGCCGATGCGATCAACGCGGTGCCGGAATTTCCGGACATGCGTCACGAGGTCGCGCGCGCCCGCGAACTCGACCAGTTCGCCAGCGCGCACGATGCGCAGCTCTCGTTCGTGCTGCGTGCGCGCCAGGCGGCGTGGAGCCCGGGCTACATCCAGCAGAGCGCGGCGCCGCAGGGCTTCGTCATCGGCGCCATGCCCGGGCGCCTCGTGCTGCCGGTGCAGGCGCCCGGCCTGCCGCCGATGCTCACCCTGGGCTATGACGCGCAGGCGGCCATGTCCGACGAGCCCGAGCGCTCGGCGCTGCGCGAGGTGAGCCTGGCGCTGGACGTGCCGCAGGTGGCGCGCAGCGAGCAGCCCCTTGCCCGCTTGCGCGAGGTGGCCCGGCAACTGTGCGACGCCATGGACGGCGTGCTCTGCGACCCGAACGGCCAGCCGATTCCTGCCATGGCCATGGAGCCGATCGCCGCCGACCTGGAGCAACTCTACGACCAGCTCGACGAGCACGATCTGTCTGCCGGCTCGGCGCTCGCGCGGCGCTTGTTCAGCTGATGCAAGCCGATCTTTTTCCGACCTCAATCCAAGATGGAGAAGCGTCGGTAGCTACTCAAATAGAAGCATTGCGCACCCGGCTCAACCGCTGGGCGCACGAGTACTACGTGCTCGATGCACCCAGCGTGCCCGATGGCGAGTACGACCGGCTGTACCAGCAGCTCGAACGCCTGGAGGCCGCGCACCCCGAACTCGTCACGCCCGATTCACCTACGCAGCGCGTGCTCGGCAGCGTGCTCTCGGGCCTGGCGCCGGTGCGCCATGCCGTGCCCATGCTCAGCATACGCACCGAGACCGACATCGAGGCCAGCGGCGCGCAGGCGTTTGACGCGCGCATCCGCCGCGAGCTGGGCCTGACCGACGCAGACCCTCCCGTCGAGTACATCGCCGAGCCCAAGTTCGACGGCCTGGCGATGAACCTGCGCTATGAAGGTGGCGCGCTCGTGCAGGCCGCCACGCGCGGCGACGGCGAGGTCGGCGAGGACGTGACTCACGTCATCCGCACCATCCGCCAGATTCCGCTGATCCTGCGCGGCGAGGACGTGCCACCGGTGATCGAGGTGCGCGGCGAGGTCTACATGCGCGGGCGCGACTTCGTCCGCCTGAACGAGCGCCAGCGCGAGAATGGTGAAAAGCTCTTCGTGAACCCGCGCAATGCCGCGGCCGGCGCGGTGCGCCAGCTCGATGCGCGCGTCGCCGCGCGGCGCCCGCTCTCGTTCTTCGCCTACGGCCTGGGCGAGCTCACGCCGCCCGAAGCGGGCGGGCCGCAGTTCGCCACCCACGATGCGCTGCTGCGCCAGCTCGAGGCCTGGGGCTTTCCCGTCGCGCACGAGGTGAGGGTGGTGCACGGCGCGGCCGAGCTGGTGGACTTTCACGACCACATGGGCGCGCTTCGCGACAAACTGCCCTATGGCATCGATGGCGTGGTCTACAAGGTCAACAGCCTGGACCTGCAGCTCCGGCTCGGTTTCATCACCCGCGAGCCGCGCTGGGCCGTGGCGCACAAGTACCCGCCGCAGGAGGTGGTCACGACGATGGAGGCGATCGATGTGCAGGTGGGGCGCACCGGCAAACTCACGCCGGTGGCGCGGCTGGCGCCGGTGTTCGTCGGCGGCGCCACCGTCACCAACGCCACGCTGCACAATCTCTTCGAGCTGCGCCGCAAGGGGGTGCGCGTGGGTGACGCGGTCATCGTGCGGCGCGCGGGCGACGTGATCCCGGAGGTGGTCGGCCGCGTGGACGACGGCACGGCTCGCCGACCCTATGTGCCCAACTTTCGCATGCCGCTCGCGTGTCCGGTCTGCGGCTCGGCCGTGGTGCGCGAGCACGGCGGAACCGATCACCGTTGCAGCGGCGGACTGTTCTGCAGCGCGCAGCGCAAGCAGGCGTTGCTGCACTTCGCGGGCCGCAAGGCTATGGACATCGAGGGCCTGGGCGAAAAGCTCGTCGACCAACTGGTCGACCAGGGCCTCATCCACAGCCTGCCCGGGATCTATGCCCTGCAGGTGGGCCAGCTCGCGGGTCTGGATCGCATGGCCGAAAAATCGGCGCAGAACGTGTGCGAGGCGCTGGAAAAATCGAAGCACACCACGCTCGCCCGCTTTCTCTACGCGCTGGGCATCCGCAACGTCGGCGAGGCCACGGCCAAGGATCTGGCGCGCCACTTCGGCTCGCTGGATGCGCTCCTGGGCGCCGACGTGGATGCGCTGATGCAGGTGAGCGATGTCGGCCCCATCGTGGCCGAGTCCATCCACACCTTCTTTGCCCAGCCGCACAACATCGAGGTGGTGCAGCAACTGCAGGCCGCGGGCGTGCACTGGAGCGAGTCCGCGCCCGCACCGGCCGCGCGGCAGCCGCTGGCGGGCAAGACGGTGGTGCTCACCGGCACGCTGCCCACGCTGCCCCGCGACGAGGCGAAAGATCTGCTCGAAGCCGCGGGCGCCAAGGTGGCGGGTTCGGTCAGCAAGAAGACGAGCTACGTCGTCGCGGGCGCGGAGGCGGGCAGCAAGCTTGCCAAGGCGCAGGAACTGGGCGTTCCCGTGCTCGACGAGGACGGGATGCGGGCCTTGCTCGCCGGGCGGGCCTGAGATGACGCTGGAGCGCCGCGCTCCCCGCCTGGGCCTGGTGCTGGGCAGCGGCTCGGCGCGTGGCTGGGCGCACATCGGCGTGCTGCAGGTGCTCGAGGAAGAGGGGGTCAGGCCCGACGTGGTCTGCGGCGCCTCGATCGGCGCGCTGGTGGGCGCGGCGTATGCGGCGGGCGAGCTCGACCGTTTCGCCAAGTGGGTGCAGAGCCTGGGCATGCGCGAGGTCTTCGGCTTCATGGATTTCAGGCTCTCGGGCGGCATGCTCAAGGGTGAGAAGCTCATCGCCTTCTGGCGCAGCCATTTTGCCGATTTCGACATTGAGAATTCGCCGCTGCCTTTTGCTGCCGTGGCCACCGATCTGCATTCGGGCGCTGAGGTCTGGCTGCGCGAGGGTTCGATCGCCGACGCGGTGCGTGCCTCGATCGCGCTCCCTGGCCTGTTCACGCCGCTGCAGCTCAGCGACGGCCGGTTGCTCGTCGACGGCGGCATCGTCAACCCCGTGCCGACGTCGCTGGCGCGGGCCATGGGAGCGGACATCGTGATGGCGGTGGACCTGAACGCCGACATCCTGCATCGTCACATGCAGCCGCTGGCGGTGCAGGGGCCGCAGGATGTGCCCGAGCCGGTCCAGGCACGGCCCGAGGAGAACGACGCGCCCGGTATCCCGCCGGAGGAACCGGGCTGGAAAGAGCGCCTGCGCAACTGGCTGCCCGAGCGTGCCGCGCGCGCCGAGCCACCCAGGACCAGACCCCCGTCGGTGCTGGACGTGGTGATGACGAGCGTGGCGATCATGCAGATGCGCATCACGAGGAGCCGCATGGCGGGCGACCCGCCCGAGGTGGTCATCAGCCCCAGCCTGGCGCACCTGGGCCTGCTCGATTTCCACCGCGCGGGCGAAGCCATCGAGGAAGGGCGGCGGGCGGCGCGGGAGGCGCTGGTGCAGTTGCACCGTTTCATGCAGTAGCGCGTGGTTTTGCCCGTGTTTGCTTCAGGGCCGTCCGCGGGATGCGGCCTTCGGGCGTCGTACACTAAAGAGTCATTTCCAATGTACTTTTATTCCCATGCACGACCACACCACCGCCGAAGCGATCTACCCCTTTGATGCCCGTGGCATTGCGCGCCGCTTTCGCCATTCGGCGATTTTTGGCGCGCTCGACGCGCTCAACCCTGGCGAAACCATGCGCTTCATGAACGACCATGACCCGCTGCCGCTGCTCAACCAGATCGAGATGCGTTATGGCGATGGCGTGGCCATCGAGTACCGCCAGCGCGAGCCGGGCGAAATCATCATCGACTTCGTGCGTCAGTAAACCTGCGCCGGTTGATGCAAGGCGCCACCGGCACGAAGGCCGGTGGCGCCTTGCGCTTTTTCGCGCACACCTGCGTCTCGGTCGTGACCATGAAAGAACGGGCCAGCCGCGACTGACCCGCCCATCAGGCCCGCCACGCCCCTGCGGGACTGGCCTGCTGCTTGTGCCACCATGCCCACCAGGAGGGTGGCGTCGGCATTCATTGATGCAGTCTTGCCGATTTTTGCCCTGCGGGGCTGTTCTTGGCGTACTCTCCCTTGTCACTCCACTCGTTTGCCCGAGGATCGCAGGGCGCGTTCAGGGGCGACAGTGTCGAAAGTCACGGGCAGGCTGGAAAAGTGTTTCTGGATGTGCCCAGTCGCCGCCCGCTCATGTGGCGGTCAGGTTCAGCGCCGCAAGCAGCTTGTCGGCGTTCACGGGCTTGAAGAGCACCGGGATGCCGGCGTCCTTCACCCGTTGCAGGCGCTCGGGCGCGGTTTCCCCGGTAACGAGCAGCAGCTGAAGCGGGGCGAAGCGGCGCGCCAGCGCCTGGCCGATCCGCAGGCCGTCGCTGCCGTGGGCCAGCCGGATGTCGCAGATCAGCTGGGTGATGGGCTTGCGCAGGGTCTGCGCACGCTGCAGCGCCTCGCTCGCCTGCGCCTCGTCGGCGGCCAGGGTCACTTCCAGACCGTGCATGCGCAGCAGCTCCTGCATCGCTTCGCGCACGTCGGCTTCATCGTCCAGGACCAGAACGCGCCGCGGTGCTGGCGCGGCCGCCCACGGGGGTGGCCATGGCACGGGCGTGGCGCATGCCGGCGCACATGCCGGTGCCTGAGCCAGCGGCAGGTGCAGACGAAAGCATGTGCCACGGCCGATGGTGGAGTGCAGCTCGAGCCGGTGCGCGAGCAAGCGCGAGAGGCGTGCCACGATGGACAGGCCGATGCCCAGGCCCAGCGAGCGGTCGCGCCCGGGGTTGTTCACCTGGTAGAACTCGTTGTAGATCAGCGATTGCTGCGTGGGTGCGATGCCTATGCCCGTGTCGTGCACCTGCACCCAGGCTTCGTTGCCGTGTCGCCGCGCCAGCACCAGGATGCCGCCACGGTGCGTGTATTTGATGGCGTTGTCCACCAGGTTGGAGAGCAGGCGGCGCAGCAGCTGCGGATCGCTTTCGGCCCAGAGGTCGGTGGCGCGCACGCGCAGCGCCAGGTCTTTCTCGCTGGCCGCGTCCACGAAACTCTGGTTGAGCGATTGAAACAGCTCGCGCAGCGCGATGGGCTGGCGCTGCGCGGCGATGACACCGGCATCCAGGCGCGAGATGTCGAGCATGGAATCGAGCGAGTGTCCCAGCGCGCTGACGGCTTGCATCAGGCGGTCGGCATTGCCCTGCTCCGGCTTGCCCCTGAGCTGCTGGCGCAGCGCCGCGCCCAGCAGCATGATCGCGTGCAGGGGCTGGCGCAGGTCGTGGCTGGCGGACGCGAGAAAGCGCGTCTTTTGCCTGCTGGCCTCTTCCGTGGCCTCGATCTGCGCTGCCAGCTGCTCGGCCAGCGCCTGTTTTTCAAAGCGCGCATGCAGGGCCTGGGCCAGCAGATCGGACTGCGCCTTGGCAAAGTGCAGCACGGTGCCGAGAAAGATGGCGCTGCACAGCGCCAGGAAGGCGTTCATGATGCTGGGGCGGATCAGCAGCGCCGCGATCAGGCACGCCAGCATGGGAATGAGGTAGTTGTAGGCAGCGCGGCGCAGCGGTGAAACGGCCGATACGCCGGCCGTGCACAAACCCATCATCACGAGCATCAGCAGCGCCACGAGATGCAGGCTCTCGGGCAGGAACAGCAGCGGCGCCGCGCCCCAGGTCAGGCTGTTCAGGCGCATTTCGCGGCAGTAGATGTCGGCCCAGTGCGCGGGGCGCTCATCCGCGTGCGCGTCCTTGAAATAGGCGGTGAGCCGCGGCAGGCGCGAGGTGTTGTACACGTGGGCCAGCATCCAGGCCAGCACGGTCCACTGTCCGGTCTGCCAGTACATCGCCGCGCCGAAAGCGAGTGCGAGCAGGCTGTCGCCCAAGGTCGCCATGCGGATGGTGGAGTACAGCATCGCCACCTGCTCGCGCAGCACCCGTGTGCCTGTCTGTCGCGATGGCGTCGGGGAGCTGGCCGGGGGTTGGGCGGTGGCGGTCAATGGAGGCTGCGCGGCGGAGTGGGCTCGTGGCGCCGCAGAATATCAGGAGCGCATCTTGCTGATGAGTTGCGAGCGCGAGCGCACGCCAAAGGTCAGCAACAGCATCGACACGTGGTTTTTCACCGTGCCTTCCGAAAGGTGGGTCAGCTCGCCGATCTCCCGGTTCGACTTGCCTTGCAGCACCAGCTGCAGCGTCTGCAGCTGCCGCGTGGTCAGGTGATGCGCGCTGCCGATCGGTGTGTCCGACTGACGCTGGGCCTGGGACAGACTGGTCAGCGTGGTCCAGGGGGGCGTGAAGCGCTGGCTCGCGCTTTGCACGCCGTGCGTCACGCAGGCCTGCACGAAGTCCAGCATGTCGCCAAGATTGCCCGATTTGGGAAAGAAGGCCGCGGCGCCCAGCGCCAGCGCGTCGCGCGCCACCGTGTCGCTGGCCGTGCCCGAGAGCACGACGATGGTCACGAGCGGCCAGGCCTTGCGGAAGGCGATGAGTCCGTCCAGATCGCGGCTGTCGGTCAGCGACAGGTCCAGCACCACCACCGCGATGTCCTGGTCGTGCTCCTGCTGAATGGCCAGCGCCTGGGCCAGCGTGCCGGCTTCGTGCACGGTGATCGCGGCCAGGCCTGCCTGCCGTGTCTGCGCCGCCACCAGCGCCCGGAACCCGAGCCTGACGAGTTCATGGTCATCCACCAGCAGGATGGCTGACCGGGTATGGCCCGCCCCGATACCGGGGGGCGCCTCGCCGGCCGCGCAAGCCGGGGGAATCGTGGGAGCGTTCATGGCAGGGGCATCATGGGCGACGGTATCTTGGCCATCCGCCGCCGGTTTGCCAAGTGACGAAAGTCATCTTCGCCCGTGCGCCATGGATTTTCGTCCAGACGCGGCCCGCGGGCAGCGGCGTGCACCCACCCTACCAGCCCCAGGTCAGCCGCCGCGCCACCCAGCCGCGCTGCCCGTCCTCGCGCTGCACCTGCGCCCATTTGCCTCGCGTGGCCAGTGTGCGCAGGATTTCGTTGCGCTGCATTGTTGCGAGGATGCGGTGCCCCGTGCCCGGCCCGGCGCGCAGGCGGGCCGTGGGCACCGTCACGATGCGGTGCGGCGTGCGGCGGGTGAGCGGCGCGTAGACCCAGCCCAGGGTGGCTTCGTGGTCGGCGACCTTGAGCCACCGGCCTTTCTTGCGCAGCACGCGCAGCGGATAGCCGTCATCGAGCTCCCACTGGATGGGTGAGTGCGTGCCGGGCTGGGCGCGCACATGGATCGCGTTGCCGCGGATGCTGACGTATTCGGCGGCCTGCGCGGCCAGCGGCAGGGCCAGTGCGGCGATGAACAGGAAGGCGAGTTGGGCGAGGTGTCTGTGAAGGCGTGACACGCTGCAGTGCTCCTTGTGTAGGTGGTGGTGAGTGGTGTCAGAACCGTTGCTGCACACCCAGCCCGTAGCTGGTGCCGCCATCGATGCGCAGCACGGCGGCGTAGGCCATGGTGCGCTTGGACAGCGTGTACCTGCCTTCGAGCAGTGCGTTGGTGTATTTGCGTCCGGCGCTGTTCTTCAGGTCGCGCCCCAGGTCGAGCGTGGCGCTGAAGGCGCCGCTGCGCACCTGCGCGCCCAGTGTGAAGCCGCGGCGCTGGCCGAAGCTGCCGTCGCCGTATTCGAGCGTGCGGGCGTTGACGAAGGATGCGGCGATCGCCCAGGCGCCAAAGTCGTATTTGCCGCCCAGCGCGTAGTTGGCGCGCTGGCCCGAGAGCCTGTTCACGTCCAGCGCCACGCCGATCGGGCCCTGGGCGTAGATCACGTTGAGGTCCCATTTGGCGCGGTTGTCCGGCGTGCCGCTGCGGTCGGTGTGGTCGGCCCTGAGCACGTGGGCGATCTGCGCGCTCCAGCCATGGAAGTTCGGTGTCCTGTAGCTGATCTGGCTGCTGTTGCGGTAGTCGGTGCCGGCGTCCAGGAACATGTTCTCGACGATGTTGTAGTTGGACAGGCCGGTGAGGTCCCAGGTCCAGAGGGCGCTGTCGGCGGGCGAGTAGCCGCGGCCCAGGCGCAGCGTGCCCCAGCCGCCGCCGATCCACAGATCGGCCTGGCGGCCCCAGAAGCCGCCGCCGTTGCCGCTCGTCATGGTGGCGCCGTCGTGCAGCGAGAGGCCGGTTTCGAACGTGAACCCGGCCTTCAGCCCGCCGCCCAGGTCTTCGCTGCCGCGCACGCCCAGGCGGCTCACGAGGTTGTTCATGGTCGAGCCGCTGAGCAGGTGCGTCCGGGTGTCGCCATCCACCCTGGCCTTGCCGATGCCGGCGTCCGCGATGCCGTAGAGCGTGACCGACGATTGCGCCAGCGCGGCGCCGCAAAAGCCGCAGGCGGCGAGCAGCAGGAGTGTCTTGTTCATGGGTTTCCTTTCTGGAGTGGGGCGCCTTCCCCCGCCGGGAGAAGGCCGGGATGTGGGGCTGTGCGCGCTTACCGGGCCGCCGCGCGTGCCTTGGCCAGCCAGCCGTCGAAGGTCTGCTGGTGCGCCTTGATCCAGGCCTGGGCGTGGCGCTCGATGTCGGCGGGGCGGCTTTCGCCCTGGCTCATCAGGTGGTTTTCGGCGTTGATATCCGCCAGCGGGATCTGCATGGTCTCGAACAGCGCGGCCGCGTCGGGATGCGCGTCGGTGAAGGCCTTGTTGGCGACGATCTGCTGGTTGTTCACCGTGAAGCCGTAGTTCTTTCCGTTGGGCAGCTTCGTGTCCAGGTTCTTCTGCTCACCGGGCAGCGACGAGAACGGCACCTCCAGCCAGATCACGTCCTTGCCGGGCTTGAGTTCGTTGCTCACCCAGTAGGGCGTCCACGTGTAGTACAGCACCGGCTGGCCGGCGCGAAAGCGCGTGACGGTGTCGGCGATCAGCGCCGAGTAGTTGCCCTGCTGGTGCGTCACCGTCTTGCGCAGGCCGAAGGCCGTGAGCTGGTGCTCGATCACCGCTTCGCACCCCCAGCCGGGATTGCAGCCCGTCAGGTCCGCCTTGCCGTCACCGTCGCTGTCGAAGAGCTGGGCGAGCTTGGGGTCCTTGAGCTGGCCGATGTTCGTGATCTTGTAGGCGTCGGCCGTCTTCTTGTCGATCAGGTAGCCCTGCGCCGCGTTGGGCGAGAAGATGCCCTTGCGAAACAGCTTGGCGTCGCCGCCCGCGTTCTTGTAGTAGTCGGCGTGCAGCGGGTTCCAGTGCGTGGCGATGAAGGTCGCGTCGCCGTTGGCGATCGACATGTAGGCGGTGGGGTAGTCCACCTCCTTGTAGGGCAGCACCTCGTAGCCCAGCGCTTTCAGGGCCTTGAAGACGACGATGTGCTGGAACAGCTCTTCGGAGACCGAGCTTTTGACGGGCTGCACCTTCACGCCCTTGCCGGGCAGGGTGTCGGCGTGCGCGGCCAGGCCAATGGAGGTGATGAGCGCGGCGGCAAGCGCCGCGAGGCGCGTGCGGATGAGGGAGTGGGTGTGGCGAAAATTCATGCGTGGGGTTCCTCTCTTTCATGTGCGACCCGTGGCGGTGCCCGGGTGGCTCGTGGGGTGGGGGTTACTTGGCGGCGGCGCGCGCCTTGGCGAGCCAGCCGTCCCAGGTCTGCTGGTGCGCCTTGATCCACTGATCGGCATGGCGCTCGATGTCGGCCGCCTTGTTCTGGCCCTGGCTCATTAGGTAGTTCTACGCGTTGATGTCGGCAATGGGCAACTGCATTTCCTCGAACAGCACGGCGGCATCGGGGTGTGCGTCGGTGAAGGCCTTGTTGGCCACGATCTGCTGGTTGTTCACCGTGAAGCCGTAGTTCTTGCCGTTGGGCAGTCGGGTATCGATGCCCTTCTGCTCACCGGGCAGCGATGAGAACGGCACCTCCAGCCACACCACGTCCTTGCCCGGCTTGAGTTCATTGCTCACCCAGTACGGCGTCCAGGTGTAGTAGAGGATGGGCTGGCCCGCCTTGTAGCGCGTGATGGTGTCGGCGATCAGCGCGGCGTAGCTGCCCTGCTGGTGCGTCACCGTCTTGCGCAGGTCGAAGGCGGTGAGCTGGTGCTCGATCACGGCCTCGCACCCCCAGCCGGGGTTGCAACCCGTCAGGTCCGCCTTGCCGTCGCCGTCGCTGTCGAAGAGCTGGGCGAGCTTGGGGTCCTTGAGCTGGCCGATGTTGGTGATGTGGTATTTGTCCGCGGTCTTCTTGTCGATCAAATAGCCCTGCGCGGCGTTGGGCGAGAAGATGCCCTTGCGAAACAGCTTGGCGTCGCCGCCCGCGTTCTTGTAGTAGTCGGCGTGGATCGGGTTCCAGTGGTCGGCGAGAAAGGTCGCGTCGCCATTGCCGATGGCGATGTGCGCGCTGGGGTATTCCACCTCCTTGATCGGCTGCACGTCGTAGCCCAGTTGCGTGAGTGCCTTCATCACCAGCAGCGTCTGGAAGGTCTCCTCGGCGATCGAGCTTTTGAGCGGCAATACCTTGGTGCCCTTGCCCGGCAGCCCGGCGGTCTGCGCCGCCACGGCGACGCCGGTGGTCAGGGCCGTCATGAGCAGAAAACGGCGAAAAGGGCGAAAACGCGAATCGGATGGCATGGATTTCTCCTTCGGTTGAAATTTGAATGAAAAGTGGCTCTAGCGCTTATCCAACAAGCGCTGTCAGCTATGGTTTCGTTGATTTGCGCAGCAGCAGGCCGAGCGGCCCGCCGTGCCACCAGCGCTGGCCACCGCGCCGGGGCTCGCCCATGGCCTGCGTGATGCGGTCGAGCACGATCGCGAGCAGCACGATGCCCAGGCCGCCGACGGTGGCGAGCCCCATGTCCAGGCGCCCGATGCCGCGCAGCACCATCTGCCCCAGGCCCCCGACGGCGATCATCGAGGCGATGACGACCATCGAGAGGCTGAGCATCAGCGCCTGGTTGATGCCGGCCATGATCGAGGGCATCGCCAGCGGCAGTTGCACCTTGAACAGCAGCTGCCAGGGCGAGGCGCCATAGGCGCGGCTGGCCTCGATCAGGTCGGGCCGTACCTGGCGGATGCCGAGGTTGGTCAGGCGCACCAGCGGCGGCAGCGCGAAGACGATGGTGACGATCACGCCCGGCACGTTGCCGATGCCGAACAGCATCACCACCGGCACCAGGTAGACGAAGGCGGGCGTGGTCTGCATCGCGTCGAGCACCGGGCGCGTGAGGCGCTGGGCGCGGTCGCTGGCCGCCAGCAGCACGCCCAGGGGCAGGCCGATCAACACGCAGAAAAACAGCGAGGTGAAGACCAGCGCCAGCGTCACCATGGTGTCGTTCCAGATGCCGAGCAGCGCCACCAGCACCAGCGATAGCGCGGTCGCCAGCGCCAGCCAGCGCCCGGCGAACTGCCAGGCGATGAGCGCGATCAGCAGCAGCATCAGCGGCCAGGGCACGGCCAGCAACCCGTCGGTGATACCCGAAAGAATCGCGTCGATGGGCGTGCGTACCGCCTGGAAGAACGGGCGAAAGTGCGCCACCAGCCAGGCCAGGCCATCGTTGATCGGGCCCTGCACCGGCAGGCCGTCGGTGCTGATCTGGTGCCAGAGCGCGGCCAGGCCGCTGCCATCGCCATCGGGCGGCGCGGCGCTCACGGGCGCATCGAGCCAGCTCGCACTGCCCTGTGCGCCGTCCGTCGCGTTGCCCCAGGCGTCCGGGGCGGGGGTGTCGGCGGGCGGGGTGCTGGCCGCACTCCACGGATCGGTGTCGGCTTCATTGGCCATGGGGTTCTCCTTGTCTGTCACGCGGCCTTGACGACCGGGTCCACCGCCTGGTGCGGGAATTGCGGGTTGAGCTGCAGCGGCGCCACCTCGGGCTGCGCGGGCAGCACCGGCGGCGTGTCGCGGTCGAGAAAGCGCATCAAGGTGGTGCGGCTCACCACGCCCAGGTAGATGCCGGCTTCGTCGATCACCGGCAGCGCGCAGGGCGCGCGGGTCATCGCGCCGTACAGGTCGGCGACCGGTGCATCCGCGGGCAGGGGCGGTGCGTCCTGCAGAAAGGCGTGCTTGAGCCCCAGTGGCCCCCGGTGGCCGCGCAGCGCGTCGCGCAGCGATTGCGAGGAGACCACGCCCAGGTATTTCCTGCGTGGGCTGAGCACGTAGGCCACGTCGCGGTCGGAATCCTCCAGGATGCGCAGCGCCGCGCGGCAGCCGCGGTCGCCCAGTTCGGAGATCACCGTCAGCGCCTGGCGCGCGATGTCGGCCGCCTTGAACACCGCAGCCGCGTCCACGCCGCGCACGAAGTCGCGCACGTAGTCGTCGGCCGGTGCGCGCAGGATCTCGTCGGGCGTGCCCACCTGCACCACGTGGCCATCCTTCATGATGGCGATGTGGTCGCCGATGCGCATCGCCTCGTCCAGATCGTGCGAGATGAAGACGATGGTGCGGCGCTTGACCTCCTGCAGGCGCAGCAGCTCGCTCTGCATTTCGGCGCGGATGATGGGGTCGAGCGCCGAGAACGCCTCGTCCATCAGCAGAATCGACGGGTCGGCCGCAAGCGCGCGCGCCAGGCCCACGCGCTGCTGCATGCCGCCCGAAAGCTCGTCGGGGTAGCTCGCCTCCCAGCCCGCCAGGCCCACCTGCGCCAGCGCCTCCCTGGCGGCGCTCTCGCGCGCGGCGCGGTCCACCCCGGCCAGCTCCAGGCCGAAGGCGGCGTTCTCCAGCACCGACAGGTGCGGCATCAGCGCAAACGACTGGAACACCATGGAGATGTCCTTGCGCCTGAGTTGCCGCAGGCGCTTGTCGTCGTAGTCGAGGATGTTCTCGCCGTCGACCAGCACGCGTCCGCTGGTCGGGGCGATCAGCCGGTTGAGCATGCGCACCAGCGTCGATTTGCCCGAGCCCGACAGGCCCATGACGACGAAAATTTCGCCGGCGGCGATGTGGAAGCTGGCGTCGAAGACACCGATGGACTGGCCGGTGCGCTCCAGGATGTCCTGCTTGCTGACGCCTTCGCGGGCCAGGCGCAAGGCGTCTTGCGGCGCGTCGCCGAAGACCTTGAACACCTTCTCGATCGTGATGGATTTGGCCATCCGTTGGGTTCTTTCTCGTGGATTGAACTCACCCCGCGGTCACGCAAACGCGCGGAGCACGATGGCCGAAGCGTGCAAAAAAAATCGCACAACCCCGATGCAGTGACATCGCCCAAAGTGCATGCCTTTGATGGGACGCACACGGAGGACGTTGCCGGGGAAGTTGACCGCCTTCCGGGGCGGCCGGGCGGCTCGAATGGCACGCGAAGGGCGGTGCGCAAGAGCCTGTGCGCGGAAGCTGTCTGGTCTTGAAAAAGGCCGGGCAGGGCATCCACAGCATCGAGGCCGAAACTTCGGCCGTGGCGAGCGCTTCGTGTCTGTGGGACGCGGCGCTCAACCGTGTTTCATGCGGGCTTGAACAGCGTCAAGATGGCATGAAGGACCTGCGTTGCAGGTTGTAAAACACGCGTCGATTATAAGTACCGAATCTGTAGCCGGGAATCGGCGCGGTTTTGCCTGCCCGGTTTGCAGGCAAGACCCGGCGGTCTGCCAAAATTCGCCGCGGGTTCGCGTATCGTTGCGCGGATGTGTCAATTTCAGGGTCATCGATGAACGAACGAGCGGACCGTGTGCCGTCCATTTCCTGCGTCATGCCGGCGTACAACGAGGCGGCGTCGTTGCCGGACGTGGTGGCGCGCACCCTGGTGGCGCTGCGGGCGCTGTCGCCGCGCGTGGAGCTGGTGGTGGTCAACGATGGCAGCAGCGACGACACCGAGGCGGTGATGCGCGATCTGTGCACGCGCGAGCCTGCCTTGCGCTTCGTGCAGCTGTCGCGCAATTTCGGCAAGGAGGCGGCGCTCTCCGCGGGCATCGCGGCCGCGCACGGCGAGGTGGTGGTGCTGATGGACGCCGATGGCCAGCACCCCACGGCGCTGCTCGCCGACATGCTGCGCCACTGGCAGCAGGGCGCCGACGTGGTCTATGCCGTGCGGCGCACGCGCGAGGACCAGTCGGCGCTGCACCGGCGCCTGGTGGCGTGGTTCTACGACATCGTGAACTGGGGCGGGCGCGTGCGCATTCCGCGCAACGCCGGGGATTTCCGCTGGATGGACCGGCGCGTGGTCGATGCGCTGCTCCGTCTGCCCGAGCGCCACCGCTTCATGAAGGGGCTGTACGCCTGGGTCGGCTTTCCCAGCGTGGCGCTCGATTACGAGCCGCTGCCGCGCGCGGCGGGGCAGAGCCATTTCGGCCTGATGGGCGCGCTCAGCCTGGGCACCACGGGCCTGTTCGCCTTCACCGCCGTGCCGCTGCGCCTGCTGGGGCTACTGGGCGTGCTGCTCGCGTTCTCGGCCATGGGCTACGGCCTGTGGGTGATCGTCGACTATTTTCTTTACGGCATCGACGTGCCGGGCTACGCCACGCTGGTGGTCGGCATGATGTTTCTGAGCGGCGTGCAGCTGATGTCGATCGGCCTGCTCTCCGAATACGTCGCGCGCATCTACGACGAGGTCAAGCAGCGCCCGCTCTACCTTGTGGCCGACGAGGTCGGCGAGGGGCTGTCGGCGGGCGACACGCGCGCGTCATGAGCCTGGTGCGCCCTCGCGAGGGTTTCTGGTTCCTCGTCGTCGGCACGGCCGCGGCGGCCACGCACGCGGCGGTGTTCTGGCTGGCGCAGCACGCCATGCTGGCGGAAGTGGCCAATGCCGTGGGCTTCATCGTGGCCTTTTTCGTGAGCTTTTTCGGCCATCGCTGCCTGAGCTTTCAGGATGCGGGCACGGGCGTGGGCCAGAGCCTGGCGCGGTTTGCGACGACGGCCATCGCGGGCTTCATCGTCAACGAGGCCGTCTTTGCCCTGTTGCTGCGCGGGGCGCTCTGGCCCTCATGGCTGGCGCTGTTCACCGCCATGCTGGTCGCAGCGGCGCAGACCTTCGTCCTGAGCCGCTACTGGGCCTTCCGCCGCTGAGGCGTAGAGGCGCCAGCGCGCGCCCTGCTTCACGGCCTTCCAGCCGGGCGGCGCGCGCATGTCCTCGGGCGTGAGCAGCCACGCACCCTTGTGCTGTGCGGCTGTTGCCAGTTGCGCGGGCTGCTGCAGGATGCGCGCGGCCGCGGCGGGCTCGAAGTCGCCCGCCTCGAACAGCTCGCGCTGCCAGTTGTCACCCGCTTCGCTGCGCAGGCGCGGCCAGTCCTGCACCACGATGATGGGCTGCGTCAGGCGCGCGATGAAGGGCAGGTCGTACGGGTAGCCGCCACAGGCATAGACCGGCTCGCCCGGCTGCATGCGCGCGGCCAGCGCCTGAGCGACGTCGCCGCTCAGGTGCGCGGGGTCGCGCCCCGGCACCAGCGTGAGCGCGATGGCCGCACCTGCGGGGATCAGCGCCAGCAGCAGGAACCAGCGTTCGCCGTTGGCTCGCGCCGCCATCAGGCGTTCCCAGCCGAGGGCGGCGAGCAGCGCCAGCGGCGGCACCACGGGCAGCACGTAGCCCGTCAGTTTGGAGCGCGGCAGCGAGAAAAAGACCACGATGGCGCAGACCCAGATCCAGCACAGCAGCTGGACTGCATTGGCTCTTGAATGTGGAGCTGGCCGCGCTTCATCAGTGCGCCTGGCGCCCGAAAACGGAACGAAAAATATCCACGGCAGCAGCATCACCGCGAGCACCGTTGGATAGAACCACGCCCCGTGCCGGTTGTTGAACGTGGTGCCGGTGTAGCGCCCGAACTGCTGTGCGCCGAAGAGATAGTTCCACAGCCCCGGGTAGCGCTCGCCCGCCAGCACGAACCAGGGCAGCGCCAGCACGGCGAAGATCAGCAGTCCGCTCACCCAGGGCAGGTGCAGCGCCTTGCGCCATTGGCGCGTCCAGCTGATCCAGACGAAAAGCACGAGGCCCGGCAGCACCACACCGATCAAGCCCTTGGTGAGCAGCCCGAGCGCGCAACAGGCGAATCCGAGTCGTGCAAGCTGTGCATGGGGCCTGGGGCCGTGCAGGAAGGCGAGCGCAAAGCACCAGATGCCCGAGGCGATGAAGGCCGCCACCAGCATGTCGTGGTTGACGTACTGCCCGCCCACGAGAAAACAGCCGCTGGCCGCGAGCATCAGCGCCGCCCGGCGCGCCACGGCGGTAGAGCTGATGCGCCGTGCGGCCAGGTACAGGCCCACCACCATCAGGAGCGCCGCGGCCGCGGGCACCAGACGCGCGGCCCAGGGGCTCACGCCCAGCACCGCCATGCTTGACGCCTGCAGCCAGTGCAGCAGCGGTGGCTTGTGAAAGAAGGGCAGGCCGTCCAGGCGCGGCACGAGCCAGTCGCCCGAGACCAGCATCCAGCGGCTGATTTCGGCGTAACGCCCCTCGTCGGGCACGCTCAGGGGGCGCAGCGCCGCCAGCGCCAGCAGCAGCGCCAGCAGCAGGGCCAGCCAGCGCCAGAACGGGCGGTTTTCGGCGCTTGGAGCAGTGGGTGTTTCGGTCACGGTCGCGCAGTGTAGAGAGTGCTGCCGCGCACCAGCGTTGCATCGGCGGCGGCCAGTTGGTCGGCGAAGGTGGCGCTGCCCAGATGGGCCCATTCACGCGGGCGCGCATCGGCGATCGGGTCGGGTGGGGCGGCGGCGTCGGCCTCGCCGGTGCCGGGGTGGCACATCAGCACCGTGCCCGCGGGTGAGGCACCGAGCCAGCGGGCCATGCGCCGCGCGTAAGCCGCCTGATCGCCGGTGAAATCGTAGATGCCTGACAAGGCTGTAGCACTTGCCAGACCTGCGCAGGAAGCTCCGCTTTCGAGAGCGTTGGCGCCCATCCAGGCGATGACGCGGCTCTTGAGGTCGCGCTGGCCCAGGGGCGCGCGCGAGAGGCGCAGCCAGGGCTTTTTCATGCCGTAGCGCCGCGCGAGCAGCTCCACCAGGGGCTCGCGTATGCCTGCAAACTGCTGCACGTGCTGGTGACCGTCCACGTGGTCGGGTGCGGCCTGCCAGTGCGCCTCGAAGAGGTCGAGCTGGCGCTCGATCACGGTGCGCGCGCCGCTTTGTTCAAAGCCGCCCATCAGGGCACGGCGCATGGCCCGTGCCAGCGTCAGTCCGTGGCCCGCGGCCTGCGCGTAGGGGCTGGTCCAGTCCAGGTGCAGACCCACGTCGAGCCGCTCGCGCAGCTCAGCCAGGGGCGCGGCGTCCTGGCGCCAGCGCGGCGAAAGCACCATGGCGCTGGTCGCGCTCAGCCGCCCCTGGCGCGCCAGTTGCACGATGGCGTGGCTGACGCCCGCCTCCTGCGCATAGTCGTCTGCGCAGAGCACGAGCGGCTTGAGACCCTGAGGTGTGTTCATGGCTTGTGGGTCAAAGTGGCCCCAACGCGCCAGGCCCAGCCCGGGATCGCAGGATGCGCCCCGTCGGGGATGGTGCGGGTGGCAAACAGCGTGATCACGCGCCGGGTTTTCAGTTCGTCGGCCCCGATCCACGGGCTGATGGACAGGTTGCCGTTGATGAGCACGCGCGGGTGCTCGGGCAGGCGCAGCGCCAGCGCCCCCGCCTCCTTGTAGGGGCCGCTGACGATGTCGATCGGCCCGCCCAGCGCCTGGCGCGCCGGTCCGGCCACACCGCGCGCGAGCGCGTCCGAAGGGAAATTGCGCCAGTGTTCGGAGCGCCATGGCTCGGGCCCGTGCGTGGACGACAGCCACAGCTGCGCCGCCAGCGCGATCTGCACGATGAGGAAGGCCGTCCAGGCCGCACGCAGGACACGTGGCGCGGCCCAATCCATCCTCATGCAGGCCATGGCGGCGGCCACCGTCCAGAGCGTGAAGGCGGTGAGCCATTGCAACTGCAGGTCGGTGCCGAAGGCCAGGCCCAGCAGCGCCATCATCAGCGCGGGCGCCACGCCCCAGAGCAGCAGAAAGCGCCGCGATTCGTCGCCGGGGTCTGGCCCGCCAGGGGGTGCGCTTCGGCGCTGGCCCCACCACGCGGCGCCCAGCACCAGCCACGACAGGATGGGGCGGTTGAAGAGCCAATCGGCGAGCCAGAGCAGGGTGTGGCTCAGGCGCGCCGCCCCGCCCAGGCCCACGCCCAGCGAGGTGTTCTCGGCGTAGTGCAGCGGCGCGAAATCGTGCTGCCAGAGCCAGAGCACGTGCGGCAGGAAGACCAGCGCCGCCACGGCGGCGCCCAGCCACAGCCCGACGCGGTGCACCGGGTGGCGCCAGCCGCGCAGATGCAGCCACCACAGCAGCACGTAGGCACCGGCCACGGCCGTCTCGTATTTGGACAGCATGCCCAGGCCCGCGCACAGGCCCAGCAGTGCCCAGGTGGCCAGGCGCGGGCGCTGCGTCAATCGCCAGCACGTCCAGGCCATGCCGACGATGCACGGCATCATCACGACGTTGTGGTTGAAGTAGTACAGCCTCCCGTTGTAGAAGGTCACGCACAGGCTTGCGAGCAGCGCCATGTGCGCAAACGCCGTGCCGCGGCATTCGCGCAGGAGCTGCCAGAACATCAGCAGCGCCGCCAGCGTGCAGGTCGCGCCCAGCACGTAGGTGGGCCACGGTCCGTACCCGCCCAGCGCCGCCGCGCCCGCCGCCAGCCACGTGGGCAGCGGCGGGTGCTTGTAGTAGCCCCATTGCAGCGAACGCAGCCAGATGGTCTGCTCGATGTTGTCCAGCGGTGGCGTGACCGCGGTCGCGCCCAGCAGCGCCAGCCAGGCGGCGCCGAAGACGAGCGCCAGCGCCAGCGCCGCGAGCAGGGGTGATTGCGCCGGCGTCTGGAGGGCGGCGCGAGGTAGCACGCCGCCTTGAGGGTGGGCCCGAGAGGTCACTTCCCGGTGTCTTTGACGATGTCTGCGAAGTGAAAGCCGAAAGCGCCCGCGCGCCGGTCGGCGAAGTAGTACTCCAGCGTTTTCCTCACCGTGCGGAACGCAAGCTGCCCCCACGGGATTTCGTCTTCGGTGAACAGCCGCGCCTGCATGGTCTCGAACCCCGGCGCGAACCGGTCGCTTTGCAGCGTGGCGCGGTAAAACAGATGCACCTGGCCCACGTGCGTCACGTCGAGCATCGAAAACAGCGGACCCATCACGATCTCGGCCCCGGCTTCCTCGTCCGTCTCGCGCGCGGCGCCTTCGGCCGTGGTTTCGTTCAGCTCCATGAAACCAGCCGGCAGGGTCCACAAACCCTTGCGCGGCTCGATGTTGCGCTGGCACAGCAGCACGCGCTCGCCCAGCACGGGGATGGTGCCCACCACCATCAAGGGGTTTTCGTAATGGATGGTGGCGCATTGCGTGCAGACGGCGCGCACATGCGTGTCGCCGTCATCGGGAACGCGGTAGACCACGGGGGCACCGCATTCGCGGCAGTGTCGGATGGGACGGCGGGGAAACATGAATTTGAATCAAATAGCCTTCAAACGCTTGCCGGGTGGTCGCAAGCAGCTATCGGAAGATGAGCTGTCAGGCCACGCGCACGTGCAGCGGCGTGAGACCCGTGATGCCCCCTTCGAGCACGTCACCGCGCTGCACCGCGCCGACACCGGCGGGCGTCCCGGTGTAGATCAGGTCTCCGGGCGCGAGCTGCCAGGCGCGGCTGAGGTGACTGACGACCTCGGCCAGGTTCCAGATCATCTGCTCGATGCGCCCGCTCTGACGCGCCTCGCCGTTGACCTTGAGCCAGATCTCGGCGTGGGCGATGTCGCCGGCCTGCGCCACCGGCGTGATGGGTGCGATCGGCGCGCTGGCGTCGAACCCCTTGGCGATGCACCAGGGGCGTCCGAGCTTCTTGGCGTCGGCCTGCAGGTCGCGCCGCGTCATGTCCAGCCCTACGGCATAGCCCCAGATGTGCCCCGGCGCGTCGGCCACGGCGATGTCGCTCCCACCCTTGCCGATGGCCGCGACCAGCTCGATTTCGTGGTGCAGGTCGCCCGTGAGCGTGGGGTAGGGCATGGTGATCACCTGGTCGGCCACGGCGCTGAGCACCGCGTCCGCCGGCTTGGTGAAGAAGAACGGCGCCTCGCGTCCGCTCGAACCCATTTCGCGCGCATGGTCGGCGTAGTTGCGCCCGACGCAGTAGATGCGGTGCACGGGAAAGCGCTGTTCGGTGCCGGTGACGGCCACGCTGGCCTGCTCGGGCGGGGTGATGACGTAATTCATGGCTTTGGGTGAATGTTGAACCGGATGGCGCAACCGCAAAGTGTGCCACGCGTTGTCTTATGCTGCGCCCATGCCTGCGAAGATCGATGACTGGATCATCCCCGACTGGCCCGCGCCCGAGCGCGTGCATGCGCTGTGCACGACACGCGCGGGCGGCGTGAGCGCCGCGCCCTGGGACAGCCTCAACCTCGGCGATCACGTCGGAGACGATGCGCGGGCGGTGCAGGCCAACCGCCAGGTGCTGCAGCGGGTGTTGGCTCGGCCGGGCGCGCCCGCCAGGCCCGTCTATCTGAACCAGGTGCATGGCGTGCGCGCGGTGACGCTGGAGGCGGGCAGCGCCGACGGCATGGCCTGTGACGCGGCCGACACGCGCATGCCAGGCATCGCCTGCACCATCCTCGTGGCCGATTGCCTGCCGGTGCTCTTCGCCCACCGCTCGGGCACCTGGGTGGCCGCGGCGCATGCGGGCTGGCGCGGGCTTGCGGCGGGTGTGCTCGAGCAGACCCTTGCGCGGGCAGGTGCTCCCGGGTACGAGATTCTGGCGTGGCTCGGCCCCTGCATTGGCCCGCAGGCATTCGAAGTGGGCGCCGAGGTGCGCGCGGCCTTCTGCGCGCACGATGCCGATGCCGCGCGCTGCTTCGCGCCCGGCCCGGCGCCCGGCAAGTACCTGGCCGATCTGGCGGCGCTGGCGCGCCAGCGCCTGACCCGCTCGGGCGTCACGCAGGTGCACGGCAACGATGGCTCGCCGCCCTGGTGCACCGTCGGCAATCCCTCACGGTTCTTTTCGCACCGGCGCGACGCCATCCGCCTCGGCAGCAGTGGGCGCATGGCCGCCTGCGTCTGGCTCGGCCCCTGAGGCCGCGCCGCGCTCGGCTTCCTGGCGCGCGCGCCGCGCCCGCTTGCGTGCGGGCGTGGCAAGGATGTAGCCGACCAGGGCCGCGGGCAGCACGCCGTAGAACAGGAAGGTGGTCAGGCCGCCGAAGACCGTGCCATGGGGCGCAGTGGCTTCCACCAGGCCCATGAGCAGGGTGACGTACAGCCAGGCGATGAGGACCAGAAGCATACGAAAATGGCGGTGAGCGTGAGTGTTGTCGGGTGATTGTCAGCATATAGTGCTCCATCGATGCAACCCTGGACGAAGGAGGCCGCATGACGTTCGACCCGAACTGGGCGCAAGACCCGCAGAAGATGCAGCAACTGTGGAGCCAGGCCTGGGGCCAGGTGCTGCAGTCCTTCGAGCCGGTGGATGTGAGCGCGCTGGCCACGAGCATGCGGCCCCTGCAGACCGTGGCCCTCTCGCCGGAGAAGCTGGCGCGGCTGCAGCAGCAGTACCTGGATGACGTGCATGCTCTGTGGAACCAGAGCTGGGGCGTGGGCGGCTCGACGGGCGGCGATGCCCGCGGCGACCGGCGCTTCGCCTCGGACGAATGGGGCAGGAATCCGCTTTCGGCCTTCGCCGTGGCCGCCTACGAACTGCAGGCGCGCACGCTCATGGCCATGGTGG
Organism: Comamonas sp. SCN 67-35; assembly: GCA_001725255.1. Classification (GTDB taxonomy): domain Bacteria; phylum Pseudomonadota; class Gammaproteobacteria; order Burkholderiales; family Burkholderiaceae_C; genus Comamonas_C. The sequence continues at coordinate 27,671 of MEFV01000012.1, read as the reverse complement.
ACGCGGTGCAGGCTGACGAAAAAACCCGCGCGCGCATCCGCTTCAGCGTCGAGCAGTTTCTCGCCGCCAGCGCCCCGAGCAACTTCCTCGCGTTCAACGTCGAGGCACAGAAAAAAGCACTGCAGACCCAGGGCGAGAGCCTGGCGCAGGGCCTGGCCAACCTGCTCAAGGACATCCAGCAGGGTCACATTTCGATGACCGACGAGAGCCGCTTCGAGGTCGGCAGGAACGTCGCCACTACGGAAGGCGCGGTGGTGTTCGAGAACGAACTGCTGCAGCTCATCGAATACAAGCCGCTCACCGCCAAAGTGCACGAGCGCCCCTTCCTCATGGTGCCGCCGTGCATCAACAAGTACTACATCCTCGACCTGCAGCCGGACAACTCCTTCATCCGTTACGCCGTGTCGCAGGGGCACCGCACCTTCGTCGTGAGCTGGCGCAACCCCGACATGACGCTGGCCGACAAGACCTGGGACGACTACATCGAGGGTGCCGTGATCAAGGCCATCCAGGCGGTCAAGGAGATCAGCGGCGCCGAAAAAATCAACGCGCTGGGTTTTTGCGTCGGCGGCACCATGCTCTCCAACGCGCTAGCGGTGCTCGCGGCGCGCGGCGATGATTCGGTCGCCAGCGCCACCTTTCTCACCACGCTGATCGACTTCACCGAAACCGGGGTGCTCGACGTCTTCATCGACGAGAACTTCGTGCGCCTGCGCGAGCTGCAGATGGGGCAGGGCGGACTCATGAAGGGGCAGGACCTGGCCTCCACCTTCAGCTTCCTGCGGCCCAACGACCTGGTGTGGAACTACGTCGTCGGCAACTACCTCAAGGGCGAGACGCCGCCCGCGTTCGACCTGCTGTACTGGAACTGCGACAGCACCAACCTGCCCGGCCCCTACTACGCGTGGTATCTGCGCCATTTCTACCTGGAAAACAAGCTCGTGCAGCCCGGCGCGCTCACGGTCTGCGGCGAAAAGCTCGACCTGCGCCAGGTCAAGCTCCCGGTCTATGTCTACGGCTCGCGTGAGGACCATATCGTGCCGATCGGCGGCGCCTACGCGTCCACCCAGTTGCTGCCGGGCAAGAAGCGCTTCGTCATGGGCGCTTCGGGCCACATCGCCGGGGTGATCAACCCGCCCGCGAAGAAAAAGCGCAGCCACTGGCTGCGCGAGGACGGCCAGTTTCCCGCGAAGGTGGACGACTGGATCGCGGGCGCCGCCGAGCACCCCGGCAGTTGGTGGGAAGACTGGGCCGCGTGGCTCAAGGGCCACGCGGGCAGGCAGGTCGCCGCGCCCAAGGCCTATGGCAAGGGGGCGCGTTTCAAGGCGATCGAGCCCGCGCCGGGCCGCTACGTTCGCCAGAGAGCATGAAACCTGTATACGCAGGGCCACTCTGACACAATAGTTTTGAAAGGGCGGCAATGCGTCGCCGCTTCAGCGAATTTTTGGAAAGGACCATCATGGAAGACATCGTCATTGTTTCGGCCGTTCGCACGCCCGTGGGCAAATTCGGCGGCTCGCTCGCGCACGTCCCGGCCACCGATCTGGGCGCCATCGCCATCAAGGAGGCGCTCGCGCGCGCCAAGGTGGGGCTCGACCAGGTGAGTGAAGTCATCATGGGCCAGGTGCTCGCGGCCGGTTGCGGGCAGAACCCCGCGCGCCAGGCGATGATGAAGGCCGGTGTCGCGAAGGAAACGCCCGCGCTCACCATCAACGCGGTCTGCGGCTCGGGCCTGAAGGCGGTGATGCTGGCCGCGCAGTCGATCGCGGCGGGCGACAACGAGATCGTCGTCGCCGGCGGCCAGGAAAACATGAGCCTGGCGCCGCACGTGCTCAACGGCTCGCGCACCGGCCAGCGCATGGGCGACTGGAAGATGACCGACACCATGATCGTCGATGGCCTGTGGGACGTCTACAACCAGTACCACATGGGCATCACGGCCGAGAACGTCGCCAAACAGGAGGGCATCACGCGCGAGATGCAGGACGCGCTGGCACTGGCCAGCCAGCAGAAGGCCGCCGCCGCGCAGGATGCAGGCAAATTCAAGGACGAGATCGTTCCGGTCCAGATCCCGCAGCGCAAGGGCGACCCGGTCATCTTCGACGCCGATGAGCATCTGAACCGCAAATCCACCGCCGAGGTGCTGATCAAGCTCAAACCTGCTTTCGACAAGGCAGGCAGCGTCACGGCGGGCAATGCCAGCGGCATCAACGATGGCGCCGCCGCCGTGGTGGTGATGACGGCGAAGAAGGCCGCGGCGCTGGGTCTCAAGCCGCTGGCGCGCATCGCCAGCTACGGCATGAGCGGGCTCGATCCGGCCACCATGGGCTTGGGGCCGGTGCCCGCGACGAAAAAGGCGCTTTCACGTGCGGGCTGGAGCGTGGGCGACGTCGATCTGTTCGAACTCAACGAGGCCTTCGCGGCGCAGGCCTGCGCGGTCAACAAGCTGCTCGGCGTCGATCCGGCGAAGGTCAATGTCAACGGCGGCGCCATCGCGCTCGGCCACCCGATCGGCGCCAGCGGCTGCCGCATCCTGGTCACCCTGTTGTATGCCATGCAGCACGCGGGTGCAAAGAAGGGTCTGGCCAGCCTGTGCATCGGCGGCGGCATGGGTGCGGCCATGGCGGTCGAGCGGCTCTGATTGCTGGTACTGGCGGGCGCCGTGCTTGGTGTTTTCCATGGCATGGCGACCCGCCAAACTGCGTTAGAGTGGAACGCAGCACTACACAAGGAGCAGAACCATGGGTCAGAGAACGGCGTATGTCACCGGCGGCATGGGCGGCATAGGCACCGCCATCTGCCAGCGTTTTCACAAGGATGGCTACAAGGTCATCGCCGGTTGTGGTCCTACGCGCGACTATCAGAAATGGCTCGATGAACAGAGGGCCCTGGGCTACACCTTCCACGCATCGGTGGGCAACGTGAGCGATTGGGATTCGACGGTGCAGGCCTTCGCAAAAACCAAGGCCGAGCATGGTCCCATCGACATCCTTGTGAACAACGCCGGCATCACGCGCGACCGGATGTTCCTCAAGATGAGCCCCGACGACTGGCGGCAGGTGATCGACACCAACCTCAACAGCATGTTCAACGTCACCAAGCAGGTGGTGGCCGACATGGTGGAGCGAGGCTGGGGACGCATCGTCAACATCAGCAGCGTCAATGGTGAAAAGGGCCAGGCGGGGCAGACCAACTATTCCGCCGCCAAGGCAGGGATGCACGGCTTCACGATGGCGCTGGCGCAGGAGATGGCCACCAAGGGTGTGACCGTCAACACCGTGGCGCCGGGTTACATCGGCACCGACATGGTCAAGGCGATCCGCCCCGATGTGCTGGAAAAGATCGTCACGACGGTGCCTGTCAAGCGCCTGGGCGAGCCGAGCGAGATTGCCTCGATCATTTCGTGGCTTGCGTCGGAAGAAGGGGGATACGCCACCGGCGCCGAATTCTCGGTCAACGGTGGTCTGCACATGGCTTGACGGCCTTGATGCGCCAATGAAAAGCCCCGCGCTGCGGGGCTTTTTCGTGCGCCGCCACGTGCTGTGATGGGTGGCGCCTTGCGGCGCGTGAAATTACAGACGTTGGCAGCGGGCAGGCGCGCGCTTGCGGTCGCGTTCGTCGTCGGGCCAGAGGGCGGACAGGGCGAAAGGTGTGCTTGCAGTGAACATCAGCGTAACTCCTTAGACATACACCACAACGCCGGGCCCACGGAACACGTTGACAGGGCCATGACAAAAAATCCGGGTTTCTACCTATGTGAAAAATTTCCTGAAATAGACATTCCAAATGGTTGATATTGAAAGGTTTTCATTTACCCCATTGGGTTTGGGCGGTTTCCGACATCTGTTCGATGAGCTCGGAAAGCTCCAGCCAGCGCTCTTCCAACCGGGCGAGCGCATCACCCGCAGCCTTCAGGCGCCTGCCGGCCTCGGCAATGCGCGGCGGCGCGAGCGGTGCGGCCAATTCGGCCTCCAGCGCCGTCTTTTCGCTCTCCAGCGCCGCCATGTCGCGTTCCAGTTGCGCCAACTCCTTCTTCATCGGCCGGGTCTTTTCCGCGAGCTGCTGGCGCGCCTGCGCTGCCTGCCGCCGTGCCTCGCGCGGATCCGCAGCGGGGCTGGCGTCCTCCTTGCCGGTGTTTTTGCCTTCCTGGCGCGCCAGCTCGCGAAGGCGCCGCGATTCATCCAGCAGGTAGCGCTGGTAGGCATCGAGATCGCCATCGAAGGGGTGCAATTCGCCCCGCGCCACCAGCCAGAAGTCGTCGCAGACGGCACGCAGCAGGTGCCGGTCGTGGCTCACGAGCATCACGGTGCCGTCAAAGTCGGAGAGCGCCATGGCCAGGGCTTCGCGCGTTGCCAGGTCCAGGTGGTTGGTCGGTTCATCGAGCAGCAGCAGGTTGGGGCGTTGCCAGACGATGAGCGCGAGCACGAGCCGCGCCTTCTCGCCGCCGCTCATGCTGCCCACGCTCTGGCTCACCATGTCGCCCGTGAAGTTGAAGCTGCCCAGGTAATTGCGCAGCTCCTGCTCGCGCGCCTGCTCGCCCGTGGCGCCGGCTTCACGGGCCAGGCGGACCAGATGCTCCAGCGGCGTGTCCTGCGGGCGCAGCACGTCCAGCTCCTGCTGGGCAAAGTAGCCGATGGCCAGGCCCTTGCCTTCGGTCACCGTGCCACCGAGGGGCGCGAGCGCGTGGGCAATCGTCTTGACCAGCGTGGATTTGCCCTGGCCGTTGGCGCCCAGGATGCCGATGCGCTGCCCCGCGAGCACCGTCTGCGTGACGCCGCGCACGATGGGAATCGGCTGCCCGTCAGGTGCGTGGTAGCCGAAGCTCGCGTCTCTCATGGCCAGCATGGGGTTGGGCAGGCTGGCCGGTTCGCGGAAGGTGAAGGAGAAATCGGCCTCGGCGAGCACGGGCGCCACCTTTTGCATGCGCTCGATCTGCTTGACGCGGCTTTGCGCCTGTCTGGCCTTGGTGGCCTTGGCCTTGAAGCGGTCGATGAAGTGCTGCAGGTGGGCGATTTTTTCCTGCTGGCGCTCGAAGGCCGCCTGCTGCAGCGTGAGCTGTTCGGCGCGCAGCTCTTCGAAGGCGCTGTAGTTGCCGCTGTAGCGTGTGAGGCGCGCGTGTTCGATGTGCAGCGTCACGGTGGTGACGGCGTCGAGGAATTCGCGGTCATGGCTGATCACCAGCAGCGTGCCCGGGTAGCGCGCGAGCCAGCCTTCGAGCCACACGAGGGCGTCGAGATCCAGGTGGTTGGTCGGCTCGTCAAGCAGCAGCAGGTCGCTGGGGCACATGAGCGCGCGCGCGAGCTGCAGCCGCATGCGCCAGCCGCCCGAGAAACTGTTGACAGGCTGCTGCAGCTGCACCGTGTGAAAACCGAGGCCGAGAATCAGCGCCTGCGCGCGTGCCGTGGCGTCGTGGGCGCCCGCGTCCTGCAGGTCGGCGTGCGTCTGGGCGATGGCCAGGCCGTCGGCGTCGCGCTCCGCGGCGGCGAGGCGCGCCTGCAGCTCGGTCAGCCGCGTGTCTCCGGCAAGAACGAAGGCCGTGGCCGGTTCGGTGGTCTCGGGCATGTCCTGCGCCACGCTGGCCAGGCGCCACTGCGCGGGCCATTGGACATCGCCGCCGTCCTCGTGCAGTTCGCCGCGAAGCAGCGCAAACAGCGAGGATTTTCCGGCGCCATTGCGCCCGACGAGGCCGACGCGCTCGCCCGGCTGGATGGTGCAGTTCGCGCCATCGAGCAGCACTTTGGTGCCTCGGCGCAGGGTGACGTTTTTCAGGGTCAGCATAAAACCTCAGCCCGCACGCAGGCGGGCCGATCAGGGGGCGTGTGATATCCGCCGGTTCGGTGTCAGCCGGGTTTGACGTCGAGCACGATCTCGGTGAACGACGGTCCGGTGTTCTCGGTGGATTCCTCGGCCTGTTGTTGCGACTGGGAGGCCTTTGCGGCCATGCTGAAATCGTTTTGCAGGCGCCAGAGCAGGTTGGTGGGAGAGTCGGAGTTCGCCAGGCCTTCCTTGCGCGTGATCTTCTCTTCCATGATCAGCCTGGCGAGCGACTCCTCGAAGGTTTGCGAGCCCTCGGCCATGGATTTTTCCATGGCTTCGCGAATGCCCGAAAAATCGCCTTGCTCGATCAGGTCGCTCACGAGCTTGGTGTTGAGCATGACTTCCACGGCGGGCACGCGTCCGCCGGTCGTCGTGCGCACCAGGCGCTGGGAGATGATGGACTTGAGCGCCGAGGCCAGATCCGTCAGCATGGTGGAGCGCACTTCCACCGGGTAGAACGACAGGATGCGGTTGAGCGCGTGGTAACTGTTGTTGCCGTGCAGTGTGGCCAGGCACAGGTGACCCGATTGCGCGTAGGCGATGGCGGCCGACATGGTCTCGCGGTCGCGGATTTCGCCGATGAGGATCACGTCGGGGGCCTGGCGCAGGGCGTTCTTGAGCGCCGTCTGCAGGCTGCGCGTGTCGCTGCCCACCTCGCGCTGGTTGACGATGGACTTGCGGTTCTTGAACTGGTATTCGATGGGCTCTTCCACCGTCAGGATGTGGCCTGTCACTTCGGCATTGCGTTTGTCTATCATGGCCGCCAGCGACGTGCTCTTGCCCGAGCCCGTGGCCCCCACCACCAGGATGAGGCCGCGTTTTTCCATGATGAGGTCGCTGAGCACCGGCGGCAGCCCCAGATCGGCCAGCTGTGGAATCTGGTAGGTGATGAAGCGGATGACGACCGCGTAGCTGCCGCGCTGGCGCATGGCGCTGACACGAAAACGCCCGACGCCGGTGAGCGGCACGCCCATGTTCAGCTCGCCGGTCTCTTCCAGCTCCTCGATGCGCTCGGGCGCGACGATCTCGGCCAGCAGCGCCTTGGGCGCGTCGGGCGTGAGCACCTGACTGTTGATCGGCACGCAGTCGCCGTTGATGCGTATGAGTGCGGGCGCACTGGCCGAGAGATAGACGTCGGAAGCCTGCTTTTCTCCCATGAGCCGCAAGATGCGTTCCATCGTACCCATTTGTTGCTCCTCCTCGCTGCGAACACGAAGGCCATTATCGGCGATGGTGCCGGATGTCGGCCGGAAATGAGAGCGAGCTTTCTCGCACCAGGTGCGGTTGCCGGGGCGGGCGTGGCGCACGAACTCGCTGTGAGCGAGGGGACATTATCTGTACACTGTTTACCAATCGTTGCATCGAAGAGGAGCTGACATGCTGGGGACGATGGTGTTGCGCCCGGGGATATGGCTCATGGATCGGTTCGCGCTGGCAGGCAAGTTTGCCGCGGTGGCCGTGGCGACGGCGCTGGCCCTGTGGGTGGCTGGCGCCGCACAGGCCTGGCCCGCGGGGGCGATGTGGGCGGCCTGCATGGTCGTCGGGGGGGCGGTGCTTTATCTCCTGCTGTGTCTTTGGCGGAGTCTGGCGCACGGCGTGGCCGAGCTCGACAGGGTGATGGACAGCGTGGCGCATGGCGACCTGACGGTGCGCGCTGCCGTGCCTGGAAGAGGACAGGTGGCGCAGCTGGGCAGCCGGCTCAACCAGATGGTGCTGACGCTGTCGTCCATGGTGGCCGATATCCGCAGCAACGCGGCGCTGGTCGCGCACGCCGGGCAGCAGTTGCTGCAGGACAACCAGCAACTGGCGCAGCGCACCGAGCTGCAGGGAGAAAACCTGGAGCGCACCACCGCCAGTGTGCATGAACTGGATGCGGCGCTGCAAAACGATGCCGAGGCCGCGCGCGAGGCCGACCGGCAGGCGGCCCAGGTGCGCCAGGCCGCCGACGCGGGCGTGCAGGCCATGGGTCGTGCGGTGGAATCGGTGCAGGCCATTCAGAACGATGCACGGCGCATGAACGAGATCATCGGCGTGATCGACGGCATCGCGTTCCAGACGAACATTCTTGCGCTCAACGCCGCCGTGGAAGCGGCGCGCGCGGGCGAACAGGGCCGGGGCTTCGCGGTGGTGGCCGGAGAGGTCCGCTCTCTCGCGGGGCGATCCGCGGAAGCGGCGCGCGAAATACGCGGACTCATCGGCGCCTCGGTGACGCAGGTGCAGGCCAGCGCCGAGCAGATCCGCGCGGCGGGCGAAGGCATCGAGGCGATGGCCAGTGGCATCCGCTCGGTGGCCGACCGGCTGGGCGGTATTTCCCATTCCGTGCAGGAGCAGCACCTGGGCCTGAGCGAGATCGGCGAGGCGGTGGGGCAGATCGAGTCCATTACCGAGAGCAATGTCGGCATGGTGGATGCCGCGCTTGAGCAGGCGCAGGCCCTGCAGGCGCGCGCGTCAACGCTCACGGACGCCGTGAGCAAATTCCGGTTGCAGCAGGGCACGGCGGAGGAGGCAATCGCGCTGGTCGAGCGTGCCTACCAGTTGTTCGGGACGGTTTCCAGGGATGCGTTCCTGCGCACCATCACCGACCGGACCCAGCCCTACCACGACCGTGACATGTACGTTTTCGTCATCGATGCGGCGGGCACCTACCTGGCGTTTGGCGGCAATCCGGCCCGGGTGAACACACGGGTTCAGGATGTCCCGGGTGTGGATGGCGACGGCCTGACCCGGTCCATCGTGGAGCAGGCCCGGCGTGGCCCCGGCTGGGTCGAGTACGACTACGTCAACCCGGCCAATGGCCAGGTGCAGACCAAGATGTCGTTTGTCCGCCTGGCCGGCGAGGAATTTCACCTGGGCTGCGGGGTTTACAAGACGCTGGCGGCGACGTGAGCGCTGCCCCGCGCGGGGCAGCGCTCAGGCCTTCTGCTCGCCGCGGGCGCGTGCCAGGATGGCTGCAATGGTGGCATCCCTGGCCTGCGCCGAGGGGCGTTCCGATGCCCCAGGCGCTGCGGCGGGCTGTTGCGTGACGGTACGTCGCACGCGTGGCGCAGCTCTTTTTTCACTGGCGTTTTCCCGCGCCTGCCGCTGTTCGTAGCGCGTGCGTGCGTGCTCTTGCAGCGCTGAGGACCAGGCCTGCCAGCCCGTGTGCTCGCCCGTCACGTTTTCCATGCTGATGCAGTCCACCGGGCAAGCGTGCACGCACAGTTCACACCCCGTGCAATGCTCGTCGATGATGGTGTGCATGTGCTTGTGGATGCCCACGATCGCATCCGTGGGGCATGCCTTGACGCACAGGGTGCAGCCTATGCACCAGTCCTCGTCGATGACGGCAATGGCGCGGGGCCCCTCGCGGCCATTGTCGGGGTTGAGCGGCAGAAGCGGCTTGCCGGTGATGGCCGCTATCCGCGCGATGCCCTCGGCCCCGCCGGGGGGGCACTGGTTGATGGCTGCCTCGCCGCGGGCGATGGCCCGTGCGTAGGAGGCGCAATCAGGATAGCCGCAGCGCGTGCACTGCGTTTGCGGCAGCACGGCATTGATGCGATCGGCGAGCGCATCCAGGGCTGCGGTATCCGTCTCGCTCACGCTGCCTTGCGTTTGCGCTGCACCGGCTGGACGTTGCGCACTGTGGCCCGATTGGTGCCGATGAACTCGCGCACCACGGGGTAGACCTTCTCGCGCCAGCGGCGACCGCTGAAGATGCCATAGTGGCCCGCGCCCTGCACGGTCAGGTGCTCGTGCTTTCCGCTGGGGATGCCCGTGCACAGGTCATGCGCCGCCTCGGTCTGGCCCGAGCCGGAGATGTCGTCCAGCTCGCCTTCGATGGTGAGCAGCGCGGTGTCCGTGATGTCTTGCGGGCGCACGCGTTCGGTCTGGCCGGTTTCCGAAACCACGTCCCAGGTGCCGTCGGCGAGGCGGTAGTCCTGGAACACGATCTTGATCGTGTCGAGGTAATAGGCCGCATCCATGTCGAGCACGGCGTTGTATTCGTCGTAGAACTTGCGGTGCGTCTCGGCGCTGGAGTCGTCGCCCTTGATGAGGTTGAGAAAGTAGTCGTAGTGGCTGGAGGCGTGGCGGTCCGGGTTCATCGCCATGAAGCCAGCATGCTGCAGGAAGCCCGGATAGACCTCACGCCCGTTGCCGGCGAAGCGGTTGGGCACCTGGTAGATCACGTTGTTCTCGAACCATTCGAAGCTGTGCTGCTGCGCCAGGTTGTTCACTGTCGTGGGTGAGCGTCGCGCGTCGATCGGGCCGCCCATCATGATCATGCTCTGCGGCGTCTGTTCGCCCCGGCTGGCCATGAGCGAAATGGCGGCGAGCACGGGGACCGTGGGCTGGCAGACGCTCATCACGTGGCAATAGCCGTAGATGCCTTGCAGGTGGCGGATGAATTCCTGCACGTAGTTGATGTAATCGTCCAGGTGAAAGGCCCCATCGGTGAGGGGCACGTCGCGGGCGTTCTTCCAGTCGGTGATGTAGACCTTGTGCCCCGTGAGCATCATGCGCACGGTCTCGCGCAGCAGCGTCGAGTGGTGGCCCGACAGCGGTGCCACGATCAGCACCACGGGCTGTGTCTTGAGTTTTTCAAGCGTGGGCGGATCGTCCGAGAAGCGCTTGAAGCGGCGCAGCTCGCAAAAGGGCTTGTCGATTTCGATGCGCTCGTCGATGGCGACGTCCACGCCATCGACCGGCACCTTGCGGATGCCGAATTCGGGCTTCTCGTAATCCTTGCCCAGCCGATACATCAGGTTGTAGCCCGCGGCCATGCGGTGCGCGACCTGCGTTTCGCTGAACGGCCACTGTGGGTTGCTGTAGAACCTGGATAGTCCCTGCGCCATGTAGGAGACGGGCTCCAGGAGGGTGCGCTGTGTTTCGTAAAGCGTGTAGAGCATGGCGGTTCCGAAGAAATGTTGCAATGCAATATATCAATATTCCCACGGGCCCGTTGTTCGTGTATTCACTAGGGTTTTGTCACATGCGCGACTCTTTAGTTGCAAACGATGACATTTTTTCTATGGAATAGATAGCAAAAGACGCTTTATTCATCTTCCTTATTCTCGTTCAGAAGAAGGAAATGCATTTTTAAAATATCAGCCCGTCCCGATTTGCGATGGAGCGCAAACCGCCGCGCGAGAGCAACGTTTTCAGCCGGCTGTCAGCGTCACGACAGGTGGTTCGTGTTCGCGGGCGAGCGCTGCAAGCTCGCAGGCTGGCAGCGCCTTGAGCCGGTGGTCGCTCCAGACTTGCCGCCAATGGCGTGCGCCGGGCAGACCGTTTCTCAGGCCCAGCATGTGCCGCGCAATCGCATGCCAATGTGTGCCGTCCTCGGTGGCTTGCCGCTGCATGTAGTCGACCATGGCGCGTTCTATCGTTTCACGGGTGTGACCGGACGGCGGTGCGCCGAAGAAGCCGGCATCCCAGGAAGCCAGCAGCCAGGGGTTGTGATAGGCCTCGCGGCCCACCATCACGCCATCGATGTGGCTGAGCTGCGCCTCGATGTCGGCGTTTGTCTTCAAGCCGCCGTTGACCACGAGAGTCAAGTGCGGGAAATCCCGCTTGAGCCGCACCACCATCTCGTAGCGCAGCGGCGGAACTTCGCGGTTTTCCTTCGGACTCAGGCCCTTGAGCCAGGCATTGCGCGCATGGGCGATGAAGACGCAGCAGCCGGCATCGGCCACGGTGCCGACGAAATCGCGCACGAAGCCATAGTCCTCGATCTGGTCGATGCCGATACGGTGCTTGACGGTGACGGGGATCTGCACCGCATCGAGCATGGCCTTGACGCCATCGGCCACCAATTGCGGCTCGCGCATCAGGCAGGCTCCGAAGGCGCCGCGCTGCACGCGCTCGCTGGGGCAGCCGCAGTTGAGGTTGATCTCGTCATAGCCCCAGTCCTCGCCCAGCCGTGCGGCGCGCGCCAGGTCTGCCGGTTCGCTGCCGCCCAGTTGCAGCGCCACGGGGTGCTCGGCCGCGTCGAAGCGCAGGTGACGAGGCACGTCGCCATGCAGCAGGGCGCCCGTGGTGACCATCTCGGTGTACAGCCGCGTGTGGCGGGTGAGCAGGCGATGAAAGTAGCGGCAATGCCGATCCGTCCAGTCCATCATGGGCGCCACGCTCAGGCGCCAGGGGTGATCGGACGGGATGGCGGGGGTGGGGGCGGGCACAGGCGAGACCAAATGGAAGGGCTGCCAATTCTAGCAAAATGCAGCTCAAGCGCGCTCTGGCAAAGCGCTATTAGCTACTAAAAAAATAGCTATTCAGACCGCGGCCACAAGCCCGTTGGCAAAGTGCGTGCGCATCGCCCGCATGGCGACGTCCGGTTGGCGGGCCGCCAGCGCCGCCATGATCGCGCGGTGTTCCAGCAGCGAATCCTGGATGCGCCCGCGCTTGAAAAGCGAGTTGTGGCGGTTGAGCTTCATCACCTTGCGCAGGTCGTCCACCATCTGCTCGCGCCAGCGGTTGTCCGCCAGCTCCAGGATGCGCCGGTGAAAGCGCTCGTTGATGGCGAAGAACCGCTCGTGCTCGTCCGTGGCCTGTTCCAGCTCGTCGTGCAGCTCCTGCAGGCTGGCGATGTCGGCGCTGCTGGCCTTGTCGGCGACGACGCCGACCGCGTCGCTCTCCAGCAGGGCCAGCAGGTGGTAGACGTCGCGCAGGTCCTTGTCGGACGTTTCCGTCACGTAGGCGCCGCGGCGCAGCTTCATCGTCACCAGCCCTTCGGTGGCCAGCACCTTGAGCGCCTCGCGCAGCGGCGTGCGGCTGATGCCGAATTCCTCGGCGATTTTCAGCTCGTCGATCCAGCTGCCGGGCGCGAGTTCGCGCTGAAAGATGCGCTGGCGCAACTGCTCGGCGACTTCCTCGTAGAGCGCGCGCGGGGTGAGGGCAGTGACGGCGGGCATGACGTGACTGTACCGCAAAACGAAGATTGAATTAATAATTATGAATTCTGAGTTCTGCTAAACTCCGTTCACTTCATCTGGCGTGCCATGCAGGTTCGCGCCAGAATGTTTTACTGCCAGCCACCGCCGACCGTCATCATGAGCGCTTCCTCCCCCGATTTCCCATCCGCCGACCTTGCCGCCTGGACCAAGGCTGCCGCCAAGTCCGCTCCGGGCGGCGACATCGGTCGGCTTGACTGGCACACCGCCGACGGCATCACCGTCAAGCCCCTGTACACCGCGGCCGACACCGCCGGTCTGCCTTACGCGAACACGCTGCCGGGGTTCGAACCCTACCTGCGCGGGCCGCAGGCGACGATGTACGCCGGACGCCCCTGGACCATCCGCCAGTACGCGGGCTTTTCCACGGCCGAGGAATCCAACGCCTTCTATCGCAAGGCGCTGGCCGCGGGCGGGCAGGGCGTGTCGGTGGCTTTCGACCTGGCCACGCACCGCGGCTACGACTCGGACCATCCGCGCGTGACCGGCGACGTGGGCAAGGCGGGCGTGGCGATCGACAGCGTCGAGGACATGAAGGTGCTGTTCGACGGCATTCCGCTGGACAAGGTGAGCGTGAGCATGACGATGAACGGCGCCGTGCTGCCGGTGCTCGCGGGCTACGTGGTGGCGGCCGAGGAGCAGGGCGTGCCGCAGGACAAGCTCTCAGGGACGATTCAGAACGACATTCTGAAAGAGTTCATGGTGCGCAATACCTACATCTATCCGCCGCAGCCGAGCATGCGCATCGTGGGCGACATCATCGAGTACACGGCGCGCCACATGCCGAAGTTCAACTCGATTTCCATCAGCGGCTACCACATGCAGGAGGCGGGCGCGAACCAGGCGCTGGAACTGGCCTTCACGCTGGCCGACGGCAAGGAGTACGTGAAGACGGCGATCGCCAAGGGCATGGACGTGGACGAGTTCGCCGGGCGGCTGTCGTTCTTCTGGGCCATCGGCATGAATTTCTACCTGGAGATCGCCAAGATGCGCGCCGCGCGTCTGCTGTGGTGCCGCATCATGAAGGGGTTCGACGCGAAAAAGCCCAAGAGCCTGATGCTGCGCACGCACTGCCAGACCAGCGGCTGGAGCCTGACCGAGCAAGACCCGTACAACAACATCGTGCGCACCACCATCGAGGCCATGGCCGCGGTGTTCGGCGGCACGCAGAGCCTGCACACCAATTCGTTTGACGAGGCCATCGCGCTGCCCACCGAGTTCAGTTCGCGCATCGCGCGCAACACCCAGCTCATCATCCAGGAAGAGACGCACATCACCAACGTGATCGATCCCTGGGCCGGCTCCTACATGATGGAAAAGCTCACGCAGGACATGGCGGACGCCGCGTGGAAGATCATCGAGGAAGTCGAGGACATGGGCGGCATGACGGCGGCGGTGGACAGCGGCTGGGCCAAGCTCAAGATCGAGGCGGCGGCGGCCGAGAAGCAGGCGCTGATCGACTCGGGCAAGGAAGTCATCGTCGGTGTGAACAAGTACAAGCTCGATCACGAAGACACGGTGGACATCCTCGAAGTGGACAACGTCAAGGTGCGCGAGAGCCAGATTGCGCGCCTGAATGATTTGAAGCAAAAACGCGACCAAACCCTTGTGGGGCAAGCGCTGGCAGCTCTCACGAACGCAGCAAAAACCGGTCAAGGCAATCTGCTGGATCTTTCCATCCAGGCCATCCGCCTGCGTGCCACCGTTGGTGAGGTGAGCGACGCGCTGGAAAAAATCTTCGGGCGCCACCACGCCGACACGCAAAAGGTGACCGGTGTGTACGCAGCCGCCTACGATTCCCCCGAGAGCTGGAACGCCATCAAGGCCGAGATCGACGCCTTCGCCAGGGAGCAGGGCCGCCGCCCGCGCGTGATGGTCGCCAAGCTCGGCCAGGACGGGCACGACCGCGGCGCCAAGGTGGTGGCCACGGCCTTTGCCGATCTGGGTTTCGACGTGGACATCGGCAGCCTCTTTCAAACCCCCGAGGAATGCGCGCGCCAGGCGATCGAGAACGACGTGCACGCCATCGGCGTGAGCACGCTCGCGGCGGGCCACAAGACGCTGGTGCCCGCCATCATCGACGAGCTGAAGAAGCAGGGCGCCGACGACATCATCGTCTTCGTCGGCGGCGTAGTGCCGCGCCAGGACTACGACTTTCTCTACAAGGCCGGTGCCAAGGGCATCTACGGGCCGGGCACGCCGATCCCGGCCTGCGCCAGGGATGTGCTGGAGCAGATCAGGAAGGCGATTGCCTGACGCGCGGTTTTGAAATACAGTAATACAGTATTTCATTCGGGAGCGCATCATGGCCGTATCCGTCCGCATGGACCCTCTGCTCGAAAAAGAGCTGGAGCAGGCCGCCCGCCGCCAGGGCGTCACCAAGTCGCAATTCATCATCTCGGCCGTCGAGCGCGCGCTCGGACGCAAGGACCCGGCCGAGCTCTACCGGCGCGTGATGGAAGAAGCGGCGCACTACAAGGTGGGCGAAGGCGCGGCAGATGCCGATCTGCCGGCGCACCAGGCCGCCCTGCGCCAGAGCCTGCGAGAGCGTTACGCCGAACAGCAGGACGACTATGCAGCCTATCTGGCACAGCGGGGCGGCAAGTGACGGCGTGTCTGCTCGATGCCGGTCCCCTGGTGGCGCTGTTCAATCCGCGCGACCGGTTTCACGACCATTTCCAGCACCTGATCGTGCAGTCTGCCGAGCCGGTGCAGTTGCACACGACGTGGCCCTGCGTCACCGAGGCCAGTCATCTGCTCGGTCCGCGCCATCGCGTGGCGCTGCTGCAGTGGATCGGTGCGGGTGCGGTTCAGGTCTATCCGTTCGAGAGCGGCGACCTGCTGGACATGTGCGACTGGATTCTGCAATACACGCAGCAGCCGCGCACCGAGATGGATCTGGCGGATGCTTCGCTGTACTGGCTGGCCCGGGAAACCGGAGTCACGCGCATTTTCACCGTGGACATGCGTGATTTCTCCCGCTACCGCCTGCCCGATGGTCGGGCGTTTGACATTCTCTAGATCGGCATGAACCCGCACCCCTTGCTCGATCCCCTGCTGCACGGCAATGCCCTCGTGCGCCGCCGCGCCGTGGCCAAGGCCATCACGCTGCTCGAATCCACGCGCGCCGACCACCGCACGCAGGCCGATGCGCTGCTCACCGCGCTGCTGCCGCACACGGGCCGCGCGCTGCGCCTGGGCATCAGCGGCGTGCCCGGCGTGGGCAAGAGCACCTTCATCGAGGCGCTGGGCATGCACCTCGTCGGCCTGGGTTTGCGCGTGGCGGTGCTCGCGATCGACCCGTCTTCCACCGTATCGGGCGGATCGATTCTGGGCGACAAGACGCGCATGCAGCAGCTCTCCAGCCAGGAGAGCGCCTACATCCGCCCCAGCCCCAGCAGCGGCACGCTGGGCGGCGTGGCCGAGAAAACGCGCGAGGCCATGCTGGTGTGCGAGGCCGCGGGCTTTGACGTGGTGATCGTGGAGACCGTGGGCGTGGGCCAGAGTGAGACGGCGGTGCACGGCATGACCGACATGTTCTGCGTGCTGCAGCTGCCCAACGCGGGCGACGACCTGCAGGCCATCAAGAAGGGCGTGATGGAGCTGGCGGACCTGGTCGTCATCAACAAGGCGGACATCGATCCCAGGGCGGCGATCCGTGCGCGCACGCAGATCACCTCGTCGCTGCGCCTGATGGCCATGCAGGGCAACCCGGCGCACGATCCGCACGACGCCAGCCGCTGGAGCCCGCGCGTGCTCACGCTGAGCGCGCTCAAGGGCGAGGGCATTGCCGAATTCTGGGCCGCGGTCACCGAATTTCGCCAACTGCAAACCGCCAATGGCCAGATCGCCGCGCGCCGCGAACGCCAGGCGCTGGCCTGGATGTGGGAGCGCATCGACGCCGGCCTGCGCGCGGCGTTCCGTGCGCATCCGCGCGTGCGCGAGCTGCTGCCCCGGTTGCAGGCCGATGTGGCAGCGGGCCGCGTGGCGGCCAGTACCGCGGCAAGAAATCTGCTTGCAGCCCAAGGTGGACAAGCGCTGCAAGCTATCGTTTAAAGAGTAATTGCATTTCAACCGAGGAAGACCATGCAGACCATCCTGGAACAACTGGACGCCAAACGCGAGCTCGCGCGCCTGGGCGGCGGGCAAAAGCGCATCGACGCCCAGCACGGCAAGGGCAAGCTCACCGCCCGCGAGCGCATCGAGCTTCTGCTCGATGAAGGCACGTTCGAAGAATGGGACATGTTCGTCGAGCACCGCTGCGCCGACTTCGGCATGCAGGACAACAAGATCCCCGGCGACGGCGTGGTCACGGGCTACGGCATGATCAACGGCCGCCTGGTCTTCGTCTTCAGCCAGGACTTCACCGTCTTCGGCGGCGCGCTCTCCGAGGCCCATGCCGAGAAGATCTGCAAGATCATGGACCAGGCGATCAAGGTCGGCGCACCGGTGATCGGCCTCAACGACTCGGGCGGCGCGCGCATCCAGGAAGGCGTGGCCAGCCTGGGCGGCTACGCCGAGGTGTTCCAGCGCAACGTGCTCGCCAGCGGCGTGGTGCCGCAGATCAGCATGATCATGGGTCCGTGTGCGGGCGGCGCGGTCTACAGCCCCGCGATGACCGACTTCATCTTCATGGTCAAGGACAGCAGCTACATGTTCGTGACCGGCCCGGAAGTGGTCAAGACCGTCACGCACGAAGAGGTGACGAGCGAGGAGCTCGGCGGCGCGCTCACCCACACCACGCGAAGCGGCGTGGCCGACATGGCGTTCGAGAACGACGTCGAGGCGCTCTTGATGCTGCGGCGCCTGTACAACTACCTGCCGCTGAACAACCGCGAAAAGCCGCCGGTGCGCCCGAGCAAGGACCCGATCGATCGCGCCGACCTGAGCCTCGATACGCTGGTGCCCGCCAACCCCAACCAGCCCTACGACATGAAGGAGCTGATCCTCAAGACGGTGGATGACGGCGACTTCTTCGAGCTGCAGCCCGAGTACGCGAAGAACATCGTCATCGGCTTCGGGCGCATGGACGGCCAGCCCGTGGGCATCGTCGCCAACCAGCCGCTGGTGCTCGCCGGGTGCCTCGATATCAAGAGCAGCATCAAGGCCGCGCGCTTCGTGCGCTTTTGCGATGCCTTCAACATCCCCATCATCACCTTCGTCGACGTGCCCGGCTTCATGCCCGGCACGTCGCAGGAGTACGGCGGCATCATCAAGCATGGCGCCAAGCTGCTGTTTGCCTACGCCGAATGCACGGTGCCCAAGGTGACGGTGATCACGCGCAAGGCCTACGGCGGCGCGTACGACGTGATGAGCTCCAAGCACCTGAGGGGCGACGTGAACCTCGCCTGGCCCAACGCCGAGATCGCGGTGATGGGCGCCAAGGGCGCGGTGGAAATCATCTTCCGCCAGGACAAGAACGACCCCGCCAAGCTCGCCGCGCGCGAGGCCGAGTACAAGGCGCGCTTCGCCAACCCCTTCGTCGCGGGCGCGCGCGGCTTCATCGACGACGTGATCCAGCCGCACGAGACGCGCAAGCGCATCTGCCGCTCGCTGGGCATGCTGCAAAACAAGACGCTGGAAAACCCGTGGCGCAAGCACGGGAACATGCCGCTGTGATCGGAGCAGAGAGAAGAACCATGTTTACCAAAATCCTGATTGCCAATCGCGGAGAGATCGCCTGCCGCGTCATTGCCACGGCGAAAAAAATGGGCATCGCCACCGTCGCGGTGTATTCCGATGCCGACGCCGGCGCGCGCCACGTCAAGCTCGCTGACGAGGCCGTCAACATCGGCCCCGCGCCCTCGCGCGAGTCGTATCTGCAGGCCGACCGCATCATCGCCGCTGCCAAACAGACCGGCGCGCAGGCGATTCACCCCGGCTACGGCTTTCTGAGTGAAAACGAAGGCTTCGCGCGGCGCGTGGAGGAAGAGGGCATCGCCTTCATCGGCCCCAGGCACCACGCGATTGCCGCCATGGGCGACAAGATCGCGTCCAAGAAGCTGGCCAAGGAAGCGGGCGTGAGCTGCATCCCGGGCTGGAACGAGGCCATCGATTCGCCCGAACACGCGGTGGAAATCGCCAGGAACGTCGGCTACCCGGTGATGATCAAGGCCAGCGCGGGCGGTGGCGGTAAGGGCCTGCGCGTGGCCTTCGATGACAAGGAGGCGTTCGAGGGCTTTGCCTCGTGCAAGCACGAGGCGCTCTCGGCCTTCGGCGACGACCGTGTATTCATCGAAAAATTCGTCGAGCAGCCGCGCCACATCGAAATCCAAATCCTCGGCGACGGCTTTGGCAACGTCGTCTACCTGAACGAGCGCGAATGCTCGATCCAGCGGCGCCACCAGAAGGTGCTCGAAGAGGCGCCTTCGCCCTTCATTTCGGAGGCCACGCGCAAGGCCATGGGTGAGCAGGCGGTGCTGCTGGCCAAGGCCGTCAAGTACCAGAGCGCGGGCACGGTGGAATTCGTCGTCGGCAAGAACCAGGACTTTTACTTCCTGGAGATGAACACCCGTTTGCAGGTCGAGCACCCGGTGACGGAAAGCATCACCGGCCTGGACCTGGTGGAGTGGATGATCCGCATCGCCGCGGGCGAGCAGCTCACCGTGACGCAATCGCAGGTGCGCCGCGACGGCTGGGCCATCGAGTGCCGCATCAATGCCGAGGACCCGTTCCGCAACTTCCTGCCCTCCACCGGGCGCCTGGTGCGCTTCGAGCCGCCGGAGCAGACCATGTTCCAGGCCGACATGAGCCAGCGCTACGGCGTGCGCGTGGATACCGGCGTCTTCGAGGGCGGCGAGATCCCGATGCACTACGACTCGATGATCGCCAAGCTCATCGTGCACGGGCAGGACCGCAACGACGCGATCCAGAGGATGCGCGCCGCGCTCAACGCCTTCGTGATCCGCGGCGTCGAAAGCAACATTCCCTTCCAGGCGGCGCTGCTGGGCCACCCGGATTTCGCCAGCGGCAACTTCAACACCGGCTTCATCGCCGAACACTACCCGCACGGCTTTCATCCCGGGGATGTGCGGCACGAAGACCCCGACTTCCTCGTCGCGCTCGCCGCCTACATGCACCGGCGCTACCGCGCGCGCGCCAGCGGCATCAGCGGCCAGATGGTGGGGCACGAAATCACCGTGGGCGAGGCCTTCACCGTCGTCGTGCTGGGCGCCGAGGGCAAGCATGTGCCGCACGAGGTCACGGTGAGCGACTATGTGGATGGCGCCGGCTCCAGCAGCGTGCAGGTGGGCGGCAAGAGCTACAAGATCAGCAGCAGCGCGCACCTGGGCAGCATCCGCGTGCAGGGCGCGTGCAACGGCATGGGCTTCACTGCGCAGATCGAGCGCGGCCTGCCCGGCCAGCCGCTGGCGCTGCGCGTGCGCCACAACGGCACACAGATCGACACGCTCGTGCTCACGCCGCTGCGCGCCCAGCTCTTCGCCCTCATGCCCTACAAGGCGCCGCCGGACATGAGCAAGTACGTGCTCTCGCCCATGCCGGGCCTGCTGGTGCAGGTCGCGGTCAAACCCGGCCAGAAGGTGCAGGCGGGCGAGCGCGTCGCGGTGATCGAGGCGATGAAGATGGAGAACGTGCTCTTTGCCAGCGCCGACGGCGTCGTCAAGGAGATCAAGGCCGCTCAAGGCGAGAGCCTGGCGGTCGATCAGCCCATCGTCGAGTTCGAGTAGGAGCGGCGCGCTGCCCACGCTCACCATCGCCATCCACGCGGTGCCCGGCGCGCGCAGCACCGAAGCCACCGGTGCGCATGGCGACGCCCTGCGCGTGCGCCTGGCCGCGCCGCCGGTCGATGGCAAGGCCAACGCCGAGCTGATGCGCTGGGCGGCCGGGGTGTTCGGCGTGGCGCGCAGCCGTGTCGAACTGGTGCGTGGCGCCAACAGCCGCGTCAAGCGGCTGGCGGTGCAGTTCGACACCGTGCAGGCGCTGGAGCAGGCGCGCCAGCAGGTGGCGCGGTGGATGAACGGATCTGAATCATTTGAATGAAACAGGGCTCCAGCGCTTGTCCATCAATCGCTGACAGCTATCAAACGAAGAGTTGAAAGGAAGATGCAATGACACGTCCCTTCAAGGTGCTGGGCATCCAGCAGGTGGCCATCGGCGGCACCGACAAGGCAGCGCTCACGCGCCTGTGGGTCGATCTGCTGGGCCTGGTGCCCGCCGGCAACTTCCAGAGCGAGCGTGAGAACGTCGACGAAGACATCGTCACGCTGGGGCAGGGCGCGCACAAGGTCGAGGTTGACCTGATGCAACCGCTCGATGCCGCGAAAAAGCCGGCGGTGCACATCCCGCCGCTGAACCACATCGGCCTGTGGATCGACGACCTGCCCGGGGCGGTGCAGTGGCTCACCGCGCAGGGCATGCGCTTCGCTCCCGGCGGCATCCGCAAGGGCGCCGCGGGTTACGACGTGTGTTTCGTGCACCCGCGCGGCAATGAAGAATTTCCGCTGTGCGGCGAAGGGGTGCTGCTGGAGCTGGTGCAGGCGCCGCCGGAGGTGATTGCGGTGCTGGGTTAAGGCAACGCTGAACGAGTCCCTCGCGCTAGAACGACGGCGGCACATGCGCCGGATCGAGCCGGATGTCGATCAGCACCGGCCCCGTGCCGCTGCGCCGCTCGATCGCCTCGCGCACCGCGCCCAGGTCGTCCAGGCTCTTCATCGTCACCCCCACGCCGCCCAGCGCCTGCGCCACGGGGGCGAAGTCCGGCCAGTGCAGGAGCGCGATCGACGGATCCATCTCGCGCGCGGTGAACTGCACGTACTCGGCGCCATAGCTGCCGTCGTTGAGCAGCAGCACGACGATGTCCATGCGCTCGCGCACGGCGGTGTTGAACTCCGTCAGCCCCCCAAGCATGAAGCCGCCATCGCCCACCACCGCCACGGTAGGCAGCCTGGGCTCGGCCGCCGCCGCGCCGATGGCGTGCGGCAGGCCCAGGCCGATGGCGCCGAACATCGTGGTGTGCACGAAGCGGCGCGGCTCGCTCACATGGAAAGCGTCCCAGGCATGCGCCATGTGCCGCCCGCCGTCGGTCACCAGCCGGTATTCGCCCGTCACCATGCGGCTGATCGCCTGCAGCACCTCGTGCACGTTCATCGCCTTGGGCGTGGAAGGCGCCTTGATCGGCCGCGGCAGCGCCACGGCGGCCGCGGCCTCGCGCACGCGCGGCTCGCTGGCAAAGCCCGAAGGGGTGATCTCCGCCTCGTCCAGCCAGTAGACCATGCGCTCTGCCGTGGAGGCGCAGTCGCCCAGCACGTTGGCGTCGGCCACCATGTGCTTGCCGAACTCCTGCGGGTCGTCGTTCACGAAGACGATGCGCTTGTCCTTGACCAGCGTCCCCAGCGCCGTGGTGATGAAGTTCAGGCTCGCACCGAAGGTGACGATGCAGTCGGCCACAGCCATCGGGTCCAGCGCCTCCTCGCGCGCCGAGATGCCGAGAATGCCCAGGTTCAGTGGGTCGCCATGGAACAGATCCTTGGCCCGCAGCGTCGTCAGCAGCGGCGCATCGAGCCGCCGCGCCAGCTGCAGCACCTGCTCGCGTGCCTCGCCTTTCACCACGCCCAGCCCGGCCAGAATCACCGGCCGCCTGGCGGTGGCGATCATGCCGATGGCGGCATCGAGCTCGTCGCTGTCGGCCACGCGGCCCACGCGATGCGGTTGCACCAGCCGCGCATGGCGCTCGGGCACCACGTCCTGCCATTGGAAGTTGTGCGGCGGCATGTTGAAGACGATGGGGCGCTGCTCCACCGCCGCGCGGCGAAAGGCGTTGACCAGATCGTCGGCCACGCTTTCCAGGCTGCTCGCGCCTTCATACCCGGCACCCGTGGCCACCACCAGCTCCTGATGGTTGGCCTTCTGAAAGTGGTACTTCTGCGACGAGGGCGCATCCCCGGTGATGAGCACCAGCGAGGTGCGCGCCTTCACCCCCTCAATCAGCGCCGTCATCGTGTTGGTGAGCCCCGGCCCGCAGGTGACGGTGGCCACGCCGATCTGCCCCGTCACCGACGCATGGCCCAGCGCCATCAGCACCGCGCCCATCTCGTTGGCCGCGCCGATGTAGCGGCCACCCGCCTTGATATAGGCATCGACGACGAAGAGGTTGGCGTCTCCGATCAGGCCGAACAGCGTCTGCACGCCCAGCTCGCGCAGCGTGCGGGCCACGGCTTCGTTGATTTTCATGGGGCGCTCCTTGCCGACGGCGAAAACGGGGTGCATGACGCACGGTGCCATCGATGGTACTGAGAGCGGACGCATGAAAAGTGCCATTCAATATGGCGAAACGCAATGGATTTGAGCTGGCTGATGAAATCTCTCGCCATCTGACCGCACGCCCGGTCACCGTCACTTCGTACGGTCGGGGTGATGCGCAGAACTCCACTCAGCCCCGGCCAGCGGCAAATGCCATGCCCGATTCCCACACCGGCCGCATGCGGTCAATCAGCCCGTGGGGGATGCGCTCATCGGTCCGGGCGGCGGCCCATGTGTCGCGCAGGCCGTCCGCGATGCGCTGGAACACATCGGCAGGTTTCTTTACTCCACACACTTCCCGACCAAAGCGGGCCAGCTCGCTGGGCAGCGGGTAGCTTTTTGACTGCTGCTTCTTGCCTGCCCACAGAGGCAGGGCGAGGGTGTTGTCTTCCAGCTCGGGGCCATTGGGCGATCGCTGATAGCGGTAGATGCGGGTGCTGACCACGTCGAACATCGGCGCCAGCCGGATGTGCTCCGCGCGCCCCTGGTAGAGCACGCCAAAATTCTTCAGGTGGGCATCGCCATTGCCCACCATGACCGAGAACGCCAGTTGCTCGAAGAAGCGCCCCAGCTCGCCTTTCCTGCCCGTGACCATGCCCAGCAGGCTGGCCACGCTTTCGTAGCTGCCGTGGTATTTGCGCTCCGACAAGGTGTCGCGTACGCGCAGGCCCATGAGCGAGGCCACGTCCTCGAAGCCCAGCCGCGAGCCATCCGCTGCCACGTCGAATCGGTCCACAAGCAGCATCTGGCCGTCGTGGCTCAGGTCCACGCGGGCGGTATCGATGCCGGCGCGGGCGGCGGCGGTCATGCACAGGTATTCGTTGGCGGCCAGGCCAGGGTAACTGGCGCTTGCGGTTTTCACGATCAGGGTCGGGATGGGGATGCTGACCCGGTCGGGCACCATGATCTTGGGTTGCATGCCTGCCACGCCAATGCCGGTGGAAAGGTAGGCGTTGACGAACTGGTCGAATACCGCTTCGGTGTAGTTCAGTTTGAGCAGTTCGTCGCGCGCCAGCGTGCGCGGTACAGGCGGCTCGCCATGGCCTGGCAAGCGGTAAGCCAGACGGCCAATGCCGTTGCGGCCGATCATGGCCAGCAGGCGCATGGCCGTCATGGCCTGTTTGGGGAACTGCTGGCGCAGGCGGTTGAACAAGTCTCCTTCGGGCAGGTTCTGGTCCATCACCGGAAACAGGTCGCCGTCCCGCCACGTCAGTTGCGAAGCTGGCATCAGCAGACCCACGGACGGCTGCTCATCGTCAGGGCGCAGGTAGCGGTACTCGTAACCGGATTGCTGCAGCAACTGGCCGGAAGGCGCCGCAGCCACGTCGACATCCAGCAGGCGGATGCGTTCGGGGATGGAGGAGGGCGGCATGGCGGGTTCGCTCATGGCGCATCAGTCCGGCGCGCCGTCATCATCAGCCGCAAAGCGCTGGCGCATCTCCTGAAGCGTGGGCAGGCCGGCCTTTTCGATGCGCAGCACGCAGCCCATGGCCTGGAGGATGTCGAGCAGCGCACTTGTGGTCACATCGCGGCCAGATTCGAGGCGATGCAGAAGGTCGCGGCTGCGGCCCGACTGCTCTGCAATCCGCACCGCGCGCAGGCCATCGCGTTGGCGCAGGCGACGAACCGTCTGACCAAGGTCACCGAGAGATCTGACAGGCGGTGAAGGCAATTCAGGCATGTCTTTAATTTAAGACGAAATCTAAAATATGTCAATTATTGTCTTTTATTAAAGACGTTTTTCACGCTGTCGATCACTGGAAAATCAAATTCAGACTTGATCGGCAAGAGGCCTCGGCGGGTCAGTGAAAAGCCGGACGGCCATACCAAAACTGGCCAGGGCAAACAGTGCCGCAGCCACTGGCTTTGCTTCCCTCTTGTGAAAACTAGGCCAGAGAACTACATTCGTCCATGGAGTTCGAATGGGATGATGCCAAGAGCGAGGCGTGCTTCGATCGGCGGGGCTTTGACTTCGCCTATGCGATCAAAGCCTTCTTCGATCCCAATCGCGTCGTCCAAGCTGACGCGCGTCGAGACTATGGGGAAGAGCGCTACCAACTGCTTGGCCGTGTCGATGGGCGCTTGTATGTGATCGTTTACACGCTGCGCCACAGTGCCATTCGCATCATTTCGGCCCGCAAGGCCGACCTTCGGGAGATCAGACGCCATGAAAACAGTACGCATCAAGCTTGATCCGGCCAACCCCGCTTTCAAAACGCTCGGGCGCATCGATGAAACACGCGTCGATGCCACCACCGAAGAGGACATCGCCCGGCACATGGCCGAAGACGAAGCACAGGCCATGCAGGATGCCGCCCACTACGCACGGCGCGTCCGAAGCCGACTCGGCTTGAGCCAGGCTGAATTCTCGCGGCGCATCAACGTCCCTCTGGAGACAGTACGCAACTGGGAACAAGGCAAGCGCAGTCCAAGCGGCGCCGCCCAGGCGCTGCTCAAGATACTCGACAAGGCCCCGGAAGCCGCCTTGGCCGTGTTGAACTGATGTGCGGTTGGGGCAACGGCCTTGGCGTTTGCTTGTCGGCCAAAGTGGCGCTCGCTCGCTCAGTTCTTGCAGTCCTTTCTTTTTAGTGATAACGTGTTGCAACCAAGGAGCGCATCATGTCTCGCACCGCCACCGATCACACGCAAACATTCATCACTCGCCAGTTCATGGCAGGCAACTCGCCAGCCGTGCGCATTCCTACGAGCATGGCCTTCCCGCCGAGGACCGAGCTGGTGGTCATCCGCGAAGGGGACAGGATCATTGTCGAGCCCAAGGAAAAGCGCCTTGGAGATATTCCAAGGCTACTCCACGCCTTGAATGATCATTTCATTGGTGGCCGTCCAGAATTTGAAGAAACGGAAAGAGACTGGTCATGACGAGATACATGCTGGACACAAATATCTGCATTTATTTGATCAGGAAATATCCCCCTGAAATCGTGGAAAAATTCAACCAATTCAGAAAGGGTGAAATAGTCATCAGCTCCATCACCTGGGCCGAGTTGTGTTGTGGAATTAAAAAAGACAGCTCCGAAGTGGTAAATGTGCTCTTGTCCATTCTGGATGTGTTACCGTTTTACATTGAGCAGGGAAGCATGTACGGGATGTTGACAGAATTTTTACCGAATAGAAAAGCAAATCTGGACAGAATGATTGCCGCACATGCCATCACCATCGGAGCAACCCTGGTCACCAACAACGAGAATGATTTCAGAATATATTCACCACATGGCTTGAAAATAGAAAATTGGGTTTATCAGTGATGTGGGGGACTGAGCATGGGGGGGCTCTCCGTAGTCGGCCCTGCAAATCCCCACCAAGCTGCATGAACACTGGGTTTGTGCCGGTATCGCACAGATCCCAATCCCCCGAGAATCACCTGATCAGAATCTGATTTCTGGGAGTTTTGCCGATGTCCGATCCGGCTCAGAACGCCGATTTGTTCCGCCAGCCGCTGGCCGAGATGATCGATCTGCGCCACCCACTGGCGGTGCTGGCCAGCCGGCTGCCCTGGACTCAGATCGAGGCGGCTCTGGCCCCGCACTTTGCCCGCCAGGTGCGTGAGGGCCGCGCCATCGCGCAAGACGATCTGTTCGGCCCATCCGTGCAGGTGGCTGGCGCCGGCGTTGCCGCCGCCGGCCGCCCCCGTCTGCCGATTCGCCTGATGGCCAGCCTGCTGTATCTGAAGCACGCTTTCAAGCTCAGCGACGAGGAATTGGTGGAGCGCTGGGCCGAGAACGTGGTCTGGCAACACTTCAGCGGCATGAGCTTCTACGAGCCACGCCTGCCCTGCGACGCCACGCAGATCGGACGCTTTCGCACAGCCATCGGTGAAGCCGGGGTGGAAGAATTGCTCAACGCCACCATCGACACGGCGGTGCAGGAGAAGGCCATCAAGCCAGCCGAGCTTGAGCGGCTGATCGTGGACACCACGGTGCAGGAGAAGGCCATCGCGTACCCAGTGGATTCGCGCCTGCTGGAGATCGCCCGCCACCAGGTGGTGCTTGCTGCCAAGCGCGCGGGCATTGTCCTGAAGCAGACCTTCATCAAGGAAGGCAAGATGCTGCGGCGCAAGGCCAGCGGCTACGCCCACGCCAGGCAGTTCAAGCGTCTGCGCAAGATCGTCAAACGCCAACGCACAATCCTGGGGATCGTGCTGCGCGAGGTGGGACGCAAGATGGAACAGGCCAGCCAGGCCTCGGCTCTGACGTTGAACCACCTGCGCATGCTGATCGAGCGCGCCGAGCGCATCCGCAGCCAGCGCCCCAAGGACAAGAACAAGCTGTACGCCCTGCATGCCCCGGAGGTTGAATGCATCGGCAAGGGCAAGGCCCGCAAGCCCTACGAGTTCGGCGTGAAGGTCAGCGTGGCCGTCACCCACAAGCAGGGCCTGATGGTGGGCGCGCGCAGCTTCCCCGGCAACCCCTATGACGGCCACACCCTGGCCGAGCAGCTCGAGCAGGTGACGATCCTGACCGAGGACACGGGAGCAAGGCCCAGGCAGGTGACGGTGGATCTGGGCTTTCGGGGCGTGGATGCGGCCAACCCGGGCATTGAGATCATTCGTCGCCCCTGATTTATTCAATTTCAGCCGACCATCTGCAGCCTGACGGGCGCACAGAGCCCCGTCGTTGCAGATCCGCAGGAACTCACTCAGGACTT
>MEFV01000011.1 GCA_001725255.1 Comamonas sp. SCN 67-35 | reverse complement strand
GCGCAGCGATGCACAATCGAGTGGAAGTTCACTCGACAGGATGCCGACCGAAAGCTGGGACGCCATTACGTTCCGTAATTTACGTGTTGACGTACTAGTACTACAGCCGTATTTAATCCATAGGAGGAGCACACCCTCTGCGCCTGTAGTGGCACTGGCGGGCGCGGTGCTGGTGCCTGCGCCGCCAAGTCGACCAGTGCAGCGCGTGCTCGATACTGCGGCTGGCGTGCCACAGCAGGCGCGTCAGCAGACGGCGTATTTCAGGCACGCTCAACGCGATCAGTCCCGGTTCGGACTGCTGCGCTGTTTTTTTTCTCCCGTGCCCGCAATGCCACCAACAAGGCATGCGCCAGCAGCGACAGCGTGATGTGGCGGTACCACCCCTGCCAGCGGCGCACCTCGTACTGGTCCAGCCCGCATTCGCCCTTGGTGGCTTCGAAGCCGATCTCGATCTCCCAGCGCCTGCCAGCGACCTGCGCCAACTTCTTGAGCCTGGTCTTCGCCCTGGGTGCGAAGACCACGTAGTAGGCCATCTCCTGCCTGTCATCGAGGCTGCGGCGCACCAGCAGGTAGTGGCCCCAGCGCTTCTCCTCGGGCGTCAACTGCAGCCGCCACAGCGGTGCCAGCGCCCAATCGTACAGGCGCTCGCCCTTGGCACCGGGGCCGGCCGACAGGCGCTTGAATGCTTGCGGGGCCAGGGCCTGTGCGATGACCTCGGCCTTGATATGCTTCGGACCCTGCCACCACAGCGGCTCATCCCTGGCCACCGCCAGCACGAAGGGCTGCTCGCGTGACTCCAGCCAGACCCTCAGGCGCCGGTCGCCTCCATAGACTTCGTCGCCCGTGACCCAGCCGCAGGGTACGCCCGCCTCCAGCGCCCGCTTCAGCATCTGGCGCGCCATTTGCGGCTTAGTGGCGAACTCCACATCCGCTGGGATGCCCGCCGCCTCGCTGCGTGTCCGGTCGTCGCTCCATTGACGCGGGATATACAGCCCTCGATCGATGAAGGCGCTGCCGCCTCGACCCGCGTAGCACAGGAACACCCCGATCTGGCTGTTCTCGATCCGTCCGGCGGTGCCGCTGTACTGGCGCTGTACGCCCGCGGAATGCTCTCCCTTCTTGATGAAGCCTGTCTCGTCGACGATCAGTACCCCATCGTCATCGCCCAGGTGTTCGACCACATATTCGCGCAGCACATCGCGTGCGGCATCGGCATCCCAGGACGCACGCTCCAGCAGGTGCTGCACCCCGTCGGGTGTGGCTTCGCCCATCCACTCGGCCAACTGCCAGCCGTTCTTGCGCTGCACCGCGCTGAGCAGACCCTTCAGATATGACAGGCTGCGTTCACGCGGCTCCGAGCGGCGGAACAACGCACCAAGCCGCGCATGCAGCACATCCAACTCTCGTTCCCAGTCCTTCAGCCTTGCTCGCATCCAGCCTCTGTGGTCGTATCAGAAACCACTTCATTTTATATCTACGGCTGTAGTACTAGGACGCAGCGCCCCCGGGTTCGTGCCAGCGCGGGACCCGAAGCGTAACGATCGTCCCGCGGCCTGGCTCGCTCGCCAGATCGACGCTGCCGCCGGATTGCTGCATGAAGCCATGCACCGTGCTCAGTCCCAGGCCCGTGCCGCGGCCCTTCTCCTTGGTGGTGAAGAATGGTTCGAAGGCGCGTTCTCGCTCCAGCGCCGACATGCCGCTGCCGTTGTCCGCGATGGTGATGGCGACGAAGTCGCCGGCGACCGGCGCGGCGCTGAATGCCAGCAGACCGCCATCGGGCATGGCGTCGCGGGCGTTGATCGCAATGTTCAACAAGGCCGATTCGAGCTGGCTCGGGTCGGCGTGGCACGGGGGGCAGGCCGGCTCCACATCGACGGTGATGTGAATACGCGGGTCCAGCGTGTGGTGCAGCATGTCGGCCAGCGCATGCAGCGTGGCGTCGACATCGACGCGTGCCGGCTGCAGGCTCTGGCGACGCGAGAACGCCAGCAGCCTGCTGGTGAGTTCGGTGCCGTGCTGGCTCGCTCGCGTTGCCGCCGCGACCAGTCGCTGCCCATCGCCTTTGCGCAGCGCCGGCAGCGCGGCGAGCAACTGCAGGTTGCCCTGGATGACCGTCAGCAGGTTGTTGAAATCGTGCGCCACGTTGCCGGTCAGCCGGCCGATGCCTTGCAGCTTCTGCGCATGGGCGAGCGCCTCTTCGCTTTCGGCGCGCTGCAGACTGCTCGAAAGCAGATTGACCAGGGAGCGCAGGAAGTAGACCTCGTCGTCGCCGAAGTGCAGTGCCTGGCGCGAACGCAGGGCCAGTACGCCGATCATGCGCCCACGATCGCGCAGCGGCACCAGAATGCCGCTCACGAGTCCCTGACGCAACAGCCAGTGTGGCACGTTGAAGCGCCGCTCCTGCTGGTAATCCACGATGATGACCGGCTGAGCTGCCGCGAGTGCATAGCCGGGCGGCGTATCAGGCCGGTTGGCCATCAGGGTACCTTCGGCCTCTTCATCCACGAGGCCGACACCGGCGACCACGCGCAGCGCGAGCTGGTTCGGTTCGAGCTGCCAGAGAACCGACGTATCGGCCCCAGTGGCGCTCGCCGCTGCCGCAGGCACGCGGCTCAGCAGTGCGTAGGGATCACGCGTGTCGACAGCGAGCAGGCCCACGTCGGCAACGCATTCGCTGTAGCGTGCGCGCCTCAGCGCCTGCCTGACGTGCCGGTGCTCGCCGAGGGCACGTACCGTGACCAGGAGCAGCGGGGGGTCGGAGCCCTCAAGTGCGCTGAGCGCAATTTCCACCATCCTTTGGCTGCCGTCCTTGCGCCGGGCCGACAATTCCAGCGGCACTCGCGCGGCCCGTTCGTGCCGGCAGGCGGGGACCAGGCCGTCCAGGTGCATGGCCTCGAGCTCGCCCATCGCGTAGCCGAAGAGTTCGCCCGCCGCTGGATTGGCAAGAACGACAGCTCCTTGCGCGTCAATCAGCAGCAGCGCATCGGGAGAGGCTGAAAACACCGAACGGTAAACCCAACCGACCTCCTGCTGCGGCAGCATGGCTTGACTCAGTCAGCCGACACCGGCGGCACCAGCACATAGCCCGCGCTGCGCACCGTTTTGATGATCTGCGGGTGAACCGGATCGGCTTCGATTTTCCGCCGCAGCCGCCCGACCTGGACGTCCATCGTTCGGTCATAAGGGCCGGCTTCGCGGCCGCGTGTGCACTCGAGGAGGAATTCGCGCGAGAGGACGCGGCCGGGATGCTCGGCAAACGCGCGCAACAATTCGAACTCGCCGCTGGTCAGCAGCACTTCGGTGGTGTCGGGCGCGGTCAGCCGGCGCGCGCCGACGTCCAACGACCAGCCGGCGAAGCTGAAGCAAGCGCACTCGGTCTCCGGCGCCAGGCCGTCGGCCTCGTCTGGCTGCAGGCGGCGCAGGACCGCCTTGATGCGCGCCACCAGCTCGCGCAAGTCGAACGGCTTGGCCACGTAGTCGTCGGCGCCGACTTCGAGGCCGACGATGCGGTCGACGATGTCTCCCCGGCCGGTGACAATCACCAGCCCACAACGCCAATGGGCGCGCAGCTTGCGCGCGACGGCGAGACCGTCTTCGCCACCGAGTCCTATATCAAGCAGAACCAGCGCCGGCGGGTCGGTGGCCATGAGAGCAAATAACGAATTGCCGCCGCGCAGCTGGCTGACGCGGAATCCATGGCTTTTGAGGTAGTCGGCTATGAGCTGGGTGATGGCGGGCTCATCGTCAACCACTGCGACGTGGGTCTCACTCATGCGCGCCATTATGCGATTCCGACTTGACGTGTCGCAAATACTCGCCCAAGCGCCCGGCCGAGGCGGTTCGTCATCGCGCCGACATACGGCAATCGTATGTGCGCGCAGGCCGCTGTACTGCCTGCGTCAACTCAAACTGGCACGGCGGATTCCGGGCCTCCCCATGTTCCTGAACAGCGGACAGCAGCCGATGTGCCCCGGCTGGCTATGGAGAGCGTCTCGGCTGGCCCGTACCGGTGGCGGAGCCGGATCGAAGCATAGAACTGGATTGACGGTTGCCGTCCTGGCGATTTTCTCTTGTCGCCATTGCGACAATGTTGGCCCGCATGGATGTCAGCCTGCACTGCCGACTCCGGGGCGCAACGCGTTGTTGACTCGGTGCCACAGTTCGTCTCCATCGAAGTGCGTGAGATCCAGCGGCACCGCGTCGCGCAGCGCCTTGCGTGCGTCGGCACCGAGTGCGTTTTTCACTTTGCCGAGGAACGGACACGCAGCAAACAGCACGACGTCGCCGTACGCGTGCGTCTGCAGCGCGGTGTCGATGCGCTGCGCCAATTGGCGTGCGAATGCGAGCTGGCGCTTGTGCTGCGCATCCATGCGTGGTGCCAGCATGACTCCTCCCGGCCGGCTGTCGCTGCGTTCGTGACCGATGGGCCCGGTGTCCAGCTCGTGCGAATGCAAACGGCTCTCGGGTGCCTGCAGCGTATCGAGCATCAGCAGCCCGCGCTCGCGCGTACTGTGGGCATACAGCCGGGCGTTGGCGGCGTTGGCGACGAGGATCAGGTCGGGTTTCATGGATCTGAAGTGTGTCGGCGCCTGTGAGGGTGCGGCTTGACGCGGCGCAAATCACCTGCCAATGCAAGGCTGCCGGTGTACCTCGGCGCGGGTGCATGTGATCGCGCCGTGCATCTTGATCGGCGTCAACGCGTGTGCGCGGTGGGCCGCCGATCATGCGTGCCGGCACCTTGAAAAGGAATGACGCATGAACCTGCTGACACGGAGACATCTCGCCACCTTGCGCGAGACGCTGCTGGACCGCATGCGCGTATTGCAAGACGAAGTGCGCGCGGGCGGACAGGCGATTCACAATGGCACCGGCGAGCGGGAGACTCGCGATTTCAAGGACGACGCAGAGCGCCACGCGCACGACGCGGTGGGCGCGATGGAAGTGCAGCGCGATATCGATGAGCTGCGTGAGGTACAGGCCGCGCTTTACCGCCTGGAAACTGGCGGTTACGGCCATTGCATCGATTGTGGTGATGCGATCGCCTACGAACGCCTGCGGGTGCAACCTGCCGCCGAGCGCTGCACGGAGTGCCAGATGGCGTTCGAGAGCAGGCCCGTCGAGGCGAGCAGGTAACGCACCGCACGCCATCGCCACACCGCCGCGCCCATGTCAAGTCGCGCGGGATGCGCTGTGCTTCAGCCCGACGACGCGTCGCATTTTTCCGCCTGGGCCCGGCGCGGGCGGAACGCCACGAACGACTTTCACAGCGACATTGCCAAGTCCCTGTTCTTGCAGATAGCGTTTGAACACCGTCCGGGCACGCGCCTGCGCGGCGCGGCCGGCCTTGCCGCCATCGGCGATGTTCAACAGCAGCGCGGTGTCGCCCGTCTGTTCGAGCCGGAACGCGAATACGCCCGCGCCATCTTCCAGCACGGTCGTGAGTGCCAGCGGAGACAGCCACACCGCACGTCGCTGCGTGTCGTACAGGGTCAGCAGATCGCCGCTGCGGCCGTCGACTTCCAGCCATGCTGTCGGCATGCCACACGGGCACGGATCTCTGTGCAGTGCGATGCGGTCCCCCAAGTCGTAGCGGATCAGCGGCTGCACGTGGTTGGCCAGGTTGGTCAGCAGCGTGGTGTGGCCGAACTGGCCGTCCGGCACGGGCGCGAGGTGGCGATCTACGGATTCGAGGATGGCCCAGTCCTCGTTGACGTGCAGGCGCCCATGCCGGCACTCTGCGGCGAGCGCCAGGAATTCCGACGCGCCGTAGCTGTTACCGACGCGGCAGTCGAAACCGGCTTCGATGCGCCGGCGCATCGCCGGCGTCAGCGTTTCGCCGCCCGTCCAGATTTCCCTCGGCGCGATGTGCAGGCGGCCGGCGAGCGCTTCTTCGGCAAGCATCAGGGCACAAGTCGGATAAGTGGCAAGCACAGTGGGCCTGAAGCGTTCGAGTTGCGCGGCCAGCTCGGCCGGCGGCAACAGGAACGAAAACCCGCGCAGCGCCGTCGCGAAACCGGGCACGATGCGGCGCAGCCGCTCAAGCGTGACGTTGCTCGCGAAATGCCCGTCCGTTGCGCCGACGAAAGCGAAGCGTTCGCCAGCCCATCCGGGCGCGAACCAAGGCCACGGCTGGCGCAGCGGCGCGCGGCGCAGTGCTTCGAGCGCGTCGTAAACCGCCAGAGCGCGCGCATCCTGAACAAAAAGAGCAGGCTCGCCACTGCTGCCCGAGCTCGTCCAGACAATGTAGTCGCCGAGGAAAGGCTCGCCAATACGCGCCGGATCGGCCGTGAAGCGGCGCAACGCGGCAAGTGTCAGCCGCGGATCGGTGACCCAGTCGTTGAAGTGACGCATGAGGTGCGTTTTGGCCACCGGCTCGATCCCGGTCAGCTGCGCTTTCTCCGGATCAACGCCGCGCAATCGCCCTGTGTAAACCCTGGAGTGCGCCGCCGCGCTGGCCAGCAGCGTTTGCAGGCGCTGGCGTTGCCGCGCCTTCAGCGCCGCAGGCGTAGCCCACAGCGCCGCCGCCACGTCAAAGCCGACGGCGGCGCTGTGCGGGAGGTCGATACGGGGCGGCATGCGTGCGATTACAGGCGGCGGTGCACGTGCGAATCTTGCGCCAGCGCAAGGCAGAGTGCCGTACGGTACGCGAAGCTCCCGCGCAATGTGAGGGAGGAAGGCGCGCGCGCCGGCCGGGCGATGGCAAGACACCCCGGCAAACCCCGCCAGACCTGGTGACCGAAGGAGAACACCGTGACGGTACGCAATCTCGAGCACGCATTCCGCCCGAGATCGATCGCGATCTTCGGCGCGACGGCACGCCCCGGATCGGTGGGCAGCGCGGTCACCGCCAACGTGATCGGCGGCGGCTTCGAGGGCGACATCTGGCTGGTGAACCCACGCCACGCCACGCTGCACGGCCGCCCATGCCATCGCAACGCGCAAGCGCTGCCGGGGATACCCGATCTGGCCATCATTACAACGCCGCCCCGGACCGTGCCAGACATCGTTGCCGAACTGGGCACCCTGGGCTGCCGCGCAGCGGTGGTCATCACAGCCGGCCTGACGGCGGACAACGGCTTGCGCCAGGCGATGCTCGACGCCGCGCGGCCGAACCTCTTTCGCATCATCGGCCCCAATACGCTGGGGCTGATGCTGCCCTTGCTCCAACTCAACGCGAGCTTTGCACACATGACACCCAAGCCCGGCAACCTGGCGCTGCTGTCGCAGTCCGGCGCCATCGCGGGGGCGTTGATCGACTGGGCGGCTGCGCGCAACGTGGGGTTCTCCTGCGTGGCGTCGCTCGGCGACATGGCGGACGTCGATGTCGCCGACTGGCTTGATCTGCTGGCGGGCGACGGCCACACCCACGCCATTCTGGTTTATCTCGAAGGGATGGCGAATGCGCGCAAATTCATGTCGGCGGCGCGCGCCGCGGCGCGCGTCAAGCCAGTGATCGCGCTGAAAGCCGGGCGTCATGAACTCGCAGCCAAGGCAGCCAACACGCACACCGGCGCGCTGTCGGGTTCGGACCGCGCCGTCGACGCAGCATTTTCCCGCGCCGGCATCCTGCGCGTGGACGGACTGGCCGATTTGTTCGATGCGGCCGAAATCACCGCACGCTTCGCACCGGTCGAAAGCGCGCGCGTCGGCATCGTGACCAACGGCGGCGGCGCCGGAGTGCTCGCGGTGGATGAACTGAGCGCGCGCGCCAACGCGCTTGCCGCGCTGGCGCCGGCGACCCACGAACGACTGGACGCGGTGCTGCCGCCGGCCTGGTCGCGCGCCAATCCCGTGGACATCGTCGGCAACGCGGATGCGGGGCGCTACCGGGCCGCCGTGGGCATCGTCGCGAACGACCCGGCGGTCGAAGTCGTCATGGTTTTCAACTGTCCGACCAAACTCGCGTCGTCGGTCGAAGCGGCCAGTGCGGTCGCCGGGCTCGCCGAAAAAGGCGCGGTCGCCGGCAAGCCGGTACTCGCCTGCTGGCTGGGCGAGCAGACGGCGCGCGAGGCGCGCTCAGTGCTGACCTCGGCCGGTGTCGCGAGCTTCGCAACGCCCGCCGACGCGGCGCGCGCCCTCACTTACCTGGCCGACTGGTCCAGGGCGCAAAACGCGCTGCTGCGCGTTCCCGCAAGCGGCGGCGAAGTTGTGAGCACCGATCGTGCCAGCGTGCTCACGATCTTCAGGCACGTGGCCGCCGAAGGCCGGCGCATGCTGACCGAGATCGAAGCCAAGGCGGTGGTCGCGGCGTATGGCGTTGCCGTTCCCGAAACCGTTGTTGCCCGCACGCCCGCCGAGGTCGGGAAAGCGGCGGCGCATCTGCTGGAAAATTCGGCAGCCGTCGCCGTCAAGCTGCTCTCGAAAGCCATTTCGCACAAATCCGATATCGGCGGCGTGGTGCTGGGGATGGAAAGCGCCGAGGCCGCGGCTGCCGCAGCGCAAACCATCCGGCACCGCGTTGCCGAGAAGGCACCAGACGCGGTGATCGACGGCTACGCCGTGCAGCCGATGATCGTCCGCCGCAACGCACAGGAACTGATCGCGGGCATGAGCGAAGACGCGATTTTCGGGCCGGTGATCCTGTTCGGCGCCGGCGGCATCGCGGTCGAAGTGATGGCCGACACCGCTGTCGCGCTGCCGCCGCTCGACGACGTGCTGGCGGGCGATCTCATCGACCGCACGCGGATCGGCAAGCTGCTCGCCGGCTTTCGCGACCACCCGCCGACAAACCGGTCGGCCATCGTGGCCGCGCTCAACGGCCTCTCGCAACTGGTGGTCGATTTCCCGTGCGTCGTTGCACTCGACATCAATCCGCTGCTGGCAGATGCCGAGGGCGTGATCGCACTCGATGCCCGCGTGGAAATCGATCCGAATGCCGTGAACCAGCAGGGCCCGAATCCACGGCTCGCGATCCGGCCGTATCCGGCGCGCTGGGAAGGGGTTTTTTCCGCGGGGGGCGCGAACTACACGATCCGTCCGATCAAGCCGACCGACATCGCGCTTTATCCGGACTTCCTGGCGAAGATCTCTCCCGGGGACATCCGCCTCAGGTTCCTCGCGCCGCGCCGCAATTTCCCCGACAGGATGCTCAAACGCCTGACTCAGCTCGATTACGAGCGCGACATGGCGTTCGTCGCGATCGATGCGGACGGCGCACTGGCGGGTGTGGCCCGGCTCTGTTGCGACCCGGACCACGCCAATGGGGAGTACGCGCTGCTGGTGCGCTCCGATCTGCAAGGGCACGGCCTGGGCTGGAAGTTGCTGGACCAGATCGTGGCTTATGCCAGGGCCGAACGAATCGGGCGCATCGAAGGCACTGTCCTGGGCGACAACACCGCCATGCTCAAGATGTGCCGGGAATTCGGCTTTTCGGCGGCATGCGACCCGCAAGAGCCGAGCACGACGCTGGTGGCGCTGAACCTCGCTCCGATGGCGGCCGAGCCTGAAACCGGTGCGGATTGAAACGTGGTGCCGAATACGAGCGGGCGCGATCCTGAGGGAGCGAATGATGGTGGAGTTCCGTGACCGTAGCGATGCGGGAAAGAAGCTGGCGGCGAAATTGGCCACGTTCGGCCTGACCGATCCGGTCGTGATTGCGCTGCCGCGCGGCGGCGTGCCGGTTGCGGCCGAAATTGCGCGGGCACTCGCGGCGCCGCTGGACCTCGTCATTGTCCGCAAGCTGGGCGCGCCAGGCCAACCAGAACTCGCGGCGGGGGCGCTGGTCGACGGCGACCCGCCCGACGTCGTGCTCAATGCGGACATCGTGCAAGCCTGCGGGCTGAGCGACGCCGCTCTGGCGCAATTGGTTGCGCATGAAAGGCTCGAACTCGATCGACGCCGGCGTGCTTTTGGCAGGGCGCGACCCGTCCAGGTCACGGGCCGGACGGTCATCGTCGTCGACGATGGCGCAGCAACGGGTGCCAGCATGAAGGCGGCGATACGCGCGCTCAGGCGGCGTTCGCCGCGCGAGATCATCGTCGCCATTCCCGCCGCGCCACGGGAGACGGCAGCGGAACTGGCAGCGATGGCCGACCGCCTGGTATGCCTGGAGCAGCCCGCCCCGTTCCTGGCGCTCGGCCATCACTACCGCGATTTCCCGCAGCTCCCGGACGAGGAGGTCATCGCCATCCTGCGGCGATTCGAAGCGCCCACCCCTCCCGACGGCGTGCATTGAACTGCCGCCAACGCCGGATGCAAGCTCACAACAGGCCCCCGCCAGGGCGGACACCGGCGCGTGCATTGCCTTGCAGACCCAGGACGGCGGTTGTCGCCACGCCTTATCCACTGATCCTCGCCGTTGCGATGGCCATCCTGAATGCGCTGCGGGCCTGCAAGCCGACGTGGGCCCGACGCTGTGGCTTGCGGGATTACAGCCGCCGAACGGCCACCTCATTCGGCGTCAGATGGCAGTGGGCCCAGGCTCAGCAAGGGCTCGCGCCGCCTTGATCTGCGTCACATCGCGCGCTTCCATGGACGCCTTTCCCCAAGGAAAATGAGCGTCACCTGAGCGACGCGTCAAGGAGTTCCCATGAACTGCAAAACCATCCTCGTCAATCTCGATATCGAAGGTCCGGTCGAACCGGTCGTCGAGGCCGTGCGTGATCTCGCCACGCACCTGCAAGCCATGGTGATCGGCCTGTGCGCAGCAGACGCGCGGCCGCCCATGGTCACCACCGACGGCGGTGCCTTGGTGGTTGAGGTGTGGCAAAAGGAACGCGACGAGATCAAGGCCGACATCAGGAAAATTCGCGCCACGTTCGAACGGCTGATGGCGGGCTTTGGCCACACCGAGTGGCGCGAAGCGCTCGACTCGCCGACGCGTGCGCTCACCGACTTGTCCAGGGTGGCGGACCTGGTCGTGATGCGCGCCTCAAGCGGAGCGGCCACCGGCGACTCGACTCGCACCGCGGCGCCAAGCAGCGTCATCCTGCAGGCCGGTCGCCCGGTCCTGGTCATGGCGCGCGGCAGGAACCGGATACCGCTCGGCAAGGTCGTGGTCACCTGGAAGGAAACGCGCGAGGCGCGGCGCGCATTGGCCGATGCGGTACCGCTGCTGGCGTTGGCCGACGAAGTGATCGTGGTCACGGCCGCGGCGGTGATCGAACCGTGGATCCGCAAGGGCGTGGCCGACGCGACCGCTTTCCTCACGCGTCATGGAATCCGCGCGCGTACGGAAGTGATCAAGGGGCCCGACGAGAGCGCACGCTTGCTGGAATTCATTGCCGCCAGCGGCGCCGATCTGGTCGTGGCCGGAGCCTATGGCCACAGCCGATTGCGCGAATGGGTATTTGGTGGTGTCACGCGATCCCTCCTGGACAACTCGGACATCCATCGTTTCCTGTCGAGTTGATGATCGCGCAGGATGCCGAGTGTCCGGCCAGGCGCCGGTTGGTCACCACGCGCGCCATCCGGCTGCCCGGCAGGCGACGGCGATGAAAGTGCTGCTTGCCTTGGCGTTCGCGCTTGCGAGGCCGACGTCGTGTGATCACGCCTCACCCTGGCGCCGTGCGCCAAGGTGCAGCGGCTCGACCCGGCTCAGAGGTGTGCGCATCAGGATCGGCACGCCCCCCCGATGCAGGCAGCCTGCCGTGACGCTGCCGAGGAAGGCGGTCTCCAGCGCGCTCTTGCGTCGCGTGTGCATCGCCAGGATGGATTCCCGCTGGCCGGCCACGCACCCGACGATGGCCTCGACCGGATCGCCGTGCAGCGTGTCCCAGTTGATGCGCACATCGTGCGCCTTCGCCAACTTTTCTGCCGTGGTGTGAACGAATCCGGATTCCAGGATCGCGAAATCGCTTTCAGGCACTTGCGCCCTGACGGCCTCGGACAGGGGCTCGATCACGCTCACGACTTGCAGCTCGGCGCCGATCCAGTGCGCAAATTGCGCAGCTTCATCAGCCATGCCATGATCAGGATCGTCACTTGCGAGTGGCAGGATGACACGCTGCAGCCTCCGAGGCCAGCGCTGGGTATCGCGTGAGCCACTCGGGTGATAGACGAGCACGGCACTCCCGGCCCCCCGCAGAACGCGCTGCGCCACGCTGCCAAGCGCCAGCTCCAGCAGCCCCGAGCGCCCGCGCGAAGTCATGGCCACCAAAGTTTGCGGCTCGCGATACGCTTCATCGAGTATGGTATCCGCGACATCGTCGAACCCAGGCAGGCACAACGCGTGGGCCCCGTAGGCCGTGGCCAGCCGCTTGACGTATTCGGCCGGGTCGGCATCTGGGGGGAATCGGTCCACCACGCGCAGCAACACCAGCTCGGTGTTGGAGACAGCGGCCAGGCCGCTCGCATAGGGAATGATTTCTTCCGAATAGCGAGAACCGTCGAGCGGAACCAGGATGCGCTTGTACATGGCGGCAACTCCCTCGATCAGTCTGGAACGTGCCGATGAGTCTACGGGCCGCCCCTCCGACTTGGCTTGATCCCCGTCAAGGTCGGCCACGCCTGAAAATCTCAGCGTGGCCTCCCGGATTCACTGCTGGAAGGCGCGGATGTTCGCATCGGTGCACCGGGAGCCCTTGCGCATGGTCCTCTTGCGCTCGATCAAACCGGGTGCCCGAGCGCCAGTCTACAGTCGGCTTTCGCTCATAGGAGGCTGAATGATGGCCCGCAATCCGACATCGGAAACCCCGCACCCGAACCCAACCGATCCGTGGGCACTGCTGGCGCAATGGCACCAGCAGCTTTGGCAGGCTTGGCCGCACGTCCTGTCTGAAACAGCGGCCAAGGCAGCCGACGGCGATCCATCGCAGCCAGCCTGGGACCGCCAGCTCGAAGCGCTGAATGCCGCGGCACGCCAGCTGACACTGGAGCAGCAGGCGCTGATCGAATCCTGGCAACAACTGCAGGGTGAGTTTGCCGAATACTGGCGCGAACAATACGCCGAGTTGATGCGCCGCTTCAACAGCGCGGCCGAGTGACCGTGAATGAGCCGCATCCGACGAACGCACGCACAGGCGCAAGCCCCTGCTTGCGGCCGGCAAGCGGCTGCATCGCACAACATGCTGCGGTCGGGCGAATGAAGGTCAGCATTGCGGGGGCGCGAGCGGCGGCCGCAGCGGCGGCGACACATGCCCTGAAAGTCATCATCGAATCCTGGATTCATCTGCCAGGGCCAGCCGCCGGTAGAACCCGCGCTTGACGGCCTCGACCGCGCCCAGGTAAACCACGACCACCACGGACAGCAGGACGAAGAACTCCAGCGGCAGCGGCGTGAACCCCAGCATCAGCGCCAGCGGCGTGACCGGCAGCGCCATGGCCAGCGCGACGATGCCCAGCGAAGTCAGCGCCAGCCAGCGGTTGGGCCGGCTTGCCAGCGGGCTGCCGCGCGTGCGGATGATGAAGATCACCAGCACCTGGGTGGCCAGCGACTCGACGAACCAGCCGGTGTGGAACTCTGCCTCGCCGGCGTCCAGCACATACAGCAGAAGGGCGAAGGTGACGAAGTCGAATACCGAGCTGATCGGTCCGATGCGGATCATGAAATCGCGGATGAAGGCCATGTCCCAGCGCTGCGGCCGCGTCAGCTCGGATTCGTCGACATTGTCCAGCGGCAGTGGCAGCTCCGACACGTCGTAGAGCAGGTTGTTGAGCAGGATCTGCAGCGGCAGCATGGGCAGGAACGGCAGGAACAGCGTGGCCGCGGCCATGCTGAACATGTTGCCGAAGTTGGAGCTGGTGGCCATCATGATGTACTTCATCACATTGCCCAGCGTGCGCCGGCCCTCGCGGATGCCAGCATGCAGCACGCCCAGGTCGTTTTCCAGCAGGATCAGCGCGGCAGCCTGTTTGGCCACGTCGACCGCGCCGTCGACCGAGATGCCGACATCGGCAGTGTGCAGCGAGGGCGCATCGTTGATGCCGTCGCCCAGATAGCCGACCACGTGGCCGCGGCCTTTCAGCGCCAGCAGCACGCGATTTTTCTGCTGCGGATTGGCACGGC
This sequence comes from Comamonas sp. SCN 67-35, assembly GCA_001725255.1. Classification (GTDB taxonomy): domain Bacteria; phylum Pseudomonadota; class Gammaproteobacteria; order Burkholderiales; family Burkholderiaceae_C; genus Comamonas_C. The sequence continues at coordinate 93,562 of MEFV01000011.1, read as the reverse complement.
AGAACAGGTTGACGTCCTCCACGCGCGCACGCAGCGCGTCGTCGTTCATGGCGGCGATTTCGCTGCCCAGCAGCACGCCGGTGACCGCAATGCCGAATTCGGCGCACACGTGCCGCGTGACGTGTTCGTTGTCGCCGGTGACGATCTTCAGCGCCACGCCGCTGGCGGCCAGCAGCGCCAGCGCTTCCCTGGCACCGGCCTTGGGCGGATCGAGGAAGGCGGCAAAGCCGGCGAAGACGAGGTCGCTCTCATCGCCGACCACGGCATCGACCAGGCTGGCAGGCGCGCGCTTGTAGGCGATGGCCAGCACGCGAAAGCCCTCGCGGCCCAGGGCGTCGAATTGGGCCCGCGCCTGATCGCGCGCCACCGGGCCGAAGTCTGTCGGCTCCCTGCCGGTTTCCAGCTGATCCGGATCACTGTCGGGTTCGTGGCGGGTACACAGGCGCAGCACGTCCTCGGGTGCGCCCTTGAGCACCAGCAGGCGCTCGCTGCCTCGCGCCACCAGCACCGACACGCGGCGGCGCTCAAAGTCGAACGGCACCTCGTCGATCTTGGTCCAGCCGCTCACGTCCAGATGATCGTGAGCCAGAATGGCTTCGTCCAGCGGGCTTTTCAGGCCGCTTTCAAAGACGCTGTTCAGGTACGCCAGCTCCAGCACGCGCGCGCTGTCACGGCCTTGCGCATCGATGTGGCGCTCGAGGTGAATCCGCGCCTCGGTCAAGGTGCCGGTCTTGTCGGTGCACAGCACGTCCATGGCACCCATGTCGTGGATGGCCGACAGGCGCTTGACGATCACCTTGGCGCGCGCCATCCGCAGCGCGCCGCGCGCCAGCGTGACCGAGACGATCATCGGCAGCAGTTCGGGCGTGAGGCCGACCGCCAACGCCACGGCAAACAGGAACGACTCCAGCAGTGGCCGGTGGAATGCCACATTGGCCAACAAGGCAAACAGCACCAGCAGCAGCGTCAGGCGCATGATGAGCAGACCGAACTGGCGCGTGCCGATCTCGAACGCCGTCGGCGGCGCCTGCCGCTGCAGGCTGGTGGCGATCTGGCCAATCGCGGTGCGCCGGGCGGTGCGCCGGATCAGCGCACGCGCCGAGCCGCTGACCACCGAACTGCCCCTGAACAGGGCGCTTGGAGTGTCCGTTTCCCAGTCACCTTGCTCGGGCAGCGGACTGCTGGCCGCATGGCGCTCGACCGGGTAGGGCTCGCCGGTGAGCACAGCCTGGTTGACGAAGAAATCCTGTGACTCAAGCACTTCGCCATCGGCCGGGATCAGGTCACCGGCCGACAGCAGCACCACATCGCCCGGTACCAGCGCTTCGGCCAGGCAGGACTGTTCGCGCCCGTCGCGCAGCACGCGCACGCGCAGTGCCACCTGTCGCGCCAGCTGTTCGGCCGCATTGCCGGCACGCTGCTCCTGCACGAAGTCGAGCGCCACCGACATCAGCACGATGGCCGCGATCACGCCGGCGCTGGCCACATCGCCGGTGGCGGCCGAGACGGTGCTGGCCGCGAGCAGGATCAGCACCAGCGGGTTGCGAAAGCGCGCCATGAACTGCCACGGCAAGGCCTGGCGCCGCGATATGAGCTGGTTGGGGCCGAATCGGGCCAGCCGCTCGGCGGCTTCACCGCTGCTCAGGCCTCCGGTCAGGCTGCGATCCGAGGCGCTCATGACATGTGCTGACCGCCGTTCATGGCGACATTGCTGCCGGTCATGAACGCGGCCGGGTCGCTGGCAATGAAAACGACCAGCGCCGCAATTTCGGCTGCCTGCCCCAGACGACCGACCGGAATGTCCTGGACGATCCGTTTGCGGACGTCCTCACGCAGGGTCATGACCACCTCGGTCTCCAGATAGCCCGGCGAGACGGTGTTGACCGTGATGCCATTGCGGGCAACCTCCAGCGCCAGCGCCTTGGTGAAGCCGTGCACGCCGGCCTTGGCTGCGCAATGGTTGGTCTGGCCGAATTGGTCCTTGCTGCCATTGATCGAGGAAATATTGATGATGCGCCCCCAGTTGCGCTCAAGCATGGGCTCAAGAAAAGGCCGGGTCATGTTGAACATCGAGTGGAGATCCGTGCGCAGCACGGCATCCCAGGCAGACTTGTCCATCTCGTGCAAGCTTGCGTCGCGCGTGATGCCGGCGTTGTTCACCAGGATGTCGACATGGTGGCCGTCGGCATGGAGCTGGCGCGCAAGCGCCTCGGTCGATTGACCGTCGGCCACGTCGACGCCATAGACGGCGAATGGGCGACCTTCATGGTCCTGCTGCCCGGTCCACGCCGCGGACTGGCTGTTGACGGGCGTGCACGTGATGATGACGACGTGGCCTGCGTCGCTCAACGCGCGCGCGATGGCCGCGCCCAGCCCTCGGTTGCCTCCCGTCACCAAGGCGGTTCGTCCACTTTGGCCCATGGCTTCGTCCAATCTGTTCCGGCGTCGCCGGGGCTGCTGTCATCGCAGCGCTCCAAGGGCGTGCCCGCCATGGGCTGCGAGGCGCACCGGATTGAACCGGTGCCGCCTGACCGTGCCGCCGTCGGCTGCCATGGCGCCGGGGGTTCAACTGATGGGCAGCAGCTTGCTGCCGGCACCCTGGCGCTTGGGCAGCGTCAGGGTGAGCACGCCGTTGTCGAGCTTGGCGCTCGACGCCTTGTCGTCGATTTCCCAGGCGAGCGAAAAGCCGCGCGTTGCCGTGCCGTAACTGCTTTCCTTGACCAGCACGCGTCCTTTCTCGTCTTTCGTTTCCTTTTCCTTTTTCACGTCGGCCGAGATCGAGACATAGTTGCCGTCGATCTGCACACGCACGTCTTCCTTCCTTGCACCCGGCACTTCGGCGCGCACCAGGAAATCCTTTTCACGCTCGGTCACGTCGAGCCGGATTTCCGGCGGTGCAGCCTCGAAATCGCCGACACCCCGCCGCATGAAGCGGCGCATGAAATCGGGGAACAGATCATCCACAGGGTCGAATCGGGTCAGAGAGTTCATGGTCTTGGTCCTTGACGGTTAAAGAGAAAATTGCGCCGACACCCCATGCCCGGGCAGATCCGGCGGCGCGGCCCACCCACTCACGGATTGACGTGCAGTTCGTCGACCACTTTGCGCACGCCAGGCGCCGACCAGGCGGCGCCGACTGCGGCGGTGTGCTCCGGCCACGAGCGGACGTCACCACGCAGCGTGACAGTCGATCCGCTCACATCGACCTGCACGCGCTTGGCCTCACGCTCAGCCTGGCGTTTCAATGCGCCTTCGATACTGCTGAGGACATCGGCAGGTACAGGGCGCGGACTGAGACTGATGTCATTACTGATTCCGGTGACACCCAAGAGAGGCCGCACTGCCTTTTCGGCGGCGATACGCTGGTAATTCCAGTCCACCTCCCCGGTAAGCGTGACCCAGCCGTTGTCGACGGCCGCGCGTATCTTGTCGACAGGCACCACGCTGTTCCACTTCAGCGCATTGTGGACCGCAAGAGCCAGCCCGGTGTCCTCGCGCTGGTTCTGTTGAGACAAACTGACATCGAGGTCCAGCGCTACCGTTTTCACGCCGTTGACCCGCCGCAGCGCCTTCTCGATGACCCGCTTCTGGGCATACGTGTCGATGTGCCCGCTGACGGTCACCACGCCATCGTTGACCGCGATGCCGATGGCATTCGAGTTGATGGCCGGATCCCACTCCAATTCGGCAATCACGTCCTGCTTGATCTGATGATCGGTCTTCATGTGAATCTCCAGGCGGCGCACCGCGTTAGGACCACTTTAGGTACCCGTCCTGTTGCCGGTATTGATATCCGTCAAACCGATCGCGAGGGCTTGTGATCCAGATCAAGGAGCTCCGGCACAGGCGAAATAGCATGGCTCTCGCCGATGGTTCGGTCGATCAGACGATGCCTGGCTTCAATGTTCGCGAAGCTCATGGAATCCGCATCGCGCTTGGGCCGAACCTCGTGGGAGCCGCATGGGCTCGGATCCAGACCCAGATACCGTCGACAGGAGCATTGAAATGAGAATTTCCAAAAGTGGTGCGCGTGCGTACCTGGTCGCGCTCGTGGTGACCGGCGGCCTCGCGGTGATGCCTGCACCGGGGTTCGCTGCGACCGATGCGGCTCCATCCGGCGAAGTGGGTTCCGAAGCGACGCCCGGGGTGCCGGCCCGGCAACCTGCGGCCGGCGGCTACGGCTATGGCGGGAGACGCGGAATGATGGGAGGCTGGGGTGGCGGCTACGGACCCGGAATGATGGGAGGCTGGGGTGACGGCCATGGACCCCGAATGATGGGTCGCTGGTCCGGTGAGTATGGCCCCGGCATGATGAACGGCTGGGGTGGTGGCTGGGACAGCGGATATTTCATGGGACCGGGGATGATGCGCGGGCGGGGTCTTGCAGGTGCCGGCCTGGCGCTCAGCGACGAGCAGAAAGACAAGATCGAGAAGATCCACGCCAACGTCGCGGACACACAGTGGAATCTCGCGGGCAACATCTTCGCCGCCGCGGGCAAGCTGCACGAACTGCTCGCGAGCGAAGCCCCGGATCGCGCTGCGGTTCAATCGGCATACAAGGCGCTTTCGGACCTGCGCCTGCAGCAGCTCGAGGCATCGCTCGACATGCGTGCCAAGGTCGATGCGGTACTCACGAAAGAACAGCGCGAGTGGCTGCAAACCTGGCGCCAGGATGCGCCCGGGCTGCAGCGCTGATGATGATTGATCGGACCTGGATCGGCGGTGGCAACGAGGCGCCAACGGACGCGCCTCGCGTCTCAGATCAGTCCGGCCATCGCGATTGCGCGGCGTGGGCGTGTACATGGTTCGGCAAACGAGGGGTTGAAGCAAGCCCCGGGGGAAGTCTGCAAAACCCGGAAGGGAAGCGCGAGCCGTCATGGCGGATGCGAGCAAGGCCATCGGTTTCAAGACCTCCCTAAAATCTCCGGTATCCCCATCCCGAAAGAACCCTGCCATGAGCCTGAAATGCGGCATCGTGGGGCTGCCCAACGTCGGCAAGTCCACCCTCTTCAACGCCCTCACCAAGGCTGGCATCGCCGCCGAGAACTATCCTTTCTGCACCATCGAACCCAATACCGGCGTGGTGGAAGTGCCCGATCCACGTCTGCAACAGCTGGCCGGGATCGTCCAGCCCGAGCGCATCGTCCCGGCCATCGTCGAATTCGTCGACATCGCGGGACTGGTGGCCGGTGCCAGCAAGGGCGAGGGCCTGGGCAACCAGTTTCTCGCGCACATCCGCGAGACCGACGCCATCGTCAACGTCGTGCGCTGCTTCGAGGACCCCAACGTCATCCACGTCGCGGGCAAGGTCGATCCGATCGCCGACATCGAAGTCATCCAGACCGAGCTGTGCCTGGCCGACCTCGCCACGGTGGAGAAGGCACTGAACCGCTACGCCAAGGCCGCCAAGAGCGGCAACGACAAGGAGGCGGCCAAGCTGGTGGCCCTGCTCACACCCATCCAGGCTGCGCTCAACGAAGGCCGGCCCGCGCGCGCCATCGCCGTGAGCAAGGAGGATGCGCCGCTGCTCAAGCCCTTCTGCCTCATCACCGCCAAGCCCGCGATGTTCGTCGCCAACGTGGCGGAGGACGGCTTCGAGGCCAACCCGATGCTCGACCGGCTGAAGGAGTACGCCGCCGCGCAGAACGCGCCAGTGGTCGCCATCTGCGCCAAGATCGAAGCCGAAATGGCCGAGATGAGCGACGAAGACCGCACGATGTTCCTGGAAGAGATGGGCCTGCACGAGCCGGGCCTGAACCGCCTGATCCGCGCCGGCTATGACCTGCTGGGCCTGCAGACCTACTTCACCGCTGGCGTCAAGGAAGTGCGGGCCTGGACCATCCGCAAGGGCGACACCGCGCCGCAGGCGGCCGGCGTGATCCATGGCGACTTCGAGCGCGGCTTCATCCGCGCGCAGACCATCGCCTTCGACGACTTCATCCAGTTCAAGGGCGAACAGGGCGCGAAAGACGCCGGGAAGATGCGCGCGGAAGGCAAGGACTACGTGGTCAAGGACGGGGACGTGATGAACTTCCTGTTCAACGTCTGACGTGCAACACGTCGGCATCGCGGCAACATGGCGGGCAGGATGCCGCCTCATGGCGACCATGCGGCCGTGAACCTGCACGGCCATCCACCCCACCCCGCAGGCACGGGCGACCCGGCGCGGGCGCTCGTCGACGCCCTGCGCGCCAGCCTGCCGGGCGCTCAGGCCGATTGCATCGAAACCCACATCTCCTGGGTGCTGCTGGCCGGCGATGACGCCTGGAAGATCAAGAAGCCCCTAAAGCTGGATTTCCTCGACTTCAGCACGCTGGAGCAGCGCCACGCCGCGTGCCTGGAAGAGCTGCGCATCAACCGCCGCACGGCGCCCGGGCTGTACCTGGACGTGGTGCCGATCACCGGCAGCGTGCGGGCGCCGCGCATCGGCGGCAACGGGCCGGTGCTGGAATGGGCGGTGCACATGCGCCGCTTTCCGGCCGATGCCGAGCTGGCGCGCATCGCCGCCCAGGGGCGCCTGCGGGCGCCGCACGTCGACGCGCTGGCGCGCCGCGTGGCGGCGCTGCACGCGGACGCGGCGCGCGCCACACCGGCCCGTTCGTACGGCCAGCCCGAGGCCATGGTGCACGCCGCGCAGGACAATTTCCGGCCTCTGGCCGCGCTGCTGGCCGACACGCCGGCGGCGGTCGATGTCGACGCGCTGGCGCGCTGGAGCGCGGCCGAGGGCGAGCGGCTGACACCCCTGATGCGCGCCCGCCTGGCCGCCGGCCAGGTGCGCGAATGCCATGGCGACCTGCACCTGGGCAACCTGCTGTGGCTGCAGGGCGACGCGGTGCTGTTCGACGCCATCGAGTTCGATCCGGCGCTGCGCTGGATCGACGTGATCGCCGACGTGGCCTTCCTGTTCATGGACCTGCACGCGCACGGCCTGGCGCCGCTGGCCTGGCGCTTCATCAATGCCTGGCTGGACCTCGGCGGCGACCACGCTGGCGTCGCCCTGCTGCCCTGGTGTGCGGCCTACCGCGCGCTGGTGCGCGCCAAGGTGGCGGCGCTGCGCGCGGCCGCGCCGGACGATGCGCCGACGCAGGAGGCGGCGCGCTATCTGCGCCTGGCGCGCGGCTTCATGCAACCGCGCGAGCGCGTGCTGTGGCTGGCCAGCGGCGTCTCGGGCAGCGGCAAGAGCAGCCAGAGCCAGCCGCTCATCGAGCAGCGCGGCCTGGTCGCTCTGCACTCCGACGTCGAGCGCAAGCGGCTGTTCGATCTGGCGCCGCTGCAGCGCAGCGCCGGCGTGCCCGGGGGCATCTATACGGCCGACGCCAGCGCGCGCACTTACGCCGCGCTGGCCGAGCGGGCGCGCGCCGTGCTGACCGCGGGCCAGCCGGTGCTGGTGGACGCCACCTTCCTGCGCCGCGCGCACCGCGCCGGGTTCATCGCGCTGGCGCGCGAGCTGGGTGTGCCCTGCCGCATCCTGGCCTTCGATGCGCCCGAACCGGTGCTGCGCGAGCGCGTGCGCCGCCGCGCCGCGGCCGGCGGCGACGCCTCGGAGGCGACCGAGCGGGTGCTGGAGCGCCAGCTCGCCGAGCGCGAGCCGTTCACGGACGACGAGCGGCCGCTCGTCACGCAGGTGGACACGACGCAGGCAGTGGATTGGGCGCGGCTGCTGCCCGACTGAAGCCGCGCTACCCACTACTGTGTCACGAGCTTGTGTCGCCGCAGCCCTGGGGCGAGCACCCCTCGCGCGCCAGCAGCGCCGCCTTGCGCGCCACGCCCCAGCGGTAGCCTGAGAGCTGGCCGTCGGCGCGCACCACGCGGTGGCAGGGGATGGCGACGGCCAGCACGTTGCTCGCGCAAGCGCGGGCCACGGCGCGCGCGGCCGCGGACTGGCCGATGCGCCGGGCCAGTTCCGCATAGCCCACGGTCGTGCCTGGCGGCACCGCGCGCAGCGCCTGCCACACGCGCTGCTGGAAGGCGCTGCCGCGCACGTCCAGGGGCAGGTCGAGCCCGACGGCGGGCTGCTCGACGAAGCCCACCACCTGCGCCACGCGGCGCTCGAACGCGACGTCGCCGCCGACCAGGTGGGCACGGGGGAACTGGTCCTGCAGCTCGCGCAGCAGCGGCTCGGGGTGATCATCCAGCGCGATGGCGCACAGCCCGCGCGCGCTTTCGGCCACGAGAATCGCGCCCAGGCTGCATTCGCCGAGCGCGAAATGGATGGTTTCACCCGCGCCGCCGGCGCGCCAGGCGGTGGGCGTCATGCCCAGCAGCTCATCGCTGTTTTCATAGAAGCGGCTGGGTGCGCCGAAGCCCGCGCCGTAAATGGCCTCGGTCACGCTGCCCTGGCCCCGCAGCTCGGCACGCAGACGCCGGGCACGCTGCGCCTGCGCGTAGTGCCGGGGCGTGACGCCGGTGTGCCGCTTGAAGAGCCGCTGGAAATGCCAGGGGCTCAGCCCGGCTTCGCGGGCCAGCTCGGCCAGCAACGGCGGCGTCTGCGCGCTTTCGATGCGTCGGCAGGCACGGGTGATGGCGTCCAGGTGGGATAGGGTGGCGCTTTGCATGGTGTCGGGACTGTAGGCCGAATGCGCCGCGCTCGCCATCCGGTTCTTGCGCTGAAGCGGCGGCCGCACCCCGCCTTGCGGAAGGTGGACTCGATGCGCTCGTTCTTGTGTCAGGCCGTGACGCGCTGCTCGAACCGATCGAAGACCTCGGCGCCATCGCGCTCGCCCACATGCACCTGCCGCACTTGCGCCAGCGCCGGGCCCTGCCAGGCCCAGGCGATCAGCGCCTGCACGGCCTCTGGCGGGCCCTGGACCAGGGCCTCCACCCGCCCGTCGGCAAGATTGCGCACCCAGCCGCGCAGGCCCAGGCGCCGCGCCTGTTCGACGGTGCTGGCGCGGTAGCGCACGCCCTGCACGCGGCCTTCGATCAGCAGGTGGCGGGTGACGACGATCTCGTTCATGAGGCCGCCATGATACGAAGGCACCACCTCCGCGGGCCGACGGTGAACCGGCCTCGCTCGTTCACGATCAATATGGATTTGATAGCTGTCATCGCTTATCGCACGGACGTTACGATCTGAAAAGACTGATAATTGCGCCATGCTCGACACCCAAACCCCCTCCACCCAGGACACCACCCGCATCGACGACACGCGCATCCGCGCCGTGCGCCCGCTGATCACGCCCGCGCTGCTGCAGGAATGGCTGCCGGCGCCCGAGGCGGCGCAGGCCCTGGTCGAGAGCAGCCGCACGGCCCTTGCGCGCGTGCTGCGCGGCGAAGACGACCGGCTGGTGGTGGTGGTCGGGCCCTGCTCCATCCACGACCATGACCAGGCGCTGGACTACGCGCGCCGCCTGCAGCGCGAGGCCGAGCGCCACGCGGACGAGCTGCTCGTGGTGATGCGCGTGTACTTCGAGAAGCCCCGCACCACGGTGGGCTGGAAGGGCTACATCAACGACCCGCGCCTGGACGGCAGCTGCGCCATCAACGACGGACTGCGCCTGGCGCGCCAGCTGCTGCTCGACGTGCTCGCGCTGGGGCTGCCCGTGGGCACGGAGTTTCTCGACCTGCTGTCGCCGCAGTTCATCAGCGATCTGGTGAGCTGGGGCGCCATCGGCGCGCGCACCACCGAAAGCCCGAGCCACCGCCAGCTCGCCAGCGGCCTCTCGTGCCCGGTCGGTTTCAAGAACGGCACCGACGGCGGCGTCAAGGTGGCGGCCGATGCCATCGTGGCCGCGCGGGCACCGCACGCCTTCCTGGGCCTGACCAAGATGGGCCAGGCCGCCGTGTTCGAGACGCGCGGCAACGACGACTGCCACGTCATCCTGCGCGGCGGCAAGCGGCCCAACTACGCCAAGGCCGACGTGGACGCGGCCTGCGCGCTGCTCAAGACCTGCGGCCTGCGCGAGCAGGTGATGATCGACTGCTCGCACGCCAATTCGAGCAAGCAGCACCGCCGCCAGATCGAGGTGGCCCACGACGTGGCCGGCCAGATCGCGGCGGGCGATGACCGCATCCTGGGCGTGATGATCGAAAGCCACCTGGAGGAAGGCCGCCAGGACATCGTGCCGGGCCAGCCGTTGAAGCCCGGCGTGTCGGTGACCGACGCCTGCATCAGCTTCGCGCAGACCGTGCCCGTGCTGGACGGACTGGCCGCGGCGGTGCGTGCGCGCCGCGCCCTGCGCGGCTGAACGGGGCCTGCGCGCCTCAGCGCATGTTGCCCGTGTGACCCAGCGAATAGCGCCCCGGCTGCGGCCAGATCGTCATGCCGTGCGGCTCGGCACCCACGGGGATGGATCTGACGGCGCCGCTGGTGGTGTCGATCGCGTAGACCACGTCGTCGTAGCGCCCCGAGAGCCACAGCGTCTTGCCGTCGGCGCTGACGTTGCCCATGTCGGGGCTACCGCCGCCCGGAATCGGCCAGGTGGCGACGACCTTGCGCGTGGCGAAGTCGATCACCGTGACGCCGCCCTTGCCCTTGCGCCTGCCGTGGATCATCTGCGTGCCGCGGTTGGTGGCGTACAGGCTCTTGCCGTCGCGGCTCGGGTACAGGCCGTGCGTGCCTATGCCCGCCTCGATGAAGCCGATCCTGGTGAAGGCCACGGGGTCGATCACATGCACGCCATTGGCCATCATGTCGGCGACGAAGAAGGCCTTGCCGTCGGGCGAGCTGCGCACGTCCTGCGGCATGCCCTTCTTGGCCAGCTCCAGATAGCCGACGACCTTGCGCTGCACCAGGTCCACCTTGGCCACCTTGCCGCTGAATTCGCAGGTGAAGATGGCGAAGCTGCCATCGGCGGCGAACTCCGCGTGGTTGATGCCCTTGCACTCGGGCACCGCCAGACTGGAGTTGAGCTTCATCGTGTGCGCGTCACGGAAATCCAGCCGCTTGAGCGCCTCGGCGACGACGATGGCCTCCTTGCCGTCGGGCGTGAAGTACATGTTGTAGGGGTCATCCACCGCGATCGCCCGGCCCGAGGGCTTGCCCGTCTTCGGGTCGATGGGCGTCAGGCTCCCGTCGGTGCGGCCCTCGGCGTTGTTCGTCACCCACAGCGTCTGCAGATCCCACGAGGGCACGATGTGCTGCGGGCTGCGGCCCACGGGGAATTTGTCCACCACCTTGAACGTGGCCGGGTCGATCACGTAGACGTCGTTCGAGCGCAGGTTGGGCACATACGCCCGCTCCAGCGCCCCTTGCGTGGCGGGGCTCAGTTGGCCCGCGCCCGTCGCGGCATAGATGTTGACCACGCTTGTCGCGGACGCACCCTCCGGGGCTGGTGACGGCGCTTGTGCACCGGCCGTGCAGCCCAGGGCCAGCAGCAGGGCGCCCACGGCAAGCCGCGTGGCGCGGGGCGGGATGGCAGACAGTTTGCTCATGATGCAAGGTTCAGTGGGGAAAAAAGAAGAAGGGGTTGTGTGTTCAATGCCCGCCACGCTCCTGCCGGATGGCCTGCACGGTGCGCGCGACGATCGCATCGACCCCGAGCTGCCCGAGCTCGGCGCTCGCGCGGCGCGGATCGCCGCCGTAGACGCCATCACCCGGGCCGGGCGCGCCCGCATGGGCCAGCGCCTCGCGGCGCACGCCGCCGGGCGCGATTGCCAGTTGCAGCGAAGTATCGGCCAGCGCGGCATGCGTGCCGATCTCGCTGGCCGCATACCCACGCTCGCGCAGCAGCGCATCGAAGCCCGTGGAACTGGCCTCGTAGTAGGCACGCGGCGCCAGCAGGCGCGCGCCCGAGCCGGCCCAGGCCTTGTTCAGGCGGCTGGCCACGCGCTGCAGGCTGTCCTGATAACCGCCGTGGTCGCCCAGCAGGACGACGGTGCGAAAACCATGCGTGCGCAGGCTCTCGGCCGCGGCCTCCAGGGTTTTCTCGAACACCTGCGCGGGCACGCTGATCGTGCCGGGAAAGCGCATGTGCCCGGTGGGCGGATGAATGCCGCCCTCGGGCACATAGGCCACGACGGGTGCCACGAGCGCATCACCCAACGCCCGCGCGATGCGCTCGGCCAGCGCGCGCGCCCGCGCGTTGTGCTTGCCCAGCGTGAGGTAGGGACCGCTTTGCTCGGTGCCGCCGATCGGGATCAGCACCGTGGTCTCGCCCGCCGCCAGTGCGCCGCGCACCTCGGTCCAGGTCAGGTCCTCCAGTTGCACGGGCGTTGCCGCCCATGCGCCGCCCGCCAGTGCCAGCAGCGCGCATGCCAGGCCCCGGCCGGCCCACCGGGCGACGGAAGCGAACGCGAAAGACATGGAAGATCGGGCCTTGAAGAGTCACGCCAGCAACAGGCGTGGTGGAATTTTCGCACCGCGGCATGACCGTCCTGGCGCCACAGCCTCACGCCGCCTTGCGTAACGTGAAATTGATGCGCTCGCTGCCCGTGAGCGGGTGGCTGGCCGCGCGCAGGGTCGCGATGCCGTGGTAGCGCAGGCGATCGACACCGCCCCAGACGGCCACGTCGCCATGAAACAGCGGCACGCGCTGCGTGGGGTCGCCGCGCCGCAGGCCGCCCCAGAGAAACATGGCCGGCACGCCCAGCGATACCGAGACGACGGGCTGGCTGAAATCGCGCTCGTTCCTGTCCTGATGCAGCGTGAGCCGCGAGCCCGGGGTGTAGCGATTGACCAGGCAGGCATCGGGCACGAAGGCGGCAAAACCGGCAGCCGCCGCCGCGTCGCGTGCCAGCTGCAGGAAGACCTCGGGCATGGGCGGCCACGGCGCGCCGGTCTGCGGGTCGTCAGACCGATAGCGGTAGCCCGCGCGGCTGCTCGTCCAGCCCAGCGGCCCGCAGTTGGTGAGCGGCACCGACATCGCAAGGCCCCCGGGCGTGACCATGTGGCGAAACGGCGCCTGCGCCACCACCGCCTGCAGCAGCGGCCAGAGCTCGCCCACGCGCGGCAGGACAAAACCGCGCAGCACCACGGATCGATCACCCAGCGGTGTGTGGCTGCCCGCCAGCGGGGCATCGTCGGCGAAGAGATCGGACGTCATGCGATCGGGGAAGCTGTCGGCACGTGCGCCCCGAGTGTGGCAGCATCGCCGCCATGTTCCATGGAAATGCCGAATGAAATACGCCGAATTCGAAGTGGGCCAGGTGCTGCATGCCGGGCCGTACACCGTCAGCGAAGAGGAAATCCTCGCCTTCGCCACGCAATGGGACCCGCAGTGGTTCCACACCCAGCCCGACGCGGCGGCCACCGGCCCCTTCCAGGGCCTGATCGCCAGCGGCTGGCACACCTGCTGCATGGCGATGCGCCTGGCGGTCGACGCCTACCTCGCGGGATCGGAATCCTACGTCTCGCCCGGACTGGACAATATCCGCTGGCTGCAGCCGGTGCGCCCGGGCGACACGCTGCGCCTGGCCATCACCATCGTGGACAAGCGCACGTCCAAGTCCGGCCTGGGCGTGCTGCGCTGGGACTGGGCGATGCAAAACCAGGACGGGGTTCAGGTGCTGACGATCAACGCCACCAATCTGTTCAAGATCTGAGGGGGCCTGCGCCGGCAACATGCGGGTGCGTGGCGGTGGGCCGTTCTCTCCGTCGAGGTGCAACATCCAGGACTGACTTGGAGAAATCACATGTCCGCACGGGGACGGTTGCCGATCGCGAGGCGGACGAAAAGATGGGATTTAATGAAAGCCGGGGCGATACGCAGAGCCGCTTGCCGCCGCCAGGTCGCGCGTCTCTGACGCGTGCGCTTCAACAACCACGAGGAATGTCCATGCTTCGCGACCACAATGCACACTCAATCGCGCCGGCGCAAAGCGCCCCTGCCGCTCAAGGGTACAGCCCGGCGGCGAAATGGCTGCACTGGCTGGTCGTGCTTTTGGTATTGACGCAATTCCTGATCTCGTTCCTGATGCCCGAAATCGGGCCCAACACCGTGCCGGCAACGCTGATCAGCCTGCACTTTTCGTTCGGCGTTCTCATCTTCATCGTGATGGTGATCCGCCTCAACCACCGGCTGCTCCATCCGGTGCCGCTGGACATGCCCGATTCGCCTGCGTGGGAGCGCTGGGCTGCCCAGGCAATGCAACTGGCCTTTTATTTCATTGTGCTGGCCGGGCCGTTCCTGGGTTGGGCCTCGGCATCCGCTCACAAGCTTGCCGTGAACGTGTTCGGCATCATTGCCCTGCCCGACATCGCGGCCACCCATGCCCGCTGGGCGCTGACCGCAGGCGATATCCATGCCTACATGATGTGGGTGTTTCTGGTGCTGATCGCAGGGCATGCGGGCGCGGCGCTCTATCACCATTTCTTCCTGCGCGATGGCGTGCTGCAGCGCATGCTGCCTGCTCGCCGCAAGTGAAATCCGAAGAGTCCGCGCCCGGCCTTTCGCAACACCGCAGACGCCCCGCAAAATAGTGACGAAGACGGCAGACATTGCCGCAGCGGCGTATCCTGACGCCGTCATGGGCAAGTGTGGAGGCACGGCGCTATGAGCGTGAAAATTCCAGCGAGCAACGTACGCATCAAGCGCGCCTACGAGGTGCCTTCGCCCGAGGATGGCGAGCGCATCCTGATCGACCGGCTGTGGCCGCGCGGCCTGAAGAAAGAGGCGCTGCAGCTCACCGAATGGAACAAGGAGCTCTCGCCCAGCACCGAGTTGCGCCACTGGTTCAACCACCAGCACGAATTGTGGCCCGAGTTTCGCCGCCGCTACGCCGCCGAGCTGACCGAGCACGCCGACCAATTCAACGCGCTGCGCGAGCGCGCGCGCAAAGGCGTGATCACGCTGGTCTACAGCGCGCGTGACGAAACCGTGAACAACGCCGTCGCGTTGCGCGACTACCTGCTCAGCCCCACGGGCCTGAACGTGCAATAGGAGAAGTTTCATGGAACACGCCATCTACCCCGCCAGCAGCGCCGACATCGCGCGCAAGCGTCGCGAACTCGCGCCCAGGCAGCTCGAAGCGTTTCGCGCCTTCAGCGCGGCGGCCTTTGCCGAAGGCGAGCTGGACGCAAGAACCAAGCAGCTGATCGCCGTGGCCGTGGCGCACGTGACGCAGTGCCCCTACTGCATCCGCGGCCACACCGACGCTGCGCTCAAGGCCGGTGCGACGGAGGGCCAGATCATGGAAGCGATCTGGGTCGCCGCCGAGATGCGCGCGGGCGGCTCCTACGCGCACTCGTCGCTGGCCATCGACCAGATGGCGCAACACGCGCAGGCGGCCGAGGCAAAGAAGGCCTGAAGGTTCAGCGGCGCGGCGTCACCCGCCCGCCTGCCCGGCCGGGGCCATTGGACTTTTCAGGCCGCCTCGCGCAGTTCCCTGGCGGCGGCCACCATGTGCGCGAGCGACGGCACCACCTCGCACCACTGCCGCGTCTTGAGGCCGCAGTCCGGGTTCACCCAGAGCTGGTTCGCCGGAATGCGCCGCGCCGCCTCGCGCATGCGCTGGGCGATGCTCTGCTGCGTAGGCACGTTGGGCGAGTGGATGTCGTACACGCCGGGACCGATGCCATTGGGGTAGGCGAAGTGCTCGAAGGCGCCGAGCAGTTCCATGCCCGAGCGTGAATTCTCGATGGTGATGACATCCGCATCCATCGCCGCAATCGAGGCGATGATGTCGTTGAATTCCGAATAGCACATGTGGCTGTGGATCTGCGTCTCGTCGCGCACACCGTTGGCCATGAGGCGAAACGCGGCAATCGCCCAGTCCAGGTACTCCTGCCAGTGCGCGTGGCGCAGCGGCAGGCCTTCACGGAATGCCGCCTCGTCGATCTGGATGATGGGCACGCCCGCCGTTTCCAGGTCGAGCACCTCGCCGCGCAGCGCCAGCGCGAGCTGCCGGCAGGTGGCGCTGCGCGGCTGGTCGTCGCGCACGAAGGACCAATTGAGCATCGTGACCGGCCCGGTGAGCATGCCCTTCATCGGCCGCTTGGTGAGCGACTGCGCGTAGCGGATCCAATCCACCGTGATGGGGTGCGTGCGCTTCACGTCGCCATACAGGATCGGCGGCTTGACGCAGCGCGAGCCGTAGGACTGCACCCAGCCGTGGCCGCTGAAGGCGTAGCCCGCGAGCTGCTCGCCGAAGTATTCGACCATGTCGTTGCGCTCGGCCTCGCCGTGCACCAGCACGTCCAGGCCCAGCGCCTCTTGCTCGCGCACGCCGTGCGCGATCTCGGCGCGCATGGCCTGCTGGTAATCGGCATCGGAGAGGCGCCCGGCCTTGTGCTCCTTGCGCGCATGGCGGATCTCGGCGGTCTGCGGGAACGAGCCTATGGTCGTCGTCGGGAATGCGGGCAAACCGAGCTTCTTCGCCTGCAGCGGCGCGCGCACGGCGTAGGGGCTGTGGCGCTGCTCCAGCGCGGGCGTGGCCTGCGCCAGCGCCTGTTGCACCTGCGCATCGTGCACACGCGAGGACTGACGGCGGCTGGCCAGCGCCCGGGCGTTGCTCACCAGTTCGTCGGCCACGGCGGCGCGCCCTTCATCCAGGGCCTGGCCCACCACGCGCAGTTCGCCCAGTTTTTGCAGCGCGAACGCCAGCCACGACTTGATTTCGGGGTCGAGCCGGTCTTCGCTCGCCAGATCGACCGGCACGTGCAGCAGCGAGCACGTGGGCGCGAGCCACAGGCGGTCGCCGAGCTGCGCCGCGATCGGCTCCAGCCAGTCGAGCAGCGCGGTCAGGTCGGTCTTCCAGACGTTGCGCCCGTCGATCACGCCCAGCGACAGCACCTTGTGCGGCGGCAGCAGGCCGATGAGCTGGCGCGCGTCCTCGCGGCTCGCCAGCGCATCCACATGCAGGCCGGCCACCGGCAGGTTCGCCGCGAGGTACTTGTTGTCCAGCAGGGCGCCGAAGTAGCTGGCCAGCAGGATCTTCACGCGGCTGCTCTTGAGCTGGTGATAGGCGGTGTTGAAGGCATGCTGCCAGTCGGCGTCGAGTTCGGTCACGAGGATGGGCTCGTCGATCTGCACCCACTCCACACCCTCGCCCGCCAGCGCATCGAGCAGCGCGGCATAGACCGGCAGCAGGCGGTCGAGCAGCGCCAGCTTGTTCGAACCATCATGCGCCTTGGCCAACGCGAGATAGGTGACGGGGCCGACGATCACCGGCTTGGCAGGAACGCCCTGCGCGCGCGCCTCATGGAGTTGCGTGAGCAGGCGCGAGGCGTCGAGCGTGAACTGCGTGCCCGCCGTCAGCTCGGGCACGATGTAGTGGTAGTTGGTGTTGAACCACTTGGTCATCTCGCCCGCCGCCACGCCGCCGCAGCCCTCGTGATGCGCGTCATGGTCGTGCCGAGCGCTGTCGGCACTCCTGCCGCGCGCGACGCGGAAATAGTTGTCCAGCGCGTCGCCGTGGTCGCCGCGCACGCGCTCGGGCAGGTTGCCGAGCGTGAGGCTCATGTCCAGCACCTGGTCGTAGAGCGAAAAATCGCCCACCGGCACCCAGGCCAGGCCCTGCTGCCGCGCCCAGTGGCGCTGGCGCAGCTCGGCGGCCGTGGCCAGCAGTTGCTCGCGCGGGCTTTGCCCTTTCCAGTAGCTCTCCAGCGCCCATTTGAGTTCGCGCTGCGCGCCGATGCGCGGGAAGCCCAGGTTGTGCAGAGTCGTCATTGTTTTTCCTTCCAGAGGCATCAATCCAGCGCATCGTAGGAAAAATGATCGATGACGTAAAATGGTATTAATTCACGTTTTGATGAATTGCATTCATGTCAACACTGGAGCGCATCCACCTCGCCATCGTCGCCGAGGTCGAAAAGCAGGGCTCGCTGACCGCCGCCGCCGAGCGCCTGTTTCTGACGCAATCGGCGCTGAGCCACAGCATGAAGAAGCTGGAGACGCAGCTGGGTACGGCCATCTGGCTGCGCGAGGGCCGGGGGCTGCGCCTGACGCAGGCCGGGCGCTACCTGCTCGCGCAGGCGCAGCGCCTGCTGCCGCAGCTCGAACTGGCCGAGGAGCGGCTGCGCCAGTTCGCCGAGGGCCAGCGTGGCAGCCTGCGCATCGGCATGGAGTGCCACCCCTGCTACCAGTGGCTGCTGAAGATCGTCTCGCCCTACCTCAGGGCCTGGCCGGACGTGGATGTGGACGTGCGCCAGAAATTCCAGTTCGGCGGCATCGGCGCGCTGCTGGCGTATGAAATCGACCTGCTCGTCACGCCCGACCCGGTCCATCGCCCGGGGCTGGTGTTCGAGCCGGTGTTCGACTATGAACAGGTGCTGCTCGTCGCCCGGGCGCACCACCTGAGGGATCGCGAATACCTGCGGCCACGCGATCTCGCGCAGGAGACGCTCATCACCTACCCGGTTTCGACCGACCGGCTGGACGTGTACACGCAATTCCTGCTGCCCGCGGGCCAGGCGCCCAGGCGCCACAAGACGATAGAGACGACCGACATCATGGTGCAGATGGTGGAGAGCGGCCGGGGCGTCGCGGCGCTGCCGCGCTGGCTCGCACTGGAGTACGCCGAGCGCATGGCGGTGGTGCCGCTGCGCCTGGGGAAAAAGGGCATCGCCAAGCAGATCCACCTGGGCACGCGTGAGGGCGAACTGGACACCGCCTACCTGAGGGCCTTCATCGACCTGGCCAGAAACTTCCGGCTGACGACGCGCGATGCGGCACGCGCCGGTGCGCACCCGGCGTAAGTCCGGCGTAAGCAAAAAATGGGCGCGCTTATACTTGCGCGCCTCAGAACGCGCTCAAACCAAGGGCCACAAGCCCGAGAGCACTATTTTTTCAGGAGACCCCATGAAATTCACGCAAGCCCTGAAGGCCGCCACGCTCGGCCTCGTCATGACCCTGGCCGCGCCCATGACGCACGCCGCCGACAAGACGCTGGTCGTCGCCACCGACACCGCCTTCGTGCCCTTCGAGTTCAAGCAGGACGGCAAGTACACGGGCTTCGACATCCAGCTGTGGGAGGCCATCGCCAAGCAGGCGAACCTGCAGTACAAGCTGCAGCCCATGGACTTCAACGGCATCATCCCGGGCCTGCAGACCAAGAGCATCGACGCGGCGCTCGCCGGCATCACGATCCGCGAGGACCGCGCCAAGGTGGTGGATTTTTCCGACCCCTACTATGAATCGGGCCTGGCCATCCTGGCGCCCGAGGCCAGCACGATCAAGACCGCCAAGGACCTGGACGGCAAGACCGTGGCGGTGAAGACCGGCACCGTGGGCGTGGACTACATGAAGGCCAACGTGCCCGGCGCCAAGCTCAAGCTGTTCCCGAACATCGACAACGCCTTCCTTGAACTCGCCACGGGCCGCATCGACGCCGTGGTGCACGACACCCCGAACGTGCAGTACTACGCCAGGACCGCGGGCGCGGGGAAGGTGAAGGTGACCGGTTCGCTCAAGAGCGGCGACTTCTACGGCATCGCCTTCCCCAAGGGCAGCGAGCTGGTGCCGGTGGTGAACAAGGCGCTCAAGGAACTCAAGGCCAACGGCACCTACGACAAGCTCTACGAGACCTGGTTCGGCAAGAAGCCCGAATAAGCCGCACGCGCACCTGAGAGCGCCGCCCTCTCCGCACGAAGGAAGGGCGGCTTTGTTGTTTTCAGCGGAGCACTGCGATGGTTTTTGACTGGGCTTCCATCTGGGCCGCCTGGCCCGATCTGATGGCGGGGTCGTGGATGACCCTGAAGATCACCGCGCTGGGCCTTTTGGGCGGCAGCGTGATCGGCGGGCTGTTCGGCATCGTCGTCACCTACGTTCATGTCCCCGTCAACCGGCGCAATGCGGCGTGGGTCGTCGCCTTCGTGGCGGTGCTGGGGCTGGCCCTGCATTTCGCGGGCGGTGCACTGGCCGCCGTGCCGGGCGGTGTGCTGGCGGCCGTGCTGCTGGCCGCGGCGGCGCTGCTGCTGTGGCGCTTTCCGCAATGGATAGGGCGCAGCGTCTCCATCTTCGCGCAGATCTTCATCCTGCTGATCCGCGGCACGCCCATCGTGGTGCAGGTGATGTTCATCTACTTCGCGCTGCCGCTGCTGGTGAATCTGCGCATCGACGGCTTCACGGCGGCCATCTTCACGCTGATGATCAACTCGGGCGCCTACATCGCCGAGATCGTGCGCGCCGGGCTGCAGTCGGTGCCCAAGGGGCTGCACGAGGCGGGGCTGGCCATGGGCCTGCCGTTTCACAAGATCATGGCCTTCATCGTCGGCCCGGTGGCGCTGCGCCGCATGATCCCGACCATGGGCAACCAGTGCATCATCAGCCTGAAGGACTCGTCGCTGTTCATCGTCATCGGCGTGGCCGAGCTCACGCGCCAGGGGCAGGAGATCATCGCGACGAACTTTCGCGCCGTCGAGATCTGGGGCACGGTGGCCGTGATCTACCTCATGATGACCGGGTGCATCGCGCTGGTGCTCAAGGTCGTCGAACACAAGACACGCATCGCATGAGCATCGTCGAATTCAGGAACGTCACCAAGCGCTTCGGCGCCAACACGGTGCTCGACGGCATCAGCCTGGGCATCGACGCGGGCGAGGTGGTGGTGATCGTCGGGCCTTCGGGCTCGGGCAAGTCCACGCTGCTGCGCTGCATCAACGCGCTGGAGACCATAGAGGGCGGCGACATCATCGTCGACGGCCTGAGCGTGCGCGGCAAGCCGGCGCAGGTGCGCCTGCTGCGGCGCGAGGCGGGCATGGTGTTCCAGCAGTTCAACCTGTTCCCGCAGCTCACGGCGCTGGAGAACGTGATGTTCGGGCCGCTGCACACCCGCGCCGTGCCCAGGGACGAGGCGCACGAGCAGGCGCGCGCGCTGCTGGCGCGCGTGGGCCTGGCGGAGCGCGAGAACCACTACCCGGGCCAGCTCTCGGGCGGACAGCAGCAGCGCGTGGCGATCGCGCGGGCGCTGGCGATCAAGCCCAAGCTGATGCTGTTCGACGAGCCGACCTCGGCGCTCGACCCCGAGCTGCGCCACGAGGTGCTCAAGGTCATGCAGGACGTGGCCGAAACCGGCATGACCATGGTGGTGGTCACGCACGAGATGGAGTTCGCGCGCAAGGTCGGCAGCCGCCTGCTCTTCATGGATGGCGGGCGCATCGCCGAGGATGGCAACCCCGAAGAGCTGCTGACCCGGCCTTCCTCGCAGCGGCTGCGCGACTTCCTGCAGCACGTCAGCTGAGGCCCTCGGGGAAGCAGACGCGCACGCACAGCCCTCCGAGGCGCTCGGAGCGCTCCAGCACAAGCTGCGCGCCATGGCGCTGGGCGATCGCCTGCACGATGGCCAGCCCCAGGCCGCTGCCCGGCGCCTGCTGCGCGCTCTGCGGCGAACGGTAGAAGCGCCCCAGCACGCGCTCGCGCTCGGCTTCGGGGATGCCGGGGCCGCTGTCCTCGACCCTCAGGCACAAGCCCGCACCCTCACGCCGCAGCGACACATCCACGCGCCCGCCCTCGGGCGTGTATTTGATGGCGTTGTCCAGCAGATTGCGCGCGAGCAGGCGCAGCTCCTCGGCCACGCCCGGGACGTGGCTGCCGTGCAGCGCATCTTCCTGCAGCCCCGCATCGATGCCCCGCGCCTGGGCGCTGGCGGCGACGTCGGCCAGCGCCAGCCGCGCAACGTCCCGCAGATCCACCTGCTCCAGCGGGCCGCCCGCCGCCTCCTGCCGCGCCAGCACCAGCAGCTGCTCGACCAGCCGGGTGGCGCGATCGATCCCCGCTTCCAGCCGCGCCACCGCGCGCTCGCGCGTGGGCTCGTCGCTCGCGCGGCGCAGGCCCTGCGCCTGCAGCTTCAGGGCGGCCAGCGGCGAACGCAACTCGTGCGCCGCGTCGGAGACAAAATCCTGCTGCGCCGCGAAGGCCCGGCGCACGCGATCGAACAGCGCATTGAGCTCATGCACCAGCGGCTGCACCTCGGCGGGCAGATCGCCCTCGTCGACCGCCGAGAGATCCTGCGGCTGGCGCCGCGCCACCTGCGCGCGCACCCGGTCCACCGGCACGAACAGGCGGCCGAGCAGCCACCACACCGCCAGCGCCAGCAGCGGCGCCATCACCGCCAGCGGCGCCAGCGAGCGCCAGGCCATGCCGCGCGCCAGGCGGTGGCGCACCGCCATGTCCTGCGCCACCTGGATCACCTGCGAACGCGTCTGCAGGGAAAACACGCGGTAGACGCCGCCATGCGAGTGCACCTCCTGAAACCCCAGCACCGCGCGCTGCGGCAGCAGATCGCCCATGGCGGATTCGAAGATGCGCAGGCCCTCGTTGGTCCAGACCTGCACGATGAACTCGTTGTTCTGGTATTCGGGGCGCAGGCTCCCCATGCCCTTGGCGTCGGCCGGCAGCCCCGCGCGCAGGGCGAACGCCGTCTGCTGCATGTGGTAGTCGAACAGGGCATCGGCCTCATCCAGGGCTGTCTTATAGGCAAAAAGGCCTTGGACGCCCGCCGTCAAAGCGATGGCAGCTATCAAAAACAGCAAGAGCCGCAGGCGCAGCGACTGTGGCAGGCGCCAGCGCGCGCTCATTTGGGCACCATGTAGCCGACGCCGCGCACATTCAGCACGAGCGCGGCGCCGAGCTTTTTGCGCAGGCCGTGAATGAAGACTTCCACCGCGTTGCTGCCGATCTCCTCGCCCCAGCCGTAGAGCTTGTCTTCGAGTTGCTGGCGCGAGAGCACCAGGCCCGGGCGAGCGATCAGCGGTTCGAGCACCGCCCACTCGCGCGCCGAGAGCACCACCGGCCGGCCCTGTACCGTGACCTCGCGCGTCGCGGGGTTGATCGTGACGCCCTTGTGCTCGTACACCGGCTCGGCGCGCCCAGCCGCGCGGCGCAGCAGCGCGCGGATGCGCGCGAGCAGCTCATCGAGGTCGTAGGGTTTGAGCACGTAATCGTCGGCCCCTGCATCCAGCCCCTCGATGCGCTCGGCCACGCCGTCGCGCGCCGTGGCGATCAGCACCGGCGTGCGGTCGCGCCGGGCACGCAGGCCGCGCAGCACCGCGAGGCCATCGCGCCCCGGCAGACCCAGGTCGAGCAGCACCAGGTCGTAGCCCTGCGCGGCCAGCGCCGCATCGGCCTGCACGCCATCGCGCGCCCAGTCGACCGCATAGTCCTGCTCGCGCAGCAGATCGTGCACGGCTTCGCCGATCATGGCATCGTCTTCGACAAGCAAAAGGCGCATGGCCGTCAGAGGATAAGCCATGCGCCTTCGCATCGCTGCGTGTCAACCGATGTTCACGGGCACGAAGATCTTGTCGCCGTCGCGCTCGATCAAGAGCGCCACCGACTTGCCCGATTTGTCCATGGCCGCGCGCACCTGGTCCATGCTCCTGACCGGCATGCCATTGATCGCCAGCAGCACGTCGCCGCCCTGCACGCCCGCCAGCGCCGCCGGGCCGCGCACATCCTCGATCAGCAGGCCATGGTCCACACCCGCCTCGCGCGCTTCCTGCGACTGCAGCGGCCGCAGTACCAGGCCGAGCTGGCCCTTTTTCACGCCGCCGTCGGCCTGCGCGACCTTGCCGCTCTTGTCACTGGCATTGCCCAGCGTGGCCACGAGGGTCTTGGCCGCGCCGTCGCGCCAGACGTCGAGCTGCACCTTCTGGCCCGGCAGCGACTGGCCGATGTAGGCCGGCAGGTCGCCCGAGGTGACGACGGGCTCGCCGTTGATCTTGAGAATCACGTCGCCCGTCTTCAGGCCCGCCTTGGCCGCCGGGCCGTTGTCATCGACGTTGGCCACGAGCGCACCTTCGGGCCTGGGCAGCTTGAAGGAATTGGCGAACGTCTGGTTCACGCCCTGCACCGTCACGCCCAGGCGCGCATGCTCGACCTTGCCGGTCTTGATGATCTGCTGCTCCACGTGTGTGGCTACCTCGATCGGGATGGCGAACGAAACGCCCTGATAGCCGCCCGTGCGGCTGTAGATCTGCGAGTTGATGCCCACCACCTCGCCGCGCGTGTTGAACAGCGGCCCGCCGGAATTGCCCGGGTTCACCGCCGCGTCGGACTGGATGAAGGGCACGTAGCTGTCGTCCGGCAGCGTGCGCCCCTTGGCGCTGACCACGCCCGCCGTCACGGAATTCTCGAAACCGAAGGGCGAGCCGATCGCCAGCACCCATTCGCCGACCTTGACGTCGTTGGAATTGCCCAGCTTCACCGTGGGCAGGCCAGTGGCGTCGATCTTGAGCACCGCGATGTCGGTCTTGGGATCGGAGCCCAGCACCTTGGCCCTGAATTCGCGCCGGTCGGTGAGCTTGACCGTCACCCGGTCGGCCCCCTTGACCACGTGCGCGTTGGTCAACACGATGCCATTGGGGTCGATGATGAAGCCCGAGCCCTCACCGCGCATCGGCTGCTGGATCTGCGGGCCGCCACGCCCGCCATTGGGAACACCGAAATAGCGGAAGAACGGCGCGAACGGATCGTCCGGATCGATCTGCGGACCCTGGCCCTGGCGCGACGCCGCGCCGGAATCGCCACCGCTGCCGGTGTCCGAGACGTTGCGCATGCCGCTCACGCTGATGTTGACCACCGCCGCGCCATAGCGCTGTGTGATCTGCGAAAAATCGGGCAGCGTGATCAAGGCTGGCGCGGCGGCCGGCGCAGAGGTGGTGGCGGCGGCCGCGGGGGCCGACTCGCCGAAGGAGAACGCGTGCGCCGTGCGCGCCGTCATCAGCCCGGCGCCCGTGGCGCCCAGCACGCCCGCGGCCAGCAGGGCCGCGACGAGGCGGCGCGGGGTGGAAATCAGGGAGTTCATGGTGTGCCTTTCCGAGGGAATCGCTTCGATGGAAAGGCAGTGTGCGAGCGCCGGCTTAGAGGAATCTTAAGAAGGCCCGCCGAGGGAAAACGTGTGCGCCAGCTGCGCCGCCGCCTCGCGCAGCAGCGGCACGTGGCCCATGGCCTGCTCCAGGCTCATGCGGGGCAGAGGCGCATGCACGGCGAGCGCCGCTGGAACGCGCAGTGCCCCGTCCTCCACCGGCACGGCCACGCAGACCGTGCCATCGAGGTATTCCTCGCTGTCGCGCCCCACGCGGCTCTTGCGTATCCGCACCAGCTCTTCGTGCAGCGCCTGCGCCTGCGTGATCGTGGCGGCGGTGAAGCGCTGCAGCGGCAGCCGCTCGAGGATGCGCTGGCGCTCGCGCGCGGGCAGCAGGGCCAGCAGCAGCTTGCCGCTGGCGCTGGCGTGCGCGGGCACGCGCGAGCCGGGCTGAAAGCTCAGGCGCAGCGGCCACTGCGTCTCCACCCGATCGAGGTACACCACCTGCGCGCCGTCGAGCATGGTGAGGTTGCAGGTCTCGCCCAGCCGCTGCACCAGCGACTGCAGGATGGCGTGGCGCGGCGCGTTCCAGTGGCTGCCCGCCAGCACCTGCAGCGCCATGGCCGACAGGCGCGGCCCGGGCGCGTAGCGCTTGCCGTCGGGCTCGCGCACCAGCAGACCGGCGTCCTCCAGCAGATGCGCGATGCGGTGCGCGGTCGGCTTGGCCAGGCCCGTGGCCGCCATGAGATCGCTCAGCGTCTGCGCCCCCGGCGCGCCTGCCACCGCTTCCAGCACCGCAATCGCGCGCAGCGCTGCCGATGAAGGGTCTGTCACCATATTTGTCCAAAATCAACTGAAAATGAAATATCGAGTTCCATGATTGCATGAAAAATGATTTCAAGCCATCATGCCGTTTGCACACCGCCCGCAGGCACCGATGCAGGGCGGCGCACCGAAACACGCAACACGACAGGAGACAAGCATGGCAGAAATCTCGGGTGGCGAAGTCCTCGCGCGCATGCTGCGCGCCGAAGGCGTGGAAAAGGTCTTCGGCATCATCGACGGCACCTACTTCGGCTTTTACGAGGCGCTGCACCGCCTCGGCATGGAAATCATCACGCCGCGCCACGAAAGCTGCGCCGCGCACATGGCGGGTGCGTATGCGCGCCTGACCGGCAAGCTCGGGGTATGCATGGCCAGCAACGGCCCGGGCGTGGCCAACCTGCTGCCCGGCCTGGTCGTGGAACAGGGCGAGGGCAACCGGGTGCTGGCCATCACCAGCGCGCGCCGCCCCAGCATCATGTACCCGGACCGCGGCGGCGCCTACCAGTGCTTCGACCAGAGCGGCGTGATCTCGAAGATCGCCAAATGGAGCGCCGCCGTCTCCAGCTTCGATCGCGTGCCGGAGCTGGCCCGCAAGGCGCTGCGCAAGAGCTGGCTCGGCCGCCCCGGCGTGGTGCATCTGGACGTGCCCGAGACCATCATGAACGGCAAGGCCGCCGCGCCCGCCCCGTGGGCGCCGCACCAGTACCGCAACGTGATGCCGCTCGCGGCCGGCGCTGAGCAGGTGCAGCAGGCGGCCGACTGGCTGGCGCAGGCGCAGCTGCCCATGATCCATGCGGGCAGCGGCGTGATCCACGCGGGGGCGTTCGAGGAGCTGGCGCGCGTGGCCGAGCTGCTGCAGGCGCCCGTCACCACCAGCTGGGCCGCGCGCGGCGTGCTGTCCGAGGATTCACCGCTGGCCATCCCCATGCCGCACGTGACGGTCAATCACCTGGTGCGCAACAACGCCGACGTGGCCTTGATCATCGGCTCGCGCGTGGGCGAAACCGACTGGTGGGGAAGACCGCCCTACTGGCGCGATCCAACTCAGCAAAAAACCATCCAGGTGGACATCGACGGCGAGCTCATCGGCCTGAACAAACCCGCCGACCTGCCCATCGTGGCCGACGCGCGGCAGTTCCTGCGCCAGCTCGCCGAGGCGCTGCGGACCCGCGTCGAGCGCATGCCGCTGCAGCAGCGGCGCACGCGCAACGCCGACTACGCCCGCGCCATGCAGGGCGAGCGCGCCAAATGGGACAAGGCGCTGGCCGACATGGCCACGCCCATGCATCCGGCGCACATCGGCGCGGTCTGCGGCGAAGTCTTTCCCAGGGACAGCGTGCTCGTGGCCGACGGCGGCAACGCCACGATCTGGGCCATGTTCTACCACCGCGCGCTCGTGCCCAACCGCATCGTCTCGACCTTCAAGTTCGGCATGCTGGGCGCGGGCATGTCGCAGGCCGTAGGCGCGGCCATTGCGCTGCCGGGCAGGCCCGTGTGCTGCATCATCGGCGACGGCGCCTTCGGCTTTCACCCGCAGGAGGTGGAAACCGCGGTGCGCAACCACGCGCAGGTGATCTACATCGTGCTGAGCGACCGCCAGTGGGGCATGGTGAAGATGAACCAGCAGTTCATGCTGCGGCCCATCAAGACGCTGCTGCTCAAGCACCTGGGCCCTGAGGAGACCATCAAGGCGGATCTGGGCGAGATTCAGTTCGACGCGCTGGCCCGCTCCATGGGCGCGCACGGCGAGCGCGTCTCGGACCCGCGCGAACTCAAGCCGGCGCTGGAGCGGGCGCTGGCCAGCGGCAAGTGCGCCGTCGTGCACGTGGACGTGGACCCGGTCAAGCACATGTGGGCGCCGGGGCTGATGCACTTCAAGAAGATGCACGAGGAGCCCAAGGGCTAGCGCGGCACACCGGGGCCGAGGGCAGACGCCCGCGCCCGATGCGCCTGCGCCGCCCGCGGCGGCCGGCGTTTCTACAATGGCCCGCATGGCCATGCACTTCGACCTTGTGGACCTGCGCCTGATGACGCACATCGCCGACGCCAACAGCATGACGCGCGGCGCCGAGCTGTCCTTCATCTCCCTGCCGGCGGCGAGCACGCGCGTCAAGAACCTGGAAGAGAGCATGGGCACCAAGCTGCTGTACCGCACCAGCCAGGGCGTGACGCTGACACCGCCCGGCCAGGCCTTCGTCACGCACGCCCGCATCGTGCTGGGCCAGCTCGAGCACCTGCGCGGCGACATGCAGGAATACGTGCGCGGCATCAAGGGCCACGTGCGCGTGTTCGCCAACACCACCTCGCTGGGCGAGTTCCTGCCGCCGGTGCTGCGCCACTACCTGAGCCGCAACCCGGACGTGAACATCGACCTGCGCGAGCGCCCGTCGCACGACATCGTGCGTGCCGTGACCGAGGGGCAGACGGACATCGGCATCGTCGCCGGCCTGGTGCGCACCGAGAGCCTGCAGACCCTGCCCTACCGCCGCGACCGCCTGGTGCTGGTGGTGCCGCGTGGCCACACGCTGGACGGCCAGGCGCAGATCGCCTTCGCCGACACGCTGGCGCTGGAGCAGATCGGCCTGCACGAATCGATGGCCATCCACGCCTTCCTGCGCCAGGCCAGCGACCAGTTGCACCGCCCGATCCGGCTGCGCATCCAGGTGGGCAACTTCGAGACCGCCTGCCGCATGATCGAGTCCGGCGTGGGCGTGGGCGTGTTGCCCGAATCGGCCGCCCGCCGCCACGCGCAGGCGATGCGCATCGCCCTCGTGCCGCTGTCCGACGACTGGGCGGTGCGCGAGATGCAGATCTGCGTGCGCAGCCTCGACGCCCTGCCCTCCTTCGCCCGCGAGCTGGTGGAACTGCTCGTGGCCGATGCGCAAGGGACGCTGCGAATCGGGTAATACGCTACTTCCGAGATAGCACTCAGCGCTCTCTGGAAAACAATTTCGGATATGAAGATATCCGAAACAGTCTGCGACAAGGCGCAAGCCGCTCACTTTTAAAGAGTGCCTCACCGTACCGCGCCATCCGCGCACGCAAGGGACGGTGGCCTTCAAGTGTGCCGAAGGCGTGCTTTCACAAACACGGATTGCGCGCCGGTCCGCCAGGGCGGACGATCGTTCGATGAACGACACCCTGATCGACGCAGCCCAGCTCGCGCACTTGCAAACCTGGCAGGGCAAGAGCGAGACCCTGAGCGACACCCTCACGGCCACGCCCGTGGCCGCCCTGTCGGCCACGCTGGACCGCGACGATCCGGCACCCGCCGCCGGCACCGCCGTGCCGCCGCTGTGGCACTGGCTGTACTTCCTGCCGCATGCGCGCCAGAGCGAGATCGGCCCCGACGGGCATCCCAAGCGCGGGGGCTTTCTGCCGCCCGTGCCGCTGCCGCGCCGCATGTGGGCCGGCGGACGGCTGCGCTGGGACGCCGCCAACCCGCTGTGCGTGGGCCAGACGGTGCAGCGCCAGTCCACCATCCAGTCGGTCAAGCACAAGGCGGGGCGTTCGGGCGAGCTGCTGTTCGTGCTGGTGGAGCACCGCTTCTCGAATGAGAACGGCCTGGCACTAACCGAGGAGCACGACATCGTCTACCGCTCGGCCGCCCAGCCCGGCGAGGCGGCACCCGCGCCGCAAAAGCCGCCAATGGATGGTCAGGCCGCGTGGTCGCGCACCATCACGGCCGATGCGGTGGTGCTGTTTCGCTACTCGGCGCTGACCTTCAACGGCCACCGCATCCACTACGACCGCCAATACGTGACCGAGGTCGAGGGCTACCCCGGCCTGATCGTGCACGGCCCGCTGATCGCCACGCTGCTGCTGGACCTGCTGCGCCGCAGCCTGCCCGGCGCGCGGGTCGCGAGCTTCGACTTCCGCGCCGTGCGGCCCGCCTTCGACCTGCACCCGTTCAGCGTGCACGGCAAGCCCTCAAGCGACGGCAAGACCATCGAACTGTGGGCGCAGGACCACGAGGGGTTCCTCACCATGCAGGGCACGGCCACGCTGGCCTAGAAACTATCAAATCAATAGCTATCAACGCTTGCCATGCAAGCGCCAGATTCCCAAAACACCATGATCCACCCCCCCGACCAGTACCAGGAAATCCGCGACGCCGTGCGCGCTCTGTGCGCCCAGTACCCTGACGAATACTTCCGCAAGGTCGACGAGGCCCGCGCCTACCCCGAGGAGTTTGTCGATGCCCTGACCCAGGCCGGCTGGATGGCCGCGCTGATCCCGCAGGAGTACGGCGGATCGGGCCTGACCATGGCCGAGGCCTCGGTCATCATGGAAGAGATCAACCGCAGCGGCGGCAACTCGGGCGCCTGCCACGGCCAGATGTACGTGATGAACGCCATCGTGCGCAGCGGCAGCGAAGCCCAGAAGCAGAAATACCTGCCCAAGATTGCCTCGGGCGAGCTGCGCATCCAGTCCATGGGCGTGACCGAGCCCACCACGGGCAGCGACACCACCAAGCTCAAGACCAGCGCCGTCAAGAAGGATGGCCGCTGGGTCATCAACGGCCAGAAGGTCTGGATCTCGCGCATCCAGCACAGCGATCTGATGATCCTGCTGGCGCGCACCACGCCCGCCGATCAGGTGAAGAAGCGCTCCGACGGCCTGTCGTGCTTCCTGATCGACCTGCACCAGGCGATTGGCAACGGCCTCACCGTGCGGCCCATCCTGAACATGGTCAACCACGAGACCAACGAGCTGTTCTTCGACAACCTCGAGATCCCCGAGGACGCGCTGCTGGGCGAAGAGGGCAAGGGCTTCAAGACCCTGCTGGACGGCCTGAACGCCGAGCGCACCCTGATTGCCGCCGAGTGCATCGGTGACGGCTACTGGTTCATCGACCGCGCCACCAAGTACGCCAACGAGCGCGTGGTGTTCAACCGCCCCATCGGCCAGAACCAGGGCGTGCAGTTCCCGATTGCCGATGCCTTCATCGAGCTGGAGGCCGCCAACCTGATGCGCTGGAAGGCCTGCGAGAAGATCGACGCCCACCAGAACGCCGGCGCCGAGGCCAACATGGCCAAGCACCTGGCGGCCAAGGCCAGCTGGGAAGCGGCCAACGTCTGCCTGCAGACCCACGGCGGCTTTGGCTTTGCCTGCGAATACGACATCGAGCGCAAATTCCGCGAGACACGCCTGTACCAGGTGGCGCCGATCTCGACCAACATGATCTACAGCTACGTGGCCGAGCACATCCTGGGCCTGCCCCGCTCGTTCTGACATGACCGCCATGACCCGCCCCCTCGACGGCATCACCGTCGTCTCGCTGGAACATGCGGTGGCCGCGCCGTTCTGCACGCGCCAACTGGCCGACCTGGGCGCGCGCGTCATCAAGGTGGAGCGCCCCGGCAGCGGCGACTTCGCGCGCGGCTACGACCAGCGCGTGAAGGGCCAGTCCTCGCACTTCACCTGGATCAACCGCAGCAAGGAAAGCCTGGCGCTGGACATCAAGCACCCCCAGGCCAAGGCCGCGCTGCTGCAGCTGCTGAAGACGGCCGACGTACTGGTGCAGAACCTCGCGCCGGGCGCCGCCGCGCGCATGGGCCTGTCGTACGAGGCGCTGAAAATCCACAACCCGAAGCTGATCGTGTGCGACATCAGCGGCTACGGCGCGGACGGCCCCTACCGCGACAAGAAGGCCTACGACCTGCTGATCCAGAGCGAGGCGGGTTTCCTGTCGGTGACCGGCACGCCCGAGACGCCATCCAAATCCGGCATCTCGGTGGCCGACATCGCCGCCGGCATGTATGCCTATACCAACATCCTCTCGGCCCTGCTGCTGCGCGGCAGGACGGGCGAGGGCAGCCACATCGACGTGTCCATGCTCGAAGCCATGGGCGAGTGGATGGGCTACCCGCTGTACTACGCCTTCGACGGCGCGCCCCCACCGCCGCGCACCGGCGCATCGCACGCCAGCATCTACCCCTACGGCCCGTTCGTGGCGGGCGACGGCAAGACGGTGATGCTGGGCCTGCAGAACGAGCGCGAGTGGAAGGCCTTTTGCGACACCGTGCTGCTGCGCCCCGAGGTGGCGGTCGATGCGCGCTTCTGTTCCAACGCCCAGCGCAACGCCCACCGTGACGCGCTGCAGGCGCTGATCGCGCAGAGCTTCACGGCGCTTACGGCCGCGCAGGTGGTCGAGCGGCTCGAAGCAGCGGGCATCGCCAACGCCCGCGTGAACGACATGGCCGACCTGTGGGCGCACCCGCAGCTGGCGGCGCGCCAGCGCTGGAGCGAGGTGGATTCCCCCGTGGGCCGCATCCCGGCCCTGCTGCCGCCGGGCGTGAACAGCGCGTTCGATTACCGCATGAACGCCGTACCCGCCGTGGGCCAGCACAACGCCGCCATCCTGGCCGAACTGGGGTGGAGCGCCGAGCAGATCGACGCACTGCAGGCTCCGTAACCTCGCTGACTCAAAAACCATAGCTACCCGCGCTTGAACCACCGGCACTGGAGCCGAAAATGAAACAAGAAACCCAAGCCACCATCCATCCCCTGGCCCAGTTTGCCGCCACGCTGCAATGGAGCGACGTGCCCGCGCCCGTGCAGCGCCGCACCGAAGACCTGTGGGTGGACTGGTTCGGCTCCGTGCTGGCCGGCTGCCGCGCGCGGCCGGTGGCCAGCATCACGCGCTTCGCGCTGTCGCAGGGGCCTGCGCAAGGCCCCAGCGAAGTGATCGGCCACGGCGCCACCAGCAGCCCCATGATGGCCGCGCTGGCCAACGCCGCGGCTTCGCACGTGGCCGAGCAGGATGATGTGCACAACGGTTCGGTGTTCCACCCGGCGGCCGTGGTCTTCCCTCCCGCGCTGGCCGTGGCGCAAAGCATCGGTGCCAGCGGCGCGCAGCTCATGGCGGCCTGCGTGGCGGGCTACGAGGTCGGCATCCGCGTGGGCGAATTTCTGGGCCGCAGCCACTACAAGGTGTTCCACACCACGGCCACGGCGGGCACGCTGGCGGCGGCCGCCGCCGTGGGGCGCCTGCTGGAGCTGACGCCCGCGCAGATGCAGCACGCGTTTGGCTCGGCCGGCACGCAGTCGGCGGGGTTGTGGGAGTTTTTGCGCACCGCGGCCGACAGCAAGCAGCTGCACACCGCCCACGCCGCCGCGGCCGGCCTGATGGCCGCCTACCTGGCCCAGGATGGCTTTACCGGCGCGCAGGACATCTTCACCGGCCCGCAGGGCATGGCCGCGGGCATGTCCAGTGACGCCAACCCGGCCAAGCTCACCGAGGGCCTCGGCTCCCGCTGGGCCACGGCCGAGACATCGTTCAAGTGGCATGCCTCGTGCCGCCACACGCACCCCGCGGCCGATGCGCTGCAGCAGGTGATGCGCGAGCACGGCCTGGCGCCCGCCGACATCGCACAGGTGACCTGCCATGTGCACCAGGGCGCCATCGATGTGCTGGGGCCGGTGGTGTCGCCGACCACGGTGCACCAGTCCAAGTTCTCCATGGGTACGGTGCTGGCCCTGGCCGCGCGCTTTGGCCATGCGGGCCTGGCCGCGTTCGACAACGAGTATCTGGCGCCCGAGACCGTGGCCCTGCGCGACAAGGTGCGCATGGAGCTCGACGCCGAAGTGGATGCCGCCTACCCGCGCCGCTGGATCGGCAAGGTGACGGTGCGCACCGCCGATGGCCGCACGCTGCACGGCCGCGTGGATGAACCCAAGGGCGACCCGGGCAACACCCTGTCGCGCGAGGAGATCACCGCCAAGGCGCTGCGCCTGGCGGCCTATGGCGGAGCCGTGTCGGCCGAACAGGCCCAAGCGGCCATCCAACGGCTGTGGCGGGCCACGCAATGGCCACGCGCGCAGCGGCTGCTACAGCCGGAACAAGATGAGCGAGGACATTTTTGAACCCAACGGAGATCAGCCATCCTGGCAGGCACTCGTTCTTTGCGCACCAAGGCGTTCCGACAGATCCAGGGAAATTTTGCGAAGCGTATTGATGACCCTGCTGATGTTGTTTTCCGTGGCTTCGCTTTCGATGAGACTGAGTGCCAGACCCGCAACGACTTGATTGGAGAAGTCCCGAATGGCAACACCCACGCAAAACATGCCGTCCTGTATTTGTCCATTGTCAAAGGATATTCCAGATTCACGAACCTGCTGTATTTCAACCAATAGCTGGTTGATATCCTGGACACTTCGGCTTGTCAATTTTTCCGGCCAATCTTGATCGAAGCGCTGATGTATTTCCTCATCTTCCAATGCTGCCAACATGATCTTGCCGGTTGCAGTAAAAGCAGCCGGCAGATGCATACCCATTTTGAATGTGAATCCAAGTGGTCTTCGACTATTCCGGCAGGAAAGATAGACGACGTTATTACCATCAAGAATGCTCAAAGTGATCGTATGATCATCCAGGTCATTATTCTCGGACATGGCATTCTGAAATTCCTGCACCAGGTTCGTCTGATTCAGGAATGCATGCGCCCAATGCATGATCTTGGGGCCTATCTGGTACGTACCGTCGGTAGCTTTCTTCAGCAAGCCGAGTTCCTGCATGGTCAGAAGCAGCCCGTGCGTCGTACTTTTCGGCAGGCCGAGTTCTTTCGAAAGAAATGCAGCGGCAGGAGGCGTCGGACTGGACGCGACAACATCCAGGATCGACGCGCCACGACGAAGCGCAGGGGTTTCATAAGCAGATTTCATGCCAATTTTACCTAGGGAATACACCAATTGATCGATGAAAGCGCCCTTCATAGAGTGACGTCAGTCCATCTTACAGGATGGAGTTCATTATACTGAACTTTCGAGGGTTTGCCAGCTCTTTGAGAAATTTCCATCTTCACGCCATCGCAGCTCCATCTTGAGACTTCGTCACACCCTCCTCTTCGCAAGCCGCAATCGCCATCAGATTCCACACCAATGACCAGCAAGCACATCATCAGATTGGACCAGCAATCGATCGTTTTTCTCATCTCCCTCATCATTTTTTGCTGCTTTTCCATTTTCCTTCCGAATTTCTTCACTGTTGGAAATCTGATTGCAATGATGCGATCGATCTCGGTGCTGGCCATACTCGGGCTGGGCATGGCTATCGTCGTCATCGGACGCGGCATCGATCTATCCATGGTGGCATTGATGGCCGTGCCAACCGCCTTGGTGATGACAATGGTGGACAGTGGCAATGGACTTGTACTGTCAATAACGGTTGGAACAGGATTCGCCATCATTGCCGGTGGGATCAGCGGCCTGTTGGTGGCCTACGCAGAGATTCCGGCCCTGTTCGTCACGCTCGCCACAGGTCTCGCATTGGCGGGCCTGGGTCAGGTCGGCATATTGAAGGCGGACATGGTCTCCTGGTCCGATGGAATGAACCCGATACGCTGGATCGGCGGGGCCAGTTTATTCGGGATACCGAGCAGCATCCTGGTTGCCGCATTCATGTTCATTGCCGTCGGGTGGTTTCTCAAGAAAACGAAGATCGGCAGATTCATCTATTCCATTGGCGACAATCCGAATACCGCACGAACCACGGGAATCTCGGTTCGTCCGATCATGGTTTTGCAATACATATTGGCGGCATTGATCGCATTGCTGGCAGGCTTCGTGATGGCCGCATCGAACAACCTGATGGATACGCGGATCTACAACCTTTCTTTGATCTACGACGTGATTCTGGTCGTGGTGCTCGGCGGCATCGGTTTATCCGGCGGCCGCGGCGGCGTCTGGAGCGTGCTGGTGGGCACCTTGCTCGTGGGCATCGTCTTCAATGGAATGACGATCATGAATTTTCCCCTGGATATTCAGGATCTGTTCAAAGGCATCATCTTGTTGATCGCCATTGCCGTGGATAGTTTTTTAAACCCAAGAAACGAGGAGACGGCGCAGCAAGGAGATATCTAGCCATACCAGCGAAATCCAATTCCGCATTCCGGTTGATGAATTGTTTTGTGAATTTATGAAGGAGACGCAATGACCTTGTTCAACAGAAAATCCCGTTGGGGTACAAAATCACTTTTCGCCCTGGCTCTTGCCGCCATGGTCGGCATGGTCGGCGTGGCGCATGCGCAGGACGGCGCCATCAAGGACCCTGAACGCACGCACTATTACGAGGTGTTCAAGAACAAGCGGGTGGTTTTCGTCCCGGTGTTCATGGGCCTGGATCTGACCGAGGGCTGGTCCAAGATGATGAGCATCCAGGCCAAACGGCTGGGCTACAGCTACGAGGTGAGAAACGCCAATTTCGATACTTCCGCAGGCGTTCAAATCCTCACGCAGCTGCTCAATGAGAAGCCGAAGCCCGACGTGGTCGTGATCCAGAACCCCGACGTGACGTCGTATGCCAAACTGGAAAAGCAGATGGAGGATGCGGGCATCTACGTCATCCAGCTGAACATGAAGAGCCTGACGATGACCACCGGTTTTGCCGGTGCCGACGCGACCGTCATCGGCGAGACCCAGGCCGATTGGGTCGTCAAGCAGTGCGGGCCGAACACCTCGCGCAAGATATTGATCCTGAATGGCCCGACCACAGCCCCCTGGACGGTCTACATGCAGGAAGGCTACAACAACGTACTGTCCAAGAATCCGGATATCAAGGTCGTGGCGCGCCAGTCGATCGGCAACTACGACTCATCCAAGGCCAAATCGATCACCGAGGTCACGCTCAAGCAGCACCCCGACCTGTGCGCCATCATGGGCGTATGGGACATCCCGGATCTGGCGACGGGTGCGGCCGTCAAGGACGCCGGGAAATCGGGCAAGGTGCTGGTCTCCACCAGCGGCGGCGGCGGAGAGGTGGCGTGCAAGGGCTTGCAGACCAAGGCTTTCGATCATTACGTCAGCTATGACGTGCCCGGCCAGAGCCGCGACGTCAACGATCTTATCCAGATGGCACTGCAACTGCGCGACAAGCCGGGGAAGATCAAGGTGGCGCATTACACGCCGCTCTCCGTCCTGACGCAGGCCGACGTCGACAGCCACAAGTGCTGGACGATCGACTCCCTGAAGTAATCCAGGGCCGAAGGTGCCCCTGCGGCGCCTTCGTCTTTCCCTCATTTCATACCCGAAATAAACCGAGCTGGTGCATTCCCAAGCACGAGAACAAGTGTATCTAACAACCAGAGTGGCTGATATCCGATATGTCAATGGAATCATCTGACGCATTCAATAGATTGCGCTACAAATATTGGCCTGATCGCGCAATAGGTGAACTGCTTTCCAAGAACTGGATGGAGACGGCGGTTCCATTGCTGGTACTCGTGCTGGTGATCGCGGTTTTTGCATCCATCGTCGAGAATTTCCTCTCTTTCACGACGATTTCCGGTTTTCTCCAGGAAGGCAGCGAACTGGGTTTCATTGTGCTGGGCATGGCCATCGTGCTGATCGTCGGCGGCATAGACCTGAGCGTGGGATCGATTTATGCGATCTGCAACGTGCTCGTGCTCTATCTGATCCATGTCCAGGAATGGCCGGCTGCCGCGTCGATTGGCGCCACCTTGCTGATGGGAGCCGCTCTGGGAGCGGTCAATGGCGTGCTGATCGGCTACCTCAAGCTGCGCGCCTTCCTGACCACCCTGGTGACCCTGATCGTTTTGCGTGCGATCTACAACCTGATTCAGTTCAAGTGGGCCGTCGGCATCGCATCGACGCTGCCTGAGTCGGAGCTTTGGGATTACCTGGGCAGCGGCAAGGTACTCAGCCTCCCGGTTGCCACCTGGATCTTTGCTGTCGTCGCCGTCGGTTTCCACCTATTCCTGACGCGGATGCGCGGTGGCTGGCGCCTGCTCGCCGTCGGTGGTTCGCGGCGGTCCGCCTACAACTCGGGCCTGCCCGTGAACCGCATCGCGGCGCTGGCCTATGTGGCCTCGGGCGTCTTTGCCGGCATCGCCGCAGTGCTGTTCGGCGCACGGGTGGACAGCAGTAGCGCCGATACCGGCCTGGGGCTGGAAATCGTCGTGCTGGCTGCGGCCCTGCTCGGCGGCATCCGTCTCGGTGGAGGCAAAGGTTCGGCGATGAAGGCCGTACTCGGTACCCTGATCATCCTGATCGTCACCAACAGCCTGCGCGGCCTGGCGGTACAGGCGGGCTATATCCGCATTGCGCTGGGCGCCATCATGATTGCCGCGGTGACCCTGGATATCCGCTGGTTCAAGAACCGGGGCAAGGCTATTCGCGAGTTGTACGTGAGTCCGGGCTACCTCCCGATGCCGAAGGCTGCATCGATCGCTCCTGGAACGCCCTACGCGGTCAACGACAAGCTGGGCAACATCGAACTGATTGGCCTGGGGCAGGTCGAGTCGCCGGAAGACGTGATTCTGGATGCGGACGACCACTTGTACTGCGGCACGCGCCACGGTGACATCATGAAGTTCCATGCGCCGGATTACACTCGCATGGAGGTCTACGCCCACATCGGCGGTCAGCCGCTGGGGATGGCCTTCGACGCCACCGGGGACTTGTACGTCTGCGTCGGCGGCATGGGCCTGTACCGGGTCGGGCGGGCCAATCGGGCCGTGGAAAAGGTCACCGACGAGACCAACCGCTCCTGGAACACCGTCAACGACGACAGCCGCCTGCGTCTGGCCGACGATCTGGACATCGCGCCGGACGGCCGCATCTTCTTCTCCGAGGCGACCATCCGCTACGAAATGGGCGAGTGGCCGATCGACAGCCTGGAGGCGCGCGGCAACGGACGCATCATCTGCTACGATCCCAGGACCGACAAAACCCAGACGGTGCTGAAGAATCTGGTCTTCCCCAACGGCATCTGCATGGCGGGCGACGGGCAATCGCTGCTGTTCGCCGAAAGCTGGGCCTGCCGCATCAGCCGCTACTGGTTCGACGGGCCTGACAAGGGCAAGGTGCAGGTGGTGATCCCCGACCTGCCAGGCTATCCCGACAACATCAACCGCGCCTCGGACGGTCATTTCTGGATCGCCCTCATGGGCATGAGGGGGCCGTCCTTCGACCTGGCGATGCGCTGGCCGGGATTCAGGCGCCGCATGGTCAAGCGCCTGGGGCAGGACGAATGGATATCGCCCAACATCAACGTCGGCTGCGTCATCAAGTGCGATCTGAACGGCACCGTGCTCGAGTCGTACTGGGACAAGGGCGGCGAGAACCATCCGATGATCACCTCGATGCGCGAGCACAGGGGCTACCTCTACCTGGGCGGCATCTCCAATAACCGTATCGGGCGACTGCGTCTGGAGGGCGCCGATCCGCAGTTCATCCAACATCCGATCAGCGCGGGGTAAGCCATGTTGAAACAACTCAAGCGGGCCCGCGACCGTTTC
Organism: Comamonas sp. SCN 67-35; assembly: GCA_001725255.1. Taxonomy (GTDB): domain Bacteria; phylum Pseudomonadota; class Gammaproteobacteria; order Burkholderiales; family Burkholderiaceae_C; genus Comamonas_C. The sequence continues at coordinate 54,857 of MEFV01000011.1, read as the reverse complement.
TTCGGCGTGGGCGAAGCGGACACCTCGGTGCCGGTGCTCGACGGGCCGCTCAAGCCCAACCATATCCTCGAAAACGCGGCTGTTTTCTTCGAAGCCGACGGCCTCGAGGATCTTTGCGTGACCTCCGACGGTCGCCTTGCGGTGGCCAGCGGCACCGCGGTGCTGGCACTCGGCGAGGCAGGGCAGGCCGCCACCCTCGCCACCCTGGACGAGCCCATCCAGGCTCTGGCAGCCTACCGCGATGGGCTGGTGGCGGCCACCTGCGGCAGCCTGCACTTCATCGGCGGGCGGCTGGACGGCAGGCAATACCGGCTGTCCAGCGCATCCTTCGCAGGCTGCATCAATGCGCTGTGCGAGCACCCTGACGGCTCCATCATCATCAGTGAAGGCTCGGGCAGACACGCGTACGAGCAGTGGTCCAGGGATTTGCTCAGTGACGGTGCCAGCGGCCGGGTACTGCAATACTCCCCTGAACGCGACCAGTTGCACGTCCTCGGGCAAGGCCTGAAATACGCCTACGGCGCGCTGGTGGACGCACGCGGGGCTGTCTTCACCTCGGAATCCTGGGCCCATCGCATCGTTCAGATCGAACAGGGAGGGACACGCAGCATCTACCAGGACTTGCCAGGCTATCCGGCGCGCCTGACCCGCGCAAGGGCGGGCGGGTACTGGCTGGCCGTGTTTGCCCCACGCAATCAGCTCATCGAATTCGTCCTGCGGGAGACCGGCTTCAAGAACGAAATGATGGCCCAGGTCGACCCGAAGTACTGGATCGCGCCAGCGCTGAGCTCGGGACGCGACTTCTTCGAGCCCATGCAGCAGGGCGGGGTGCGCCAGATGGGAATTCTCAAACCCTGGGCTCCGGCGCGCTCCTACGGCCTGGTGGTTCGACTGAACGCCAGCTTCGAGCCGCAGTATTCGCTGCACAGCCGCGTCGGCGGCATGCACCACGGGATCACGGCAGTGGCCGAGTTCAACGATGCGTTGCTGGTCTTGTCCAAGGGAGCAGGCCGGGTATTGCGCCTCCCCCTGTCTGACATTCAATGATGGATACGGTTATGACGCCAATTCTGGAACTCAAGGGCATCACAAAGAAATACGGTGGCGTACCGGCGGTCGAAGGTGTCGACTTCACCCTGCAGAAGGGTGAGGTGCATGCTCTATGCGGCGAAAACGGTGCCGGAAAGTCCACGTTGACCAAGATCATGGCCGGCGTGGTCGAGCCAACCGACGGCGAAATGGCTCTCGATGGCAAAAATGTGCAGTTCCGCAACCCTGTGGAGGCCCAGGCCGAAGGAATCGCCATGGTGTTCCAGGAGACCAGCCTGGTGCCAACGATGACGGTGGGGCAGAACCTCTATCTCGGCAACGAAAAACTCTTCAATCGCCTGCGCGCGGTGTACATCGCCTCGCAGCAGTTGCTGCAGTCGCTCAATTTCAATGTCGATCCGACCAAGACCGTGAGCGAACTCGGTGCAGCGCAGAAGCAGATGGTCGAAATCGCCCGCGCCGTACTGCACAAGGCACGGGTCATCATTTTCGACGAACCGACGGCGACGCTGACTCCCGAGGAAAAGCGCTATTTCTTCGATTTGATCCGCAATTTGAAAAAAAACGGCGTATCCATCATTTTCATTTCGCACGCGCTGGAGGAAGCACTGGAAATCTCTGACCGGATCACCATCATGCGCGACGGCAAATTGATCATCTCAGACGACACCGTCAATTTCAATCGGGAACGCATTATCCGCGCCATGGTGGGTCGCGACCTTTCCAACACTTTGTACGGCAAGAAGGAAACCGTGCGCCCCGCCGGCAAGCGGGTCCTCAGCGTGCAGAACCTGCGCATGGGCACCATGGTCAGGAACACGTCGTTCTCGGTGTTTGCCGGCCAGATTACCGGGGTATTCGGTCTGATCGGCTCGGGCCGCACGGAGACCTTCAAGGTCGTTGCGGGGGTGATCAAGCGCGATTACACCCATGGAGGCAAGGTCATCTTCAATGATCATCCCGTGCGCTATCGGGTGCCGGCGCCTGCCGTGGCTGCGGGTATTGCCTACATCACCGAGGACCGCAAGGTCGATGGCTTCTTTGAAACCATGTCCATCTCGCGCAACATCTACGCGGGCGTGCTCGCCAAGGAGCGGCTGGAGCGGTTGCTGACCTCCAGCAGCGAGGAAAAGAAGATCGGCCACGATTGGCGCCAGAAACTCAATATCCGCTCGGTGACGGCCGAGGCCAGCGTCATCGAACTATCCGGCGGCAACCAGCAAAAGGTCGTGATTGCCAAATCGCTTATCCAGAATCCCAGGCTGGTGATATTCGATGAACCCACGCGCGGTGTTGATGTGGGAGCCGTGGCGGAGATCCACGAGATCATCCGCAGGCTTGCCGATGAAGGATTGGCGGTGGTCGTGATCTCCTCCTACCTGCCGGAAGTCATGCTGCTCTCCGACCGCATCCTGGTCTCTCGCCAGGGGCGGATCGTCGAAGAATTCAACGGCCTGGAGGCAACGGAGGAAAAAATCATGTACGCCTCCATCCATTGATATTCATCGCGGCGGATGCAAACCTATTGTTTAAAGGAATAATGACCATGCAGAAGAATTTCATCAACGGCCAATGGGTGGCTGCGGCATCCGGGCAGACACTGCCCGTCCATGACCCCAGCACCGGGGAAGTGTTCGACGAGATTGCGCGCAGCGTAACCGAGGACGTCAACCACGCCGTGGCCGCGGCACGCGCCACGCTCTCCGGCGCCTGGGGAAAAATGACGGCCACAGAGCGCGGGCGCATCCTGAGCCGCATGTCCGCGCTCATCCTCGCGCGCGCCGAAGAGCTGGCGCAGCTGGAGGCGCGCGATACCGGCAAGCCGCTCTCGCAGGCGCGCGCCGACATCCAGGTCGCGGCGCGCTACTGCGAGTTCTACGGCGGCGCGGCCGACAAGGTGCACGGCCAGCACATCCCCTACATGAACGATTTCCACGTCGTCGTGCTGCGCGAGCCCTACGGCGTCACGGCCCATATCCTGCCCTGGAACTACCCGGCGCAAATGTTCGGCCGCTCGGTCGTGCCGGCGCTGGCCATGGGCAACGCCGCCGTGCTCAAGCCCTCTGAGGACGCCTGCCTGACGCCGCTGGCATTTGCCGCTATCGCCAAGGAGGCGGGCCTGCCCGACGGCGCGCTCAACATCGTCACCGGCCTGGGCGAAGAAGCGGGCGCGGCGCTGAGCGCGCACCCCGACATCAACCTGATCACCTTCACCGGTTCCCCCGAAGTCGGCACCCTCGTGCAGAAGGCCGCCGCCGACAGCCTGATCAAGTGCGTGCTCGAGCTTGGCGGCAAGTCGCCGCAGGTTGTGTTCGAGGACGCCGATCTCGACCGTGCCGTGCAGTTCGTCATCCGCGCCATCACCCAAAATGGCGGCCAGACCTGCTCGGCCGGCAGTCGGCTGCTGGTGCAGCAAAGCATTTACGACCGCTTCATCGCCATGGTCGCAGAGCGCTTTGCGCAAACGGCAGCCGGCACCCCGGCCATGGACCGGGAATGTGGTCCGCTGATCAACCGCGCACAAAAAGAGCGCGTCGAAGGCTTCATCCGGCGTGCCAAGGATTCCGGCATCCAGGTGCTGGCGCAGGGCAAGGTGGCCGACGGCGTGCCCGATGGCGGCTATTACGTCGCTCCGACATTGTTCGGCCCGGTGCCGCGCGATCATCAGCTGGCCTGCAGCGAGGTTTTCGGCCCGGTGCTTTCGGCCATGCCGTTCACCGACGAGGAGGACGCGGTGCGCCTGGCCAACGCCACCGAGTTCGGATTGCTCGCTGGCATCTGGACACGCGACGGCGGACGCCAGACGCGCATGGCCAAGAAGATGCAGTGCGGCCAGGTTTATCTGAACTGTTATGGCGCCGGCGGTGGGGTGGAGCTGCCTTTCGGAGGCTATAAAAAAAGCGGGCATGGGCGCGAGAAAGGTTTCCTTGCCCTGGAAGAGTTCTGTATTGTCAAGACCGTGGTGCAATACCATGGGGAATAAATATTTAAACGCAACCCGAATTGATCGATTCTCAACCATCTTGATCATCGATTAAATTTTCCGCCAACAGGAGAGACAAATGATCAGTTTCGATATCGTTGAATTGAAAAAACCTCTGGTCCGCACCGAACATCCAACTCCTCAGCCTGAAGACCATCAGGTGCTGGTGCGTGTGCTGGCAGCTGGTGTGTGCCATTCGGATCTCCACATATGGCACGGCACCTATGATCTGGGAAATGGCAAGACACTTTCGATGATGGACCGTGGCATGAAACTGCCACTGACACCAGGCCACGAAATCGCAGGAGAAGTGGTCGCCGTGGGTGACAAGGTCAAGAATATAGAAATAGGAAAAAATTACGTCATTTACCCGTGGCACGGCTGCGGTGAATGCAAGGTCTGCCGTAGAGGTGACGAGAATCTATGCCTGAATGGAAAATCCTTGGGAATCTACCAGCCTGGTGGTTATTCCGATTACGTTCTCGTCTCGGATTCGCGTTATCTGGTGGATATCGGCGACATGTCGCCGGTGCAGGCGGCTCCCTATGCCTGCTCAGGTCTTACGACTTACAGCGCAATCCGGAAGATCAAAGAACAGGTTCTCAAAGACGAGAAAGTGGTATTGTTTGGCGCCGGTGGCCTGGGGCTGATGGCCATTACGCTGATCAAGGCTCTGGGTGGTGCGGGCGTGCTCGTGATCGATCCCGATGAATCAAAACACGCAGCAGCACTGCAGGCAGGCGCGGATGCCGTTTTCAATCCGCGGAAAGACGATATCGCCACCGAAATCAAGAAGGCCGCTGGAGGCGCGGTCTGGGCGATCATCGATTGCGTTGGATCGAGTCAGACCATACAGGCAGGCCAGGATATGCTCACCAAAGGGGGACAACTGGTGCAGATCGGCCTGTTCGGTGGTCACATCGACATATCCACCCCGTTCATGGTACTGAAGGCCATGACGTATCAGGGCACTTATGTGGGTAATCTGCGCGAACTCCAGGAACTGATCGCCCTTGTGAAAGACAAGCATCTGCCTCCCGTCGCTACCACATGCATGCATTTCAGCAAGGCTTTTACTGCATTGCTGGCACTGGAAGAAGGCAAGGCGGTCGGCCGCCAAGTGCTCACACCCGGCAACCTCGACGCTTGAATGCGATGCCCGCCAATTCAGGCGGGCTCGCTTCTTCGAGACGTCTGTCAAGTTCTGGATGAACCTCCGGAGCCAGTACAACTCCGGCCCCGCCCGATAGGCGCTTGCACGAGAACCAGAATCCATCGGGCCGTTCAAAGCAACGGCGGACGCCGCGAAGCGACAACACGCACAAAAAAAGCCCAGGTGATGGATTCACCTGGGCTGCATTTCTGGCGGAGAGGGAGGGATTCGAACCCTCGGTAGGCTTGCACCTACGCCTGATTTCGAGTCAGGTACATTCGACCACTCTGCCACCTCTCCGCGACTCGAACCGGCGATTGTAGCGGCGAATTCAGGGGGTCAGGCGCTCCAGGCCACCCATGTACGGGCGCAGTACTTCAGGGACGGTGATGGAACCGTCCGCCTGCTGGTAGTTTTCCATCACCGCGACGAGCGCGCGCCCGACGGCGACGCCCGAGCCGTTCAGGGTGTGCACGAGTTCGTTCTTGCCCTGCGCGTTCCTGAAGCGCGCCTGCATGCGCCGCGCCTGGAAGGCTTCGCAGTTGGAGACCGAGCTGATCTCGCGGTAGGTGTTCTGCGCGGGCAGCCACACTTCCAGGTCATAGGTCTTGGCGGCGCCGAAGCCCATGTCGCCGGTGCTCAGGCTCACCACGCGGTAGGGCAGGCCGAGCTTTTGCAGGATGGTCTCGGCGTGGCGCGTCATCTCCTCGAGCACCTCGTAGCTCTTTTCGGGGTGCACGATCTGCACCATCTCGACCTTGTCGAACTGGTGCTGGCGGATCATGCCGCGCGTGTCGCGCCCGTAGCTGCCGGCCTCGGAGCGAAAGCACGGCGTGTGCGCCGTGAGGCGGATCGGCAGCTCGCTCTCGGGCACGATCACGCCGCGCATGAAGTTGGTCAGCGGCACCTCGGCCGTGGGGATGAGGTAGAGCTGGGCGTGGTCGGGCACGGGCTCGGCGTCCTGCCCGCCCTTTTGCGCGGCGAACAGGTCGGCCTCGAACTTGGGCAATTGGCCGGTGCCGCGCAGCGTCTCGGCGTTGACGATGTAGGGCACGTAGCACTCGGTGTAGCCGTGCTCGGCGGTGTGCACGTCCAGCATGAACTGCGCCAGCGCCCGGTGCAGGCGCGCGATGCCGCCCTTCATCACGGCAAAGCGCGCGCCGGTGAGCTTGGTGGCGGTGTCGAAGTCCAGCCCCAGCGGCGCGCCCAGATCGACGTGGTCCTGGGCGGCGAAGCCGAAGGCGCGCGGCGTACCCCAGCGGCGCACCTCGACGTTGGCATGCTCGTCCGCGCCCACGGGCACGCTCGCGTGCGGCAGGTTGGGCACGGCGGCGAGCACGGCCTGCAGTTCGTGCTGGATCTGTTCGAGCCGCTCGGCCGAGGCGTCGAGTTCGCCCTTGAGCGCGCTCACTTCGCCCTTGGCGGCTTCGGCGGCGTCTTTCTCACCCTGGCCCATGAGCATGCCGATCTGCTTGGACAGGCGGTTGCGCGTGGACTGCAGCGCTTCGGTGCGCGTCTGGATGGCCTTGCGCTCCGTCTCCAGCGCCTCGAAGGCGGCGACGTTCAGGTAGGGCTGGGGGTTCTTGCGGGTTTGCAGGCGCGCAACGACCGAAGCCAGGTCTTTGCGCAGCATCAGGATGTCTAGCATAGTGCGCAATTTTAGGCGGCAGTTGCAGCTGCCGATAAGCAGAGGCAAGGGGGTGCAGCAATGTTCTTTGTCTTCGGCCCCACGGGGCGCCTGGCCAGGGGGGACGCCGACGCGATCTCGGCCGTGAGCGGACTCCGGCGCGTGGCGCGGCCGCAGGCGCTGCGCACGCGCTCGCAGGACGACGACGCGTTCGCGCCGCCCCAGCCCACGATGGAGCGCGACGCCAGCGGCGGCCCGGCCAGCCGTCCGGCGCCCATCACCGCCTACGAGCAAACGGCGGCGGGCCCGTCGCAGCCGCGCCAGATCGTCAAGCATGTGAGCGGCGTGATGACGCAGGGCGCGATCACCGTGACGCCGCGCACGCGCGTGAACGACGCCTGGCAGACGATGGCGCAGCACCACGTGGCGCAGGCGCCGGTGGTGGATGAACGCGGGCAGGTGATCGGGATGCTGCTGCGCGCCGACATGGCGCCGCTCGATCTGCTGCCCGAGCCGGGCGCCATCGAGCAGGCGATTGCGCTCGCGCGCCGGCCCGTGGCGCAGGTGATGGCCAGCCCCGTGCCCACCGTGACGCCCGACACGGATCTGAGGCGCCTGGCGCGCGTGTTTCTGGACACCGGGCTGCCGGGCCTGCCCGTGACCGACGAGAGCGGGTACTGCATCGGCTTCGTCTCGCGCACCGACATCCTGCGCGCCATGGTGGCCGATCCGCCGCTGGATCTATGGACCTGAGGATTCCTGCGCGTCGGGCAGCCGCGTGGCCAGCACCTTGTCGATGGCCTTGCCGTCCATGTCCACGATCTCGAACTGCCACTGTTCCCACTGCACCACGTCGGTTTCGCTCAGCACCTTGCCGCTGAGCAGCATGAGCATGCCGGCAAGCGTCTGATAGCGCTCCTTGTCTTCCTCGGGCACGCTGGCCAGGCCCAGGCAGTCCTTGAGCTCGGGCACGGGAATGTGGCCGTCCAGCAGCCACGAGCCGTCGGCCCGCTGCACGGCCCAGGCGTCGCCGGGGTCGTGGGTCTTGAATTCGCCGGTGATCGCTTCCACCAGATCCTGCACGGTGACGATGCCCTGCACCTCGCCATACTCATCGACGACGAAGGCCATGTGCACGCCCGAGCGGCGAAAATCGTGCAGCAGCTCCATGCTGTCGATGGTTTCGGGCACGTACAGCGGCGGCTGCAGCAGCTCGGCGTCGAGCGCCTGCGCCGCCGGGTCGCGCAGCACGCGGGCCAGCCACTGGCGCGCGCGCACCACGCCCAGGATGTGCTCCAGGCCGCCGCGCACCACGGGAAAGTGCGCATGGCTGGAGCGCTCGATGCACGCCAGGTTGTGCTCGAAGGGGTCGAGCACATCCAGGGACACCACGTCCGCGCGCGGCACCATGAGCGAGCCGATGCGCCGTTCGTCCAGGCGAAAGATGTTGCGCACCATCTGATGCTCGTCGCGCTCGATCACGCCCGCGCTCGTGCCTTCGGCGAGCATGGCGTGGATTTCGTCCTCGGTGACTGTCTCGCGCGCCTCGTTCACGCCGATCAGGCGCAACAGCGCTTCCGTGGAAATGGTGAGCAGGCGCACGAAGGGGCGCGTGGCGCGCGCCAGGCCATCGATGGGCCGTGCCACGATGCGCGCGATCAGTTCGGGGTAGCTCTGGCCCAGGCGCTTGGGCACGAGCTCGCCCACCACGATGGAAAAATAGGTGATGACGACGACCGCCACGCCCAGCGACAGATAGTCCGCCGTCTTGGCCTGCACCCCCCAGTCGACCAGCCAGCGGGCCACCGGCTGCGCCAGCGCCGATTCGCCGACGATGCCGTTGAGCACGCCGATCGAGGTGATGCCGATCTGGATGGCGGAGAGAAAGCGCGTGGGGTTCTCGCCCAGCCGGGCCGCGGCGATGGCGCCCGCGTCGCCCTCGTCGATGAGCTTTTGCAGCCGCGCCCTGCGCGCGGACACCAGCGCCAGTTCGGACATGGCGAACAGGCCATTGAGCACAATGAGCGCCAACAGAACGGCGATTTCGACCATGGGTTCAGGTCAGCTGAGATGCCCTGATTGTGGGGCCTGTCAGACGGTCGCGCCGAAGATATGAGTCAAAAATGGCTCCAGGCCTTATCCATGAAGCGCTTGCAGCTATCAATTCAGAGTTTTGCCGAATCCGCGCCCTGCGCGCGCACGTGCAGCGCCGAGCGCTCGGGCTGCTCCTCGCCGTCGAGCTTGAGTCCCTTGGGCAGCGGAAAGCGCATGTCTTCGGTCACGCCCTCCATGGTGCGCACCGCGACGCCGCTGATCTCCTTGATGCGCGCGATCACCTGCTGCACCAGGATTTCCGGCGCCGAGGCTCCGGCCGTCAGGCCCACGCGCGTCATGCCGTCAAACCATTCATTCCTGAGTTCGTCGGCGCTGTCGACCATGTGCGCGGGCGTGCCCATGCGCTGTGCCAGCTCCAGCAGGCGGTTGCTGTTGGAGCTGGTTGCACTGCCCACGACGATGATCATCTGCACCTGGCGCGTCAGGAGCTTGACCGCATCCTGGCGGTTCTGCGTGGCGTAGCAGATGTCCTGCTGCTTGGGCTCGCGCACGGCGGGAAAGCGCGCGCGGATCGCCGCGGTGATCTCGCGCGCGTCGTCCACCGAGAGCGTGGTCTGCGTCACGAGCGCGAGCTTCTCGGTCTGGCGCGGCGTGATCTTCGCCACGTCCGACAGATCCTGCACCAGGTAAATGCCACCGTCGAGCTGGCCCATCGTGCCTTCGACCTCGGGGTGGCCGGCGTGGCCGATCATGATGAATTCATAGCCCTCGCGCGCGAGCTTGGCCACCTCCACATGCACCTTGGTGACGAGCGGGCAGGTGGCGTCGTAGACCTTCAGGCCCCGGGCCACGGCCTCTTGCTGCAGCGCGCGGCTCACGCCATGGGCCGAGAAGATCACGATCGAGCCCTTGGGAATGCCCTCCAGCTCCTCGACGAAGATCGCGCCCTTGGCCTTCAGGTCGTTGACGACATAGGTGTTGTGCACGATCTCGTGGCGCACGTAGATGGGCGCGCCGAACTTGACCAGCGCGCGCTCGACGATCTCGATCGCGCGATCGACCCCCGCGCAAAAGCCGCGCGGCTGCGCAAGGAGGACTTCCTGGGGTTTGTTGACGCTCATAACACTCCGATGATCTGTACTTCGAACGTGACGGGACGGCCCGCCAGCGGGTGGTTGAAATCGACGCGCAGCGCGCCATCATCGCGCACCTCCATGACCGCGCCGGCATAGGTGCCGCTGCCATCGGGCGTGGCGAACTCCACCACCTCGCCCACATGGTAGACATCCTCGGGGTCGCCCATGTCGTCCAGCAGCTTTCTGGCCACCCACTGCTGCATCTCGGGGTTGCGCTCGCCGAAGGCCTCGCCCGCGGCCACCTCGAAGGTGACGCGCGCGCCCTCGGCCAAGCCGATGAGACGCGCCTCCAGCGCGGGCGAAAGCTCGCCCGTGCCGACCGAAATCGTCGCCGGGCGGCTCGCGAAGGTGTTGATCACGTCGCCCGCCGGGCCCGCGAGGCGGTAGTGCAGCGTGAGGAAGGAGCCTTGCTCGACCTTCGCAGGCGCGGCGGTGGCGGAAGAATCTGTCATGACAGCGTACCCTGGATAAACTGCCCGATTCTAGGAAATGCCGCCAAACCCCTATCGCCGACCCGCCATGCCACCGCTCAAAGACCTGCCTGCCGACAGCCAGCCGCGCGAAAAGCTGCTGGCACGCGGCGCGGCCGCCCTGTCGGACGCGGAGCTGCTGGCGCTGCTGCTGCGCACCGGCATCCAGGGCAAGGGCGTGCTGCAACTGGCGCAGGAGCTGCTGGACGCGCCCACGCACGATGTGGCCAGCGGCAAGGCCACGGGCGGCTTCGGCGGCATCGCCGGGCTGCTCGCCGCCAGCGGCGACGATCTCAAGCGCATCAAGGGCCTGGGCCCGGCCAAGCGCACCGAGCTGCTCGCGGTGATGGAACTCGCCCGCCGGGCGCTGGCGCAGCAGCTGAAGGAGCGCGCCGTGCTCGACACGCCCGAGGCCGTGCGCCACTACCTGCAGCTGCACCTGGGCGCGCAGCCGCACGAAGTGTTCGCGCTGCTGCTGCTCGACAGTCAGCACCGATTGATCGTCTTCGAAGAGCTGTTTCGCGGCACGCTCACGCAGACGGCGGTGTACCCGCGCGAGGTGGTGCTGCGCGCGCTGCACCATGGCGCCGCGAGCGTGGTGCTGGCGCACAACCACCCCAGCGGCAGCCTCACGCCCAGCCGCGCCGACGAGGCGCTGACGCAGACGCTCAAGAGCGCACTGGCGCTGATCGATGTGCGCGTGCTCGACCACATCATCGTCGCGCCGGGCGGGGCGCTGTCGATGGCCGAGAAGGGCCTGGTGTGACATCCGCGCGCGCGGCCGCTCAGCGCCCCAGGACGCGCCTGCTCGTGCGCTCGCTGGGCGAGCTGGCGCAGCTGCGCCGCGCGCTGCAGGCGGCGCAAGAACGCGAAGCGGCACGCGAGCGGGCCGAGCGCGAGGCCAGGCAACGGGCCTGGGCGGCGCAGCATCTGTTTGAAAGCGCGGTGGGCCAGGTGCAGCCGCTCAGGAGCGGCCAGACGCGCCACCGGTTCGCGCCCCCCGCGCCCGAGCCGCGCCCGCTGCAGCGCGAGCTCGACGAAAGGCAGGTGCTGATCGAGTCGCTGAGCGACGAATTCGACGTCAGCACACTGCTCGACGTCGATGACCAGATGAGCTTTCGCCGCCCCGGCATCGGCCCGGAGGTGACGCGCAAGCTGCGTGCCGGGCACTGGAGCATCCAGCGCCAGCTCGACCTGCACGGCCTGCGCCGCGACGAGGCTCGCGAGGCGCTGGCGATGTTCATCCGCCTCGCGCACCGCACGGGGCTGCGCTGCGTGCGCATCATCCACGGCAAGGGGCTGGGCTCGCCGGGCAAGGCGCCGGTGCTCAAGGGCCGCGTGCAGGCCTGGCTGGTGCAGAAACGCGAGGTCCTCGCCTTCGTGCAGGCACGCCCGGCCGACGGCGGCGCCGGGGCGCTCGTGGTGCTGCTGCAGCCCCATCGGCGCAAGACCTGAGCGGGCGAGCAGCCTCTGCGATCGCCAATTTTTAGCCAAAACAGGCTGCAACGCTTGCCAGTCAAGCGCGAGTAGCTATTGCTTCAATAGTGCCACGAGCGGGTGGCAACAGCCCGCCCGCCACGGAGCGCACCTGGGGACGAGGCCGCCGGGGACGCCGCTTACGCCTGCCCGCGGCGTGCGAACGGATCGAATTGCGCCGCCAGCGGCTTCGCGCCCGGCATCACCGTCTCACGCCGTCCGGACTCGGGCGCCACCTGGACGGGCGCCACCGGCAGCGGCGCCATGGGGCGGCCGTAGATCGCCCGTACGCGTTCCCCAAGCGGCGGGTGGCTGTCCAGGCGCCGCAGCCAGCGCCGCTCATCGAGCGGCTGCACCAGCAGCATGTGTTCGACGGCCGGATGCGCCAGGCCACCGTCGTCGGCCCGGGTCGAGCGCCTGCCAGGCTCCTGCTGCGCGCGCTGCGTCATCACCTTGCGCAGCACCTGTCCCAGGCCGTCGCGGCTGCGCGTCCATTGCACCGCGCGTGCGTCCGCCAGGAGCTCGCGCTGGCGCGAGACCGCGGCCTTGAGCAAGCGCCCCGTGAGCCAGCCGGCGCTGCCCGCCACCATGATGGCGCTGCCGAACCACCACGCCAGCCCGCCGCGCTCGCGCACCTCGTTGCCGAAGTTGGTGATCAGCTCCAGGCCGAAAACCATGCCCGCCAGCCGCATCTTCAGGCGCGTGTCACCCTCGTGCAGGTGGCTGAGCTCATGCGCCACCATGCCCTGCAGCTCCTCGCGATCGAGGTAATCGAGCGCCCCCTGCGTGACGGCGACCACCGCGTCGTCCTCGCCCCAGCCGGCGGCGAAGGCGTTGATGGCCTCGGCACGCGGCAACACCATGACCTGCGGGCGCGGCATGTGCGCGGCGATGGACAGCTCGTCGACGATGTTGCACAGCCGCTGCTCGGCATGCGAGACGCCGGGCCGGGCCTCGCGCGCGCCGATGCGCCGCGCCAGTTTCACGCCGCCGCCGCGCAGATTGGACGTCTCTATCCACCAGCCGCCCAGCACCAGCAGCAGCGACACCCCGACGTTGGTGGCCATGAACCCCGCCGGAAACGGCAGGTGCACCGGCAGCAGCGCCGCCATGACGAGCCAGGCCAGCGCCAGCGCCAGATGCACCCCCACGAGCAGCAGCAGCACCGCGAGGCCGAAGGCCAGCAGCAGGCGCCGGGTTTCGGCGCGCGCGGCGTTCTGCCTGTCCCAGAATTTCATGCGGCGCGGGCGGGCCGGTTCAGAACTGGACCCTGGGCACCTCGCGCTCTTCGGCGCTCTGCGTGGAACGCAGCATGGGCGCGGCGCCAAAGCCGAACAGCCGCGCGACGACGAGCGCGGGGAACTGCGTGGCCGCGTCGTTGAACTCCAGCGCCTGGTCGTTGTAGGCCTGGCGCGCGAAGCCGATGCGGTTTTCCGTGCTCGTGAGCTCCTCGGAGAGCTCGCGCATCGTCGCATCGGCCTTGAGTTCGGGATAGTTTTCGGTCAGCACCATCAGGCGCCCGAGGCTGCCGCCGAGCAGGGCCTCGGCCCGCGCCAGCTGCCCCATGCGCGCGGCATCGCCCGGCGCCTCGCGCGCCGCCTGCGCCGCGCCCAGCGCCTGGGCGCGCGCCCTGATCACGGCTTCGAGCGTGCCGGCTTCGTGCTTCAGGTAGCCGCGCGCCACCTCCACCAGGTTGGGCACGAGATCGTGGCGGCGCTTGAGCTGCACGTCGATCTGCCCGAAGGCATTGGCGATGCGGTTTCTCAGCACCACCAGCCGGTTGTAGGCCGAGACGGCCCAGATCAACACCACGGCCAGCAGCGCCAGCACCATCCAATCCACCTGCGACATCGTTCCCCTCCTCCTGCTCGGGCCGCGCCGGGTCAGGGACATCGGGACGCGCGGCCGGGCGCTATTGTGTCTCAGCCGACCCAGGCGTTTCGGCGCCTGGGCGCACCCGCATCGTGCGGTCCCAATCGGGGTTGGGTGCGCCCTCGCCCGCCGGCTGCTGGTTGCGCGAATTGGAGCGCCACACGCCGCCCGACCAGTTCAGTTTCGGTTCGGTGCGATACCAGAACCAGCGCCCATCCGCATCCTGCGCCAGCCAGTTCCAGCCCTCGCCCTCGGGCGCATCGGCCCAGCCGGGCATGCCCCCTGCATTCACCGCCTGATTCACGACCACTTCCTCCTTCATTGCGCGGCCTCGCGCAGCGTCTGCACCACGGGCCGGCGCAGCACATCGCGCAGGCCCCACCAGCCCGCCGCGAGCGCCAGCAGAGCGCCCGCGGCGCTGCCCGCCAGCGGGACCCACAGCGGCGCCGTCCACGTGAAGTCGAAGACGTACAGCGCCAGCAGGCCGCCCACCAGCATGGCCACACTGCTGGCGAGCAGACCGGCAAGCAGGCCCACGCCGGCCAGCTCGGCCCGCTGCACCTGGCGCAGCAGGCGCTCGCGCGCACCCAGGGCACGCATGATGGCAAATTCCCTTGTCCTTTCCTCGCGTGTGGCCGTCACCGCCGCGAACAGCACGATGAGCCCCGCGGCCAGCGTGAAGGCAAAGAGGAACTCCACCGCGCGCACCACCTGCGTGAGCACGCCCTGCACCTGCGCCAGCGTGGCGCTCAGATCCACGTTGGTGACGTTGGGAAAGCGGCGCACCAGCGCGTTGTCGAAGCCCCGCTCGGGCGGTGCGCGGTAGGCCGCCAGGTAGGTGACGGGCACGTCCGGCATGTCCGCCAGCGGATACAGCACGAAGAAGTTGGCGCGCATCGAGCTCCAGTCCACCTTGCGCAGGCTGGTGATGCGCGCCTCGCTCGTCACGCCCGCCATGTCAAAGCGCAGCACGTCGCCGAGCTTGAGCCCCAGGGTCTGGGCGATGCCCTCTTCCACGCTCACCGCACCCGCCTCGCCCGGCGTCCAGTGCCCGGCCACGATGGTGTTGTGCCCGGGCGCCTGCAGCGTGTGCGAGAGGTTGAACTCGCGCTCCACCAGACCCTGCGCGCGCTCATCCTGGTAGTCGGCGGCGCTCACGGCGCGGCCGTTGACGGCCACGAGGCGGCCGCGGAACATCGGATACCAGTCGTAGTGCGTCACGCCCGCCTTCGCGAGCAGCGCGCGAAAGTCCTCGGCCTGATCGGGCTGGATGTTGATGACGAAGCGGTCGGGCGCGCTGGCGGGCGTGGCCTGCTGCCAGCTCGCGATCAGGTCGGTGCGCAGCAGCACCAGCAGCACGAGCGCGAGCAGACCCACGGCCAGGCTGCTGACCTGCACCACCGCGTACGCCGGGCGCGCGGCGATCTGGCGCGTGGCCAGCACCAGCCAGCGCGGCGCGCGGGTTTCATGCACGGCCTTGCGCAGGACCCACACCACCAGCCACGCCAGCAGCGCGAACAGCAGCACGGCCGCCGCAAAGCCGCCGACGGCGATCAGCCCCAGGCGCCAGCTGCGGCTGACGATGAGCAGCAGCGCGGCAAAGCCGCCCACGCCCAGCAGCAGCACCGCCGCCGACACCGGCTTGATCGCGCCCACGTCGCGCCGGATCACGCGCAGCGGCGGCACGCGCGCCAGCTGCAGCACCGGCGGCAGGCCGAAGGCCATGAGCAGCGTGAGCCCCACGCCCATGCCCAGCAGTGCGGGCCAGCCGCTGGCGGGCGGCAGCCCCGCGGGCACCAGCGCTGCCAGCAGCCAGACGAAGACCCAATGCACGCCCCAGCCCAGAACCACGCCCAGCGCGCTGGCAAAGAGCCCGGCCAGCCCAAACTCGACCAGATAGGCGCCGGCAATCTTGCGCTGGGCCAGCCCGAGAACGCGCAGCAGCGCCGCGGCATCGACGTGCCGGGCCGCGAACGCGCGCGCCGCCAGCGCCACCGCCACGGCCGCGAGCAGGGCCGCAAGCAGCGCCACGAGGTTCAGGAACTGCCCGGCGCGATCCAGCGTCTGGCGCATCTCGGGGCGGCCGCTGGCGAGCGACTCGACGCGCACGCCGCGCTCGCCCTTGATCTGCTGCTGTGCCCAGGCGGTATAGTGCGCCACGGCCGGGGCATCGCCCGCCACCGCGTAGCGCCAGGTGATGCGGCTGGCGGGCTGCACCAGCGCCGTGGCCTGCAGATCGGCCCGGTTCATCATCACGCGCGGCGCAAAGCTCATGAAGCCGCTGCCGCGGTCGGGTTCGAGCGTGATGACGCGGGCAATCACGAGCTTTGCATCACCCAGCCACAGCACATCGCCCACGGCCAGATCGAGCGCGCCCAGCAGCGGCGCGTCCACCCAGACCTGCCCCGGCGCGGGTATGCCCTCGGTCGGCGTGCCCGCCTGGTCCGGGCCCGCGGCCGTCTGCATGCGCCCGCGCAGCGGATAGCCGGGCGCCACGCTCTTGAGCGCGACGAGGCGGCTGGCGCCGCCCTGGGCATCATCGGCGCGCGCCATCGTGGGAAAGGCCAGCGTGTCCACGCCCGCCAGGCCCAGCGCGCGCGCCTCGTCCAGGAAGGCGGCGGGCGTGGCCTGGTCGCTCACGATGACCACGTCGCCGCCCAGCAGCTGCACCGCATCACGCTGCAGGCCGCCCTGCAGCCGGTCGGCGAAGAAACCGACGCTGGCAAGCGCCGCCACGGCCAGCAGCACGGCCAGCATCAGCAGGCGCAGTTCCCCCGCGCGCAGGTCGCGCCGCAGGGTGCGCCAGCCCAGCGCGAGGGCGCAGGGTGCGCGGGCGTGCGTCGGGGAAAGAAGCGATGGCATGGAAGAGGATTGTCCCTAAAGTGAGGGCAGGCAAGCGCCCGTGGCGCGGCTGTGGGAATATTTGCCCCGTATCCCGCATCCAATGGTGCAACCACGAAGACAAGGCAGCGACATGGCAACACACACCGTGCATCTGAAATCAAAAAATGAAGTCGCCAACGGCACGATGGCGTTTCACTTCGAAAAACCCGCGGGGTTCGAATTTCGCCCCGGGCAGGCGCTGGACGTGATCCTGGTCGGCCCGGGCGTGGACGCCGGCAGCGCCGACGGCCGCCACGCGTTTTCCATCGTGAGCGCGCCGCACGAGGACGAGATCGTCGTGACCACGCGCATGCGCGACAGCACGTTCAAGAAGGCGCTCGGCAGCCTGCCCATAGGGGGCACGGTGCAGGTGGACGGCCCGTTCGGCTCGCTCACCATGCACAAGAAGGTCGAGCGCGCCGGCGTGATGGTCGCGGGCGGCATCGGCGTCACGCCCTTCATGAGCATCCTGCGCCACGCGGCCGAGCAGCACAGTGTCCAGCCCCTGGTGCTGCTGTACTCCAACCGCCGTCCAGAGGACACGGCCTTCCTGGCCGAGCTGCAGAGCCTGGAGAAGAAAAACCCGCACTTCAAGCTCGTGGCGACGATGACCGACATGGACAAGTCCGGCGAGCCCTGGAGCGGCGCCACCGGCTTCATCGACGCCGCCTTCATCCAGCAGGCGGTCAAGGGCCTGCCCTCGCCCGTGTTCTACGTCTCCGGCCCGCCCGCCATGGTGGAGGCGATGCGCCATACGCTGGAGCAGGCGGGCATCGACGAGGACGATGTGCGCAGTGAAGAGTTCTACGGCTATTGAAAGGCCAGCGCATGGACACGGCAAGCATCCAGCCCGCGGACACCGCCGAGAGCGCCACCGCGGCCAGCGACACCGAGCTGATCGCGCGTGCCATCGCGGGCAAGCGCCATGCCTTCGAGGCCATCATGCGTCGACACAACCAGCTGCTGTTTCGCACGGCGCGCTCCATCCTCAAGAGCGATCCCGAGGCCGAGGAAGCGGTGCAGGAGGCGTATCTGCAGGCCTGGCGCGCGCTGGCGACGTTTCGGGCCGACGCCAGGCTCTCCACCTGGCTCGTTCGCATCGTGGCCAACGAGGCGCTGGGGCGCCTTCGACGCAAGCACGGCGAGGTCATTCCCCTGGATGCGGCCATGCTGATCCCGGACCCCGACGTGCAGGCCCGTTTCACGGCCGACCCCAGCCAGCAACCCGAAGGAAAAGCCATGCGTGACGAACTTCGCAAAATTCTGGAAGAACGCATCGATGGCCTGCCCGACATCTACCGCACGGTTTTCGTGCTGCGCGCGGTGCAGGAACTGAGCGTGGAAGAAGTGGCGCACGCGCTGCAGATCCCCGAGCCCACGGTGCGCACGCGCTTTTTCCGCGCGCGCAGCCTGTTGCGCGAGGGGCTGGCGAGCGACATCGACGGCACCATGGGCCACGCGTTTTCCTTCGATGGCGAACGGTGCGACCGCCTCGTGGAGCACACGCTACGGCGCGCCACGCACGAAGGGCTGATCAACGCGGCCTGACAGGCCGGACGGCAGGTGGGCGCCGCGGCGCAGAAACCATGAACACCGTGTTGGGTTTCCTCGGGCACAGGCTGGCGCGCTTTCTCTCGCGCGAGAGTCCGCGCCACGACGTGCTTTCCACCACTTCGGGCGCCCAGCTGATGGCGCTGATGCAGCCGGGCGACGTGCTGCTGGTCGATGGCAACACGCGCATCAGCACCGCGATCAAATACCTCACGCAATCGAGCTGGTCGCACGCGGCGATGTTCGTTGGCACGGCGCCATTCGCGGGCACCAACCATGCCGACCACTGCCTCGTGGAGGCCGACCTGAGCGCGGGCGTGCGCAGCCTCGCCATCGGCGAATACACGCAGGTGCCCACCCGCATCTGCCGCGCCGTGGGCCTGAGCGAGGCCGAGCGGCAGGCGCTGGTGGCCTTCGTGCTGGCGCGCATTGGTGAGCGCTACGACCTGCGCAATGTCATCGACCTGGCGCGCTACCTGCTGCCCACGCCGCCCGTGCCCGTGCGCCTGCGGCGCAAGATGATCGCGCTGGGCAGCGGCGAGCCCACGCGCGCCATCTGCTCCACGCTCATCGCGCAGGCCTACCAGGCCATCGACTATCCCATCCTGCCCATCATCGAAGAGCGGGCGCGGCCCACCGCGATCTGCCCGGCCTGCACCGAAGAGGTGCTGCATATCCGCAACTACTCGCTCTTCACGCCACGCGACTTCGATGTCTCGCCCTATTTCGAGATCATCAAGCCCAGGCTGGTCGAAGGTTTCGACTTTCGCCACCTCGTGTGGGATCACGCCGACACGCCTGAACCGGCACCCACCGCCGCCGCGTCCCCGGGGTGACAAAGCCCCCCTGTCATTGGCACTACAAACTGTATCTGGCATGCTGCGCAAGAATGGCAGCCAGACAGGAGACAAACCCTTGGCACAACAACAGGCAGACGCAGTGGTCGTGGGCGGCGGCCTCGCGGGCATCGTCACCACGCTGGACCTGCTGCGCGCGGGCCGGCGCGTCACCCTGATCGACCGCGATACCCCCGAGCGCTTCGGCGGGCTGGCGCTCTGGGCCTTCGGCGGCATGGCGCTCGTGGGGACGCCGCTGCAGGCGCGCATGAAGATCCCCGACACGCCCGAGCGGGCGCTCGCGGACTGGCTGCGCTTTGCCGAACTGGCCGAGGATGACGCCTGGCCGCTGGCCTGGGCGCGCCACTACGTCGAGCACAGCCGCGCGCAGGTCCACGACTGGCTGCTCTCGCACGGCCTGAAGTTCATGCCCGCGGTGAACTGGGTGGAACGCGGCATGCAGGGCGATGGCAACAGCCTGCCGCGCTACCACATCCTCTGGGGCACCTCGCGGCACATGACGCGCACGCTCATCGCCGCCATGCGCGAGGCGGGCCAGGGGCGGCTCACGGTGCTGCACCGCCACCGCGCGACGGCGCTGGACCGCGCCGGGGGACGGCTGGCGGGCGTGCTGGCCCTCGATGAAGCCACGGGCCGGGAGGCGCGCATCGACGCTCCCGTCGTGGTGCTGGCCACCGGGGGGCTGAACGGCAGCCACGAGGAAGTGCGGCGCAACTGGCCCAGGGACCGGCCCCTGCCCGCCGCCATGCTCAATGGCGCGCATCCGTTTGCCGACGGGCGCATGCACCGCTGGGCGTGCGAGCACCTGGGCGCGCGCATCACCCATGCGGGCGAGATGTGGAACTACGCCGCCGGCATTCCGCACCCGTTCCCGCACTTTCCCGGGCACGGCCTGTCGCTCATTCCGTGCAAATCGGCGCTGTGGCTCGACCACACCGGGCGGCGCATCGGCCCCGAGCCGCTGGTGACGGGCTTTGACACGCATGCACTGTGCCAGCGCGTGGCGGCGCAGGCCAAGCCCTGGACCTGGCAGCTCATGAACTGGCGCATTGCCGCCAGGGAGTTCGCGATCTCGGGCGCCGAGCACAACGCGCGCATCCGCGAGCGGCAGTTTCCGGCCTTCCTCAAGGAGACACTGCTGGGCAACCACAGGCTGCTCAGGCAGATGCAGCGCGAAAGCCGCCACTTTCTCGTGGCCGACACGTTCGCCGCGCTGGCGCTCCAGATGAACCAGCTCACCTGCTCGCACGACATCGACGCCGCCGTGCTGCAGGCCACGGCCGATGCGTTCGATGCGAATTTCGCGCTGGGAGCCAAACTCGAAAACGACGATCAGATCCGCCGCATCCGCCATGCGCGCCAGTGGGGGCCGGACCGCCTGCGCACCTGCAAGCCCGCGCCGCTGCAGCAAGCGGGCAGCGGACCCTTCATCGCCATCCAGACGCAGCTCATCACGCGCAAGAGCCTGGGCGGGCTGCAGACCGATCTCGCCAGCCGCGTGCTCGACGCGCGGGGCGAGGCCATCGCCGGGCTGTATGGCGTGGGCGAGACCGCGGGCTTCGGCGGCGGCGGCGCCAGCGGCAAGCGCTCGCTCGAAGGAACCTTCCTGCCCGGCTGCATCCTCACCGCGCACGCCGCCGCGCGCGACATCGCCACGGGAGCGCCGTCATGAGCATCGCCTACCCCGCCACCACCGCAGACTGGCAGCGCCTGGCGCGCCGGCGCCTGCCGCGCTTTTATGCCGACTACATCGACGGTGCAGCCGGCGAGGAGCGCACGCTGGCCGCCAATGTGCAGGCCTTTGCCGAGCTGCGCCTGCGCCAGCGCGTGCTGGTGAACGTGGAGCACGCGAGCACGCAGGCCACCCTCGCGGGCGAAAGCTGCGCGCTGCCCCTGGTGCTGGCGCCCGTGGGCCTGGCGGGCATGGCCGCGCCGCGCGGCGAGGTGCTGGCGGCGCGCGCGGCCAGGGCGGCGGGCGTGCCGTTCACGCTCTCCACGGTGGGCATCTGCCCGCTGGCCGAAGTGACGGCCGCCACGCACGCACCCTTCTGGTTTCAGCTCTACATGCTGCGCGACCGCGGCGCCGTCAGCGCGCTGCTGCAGGACGCATGGACCAGCGGCTGCCGCACGCTGGTGTTCACCGTCGATCTGCCCGCGACCGGCCTGCGCTGGCGCGACGTGCGCCACGGCATGGCCGACGCCGGCGCGCGCGCTGCGCTCATCAAGGCGCTGCACGTGCTCGCGCGCCCCGGCTGGGTGAGGCGCGTGGCCGTGGGCGGCAAGCCGCTCACCTTCGGCAACCTGGCGGCGCAGGTGCCCGGCGCGCGCGACCTGGGCGCGTTCAAGGCCTGGGTGGACGCGCAATTCGACCCGAGCGTGAGCTGGCGCGATATCGCCTGGCTGCGTGGGCAGTGGAAGGGGCGGCTGCTGCTCAAGGGCATCCTCACCGTGGACGACGCGCAGGCCGCGGTCGATGCCGGGGCCGACGGCCTCATCGTCTCCAACCATGGCGGGCGCCAGCTCGACAGCGCGCCCGCCACCGCCAGCGTGCTGCCCGCCATCGCGCAGGCCGTGGGCGAACGCACCGAGGTGCTGGTCGACGGCGGCATCCGCAGCGGCGTGGACGTGTTCAAGGCGCTGGCGCTGCGCGCGCGCGGCGTGCTCATCGGCCGCCCCTGGGTCTGGGCTCTGGCGGCCGAGGGCGAAGCGGGCGTGCGCCGCCTGCTCGCCCACTGGCAGCGCGAACTGCAGACCACCATGATGCTCACCGGCGTGACCCGGGTACAGGACATCAGTGCCGACCATCTGGAGCGTTACTTCGTGAACAAAATCAGGCTTTGACGCTTGTACAACAAGCGATGATAGCTATCAATAAAGAAGCAACATGGAATTTGATTTCATCATCGTCGGCGCAGGCTCCGCCGGTTGCGTGCTGGCCCGCCGCCTGAGCGAAGACCCGACCGTGAGCGTCTGCCTGCTCGAAGCCGGCGGGCAGGACGACAGCGTGCTCATCCGCGCGCCGCTGGGCTTCGTGGCCGAGGCGCGCGTGAAGACGAGTTCCATCCACTACGAGACCGTGCCCCAGCCGGGCCTGAACGGCCGCCGGGGCTTTCAGCCGCGCGGGCGGGTGCTGGGCGGCAGCAGCGCCATCAACGCCATGATCTACTGCCGCGGCCACGCGAGCGACTACGACGGCTGGGCGGCGCTCGGCAACCCCGGCTGGGACCATGCGAGCGTGCTGCCGCTCTTCAAGAAGGCGGAAGACAGCGCCTGTTTCGGCGCCAACGACCACCACGGCGTGGGCGGTCCGCTGGGCGTGGACTGGCTCAGGAGCCGCTTTCCGAGCACGCAGGCCTTTCTGCGCGCCTGCGCGGCGCAGGGCATCGCCCCCACGCCCGACTACAACGGCGCCGAGCAGGCCGGCTGCTGGCCCGCGCAGGTGACCCAGCGCGCCGGCGAGCGCTGCAGCGCCGCCGCGGCCTACCTCACACCCGCCGTGCGCCAGCGGCCCAACCTGCAGATCCTCACACAGGCACAGTGCCTGCGCCTCACCTGGGAAGGCAGGCGCGCCGTGGGCGTGCGGATCAGCCGCGGCGGGCAGGAAAGCGTGGTGCGCGCCCGCGGCGAAATCATCCTCGCGGGCGGCGCCTACGGCTCGCCACAGCTGCTGATGTGTTCCGGCGTGGGCGCAGCGCACGACCTGCAGGCGCTGGGGGTGGCCGTCACCCACCACCTGCCGGGCGTGGGGCAGAGCCTGCAGGACCACATCACCGCGTCGCTCAACTGGCACGGCACGCGCAGCGAAGCGGGCTTCGGCATGAGCCCCTCGGGCGCGCTGCAGCTCGTGCGCGGCGTGCAAGAGTGGCGCCGGCAGCGCAGCGGCTGCATCACGAGCAACGTGGCCGAGGCCGGCGCCTTCTTCGCCACCGAACCGGGTCTTCCCGCGAGCGACATCGAGCTGGAATTCGTCGTCGCCATGGTGGACGACCACAGCCGCAAACTGCACTGGGGCCACGGCTTCGGCCTGCACGTGACGCTGCTGCGCCCGAAAAGCCGCGGCAGCGTCGGCATCACGAGCGGCGACACGCGCGTGCGCCCGCGCATCGACCCCCGCTACTTCAGCGATCCGGACGACCTGCCCCGCCTCGTGCGCGGCGTGCAGAGGTCGCTCGCGGTGATGAACGACGAGGCGCTCGCGCCCTGGCGCGGCACGATGCTCGCGCCCCTCTCGGCCGATGACCCGCAGGGCATCGCCGAGCACCTGCGCGCCAGCGCCGACACCGAATACCACCCCGTGGGCACCTGCGCCATGGGGCCGGCGAGCGACGCGCAGGCGGTGGTAGGCGCCGATCTGCGCGTGCACGGCCTGCAGGGTCTGCGCGTGGCCGACGCCTCCATCATGCCGCGCATCACGAGCGGCAACACCAACGCACCCAGCATCATGATCGGCGAAAAATGCGCCGAGCTGCTGCTGCACGAAGGCAGACCGTGAGCCGCGAGAGCCACCGCTGGAAGCACGGCCCGCCGCGCACCGTCTTCATCAGCGGCGCAAGCAGCGGCATCGGCCGCGACATGGCACTGCGCCTGGGGCGCGAAGGCGCAAGCCTCGCCCTCTTCAACCGCAGCGGCGCGTCGCAGGTCGTGCAGGAACTGCGCGCCGCGGGCACACGGCGCGAGCGGCGCTTCACGTCCTACACCGCCGACGTGGCGCAAGCGCCCTCCATCGCGCAGGCGGCGGCACAGGCCGTCGCCGAATTCGGCGCGCCCGACCTAGCAATCAACTGCGCGAGCGTCATCAACGCCTTGCCATTCGACGTGGCCACGGCCGAAGACTTCGATCGCGTGATCGACATCAACCTCAAGGGATCGCGACACTTTGCCGCCGCCGTGCTGCCTCACATGCAGGCGGGCAGTCATCTCGTCTTCGTGGCCTCGCTTGCGGCGCTCACCGGCAATTTCGCCTACACCGCCTACTGCGCTTCCAAGTTCGGCGTGCGCGGGTTCGCCGAGGCGCTGCGCTTCGAGCTCAAGCTCAAGGGCATCGCCGTCAGCCTGTGCTGCCCGGGCGAGATCATGACGCCCATGGTGGAAGAGGAAAAGCGCCACCAGCACCCGGTCTCGGCCGCGCTCAAGGCCTTTGCCGGCAGCGCGCGGCTGGAGGATGCCGTGCCCGCGCTGCTGCGCGGCATCGCACGGCGCGATTTCGAGGTGCTCGACGGGTTTCGCCCACGCCTCACCGCGTTTCTGTCACGCCACACGCCGCGCTTGTCGCGCGCGGTGGGCGACGCGATCGCCGCGCGCACCGCCGCAACCATGAACCGCACCCACAGGAGAGATCCACCATGAACGGCGCCCACGCCCTCATCCATACCCTGGCCGACGCCGGCATCGAGGTGGTCTTCACCAACCCCGGCACGAGCGAAATGCACTTCGTCGCCGCGCTCGACGACGAGCCGCGCCTGCGCGCCGTGCTGGCGCTCTTCGAAGGCGTGGCCACGGGCGCGGCCGACGGCTACGCGCGCATGGCGGGCAAGCCCGCGGCCACGCTGCTGCACCTGGGCTGCGGCCTGGGCAATGGCCTGGCCAACCTGCACAACGCGCGCAAGGGCAGGGTGCCGGTGCTCAACATCGTGGGCGACCATGCCACCCATCACGTCAAGTACGACGCGCAGCTGCAGTCGGACATAGAAACCGTCGCGCGCAACGTCTCGCCCGGCTTCGTGCGCACCTCGCAGAGCACGGCCGCGCTCGCGCAGGACGCCACCGACGCCCTCACCGCCGCGCGCGGCCTGCCGGGGCAGGTGGCCACGCTCATCCTGCCCGCCGACGTCTCGTGGAGCGAAGGCGGCGCACCCTGCCCGCCCGCACCGCCCGCGCAGCCCGCATCCGCCGACGACGCCACCATTGCGCAGATCGCCGCCCTGATGCGCACGGGCGACCAGGTGGCGCTGCTGCTGGGCGGCCACGCGCTGCGCGAGGCGGGCCTGATGGCGGCCGCGCGCATCGCCACGCACACGGGCGCCCAGCTCTTCGCCGAGTGCTTTCCCACGCGCATGGAGCGTGGCGCGGGCCTGCCGGGCGTGGAGCGCATCGCCTACCTCGCGGAGCTCGCGGGCGTGCAGCTCGCGCCGTTCAGGCACCTCGTGCTGGTCGATGCCAAGTCGCCGGTATCCTTCTTCGCCTACCCCGGCAAGAAGAGCGACCTCGTGCCCGAGGGCTGCGCCGTGCACACCCTCGCCAGCCCCGCGCAGGACGCAGCCGCGAGCCTGCAGGCGCTGGCCCGCGCGCTGGGTGCGGACGGCGCCACGCCCGCGCTGCGCACCGCTCGGCGCCCGGTGCGCCCCACCGGCAGGCTCACGGCCCCCAAGGCCTGCAAGGCCATCGGCCATCTGCTGCCCGAGCGCGCCATCGTCATCGATGAAGCCATCACCTCCGGCCTCATGCTCGGCGTGATGACCGCAGGCAGCCCGCGCCACGACCTCCTCACGCTCACCGGCGGCGCCATCGGCCAGGGCCTGCCCAACGCGGTGGGCGCGGCCATCGCCTGCCCCGACCGCCCCGTGCTCGCGCTCGTGGGCGACGGCAGCGCCATGTACACCCTGCAGGCGCTGTGGACCATGGCGCGCGAGCAGCTCGATGTGACGGCCATCATCTTCAACAACGCCAGCTACTCGGTGCTCAACGTCGAGCTGGAGCGCGTGGGCGCACGCGGCGAAGTCGGCAGCAAGGCCCGCGCCCAGCTCGACCTGGGCGGCCCGGCGCTTGATTTCGCGCGGCTTGCGCAGGGCATGGGCGTACACGCCGCGCGCGCCGACAGCGCCGAGGCGTTTTGCACCGCCCTTGAATACGCGCTGGCCCAGCCCGGCCCGCATTTGATCGAGGCGCTCGTGCCCGAGTCGCTCGCGGGCGCCAAGCGCCGCGTGCTGCCCTGGATGCTGCGCGCCCTGCCCAGCCTGCCGCCGCAGGTGGCGCAGGCGATCAAGCGCAAGATCGCGCCGTAGGCCGTTGGCAGCGCTTACTGCGCCGAGGGCACGTCCTCGCGGCTGCCCGAGCGGCGCACACGGCCGTCCGGCCCGAAGGTGGCGGTGAATACCATGGCGCGCGCGGGGCCGTCCAGCCACTTCCAGTCCCAGTCGGTCTCGTGCGTCAGCTCGTACGTCACCTTGCGCGCGGGCTGGCCGAGCAGGCGGCGCACGGCAAGCATCTCCACGCCCGGCTGTACCTGCGCAAAATTGGCCGGCACCAGCACCTGGCGCAGTTGCACCATCGTGCCATGGGCGTCCAGTGCAATCATGTAATTGGCGTGCCCCTCGGGCTGGCGGTTGTATTCCAGGGTGCTCGAACCGTCCTCTTCGGACCACACCCTGGAGGGCACGCCCAGCCGGGCGCGCACGTCCGCCTCGGTGGAAACGCCTTCCTGCAGTTCGGCCAGACGCTGCTGATCGCATCCGGCGAGGACGAGCGAACCGGCCACGAGAACCATCGGAATGCCCAGGGTACGCAGAAGAGCCAGCATGGTGTCAGTAAAATGACGGGTTACCGGAGGTTGCCAGCCATGTATCTTATTCGCCGCCCGGACTACCAGTCCGACACCACGCAGTTCATTCACCGGCTGCGCGAGCAAAAACCCGGCCTGGAAGAACGCCAGCTGCAGGGGCGCAATCTGCTGTGGGACAAGGATGTGGACCGCGAACTCTGGGGTGACCTGCACGCCTCCAAGATCCGTCAGAAGGCCTACGTCTACTACTCGTTCGACGAAAACGGCTACGACTCCATCCCGACCTGAGCCTGACCGCGATCCAGCGCAACACAGATGGTCGCGGACAGCTCCGAAACAGATAGCAACACCCCCGCCGTCGTGGATCAGGTCGCGCTCGCCAGGCTCTACGGCGAGCCGCTCTTCGCGCTGCCGCAGGATCTGTACATCCCGCCCGATGCGCTGGAAGTCTTCCTGGAGGCCTTCGAGGGGCCGCTCGATCTGCTGCTGTACCTGATCCGCAAGCAGAATTTCAACATCCTCGACATCCCCATGGTGAGCGTCACGCGCCAGTACCTGGCCTACGTGGACGAGATCCGCAGCCGCAACCTGGAGCTGGCCGCCGAATACCTGCTGATGGCCGCGATGCTCATCGAGATCAAGTCGCGCATGCTGCTGCCCACGCGGGCCGCGCAAGGCGCCCAGGAGGCCGAAGACCCGCGCGCCGAACTCGTGCGCCGCCTGCTCGAATACGAGAAATTCAAGCTGGCCGCGCAGCAGCTGGGCGAGCTGCCGCAGTACGGGCGCGACTTTCTCAAGGCGCAGGTGACGATCGAGCAGAGTCTGCAGCCACGCTTTCCCGACGTATCCATCGCCGACCTGCAATCGGCCTGGCAGGACGTGCTGAACCGCGCGCGCCTCGTGCAGCGCCACCACATTCCGCGCGAGGAACTCTCGGTGCGCGAGACCATGAGCCATGTGCTCAAGCGCCTGCAGGGGCGCCGCTTCGTCACGTTCGAGGAGATGTTCGACCCCGCCAAGGGCGTGCCCGTGCTCGTCGTCACCTTCGTCGCGCTGCTCGAACTCGCGAAGGAAGCCCTGATCGAAGTGACGCAGGGCGAAGCCTACGCACCCATCTACCTGCGCCTGGCCTATACGCCCAGCTGAGCCATCAGCGCCCGTGTGGACGGGTCCACCCCATCCCAGTTCCCCGAGCGTTCGCGCTCGAACAGATCACGCGCCAGGCATTTGCCCAGTTCCACGCCCCACT
Source organism: Comamonas sp. SCN 67-35 (assembly GCA_001725255.1). Taxonomy (GTDB): domain Bacteria; phylum Pseudomonadota; class Gammaproteobacteria; order Burkholderiales; family Burkholderiaceae_C; genus Comamonas_C. Next base: position 26,997 of record MEFV01000011.1, on the reverse strand, counting down.
GGTCAAAGCTGTTGACGCCCCACACGGCCCCCGAGACGAAGACCCGGTGCTCGTACAGCGCGATCAGCGCGCCGAGCGCCGCCGGATCGAGCCGGTCGAGCAGCACGAAGGTGCTCGGCCGGTTGCCCGGGCAGCGCCGGTGCGGCTCGCTGGCACTGCTGCCCGCCATCAAAGCCCGCGCCTGCGCCACCGCGTTCACCACCAGATCATGATGGTGGCCAGGCAGGCTGCCGCCTGACTCGCGCACCGCGATGAACTCCACCGGCACCACGTCCTGGCCCTGGTGCAGCATCTGGAAGAACGCATGCTGGCCGTTGGTGCCGGGCTCGCCCCAGATCACCGGTGCAGTGGGCACATGCAATGGACGGCCCTCGCGCGTCACGCCCTTGCCGTTGCTCTCCATTTCCAGCTGCTGCAGGTAGGCCGGCAGACGCCGCAGGCCGTGGCTGTAGGGTGCGATGCAGCGGCTGCTCAAGCCACAGAAATCACGGTACCAGACGTCCAGCAGGCCCAGACGCAGCGGCAGATTCGCCTCGGGCGCGGCAGCGAGAAAATGCGCATCCATCTCGTGCGCGCCCGCCAGCAGCTCGCGAAACGCCTGCGCGCCCACCGCGATCGCGACCGGCAGGCCGATCGCCGACCACAGCGAATATCGCCCGCCCACCCAGTCGCGAAAGCCCAGCGTGCGCGTGATGCCAAAGCGCGCGGCCGCCTCGGGCTGCGCCGTCAGCGCGACGAAGTGGCGCGCGATCGAGTGCAGATGCGCCACATCCTCGCTGCCGCCCTGCGCCAGGAACCAGTCCCGCGCGGCATGCGCATTCATCATGGTCTCGGCCGTCGTGAACGACTTGGAGGCCACGAGGAACAGCGTGGTCTCCATCCGCAGAGTGCGCAGCACCGAGACGATCTCCGCGCCATCGACATTGGCCACGAAGTGAATGCGCTTGCCGCCACGGGCCAGGCCCTGCAGGGCCTGCACCACCACCTCCGGCCCCAGGTAAGAGCCGCCAATGCCGATGTGCACCACGTCGGTGATCGAATCGTCCGAGCGCACCTGCTCGGCCAGGCTCAGCATCGCCTGCAGCGTCTCGCCCACCTCGCGCAGCGCCTCGCGCACCGAGGCATCCCAGCGCTGCTGCGGCGCCGAGCCCATCAGCCGCCCGCCATCCGGGGGCGTGCGCAGCAGCCAGTGCATGGCCGCGCGCCGCTCGGTGGTGTTGACCGCCTCGCCCGCGAACATCGCGTCGCGCCACGCCATCACGCCGCACTCCCGCGCCAACTGCTGCAGCAGCGCGGGCGTACCGGGCAACAGCCAGTTCTTGGAAAGATCGACCCGGAGGTGCGGCGCGCGCTGGCTCAGCGTCGTCAGACGGGCGCCGTCGCGTTCGAATTGCGCGGCCAGGTCGATCGCGCGCACCTCCTGCCGCCAGTGCGCCTGCAGCCGCGCCCAGGCGGATGTCTCATGGCACAGGGGCATGATTCATGCCGCCTGCTGCATCAACGCCTCGAGCTTGAGCGCATCGGCAGCAAAGGCACGTATGCCCTCGGCCAGCTTCTCGGTGGCCATCGCATCTTCATTGAGGGCATAGCGAAAGGCCGCCTCATCGAGCTGCACATGCGGCACGGCCAGAGCGCGCGCCGCCTCGGCATCGAGCGCCAGCGCCAGCGGCGCGTCGCTCGCCGCCAGTTCGGCCATCAGGGCCGGCGCGATGGTGAGCAGATCGCAGCCCGCGAGCGCGCGGATCTGGCCCGCGTTGCGAAAGCTCGCACCCATGATCTCGGTGGCAATCCCGAAGTGCTTGTAATACTCGAAAATGCGGCGCACCGACCGCACGCCCGGGTCATGCGCGCCCGCCATCGCGGCCTCGTCCCAGCTGGCGCCGGCCCTGGCCTTGAACCAGTCGTAAATGCGCCCGACGAAGGGCGAGATCAGCTGCACTCTGGCCTGCGCGCACGCCACCGCCTGCGTGAAGGAAAAGAGCAGCGTCATGTTGGTGTGGATGCCACGGCTCTCAAGGCGCCGGGCCGCCTCGATGCCCTCCCAGGTGCTGGCCACCTTGATCAGCACCCGGTCGATGTGCACGCTCTCGGCCTGATACAGCTCGATCAGGCGTTCGGCGCGCGACACCATGGCCTCGGTATCAAAGGACAGGCGGGCATCGACCTCGGTCGAGACCCGCCCCGGGATGTGCGCCAGCGTCTCGCAGCCAAAGCGCACGATGAGCCGGTCCATCTGCTCACCCAGGTCGCGCTCGTGCCAGCGCGCGGCGTTCTCGCGCAGCAGGTGGGCATATTCGCTCTTTTGCACCGCCTTGAGGATGAGCGAAGGGTTGGTCGTCGCATCCTGCGGCGCAAAGCGCGCCAGATCGTGGAAGTCGCCCGTGTCGGCCACCACGGTGGTCATCTGCTTCAAGGCGTCAAGTTGATTCACGCGACTTTCTCCGCTTCAATAAAAAGAGCTTGCTACGCTTTTCGTGCAAGGCTTTGAGCGCTATTTTGCCTCAATCCCCGGAGGGCAAAGGCATGGCCTGTTCGATCAGGCTGGCGTGCAGCGCCGCCCCCAGCGGAAGCACCTCGTCGTTGAAATCGTAGCGGCTGCTGTGCAGCCCCACCCCGCCGCCCTGCCCCAGGCGCAGATAGGCGCCGGGCTTGTGCTGCAGCATGAAGGAAAAATCCTCCGCACCCATGCTCGGCTCCAGGGCGCGGGTGACGTTGCCCTCGCCCACGAGGCTGGCCGCCACATCCCCGGCAAACCGCGCCTCGGCGGCGGTGTTGATCGTGGCCGGATAGATGCGCTCGTAGCGCACCGTGGCGCTCGCACCCAGGCCCAGCGCGACCGCGCTGCAGACCTCCTTGATGCGCTGCTCCATGAGATCCTGCACAGTCGTGCTGAAGCTGCGCACCGTGCCCACCAGCGTCGCCTCGCCCGGCAGTACGCTGAACGCTCCCAGGTCGCCCGCCTGCATGGCGCAGATGCTGAGCACCGCGCTGTCGATCGCGCGCACATTGCGCGAGACGATGCTTTGCAGCGCCGCGACGATGTGGGAAGCCGCCAGCACCACGTCCACCGTCTGATACGGATGCGCCCCATGGCCGCCCTTGCCGGAGATCTCGATGGTGATGCGGTCCGCCGCGGCCATCATCGCCCCCTCATTGAGGCCCACAGTGCCCGGCGCCATCATCGGCCAGTTGTGCATGGCGTACACCGCCTGCACCGGAAAACGCTCGAACAGGCCGTCCTCGATCATCACGCGTGCGCCGCCAAAACCCTCTTCGCCCGGCTGGAAGATCAGCACCGCCGTGCCGTCGAACCGGCGCGTGGCCGCGAGGTAGCGTGCCGCACCCAGCAGCATGGTCACGTGCCCGTCGTGCCCGCAGCCGTGCATCAGGCCGCTCTTGCACGACTTCCAGGCGAAGTCGTTGTGTTCGGTCATCGGCAGCGCGTCCATGTCGGCGCGCAGCCCCACCATGGCCCGGCTGCCCCGGCCGCGGCCGTGGATTACCGCCACGGTGCCGGTGCGACCGATGCCTTCATGCACCTCGTCCACCCCGCACACCCGCAGTGCCTCGCGCACCCGCGCGCTGGTCTGCACCTCCTCGAACCCCAGCTCGGGATGAGCATGCAGCTCACGGCGCAGCGTCGTGAGCTCGGGATGAAACTGCCGGATGGCTGCAAACACCGACCCGTCGGCTTGATAGAGTGCGCTCATGCTGCCCCGCGAGAAATGAGAATCCATGAAAAAAGCCGCCCGAAGGCGGCTTTGACCGAGTCAGATGCTGCCCGCAGGGACAGCAGCCTCATCAGAAGTTGTGGCGGACGCCCACACCGTAGTTGTTGCCACCATCCAAACGGAGGTAGTCGGCGTACACGAAGGTGCGCTTGGACAGGCTGTACTTGCCTTCGAGCAGGGCGTTGGTGTACTTCTTCGCGCCAGCCAGATTCCGGGTGTCGCGGGTCAGGTCGAGCGTGACGGAAGCCGGGCCGAACAGGGCCGTGCCGCCGATCGAGAAGCCGCGGCGCACGGAGTAAGCGTCGCTGTAGGATGCCGCTGCGATGAACTGGCCGAAGTTGTAGCGGCCGCCCAGCGACCAGCCGGTCTTCTGGGTCTGGGTCTTGTTGGCGGTGACGGCGACGGACATCGGGCCATTGGCGTAAATGGCGTTCAGGTCCCACTTGGCGTTGCCACCGTTGTCAGCGCTGAAAATGTAGCCCAGCGAACCGGAGAAGCCGCTGATGTTCGGCGTGGTGTAGGTGAACTGGCTGCTGTTACGAGGACCATTGCCGCCACCGAAACCGTAGGTGTTGCCGACAACCGTGTAGTTGGCCGCGCCGGTCAGTTCCCAGGCCGCAAAACCGTAGAACGACGGGTTCAGCGTACGGCCCATCAGGAAGGTACCCCAGCTGCCGCCCAGGTACATGTTGGCCGCACGGCCCCAGAAACCACCGCCGCTACCGGCATAGTCACCGTTCTTCAGAGACAAGCCGGATTCGAAATTGAAACCAGCCTTCAGGCCACCACCGAGGTCTTCAACACCCTTGACGCCCAAGCGGCTGTTGCCGTTGTTGAGCAAGCCAGCGCTCGTCATTTGGGTTTTGCCATTGGCAACTTTGCCGAGGCCGGCGTCGGCCACACCGTACAGAGTCACCGAAGATTGCGCCATCGCAAAGCCCGAGGCGCCCAAGACTGCCAAGGCAATCAGAGATTTTTTCATTACCAATACTCCAAGGTTAAATAGAAGGCTCCGGCCTACAAGACTTTGTCCATGCGAGCGCTGCCTCGCCGGGCCAACCTCCTGGTGGGGAAGTTCTACGTATTGCAACAGAGACCGGCGGGATAAGCAAAGCAATTCACTGTCAACACGGCCCAAAGCCCAAGTTTTGTTGTTCACTGGCAACAATGCCTGTGAACGCTGTCAAGCCTCCACCAGGTCGCAGCCGGTCGTGATCGCCGCCGTTTTCGACAGCATGGCCATGGCAGAGCAGTACTTCTCGTGGCTGAGCGCAATCGCGCGCTCCACCGCCTCTCGCGGCAGGGCATGGCCGCTCACGGTGAACTGCAGGTGGATCCGCGTGAAGACCTTGGGATCGGTCTCGGCGCGCTCGGCCTCAAGGCGCACGCTGCAGCCGCGCACATCGTGGCGGCCCCGGCGCAGGATCAGGACGACATCGTAGGCGGTGCAGCCCCCGGCGCCGACCAGCACCATTTCCATGGGGCGGGGCGCCAGGTTGCGCCCGCCTTGCTCGGGATGGGCGCCGTCGGGCGCCCCATCCATCGTGACGAGGTGGCCGCTGCCGGTTTCGGCCACAAAACCCATGCCGGAGCGCGCGCCGGGGGTGGCGCCGGTCCAGCTGACAGTGCATTCCATGCTGTTTCCTTTACGTTGGGTAGCAGTGGCCGATTCTCGCGCCGACCGCGCCAGGGCGGGCGCAGCACTATCATTGCCGCCGCCGTTTATTGCATTGCAACATCACACCGAATCATGGACACCGCCCTCACCCCCTTCGACTACCTGAAGAAAATCCTCACGGCAAGGGTGTACGACGTGGCCATTGAATCCGCGCTGCAACCGGCCAAGGCCCTGAGTCGGCGCCTGCACAACAAGGTGCTGCTCAAGCGCGAGGACCAGCAGCCGGTCTTTTCCTTCAAGCTGCGCGGCGCCTACAACAAGATGGCCACCCTCACGCCCGAGCAGCTGGCCAAGGGCGTGATCTGCGCGTCGGCGGGCAACCACGCCCAGGGCGTGGCGCTGAGCGCGGCGCGCATGAACGCGCGCGCGGTGATCGTGATGCCGACCACCACGCCGCAGGTCAAGGTGGACGCGGTGAAGAACCTGGGCGGCGAGGTGGTGCTGGCGGGCGAGAGCTATTCCGACGCCTACGAGGAAGCCGTGCGCCTGCAGCAGCGCGAGGGCCTGACCTTCATCCATCCGTTCGACGACCCCGACGTGATCGCCGGGCAGGGCACGGTGGCGATGGAAATCCTGCAGCAGGTGCAGCAGCTCGCCAGCAACCGGCTGGACGCGGTGTTCGTGCCCATCGGCGGCGGAGGCCTGATCGCGGGCATCGCCAACTACATCAAGGCGGTGCGGCCCGAGGTCAAGGTGATCGGCGTGCAGATGTCGGACTCGGACGCGATGGCTCAATCGGCGCAGCAGCACGAGCGCGTGCACCTGGATGACGTGGGGCTGTTTTCCGACGGCACGGCGGTGAAGATCGTCGGCGAGGAGACCTTTCGCATCGCGCATGCGCTGGTGGACGACTACGTGCGCGTGGACACGGATGCGGTGTGCGCGGCGATCAAGGACATCTTCACCGACACGCGCAGCGTCGTCGAGCCCGCGGGCGCCATGGGCGTGGCCGCGATCAAGCAGTACGTGGCGACGCACAAGACCCGGGGCGAGACCTACGCGGCCATTCTCTCGGGCGCGAACATGAACTTCGGGCGCCTGCGCTTCGTCGCCGAGCGCGCCGAGATGGGCGAGGAGAAGGAAGCGCTGTTTGCCGTGACCATCCCTGAGGAGCGCGGCAGCTTCAGGCGCTTTTGCGAGATCGTGGGCGCGCTGCCGGGCGGGCCGAGGAGCGTGACCGAGTTCAACTACCGCATCAGCGATGCCAGGCGCGCGCACGTGTTCGTCGGCCTCTCGACCCACGGCCGCGGCGAATCGGAAAAAATCGCCAAATCGTTCGAGAAGAACGGCTTCGCGGCACTGGACCTCACGCACGACGAAATGGCCAAGGAGCATCTGCGTCATCTCGTGGGAGGCCATTCGGATCTGGCGCGCGACGAACGCCTGATGCGCTTTACCTTCCCCGAGCGGCCGGGAGCGCTGTTCAAGTTCCTGAGCCTGATGGCGCCCACCTGGAACATCTCGCTGTTTCACTACCGCAACCAGGGCGCGGACTACGGCCGCATTCTCGTGGGCATGCAGGTGCCGCCGCAGGACGGCGCGGCGTTCGACGCCTTCCTGAAGGCGCTGGACTACCCCTACATCGAGGAAACGCTCAACCCCGCGTACCGGCTCTTTCTACAGGCCAACGGGCACTGAGGAAGGTCTTTGGAGAACCCTCGCTGATTCAGCGCTTGCGCGGCAGCTCCAGCGTCATCGTGGGCGGCCCATCCAGCGACGCGCCCAACCGCGCCTCGCGCGCACCCAGCGATTGCACGATGAGGCCGGGCTCGACCTCTCGGCCAACACGGTAGGGCTTGGCGGGTTTGCCGTCGATGGCGATCAGGGCCGCGCCGTCGCCGCTGACCGTGCCCGCGAGCACGCCCAGCAGCACGAGCCGTGTGGGTGCGGCCACCGCGCCCGAAGGTGGCGCCGCATCGGCGCCCAGCAGGCGCGCGAGCGCCTGGGCGTCGAGCGCTGGCGCCTGCGAGACGGCCAGGGGCGCACGGCCCGGCGCCGAGCCCGGCGTCAGCCTCAGGCCCCACCACGCCAGGCTCACGCCGCACAGCGCCCACAGCGCGAAGGTGATCAGGCGCTGAATCCAGCGGGTGGAAAGGCGGGCGGGCATGGCGCCATTATCATTGACCGGATCGACCCGTTTTTCCCCAAGAGCCCTCCCGTGTTCCTGTCTCCCACCTTCACCCGTCTGCGCCGCGCCGCGGGCTTCACCCTGATCGAACTCATGGTAGTGCTGGTCATCATCGGCGTGCTCGCGGCGCTCATCGTGCCCAACGTGCTCGACCGCGCGGACGACGCGCGCGTCACGGCCGCGCGCACCGACGTGACCAATCTGATGCAGGCGCTCAAGCTCTACAAGCTGGACAATCTGCGCTACCCCACGACCGAGCAGGGCCTGCAGGCGCTGGTGGCCAAGCCCACGGCGGCGCCGCTCCCGCCCAACTGGCGACCCTATCTGGAAAAACTGCCCAGGGATCCCTGGGGCCACTCCTACCAGTACCTGAACCCGGGCATCAGGGGCGAGGTGGACGTGATGTCGCTGGGGGCGGACGGACAGCCCGGAGGCGAGGGCAAGGATGCGGACATCGGCAGCTGGCAGTAGTCGCCCCCACGGTCGCGCACTACGTGTCGCTCCCTGCCCCCCGAGGGGGCCGCGTTTCGCCTTGGGGCGGCCCGGCGGCGAAACCGATCGCCCCCACGATCGCGCACTGCGCGTCGCTCCCTGCCCCCCGAGGGGGCCACGTTTCGCCTTGGGGCGGCCCGGCGGCGAAACCATCCCTCGCGCAAGCCGACTCGTCGCGCGCGGCTTCACGCTGCTGGAGCTGCTGGTCGTCGTGTCCATCATGGCGCTGGCCACGGCGGGCGTGGGCTTTGCGCTGGCGGACGGCGGCCGCACCCGGCTGCAACGCGAGGGTGATCGCCTGGCGGCGCTGCTGGATTCGGCGCGCGCGCAATCGCGTGCCACGGGCAGCGTGGTGAGCTGGCGCGCAAGCACAACGGGTTTTCACTTCGACGGCGTGGCGCCCGGGAGCTTGCCCGAGCACTGGCTTGAGCCGGGCACGCAGCCGCGCACGCCGAAAACGCTGTGGCTGGGGCCCGAGCCGCTCATCGGCGCGCAGGACATCACCCTCGTCAACTCCGAGCTGCCGGGCCAGGCCGTGCGGGTGGCGAGCGACGGGCTGCGCCCCTTCACGGCACAGGCGCTGCAGTGAGCCGCAGGCGCGCGCACGGCTTCACGCTGGTGGAAGTGCTCGTGGCGCTGGGCATCGTCGCGATCGCGTTGCTCGCGGGCTCGCAGGCCACCTCGGCGCTGGTGCGCAACAGCGAGCGCCAGACCGATGTGACGCTGGCCCACATCTGTGCCGAAAACGCGCTCGTGGCCGTGCGCCTGGCCCGGCAGATGCCCTCGATCGGCGACAGCAGTTCGGCCTGCGCCCAGGCGGGGCGCGACTACCTCGTGACGCTGCAGGTCACACCCACGCCCAATCCGCAGTTTCGCCGCGTTGATGCGCGCGTGAGCCGCGATCAGGCCCCGGTCCTGCGGCTGTCCACCATCGTGGGGCGCTATTGATGCACGAGCCATCACGCAAGCGCGGCGCCGGTTTCACGCTCGTGGAGCTGCTCGTGGCGATCGCGGTGCTCGCGCTGCTGGCCATCGCGAGCTGGCGTGGCCTGGACGGCATGGTGCGCGCGCAGGACCAGACACGCGAGCACACCGACGCCGTGCTCACGCTGCAGACCGTGCTCGACCAATGGGGCGCCGACCTGGATGCGGTGCAGACGCTGGAGCACGCCAGTCCGATCGCCTGGGACGGCCAGGTTCTGCGACTGACCCGGCGCAGCCCTCGCCCGCTCGATCCGGGGGTGATCGTGGTCGCCTGGGCGCTGCGCGCGGACGGCGGCACGGACCAGTGGCTGCGCTGGCAATCCGCGCCCGTGGCCACGCGCGCGGACTGGAACGAAGCCTGGCAGCGCGCGGCGCTGTGGGCGCGCAGCCCCGATGCCGCCACGCGCCGCGGCGAGACGGTGCTGATGCCGCTGGCGCACTGGCAGCTCTTCTTCTACCGCGATGGCAGCTGGGCCAATGGGTTGTCCAGCGGCGCCACGAGCCAGCCCGGCGACACGCAGGCGCCGCCCGTCAACGCCAACGCGGTCGCGCTGCCCGAAGGCGTGCGACTGCAGCTCACGCTCCCCGGCGGCGGATCGCCCTCGGGCCAGATCACGCGCGACTGGATCAACCCCGTGGTGGGCGGGAACAAATCATGACGCGGCGGCCCGCGCGGCAACGGGGCGCGGCCCTGCTCACGGCCATGCTGGTGGTCACGCTCGTGGCCAGCTTCGCGGCGACCGCACTGTGGCGGCAGTGGCGCGCGATCGAGGTGGAGACGGCCGAGCGCGCGCGCGTGCAGTCGGCCTGGATCCTGATCGGGGCGCTGGACTGGGCACGGCTTATCCTGCGCGAGGATTCGCTGGCGCGCGGCGACGGCACCGACAACCTGGCCGAGCCCTGGTCGGTGCCGCTGCAAGAGGCGCGCCTGTCCACCTTCCTCGCGGCCGACCACGGCGCGGTGACGGACGCGAGCGCCGACGTGGGCGACGCCTTCCTCTCGGGCAGCATCACCGATCAGCAAGGGCTGCTGAATCTGCGCAACCTGGCGCAAGGCAATGCGGTGGACCCGGCGGCGCTGCGCCAGTTCGTGCGGCTGTTCGGCTATCTGGGGCTGGACGCGGGGCTCCTCGACCGGTTGGCGAGCCACATGGTGCAGGCCACGCGCACCGACACCCCGGACGCGCCCGATGCGCCCCTGCTGCCGCGCAGCGTCGATGAACTCACCTGGTGGGGCGTGCCCGCCGCCGCCATCACGCGACTGCTCCCCTACGCGACGCTGCTGCCGGTGCGCACGCGCGTGAACCTCAACACCGCCGGAGCCGTCGTGCTGTGGGCGAGCATCGACGACATCTCCATGGCCGACGCGCAGCAGCTCGTGCAGGCGCGCGATGCGCATTACTTCACGAAAGTGAGCGACGCCGCGAGCCGCCTGCCCAAGCCCAACCTGATCCGCGTGGACACCCACGACGTGGCCTCCAGCTACTTTGAAGTGCGCGGGCAATTGCGCCTGGGCACCATCGTCGTGCAGGAGCGCTCGCTCGTGTTCAAGCAGCGCGGCGCGGCGCGCACGCTCTGGCGCGAGCGCGGGGGCTGGCTCACCACGGCGCAGGCACGGCTCGACCCTACAATGCCTGGCGCATCCACGCCATGAGCATCCTGATCCTTTCCCTGCCCCCGTCCGTGCCTGTGGCTGGCGTCGAGTGGCATTACGTGCTCTCCAGCGACGGCCGGCGCGTCCTGCGCAGCGGCCATTGCAGCGCGCAGCTGCTGCCCGCGCCCGGGCGAGCGGGCGAGACGGTGGCGGTGGTGCCGCTGCGCCAGCTCTCGTGGCAGCGCGTCACGCTGCCGCAGGGCGCACTCGCATCATCCCAGCGCCTGCGCACCGTGCTCCAGGGCATGCTGGAGGAACAGCTGCTGGACGACCCCGACAGCCTGCACTTCGCGCTGGCGCCACACGCCGCGGCAGGCGTGCCGATCTGGATCGCCGTCTGTGATCGCGCCTGGCTGCGCGCCTGCCTGCGCACGCTGGAGGCGGCCGGTCACCGCGTGGATCGCATCGTGCCGGCCCATGCGCCCGGGGCCACGGCCAGCGGCGGCCCCGAATGCACCCTCATCGGCACGCCGGGCGACGCCTTCGCAGTGCTGACCGGCGTGGACGACGAGCAGGCGGTGAGCGTGATGCCTCTGCAGGCGCAGGGGCTGGCCGACCGGGTGGCGCCCGCCACGCTGCTGCGCGCCGAACCCGCGGTGGCAGAGCTGGCGGAGCGCACCTTCGGCCGGCCCGTGGCATTGCAGTCCCTGGACGAAGGGCTGCTCGTGGCGGCGCGCGGCGCCTGGGATCTGGCCCAGTTCGATCTGGCGAGCAACGGCCGCCAGCGCGCGCTGCGCTGGCTGGGAACGAGCGCCAACGCGCTGTGGCGCGCACCCGAGTGGCGTGCCGCGCGCTGGGCGCTGGGCCTGCTCATTGCCGGGCAGGTCGCCGCGCTCAACCTCTGGGCCTGGCAGGACGCGCGCGCGCTCGCGCGCCAGCAGGCGGCGGTGCGCGGCGTGCTCACGCAGACCTTTCCGCAGGTGAAGCTCGTCGTCGATGCGCCGGTGCAGATGCACAAGGAAGTGGCGCTGCTGCGCCAGCAGACGGGCGCGCTCTCGACCCGCGATTTCGAAAGCCTGCTTGCGGCCGCGGCGCACGCCCTGCCCGCGGACCAGGTGCCCGCGCGCATCGATTACGCCGATGGTCAACTGCGCCTGTCGGGCCTCACGCTCTCGGCCGAGCAGCGCGCGGCGCTCGATCGGCAGCTTGCTGCGCGACAGCTCGGCACGCGCACGGAAGAGGGCGTGCTCATCGTTCACGCCGCGCGGGACACGCCATGACGGACGGCGCGGCGCTGAAGGCGCTGAAAGCAAAGTGGACACGGCTGGCGCCGCGCGAGCAGACGCTCGTGCGCGCGACCGGGGCCCTGGTGCTGCTGGCGCTGCTGTGGTGGCTGCTGCTGGCGCCGCCGCTCAAGGCGCTGCGCCAATCGGCCGCGCGCCACGCCGAGGTGAACGCGCAGTGGCAACAGATGCAGCAGATGCAGGCCGAGGCCGAGCAGCTGCAGAACGCACCGAAACACGCGAGCGCCGATGCCCCCGCGCAGCTGCGCGGCATGACCGAGACGCAACTGGGGCCGGCCGCGCGCCTCACCATCGCGGCGGGGCAAGCCACGGTCACCCTGACCGAGGCGCCGGCCGCCGCCGTGGCCGCCTGGCTGGCTCAGGTCAGGGCCGGCACACAGGCCACGCCGGTTCAGGCCCAGCTCACGCGTGCGGGCAACACCCAGCCGCCACGCTGGAGCGGCACCCTCGTTCTGGTCCTGCCGACGCCGTGATGCCCGCACGCCGCACGACCATCCCCTCCGGCGCTCCCTGGCGCTGGGCCCTGGCGGGCCTGCTGCTCGGTCTGCTGCCCACGCTCGCCGTGCAGGCACCGGCGCGCTGGCTGGCCTCGGCCGTACAGCGCACGAGCCAGGGGCAACTGGTGCTCGCCAACGCCCAGGGCACGCTGTGGAACGGCTCGGCCCTGCTGCAGCTGACCGGCGGCAGCGGCAGCAGCGACGCCCTCACCCTGCCCGGCACCGTGCACTGGCGCCTGCGGCCCGCGTGGGAAGGCCTGCATGCCGAGCTGAGCGCCGATTGCTGCACCCCCACGCCCGTGCAGCTGGCCGTGGCGCTGGGCTGGGGGTCGGCGCGCGGACGGGTGGACGACCACCAGAGCCGCTGGCCCGCCGCGCTGCTCGCGGGGCTGGGCACGCCCTGGAACACGGTGCAGCTGCAGGGCCAGCTGGCGCTCAGCACCACGGGCCTCACCCTGGCGTGGGCGCACGGGCGCACCGAAGTGGGCGGACAGCTGCAGCTGGACCTGCTGGGCATGTCCTCACGGCTGTCGACCCTGCACCCCATCGGCAGCTACCGCGTGAGCCTGCACGGGGGCGAGGCCACGCGCCTGACGCTCACCACGCTGGACGGGGCGCTGCGGCTGTCGGGCAGCGGCCAGTGGGTAGGCCAGCGCCTGCGCTTCACGGGCGAGGCGACGGCCGCGCCCGGCAGCGAAGCGGTGCTCGCGAACCTGCTCAATATCATTGGACGGCGCAGCGGCGCGCGCTCCGTCATCACGATCGGTTGATTCCATGCTCACCAGCCCCCCATTTTTCGTGCGAAACACTCTTGTAGTGATAGCTGCTTGCGCTTTATGGACGGGCGCCAGCGGCCAAAATCGCTCAAAACCCGCGCAGGCCACACCCAGCGTGCAGGCGAGCGAGCCGGTGACGCTGAACTTCGTCAATGCCGACATTGACGCCGTGGCCCGCACCATGGCCACGATCACCGGACGCAACGTGGTGGTCGATCCGCGCGTGAAGGGGCAGCTCACGCTCTCGACCGAAAACCCGGTGTCGCCCAAGGCAGCGTTCGACCAGTTCCTCGCGGCGCTGCGCCTGCAGGGCTACACGGTGGTGGAGGCGGCGGGCCTGTACAAGGTGGTGCCCGAAGCGGACGCCAAGCTGCAGACCGACAGCGTGAGCGTCTCGACCGGCGGCGGGCGGGGCGTGGCCGCGGGCGGGCAGATCGTCACGCAGATCTTCAAGCTCAATTTCGAGAACGCCAACAACCTCGTGCCGGTGCTGCGCCCGCTCATCAGTCCGAACAACACGATCAACGTGAACCCCGGCAACAACTCGCTGGTGATCACCGACTACGCCGACAACCTCAGGCGCATCGCGCACATCATCGCGGCCATGGACGTCTCGCACGCCACCGACGTGGAGGTGATCCCGCTGCGCCATGCGATCGCCTCCGAGCTGGCACCGCTGGTCTCGCGCCTGATCGAGGGCGGCACGCCGGCGGCCGGCGCTCCCGCCACGGCCGCGGCGCAGGGCGACAGCTCCTACAAGACCACGCTGCTGGCAGAGCCGCGCAGCAACGCGCTCATCGTGCGCGCCGCCAATGCGGCGCGCCTGGCGCAGATCCGCGCGCTGGTGGCGCAGCTCGATCAGCCAGCCGCCGCCAGCACCGGCAACGCGAGCGGCAACATCCATGTGGTGTACCTGAAAAACGCCGACGCGGTGCGCCTGGCCACCACCTTGCGCGCCGCGCTGGCGGCCGAAACCCCGGCGCAGGGCACGGGCAGCCCATCCGTCGGCTCGAGCGGCGCCAGCATCACGCAGGCCCGCGGCAGGACGCTCGGCAGCGTCGGCAGCACGGGCAGCGCCGCCACGGGCCTGAGCTCGGGCACGGGCGGCGGTCTGGGCAGCGGCCTGGGCAGCAGCGCAGGCGGCACGGGCAATGTGCAGGAGGCCGTCTCCACCGGCGGCATGATCCAGGCCGACCCCAGCACCAACTCGCTCATCATCACCGCGCCCGATCCGTTGTACCGCCAGATCCGCGCCGTGATCGACAAGCTCGACGGCAAGCGCGCGCAGGTGCTCATCGAAAGCCTGATCGTGGAGGTCAGCGCCAACAAGGTGGCCGAATTCGGCATCCAGTGGCAAGGCGTGCTGGGCAGCTACGGCAGCACGCTGGGACTGCTGGGCACCAATTCCAGCGCCGCCGGGCCCAACATCCTGGACCTGGCGCTGGCGGCCGCCAGCGGCAACACCACCAATCTGGCGCAGGCCAAGCCCGCGCCGGGCTTCAACGCCGCCATCGCGCCGCGCATCAACGGCAAGTACTACCTGGGGGCGCTGGCCAATTTCCTCGAGAACACAGGCGACGCCAACGTGCTGTCCACGCCGAACCTGCTCACGCTGGACAACGAAGAGGCACAGATCATCGTCGGCGAGAACGTGCCCTTCCCCACCGGCCAGTACACCAACACGGGCGGCGCCAACGGCTCGGTCAACCCCTTCACGACGGTGGACCGCAAGGACGTCGGCCTGATGCTGCGCGTGCGCCCGCAGATCAACGAGAACGGTACCGTCAAGCTCACGCTCTACCAGGAAGTCTCCAACGTGGACAAGTCCACGCTCACCAACACCTACGGGCCGTCGACCAACAAGCGCTCGATCGAATCGACGGTGCTCGTGGACGACGGCAGCATCGTCGTGCTCGGCGGCCTGCTGGAGGACAGCTATTCACTGGGCGAAGACAAGGTGCCGGTGCTCGGCGACGTGCCGGTGCTGGGCAACCTGTTTCGCAACGAGAAACGCACGCGCCAGAAATCCAACCTCATGGTGTTCCTGCGCCCCGTCGTGATCCGCGACGGCGCCACCAGCGACACGCTGGTGCAGGACCGCTACGACGCCATCCGCGCGCTGCAGCAGGCAAGCCAGCCCGAGCCGCGCGCCGTGCTGCGCGGCGTGAGCGACGCGCCGGTGCTGCCGCCGCTGCCGGGCAAGGGCGGCGCGGGCGAAGTACCCCTGCCGCTGCCACCCAGCATCACGCGTACGGCGCCCGCCTCCCAGCCCAAAGCGGCCAGCCAGCCGCTTTCAGGTGACCTGCCACCACCGCAATAGTGTGAACAGGCCCTGACCATGCGCCACCCATTGCCCTACGCCTTCGCCCGCGCCAGCCAGCTGCTGCTGGAAGACGACGGGCAGCGGCTGACCCTCTGGCACGGCCCCGAGCCGCGGCCCGGGCCGCTCTCGGAAGTGATGCGCAAGCACGCGGTCACGCAGGTGCTGCAGCTCCCCGCGGCCGAGCTGGCGCAGCGCATCAGCGCCGCCTATGCCCAGAACGAATCGAACGCCGCCACCGTCGTGAGCGAGGTCGAGGAAGAGGCCGATCTCTCGCGCATGATGCAGGAGCTGCCCGCGGTCGAGGATCTGCTGGAGAGCGCGGGCGACGCGCCCATCATCCGCATGCTCAACGCCCTGCTCACGCAGGCGGTGCGCGACGGCGCGAGCGACATCCACATCGAACCCTACGAGCGCCATTCGAGCGTGCGCTTTCGCATCGACGGCCAGCTGCGCGAGGTGGTGCAGCCCAACCGCGCGCTGCACGCCGCCCTCATCAGCCGCCTGAAGATCATGGCGGACCTGGACATCGCGGAAAAACGCCTGCCGCAGGATGGCCGCATCAGCCTGCGCCTGGGCACACGCGCCGTGGACGTGCGCGTCTCCACCCTGCCCAACGCCCACGGCGAGCGCGCGGTCCTGCGCCTGCTGGACAAGAGCGAAAGCCGCCTGAGCCTGGAAGCCGTGGGCATGCAAGGCGAGGTGCTGGCGCGGTTCGAGCACCTCATCGCCCAGCCGCACGGCATCCTGCTCGTGACCGGGCCCACGGGCAGCGGCAAGACCACCACGCTGTACGCCGCGCTCTCGCGCCTGGACGCCACGCGCAGCAACATCATGACCGTGGAAGACCCGATCGAGTACGAACTGCCGGGCGTGGGCCAGACCCAGGTCAACAGCAAGATCGACCTGACTT
The DNA here is from genome assembly GCA_001725255.1 of Comamonas sp. SCN 67-35. Classification (GTDB taxonomy): domain Bacteria; phylum Pseudomonadota; class Gammaproteobacteria; order Burkholderiales; family Burkholderiaceae_C; genus Comamonas_C. Next base: position 10,580 of record MEFV01000011.1, on the reverse strand, counting down.
TCGCCCGCGCGCTGCGCGCCATCCTGCGCCAGGACCCGGACGTGATCATGATCGGCGAAATCCGCGACTTCGAGACCGCGCAGATCGCCATTCAGGCATCGCTCACCGGCCACCTCGTGCTCGCCACGCTGCACACCAACGACGCCGCGAGCGCCGTCACGCGGCTCACGGACATGGGCGTCGAGCCCTTCCTGCTCTCCTCGTCACTGCTGGGCGCGCTGGCGCAACGCCTCGTGCGCAAACTGTGCACCACCTGCCATGGCGCGGGTTGCGAGGCCTGCGGGCACACCGGCTACGCGGGACGCACCGGCGTGTTCGAGCTGCTCACGGTGGACGAGACCATTCGCAGTCTCATCCACCGCGAATCGGGTGAAGCCGAGATCCGCGCGGCCGCGCAGGCAGCGGGCATGCAGCTCATGCGCGAGGACGCCGAACGGCTCATCGCCGCCGGCATCACCAGCCGCGAGGAAGTGCTGCGCGTCACGCGCGATTGAATCCGCGCCTAGCGCTCGTAGCGCGCGGTCAGCGTCGCCTCGCCCAGCTTCGCGAAGTGAATCATGAAGCCGACGTAGGCCGCGGTGGCACCCGGCGGCACGTCGAGCCGATCCACCTTGAGCGCATGCAGCGTGAAGATGTAACGGTGCGGGCCGTGCCCCGGAGGCGGAGCGGCGCCGCCGTAGCCGGGGCTGCCGAAGTCGGTGTTGCCCTGGCGGGCCCCCGCGGGCAGCAGCTTGCCGTCCGCCGCACCCGCGCCGCGCGGCAGGCCGGTGCAGCTGGCGGGCAGGTCATACACCACCCAGTGCCACCAGCCCGAACCCGTGGGGGCGTCGGGGTCGTACATCGTGAGCGCGAAGCTCCTGGTGCCCTCGGGCGCGCCGCTCCAGCTCAGGGCGGGCGAGAGGTTCTCGCCGCCCGCGCCCATGGCGCTGTGCACGAAGGTCCTGGCCAGCATCTGCTGCTCGGCCACATCCGGACTCGTCAGGACAAAAGCCATCGTCGGTCTCCTTTCACGTCTGAACGGGCATTATGGGCACGTCCGCCACGCAATGGCATCCCACCGCACAATGGCGATCATGACGACCCCCAAGCTTTCCATGCTGGACCTCGTTGCCGTGCGCGAAGGCGCCACGGTGGCTCAGGCCCTGGACATCGCGGTGCGCACGGCACGCCGGGCCGAGGCGCTGGGCTTCACGCGCTACTGGCTCGCCGAGCACCACAACATGCCGGGCATCGCGAGCTCGGCCACCGCCGTGCTCGTGGGCCATATCGCAGGCGCAACGAACCGCATCCGCGTGGGCTCGGGCGGCGTGATGCTGCCCAACCACGCACCGCTCGTCGTGGCCGAGGCTTTTGGCACGCTGGCCACGCTCTATCCCGGGCGCATCGACCTCGGGCTGGGGCGCGCGCCGGGCACGGACCGCGTGACCATGCGCGCGCTCAGGCGCGATCGCATCGAAAGCGAGGAGGACTTCCCGCGCGACGTGAGCGAGCTGCAGCGCCTGCTCGGCCCCGCGCAGCCCGGGCAGGCGATCACCGCCGTGCCGGGCGCGGGCACCGAAGTGCCGATCTGGCTGCTGGGCTCCAGCCTCTTTTCCGCGCGTCTGGCCGCGCACAAGGGGCTGCCCTACGCGTTCGCCTCGCACTTTGCCCCGCGCCTGCTGCAAGCCGCCCTCGCGGTGTACCGGCAGGAATTTCGCCCCTCCAGGGTGCTCGCCCAGCCCTGGGTGATGGTCGGCGTGCCGGTGATCGCCGCCCCCACGGACGCCGAAGCCGAGTATCTGGCCAGCAGCACCTACCAGCGGGTGCTGGGCATCATCACCGGGCGGCGCGGTCTGCTGGCGCCGCCCGTGCACGACTTCATGGCGCAACTGGGCGAAGCCGAACGCATGGCCATCGCCGATTTTCTGGCGCTGGCCGTGATCGGCGGGCCCGACACGGTGCGCGCCGGCCTGGCCGCGATTCATGAAGCCACGCAGGCGGATGAATTCATGATGGTCTGCGACATCTTCGACGCCGACCTGCGGCTGCGCTCGCTCGACATCACCGCGCAGGCGATGGCCGTCTGACGCTACCATTGCGCCACCATGCCCGCGTTCTCGTTCGAAGCCCTGGACAACGAAGGCCACGTGCGCCGCGGCACGGTGGAAGCGGACACCGCGCGCGCCGCGCGCAGCCTCCTGCGCGCGCAGGCGCTGGTGCCGCTGGAGGTGGCCACGCTCGCCAGCAGCCACGCCGGCGCGCCCACGCTGTCCGAGCGGCTGCTCACGCGGCCGGTCTTCAACGCCACCGCGCTCGCGGTCTGGACACGCCAGCTCGCGGGCCTCGTGGGCTCGGGCCTGCAGCTCGAGCGCGCGCTGACCGCGCTGGCCGACGAGGCCGACAACGAGCGCCAGCGCCACCTGCTGGCGACGCTGCGCGCCGAGGTCAACGCGGGCAGTCCCTTTGCCCAGGCGCTGGCGCAGTTCCCGCGCGAGTTCTCCCCCATCTACTGCGCCGTCATTGGCGCGGGCGAGGCCAGCGGCGGTCTCGCGCAAGTGCTCAATCGCCTGGCCGATGACCTCGAAGAGCGCCAGCAACTGCGCGCCAAAATCATCGGCGCGGCGCTCTACCCAGCCATCGTCACGCTGGTGGCGATCGCCATCGTGCTGTTTCTCGTGGGCTACGTCGTGCCCCAGGTGGCGAGCGTCTTCGCAGGCAGCAAGCACGCGCTGCCGCTGCTGACGGTGGTGATGCTGGCGATCAGCGACTTCGTCCGGCACGACGGCTGGATCGTGCTGATTGCTCTTGTATTGATAGTAATTGGCGCACGACTGGCGCTGAAAAACGACGGTTTTCGTGAAAATTTCGATGGTTGGTGGCTGCGCCTGCCCATCCTCGGTCGCCTCTCGCGCAGCTACAACGCCGCGCGCTTTGCCGGGACGCTGGGCATGCTGGCGGGCGCGGGCGTGCCCATCCTGAAGGCGCTGCAGGCGGCGGCCGAGACGCTGTCCAACCGCGCGCTGCGCGCCGACGCGTTCAATGCGCTGGTGCTGGTGCGTGAAGGCGCGCCGCTGGCCTCGGCCCTGGCGCGCAGCAAGCGCTTTCCCTCGCTGCTGGCGATGTTCGCACGCCTGGGCGAGCAGACCGGGCAGTTGCCGACGATGCTGGAGCGCGCCGCGCGGCAGATGGGCAATGAAGTGCAGCGCCGCACGCTGCAACTGGCCACCCTCCTGGAGCCGCTGCTCATCGTCGGCATGGGTCTGATCGTGATGCTGATCGTGCTGGCGGTGCTGCAGCCCATCATCGAGCTCAACCAGTTCGTGAAGTAGAGACCATGGCCAACACCCTGAACGGAAAGCTGGTGGTGGCGATCTCCTCGCGCGCCCTGTTCGATTTCGAAGAGGAGAACCGGCTGTTCGAGACCGGTGACGAAGCCGGGTACATGCACTACCAGCTGGAGCACGTGCGCCAGAGCCCCGGCCCGGGCGTGGCCTTCGCGCTGGTCAACAAGCTGCTCGCCTTCAACACCGACGCCGCGCAGCGCGTGGAGGTGGTCATGCTCTCGCGCAACGATCCGGCCAGCGGGCTGCGCGTGTTCGCCTCGGCGCAGGCCGCGGGCATGCGCATCGAGCGCGGCGTGTTCACGCGCGGCCGCGACCCGTTCGCCTACCTGCGTCCCCTGGGCGCACACCTGTTCCTCTCGGCCAACGCCCAGGACGTGCAGCAGGCCCTGAGCATGGGCTACGCGGCGGCCCGCGTGCTCACCGAGTCCAGGCCCGCAAGCCAGCACTATCCGCAGGAGGTGCGCATCGCCTTCGACGGCGACGCGGTGCTGTTTTCCGACGAAGCCGAGCGCGTCTACCAGGAAGAGGGTCTGCCCGCCTTCGTGCAGCACGAGGCGCGGCTCGCGGACACGCCCCTGGCCGAGGGGCCGTTCAAGCCCCTGCTGGCCGCACTCAACCACCTGCAGCGCCAGGCGGCCGCGTCACAGACCATGCGCATCCGCACGGCCCTGGTGACCGCGCGCAGCGCCCCGGCGCACGAACGGGCGGTGCGCACCCTGCTCGACTGGGGCATCACGGTCGATGAGGCGATGTTTCTGGGCGGGCTGGAAAAGGGGCCGTTCCTGCGTGAATTCGAGCCCGACTTTTTCTTCGACGATCAGCGCGGCCACGTGGCGAGCGCCGCACAGCATGTGCCCGCCGGCCACGTGAGCAATGGCGTGGCCAACGCCGCCGGCCACAAAAAAGGGCCGGTGTCAAGCCTTTCGTGCAAATCACGCGAGACTTGAAACCATATACGGGACAATAGGTTAGCTCTGTTTCGTGCCGCTTGCAGGGGATGCGGTGTTGTGGGCTGGGAGCCACATAAGAGCCTGGAGAAAGCAAGCCGGGTCGCGCTGTAGCGGTGACGATTGCCAAAGGTTGGCGGGCTTGTTTGGTCATCATAGCCCATTCCTTCGCACTCTATCCAGAACGAAGAACGCGCAGCGTTAGGCTGCGCGTTCGAGGAGTGGTCAGCGTGGTTGCCGTGCATCGTCAGCCTGGTTTTGGCGGCGCGGTCTTGCCTGTACTTCCCTTCCTGAACCCCCGATCCCCCGCCATGAAGGTTTCGAGCATGTGCGGGATCAGCGTCGCCGCATCGACGGCTTCACCGTAGGTCTGCGCGTGCAGCGCGGCGTACTGGTCAAGGCGGACTTTCAGGCTGGCCGGGCAAGCGAAAGTCAGCTTTGTGACTTCTTGGCGAGGCAGCGGGCCAAGCCGCAATTTCTTGATTGATGTGCTCATCGGGATGTGCCTCGGCTGAAAAAGAGTGGCTGGTACGGACGGAGCACCAAATCGCGGCTGGCCACGATCCGCACTGGCATTCCGGGCCGGATCGTGAGCGTGGGCTGGATGTTGAGGTTGCGCCGGGTCATCTCCTGGCCGACCTGGTTGATGCTGTCCTGTGCGCTGTCCCGCCCGGCAATGACGATTCGGTTGCCGTCCTGGCGGTTCTCCGGTGCGGCCCGCAGCTTGAGCACATCGAGAAATTCCGGCGCGTAGCGACGCAATGTGGCGTAGCTCTCGCCGATACGGTGTAGGAAATCGAAATCATCCGGTTGAGCGAGCTTCTGTGCCTCGGTGACGCTCTCGGCGAAAGCATCCCAGGACATGACTGCCTCAATGGCGGCGAACGGGTCGCGGCCCGACTGCTTGGCGTCGATCAGCGCCTGGCCAATGCGCCCATACAGGCGCACCTTGGCGTTGATGGCCTTGCCAGATGCTTGGAACTGCTGCTGATGCTTGTTCTTGGCGGCGTTGAACAGCTTTCCCAGAATGCGGTCGTGCAAGTCGATGATTTCGTCCGTGACGGTGGCCATGCCCTCGATGGCCAATGCAACCAAGGTGGCATAGCGGCGTTGCGGCTCGAACTTGGCCAAGTCGGCGGGCGTCATCTGGCCGCCCTCGCGGGCGATCTTGAGTAGCCGATTCTGGTGAATCAGACGCTCGATACCAGAAGGCAGATCGAGTGCCTGCCAGGCTTTGAGGCGTTCGATATGTTCAAGCATGTGGCGCGAGTTCGGTTTAACCGGCGACTGGCGCAGCCAGGCCAGCCAAGTCGTTTTACCGTTGTCGCGGCGTTTGAGCAGCTCATCGAGGCGATGCCGATGCGCGTTCGACAACGGCTCGGACAGAGCTTTGTAGATGCGCCGGTTGGCGCGGGTGATCGCTTCGGCGCTCGCCCGCTCGATGGCGTTGAGCGCGGGCAGAATGATGGACTGCCGCCGCAGATGTTCGATCAAGGCATCGGCCAGCACGATGCCCTTGTCGGTCTGCATGGCCAGCTCGGTCAGCGTATGCACAGCCTGCCGGTAGTGGCCCATTGTGAAGGGCTGGAAGCCGAACGCGGTTTGCAGCTCGACCAGGTGCTCGCGCCGGGTCTGCTCTCGCTGCCCGTATTCGTCCCAGCTTTCGATGCCGACCTTGAGTTGGTTGGCGACAAGTTTCAGTAAGGGCGGGAACGGCGGCTGATCGACGCCAAGGATGATGCCGGGAAAGCGCAGGTAGCAAAGCTGCACGGCGAAGCCCAGCCGGTTGGCAGGCCCGCGCCGCTGCCGGATGATGGCAAGGTCGGTATCGCTGAATGTGTAATGTCGAATCAGATCGTCCTTGGTGTCCGGCAACGCCAGCATGCTTTCCCGCTCGGCGGCGGACAGTATGGAACGACGAGGCATGGCTATTGATCCAATCTCAAGTATTGATACAGGGTCTCCCGGCTGACACCGAATTCACGTGCCAGCTTCGCTTTTTGCTCGCCGGCTGCGGCCCGCTTCCGCAGTTCGGCGACCTGTTCGGGCGACAGTGCTTTCTTACGGCCCCGGTAGGCTCCGCGCTGCTTGGCGAGCGCGATGCCTTCGCGCTGCCGCTCGCGGATCAAGGCGCGCTCGAATTCGGCGAACGCCCCCATGACAGACAGCATCAGGTTCGCCATCGGCGAATCCTCGCCGGTGAAGGTCAGACTCTCCTTGACGAACTCGATGCGCACGCCGCGTTTGGTCAGCTTTTGCACAAGGCGGCGCAAATCATCGAGGTTGCGCGCCAGCCGATCCATGCTGTGCACCACCACGGTGTCGCCTTCGCGCACGAAGGCCAGCAGCGAATCGAGTTCAGGCCGCTGGGTGTCCTTGCCCGACGCCTTGTCGGTGAACACCCTGCCGACTTCGACATGCTCCAGTTGCCGTTCCGGGTTCTGGTCGAAGCTGCTGACCCGGACATAGCCGATGCGTTGACCCTGCAAGGTGCCTCCAAATGCGAAAATGTCAGGAAGAAATCTATGACCTTTCGCCGCAGGTGTCAAGAAACAAAAAAGTTAACTCTATTCTGACGCTGCTGGGTGGTTTCTGTCATTTTCAGAAGGCGATAGCACGAATTATCAAAAGTCGGCCGCACGGTTTTTTCTGACGGTTGACGTCACCTCAGAAAACGGAAAATAAAGCACGCTTAGGCGTAGTTCCCTTGGCTACACCGCGTCGGTACTGCGCGGTTCTTTCTTCCCTTGCAGTGAAGCAATCAGCGGGCAAGAAACATTCCCCTGCCGCAGGTGGCAGGCACACACAAGTTCGGAAAGCACCGACTCCATACGCGCCAAGTCAGTCATTTTTTCGCGCACGTCCTTGAGCTTGTGCTCGGCCAGACTACTGGCTTCCTCGCAATGGGTGCCATCCTCCAGCCGCAGCAGTTCGGCTATTTCATCCAGACTGAAGCCCAGCCGCTGGGCTGATTTCACGAACCGCACCCGCGTTACATCCGCCTCGCCATAGCGGCGGATGCTGCCGTAAGGCTTGTCCGGCTCCGGCAACAAGCCCTTGCGCTGATAGAACCGGATGGTCTCTACGTTGACCCCGGCCGCCTTGGCGAAAACGCCGATGGTCAGATTTTCCAAATTGTTTTCCATATTGCTTGACTCCGTACATGACTACGGAAGTAAGGTTACGCTATCCAATTTAAATTCGAAAGGACACGCGCATGTCTGAACCACAAAACGGGCGCGGGGCGCTCTTCGCCGGCGGGCTGGCTGCCATCCTCGCCTCGGCCTGCTGCCTGGGGCCGCTGGTTCTGGTCACCTTGGGGTTCAGCGGCGCTTGGATCGGCAACCTGACGGTATTGGAGCCGTATCGGCCGATCTTCATCGGCGCGGCGCTGGTTGCACTGTTCTTTGCCTGGCGGCGCATCGTCCGACCGACCGCAGCCTGCAAGCCGGGCGAGGTGTGCGCGATTCCGCAAGTGCGCACCACCTACAAGCTCATTTTCTGGTTCGTCGCCGTGTTGGTCTTGGTCGCGCTTGGTTTTCCCTACGTCATGCCATTTTTCTACTAATCAGGAGTTCATCATGAAAAAGCTGTTTGCCTCCCTCGCTCTCGCCGCTTTCGTTGCCCCCGTGTTCGCCGCCACTCAGACCGTCACGCTGTCCGTGCCTGGCATGACCTGCGCCTCTTGCCCGATCACTGTCAAGCACGCGCTTTCCAAGGTTGAGGGCGTGAGCAAGACCGACGTAAGTTTCGACAAGCGCCAGGCCGTCGTCACCTTCGACGATGCCAAGACCAACGTCCAGAAGTTGACCAAGGCGACCGAGGACGCGGGCTATCCGTCCAGCCTCAAACGCTGATCCGTTAACCGAACTCGGGAGCGACACATGGGACTCATCACGCGCATCGCTGGCAAAACCGGCGCGCTCGGCAGCGTCGTTTCCGCGATGGGCTGCGCCGCCTGTTTTCCTGCCATCGCCAGCTTTGGCGCGGCCATCGGACTGGGCTTCTTGAGCCAGTACGAGGGGCTATTCATTGGCATCCTGCTGCCGATGTTCGCCGGCATCGCGTTACTCGCCAATGCTATCGCTTGGCTCAATCATCGACAGTGGCGACGCACGGCGCTCGGCACGATAGGCCCGATCTTGGTGCTGGCAGCGGTGTTTTTAATGCGGGCTTACGGCTGGCAGAGCGGTGGACTGCTCTATGTCGGCCTGGCCTTGATGGTTGGGGTGTCGGTCTGGGATTTCATCTCGCCAGCACATCGCCGCTGCGGGCCGGACAGCTGTGAATTGCCAGAACAACGTGGCTGACGGCAACAGCCGTAGCCACCACAGAAAAGGAAAAATACATGACCACCCTGAAAATCACCGGGATGACCTGCGACTCGTGCGCGGCTCACGTCAAGGAAGCCTTGGAGAAAGTGCCCGGCGTGCAATCGGCGCTGGTGTCCTATCCGAAGGGCACAGCGCAACTCGCCATTGAGGCGGGCACGTCATCGGATGCGCTGACTACCGCCGTGGCCGGACTGGGCTACGAGGCAACGCTTGCCGATGCGCCACCGACGGACAACCGCGCCGGCCTGCTCGACAAGATGCGCGGCTGGATAGGGGCCGCTGATAAGCCCAGTGGCAACGAACGCCCGTTGCAGGTCGTCGTCATTGGTAGCGGTGGCGCGGCAATGGCGGCAGCACTGAAGGCCGTCGAGCAAGGCGCGCACGTCTCGCTGATCGAGCGCGGCACCATCGGCGGCACCTGCGTCAACGTCGGCTGCGTGCCGTCCAAGATCATGATTCGCGCCGCCCACATCGCCCATTTACGTCGGGAAAGTCCGTTCGACGGCGGTATCGCGGCGACTGTGCCTGCGATTGACCGCAGCAAACTACTGGCCCAGCAGCAGGCGCGCGTCGAAGAACTGCGCCATGCCAAGTACGAAGGCATTCTGGACGGCAACCCGGCCATCACCGTTGTACATGGTGAGGCGCGTTTCAAGGATGAGCAGAGCCTGGTCGTCCGTTTAAACGATGGTGGCGAGCGCGTGGTAGCTTTCGACCGCTGCTTAGTCGCCACGGGTGCCAGCCCGGCCGTGCCGCCGATTCCGGGCCTGAAAGAGTCACCCTACTGGACTTCGACCGAGGCCCTGGTCAGCGACACCCTTCCCGAACGCCTAGCCGTGATCGGCTCGTCGGTGGTCGCGCTGGAACTGGCGCAAGCCTTCGCCCGGCTGGGCAGCCAGGTCACGATCCTAGCTCGCAACACGCTGTTCTTCCGCGACGACCCGTCCATCGGCGAGGCCGTCACAGCGGCCTTCCGTGCCGAAGGGATCAAGGTACTGGAACACACGCAAGCCAGCCAGGTCGCGCATGTGAACGGCGAATTCGTGCTGACCACGGGACACGGTGAAGTACGTGCCGACAAGCTGCTGGTCGCTACCGGACGGACACCGAACACGCGCAGCCTGGCACTCGACGCGGCGGGAGTCACCGTCAATGCGCAGGGTGCCATCGTCATCGACAAGGGCATGCGCACCAGCACGCCACACATTTACGCGGCCGGCGACTGCACGGACCAGCCACAATTCGTCTATGTGGCGGCAGCGGCCGGCACCCGTGCCGCGATCAACATGACCGGAGGGGATGCTGCCATCAATCTAACCGCGATGCCGGCCGTGGTGTTCACCGATCCGCAAGTAGCAACCGTGGGCTACAGCGAAGCGGAAGCGCATCACGACGGGATCGAAACCGACAGTCGCACGCTCACGCTCGACAACGTGCCGCGTGCGCTTGCCAACTTCGACACACGCGGCTTTATCAAGCTGGTCATCGAGGAAGGTAGCGGACGGCTGGTGCAGGAACTGGCCGACCAGTTGTTCCCCTACCTGACGATGGTCGAGGGGTTGAAGCTCGCGGCGCAGACCTTCAGCAAGGACGTGAAGCAGCTTTCGTGTTGTGCCGGATGAGGAAAAGGAGGTGTTCGATGAACGCCTACACGGTGTCCCGGTTGGCCTTTGATGCCGGGGTGAGTGTGCATATCGTGCGCGATTACCTGCTGCGTGGATTGCTGCGGCCAGTCGCCTGCACCACGGGTGGCTACGGCCTGTTCGATGACGCCGCCTTGCAGCGACTGTGCTTCGTGCGGGCCGCCTTCGAGGCGGGCATCGGCCTCGGCGCATTGGCGCGGCTGTGCCGGGCGCTGGATGCGGCGAACTGCGATGAAACTGCCGCGCAGCTTGCTGTGCTGCGTCAGTTCGTCGAACGCCGGCGCGAAGCGTTGGCCAATCTGGAAGTGCAGTTGGCCGCCATGCCGACCGCGC
>MEFV01000010.1 GCA_001725255.1 Comamonas sp. SCN 67-35 | reverse complement strand
GATCGAGATCGAGATGATGACGCTGGTGAGCGAGGCGCCCACCACGCCGACGATCACGACCGCCGCGAGGAAGGACGGGATCGTCTGCACGGCGTCTGTGATGCGCATCAGGACGTCGTCGGCCCAGCCGCGATAGTAGCCGCTGACGGCGCCGACGAGCGTGCCGACGACGATCGAGACCGCCGCCGCGCTCAGCCCGACGAGCAGCGAGGCGCGCGCGCCGTACATGATGCCGGCGAGGATGTCGCTGCCCATGCGGTCCGTGCCGAGGAGCAGCCCGGCCTGTTGGCCCGGCCACAGCAGCGGCCGCGCCACCATGCGCGTCGGTCCGTCGGGAAAGAAATGGCCGGCCGTCAGCGCCATCGCCGTGACCGCCACGAGGATGGCGATGCCGAGCACGCCGCTCGGCCGCCGCAGGAACAGCTTCAGCTTGTCGACCGCGCCGTTCATTTCAGTTCGACCCGCGGATCGAGCAGGGCATAGAGGAAGTCGACCACGAGGCTGACCACCACCACCGCCAGCGAGGCGATGAACATCACCCCGAGCAGCAGGTTCGTGTCGCGGGTGAAGATCGCGTCGAATGCGGTTCGCCCCATGCCCGGCAGGCCGAACACGGTCTCGATCAGCACGGCGCCGCCGATGAGCGAGCTGACCTGCAGGCCGGCCATGGTGACGATCGGCAGCAGCGCGTTGCGCAGCGCGTGGCCGTAGATGACGCGGCGCTCGCTCAGCCCCTTGGCGCGCGCGGTGCGCACGAAGTCGAGATGCATGGTCTCCAGCATCGTGGCGCGCGCCAGCCGGCTGTAGATCGCCGTGTAGAAGGTGCACAGCGCCACCACCGGCATGACCAGGTGGGCAGCGACGTCCTTGATGTAGGCAAAGCCGGTATGGCCGGCGCCGACGGAATAGAGCCCGCTGGTCGGCAGCCAGCCCAGCCAGACCGAGAAGCAGAGGATCATCACGATCGCCGCTGCGCGCCGCCGCCACGCCCATCACGGTGCCGATGACGATCGACAGGATCACCGAGAAGGCGACGAGAAGCAGCGTGGTCGGCAGGCGTCCGAGAATGATGTTGAGAACCGTATCGTGGAACTGGTTCGAATAGCCGAGGTCGAACTGGGCGAGCCGGGCGAAGTATTTGACGAACTGGACGATCACGGGCTGGTCGAGCCCGTATTCCTGGCGCAGCGACGCGATCTGCTCGGCCGTCATGTCGGAACTGCCGGTGAGCACGTCGACGATGTCGCCCGGTGCGAGCTTGATCAGCACGAAATTGGCCGTCATCACCATCAGCATGACGATCAACGCCTGCAGCAGACGGCGGGCGACGAAGCGCAGCACCGCGCCGTTGAAGAAGCGCGAGCCGCCGCCGATCCGCACGGACCCGGCCGTCAAGGCGCAGACCTCCGCTGCGGGCTGGCCGTCATGGCGTGCCGCAGGGCGACCACGTTCCCGCCCGGATATGTCCTTCTACCCGTCATCGTCGTCCTAGCTGGATGAGAGCGCCAGCAAGCTACTTTCATGGAATAATATTCCTAACGAAAAACTCTCTTATATATCCCAAAAAGTCAAGCCTTATCACGATGCTCCCGGGGACATTCCCTGCGGTTGCGCAGGTCGCGCATCGTCCATCCGGAAGCTGCCATGCAGGGGCCGCCGGCGAGAGGCTGCAAAATGCCGCGCCCTCTGCCCGGCATGCTTCGCCACCGGCGGTCAGCTCGGCGAATGGAGCCGCTTCATCTCGCGCCGCAGGACCTTGCCGTAGGCGTTCTTGGGCAGGCTGGGCAGCCAGCGGTAGTGCTTCGGGCGCTTGAAGCGCGCGATGTGGCTCAGGCACAGCGCGTCCAGCTCGGCATCGGGCACAGGCTCACCCTCAGCCACGAGGAAGGCGACGACGATCTCGCCCCAATCGGCGTCGCGCTCACCGACCACCGCCACCTCGCTCACGCGCGGGTGCAGCAGCAGCACCTCTTCCACCTCGCGCGGGTAGATGTTGGAGCCGCCCGAGATGATCACGTCCTTGCTGCGGTCGCGCAGAGTCAGGAAACCGTCGGCGTCCAGGCTGCCGATGTCGCCGGTGTGCAGCCAGCCGCCGCGCAGCGTCTGCGCCGTGGCTTCGGGCTTGTTCCAGTAGCCGGCCATCACCGTTTCGCCGCGTACCAGCACCTCGCCGAGTTCGCCCGTGGGTACGTCCCTATCCTCGGCGTCGGCCACGCGCACCTGCACGCAGGCGTGCGCCACGCCGACCGAGGCGATGCGATCCGTCCAGCGCGGATGGTCGGTGGCCATGAGCTGCTCGCGGGCGAGTGCGGTGATGGTCATCGGTGACTCGCCCTGGCCGTAGATCTGCACGAACTTCTGGCCCATGACGTCCATGGCCCGGCGCAGGTCTTCGACGTACATCGGCCCGCCGCCGTAGACGATGGTCTTGAAGCCGCTGCCGTCCCCACCCGCACGTTGCAAGTGCGCAACCAGGCGGTGCACCATGGTGGGTGCGGCGAAGAGCGTGAGGTGGCCGATGCGCGCGGCCAGGTCGGCCAGCTCTGCCGGGTCGAACCCGCCCGATTCGGGTACCACGTGGCGCGCGCCGCGCAGCAGGTGCGCGTAGTTGTAGAGCCCGGCGCCGTGCGACATGGGTGCGGCGTAGACCATCGCGTCGCCGGCCGCGACCTCGTCCACGTCGGTGAAGTAGGCCATGGTCATCGCCAGCAGGTTGCGCTGCGTGAGCATCACGCCCTTGGGCCGGCCGGTGGTGCCCGAGGTGTAGAACAGCCAGGCCACGTCCTCGGGCGCGGCGTCGTGCAGGGCCATGGGGGTGCCGTGCGCCGCCTGCTCCCACTCGGCGCTGCCGAGCACCAGCACGCGCTCGCCCGCCGCGCAGGCCTGGCGCGCCGCGTCGTGCAGCGTGGGCGAGGTGCAGAGTACGCGCGCGCCGCTGTCCTGCAGCACGTAGGCCAGTTCCCGCGCGTGCAGCTTGTAGTTCACGGGCACGGTGACGGCGCCGCACCAGTGGATCGCGTGCTGCGCCTCAAGATATTGCGGGCCATTGGCGCTGTAGATCGCCACGCGATCGCCAGGCGCCACGGCGCAGCGTTCGCGCAAAAAGGCCGCGAGCGCCGCCACGCGGGCCGCGAGCTGACGGTAGTCGTGCAGCACCCGCGCGCCGTGCAGCAGGGCGGGGCGATCAGGAAAGAGCTGCGCGCTGCGCCGCAGCAAGCTGGAAATGTTCATGGCATGCACCTTGCATCAAGCAGCCCTCACTATAGGATCACTTGGGGATCACCTGACGCCCGCCCCGCGCACCTCGATGCGCACCGCATCGAGCCGCCGCCCCGCCGCATCGACGAGCTCCACGGTATGGCGCCCCGGCCAGGGCAACCACGCCACGCGCGCGCCCTGCCCCACGCGCCTGCCATCGATGCGCCAGGCCAGGGCCTTGCCGCCCGCGGCTTCGAACCACACGCGCTGGTGCTCGGGCGGAATGTCCGGGTCCAGCGCCAGCACCGTGTGCGGCGCGGGCGCGAGGATGCGGGCGCGCGGCGCGCCGCCCTCGCCATGGGTTTCAGATTGGTTTTCGGCCTCAACGCTTGCCCCATAAGCGCTTGCAGCTCCTGTTTTGATGGCAAACCGCGCCTGCTGCGTCCCCGCGATGAACCATTCCTTGCGCGCGGCTTCGGCGCTCGGCGCCGTGAAGCGCACGGCCTGGTGCACCACGCCCTGCGGGGGCGGCGGGGCGGCGCTCGGTGTCTTGCGATGCAGCCAGGCCATCACATCGGCCCAGATGGGCGCGGCGCCGCTCACGCCACTGACGTCGTGCATCGGGCCGCCCGCCGCGTTGCCCACCCACACGCCCACGGTGTAGCGCGCGGACCAGCCCACGGCCCAGTTGTCGCGCATGTCCTTGCTGGTGCCGGTTTTCACCGCCGTCCAGAAGCGCGTGTTCAGCACGCTGTCGGGCCCGAAGGTGGGCACGCGCGCATTCGCGTCCGAGAGCATGTCGCCGACGATGAAGGCGGCCGCCTCGGGCAGCACCTGCGCGGCCTTCGGCGCCGGCTGGCCCAGGCGCAGGCTCGCGGGCGCATACCGCCCGCCATTGGCCAGCGCCCGGTAGGCGTTGGCGAGCTGCAGCAGCGTCACCTCGCTCGCGCCCAGCGCCAGGCTGTAGCCGTAGTAGCCGCCGGACTCGCGCAGCGGCAGGCCGAGCGCGCGCAGCTGCGCGAAGAAGGCATCGGGCGAGACCATGACCAGCGTGCGCACCGCCGGCACGTTCAGCGAGGCAGCGAGCGCCGTGCGCACCGACACCCAGCCCTTGAACTCATGGTCGTAGTTCTGCGGGATGTACAGGCCGCCGGCCGTGGGAATCTGCGTCGGCGCGTCGTGGATCAGCGAGGCGGCCGTGAGGCGCCGCTCGGCCAGCGCCTGGGCATACAGAAACGGCTTGAGCGTGGAGCCGGGCTGGCGCAGCGCCAGCACGCCATCGACCTCGCCCGCCTGGCTGAGCGCGCCCGACGAGCCCACCCACGCCAGCACCTCACCGCTGGCGTTGTCCAGCACGACGAGCGCGCCGTCCTGCACATGGCGCCCCTGCAGCTCGCGCAGATGCCGCGTCAGCGTCTGCACCGCGACATGCTGCAGCGGCGCGCTGATCGGCGTGCGCTCACCCGCGGCCGCGCCCGCGCGCAGCCACTGGCGTGCGAAGTGCGGCGCGATGCCGTCCATCGCATCGAAGGCCCGGCGCTGCAGCGCGGCGGCGCTGTACAGGCCCAGCGCCTCGCAATCCGCCGGGCGGCGCATCGCGCGCAGCAGCGCGCAGGCGCGCTGCGCCACGACGGCCGCGCTGGCGTTGGGCGCGCGCACCAGGGCGGCGGCGACGGCGCTCTCGCGTGCGTCCAGGCCATGCGCCGCCTTGTCGAACAGCGTACGGCTGAGCGCGTCGATGCCGACCATCTCGCCGCGAAACGGCACCAGGTTCAAATAGGCTTCCAGGATCTGGTCCTTGCGCCAGCCCTGCTCCAGCTCGCGCGCCGCCAGCACCTGCTGCGCCTTGGTGATCAGGCTGCGCCCGCCGCCGGTGCGCCGCAGGTCTTCATCGAGCAGGCTGGCGAGCTGCATCGTGATGGTGCTCGCGCCGCGCGTGCGCTGGTTCAGCAGGTTGCTCCAGGCGGCGGCGGACACGGCCGCCCAGTCCACGCCGCTGTGCTCGTAAAAGCGCTTGTCCTCGCTCAGCACCATCGCCTGGCGCAGGGCGGCGGACACGTCGCCCAGTTCCTGCCACGCGCCCCGGCGCACCGTGGGGTCGGTGCGCACGCGCTCGATCACCTCGCCTTCGCGCGAGCGCACCAAAGTTTCCGATGATGCATAAGCCGCGCGCACCTCGTCGAAGGCGGGCAGACCCCAGGCCGACACGGCAGGCACGGCCATGGCCAGCGCCAGCGCCCACGACGCCACGGCCTTCATGGGAACGAAACGCCTCTGCGCACCAGTGCCTCGAAGTCCGGCGCGGGCACCGGCGGGCTCAGCAGATAGCCCTGCCACGCATCGCACCCATGGCGCTTGAGGAACACGCGCTGCGCCTCGGTTTCCACCCCTTCGGCGATCACGCGCAGGCCCAGGCTGTTGCCCAGGGCCACGACGGTGCGCGCGATCGCCGCATCGTTGGGGTCCACGAGCACGTCGCGCACGAAGCTCTGGTCGATCTTGAGCTGATCGAGCGGCAGGCGCTTGAGGTAGGCGAGCGACGAATAGCCGGTGCCGAAATCATCGAGCGAAAAATCGAGGCCGTAGGCCTTGAGCTGAATCATCTTGGCGATCGTGTCCTCCACATCCTGCAGCAGCAACCCCTCGGTCACTTCCAGCTCCAGCCGGCGCGGATTGGCGCCACTGCCCGCGATGGCTGCCAGCACCTGCGCCACGAAATCGCTCTGTGCAAACTGCCGCGGGCTGATGTTCACGGCCAGCGACAGCTCGGCCAGCCGGGGCTGGCGCGCCCACAGCACCAGTTGGGCGCAGGCGCTGCGCAGAACCCAGTCGCCCAGCGCCATGATCAGCCCCGTCTCTTCGGCCAACGGAATGAATTCGGCGGGGGAAACGGTGTTTCCGCCCGGATGGCGCCAGCGCACCAGCGCCTCGGCACCGGTGATGCGCCCGCCGCGCACCTGCGCCTGGTAGCGCAGCTCGAACTGGCCCAGCTCCAGCGCGCCGCGCAGGTCGCGCTCCAGGCTCGCGCGCGCCTGCACCTGCGTCTGGATCCGCGGATCATAAAAGCGCAGCGTGTCGCGTCCGGCGGCCTTGGCCTGGTGCATGGCCATGTCCGCCTGGCGCAGCAATTCGTCCACGGCCTCTTCCTGCCCGAGAAACACGGCGGCCCCCGCGCTGATCGTGGCGTGGTGGAGCCCGCCCTCGATCCGGAATGGCGCGCGCAAGGCGCCGAGAATGCGCTCGCCCACCGCACGCGCCTGGGTGCGCGCCTGCTCCAGCGTCGCGTGCGTACCCGCGAGCACCACGACGAATTCATCATCGCCATGGCGCGCGAGCAGATCGTCCTGCCCGACGCAGGCGCGCAGGCGCGCCGCCACCAGCCGCAGCAGCGCGTCGCCACGCTCGTGCCCGCGCGTCTCGTTGAGCGTCTTGAAGTGGTCCAGATCGAGCATCAGCACCGCGCCGCACTGCCCGTTGGCGGCGCTGGCGGCCAGCGCGTGGCCGAAACGCTCGACCAGCATGCGCCGGTTGGCCAGCCCCGTGAGCGCGTCGTAATGGGCCAGGGCGTTGATTTCATCCTCGGCCGCCTTGTGCTGGCTCAGGTCTTCCAGAATGAAAAGCTGCGAACTCTTGAGCAAAATGCCCGAGATGCCGACCGGCTTCATGCGCCCGTCGGCGCAGCAGATTTCGTATTCATCCCACTCGACGAAGCCGCCGTGCGACTTGGCCCGCAGGGTCCGCTCCTTCCAGCGCGTTTGCGCGCGCTGGCGCACCGCATCATTCGGGTAGGCCATGCGCCACCACTGCTCGCCGGTCATCATGATGCCCTCGCCGTAACCCGTAAGCTGGACGAACGAGCGGTTGCGAAACACCACGCGGCCGCTGTGCCACATGGCGATGCCCAGCGGCAGGTGGTCGAGGATGGCGCGCAGGCGCTGCTCGCTGGCTTGGAGTTCCTCGCGCATCGCGCGCCGCTCGGAGATGTCCTGGATAACGCCCACGTTGTGCTGCGGCAGGCCCCCATCGCGCAGCACCGGTGCCACCGTCAGGTCCACCCAGACCTCGGAGCCATCCTTGCGCAGCATGCACTTTTCCATGTGAAAGGCGGAAATCTTCCCCTGCCTGAGCTGATCGCGCAGATCGTCATTGACCGCCGCATCCCGACCGTGGGAGACGTCGGACACGGACAGCTTCAGCATTTCCTCGCTCGTGTACCCGAGCATGTCGCAGAACTTGCGATTCACACGCTCGAAGCGCAGCGTGCGCATGTCGATCATGGCCACGCCCACCGCCGCCTGCTCGAACATCGCGCGCAGGCGCTGCTCGCTGCTTCGGTGCCTGGCGTCCGCCTCATCCACCAGCGCTGCGGCGCGCGCGCGCTGGGCCAGCAGCAACCACGCGCCCAGCGCCAGCAGCACGGACAGCGTACCGCCCGCGCCCGCCATCCAGCGCGGCAGCATGGCTTCGGCCGAGGACAGCAGCGGCTGCGCGGGCACATAGATGAGCCGCCAGCGCCTGCCCAGAATCGGCAGCGTGGCCTCCTGCTGCGGACCCCGCTGCTGCCAGAGCGCTCCGAGGTCGGCCGTTTCCCCCAGCCACTGCGAGGCACCCGGCCCTGGCGCCGCCCCGACGGCCCCGTCATCGCGCCACTGCAGCGCCACCGGACGGATCGCGCCACCGAACCGCAGGCCGTCGAGCATCGCACCGATGCCCACGGTGGCCGCCACCGTGCCGATGAAGCGTGGCCTGCCGTCGGCCCCCGGCGTGGCTTCGTCAAACACGGGATAGCGCAGCGTGAAGGCCCGCGACTCATCCCGGGCCCCGGCCGGATCCAGCGGCGGCGAAACCACGGGCTCCCCGGTCTCGCGCGCCCGCGCCAGCGCTTGCAGGCTTGCGGGATGGCCCCCGACGTCCAGCCCCAGGAGATGGGGTTCATCCTCGCGCGACCAGAGGTATTCGATGATGTGATGCTCAGAGCGCTCGAGCACCGGATGGATGATGCGGCCTTCGACGGCCACACCCGCTTCACGCGCCTGATCACGCAGGCGCTGTTCGAAGGCGGGCAGCTCCGCAGCGCCGACGACGCGCGTGAATGTCAGGTGACGCAGCTCGGGGTAGTCCCGGGGAAAATCGCGCCCCCGGGCCACCCGATCGAACTGGCGCCAGGTGAGCTGCGGATTGGCCAGGAAGAGGTCCCGCACCCCGGCAACCAGATCGGCATACGCACGAACGCGCTGCGCGAGCGCATCGGTGGTGGCGCTCACCGCCTGCGAAAGGCGTTCGCGCTGCATCTGCTCGTTGGCCAGCAGCTGCCGGTGCGTCAGCATCCACGTGAGCAGCAGCCCCACCGCCAACACGGCGGCGGCCACCACCCAGTGTCCGAGGCTACGCACCAGTTGCACGGTCCACTCCCGCTGATCGAAGAGCGCCCGGCCACCGGGCAGAACGCCAGCTCTTTATAACAAAATCGCCGCAAACGCGGATGGGGCGGCGGGAAATGCTACTGTTTTTCTGTTTCCTTGCGCTCCACCACGACACGGGCATTGGGCGCTTCGCCGAACATCTCGGGCGCGTACAGCGCCTCGACCCGGCTCGGAGGCAGCGCAAAGCTGCCGGGGTTGTTCAGCCGCACGGTGTACTGCAGCATGCTCTCTCCCTTGGGCAGGTACTGGTAGTAGGCGCGGTAGGCTTCGAACGAGCGTTCCTCGAACGCCGGCCAGCCGTCGCCCTCACGCGTTTCGCCGCGCGTGGCGATTTCCGAATCGCGCCCCAGGCCGCTGCCGAGGATCGTCGCGCCCGCCGGCACCGGATCGGTCACCGCTACCCACGTCATGTCGGTCTGCGCGTTCACGTGTAGCGTCACGCGCAGCACGTCGCCGCGCGAATAATGGCCCGCGGGCAGGCTCTTGTCGGCCTGCTCCACCGGCGTCACCGTGCGCGTGAGGGTGTAGCCCGCGCTGAACGGCGCCTTGAGCTCGATCGCCGCCACCGACTGCACGGTGAGCCACGGCTTGCCCGTGCCCTGGTGGCTCACCCGCAACTCGCCCCCTGCCATGTTGCGGCTCCAGGGCAGGAACAGGGTGTTGTTCAGCCAGTTGCCGGGCGCCACCGGTGCGCCGAACCAGGTGCCCTGGTGCATCGCGCCGCCCTCGTCCGTGGCCTTGGCGCGCACCACCCTGGCCCAATCGACGCTGGCCTGGGCATCACCCAGGGCCGCACGCGTGATGCCGGTGACGGGCGCGGCCTCGAACTTGGCGCTGAACGCCTGCAGCGCCAGCGCACCCCAGAGATTGGCCGTGGTCGTGTGCCAGGCACCGCCCTGCTGGCGCGCGATGAAGCCGTTGGCCAGGCGCCCCATGACGTCCTTCCACGCCGGGTCATCGATCACGGTGAGGATCAGGCGCGCGAGGTTCACGTCGCCGTTTTGCATCAGCCACCACCAGTAGTCGCTCTGCTCGGTGCTGAAGGCCACGCGCGTACCCTGCCAGGACAGGCGGGCGCGGATGATCTGCATGGCCTCCTGCAGCCGCGCCTCGCGCTGCGGCACCGCCTTGACGCGCTTGAGGATGTTGATCCAGTCGATCACGGCATGCGTGGGCCACTCGTTGGGCGCGAGGGTGATCGAAGCCAGCCAGCGCGCATCGGCCTTGCCG
Source organism: Comamonas sp. SCN 67-35 (assembly GCA_001725255.1). GTDB lineage: Bacteria > Pseudomonadota > Gammaproteobacteria > Burkholderiales > Burkholderiaceae_C > Comamonas_C. Next base: position 121,065 of record MEFV01000010.1, on the reverse strand, counting down.
TAGCGCGACAGCGCCTCGATGGCCGAGAGCTTGCGCAGATCGAGATCCTTGCGCGGGCTCCAGAAGCGCCGCTGCAGGTGCCCCTGGACGAACGCGGCCAGGCCCTGCTGCATCGCCTTGAGCTCATCGGGCGGCAGCGCGAACGACGCATGCAGGCGCGAGGCTTCATCGGCCATCGCGAGCAGATACGCCGTGAGCGTGTCGCTGCCCTGGTGCGACATGCCCGCGCTCGGCGGGAAGTAGTACGCCAGGCCGTCTTCATCGAGGTAGGTCGGCAGCTGCGCCGACAGCACCTGCCAGGCCTTGGCGTCGTCCATGCCGACAGCCTTGCTCGCGCGCTGCTCCAGGCAGCTGAACGGGTAGTTGGCCCACCAATCGCGCACGCCGGGCAGGCCCTCGGCCAGTTTGGGCTGCAGCGCCAGCTTGAGGCCGCCGCGGCCGGGCAGCGCATCGCGCGGCGCGGCCACCGGCAGGCTCAGGCTGGCATCGAGCTGCGTGAGCGTGGCCTGCTGCACCGTCAGCGGCACGGCCGGGATCAGGCGCTGGCTCACCTTGAGCGCATCGCGCGCCTTGCCGAGCGTGTCGTGCGCCTCGATCTCCCAGAGCAGCGCCTGCGCGCGCGTGCCCGCGAGCTGCGCCGGCGCCGCCACGTCCCACGCCACCTCGCGTGCCTCGCCCGCGGGAATGTCCACCGTCTGCCGCTCCAGCTTGAGCAGGGTGGCGCGCGGCGCCACCTGCACCTTCATCGCCTGCCCGGTGGTGTTGCGCAGCGTGAGTTGCGCGCGAAAGCCGTCGCCCTCGCGCACCAGCGGCGGCAGGCCGCTGATGATCTGCAGGTCCTGCGTGGCGCGGATGCTGGTCTTGCCGGTGCCGAACAGGCCCACGCCCGAATCGGCCACGGCCACGATCTCGAACGTGGTGAGCGCATCGTTGAGCGGCACCTGCACCACGGCGCGGCCCTGGGCGTCCAGCTCCACCAGGGGCTTCCACAGCAGCAGCGTGTCGAGCAGCTCGCGCGTGGGCGCGTGGCCGCCGCCGCCGCCCGCGGGCACGGCCTTGCGGCCGTAATGGCGCCGCCCGACGATCTGCATCTGCGCCGTGGACGTGCTCACGCCCCAGGCGCGGCGCTGCAGCATGGCATCGAGCAGGTCCCAGCTGGTGTTGGGCATCAGCTCCAGCAGCGCCTGGTCCACCGCCGCCACCGCCACCTGCGCATGCGCGGCCGGTTTGCCGTCGGGCAGCGTGGCCTCTATCGTCACCCTGGCCGTGCCGCGCACCTGGTAGCTCGCCTGGTCGGCCTTGACGTTCACGGCGATGCGGTGCGCCTTCGCGCCCACGCGCAGCTCGGTGGCGCCCAGCTTGTACGCGGGCCTGGAAAGATCGACCATGGCCGTGGGCGCGATGTACTCCTTGCCCTCCACCCGAAACGCCCGCCACCACTCGCGCGGCGCCTTGAAGCCCCAGGTGAAAAAGCTGTACCACGGCACCTCGCGCAGGCGCCCGCGCAGCACCAGCGCGCTCACGTAGACGTTGGGCGACCAGTGCTCGTCGATCTTCAGTTCAATGGTCGGGTCCTTGCCGTCGAGCCGCATCACCCGCGTGGACAGGATGCCCTCGCGCTCCACGCTCACGAGCGCCGTGGCGTGACGAAACGGCATGCGCACCTGCAGCCTGGCGGTTTCGCCGGGCTCGTAGCTTTTCTTCTCGGGCAGCAGGTCGATGCGGTCGTTGTCGTCGCCGCCGAACCACAGCTCGCCCTCGCGCGTGACCCAGACCGTGGTGGCCGCCTGCGCCTCGTTGCCATCCTTGTCGCGCGCCGTGGCCACGAGCTGGATCTCGCCGGGCTGGGCCAGCCTGGCATCGCACAGCACCAGCCCCCGGCTGTCGCTCACGCCGGTGCACACGGTCCCCAGGTCTTTGGTCCGGCTCTGGTTGTCGTAGCTGTAGAAGCCGCCCACCAGACGCTTGCGGCTCGAGGTGGTGGTGCGCGCGATGGCCTGCACGGTGAGCGGCACGCCCTTCATCACCTTGCCGTCGAGCGAGAGTGCCAGCGCCTGAAACCGCATGCGGTTGCCCGAGGAGACCCAGCCCTCGGTCTTGATGCCGGCGATGACGGCGGCGGGCCACAGCGGCTGCGTGCTGCGCAGCGTCTGGATTTCGCCGTTCGGATCGGCATAGGTGGCTTCGAGCACGAGCTCCTGCGGACGGCGCGAGGCGGGCAGGTCCGGCACCGTCACCTGGCCCGTGCCGTTGCCGTCGAGCGTGAGCGCGAGCTTGTCGGCCACCACGCGGGCCTGCTGCTCGGGCTGGCTCGGCTCGGTGTCGGCGTCGACGTCATCATCCTGCGCCTGCTCGCGCTCGCGCGCCACGGCGAAGCTGAAGCCAGGGTAGGCATCGAAATCCAGCGTCCTGGCGCGCACCATGGCCGAGACCCGCACCGGCAGCTGCGCCGCGGGGCCGCCGGCCACATAGGCCACCTGCACCGCGGTCGGCAGCTCGCGCACGTGCACCAGCGGCCGGGTGTCGACGGGGCCGATGCGGCCCTCGAACACCGGCAGGCGAAATTCCTCCACCCGGAACAGCCCGCCGTCATAGCGCCGCCCGCCACGCGCCCAGCCCAGCTGCACCTGGTACTCGCCGAGTTTGGCGCCGGGCGGCGCATGAAAGGCACTGACCGCGCTCAGCCCGCCCGTGGGCGTGCGCTGCCACGCCAGCGGCTGCCGGTACTCCTGGCCACTGCCCACATGGGTAACGATGAGCTCGTCCGGGCGCTCCTGCGGCAACGCAAAGCCGCCGCCCGTCTGCACGCGCAGCAGATGCTTCATGGAAACCGTCTCGCCGGCACGCACCAGCGTGCGGTCGAACACGGTATGCACCAGCTCGTCCGGCTGCTCGGACATGCTGCTCGGCAGGTTGAAGCGCCAGGGCTCGATGCCGCGCTGCCAGTCGCTCCAGGTGAAGGCCATGTCGCCCTGGGTGCGCGCGCTCACGAAGTAGGCCTGGCGCCAGTCGGGTTCCCGGCACAGGGGTGCCTCGGGCGACAGGCCCTGCAGCCGCGCAATGCCCTGCTCGTCCGTCTTGGCCACAGCCAGCTCCTTGCCCGCGCAGGTGGACACGCGCACCGTGGCGCCCGCCACCGGCTCGCCCTTGTCCAGGCTCGTGACCCAGGCCAGCGCGTTTTCACGCCCCAGCTTGAAATGCACCCCGAGGTTCGTGACCAGCGCCGTGGTGCGCACGTACATGGTGCGATCGCTGCCGTAGCCCGCACCCAGCAGCGCCTGCCCCAGCCGGGGCGAAGCGATTTCCACCACGTTGAAGCCCGTGGGCAGCGGGATGCCGACCACTTCGAAGGGGCGCGGATCATCGCCCCTGGCGTCGGGCAGGGTCAGCGTCTTGACGCCCTTGCGCCCCGCCAGCAGGGAGACGCGCCGCGCCTGAACGTACACACGCTCGTCCGGCGAGGTGTTGGCGGCATCGTCGCCCTCCTGGCCTGTCGGCGCCTTCTTCATGGGCGGCGGCAGCGGATCACTGACCGCCTTCTCGGCTTCGTCGCGCCTGAGCCACAGCGATTCGAACCGCTCCACGCGGCCCAGCCACTGGATGATCTCGGCGTCGCTCGTGGGCGTGAAGGTGCTCACCTGGCCTGCCGTGGCCCCGGGCTGCCAGCCCTGGACCTTGAGCTGCCGCTCCACGCGACGCACGGTCACGGGCAGCAGCGCCGGGCCGTCCGGCCCCTCGGCGAAGCGCTCGATGATGCCGAAGGGCGCGGCGGCGAACTTGGCCAGCACCGGCATGGGGCCGGTGGCGACCTTGAGCGGAAAACTCTGCGCGTTGGCGAGCGGCCTGCCCGACGCATCCTGCCAGTGCGCAGGCAGCTCCAGCGTGTAGGGCGTCTCGGGCGCGAACGGGCTGGAGAACACGACGGCCTGCACCAGGTCGTCGGGCCCGCCGCCTTCGCCCTCATCCACGTGCGGCGAAAGCGTCTGCCCGCCGCCCTTGAGCCGGATCGCCAGCGCCAGCTTGCGCGTCACCGGCGCGTTGAAGCCCAGGCGCATCGGCCGTATCGGCAGGCAGGCCGACTGGGCGTTTTCGCGCTCGCAGGAAAAATCGGCGCTGAAGGCCTCGCGCACCTGGAACTTGAACCGGCGCACGACATGATTGGCCACGCCGCTGGCGGTCTGTACGCCCTCGTCGTACACCAGCTGCAGGTGGCTGCCCGCCGTGGCGCGGCGCGCGCACGCGAGCACCGGGTAGCGCAGCGGGTCCTTGCGCGCCTCGTCCCAGAGACGGCGCGAACGCAGCAGCGCCTCTCTGTCCGCGCCCTCGATCGCGCGCACCGGCACGCGCTCGCCCACGCCGTCCAGATCGCACCAGACGTGCTCGAGCACGCTCTGCGCCGTGGCCGCGCCGCTGAGCCTGAGGATGAAGTACTGCCCCTCTTCGATCGCGCCCCAGGTCCGCGGCCAGGTGTCCTGCACGATGGGGCCGCCGGTATTGAACTGGTAAGCGGTTGGCTTCGACCACGCGGCGCCGGAGGCGGACTTGAATTGAGCGCGCGGCGTGATCTCGCAGCGCACGCCCGGCGGCAGATCCTGCGCGAAGTCCCAGACCCACTCGCGGTCGCTGAGCCAGCGCGCCTGTCCTTGGGCGGCCTGCGCATCGTTGCATTGCACGGCATACGGCGCCGGGGCCTTGGGATCGCCAAAATTCACCGCGGGCGCATCGAACTTGACCACCACCTGCCGCACCTGCGCCACCTCGCCGCGCGGCGACACGACGACGACGCCGAGCGCCTGCGCGCTGCCCGCGCCAAGCGCCAGCAGACCGGCAAGCACGACGCCGATCGGCCCTTGTTTTTGTAGCATGTCCCCTCCGTCCGCTCTTGAAGGCAGCACGAAATGTAAAACTGACTTATTGTTGAGGCAAACCCGACTTGCGAGTTTGTTGCAGTCGTGTCATTGTGCAGCGCCAACGAACCTCCGCAACATTCCATGTCCACGCCTTTCGACGTTCAGTTCGGTCAGGACCTGTGCGACATGCTGCACGCGGAGTTGTCGCTGGTGTGCAATTTCATGGACGACACCGGGCGCATCATCGCCTCCAGCGAGCGGGCGCGCATCGGGCAGGTGCACCCGCGGGCGCTGCGCATCATGCGCGGCGAGCTGGGCGAATGCAGCGTCAGCGGCGAGGAGGCCGCGCACTCGGACGTGATGCTCGAAGGCATGCTGACGCCCATCGACATCAACGGCGAACGCCTGACGTGCTTCACCATGGCCGGCCCGCTGCCGGTGGTCAGGCCGCTGGTGCGCATCGTGCGCTTTTGCGTCATATCGCTGCTGCAGACCGCGCAAGCGGGGCACCCGCGCCATCCGCTGCCACCCCCGCCCGCCGCCGCGCCGGCGGCCAATCTGAGCGAACTGCTGCACCACGCGACCACCACCGTGAGCTTCAGCCTCGCGCGGCTGCACCAGGCGATCGAACACATCGACGAAGGCGTGTCGCTCTTCGATGAAAACCTGCGGCTCGTGGTGTGGAACCAGCGCTACCTGGAGCTGGCGGGCTGGCCCGGCGAGCAATCCTGCCGCGGCCAGACGATGCAGGCGATGGTGCTGCACTTCCTGAACCGGGCGGGCATGAATGACGCGCAGGTCCGCCAGCGCCTGCAGGAGCGCGTGCAGCGCCTGCGCGAGGGCAAGAACAACGACTTCCAGTTTGAAACGCCAGACGGGCAGATCATCGCCGTGGCCGACCGGCCGCTGCCCGGCGGCGGCGCGGTTTCCTCCTACACCGACATCACCGAGCACCACCGCGCCCTGCTGGCGCTGCGCACGGCCCGCGAGGATGCCGAAAATCTGGTGCGCGAGCGCACGCAGACGCTGAACACCTATACCCGGCTGTCGTCGGACTGGTTCTGGGAGTCCGATGAAGACTTCCGCATCACCCACGTCTACGGCGACATCTACACCAAGCTCAGGATCACGCCCGGGTATTTCATGGCCAAGCGCCGATGGGAGCACCCGCTTATCGGCGTGAGCAAGGAACAGCTGGCCGAGCACATCGCGCAGCACGAGCGCCACGAGACCTTCCGCAATTTCGAGTACGGCCTGGTCGCGCCCGACGGCAGCACCAGCTACCTGTCGGTCAGCGGCGCGCCGCGCTTTGACGCGCAGGGGCGCTTTCTCGGCTACCACGGCACGGGCATGGACATCACCCAGCGCCGGCGCACCCAGCGCCTGCTGCAGGAACGCACGGCGGCGCTGGAGCGCGCCAACGCCGAGATGGAACGCCAGGTGCGCGAGCGCACCGAGGCGCTGCGCGGACAACTCAGTTTTCTGCGCCAGCTGCTCGAAGCCATTCCCACGCCGATCTTCTACAAGGATACGCAGGCGCGCTATCTCGGCGCCAACCCGGCGTTCGAGCTCGTGCTGGGCAAGCCGATCGAGCAGGTGATCGGCAAGAGGCTGGAGGAGGTCGAGCCGAACATACTCACGGCGTACAACGCGACCGCGGATCGCGAGCTGTTGAGCGAGCCGGGGCGGCGCAGCTACGAGGGCGCGGTGCATTACGGCGACGGATCGGTGCACCAGGTGCAGTTTCACAAGGCGACCTTCACCGACCTGGACGGCAAGGTGGGCGGCATCGTCGGCGTGATGATCGACATCACCGAGCGCAAGCGCCTGGAAGACGAACTGCGCCTGAACGCAACCGTGTTCGACAACAGCAGCGAAGGCATGGCCGTCCTCAGGGCGGACGGCACCGTGCTGACGATCAACCAGGCCTTCACCACCATCTCCGGGCACACGCGCGACGATGTGGTCGGGCACCCCATGCCCTTGCTGGATGACCACGACAAATCCGGCGGTTTTTTCGTCCGCATGAAGCAGCAGGTCGATCGCGACGGCAGCTGGCAGGGTGAAGCCCCGGGCCAGCGCAAGGGCGGGGACATCTATCCCACCTGGCTGTCGGTGGCCGCGGTGCGCGATGCCCGGGGGGCCTCCACGCACTACGTCGTGGCCTTCTCCGATCTTTCCCAGAAAAAGCAGAACGAGGAACGCATCGAGCAGCTCGCCTTCAACGATCCGCTCACGGGCCTGCCCAACCGGCGCCTGCTCAACGACAGGCTGGAGCACGCGCTGGTGAGCGGCCTGCGCAACCGCACGGGCGGCGCGCTGCTGTTGATCGACGTGGACAACTTCAAGGCGCTCAACGACACGCGCGGCCACGACGTGGGCGACCTGCTGCTCAAGCAGATCGGCCAGCGGCTCGCCAGCTGCGTGCACGAGGGCGACACCGTGGCGCGCATGAGCGGAGACGAATTCGCCGTGCTCATCGAAGGTCTGCCGATCCAGACCACGCAACTCGTCTCGGAGATCAAGACGCTGGGCACCCGCCTGCTGCGCACGCTGGAGCAGCCCTATGAGCTCGCCGGCCAGTCCCACCACCACAGCGCCAGCATGGGCGTGGCGCTGTTCGGCGCCACGCCCACCTCGGTCGCGCAGCTGCTCAAGCAGGCGGACATGGCGATGTACCGCGCCAAGGCCTCGGGGCGCAACACGCTCTCGTTCTTCGACCCGCAGATGCAGTCGGCCGTCGACGCCCGCACGGCGCTGGAACGCGCCATGCGCGACGGCCTGCAGCGCGGTGAATTCCTCCCCTACTACCAGCCCCAGATCGATCAGACGGGCGCCGTGCTCGGCGTGGAGGCGCTGGTGCGCTGGCGCAAGCCGGACGGCAGCATCGTCGCGCCCGGTGAATTCATCGCCCTGGCCGAGGAAAGCGGACTCATCGTGCCGCTGGGCCAGCACATGCTGGAGGCCGCCTGCCGCCAGCTGACCACATGGGCGCAGACCCGCGGGACGGCGGACCTGTGCATCGCGGTGAACGTGAGTGCGCGCCAGTTTCACCACGCGGACTTCGCCGCTCACGTGCTCGACATCCTGCGCGCCACGGGGGCGCCCGCCACGCGGCTGAAGCTGGAGATCACCGAAAGCCTGCTGATCGAGAACATCGAGACGGTGATCGAGAAGATGCAGACGCTCAAGGATCACGGCGTGGGCTTCTCGCTCGACGATTTCGGCACCGGGTATTCGTCGCTCGCCTACCTCAAGCGCCTGCCGCTCGATCAGCTCAAGATCGACCAGAGCTTCGTGCGCGACGTGCTCGTGGACGGCAACGACGCGGCCATCGCGCGCATGGTGGTGGCGCTGGCCGACAGCCTGGGCCTGCAGACCATCGCCGAAGGCGTGGAAACCCCCGAGCAGCAGGCTTTTCTGCTGGAAAACGGCTGCCGCGCCTATCAGGGCTACCTGTTCAGCCGGCCGCTGCCGATCGAGGCGCTCCAGCGCTGGCTGGACAACCGGGCCGAGCCGGCCCGGCCCGGCCGGATCACTGCGGCTTGAAGCCGCTCTCGCCGATGATGCGCTTCCACGCGGCCGTGTAGGCATGCTCGCGCTGGCTGAGCTGCCCGGGCGTCATCGCATCGACCGTCAGCCCCATGGTGGTGAGCTGCTGCTTCACGTCGGGCATCTGCACCACCTTGGCCAGCGCCCCGGAAAACTGCTGGATGAACGCGGCGGGCGTGCCCCTGGGCGCGAAGAAGCCGTAGTAGGGCAGATCCTCGAAGCCCTTGACGCCGAGCTCGTCGAACGTCGGCACATCGGGCAGTTGCGCCTGGCGCTTCGTGCCCAGCACCGCCACCACGCGCAGCTTGCCCGCGCGGTGGTTCTCGATGAAATCCGGCACCGAACCGATGCCCGCGGGAATCTGGTTACCGAGCATGTCGGCGATCATGGGAGCGCTGCCGCGATACGGCGCGGCCACGAGATCGAGCTGGTAGCGCTGGCCGATCAGCTTGACGAGGAATTCCGGCGTGGATGCAGGCGCCGGGATGCCGACGGCGCTCTTGCCCTCGTTCTTCGTCTTGACCCACTGCACGTAGTCGTCGAAGCTGTTCGCGGGCGTGCCGCCCGAGACGGCGAAGCAGTTGACGAAGGAGGCGAAGCCGCCCACGGCGACAAAGTCCTTGTCCGGGTCGAACCCCGGGTTCTTCACCACCTGCGGCAGGATGGAGATGGTGTGGTCGTGCGTGATGAAGACGGTGCTGCCGTCGGCGGGCGCGCCCTTGAGTACCTGCGCGGCGAGCTGCCCCCCCGCGCCGGGGCGGTTTTCCACGACCACGGTGCGGCCCAGCAGGTCCTTGAGCTTGTCGGCCAGCAGACGCGCGATGGCGTCGGTGCCGCCGCCCGGCGGAAAGCCCACGAGCACGCGCAGCGGCTTGCTGTCACTGGCCCAGGCGGGCAGACTGCCGAGGGCCGCGGCGGCGGCCAGAAGGTGGCGACGGGTCAGATGCATGGAGGTCTCCGGTATGGGATGATGTAAATAGAGGAGCTGCTCGCGCCTGTCAAAAAACGATTCCAGAATGTTTAATATTTGAATCTCAATGCTGTAGGGCGCTGGCAGCTATGCTTTTGCAACATCCACCAGCCGCGCGCGGTGGCGTGCGATCTGCGCGCGCACCTGCACAGGGGCCGTGCCCCCCAGCGTCTTGCGGGCACCGAGCGAGCCTTCGAGACTGAGCACGTCGAACACGTCGGCCTCGATAGCCGCATTGAAGCCCTGCAGCGTGGCCAGCGGCAGCTCGGACAGATCCACGCCCTGGGCCTGCGCGGCCTTGACCGCGTGCGCGACGGTTTCGTGCGCGTCGCGAAACGGCAGGCCCTTCTTGACCAGGTAGTCCGCCAGGTCGGTGGCCGTGGCGTAGCCCTTCATTGCCGCCGCGCGCATGGCCGGGGCATTCACCGTGATGCCGCCCTCCTTCGCGCCGGTGGCGGGGTTCACCTGCCCGGCGATCATCTCGGCGAAGATGCGCAGCGTGTCCTTGAGCGTGTCGACGGTGTCAAAGAGCGGCTCCTTGTCTTCCTGGTTGTCCTTGTTGTAGGCCAGCGGCTGGCCCTTCATCAACGTGATCAGGCCCATCAGGTGGCCGACCACGCGCCCGCTCTTGCCGCGCGCGAGCTCGGGCACGTCGGGGTTCTTCTTCTGCGGCATGATGGACGAGCCGGTGGTGAAGCGGTCGGCGATGCGGATGAAGCCCACGCTCTGGTTCATCCACAGCACCAGCTCCTCGGACAGGCGCGAGACGTGCAGCATCACCAGGCTGGCGGCGGCGCAAAACTCGATCGCGAAGTCGCGGTCGGAGACGCCGTCCAGGCTGTTCTGGCACACGCCCTCCATGCCGAGCGTGCGCGCCACGCGCTCGCGGTCCAACGGGTAAGTGGTGCCCGCGAGCGCCGCGCTGCCCAGCGGCAGCACGTTCACGCGGCGGCGCACGTCGAGCATGCGCGCCTCGTCGCGCGCGAACATCTCCACGTAGGCCAGCAGATGGTGGGCAAAGCTCACGGGCTGCGCCACCTGCAGGTGCGTGAAGCCGGGCAGGATCACCTCCACGTTCTTTTCCGCCACCTCGACCAGCGCTGTCTGCAGCGCGCGCAGCAGGCTCTCGATCAGGTCGATCTCGCCGCGCAGCCACAGGCGCACGTCGGTGGCCACCTGGTCGTTGCGGCTGCGCCCGGTGTGCAAGCGCTTGCCGGCATCGCCCACGAGCTGCGTCAGGCGCGCCTCGATGTTCAGGTGCACGTCTTCCAGGTCGAGCTGCCAGTCGAACTGCCCGGCCTCGATTTCCTGCGTGATCTGGGCCATGCCCTTGCGGATGGCCGCGTAGTCCTGCGCGGCGATGATGCCCTGCGCCGCCAGCATCTCGGCGTGTGCCAGGCTCCCGGCGATGTCCACCCGCCACAGGCGCTGGTCGAAAAAGACGCTGGCGGTGTAGCGCTTGACGAGATCGCTCATGGGTTCGGAAAACAGCGCCGACCACGCCTGGGCCTTGCTGGCAAGCTGATCGTGGGAAGGGGTGGTGGGCTGGTCGGACATGGCGGCAATAATCGGCACCGGGAGGGTCACGGTACCAGCAATGACAAAGCCGCAAATTCTATCGGCCGCCGCCCGAGGGAGCACGGGCGCCGATGCGCTGATCTTCGACGCCTGCCACGCGGGCGTGGTGCTGCGCGCGGTGCTGTTCGTGGAACTGGTGCTGGGCGTGGCCGCGCTCTTCATGGCCGCCACGCCCGCGCAGTGGCTGGAGCGCGTGGCGCTGCTCACCGGCGGCGCGCTGCCCGCCACGCTCGCCTGGCTGCTGGCGGCATGCAGCCTCAAGCACCTGCTGAAGAACGCGCGCATCGCGCTGCAATGCACGGCGGGCGTGGTGCTGGGCGTGCTCGCGGGCGTGCTCGCCTGCGCGCTGCTCATGCTGGTGGTGCCCGATGGCGGCGAGCCGCCGTGGATCGCCAGCGCCGCCAGCGGCGCGCTGCTCTCGGCGCTGCTGGTGGCCGCACTGGTGCTGCGCGCGCGCGCCCGCACTCCGGCGGCGACGACGGCGCGCCTGACGGAATTGCAGGCGCGCATCCGCCCGCACTTTCTCTTCAACAGCCTCAACAGCGCGATCGCCCTGGTGCGCGAGGACCCGGCCAAGGCCGAGACGCTGCTTGAAGACCTGAGCGACCTGTTTCGCCACGCGCTGCTGGAGCAGGGCGAAAGCGCCAGCTTGGCCGAGGAGGTGCAGCTGGCGCGCCACTACCTGGCGATCGAGCAGATCCGCTTCGGTGAGCGCATGCAGGTGGCCTGGCAGCTCGACGAACGCGCGGGCGGCGCGCGCGTGCCGCCGCTCTTGCTGCAGCCGCTGGTGGAAAACGCGGTCAAGCACGGCGTGGAGCCCTCGCCGCTCACCGCGCTCATCGAGGTGCGCACCGAGCGGCGCGGCGCGCGCGTGGCCATCACCATCACCAATTCCCTGCCGCCCAGGGCGCTGGCGAGCGAGCCCGCCACGGCGGGCAACGGTATCGCGATCAAGAACGTGCGCGCGCGCCTGAAACTCCTGCACGACGTGGAATGCGACTTCAGCGCCGGCGCGCAGGACGGCCGCTACCGCGTGCGCCTCTCGGTGCCCGCCGCATGACGGGCGCCGCCATGCGCATCCTCATCGTCGACGACGAGCCGCTGGCGCGCAAACGCCTGCAGACCTTGCTGGCCGAATGCGATGCGCGCCATCAGGCGGCCCAGGCCTCGCACGCGGGCGAGGCGCTGGCGCTGCTCACGCAGCCGCCGGCCTTCGACGTGGTGCTGCTGGACATCCATATGCCCGGCATCGACGGCATGGCGCTCGCGCACCAGATCCAGCGCCTGGCCCACCCCCCCGAGATCATCTTCGTGACGGCGCACGCCGAGCACGCGCTCTCGGCCTTCGAGCTGGAGGCGGCGGACTATCTGACCAAGCCGGTGCGCCGCGAGCGCCTGCAGCAGGCGCTCGGCCGGGTGCAGCGGCGCCACGCCCCGGCGGCGACCGCACCCGCCGCCGACGGGCCGAGCCTGCTGGTGCAGGACCAGGGCCGCACCGAACGCATCCCCCTGGCCGAGGTGCTGTACGTGCGCGCCGAGCTCAAGTACCTCACGCTCAGAACCATTGCGCGCGGCTACGTGATCGACGGCTCGCTGAGCGAGCTGCACGAACACCACCCGCAGGCCTTCGTGCGCATCCACCGCAACGCCCTGGTGGCGCGCCATGCGCTGCGCGCGCTGGAGCGCCACCCCGAACTCGAAGAGGGCGATGGCTGGGCGGTGCGCCTGTCGGGCACGACCGAACTGCTGCCCGTTTCGCGCCGTCAGGTGGCTGCGGTGCGCGAGCTGTTGCAAAGCGAATAATTGCGTGCGTGAGGTCAGTGCGCGTGGTGCGCCAGGCTGCTGACCAGCATCACCGCGCCCATGCCGCCGATCAGCCAGAGGATCTGCACCAGCGCCTGCGCCGCCGACATGCGCCGCTGCAGTTGCGGAATCAGGTCCGCCAGCGCCACATAGATGAAGCTGCTGGCCGCAACCGCGAGAAAGTACGGCAGCAGCCCCTCCCAGTGCCCGACGATGAAATAACCTGCCACCCCGCCCAGGCTGGTGGCCGCGCCCGCGAGCGAGACCTTGAGCAGCGCGGCACGGCGCTTGCCCCGTCGCAGCACCACCAGGTCGCCCACGTGGTGCGGCACCTCGTGCGCCAGCACCGAGAGCGCCGCCACGATCCCCAGGCGCACATCGGCGACGAAGGTCGAGGCGATCATCACGCCATCGCCGAAGCAGTGCAGGCTGTCGCCCGCGATCAGCGCCCAGCCGCCGCGGCCATGCCCGTGGTGGTGGTCATGGTCATGGTCGGGGGGCGGTTCCTGTCCCGTGACATCGACATGCGCGCCGTGCTCGTGACCGTGGTGCCAGAGCTCGGCCTTCTCCAGGATGAAAAAAAACACCAGCCCGAGCAGCAGCGTGGCGAAGAGCGGCTGCGCCGCATGGTCCTCGAAGGCCTCGGGCAGCACCGCCATGAACGCGGTGGACAGCAGCGCGCCCGCCGCCAGGCTCAGCAGATGCTGCGGCCCCACGCGCCAGCGCCCGCCCATGCCCAGAAGCAGCAGCATCGCCGCCAGCCACACGCTGCCGATACCGGCTGCCAGCGTGGCGCCGATGATTACTATCAAAATCATTGCTGTCAACGCACGCCATTACTTGGCGGACGCCCGATCTACCTGTTACTCAACCCAGCCCGTGTTGCTTGAACCACGCGAGGGCACGCTTCCAGCCATCCTCGGCCGCTTCCTTGCGATAGCTCGCGCGGTAGTCGGCGTGGAAAGCATGGGGGGCGTCAGGATAAACCACGAACTGCGAGGTGTTGGCCGGCGCGCCCGCCTTGGCCAGCAGCGCCTTCATCTCGTCGATGCTCGCCGCGGGGATGCTCTCGTCCTTGCCGCCGTACAGGCCCAGCACCGGCGCCTTGACCTGCGCGGCCAGCGCCAGCGGCTGTTTGGGCTGCAGGGCCGTGTCCTGCCCCGCCAGGCGCCCGTACCAGGCCACGGCGGCCAGCACCCGCGCATGCGCCGCATACAGCCAGGTGATGCGCCCGCCCCAGCAGAAGCCGGTGATGCCCACCTTCTTCGCGTCGCCGCCATGCGCCCCGGCCCAGGCCACCGTGGCGTCGAGGTCCCGCATCACCTGCGCGTCCGGCACCTTGGCGATCACCTCGCTCATCAGCTTGGCCAGCTCGCCGTAAGCCATGGGGTCGCCCTGGCGCTCGAACAGGTCGGGCGCGACGGCCAGATAGCCCGCGTGCGCCAGGCGCCTGCAGACGTCGGCGATGTATTCGTGCACGCCAAAAATCTCCGAGACGACGAGGATCACCGGCAGGCCCGTCCTGCCCTTGGGTGCGGCGCGGTAGGCGTGCACCTGAAAGTCGCCCGAGGGGAAGTTGACCTCGCCCACGTCCAAGCCGTCGGCCGGGGTTTCGATCGCGGTCTGCGCCATGACGGGCGCGGCCGCGGCGGCATAGCCCGCGCCCAGCATCAGGCCCAGCGCCCGGCGCCGGCTCGCCGCGCCACCCGAGGGCAGCAAGGCCATGAGATCGTTCTCGAGATTGTCCTGCAGCATGCATCTCTCCTTGGAGCGCGGCACGGCGCACGGCACCTGCCGCCGGAGCGCGCACGTTATCAAATTGCGCGGCCTCGTGCCGCCAGGGAGTCAAAAGCCGTTCACGCCGCGCGCCGCAGCAGCCGCACGTGCATGGGCCGCTCGAACGTGGCGCCGCCCGCCCCGCAGTGCGGCGCGAACGCAGCCGCCGTACGGGCGCGCAGCGCATCGGTGATGTGGTGCTCGGCAAACGTGGGATGCATCATGCGCCGCTCGAACTCGGCGAAGTCGGCGTAATGCACCGGCGTGGCGAAACGCTCCTCGGCCACCTGCATCCACGGCGATGGCGCTGCCGCCAAGGCGCGATCGAGCGCCGCCTGCGCCGCCGCGCGCACCACACCTTCGTCGTTGTAGATCTTGATCACGTCATTGAAGGCGCCGCCGTACACCGGCTCCGAAACGTAGAGATGCCCGCCCGGGCGCAGCACGCGCGCCACCTCGGCCAATGCCTGGTCCATCAGCGCCACGGGCACATGGTGCAGCGACTTGAGCATCAGCGCCAGATCGAACTGCGCCGCTTTCTCCGGGATCTGCTGCGCCCCCGCCTCAACGAAGCGCATGCGCTCGGGCACCTCCCGCAGGTTGCGCGCCAGTTGTACCCGGTCCACCTCCAGACCCAGGTAGCGCATGCCCGAGTGCAGCGCCAGCAGGCGCCGGGCCAGCGCCGCAGCGCCGCAACCGAGCTCGATCACGCGCGTGCCGGGTTCGGGCAGCAGGCGCCGCAAAACATCGAGTTCATCGGCCGCCAGAGGGTCGTTCACGGCTCGCTCCCTTGCGTTGGGTGTTTCACACCTTGCCTTCATGCCCACCAGCGCACCAGCGCCGACGCCAGCGCCCCCAAGACCACCACCAGCAGAAACGGTGCCCGCATCCACAGCGCGAGCGCCGCCACGCCCAGGGCCGCCAGGCGCGCATCGAAGCTGAGCGCGGCGCCCGCGGCCAGGGTGTTCATCACCGTGAGCGAGGCCAGCAGCGCCACCGTGAGCGCGCCGGCCACGCGGTGCATGCGCGGGTTCTGCAGCCAGCGCGCAGGCACGGCGTAACCGGCGAGCTTGGTGACAAACGCAATCAAGCCCGCCGCGATGATGGCCTGCCAGAGCGTCATCGCGCGTGCCCCCACCAGCCCCAGGCTGCGCCCAGCGCGGCAGCCAGCAGAATCGGCACGCCCGGAGCCACCCACGGGATGGCGGCCGCCGTCACCAGGCCCGCCGCCAGGGCGAGCGCCACGGGCTCGCGCCCCTTCAGGCGCGGCCAGAGCAGCCCCAGAAACGCCGCCACCGCCGCGCCATCGAGCCCCCAGCGCCGCGCGTCGCCCAGCGCATCGCCGAGCACCGCACCCGCGAGCGTGAAGGCATTCCAGAGCACGAACACACCCACGCCCGCCGTCCAGAAGCCGCGGCGCTGCTCGGCGGCCTCGTCCTGGCTCAGCGTCGTCGCGGCCGATTCGTCGATGGTGAGCTGCGCCATCAGCGCCTTGCGCCAGCCGCGCGGCAAAAAGAGATGATTCATCTGCACGCCATAGACGGCATTGCGCACGCCCAGCAGGCTGGCCGCGCCCACGGCGGCTCCCGCGCTGCCGCCGCCCGCCACCACGCCGATGAAGGCGAACTGGGAGCCGCCGGTGAACATCAGCAGACTGAGCGCCATGGCCTGCCCCACGCTCAGGCCCGCGGCCACGGCCAGCGCGCCGAACGAAATGCCGTACAGGCCCGTGGCCACCGCAATCGACAGCCCCATGCGCACGGCGGGCGTGAGGCTGCTGAGCCTCACGCCCGCACGGGTGTGTGCCTTGCCGCTCAATTCATCCATGCGCGGGAATGCGCCGCGCCACCAGAGCGGGCATCAAGGCTTGACGAGCAGGTTGTTGTGCACCGAGCTCACGCCCTTGACACCGCGCGCGATCTGGGTCGCCGCGTCCTTTTCCTGCTGCGACTTGGCGAAGCCCGAAAGCTGCACCACCCCGCCGTCGATGGTCTTGACGTTGATGTTCAGCGCCGAGGTGCGCTGGTCTTCGGCCAGCCTGGCCTTGACCTGTGCCGTCACGGCGCTGCCGTCGACGTACTGGCCCACCGTCTCCTGGTTGCGCGCCACCGAGCAGCCTGCGACAAACGCCAGCGCGGCCGCCGAGAACAGGGCAATCGATACCGTATGCAGGACTTTCATGATTCACCTCCTGGGGTTGTTGATCGCGGAAATCACCGCATTCATGGCGAGGGTTTCCAATGGATATTCTGCCTGCGCTCGCAAGAATCGGCTGGCGGCAGTGGTGACGCACGGGGTCAGTGCGCCTCTTCCCAATTGGCGCCCACACCCACCTCGGCGATGAGCGGCACGGCCAGATCGGCCACGCCCGCCATCAGGCGCGGCACCTCGGCGCGCACCCAGTCGGCGTCGCGCTCGGGCAGCTCGAACACGAGCTCGTCGTGCACCTGCAAAATCATCAGCACCTCGGGTTTTTGCGCGTCCAGCCGCGCCTGCACCGCGACCATCGCCTTCTTGATGAGGTCGGCGGCCGTGCCCTGCATGGGCGCGTTGATCGCGGCGCGCTCGGCGGCCTTCTTGCGCGGGCCGCTGCCGCCGTTGATCTCGGGCAGATACAGGCGCCGGCCAAACACCGTCTCCACGTAGCCCTGATGGTGCGCGAGCGCGACCGTCTCGTCCATGTAACGCTTCACGCCCGGGTAGCGCTGGAAGTAGCGGTCGATGTAGTTCTTCGCCGCCTGCACGTCGATGCCGAGGTTCTTCGCCAGGCCGTAGCTGCTCATGCCGTAGATCAGCCCGAAGTTGATCACCTTGGCGTAGCGCCGCTGCTCGCTCGTGACCTCTTCGACCGCCACGCCGAAGACCTCGGCCGCGGTGGCGCGGTGCACGTCCACGCCGTCGTGAAAGGCCTTGAGCAGCGCCTCGTCGCCGCTCAGGTGCGCCATGATGCGCAGCTCGATCTGGCTGTAGTCGCAACTGGCGATGACACGCCCCGGCGGCGCGATGAAGGCCTCGCGGATGCGCCGGCCCTCGGCCGTGCGCACGGGGATGTTCTGCAGATTCGGGTCGTTGCTGGAGAGCCGCCCGGTGACGGCCACGGCCTGCGCGAAGTGCGTGTGCACGCGGCCGGTAGCCGGATCGGCCAGCGCGGCAAGCTTGTCGGTGTAGGTGCTCTTGAGCTTGGACAGGCCCCGGTGTTCGAGCAGCCTGGCCGGCAGCGGATAGTCCTCGGCCAGCTTTTCCAGCACTTCCTCGTCGGTGGAGCGCGCGCCGGTCGCGGTCTTCTTGACGACCGGCATGCCGAGCTTGTCGAAGAAGATCTCGCCGAGCTGCTTGGGCGAGCCGAGGTTGAACGGCTGGCCCGCGAGCAGGTACGCCTCCTGCTCCAGCGCGGTGATGCGCAGGCCCAGCTCATGGCTCTGGCGCGCGAGCCGGGCGGCGTCGATCAGCACGCCGTTCCTTTCCATGCGAAACAGCGTCTCGCTGCTGGCGATCTCCAGCTCGTAGATCGCGCGCAGCTTGTCGCTGGCCTGGATCTTCGGCCAGAGCACGCGGTGCACGTCCAGCGTCTGGTCCGAGTCCTCGCACGAATACGCGGCGGCCTGGGCCACCGGCACCTGCGCAAACGGAATCTGCCTGGCGCCCTTGCCGCACAGGTCTTCGTAGCTGAGGCCGGTGCGTCCGGTGTGGCGCTCGGCCAGGCTCGTGAGGTTGTGCGGCTTGGTCACCTCCAGCACATAGCTCTGCAGCATGGTGTCGTGCGCGTAGCCGCGCACGGTGATGCCGTGGTTGGCCATCACGTGGCGGTCGTACTTGATGTGCTGGCCGAGCTTCTTGCGTGCCGCATCTTCCAGCCAGGGCTTGAGGCGCTGCAGCACCTCGGCCAGCGGCAGCTGCGGCGGCACGTCCACGCCCTCGTGCGCCAGCGGCACGTAGGCGGCGGCGCCCGGCTCCACGCTGAAACTGATGCCCACGAGCCGCGCCTGCTGCTCATCGAGCGAGGTGGTCTCGGTATCGAAGGCGACGAGCGGCGCGGCCATGAGCCTGGCGATCCAGGCGTCGAGTTCTTCCCAGGTCAGCACCACGTCGTAGTCCACATCGCGTTGCTGCGCCTGCGTCCCGGCATGGCTGGCCTGTTCGTCGGCGAACAGATCGCCCGCCGCCGGCGCGGGCGCCGCCCCGGCGTCGAGCTGGCGCGCCAGGCTCTTGAAACCGAATTTTGAATAAAAATGCCTTAAATCGCCCGTCTGTTCTGCGCCAACAGCTATCGAATCAAAAGCGGGCAGACTGGGCACGTCACGCGTCAGGTCACAGTCGGTACGCATGGTCACGAGACGTCTGCCCGTGGGCAGCCAATCGAGCGCGGCGCGCAGGTTCTCGCCGGCCGCGCCCTTGACCTCGCCCGCGCGCGCCACCAGCGCGTCCAGCGAACCGTACTCCAGCAGCCATTTGGCCGCCGTCTTGGGGCCCACCTTGGTGACGCCGGGCACGTTGTCCACCGCGTCGCCCACCAGCGTCTGGAAGTCGATCATGAGCTGAGGCGGCACGCCGAACTCGCTCGTCACCCCGGCCACGTCGCGGCGCTTGCCGTTCATGGTGTCGATGATGGTGACGTGTTCGTTCACGAGCTGGCTCAAATCCTTGTCGCCGCTGGAGACGATGACCTGCAGGCCCTGCGCCGCCGCCTGCGTGGCGAGCGTCGCGATCACGTCGTCGGCCTCCACGCCCGGCACGCTCAGCACCGGCCAGCCCAAGAGGCGCACCACCTCGTGGATGGGCTCGATCTGCGCGCGCAGGTCGTCGGGCATGGGCGAGCGGTTGGCCTTGTACTCGGGGTAGATACCGTCGCGAAAGGTCGGGCCGTGCGCGTCGAACACGCAGGCGGCGTAGGCGGCGGCGTGCTCTTTTTTCAGCGCATGCAGCATGTTGATCATGCCGCGGATCGCACCCGTGGGCGGGCTCGCCGGGTCGCCGGGCACGGCGCGCAGGTCGGGCATGGCGTGGTAGGCGCGGTACAGGTAGCTGGAGCCATCGACCAGCAGCAGAAGCGGGGTGTCACTCATGCGCGGATTGTGCCTATGGAAACTTTTACGATCGACACTTGCACGGAGACCCCATGAAGACCCTCAAACGCATCCTGCTGGCGCTGCTCGCCCTCATCCTCGTCGCCGGGACGATCGGCTGGTTCAGCCTGGACAAGGAAACCCGCGGTCTGCTCAAGACCTTTCCGACCAACCGCGATCTGCTGTTCTGGAACCAGGCGCAGCGCGACGCGGCCTTCCGGGCGCTGGACCGGATTTCGCTGCTCGCCAAGTGGCACACGGTCCAGCCCTCGGCCACGCCACGGCCGCTGCCCGAGGGCAAGCCGCTCAAGCTCGACTTCGACCTCGACGCCTACATGGCGCACCAGCACAGCGCCGCCGTGCTGATCCTGCAGGACGGCAAGCTGCGCCTGGAGCGCTACGGCCTGGGCTTCGACGCGAGCGGGCGCTGGACGAGTTTCTCGGTGGCCAAGTCCTTCACCTCGACGCTGGTGGGCGCGGCGCTCAAGGACGGCCTGATCAAGAGCATGGACGACAAGGTGAGCGACTACCTCACCGACATGAAGGGCTCGGCCTACGACGACGTGACCGTGAGGCAGTTGCTCACCATGACCTCGGGCGTCAAGTGGAACGAGGACTACGGCGACCCCCATTCCGACGTCGCGCGCTTCAACAACCACGTGCCCGAACCCGGCGTGGACGCACTCGTGAGCTACATGCGCAAGCTCCCGCGCGCCGCGCCGCCCGGCGAGCGCTGGAACTACAGCACGGGCGAGACCAACCTCGTGGGCGTGATGCTGATGGCGGCGATCAAGAAACCGCTGGCGCAATACCTGCAGGAAAAGATCTGGCAGCCCGCGGGCATGCAGCAGCAGGCCACCTGGCTGCTGTCGAAAACCGGCAAGGAAATCAGCGGCTGCTGCCTGCAGGCGGCCTCGCGCGACTTCGCGCGCATGGGGCAGTTCATCCTGGAGGGCGCGATGGTCCAGGGCCAGAGCATCGTGCCCGATGGCTGGCTGCGCGCCGCCACCACCAAACGGGCCGACATCGGCGACCCCGGTCACGGCTACGGCTACCAGTGGTGGACGTACGACGACGGCAGCTTCGCCGCGCGCGGCATCTTCGGCCAGGGCATCTTCATCGACCCGGCGCGCCAGCTCGTGATCGCCACCAACGCCGACTGGCCCAGCGCCAGCGGCGCCGAATTCAAGGCCGAGCGCGAGGCCTTCTACCAGGTCGTGCGCAAGGCGGTGGACAGCGAGGCGGCCGGACGCTGAGGGCGGCGCCGCCGCCTACAATCGCTGTCACCATGCGCGCCCTTCTCCTTCTTGCCCTCGCCACTCTCGCCAGCACCGCGGTGCTGGCGCAGAATCCTGCTCAAAACGCCTCCAACACGGCGTCCGACAAGGGCAGCCAGCTCCCGCAACAAGAGCAAGTGGAGAGAGACCACGGCCAGCGCATCGAGCGCATCGTCGTGGAAGACGCGGGCAGCCGCGTGGATGAGTTGCGCGTGGGCGGAGAAACGAAGTCCATCACCGTGCAACCCAAGGTCGGGGGCGACGTGCCCTCCTACCAGGTGCGCCCGAACGATGGCGCGCGCGTGTGGAACCTCGGCCACTTCTGAGCTCGCGCCACCCGACCCGTCCGGCTGCGCCGCGCCCGTTCCATGGCCGTTTTCACGCCCGTCTCCGAAGCCGAGGCCAGCCGCCTGCTGGGTGAGCTGCGTCTGGGCTCGCTCGTGGAGCTGCGCGGCATCCAGGGCGGCATCGAAAACACCAACTACTTCCTCACCAGCACCGAGGGGCAGTACGTGCTCACGCTGTTCGAGCGCCTCACGGCCGCGCAGCTGCCGTTTTACCTGCACCTGATGAAGCATCTGGCGCACGCGGGCATTCCGGTGCCCGATCCGCAGAGCGACGCGCAGGGCGACATCCTCTTCACCCTGGCCGGCAAGCCGGCCGCGCTGGCCACGCGACTGGCGGGCAGCAGCCAGCTCGCGCCCACCGAGCGGCATTGCGCGGCGCTGGGCAGCATGCTGGCGCGCATGCACCTGGCCGGGCTGGACTACGAGCGCGAGCAGCCCAATCTGCGGGGCCTCGCGTGGTGGAACGACACGGCCCCGCTGGTCCTGCCACACCTGAACGACACGCAGGCCCAGCTGCTGCAGGCCGAACTGGCCTACCAGAACCACGTCGCGCAAAGCTCGGGCTACGCGGCCCTGCCGCGCGGGCCGGTGCATGCCGACCTGTTTCGCGACAACGTGCTGTTCGATGGCGAGGTGCTCACGGGCATCTTCGACTTCTACTTTGCCGGTGTCGACACCTGGCTCTTCGACCTTGCGGTGGCGCTCAACGACTGGTGCATCGACCTGAGCACGGGGCGACACGATGCGGCCCGCTTCGACGCGCTGCTCGCGGCCTACCAGCGCGTGCGCCCGCTCACCGCGCACGAGCGGCCCCTGCTCGCCGCCATGCTGCGCGCGGGCGCTCTGCGGTTCTGGATGTCGCGGCTGTGGGATTTCCACCTGCCGCGCGACGCCCAGATGCTCCAGCCCCACGACCCGACGCACTTCGAGCGCGTGCTGCGCGAGCGCGTGATGCATCCGATACGGCTGTAGTGCCGACAGGCGGCCCCGGCGGGTGCGCTGGGTTACAGTCGCCGCGCCCCGACCGATTTCATCGCATGAAACTTCAACTCGTTCCCGCACGCACCGGCCTTCTCTGGGTGCGCCTTGGCGCGCGCGTGTTCTGGCGCCAGCCCATGGCGCTGACCGCGCTGTTCTTCCTGTGCATGGGCTGCATCTCGGTGGTGACCCTGCTGCCCATCGTGGGCACGGTGCTGGCGCTGGCGATGATCCCGTTCGTCACGCTCCTGATGATGGTGGCGGCCGCGCAAACGCACCTGGGCAAGCAGCCCGTCCCGGCGCTGCTGATGGCGGCGCTGCGCAGCGGCCGCGAACGCGCGCGCGACCTGGTGGTGCTGGGGCTGCTCTACGCCGGGTGCTTTCTGCTGGTGCTCGCGCTGTCGGCGCTGATCGATGGCGGCGAATTCGCCCGCGTGTACATGGGCACGGCCCAGTTGACCCGGGAAATGGCCGAATCCCCGGAATTCGAAACCGCGATGTGGCTGTCGGTGCTCCTGTACCTGCCGCTGTCGCTGCTGTTCTGGCATGCGCCCGGCCTCGTGCACTGGTGGGGCGTGCCGCCCCTGAAGGCCATGTTCTTCAGCCTCATCGCCTGCCTGCGCAACCTCGGCGCGTTCACCGTCTACGGCCTGGGCTGGGCGGGCGTGTTCATGGCAACCGGCATCGTGGTGAGCCTGGTGCTCACCGTGGCGAGCGAGCTGGGCATGGGCACGGGAATGATCACGAGCCTGCTGGTGACCACGGCCATCGCGCTCGCCGCGATGTTCTTCTGCTCGGTGGTGTTCAGCTTTCGCGATTGCTTCGAGCCGCCCGACGCGCCCACCAACGCCACGCCCGACTGAAGCGCCGCGGGCGGTGCGCGGGCGGGCACGCCCACGGGCACCTGCGTGTCAACCGCCCGTCATACACCCGTCACATCGGCTTCCTAGGATCAGGTTGAAGAAAACAGCCGCGGCTGCTTTTCTTTTCATCCGCGCGCCCCGGCACCCTTCGGCGCCGGGCCTTGCCGGACATTCCACATCCTTCAGGAAAGCCCATGCCCCACACTCCCCTGATCACCCGCCGCAAGACGCTGCGACTGCTGACCAGCATGCCACTGCTGCCTCTGGGCGCCGGAGCCTCCTCCGCCGGCCTGCTGGCCGCATGCGGCGGCAGCGACAACGGCGGCGCGCTCACGTTCAAGTCGGCCAGCTTCACGGCCATGGCGGCGCCCACGCTGGCCCATCCGCCCGCCATGGCCACCACGGCCGTCGGCTCTGCGCTCAAGGTCACGTACGACGACGACTCCACGCAGACATTCACGCTGGCCTACCAGCCCTTCTTCATCACGGGCGACATGGTCGCCGACGGCAAGGGCGGCAAGCTGCTGGCCGGCGGCTATTACGACATCCACAACCAGCCCCTGATCGACGCCACCGTGCCCGGCCAGGAGCGCCAGTTCTTCTCCGACTCGCCCGACGGCACCTCGCTGCTCACCGTGCCCGGCGCCAAGGTGGAGGGCGTCAAGGGCAAACCCGTGTTCGCCGTGGTGCAGTTCGAGTACACCACCTGGGCGCAGGACGGCAAGACCGACATGTACGGCAAGCTGCCTTCGCCGGTCGCCGTGCTCACGCTGGACCAGGACGAGAAGACCGGCAGGCTTTCGCTGGTCAAGTACCACAACGTGGACACGTCGTCCGTCAACGGCCTGTGGATCACCTGCGGCGCCAGCCTCTCGCCCTGGGGCACGCACCTGTCGAGCGAGGAGTACGAACCCGACGCCTTCAGCATCGCCAGCAACACCATGTTCAAGGCCTACAGCCAGAACCTGTACGGCGACGCCACCAAGGCCAACCCCTACCACTACGGCCACATGCCGGAAGTGACCGTCCACGTGGACGGCACCGCCTCCATCAAGAAGCACTACTGCATGGGCCGCATCTCGCACGAGCTGGTGCAGGTCATGCCCGACCAGCGCACCACGCTGATGGGCGACGACGCCACCAACAGCGCCTATTTCGTGTTCGTCGCCGACAAGGAGAAAGATCTGTCCTCGGGCTCGCTCTACGTGGCCAAGGTGGGCGGCAGCACCGATTTCACCAAGATCGGCTCCCCCGCGGCTGCGCTGACCTGGATCAAGCTCGGCTCCGCCACCAGCGCTGAAATCCGTGCCCTGGTCGATGGCGGCATCCAGCCCGTCGACATCATGGACGTGAAACCGAGCGACCCTGCCGATGCCAGGTACACCAGGATCGTCGCCAACGGCAAGACCGAGTGGATCAAGATCATGCCGGGCATGGAAAAGGCCGCCGCCTTCCTGGAAACGCACCGCTACGCCGCCTTCGTGGGTGCCAGCATGGGCTTCAGCAAGATGGAAGGCACGACCGTCAATGCCAGGGACAAGGTGGCGTACTCCGCCTTGCAGAACATAGAGAAATCGATGGTCGCCGGCGACAAGGCGAACGTCCCGGGCAACGGCATTTCGGTGCCCAGGCAGCTCAAGGCGGGCGGCGTCATGGCGCTGAACCTCAAGGGCGGGCTCAAGGACACGGCGGGCGCCGTCATCGCCAGCGACTGGATGCCGGTGGACATCGCGCCGCTGCTGCTGGGCGAAGACCTGCTCGACACCGACGGCAAGACCTTCAAGCCCGACGCACTGGGCAACACCGCCAATCCCGACAAGATGGCCAACCCGGACAACCTCAAGTTCTCGGAGAAGCTGCGCACCCTGTTCATCGGCGAGGACAGCAGCCAGCACGTGAACAACTTCCTGTGGGCCTACAACGTGGACACCCGGCAGCTCGCGCGCCTCATGTCCATCCCCGCGGGCGGCGAGTCCACCGGCCTGCACGCCGTCGATGAGATCAACGGCTGGACCTACATCATGAGCAACTTCCAGCACCCCGGTGACTGGGGTGGCATCCACAAGACGGTGCAGGATACGCTGGAGCCGCTGCTCAAGGCCAACTACAAGGGCAAGTCCGGCGCTGCCGTGGGTTACCTCACGGGCACGGCGTCGCAGATGCGTCTGCAGGAATGAGCGGCGCTCGTCAGGCGCGAGCGTGGGCACCGGACGGGGCGCCGCGGCGGTGACCCGGAAAACATGATCTTCATGGCCGTTTCGACCGCCGGTCACGCCAGCGCCGCGCCTGGTGCAGCCGATCGCCCCACCAGCGCAGCAGCCCGTAGGACAGCTGCACCTTCTCGTTGCCCACGGGCTCATCGGGCGAGGCCACGATCCAGGCCGATTTGGCGTAGGCCAGATGCTGCGCCGGATAGACGCTGCGGTGCCCGATCACGAGGTAGGCCGCCGCGCACGCCCCGGCCACATACCAGATGGAGCCCGCGCCAAACAGCTCCACGCCCATGATGAGCGCGGCCACCGGCGTGTTCGATGCCGCCGCGACCACCGCCACCAGACCCACGGCCGCGCCTTGCGCCGGAGCCAGGCCCAGCAGCGGCGCGCACGCGCCGCCCGCGACGGCGCCGATCACGAACTGCGGCGTGACGATGCCGCCGTAAAACCCCGAGCCCAGCGTCAGCGCCACCAGCAGCGCCTTCCACAGAAAGCCCAGCACGGGCACGCTCTCGCCCGCCAGGGCGCGGTCCATGACGGGCAGCGACAGGCCCAGAAAGTCCGTGGGCGCCACCAGCACCAGCGCGGCAACCAACACGCCGCCCAGCAGGGGCGCCAGCGGCGGCCACAGCCCGGTGCGCCAATGCAGCCAGGCGAAGGCCGTGCGCACGCCGCGATGCAGCTCGACGAACACCAGCGCCGCCAGGCCGCAGAGCACGCCCACGAGCACCGTCTTGAGAAACAACAGCAGCGTGAAGCGCGCGTCGAACCCGATCGAAAACTCGGGGTACGGCACGCCCCACCAGCGGCTCACGACAAAGGCGGTCACGCCCGCCACGATGCCGGGAAAGAGAAAGTCGTGCCGGATGCGTCCGATCGCCAGCATCTCCACACCGTAGATCGCCCCCGCGATGGGCGTGCCGAACACGCTGGCAAAGCCTGCGCTCACGCCGCACGCGACGAGCCGCTTGCGCAGCTCGGCATTGAGCCTGAGCGCCTGCCCCATCCCGGCCGCCACGCTCGCGCCGATGTGCGAGCACGGCCCCTCCTTGCCGGCTGAGCCGCCGCAGCCCAGTGTGATGAGCGCCGCCACGGGCTTGACCCAGAGCGTGGTGATGGGCATGCGCCCGGCCTGTTCATTGACCGCGACGATGGGCTCGTCGTTCAAGTCGCCGCGGCGCTTTTCCCACGCGTAGTGCAGCAGCAGCCCATTGGCCAGGCCCCCCAGCGGCAGCAGCAGTGCCAGCACCCACCAGGGCGCGTCGTACACCCGCCCCTCGGTCATGAACAAGGCCCCGAGAAAGAGGCTGCAGCCCGTGCCCACGAGCGCGCCCGTGGCCATCGCCAGCACCAGCCACTGCACCACCGTGCCCAGCATCACGAGCGGCTCGAAAGGGGAGAGGCGGCGCACGTCAGCCCTACTCGATCACTGTGAGCCTGGCCACCGCCAGCGCCAGCCACTTGGTGCCGTGGCGCCCGAATGCCACCTGTGCGCGCGCATCATCGCCGGCGCCTTCCACGGCCAGCACCTTGCCTTCACCGAACTTGGCGTGAAAGACCCGCACGCCCTGGGAAATGCCGTGCGCGGGTGGCTCCTTGCGCGTCGGTGCGCCCCCTGCCCCCAAGGCTGAAAGATCAATGCCAAATCCGCCTGCAGCGCCTGACTGCCGGGCGTAAGCAGCTTCTCTATCGGGAGCAGACAGCCCCAGCATGTTGCGCCGTGGCGTGAGGCGCTTGAGCGCGCCTTCGGGCAGTTCATCGAAAAAGCGGCTCGCGACGTTGTAGCGCGTCTGCCCGTGCAGCATGCGCACCTGCGCGTGGCTCAGGTACAGGCGCTTTCGCGCGCGGGTGATGGCCACGTACATCAGGCGGCGCTCTTCCTCCAGGCCATCGCGGTCGCTCATCGCGTTCTCGTGCGGAAACAGACCTTCTTCGAGCCCGCAGATGAAGACCGCATCGAACTCCAGCCCCTTGCTCGCGTGCACGGTCATGAGCTGCACCGCGTCCTGCCCGGCCTGCGCCTGGTTGTCGCCCGCCTCCAGCGCCGCGTGCGTGAGAAAGGCCACGAGCGGCGAGAGCGTCTCGCCCGTGGGCTCGTCGATCACCGTGCCATCCATGGGCACGTCCGGATTCAGCCCCTGACTCGCCGGGCTCTGGCTGAGCGTGGCCATCTGCTCATCGAGCGGCAACGCCACCGCGTCGCGGCCAAAGCCCTCCTGCATCACGAAGCTCTCGGCCGCGCTCACCAGCTCCTGCAGGTTTTCCAGCCGGTCCTCGCCCTCCTTGTCCTGGCGGTAGTGCGCGGCCAGGCCACTTTCATCGATGACCTGCTCGATGATGGCGCGCAGCGTCTGCCCCTGGCTGCGCTCGCGCATCACGTCGATCAGAGCGACGAAGCCGCCGAGCTTCGCGCCCGCGCTGCCCGGCACGCTGCTCACCGCATCCCAGAGCGAGCAGCCGCTGGCGCGCGCGCTGTCCTGCAAGGTCTCCAGCGTGCGCGCGCCGATGCCGCGCGGCGGAAAGTTCACCACGCGGGCAAAGCTGGTGTCATCGTGCGGGTTCTCCAGCAGGCGCAGGTAGGCCAGCGCATGCTTGATCTCGGCGCGCTCGAAAAAGCGCAGGCCGCCATAGACGCGGTAGGGCACGCCCGCATTGAAGAGCTGGGATTCGAGGACCCGGCTTTGCGCATTGCTGCGGTAGAGCACCGCGATCTGCTGGCGCGCCATGCCGCCCGCCGCCAGCGCACGGACTTCATCGACCAGCCAGCGCGCCTCCATCAGGTCGCTCTCGGCCTCGTGGATGCGCACCGGCTCGCCCGGCCCCTGCTCGGTGCGCAGGTTCTTGCCCAGGCGCCGGCTGTTGTGCGCGATCAGCGCGTTGGCGCTGTCCAGGATGTTGGAGTAGGAGCGGTAGTTCTGCTCCAGCTTGATCTGCCGGCCCACGCCGAACTCGCGCACGAAGTCCTGCATGTTGCCCACGCGCGCGCCGCGAAAGGCGTAGATGCTCTGGTCGTCGTCGCCCACGGCCATCACGCTGCCCTGGGTCACCAGCCGCCCATCGACCACGTCGCCCGCGAGCTGCTTGAGCCACAGGTATTGCAGGCGGTTGGTGTCCTGGAATTCATCGACCAGGATGTGCGCGAAGCGCCGCTGGTAGTGCGCGCGGACGGGGTCATTGTCGCGCAGCAACTCGTACGAGCGCAGCAGCAGCTCGGCGAAATCGACCACGCCCTCGCGCTGGCACTGCGCCTCGTAGAGCTGGTAAAGCTCCACGCGCTTTTTCGTCTCTTCATTGGGCGCGGGCACGCCCGCCGGGCGCAGCCCCTCTTCCTTGCAGCCATTGATGAACCACGCGACCTGCTTGGGCGGGTGGCGCTCTTCGTCGACGTTGTACGCCTTGAGCAGGCGCTTGACGGCCGAAAGCTGGTCCTGCGCATCCAGGATCTGGAAAGTCTGCGGCAGATCGACCAGCTTGTGGTGCGCGCGCAGCATGCGGTTGCAAAGACCGTGGAAGGTGCCGATCCACATGCCGCGCACGCTGATCGGCAGCATCGCGGCGAGGCGCGTGAGCATCTCCTTCGCGGCCTTGTTGGTGAAGGTGACGGCCAAGATGCCGCCGGGCGACGCCTGCCCGGTCTGCAGCAGCCAGGCGATGCGCGTGGTGAGCACGCGCGTCTTGCCCGAACCTGCGCCGGCAAGAATCAGCGCATGGCCCGCGGGCAGCGTGACGGCAGCGAGCTGCTCGGGGTTGAGGTGGGCGAGCAAGGGCGCGGCAGCAGCCGGCACGGACGAATCAGGAAACATCCGGGCATTGTAAAAATGCCCGGATGCTCCCGTGTCAGATGGACGCTACGTGACGCAACAGGTGCTTCTGAACCTTGCCGCTGGGCGTGCAGGGCAGTTCGGCGCGAAACTCGTAGATGCGCGGAATCTTGTAGCGCGCCAGGCGCGGCTCCAAGAACTGCTTGAGTTCATCTTCCCGCAGCGCCACACCCGGCTTGGGCACGACGATGGCCGTCACCGTCTCGCCCCAGTCCGGATGCGGACGGCCAATGATGGCCACTTGTGCCACATCGGGATGCCCCGAGAGCGCGTCTTCGACTTCCCTGGAGTAGACGTTCTCGCCGCCGGTCACGATCATGTCGCGCATGCGATCGACGATGAACATGTAACCCTCTTCGTCGATGCGCGCCAGATCGCCGCTGCGATACCAGCCGTCCTCGGTAAACGCCGCCGCGGTGGCCTGAGGGTCGTCCAGATAGCCCTGCATCATTGGCGCGCTGCGCAGGTGGATCTCGCCCACTTCCCCCGCCGCGCACAAGCGGCCATCGGGACGGCGCAGTTGCAGCAGTACGCCGGGGTTGCCACAACGGCCGATGGAGCCCGCCTTGCGCTCGGCCTCCTCGGGATAGAGCACCGCGCCCAGGGGCCCCGATTCGGTCATGCCATAAACCTGCATCAGGCGGCTGGTACGGTAACCCGCCATCAGGCGCCGGGTGTTGTCGGCACTCAGCGGCCCGCCACCACAGGCCCACATGCGCATTGCGCCGAAGTCATATTCACCTATGCCCGCCACCACCTGCAGCGGCGCGAGCAAGGCGATTGGCGCGCCGAAGGTGAAGGTGATGCGCTCGCGCACCAGCGCGTCGGCAAACGCCTGCGGCGTGTATTCGCGCAGCAGGACATTGGCGGCGCCAATCAGCAGCGCGCCCAGGAACCAGTTGTTGAGCGGTGACGAATGCCAGATGGGCATGGCCGTGAGCACCCGGTCCGATGGCGTGAGCGAGACCGATGCCGCCGCGCACACCGCGGTCTGGAACAGATTGGCGTGGTTGTGCAGGCAGCCCTTGGGCCGGCCCGTGGTGCCCGAGGTGTAGAGGACCTCGGCCAGGACATCGCCCGCCGGCGCGGGATGCTCATCCCCATACGGCTCGGCCTGAGCCATCAGCGCATCGAGCGACGCCCAGCCCTCGGCGTCGCCCGCCGTCGCGAGCCAACGCACCCCGGTCTGCACGCGCCGCGCCACGGGCGCGAGGGCGGCGTCGACCACGGCCACGCGCGCGCCGCTGTGTTGCAGCACGTACTGCACCTCCGGCGCCTGCAGCTTGTGGTTCACCGGCACCACGGCCGCGCCCAGGCGCCACGCGCCGAAGAGCGCAAACACGAACCCCGGCGTGTTCAGCGTGAAGATGGCGATGCGCTCGCCCGCCACCACGCCCACGCCGGCCAGCACGCGCGCCGCGCGGCGCGTCTGCTCGGCCAGTTGCGCGTAAGTCCAGTCGCGCCCTTCGGCGCGCAAGGCCAGCTCATGGCCTCGGGTGCGTGCGTGCTGGTCCAGCACCGAAACGAAATCGATCATCTTGACGGGTCTCCTTGCATGAAAATCCCTTTCAGGCACTCACTCGACCCAGGCTTCACGCAACAGCGCCGCCGGATCGCTGGTACCGCAGTTGGCGCCCAGCACCATGCCCCAGTCGCCGCCGAAGCGGCTGGCGACGAAGGCCGTGGCGGCCTGCGCGCTCGCATGGCGCAGCATGAGGGCGGCCTGCGCCACCAGCACCAGCTCCTGCGCGAACCAGCGCGCGCGCCGCGCCAGTTGCTCGGGGTCGCGCAAGGCGGCCTGCAGACCATCGAGGCGTGCTGCCACGCGCGGCTCGGCGCCCAGTTGCGCGCGCAGATCCTGCAGCAGCTGCAACGCCGCCTGCGGCTCGCGCGAGACGGCGCGCAGCACATCCAGGCACATCACGTTGCCCGAACCCTCCCAGATCGAATTGACCGGCGCCTGCCTGAAGAGCCGCCCCATGGGGCCGGTTTCCACGTAGCCATTGCCGCCAAAGACTTCCATCGCCTCGCCCGTGAAGGCCACCGAGCGCTTGCAGTTCCAGAACTTGGCCGCCGGGGTGAGGATGCGCCGCCACGTCACGTCGGCGGCTTCATCGCTGCCATGGCGCTCGGCCAGATCCATCGCCAGCAGGAGCGCGGCCTGCGCCTCCAGCGCCATGTCGGCCAGCAGGACGGTCATGGCCGGCTGGTCCGCCAGCGCCTTGCCGAACGCAAAGCGGTGGCGCGCATGGTGCAGCGCCTGCACCAGCGCCTGGCGCATCAGGCCCGCACCCGCAAGCGCGCAGTCGAGGCGCGTCTGGCTGGCCATCTCCACCGTCGTGGCGATGCCGCGCCCGAGCTCGCCCACGCGCACGCCCCAGGCGTCATGGAATTCCACCTCGCCGCTGCCGTTGGAGCGGTCGCCCACCTTGTCCTTCAGGCGCAGGATGTGCACGCCGTTCTTCGTGCCATCCGGGCGCCAGCGCGGCACGAAAAAGCACGTCAGGCCACCCTCGAAGGCGTTGGCCAGCACCAGATGCCCATCGCACATGGGCGCCGAGAAGAACCATTTGTGGCCGTTGATCAGGTATTCATCGCCCCAGGCGCCGCTGCCGGCGGCCACGGCCGTGGTGGTGTTGGTGCGCAGGTCGCTGCCGCCCTGCTTCTCGGTCATGCCCATGCCGATGGTGAGTGCGGGCTTGTCCAGGAAAACCACGTCACGCGCGTCGTATTCGCTGCAAGCGAGCTTGGATTCGAGCTGAGCCCAGAGCGGGGCGTTCTTTCTCAACAGGGGAATGCTCGCCTTGGTCATCGTGCTCGGGCAGGTGGAGCCGGCCTCGACCTGGCAGTGCATGTAGATCGACGCGCCATACGCCACCCAGGCCGAGGGCCGCGCATCGAACATCGGCAGGTTGCAGATGCCGTTGCGCCGGGCGATGGCCATCATGCGGTGCCACGCCGGGTGAAAGCGCACCTCGTCGATGCGCGCGCCCATCGGGGAATAGATGTGCAGCTCGGGCAGGTGCGTATTGGCCTCTTCCCCCGCGCGCAAGGTGTCGGCCGCGCCATACTCGGCACCCTGGCGCACGAGTTCCTGCGTGCGCCAGGTCGCGTCGCCGCGCTGCACCGCGGCCTGCAGCAGCGGGTCGCTGGTGTAGAGGTTGTAGTCTTTGAGTTCCGGCACCTGATTGTCCGGGTGGATTCCCAACATGCGCTTCTCCTGTGATGCCACCCGGTCCCGGCCCGGATGGCGGTTTTGTTCAAGCTCCGGCCGGTCCGCGGGAGGCCCCCACAAACCCGTCGGCAACACAGAAAAATTCTAGGCGGCACAGTCACGAAACATGTTCGGATTCGACGGTCCATGAAACCCTCCAGAACCTCCCCTGCCACGGCCGCGCGCAAACGCGCGCCAGCCGCCGCGCCGGGCACGCGCCGCAGGCCGCGACAGGAGCGCGCACGCCACACCGCGCGCGCCCTGCGCGAGGCCTTTGTTCAGGTTCTGGTGGAGCGGCGCAGCTATGCCGCCGTCACGGTGCGCGAGGTCTCGCTCGTCGCGGGCACGGCCATCGGCAGCTTCTACGATTACTACAGCAGCATGGACGATCTGGCCCGCGTGAGCCTGCACCTGCGCAGCAAGGCGCTGCTGGCGGCGCTGCGCGGCGCAGGCGCCGAGCACGAAGGCGCGCCGCTGGCCGAAATGATGCAGGCCATCGTGCGGGCCGTGCTCGCGCGCCACCAGCGCACCCCCCGGGAGTGGGCCGCGCACTACCTGCTGGAGCGTCACTTTTCCAGCCTGCAGGCCTACCTCGCGATGTACGAGCGCTTCGTGCAGGCCTGGGCGCACGCAATCGAGACCGCGAGCGACTGGCCCGAGGGGCACAGCCCGGCCACCGCCGCCCTGGGCGCGCAAACCCTCCTCTACGGTCTGGTGGCCCACGCCTGCATGGCCGCACCCGAAGGCCCGGACATGCAGGCGCTCGAGCGCATCGCCACCCGCGCCATCATCGCCTGCATGCACGCAGCGCAGGACGAGTGAGCACCACAACCCGGGCAAAAGACCTACAATCGCGCACCGGGCCCAAGTTTCTTGACGCCCGGTTTTTTGTGCCCGCGCACGGCGGGGTTCGATGAGGCCGCAGCCACCGGTCCATCCGCGAAACCGGTCTTCAGGCCAAGCGCCCCGCGCAGCCGAAATCAGTCGGCCGCGCCTACCCACAGGAGCTTGGAACCTCATGGAAATCTTCGACTACGACAACATCCTGCTGCTGCCGCGCAAGTGCCGCGTGCAAAGCCGCTCGGAATGCGACACGGGCATCGAGCTGGGCGGGCGGCGCTTTCGCCTGCCCGTGGTGCCGGCGAACATGAAAACCGTGGTGGACGAGACCATCTGCATCTGGCTCGCGCGGCACGACTATTTTTACGTGATGCACCGCTTCGACCTGGACAACGTGCAGTTCGTGCGCGACATGCGCGCGGCCGGGTGCTTCGCCTCGATCTCGCTGGGCGTCAAGCAGGCGGATCGCGACACGGTCGACCGGCTCAAGGCCGAGGGGATCGCCCCCGAATACGTCACCATCGACATCGCCCACGGCCACGCCGACAGCGTGCGCGACATGATCGGCTACCTCAAGGAACACCTGCCGCAGACCTTCGTGATCGCGGGCAACGTCGGCACGCCCGAGGCTGTGATCGACCTGGAGAACTGGGGCGCGGACGCCACCAAGGTCGGCATCGGCCCGGGTAAGGTCTGCATCACCAAGCTCAAGACCGGTTTCGGCACCGGCGGCTGGCAGCTCTCGGCGCTCAAATGGTGCGCGCGCGTGGCCACCAAGCCCATCATCGCCGACGGCGGCATCCGAAGCCACGGCGACATCGCCAAGAGCGTGCGCTTTGGCGCGACCATGGTCATGGTGGGCTCGCTCTTCGCCGGGCACGAAGAGTCTCCCGGCAAGACGGTGGAAGTGGACGGCGAACTCTACAAGGAGTACTACGGCTCCGCGAGCGACTTCAACAAGGGCGAGTACCGCCACGTCGAAGGCAAGCGCATCCTCGAGCCCATCAAGGGCAAGCTCGCCGACACGCTCACCGAAATGGAGCAGGACATCCAGAGCTCGATCAGCTATTCAGGCGGCAACAAGCTGCTGGACATCCGCAAGGTGAACTACGTGATCCTGGGCGGCGACAACGCGGGCGAACACCTGCTCATGTGAGGCCCCCCGCCCTTCGCGGGCTGGTGAACAGGATCACAGGCGCAGCAGGTTGACCGCCATCTGGTGCACCTCGCCGCCCGGGTCGGCCAGGGACTCCACGATGCTGTAGTGGTGCATGCCCGGCAGCACGTCGGCGCGCAGCGCGTAGTGCGAGCCCCAGGCCTGCCGCATCAGGCCGCACTGACGCTTGAATTCCTCGCTCTCGTTGCCGCCCACAACGCAGTGCAGGTGTGCCTCCCGGGGCGCGGGCAGCAGCGCCGGACTCAGACGCATCACCTGCTGCCCGGTCAGGTGCAGATCCCGCTGCAGGAAGGGCGTGCGCCTGATGGGCGTGAGGTCGTACACACCGGAAATCGCCAGAGCCTTGCGCACCAGCACGGCGGGCAGGCGCCGGGAGAGTAGCGGCCAGGCGCTCGCCAGCAGCAACGCCGCCAGGTGCCCTCCCGCCGAGTGCCCCACGAGCGTGATATTCCCGGGGTTGCCGCCATAGTCGGCCACATGCGTCCAGAGCCACGCCAGGGCCTGCTCCAGCTGACGCACGATGAAAGGCAGGGTGACGGGCTGCCCGGCCGTGCCCGGACACAGCGCGTAGTTCACCATGACGACACAGGCGCCCCGGGCGACGAAGGCGGGTGCCACGAAGGAGTAGTCCGACTTGTCCAGCGAGCGCCACCATCCGCCGTGCACGAACACGAGCACGGGCGCGCGCTGCGGCTCGCCCGGGAAAATGTCCAGCCGCTCGCTGGACCGCTGGCCATAGGGCACGTCGAGGTGGCAGGTCGATGCGGCGCGCGCGGTGGCCGAATCGCTGGCCCAGCGCTGCAGAATCTCCACGTGCCCGGGCACTGCGGCGCGCGCGTTGTACATGCGCTCCAGCCACGCGGGGTCACCATGGATCGCATCCGGCATCAGGCAGTCTCCTCAAAATCATCGCCCGGAATCACCAAAATTTGGTGCATAATTCCGCTCTCAGCGTTTGAAGCGCTCGGGCTCTTAGCTCAGTTGGTAGAGCAGCGGACTCTTAATCCGTTTGTCGTAGGTTCGATCCCTACAGGGCCCACCAGAACACATCTCACCCGCCAAGCATAGTGCCATGGCGGGTTTTTTGTTTCATCGCCCGGCGAGAAAATGTCGCCAGCCGATGTACAAACCTTGCGGACACGCCTTGCACTTGGCGCGTCAGAAAGCCCGTTCATGCATTCCAACGCCCCCGTGACCTGGCGCGGCCCGAGGTGGGTGCTTTCCGTGCTGCTGGCGCTGCTGGGCATGCTCGGGCCGTTTGCCATCGACACCTACCTGCCCGCGTTCTCGGCCATCGCACGCGGCCTGGACGCCACGCCCCTGGAGATGCAGCAAACGCTCTCCGCCTATCTGTTCGCATTCGCCTTCATGGCACTGTTCCACGGCTCCTTGTCCGACAGCTTCGGGCGCCGCCCCATCGTGCTGTGGAGCCTGTCCATCTTCACGCTCGCCTCGGCCGGCTGCGCCCTCGCACCCAGCAGCGGCTGGCTGATTTTCTTTCGCGCGGTGCAAGGCCTCTCGGCCGGGGGCGGCATCGTCGTCTCGCGCGCGGTCATCCGCGACCTGTTCGCTCCCGCGCAGGCCCAGCGCGTCATGAGCCAGGTCACGATCTTCTTCGGCATCGCGCCAGCGATCGCTCCGATGATGGGCGGGTGGCTCTCCGAGCATCTGCCCTGGCAGAGCGTGTTCTGGTTTCTCACCATCGTCGCGGTGCTGCTGCTGGCCACCATCTGGCAGGCGCTTCCCGAATCCCTGCCGCCGCAGCGGCGCCAGCCGCTGCGCCTTGTGCCCCTGTTGCAGGGTTACTGGGAGCTGATCGCCAATCCGCGCTTCATTTTGCTGGCACTGGCCAGCGGCGTGCCGTTCAACGGCATGTTCCTCTACATCCTCGCGGCGCCCGCCTTCCTGGGCGAGCACCTGCACCTGCAGCCCGGCCAGTTCTTCTGGTTCTTCCTTCTGAACATCGGCGGCATCATGGGCGGCGCCTGGATCAGCGGGCGCATGGCGGGGCGCGTACTGCCCAAGCACCAGATCCGCCACGGCTTCGTGATCATGGTGGCGATGGAACTCATCAACCTCGCGGCCAATCTGCTGTTCACCCCGCATGTGGCCTGGGCGCTGCTGCCGATCTGCATCTTCTCGTTCGGCTGGGCGCTGATGGTGCCGGTGATCACGCTGCTGGTACTCGATCTCGTGCCCTCGCGCCGCGGCATGGCCTCGTCGCTGCAGATGTTCGTCGGCTCCACCGCCAACGGCTTCGTTGCCGGGGTGATCGCGCCACTCGTGATGCACTCCACGGTGTGGCTGGCCGTGGCGTCGCTGCTGCTGATGCTCGTCGGCCTGCTGGCCTGGATCTACCTGCACCGGCGCTGGCCCGAGATCGGGCGCCATTTCGTCTGAAGGCGCCGGAGCGCAGCCTCAGCGCTGGCGCCGGTTGACTTCCTGCGCCTCGTAATAGCGTGCCTTGGAGGTATACATGGCCTGATCGGCGCGATGAACCACCGCCTCGAGCGATTCGCCCTCGTGCGCCACCGCCGTTCCCATGGCCAGACTCAGCGGCTGGCCCGGGTAGTACTGGTTGTTCAGCTCCTGCAGGCTGACCACGCGCTCCAGCAAGGCCTGCGTCATGCGCTCATCCGCATCGGGCAGCAGCACGCAAAACTCATCGCCTCCGATACGTGCCGCGCACCCGGGCAGGGTATCGACCGCCTTGGCGAGCACCTCGCCGGCGCGGCGCAGCACCGCATCGCCCGCCGCATGGCCCTGTTCGTCATTCAAGGCCTTCAGGCCGTTGAGATCCACCGCGATCACCGCCACCGGCCACGGCCCCTTGCGCGTGAGACGGTTGAGCTCCTCGATGTAGTACGCCCGGTTGCGCAGCCCCGTGAGCACATCGTGCTTGCCCAGGTATTCGAGATACGCCTCGGCCTTCTTGCGGGCGGTGATGTCCACGAGCGAGAGCAGCACCAGGCTCCAGTCGTGCAGGTGATCCTCCTGCACGGCAAACTGCATGTGAATGTTCAGCGGCGTGCCCGCGAGCGTGTAATTCACCACTTCCCGCTGCTGCAGCAAACGCCCCTCCCACAGATCGATCAACTGCTCGGCAAACGAGTCGAGCATCTCGTCGCGAAAGACCCGGTGCAGGCCCGCGAGCAACGCGTGCCGGCTCTGCGCGCCGAACATCGTGAGCGTGGTGCGATTGACGTCGATCACGCGGATCTCGCGCATGCACTGTTCGATGAACTCGGGATGCACCTTGAGAAAGGTCTTCAGGTCCACGATGCCGCGCTCGCGGATCTGGTCTAGCAGGCGCTTGACCGCGCTGAAATCCTCGACCCAGAGCGACACCGGCGAGTGCTCGAACAGCAGGCGTGCCTGGCGCTCGCTGTGCTGCAGCAGCAGACGAGCCTGCTGCTCCTGCGTGTTGTCCTCGAGCGAGACCAGCACCCGATCCCAGTTCGCCTCGTGCCCGGGCAGGATGCGCCCGCGAATGAACACATCGAGGCGCCTGCCATCGAGCGCGTAGTTCACCGTCTGGTTGGAAAACTCTTGCGCGCCATTCCACAACTGATGCACTTCGGACAAGGCGGCCTCGAACATGTCATCGCGAAAGACACGGTCCAGCGAAGCCACGAGCTTGGCCTGGTCCGCGGCGCCAAACAGGGCCAGCGAGCGCTGATTGACCTTGAGCACGCGGATCGCGCTGCCGTATTCGCGCACGCGCTCGGGGTGCTCGCGCAAAAACGCATCCACATCCGTGACCCCCTGTCCCCGCCAGCGTTCGAACAGCGCGCGCACCGCGCTGTAATCCTCCAGCCAGAGCGAGACGGGAGCCAGGTCGAACATGTGTTCGAAATCGGTGGCCGAAGACGGTGCAGTGGGCATGGCTTACTCCAGACGAGTGCGGATTATTGGCGAGAAAACCGTGCCTGAAACGCGAAGGGCCGACCATCGCTGAGCGGTGGTCGGCCCTTCGCCTGAATCGATGCGTTCAGCGCGTGCCGCGCGTACGCGCCGCAAAACCCCGCTCGGCGCGCGGGCGCTCACGCCCTGGCGCCGCCGGGCCGCTCCGGCGCATGCCGCCGGGCTGCGCACGCCCCTCGCCACGCATGGGCGGCCGCCCGTCCTCGCGCGAGCCACCCGCGCGATAACCCGCGCCCTCACGACGCGCGCCAAAGCCACCGCGCGGCCCCGCGTGCCCGCGTCCATTGCCGCCACCCGGGCGCCCAGCACGCATGGGTTGCGGCGGGCGCTGCGTGGGCTCAAGCCCCGGCACCACGGCGGTGGTGAAGGGCTGGCGCGTGAAGGCCTCGATGTCGAAAATGCGGCGACGGTCGCGGAACTCGGCGAACGTGACCGCCAGACCCTGGCGCCCCGCGCGGCCGGTGCGGCCGATGCGGTGCGTGTAGTCCTCGGCCTTCATCGGCAGTCCGAAGTTGAAGACGTGGGTGATGGTGGGCACATCGATGCCACGCGCCGCCACGTCGGTGGCCACGAGAATCTGCACCTGGCCGCGACGCAGCGCCATCAGGCGGCGGTTGCGCAGGCCCTGGCTCAGCGCGCCATGCAGGGCGACGGCGGAAAAGCCGGCCTGCTGCAAGTCCCCCGCCAGAGCATCGCACTCGATCTGGGTGCTGGCGAAGACGATGGCCTGGTCGATCTCGGCATCACGCAGCCAGTGGTCGAGCAGCGCGCGCTTGTGCTGGGCGTTGTCGGCCCAGTACAGCACCTGCTTGATGTTTTCGTGTTTTTCCTGGGGCGTATCGATCTGCAGGCGCTGCACGCCGCTGCCACCCTCGTGCATCACGCGCATGGCGAGCTGCTGGATGCGCGGCGCGAGCGTGGCCGAGAACATCATGGTCTGGCGCCGATGCGCCGTGAGGCGGTGGATTTCGGCCAGGTCGTCGGAAAAGCCGAGATCGAGCATGCGGTCGGCCTCATCGACGACAAGGAACTGCACTTCTTCGAGCCTGAGCTGGCCCGAGCGTTGCAGATCGAGCAGGCGCCCGGGCGTGGCCACGACCAGGTTGGCGTTTTGCAACTGCGCGATCTGGCGCTGATAGGGCATGCCGCCCACGACGCTGGCGATGCGCAGACCCTTGCAATGGCGCACCAGCTCGATCGCATCGTGCGCCACCTGCTGCGCCAGTTCGCGCGTGGGGCACAGCACCAGCGCGCCCGGCACCGCGGGCTGGAAATGGCGTGCCATCAAGGGGTTCTTGCGCTTCGGGCGCTTGGGCAGGGGCTGGCCACTGGCTTCGGCCTGCGCGCAGGCGCGCTCGAAGGCCTCTTGCTCGCTGGCCCTGGCCTGCACGTGCTGGGCCAGCAAGGTGTGCAGCACGGGCAGCAGGAAGGCTGCGGTCTTGCCGCTGCCGGTCTGGCTGGAGACCATCAGGTCGATGAAACCTGCGTGGTCTGCGCCGTGGCCCATCGCCAGCGGAATGGCGCGCGCCTGTACCGTGGTCGGTTCGGTGAAACCCAGGTCGGTCACGGCCTGCAGGAGCTCGGGCGCGAGGCCCAGCCTGCCGAAGCCATTTTCGGCCATGGGGGTGGAAACGGGCGCGTCAACGCCCGCAGGAAATACGGTGTTCGTCATGGTGTCAAGAGCCGCACGGCGAAGACCGCGGCGGCCATCAGTGGTTCATGAAAACATCAACCATCTGACGCGAACAGGGCGCTCGTTCAAAAGCGCCTTGGTGGATTGTTTGCGCTGGCTTGATGGCCAGCCATCCGGTGTGAGAAGGGAGATGCACAAGGCTTGCGCTTTTCTGCGCAAGTTAGCGATTATCGCACGATCAGGGTTTACCCGCAAGCGAGCCCACGCACCAGTCACACGTTCAGGAAGTGCTTGCGGTAGTGCTCGAGCTCGTCGATCGACTCATGCACGTCGGCCAGGGCCGTGTGCTTCTGCGCTTTCTTGAACGACTCCGCCACTTGCGGCTTCCAGCGCTTGGCCAGTTCCTTGAGCGTGCTCACGTCGATGTTGCGATAGTGGAAATACGCTTCCAGTTTGGGCATGTACTTGACGAGAAAACGCCGGTCCTGCCCGATGGTGTTGCCGCACATCGGCGTGCTGTTCCTGGGCACGTAGCGCTTGATGAACTTGAGGATTTCCTCTTCCGCCTGCGCTTCGCTGAGCGTGGACGCGCGCACCTTGTCGGTCAGCCCGCTCTTGCCGTGCGTGCCCTTGTTCCAGGCGTCCATGGCATCGAGCAAGGCATCGTCCTGATGGATGACCAGCACGGGCCCCTCCACACGCGGGGTGAGTTGCGGGCCGGTGACGATGATGGCGATCTCGATCAGGCGCTCTTTTTCGGGGTCCAGGCCGGACATTTCACAGTCGAGCCAGACCAGGTTCTGATCGGATTTGGCGAGCTGCGCAGGGGTGTCGGGGGTCGATTCAGTCATGGGCGCGATTGTGAACCATGCCCTAAACTTGTCGGTCTCATGCCCTCGCTTTTGTCCCCTTCGCTGCTGTTTACCTATGCCTTCACGGCGGCGCTCGTGCTGGGTCTGCTGCTCAAGGTCTGGCTGGCAAGCCGCCAGATCCGCAGCGTGGCGCGGCACCGCGCGGCCGTGCCGACCGATTTCGAGGGCCACGTCACGCCAGCCGCGCACCAGCGCGCGGCCGACTACACCATCGCCAAGACGCGTTTTGGCCTGCTGGAGCTGGCGCTCTCCAGCGCCGTGCTGCTGGGCTGGACCCTGCTGGGCGGGCTGGATGCGCTCAACCAGGCGCTGCTCGCCTGGCTGGGCGGTGGCATGGTGCAGCAGCTGGCGCTGCTGGCCTGTTTCGCGCTCATCGGCGGCGTGATCGACCTGCCACTGCAATGGTGGCAGACCTTCGTGATCGAGCAGCGCTACGGCTTCAATCAGATGCGGCCGCATCTTTGGGTGGCGGACCTCGTCAAGTCCACCCTCGTGGCGGCAGTGATCGGCCTGCCCCTGGCGGCGCTCGTGCTCTGGATCATGCAGGCGGCGGGATCGCTATGGTGGCTCTGGGCCTGGGGCGTGCTCGTGGTGTTCAATCTGTCGATGATGGTGGTCTATCCGCTCTGGATCGCGCCGCTGTTCAACCGGTTTCAGCCACTGGAAGACGAGGCCATCAAGACCCGCGTGAGCGAGCTCATGCGGCGCTGCGGTTTCACCGCCAAGGGCTTTTTCGTGATGGACGGCAGCCGGCGCAGCGCCCATGCCAACGCCTATTTCACGGGCCTGGGCCACGCCAAGCGCGTGGTGTTCTTCGACACGCTGCTCAGGCAGCTCTCGCCCGACGAGGTGCAGGCGGTGCTCGCGCACGAACTCGGGCACTTCAAGCACAGGCACGTGCTGCGCCGCATGCTGGGCGTGTTCGTGCTCAGTCTCGCGGGCCTGGCGCTGCTCGGGTGGCTGGCCACGCGCGGCTGGTTCTACACCGGCCTGGGCGTGCAGCCCAATCTCACGCTCGACGCCAGCGCACCGAACAACGCGCTCGCGCTGCTGCTCTTCATGCTGGCGGTGCCGGTGTTCACGGTGTTCATCACACCGCTTTTCGCCCAGCTTTCGCGCCGCGATGAATTCCAGGCCGATGCCTATGCAGCCCGGCAGGCGAGCCGCAGCGACCTGCGCAGCGCGCTGCTCAAGCTCTATCAGGACAATGCCTCCACGCTCACGCCCGACCCGGTCTATGCGCGGTTCTACTATTCCCACCCTCCGGCCAGCGAGCGCCTGGCGCATCTGGCCCACGCACCCTCATGACCTCCATGCTCACCAGGAAAGACTGGTCCACGCAACCACGGCGCGCGTTGTCGGCCACTGAAATCGTGGCGGAACTGACCCAGACCGGGGGCTGGACGCTCGATGGCGACGGCGCGAACGTCGCGATCACCAAGACCTACCGCTTCGCCAATTATTTCGAGACCATGGCCTTCGTGAACGCCGTGGCCTGGATCGCGCATGTACAGGATCATCACCCCGATCTGTCGGTGCACTACGACCGCTGCGTGGTGCGCCTGAACACGCACGACGTGGGAGGCATCTCGGCCACCGACATCGAGTGCGCGCACAAGATCGACGCACTGCTCACGTGACACCCACCCGCGGCCTGGTCGTGGCCGCCCATGGGCGCCACTGCGTCGTCGAAACCCCCGACGGCACGCGGCGCATCTGCCATCCGCGCGGCAAGAAGAGCCTGGCTGTCGTCGGCGACCACGTGCTCTGGCTGAGTGCGCGCCATGGCGACGGCGAAGGCACGATCGAGCAGGTGATCGAACGGCGCAATCTGCTGTACCGTCAGGACGAGGTGCGCAGCAAGTCGTTTGCCGCCAACCTGGATCAGGTGCTGATCCTGATCGCGGCCGAACCGGCGTTTTCCGAAAGCCTGCTCACGCGCGCCTTGATCGCCAGCGAGGCGGCGGGCGTCACCCCCCTGATCGCGCTCAACAAGAGCGACCTGGTTGCCCCCTTCGCCGCCGCCTGGCAGCGGCTCTGGCCCTACCGACACATGGGGGGCGAGGGTCGGGACGCGCACCACTACCGCGTGCTGGCGCTCTCCCTCAGGGAATCGAAGGACGTGGACCGGGCGATGCTGCTCGGCCTGCTCGACGGCAAGACCACGCTGGTGCTGGGCCCCTCGGGCGTGGGCAAGAGCACGCTCGTGAACCTGCTGGTGCCGGGAGCCGCCGCGCTGACCGGAGAGCTCTCGCGCGCGCTGGCGTCAGGCCGCCACACGACGACGACGACGACGCTGTACTGGCTCGACGACGAGCGGCGCAGCGCGCTCATCGACTCGCCCGGCTTTCAGTCCTTCGGGCTCAACCACATCGAAGCCACCGAACTGGCGCAGCTGATGCCGGACATCGCGGTGCACCGGGGGAGCTGCCGTTTCTACAACTGCACGCACCTGCACGAGCCCGGCTGCGCGGTGCTGGCGCAGGTGTCGGACCGGAACGAACCCGGCGCCATCAGCACGCGACGCCACCACATCTACCGAGAGCTGTTCGCCGAGCTGAATGCCAAGGAATATTGATGAAAAGCGGCTAAAACGCCCACCCATCAAGCGATTGCAGCTATAAAAACATTACATCAAGCGCGCCAATGTCAGCAAGGCGAGCATCAGCAGCCAGACCACGACCGAACGCCAGACCAGGCCGACGACGCTGCGCAAGTGCCCGAGCTGGGGCTCCTGCCCCGGGGTTGAATCACTGTCGCCCAGCGACCCACCGGCTTCAAAAGCGGCAGCACCCGCATCGCCGCGGCTGCGCAATGCGACCCCCCCCAAACGCACGCCGATGGCGCCTGCCGTGGCAGCGAGCACCACGCCATCGTTGTCACCGGGGAAGCGCTGCGCGTGAAAGCGCCAGCCCTCGATCGCCTCTTCAAAGCTGCCGACGACCGCGAAACACAAGGCCGTGAGTCGCGCGGGAAGCCAGTCCATCACCGTCCAGGCACGCGCCGCCGCATCGACGAGGGCCGCGCTCGGCGGGTGCTCGGGCAACGCGGCCGTCGGGCTCCAGTGACGCGAGGCAAACTCCGCCATGCGATAGAGCACCGCGCCGCTCGGCCCCAGGCCCAGCATGGCCAGCCCGGCAAACCAGGCCAGCACGCCAAACACGTGCCGGTGCGCGGCAATCACGGAATACTCGATGACGTGGCGCACGATCTCGCTGCGCGGCAACTGCTCCGCTTCGACCTGCTTCCACTCGGCGAGGCGTTCGCGCGCCAGCGCCACGTCGCCATCCTCGAGCGCGTCGCGAATGCCGGTGAAATGGTGGCTGAACTGGCGAAAACCGAGCGTGATGTAGAGCACCAGCACATTCCAGGCCAGCGCCAGGGGCCAGCCGATGAAGTGCAGCAGTGCCCAGTACACTGCGAGCACCGCCAGCGGCGGCACACCCACGGCCAGGGTCCAGGTGATCCAGCCATGCGCCTTCGTGCCGGCATCGAAATTGCGCCGCGCCGACAGCGCCCAGGCGCGCAGGCCCTCGTGGATCGGGTTGCTGCGCGCCAGCGGACGCGCCTGTTCGATCAAAAGGGCCAGCACGATCGCGAAAAAGCTCATACCGACAATGATAGCGGTGCGCCCAGGCGCATCATCGGCCCACACGTCACGCCGCCATGAAACGATAGAAATTGCGCAGCATGCCCGCCGTCGCACCCCAGATGAAGCGCTCGCTCGGCCCATCCTGATACGGCATGGCATACCACTCGCGCCGCTGGCCCCGCCAGGTCAGACTCTGGCGACGATGGTGCGCGGGATCGAGCAGAAAGCGCAGCGGCACCTCGAAAATCTGTGCCACTTCGGCCGGGTTGGCATGCAGTTGCGCCGGCGGCTGCACCAGCGCCACCACCGGCGTGACGATGAAGGAAGAGCCCGTGACGTAAACCGGCAAGGTGCCCAGCACCTCGATGCCGTCGTACTCCAGCCCCACCTCTTCATGCGCCTCGCGCAGCGCGGTGGCGGCGGCGTCGGTATCCGTCGGGTCGCTGCGCCCGCCGGGAAACGCCACCTGCCCCGAATGGGTGGCCAGAGACTGCGTGCGCTCGGTCAGCAGCACCGTGGGTTGCTCGCGCAGCACGATGGGCACCAGCACCGCCGCGTGCGCCGCATCGCGCGCCGCGTACCTGGGTTCGCGCTGGATTTCGGGTGTCCACACCGGCGGTCTGGCAAACCGCTCGC
Source organism: Comamonas sp. SCN 67-35 (assembly GCA_001725255.1). Taxonomy (GTDB): domain Bacteria; phylum Pseudomonadota; class Gammaproteobacteria; order Burkholderiales; family Burkholderiaceae_C; genus Comamonas_C. The sequence goes on along the minus strand of MEFV01000010.1, from coordinate 76,086 downwards.
GCAAGGCCTCTGGCGTCTGCGCCCGCGCCGCCACCGGTGGCAGCGGCTCGCCTCCCCTCAGAAAGGGCAGCGCGCGCGGATCGAAGTGCGGCAGAACGTAATCGGGAGAGACAGGCTTTTGCACGAAAAATCAATGAGGCAACAAAAAACCGCTACAGGCCGGCAGCACTGTAGCGGTTTGCGGCAGTGCTGCGGGCGCAGCACGGACGGAATCAGCCTTGGGCGGTGTTGCCGACCTTCACATCAGCCTTGGGCGGTGTTGCCGACCTTCACGCGCGAGGGCAGCTTTTCCTTGATGCGGGCCTTCTTGCCGCTGAGCGCGCGCAGGTGATAGAGCTTGGCGCGGCGCACGTCGCCGCGACGCTTGACCTCGATCTTGGCAATCAGGGGGCTGTAGGTCTGGAAGGTGCGCTCCACGCCTTCGCCGTTGGAGATCTTGCGCACCGTGAAGGCGCTGTTCAGGCCGCGGTTGCGCTTGGCGATCACCACACCCTCGTAGGCTTGCAGACGCTTGCGCGTGCCTTCGACGACGTTGACGCTCACGATGAGCGTGTCGCCGGGTGCGAAGTCGGGAATCGTGCGGTTGAGGCGAGCAATTTCTTCTTGCTCGAGGGTCTGGATCAGGTTCATGGCTTCATCCATTGATCATGTCCGCGCCGTGATTGGCTGCGGCGCCACCATGGCGCCTTGGATGCCGCGCTTCAATGCGCGGCGGCCGGGCAGAGGATCAAAAGCTTTGCATTATAACAATGCGTCGTCATCCCCCGGCCCCGGAGCCCGCGGGGCGCGGCCATCGTCCGGCATGCACAGGTCGGGGCGCTCGCGCGCCGTGAGCTCCAGGCGCTGGGCGTGGCGCCAGCGTTCGATCTCCGCGTGGTTGCCCGACAGCAGCACCGGCGGCACCGCCCTGCCCCGCCAGACCTCGGGACGCGTGTAGTGCGGGCAGTCGAGCAAGCCGCCCAGCCCGGGACTGAAGCTGTCCTGCAGCGCGCTGTCCGCGTCGTGCAGCACGCCGTCCTGCAGGCGCGCCACCGCATCGAGCAGGGCCATCGCGGCCACCTCGCCCCCCGAGAGCACGAAGTCCCCCAGGCTGATCTGCCGCTGCACATGGGCGTCGATGAAACGCTGGTCCACCCCCTCGTAGCGCCCGCACAGCAGGATGGCGCCGCTGCCCGCGGCCCAGGCCTGCACCCCCGCCTGACCCAGACGCGCTCCGACGGGGGAGAAGAGCACGAGCGGCGCCTCGGCGCCATCGGCCTCGCCGCGATCGGCGCGAATGGCCGCGAGACAGCGCGCCAGGGGTTCGGCCAGCATCACCATGCCCGGGCCGCCACCAAAGGGCCGGTCATCCACGCGGCGGTAATGGCCCTCGGCGTAATCCCGCGGATTCCACAGCCGCACATCCACCTGGCCCGATGCGTAGGCACGACGCGTGACCCCGCTCGCGAGAAACGGCGCGAACAGCTCGGGAAACAGCGTGATCAGGTCGAAGCGCACTCAGAAATCCGGTTGCCAATCCACCGTCATGCGCCGCGCCTTCAGATCCACCCGGTCGACGAAAGCCGAGACAAAGGGGATCAGGCGCTGGCGCGGCTTGCCATCCTGCGGCTCGCCTTCGAGCACCAGTGTCGTTTGCGGCCCTGAAGGCATCAGCTCCCTGACCACGCCAAGCTCCACCCCTTCGCGATTCACGACGGTCAGGCCGATCAGATCCACCCAGTAGTACTCGTCATCCTGCGGCACGGGGAAAGCCGAGCGCGCCACATGGATGCGCACACCGCGCAACTGCTCGGCCACGGCCCGGTCATCGATGCCATCCGCCGAAGCGACCAGGGTGCCGCCGTGTTCGCGAACCTCGCGCACCGCAAGCCGCACCGGGCCATCGAACGGGCACTTCGGCCCCTGCAACGGGGGCAGCAAAAACCACTCGCGGGCGGCGAGGAGCGCCTCGGGCTCGCTGCTGTGGGCAAATACCTTGAACCAGCCTTTGACACCCCAGGCCTCGCCGATGCGGCCCACCTCGACCGCATCATCCGGGAGGCTGGCCGCTGGCAGTCGGGGAAAGTCGCTCATGGTTTGAACAAAAACAAAACGGGCCCGTCAGACCAGCCAACGGAGCCCGCGTCGTGAACGATGCCTGCGCTTCAGGCGGCCTGCTTGGCGACTTGCTTGAGCAGACGGTCCACCGTCGGCGAAGCCTGCGCGCCCACGCTCTTCCAGTAGGTGATGCGGTCCTGCACCAGGCGCAGACCCTCTTCACCCTCCTTGGCGGACGGGTTGTAGAAGCCGACGCGCTCGATGAAGCGGCCGTCACGGCGTTCGCGCTTGTTGGCGACGACGACATTGAAAAACGGACGGCCCTTGGCGCCGCCGCGAGAAAGTCGAATCACGACCATGGTTGTATCCTTCGGGTGGTTACCGCGCCGGTGACCGGTGCGGCTGTTCTTGCGGCGTTTGAGACACGCAACTGGCCACCCGGCCAGCGACACGCAGCAAAGCCGGTCATTATAACGAACAATCCCGATTCACCATGAAAAACAAGACGCTGGCCACCTGGCTCGCCTTTCTCGGTGGGCCGCTGGGCCTGCATCGCTTCTATCTGCACGGCCTGGGCGACTGGTTTGGCTGGCTGCTGCCGATTCCCACCGCCATCGGCCTCTTCGGCGTGCAGCGCCTGCAGCAGTTCGGCGTGGACGACGAGCTCAGCTGGCTGCTGGTGCCGCTGCTGGGCCTGATGATCGCCGCCTGCGCCCTCACCGCCATCATCTACGGCCTCATGCCCTGCGAGAAATGGAACGCCCGGTTCAACCCCCAGGCCGCGCCCGAGGACCCGGCCGGCGAGACCTGGTGGCTGACAGTCTTCGCCGTGGCCGCCTCGCTGCTGGTGGGCGCGGGCGTGCTGATGGCCACCATCGCCTTCGGCTTCGAGCATTTCTGGGAATACCAGCTGGAAGAAGCGCGCAGGATGTCGCAATGAAAAGAACCGGCCGCCGACAGCGTCAATACAGCTGCAGGCTGACCCAGTAAGCCACACCCGCGACGAAGGCGCTGGCCGGGATCGTCAGGATCCAGGCCCAGACGATGTTGCCCGCCACGCCCCAGCGCACGGCGCTGGCGCGCTGCGTCGAACCCACGCCGACGATCGCGCCCGTGATGGTGTGCGTGGTCGAGACGGGGATGCCCAGCCAGGTGGCAAGAAACAGCGAGATCGCGCCACCCGTCTCGGCGCAGAAACCGCCCACGGGCTTGAGCTTGGTGATCTTCTGCCCCATGGTCTTGACGATGCGCCAGCCACCGAACATCGTGCCCAGCCCCATGGCCGTGTAGCAGGCGCCGATCACCCAGAGGGGCGGCTCGGCGTCGCCGGCGGACGCGTAGCCCGTGGCGATGAGCAGCAGCCAGACGATGCCTATGGTCTTTTGCGCGTCGTTGCCGCCATGACCCAGGCTGTAGGCGCTCGCGGAGAGGATCTGCAGGCGCCTGAACCACCGGTCGATGCGCTGCGGCCGCACGTGCCTGAGCACCCAGGCCATGAGCACCACCATCATCGAGCCCAGGAGGAAGCCGAGCAGGGGCGAGATGAAGATGAAAGCGACGATCTTGAAGATGCCGCTGGCCACCAGCGCGCCTGCGCCGGTCTTGGCAATCACCGCGCCCACGATGCCGCCGATGAGCGCATGCGAGGAGCTGCTCGGAATGCCGTAGTACCAGGTGATGATGTTCCAGACGATCGCCCCGGCCAGGGCGCCGAAGACCACGTGCGTGTCCACCACGTGGATGTCCACGATGCCCTTGCCTATGGTGGCGGCCACGCTCAGGTGGAAGACAAAGATGGCCACGACGTTGAAGAAGGCGGCGAAGACCACGGCCTGCGTGGGCTTGAGCACGCCGGTGGAGACCACCGTGGCGATGGAATTGGCGGCGTCATGAAAGCCATTCATGAAGTCGAAGGCGATGGCCAGCACCACCAGCAGAATCACGACCCACAGGGCGGTCTGTACGGGTTCCATGTACGAGAGGGAAGAGTTGGAAGGATCGTGGAGGAATTCAGGAATTTTCGAGGATCACGCCCTCGATGTGGTTGGCCACGTCCTCGCACTTGTCCGTCACGGTTTCCAGCAGCTCGTAGATTTCCTTGAGCTTGATCAGCTCGCGCACATCCACCTCCTCGCGAAACAGCTTGCTCATGGCGCTGCGCAGCACGCGGTCGGCGTCGCCCTCGAGGCGGTCGATTTCCTCGCACACTTTCAGCGCCCGCTCGGTCACCGCCGGATCGGCGATGCGCCCGAGCATCTGCACGGCGTCGAGCACCAGCGCGCAGCATTTGGCGCACAGGTCGGTGAGCTGCACGACCTCCTCGGTCACGTGCTGAAGGTCATACAGCGCCATCGCCTCGGCCGTGTCCTGCAGCAGGTCGGCCACGTCGTCCATGGTGTTGATGAGCGAGTGGATCTGCTCGCGATCGATCGGCGTGATGAAGGTGCGATGCAGCGCGCGGTTGACTTCATGCGTCACCCGGTCGGCCGCGCGCTCGGCGTCGTCGACCTCCTGCTGGTATTTTTCGCGCTGGCGCGGATCGGCGTAATTGGCGACCAGGGACGAAAAAGCCTGCGACGCCTGAACGACGCAATGCGCGTGCTGGTTGAACATCTCAAAAAAATTGCCCTCCCGGGGCAATAATTTTCCAAACAGCATGCGCTCTCCTGGTGGGATCGGATCGGCGGCGATGCGCGCCACATGAGTGGTGCGGCGCCATCCGCAACGGGCGCAATTTTACCTGCCGTCACTCGGTGTTCTCCCGATCTGGTCGCGCAAGGCCAAATCCCCTATAACGGCCACAGCTCCCCCACACGGCGCCACGCGCCGCCCTTCATGCCACGCCAGCCTCCGAATGCCGAGACGCCTGCCGCCCCCCTGACCGGGCTGGTGCTCACTGGCGGCGGCGCCCGCGCGGCCTACCAGGTGGGGGTATTGCAAGCCATTTCGGAGCTGAGGCGTATCTGCGAGCCGGGGGCGCGTGACAACCCGTTTCCCATCATGGCAGGCACCTCGGCCGGGGCCATCAACGCGGCGGCACTGGCCTGCGGCGCCGACCAGTTCGACCGCGCGGTGCGCCGCGTGGCGCGCGTGTGGAGCCACTTCCACGTGCACCACGTCTACCGGTCAGACTCCATCAGCATGCTGCGCAGCGGGGCAAGCTGGCTGACCCTGCTCTCGCTGGGCTGGATGGTGGCGCGCTGGCAGCGCCTGCGCCCGCGCTCGCTGCTGGACAACGCGCCGCTGAACGAGCTGCTGCAGCAGCTCGTGCCGCTCGTGCGCCTGCCGCTGATGATGCGACAGGGGCACATGCATGCGCTGGCCATCACCGCGTCGAGCTACAGCTCGGGCGAGCACATCACCTTCTTCGAAGCGGGCGACCGGCTCGTGCCCTGGGTGCGCTCGCAGCGGCGCTCGATACGCGACGAAATCCGCCACGACCACCTGCTCGCCTCCTCGGCCATCCCCTTCATCTTTCCGGCCCAGGGCATCGACATCGACGGCGCCACCGAATATTTCGGCGACGGCTCGATGCGCCAGTCCGCGCCCATCGCTCCGGCCATTCATCTCGGGGCCGAACGCATCCTGGTGATTGGCGCCGGGCGCATGCACGAGTCGGGGCGCGACCCCACGGCCGCGCCTTCCACGGGCTACCCGTCGCTGGCGCAGATTGCCGGGCATGCGCTCTCCAGCATCTTCCTGGACGCGCTGTGGGTGGACGTGGAACGCACGCAGCGCATCAACAAGACACTGTCGCTGATTCCACCCGAACTGCGCACCAACAGCGCGCTGCGGCCCATGCAACTGCTGGTCATTGCTCCGTCGCAGCGCCTGGACGCGATCGCAGCGCGCCACGTGCAATACCTGCCCGTCACGCTGCGAACCCTGCTGGGCGCCATAGGCGTGTCCTCGCAACAGCAGGAAATCCGCAGCGCGGCGCTCGCCAGTTACCTTTTGTTCGAAGAAAGTTACACTCAGGAACTTATTGCGTTGGGCCGCTCCGACGTGAATGCCCGCCGTGCAGAGATCATGGCCTTCTTCGGCTGGAGCGAGCCGGACGCGAGCACGCCGTCTTTGAGCTGATACACGAGGAGGCTGCACCCGCCCATGCACCTTGCATTCGGCACCTTGCGCTACTCCAGGCTGCGGCTGTCGCTGATCCTGCCGTTCATCGCGCTGATCGCGTTGCTGACCGGCATGATCGGAGTGCTCTGGTACTGGACGGGGACGCGCACGATCTCCAATCTGTCGCAGCAGCTGATGGATGAAATGGTCGAGCGCATCAGCCTCGCGATCGACTCCAACGTGCACATGTCCGGCGCCATGCTGGAGACGGCCTTCCCGACCGGGCTGCCTGCCAGCCCCGACATCGCGCAGGATCTGCCGGCGCTGCGCCAGCGCCTCTGGGCCGCGACATCGCTGAGCGGGCGCACGGGCGACTACGTGCACTACGGCAACATCGCCGGGCAGAGCATCGGGCTGCTGCGCACCAATGCCACGCAAGCCGAAGTGCGCCTGAAGACCCGCAAGCAGGACCCGCGCACGTATTACCGGCTCGACGGCATCACCGGCACGCCCGAACCGACATCGGTCGAGAACGCCCACTTCGATCCGCGCACCCGCCCCTGGTTCGTGGCGGCACGCCAGGCGCAGGGCGACGTCTGGACACCGATCTACATCGACTTCAACTCGCGTTTTCTGGTCATGACGCGCTCACGCCGCGTGCTGTCCGCCAGCGGCGCCTTCGAGGGCGCGGTCGCGACCGATCTGTTTCTCGATGCATTGCAGAAGTTCGTCGCCGAACTGCCGATCACTTCGGGCGGGCAGGCGATGATCCTGGAGCCCGACGGCTCCATCGTGGCGATTTCCGGCATGCCCAATGTCCGCGTCTCGCCAGGCGGCACCCCGGAGCGCGTGCACGTCGACTACAGCGGCAACTCCGCGCTGGCGGCCACGTTCAATGCCCTGCGCCAGTCGTTCGACACCAGCACGCCAGGGCACCGCGAGTCGATCGCGGTCGACGTGCAAGGCCAGGCGGTGCAAGTGGCCTACCAGCGCATCAGCGACACGGCCGGGCTGAACTGGCTGGCCGTCGTCGCGCTGCCGCACAAGGACATGCTCGCGGGCATACGCCGCGATGTCACCCTGATGCTGGCGCTCGGGCTGCTCGTGCTCGGCGTGGCGCTGATGATAGGCTGGCGCATCTTCGGCGGGCTGGCAAGCGACATGCGCCAGCTGGCGACCGCGGTGCGCCGGGTGGGCCAGGGCGACATCGACACGCCGATCACGGTGGCGCGCAACGACGAAATCGGCGAGCTCGCGCGCAACTTCCGCCATATGCGCCACAGCCTGTTCACCGACCCGTTGACCGGCCTGAGCAACCGCGGCGCCTTGCAGCACATCCTGGAGGCCCTGACGCGTCCGAGCCCGGGGCAGGCGCCGGCACCTTTTGCGCTGCTGTTCATCGACCTCGATCGCTTCAAGCCGCTGAACGACCGATGGGGGCACGACAACGGCGATCTGGCGCTGATCGAGGTGGCCCAGCGCCTGCGCGAACGGCTGCGGGCAGACGACATCGTGACCCGGCTCGGGGGCGACGAATTCGTGGCCGTGGTGCGCGGCATCGACAGCGACTCCCAGGCGATCGCCACCTGCGAGCAGCTGCAGGAGGCGATCGCGCAGCCGCTGCGCACGCTGCAAGGCGCCGCGGCGGGCGCATCGGCCACGGTAGACGCGACCATAGGCTACGCGCTCTATCCGCGCGACGCGACCGACCCGAGCAGCTTGCTCAAATACGCCGACGAAGACATGTACCGGCACAAGGCATCGAGCCGCGCCCGGTGAATCCATCCTGACGGTGTTTCCTACAATGCCCGGTTTCGCCTTGTCCGTCTGATCGCCATGCCCGCCCGCAAGATTTTCGTCACCACTGCCCTGCCCTACGCCAACGGCAAATTCCACATCGGCCACATCATGGAATACATCCAGGCCGATACCTGGGTGCGGGCGCAGCGCATGCAGGGCAATGCGGTGAACTTCGTCGGCGCCGACGACGCGCACGGCGCGCCCATCATGATCGCGGCCGAAAAGGCGGGCAAGACGCCGCAGCAGTTCGTGGCCGACATCGCCGCCGGACGCAGGGAATACCTGGACGGTTTTCACATCGCCTTCGACAACTGGCACAGCACCGACGCACCGGAAAACCACGCGCTGGCGCAAGCCATCTACCTCGACCTGAAGGCCAACGGCCTGATCGAGACGCGCACCATCGAGCAGTTCTACGACCCCGAGAAGGCCATGTTCCTGCCCGACCGCTTCATCAAGGGCGAATGCCCGCGCTGCCACGCCAAGGACCAGTACGGCGACAACTGCGAGGTCTGCGGCGCGGTGTACGCGCCCACCGAACTCATCAATCCGTACTCCGCGCTCTCGGGTGCCAAACCCGAACTCAAGACCTCGGAGCACTTCTTCTTCAAGCTGTCCGACCCGCGCTGCGTGGCGTTTTTGCAGGAGTGGACGCAGGACGGCGTGCACGTGCAGCCGGAAGTGGCCGCCAAGGTCAAGGAATGGTTCGGCACGCGCACGAATCCCGACGGCTCCACGAGCACGGGCCTTCAGGATTGGGACATCTCGCGCGACGCGCCCTACTTCGGCATCGAGATTCCCGACGCGCCGGGCAAGTATTTCTACGTCTGGCTCGATGCGCCCATCGGCTACCTCGCATCGTTGAAAAACCTGCTCGAGCGGCGCGGCGAGGATTACGACACCTACATGGCCGACCCCGCCCTGGAGCAGGTGCACTTCATCGGCAAGGACATCATCACCTTTCACACGCTGTTCTGGCCCGCGACGCTCAAGTTCAGCGGCCGCAAGACGCCGACGAAGATCTGCGTGCACGGTTTTCTCACCGTCAACAACGGCGAGAAGATGAGCAAGAGCCGCGGCACGGGGCTCGATCCGCTCAAGTACCTGGAACTGGGCATGAACGCCGAGTGGCTGCGCTACTACCTCGGCGCCAAGCTCAACGGGCGCAACGAAGACATCGACTTCAACCCCGAGGATTTCATGGCGCGCGTCAACGCCGACCTGATCGGCAAGTACGTGAACATCGCCAGCCGCGCGGCCGGGTTCATCGCCAAGCGCTTTGGCGGGCGACTCGGCGCCGTCTCGGGCGATGGGCAGGAGCTGCTGGCCCTGCTGCGCGCGCCCGCCAGCGCCATCGTGCAGGCCTACGAAGACCGCGACACGGCCCGCGCCGCGCGCGAGATCATGCAGCTGTGCGACAAGGTGAACGCCTACGTCGATGCCAACAAGCCCTGGGAGCTGGCGCGCCAGGAAGGCCAGGACGCGCGCCTGCATGACGTGTGCTCCACCTGCATCGAGGCCTTCCGCATCCTCACCATCTACCTCAAGCCCATGCTGCCTTTCGTCGCGCAGCAGGTGGAAGGCTTCTTGCAGGTGGCGCCGCTCGCATTCGCTGATGCCGAGCGCCTGCTGGGCGCGGGCCACGCCATCGGCACGTATCAGCACCTGATGCAGCGCGTGACCGTCGAGCAGCTCGACGCCCTCTTCGCCCTGCCCGAGCCGGAAAAGGTCCTTCCCGGCGGGGAGGCGATTGCCGCCGAGATCAAGATCGACGACTTCGCCAAGGTCGATCTGCGCATCGCCAGGATCGTCGAATGCAAGGCGGTGGAGGGTTCGACCAAGCTGCTGCAGCTCACGCTGGACGCCGGCGAGGGGCGGCTGCGCAACGTGTTCTCGGGCATCTCCAGCATGTACCGGCCCGAGCAGCTGGCGGGCAAGCTCACCGTGCTGGTGGCCAATCTCGCGCCGCGCAAGATGAAGTTCGGCGTGAGCGAAGGCATGGTGCTCGCGGCCAGCCACGCGGACGAAAAGGCGCATCCCGGCATCTACGTGCTCGAACCCTTCCCGGGCGCCGAACCGGGCATGCGGATTCACTGAAATCATAGCTGTCATCGCTTGTCCATAAAGCGTTTCAGCCACTTTTTCCTAAAATCCTGATGCCCCAACACGTCGGCAGGCCGGGCACGCTGCGGCGCTGGCTGATGGCGCTGGCCGCCGCCGCGCTCGTGCTGGGCCTCACGGCCTGCGGCAGCCCCCCGGGCGGCGCGCGGCCCGGGCGCATGCAGATCACGCTGCTGGGCCTGAACGACTTTCACGGTAATCTGCAGCCACCGGGCCTGAGCGTCAACGCCGCCGATGCGGGCGAGGCGCCCCGGCCCGTCGCGGCAGGGGGCGCCGCGCACCTGGCCGCTCTGGTGGCGGCCGAACGCGCGGCCCACCCACACACGGCGGTGGTCGCGGCGGGCGATCTGATCGGCGCATCCCCGCTGGTGTCCTCGCTGTTTCTCGATGAGCCGACCATCGAGGCCATGAACCTCATCGGCCTGGACTTCGCCTCCACCGGCAACCACGAGTACGACCAGGGCTGGCACGAACTCAAGCGCATGCAGGACGGCGGCTGCGAGCGCTACACCGCCAAGACGCCGTGCCAGCTCAGCCACCCCTTCAAGGGCGCGCGTTTTCGCTACCTCACGGCCAACACGCTGCGGCGCGACGGCTCCACCCTGTTCGCGCCCACGGCCGTGAAGTTCTTCGAGCAGGACGGCGTGCGCATCGGCGTGGGCTTCATCGGCCTCACGCTCAGAAACACGCCCCACATGGTGCGCGCGAGCGGCGTGCAGGGCCTGCGCTTCACCGACGAGGCCGACGCCGCCAACGCCCGGATTCCGGCGCTGCGTGCGCAAGGCGCCGACGTGATCGTGGTGCTGATCCACGAAGCGGCAAAAGCGGCCAGCCGCTGCAGGACACGAGCTGCAAGGGCCTCTCGGGCGACATCCTGCCCATCGTGCGGCGCCTGTCCAGCGCCGTGGACGTGGTGATTTCGGGCCACACCCACCAGGCCTACCTGTGCGACTACGCCCACATCGACCCGGCCAGGCCGCTGCTGCTCACGAGCGCCGGACTGTACGGCACGCTGCTGACCGAAATCGAGCTCACGGTGGACATGGCCAGCCGGCGCGTGATCCAGCGCACGGCGCGCCAGCACATCGTGCGCGCGGCCGCCGGTGATGCGCCAGCCGATCCGGCCGTCAAGGCGCTGGTCGAGCGCTATGCCGCAGCCGCGGCGCCGCTGGCCAGCGCCCCGGCCGGGCGCCTGGCCGCGCCCGCCACGCGCCGTCCCCAGGCCAACGGCGAAAGCGTGCTGGGCCGCATCACGGCCGACGCGGTACTGGCCGCCACGCAGGCGCCCGAGGCGGGCGGCGCGCAGATCGCCTTCATGAATGCGGGCGGCGTGCGCGCCGACCTTGTGCCGGACGCGGGCGGCCGCGTCACCTATGGGCAGGTCTACGCCGTACAGCCCTTCGGCAACACACTCACGAGCCTGACGCTCACCGGCGCGCAGCTGCATGCGCTGCTGGAGCAGCAACTGGCGAGCGGCACCAACACCGTGGCGCGTCCACGCATCCTGCAGGTCTCGCAAGGCTTCGGCTACACGCTGGACCGCGGCGCGGCGCCGGGCCAGCGCATCCGCGGGATGCAACTGCACGGCACGCCCATCGTGCCCGACCAGGACTACCGCATCGGCGTGCAAAGCTACCTCGCCAGCGGGGGCGACAACTTCAGCGTCTTCACCCAGGGGCGCGACCCCGTGGGCGGCGGCCTGGATGCCGATGCGCTGGCGCACTACCTGAAGAGCCGCAGCAGGCAGTCACCGATGGCCCTGCCGCTGCAGCCACGCATCAGCCTTTCTGGCTCCTGAGCCAATCGGCCAGCCGCTGCACGCCGAGCCGCAGGCGCGCCACGTCCCTGGACGCAAAGCACCAGCGCAGCCAACCCTCGCCCTCGGCCGAGAAGGCCACGCCCGGCGCCAGGCCGATCCCGGCTTCGAGCACCAGGCGCTTGGCCAGCGCCAGCGAGTCCGCTTGCCCGTCGATACGCACGAAGGCGTACATCCCGCCCGGCGCGCTGCTGGTGTGCACACCGGGCAGCGCCTGCAGCGCCGGAACCAGCGCATCGCGGCAGGCGCGCATGTGCGCCACGATGCGCGGCGTGATCTCGTTCATGTGCTGCAGCGCGGCCAGCGCGCCGCGCTGCACGAAGACCGGTGCGCACGAGGTATTGAATTCGATCACCTTGCCCATCTGCGCGGCCATCTCGGGCGGCATCACCATCCAGCCCAGGCGCCAGCCGGTCATCAGAAACGCCTTGGAAAAGCTCTGCACCACGACGAGCCTGTCGTCGGGCGCCGCGATGTCGAGAAACGACGGCGCCGCACCACTTGCGGTGTCGTCGCGGTAGTACAGGCGCTCATACACCTCGTCGGCTAGGATCCACGTGCCGGTCGTGCGGCAATGCGCGAGGATGGCCTGCTGCTCCTCGCGGCTCAGGGTCCAGCCCGTGGGGTTGTTGGGGGCATTGAGCACCAGCAGGCGCGTGCGCGGCGTGATGGCGGCCAGCAGCCGGGACAGGTTCAGCGTCCAGGCGCCATCGGCCTGCGGCTCAAGCGCCACGCAGCGCACCTGTGCGCCCATGATCTGCGGCTGCCCGGTCAGGTTGGGCCAGACGGGCGTGAGCACCACCACCTCGTCGCCCGCATCGACCAGCACCTGCATCGCCAGCATCAGCGCATTGACGCCGCCCGAGGTCACGGCGATGCGCTCGGCCGCCACCGGGCCGTGCAGCCCGGTGGTGTAGCCCGCCAGCGCCTCGCGCAGTTCGGGCAGGCCCATGTTGTGGGCGTAGAAGGTCTCGCCCGCCTGCAGTGACGCGACGGCGGCGGCGCGAATGACCTCGGGCGTGACTTCATCGCTCTCGCCGAACCAGAACGGCAGCACGCCGGCACGACCCATGCCGACGTTGGCCACTTCGCGGATCTTCGATCCTTCAAGATTCAATATCGCGGTGCGCATGGTTTCCTTTCTGCAGGGATCAAGCATCGCACAGAAGCCGCGGGCATGCCGCTGGCACCGGCTTGCCGCTACCATTGCCGCCCATGTTCAGTTACCGCCACGCCTTTCACGCCGGCAACCACGGCGACGTGCTCAAGCACACCGTGCTCATCGCCTGCCTGCGCCACCTCACGCAAAAGGAGACGGCGCTCACCGTGATCGACACGCACGCGGGCGCCGGCCTGTACCGGCTCGACGGCGACTACGCGCGCACCAGCGGCGAGGCGGCGGACGGCATCCTGCGCCTGCCGCAGGCCCCGGCACTCGTGCCGGCGCTGCAGGACTATCTGGACGTCGTGCGCGGCTTCAACGCCAAGGCGGGCCTGCGCATCTACCCCGGCTCGCCCTTCATCGCACAGCGCCTGCTGCGCCCGCACGACCGCCTGCGGCTCTTCGAACTGCACCCGAGCGACCTGCCCACGCTGGTGCGCAACGTGGCGCAACTGGAGGCCGGGAGCCAGATCGCCGTGCTCTCCGAGGACGGGTTTGAGGGCATCAAGAAATTCTTGCCTCCACAGCCCCGGCGCGCTTTTCTGCTCTGCGATCCAAGCTATGAGTTGAAGAGCGACTACACGCGCGTGCACACCTTGCTGCAAGAGGCGCTCAAGCGCTTTGCCACGGGCTGCTACGCCATCTGGTACCCGGTGATCGCGCGCCCCGAGGCGCACGAGCTGCCGCGGCGCCTGAAGGCACTGGCCGTGCGTGCGGGCAAACCCTGGCTGCACGCCACGCTCACCGTGAAGTCGGCACGCCTGCGCAAACTGGACGACGGCAGCGAGCAACGCCCGGGACTGCCCGGCAGCGGCATGTTTCTCGTCAACCCGCCCTACACCCTGCACGCGCAACTGGAAGCGGCGCTGCCGCAAATGGCCGAACTGCTGGGGCAGGACGAGCACGCCGGCTACAGTCTGCAGGCCGGTTGACGCCTGCACACGGCGCTATCGGCGCTTGCCGCTGCCCTTGGGCGCCAGAAGCTGCGCCGAGATCGGACCCGCATCCACGGGCGGTGCGGCCCCCTCGCTGCCCGCCTGCATGGCCTCGCCGCCGAGCGCTGGCACGCAGCCCGTCTCGCCCTCATCGGCCTGCCAAAGCTGAACCGGCTTGATCCCCAGCCCGATCATGCCGAGCTCGCGGGCGGCTGCCTGACTCAGATCCACGACGCGATCGTCGGCACCGAACGGCCCGCGGTCGTTGATGCGCACCATCACCGTCTTGCCCGTCACGAGGCTGCGCACGCACACCCGCGTGCCAAACGGCAGCGTGCGGTGCGCCGCCGTGAATTCAGAGCGGTCGAAGCGCTCGCCGCTGGCGGTGCGCCGCCCGTGCAGCCCTGGCCCGTACCAAGAGGCCAGACCCTGGTCGAGCAGAAGACCGCCGGGATGCTCAGGCCCGCCCACGGATGCCGTCTCGGGCGCGGGTGCCGGCGTCTGGGCCGCAGCAGGTGCCGTCGACTCGGCCGCCGCACCCAGTGGCCGCCCCGGGGCCGGAACGCCTGCTGCAGGCTCAGGGAACGTTTCTTCACGCACCGGCACCGTGCAGGCGATCAGGAGCAGGGCCAGCACGCTGGCACCTGCGAGCCGGGCACGACCGCGCCACGCCATCAGGCCTGCTCCGCCCGTCCCAGGCGGCGGCACAGCTGCAGCGTCGCCGCGCTCTGGTTCATGGTGTAGAAATGCAACGCGGGCGCACCGCCCGCCACGAGCTGCTCGCACAGGCGCGTGACGACGTCGAGCCCGAACGCGCGCAGGCTCGCCACGTCATCGCCAAACCCCTGCAGACGCAGACGCAGCCAACGCGGCACTTCGGCGCCGCAGGCGTCCGAGAACCGAAGCAGCTGCGTGGAGCCCAGGATGGGCATGATGCCCGGCACGACAGGCACAGCCAGCCCCGCGCGGCGCGCTTCGTCGACAAAGCGGAAGTACGCATCGGCATTGAAGAAATACTGCGTGATCGCGGAATCCGCCCCCGCACGCACCTTGGCCGCGAAGGCCTTGAGATCGGCCTCGGGCGAGCGCGCCTGCGGGTGCATCTCGGGGTAGGCGGCCACCTCGATATGGAAGTGCCTGCCGGTTTCCGCCCGGATGAAGGCCACGAGGTCGCTCGCGTACTGGAACTCGCCACCCATGCCGTAACCGCTGGGCAGGTCGCCGCGCAGCGCCACCAGGCGCTTCACGCCCATGGCCTGCAGTTCGGCCAGCTGCGCGCGCACCGTCTCGCGCGTGGCGCCGACGCACGAGAAATGCGAGGCGGCGGGCACGCCCTCGGCAAGGACCTCACGCACCGTGGCAAACGTGCCCGCCTGCGTGGAGCCGCCCGCGCCGTAGGTCACCGAGCAGAACTCGGGCTGCAGCGCATAGAGCTGCTGGCGCACGTCGCGCAGCTTGCCCACCCCCTCGGGCGTCTTGGGCGGAAAGAATTCGAAACTGACGGGCAGATGCATGACGCTACGCCTTCAATAGCGGTAGGCATCTGATTTGTACGGCCCCTCGATCGGCACGTTGATGTAGGCCGCCTGCTCGGGCGTGAGCGTGGTGAGCTGCACGCCCAGTTTCCTGAGCTGCAGCCGCGCCACCTTTTCATCGAGCAGCTTGGGCAGCACATAGACCTTGCCCTTTTCGTACTCGCCAGGCTTGGTGAAGAGCTCGATCTGCGCCAGCGTCTGGTTGGCGAAGCTGGAGCTCATCACGTAGCTCGGGTGGCCGGTGGCGCAGCCCAGGTTCACCAGCCGCCCCTTGGCCAGCAGCGTGATGCGGTGGCCGTCGGGGAAGATGATGTGGTCCACCTGCGGCTTGACCTCTTCCCACCGATATTTTTCCAGCGAGGCGACGTCGATCTCGTTGTCAAAGTGGCCGATGTTGCAGACGATGGCTTCGTTCTTCATCGCCGCCATGTGCTCGTGGCGGATGACGTCGCGGTTGCCGGTGGTGGTCACGAAGATGTCGGCCTTGTCGGCGGCGTACTCCATGGTCACGACCTTGTAGCCCTCCATCGCCGCCTGCAGCGCATTGATGGGGTCGATCTCGGTCACCCAGACCTGCGCGCGCAGGGCAGAGAGCGCCTGCGCGCAGCCCTTGCCCACGTCGCCGTAGCCCGCCACCAGCGCCACCTTGCCCGCGATCATCACGTCGGTCGCGCGCTTGATGCCGTCCACCAGCGATTCGCGGCAGCCGTAGAGGTTGTCGAACTTGCTCTTGGTGACCGAATCGTTGACGTTGATCGCCCTGAACAGCAGCTCGCCCGCGGCCGACATCTGGTGCAGGCGGTGCACGCCGGTCGTCGTCTCTTCGGTCACGCCGACGATGTCCAGGCTCTTGCGCGTGTACCAGCCCGGGTCCTGCGCCAGCTTGGCCTTGATCGCGGCGTAGAGGATGCGCTCTTCCTCGCTCTTG
Source organism: Comamonas sp. SCN 67-35 (assembly GCA_001725255.1). Lineage (GTDB taxonomy): Bacteria > Pseudomonadota > Gammaproteobacteria > Burkholderiales > Burkholderiaceae_C > Comamonas_C. Next base: position 59,687 of record MEFV01000010.1, on the reverse strand, counting down.
GGATGCGCGAGCACCGAGGCGTCCTTCTCGGCGCGCTGGCCCAGGTGCATGAGCAGCGTGGCATCGCCACCGTCGTCCAGGATCATGTTCGGGCCTTCGCCCTTGCTGCCCCGCGCGCCGAACTCGAAGATGCGGTGGGTGTAATCCCAATAGTCCGCCAGCGACTCGCCCTTGACGGCGAACACCGGCGTACCGCCTTCGGCGATCGCGGCGGCCGCATGGTCCTGCGTCGAAAAGATGTTGCACGAGGCCCAGCGCACGTCGGCGCCCAGGGCCTTGAGCGTCTCGATCAGCACGGCGGTCTGGATCGTCATGTGCAGGCTGCCGGCGATGCGCGCACCCTTCAGGGGCTGCGTGGCGGCGAATTCCTCGCGGATGGCCATCAGGCCCGGCATTTCGGTTTCGGCAATCGCGATCTCGCGGCGGCCCCAGCCCGCCAGGCCGAGGTCGGCAATCGCGTGCTCGGAGGAAGTGGAGAGAACAGCGCTCATGGTGTGGTCCTTCAAAAAAGAAACGGAACCACGCAGGCTGGCGCCTGAAACACGAATCACCGCACCGGCACAGCGTGGGTGAGCGTCGTTGCAGGAAAGAGATTCCGAGCCTCGCGCCCCGCCATGCTGGGGGCACTGCAACGCTCCTCGGAAAGCGGGAAATTATACGGAACGCCGTAAAATCAGTCGCTTACCGCGCACCGCCGCGCCCGCCACCGCTCTGCCGCCACGCACACCCGCGCGGCCTCGTACCCAAGATCGTGTCTTACGCCAAAGAAACCCGGCGCCGCCGCACTTTTGCCATCATCTCCCACCCCGACGCCGGCAAGACCACGCTGACGGAAAAGCTCCTGCTGTTCTCGGGCGCCATCCAGATCGCCGGCGCCGTCAAGGGCCGCAAGGCCAGCCGCCACGCCACCAGCGACTGGATGGAGATCGAGAAGCAGCGCGGCATCTCGGTGGCGTCGAGCGTGATGCAGATGAGCTACCGCGACCACGTCATCAACCTGCTGGACACCCCGGGCCACAAGGATTTCTCCGAAGACACCTACCGCGTGCTCACCGCCGTCGATTCGGCGCTGATGGTGATCGACGCGGCCAACGGCGTGGAGGCGCAGACGCGCCGCCTGATCGAGGTCTGCCGCCAGCGCGACACGCCCATCATCACCTTCGTCAACAAGATGGACCGCGAGGTGCGCGACGCGCTCGACATCCTGGACGAAGTGGAGCGCGAACTCGGCATGCCCTGCTGCCCCGTCACCTGGCCCGTGGGCCATGGCAAGACTTTCGGCGGCATCATCGATCTGCGCACGCGCAGCATGACGGTGTTCCAGGCCGGCACGGACAAGCGTCCGCAGGACTTTGAAGTCATCCCCCTCACCGAAACCGAGCGGCTGCGCGCACGCTTCGGCAGCGCCTTCGACGAGGCGCTGGAGGGCATGGAGCTGGCCGTAGGCGCCTCCGCCGAGTGGAACCACGAAGCTTTCCTCGCCGCGAAGCTCACGCCGGTGTTCTTCGGCTCGGGCGTGAACAATTTCGGCGTGCAGGAAGTGCTCAACGCCGTGGTGGACATGTCCCCGCCGCCCGGCCCGCGCAAGGCCTGGACCGAGGTGAACCGCCAGCGCGAGGAAGTCACCATCCACCCCGAAGACTCCGGCTTTGCCGGCGTGGTCTTCAAGGTGCAGGCCAACATGGACGCCAACCACCGCGACCGCATCGCCTTCGTGCGCGTGGCCTCGGGCAAGTACACCCCGGGCATGAAGATGAAGGTGCAGCGCACCGGCAAGGAGCTGCGCCCCACGAGCGTCGTCACCTTCATGAGCCAGCGCCGGGAGGCCGTCGACGAAGCCTACGCCGGCGACATCATCGGCTTCACCATCCACGGCGGCGTGCAGCTGGGCGACAGCATCACCGACGGGCCGAATCTGCAATTCACCGGCCTGCCCTTCTTCGCGCCCGAACTGTTCATGACCGTGGTGCTGAAGAACCCGCTGCGCTCCAAGCAACTGCAGCAGGGCCTGATGGAGCTGGGCGAGGAAGGCGCGATCCAGGTCTTCAAGCCCGACGCCGGCGGCAACATGCTGCTGGGCGCCGTGGGCCAGTTGCAGTTCGAGGTGGTGCAGCACCGCCTGAAAACCGAATACGACTGCGACATCCGCCTGGAAGGCTGCCCCTATACCGGCGCGCGCTGGATCAGCGCCGACACGCCCGCTGAGCTGCGCGAATTCGAGAACGCCTACCCGCTGCGCATGGCGCACGACGCGGCCGATGCGCTGGCGTACCTGTGCACCAGCCCGTACGACGTGCGGCTGGCGCAGGAGCGGTTTCCGAAGATCCACTTTCATCCGCTGCGCGAGCATGCGGGGTTGGCGTTGCAGATCGGGTGAACAGGACAGGTATGACGCACTCGAGTTGCGCCATAGCTGCTCATGGCAATACCTCAAACCATACATACTGCCGAAATTCACCCAAGCGTTTCAACCTTGGACTTTTGGCAACAACATCAGCATTGTTTCGGTGAACAGCCACACGCTCCGCGCCTAAGATACGGAAATCAAAGTTGACAATATCGATGTGCACTGTCACGGCATCCATACGCGGAGCCTCCACCGTGTAATAAGGTGCCGGCAATTCACGGCCATCTGCAACAAACGCGAGATGCTGGTAACGATTGACAGTTGGCCACATGGACTCTGGTAATTGCATAGCCTTCCACATCGACGCATGGGGGTAATAGAGAATGCCGTTCAGAACGGGAACGTTCACCGCAGCCAGTGTTGCCCCAGGTAACGCATCGGCATCAATCACCAAGGTTCGCGCCAAACCAGCGCTATTTTTCTGAACAAACGGAACCACCTCTTTTGCCAATTGAATCGACTTGGGTGCTTTAGAGATAGGATTGTATCCAAGTGCCGCGCCAAATCCAATCAACAGCAACAGGCACACAACAGCAAAAACACGACCTTGCCAAAGCCACCAAGCCAGTGCGCCACAGGCTAAAGAGATGGCAGCACGATAATAAATCGAATTATTCGGCATCAGGTCCGGCACAATCGATGCCACTACCCACCAAGCCAGTCCAGCACTCCCGGCCGCAAGGCCCAACGTTCCTATTCGGTTAATTTTCTGGAATTGTGCTCTCGGGACAGCATCCTTTCGCTGCCACAACGCGAGCAGCACAATGAATGCCAATCCAAGACCGACGTCCATTCGGTTGGTAGTCATAACACCCCATTTGCTGACTTTAGCCAACCAAAGCGGAAACCCGACAAAAGTGTAAATACCGTAGGCTGCTACAAATGCGGTTAGACCTACCCAGGTTGCTTTGCTTGAAATGCTTCTCCAGCAGCCCGCCAACAACGTGGCAACCATGGCCAACGGCACGAAAAAATAAGAACTCGCTTCAGGTTTATTAGATGCTGGACCAATTCCGTCGGCAAAAACCTCCAACCCAAAATACCCACGTAGGAACCAATGCAGAGACGCTCCTCCTCCCTGCGTCAATTGCCGCCCGCCGGGGTAAACGGTATCCCTCATCTGGACCACCGCTTCACGAGTATCCATCCACCAACTGAACAGCAAAGAGCCCGCGACTGCCACACAACCGGCCAAGGCCAACCATTGTGCTTTCCCCCAAGTCAAATGCTGGCGATTATCCAGCACCCATCCCACAAAGAGCAAAGTACACAAGCTACCCACAATGACCATCCAAGGTGGATACAGCACCAACACCCACGCAGCAAGTGCCCACCCCAAGCAGCATCCCAGAAACGCTCCCAACCAAGCTTTGCGTTGGTACAGTACTTGAGCACCCAGGCAAAAAGCCAACACGGGAAACAAAGTGGCATACAGCGACCAATTCGACCAGCCCGCCGCATACGGCACCATGCAAAAACTCAAAGACAAGGCCAAATTCCGGCCTGACTGAGCGCGGCGCAGCGTGTTCAAAAACCACCACAGCGCCATTAGGGCGCCCCAGAATTGAATTTGCCATTGCCAACTCATCGCATTTCGCTGCGGCAAAACAAAATAACCCCAGGTAGCAGGTCGAGCCAATGCAGCCCACTGCCGGATAGGCACGCCGAACATGCCGATTACGCCCATGTTCTGTCCATCTAGACCAAGATTGTCATTGACAATGGGAAACTGGGGGTCATGGTTCAGCTGAGCCAACGCAGCTGGAGTGATAACACCCCATTCATCACCTCGATCCGATGCCGGTGATCTAATTTGCCAAGTACTGCCTTCTACATTCAAAAATGACTGACCTGCAGGACTTTTGGCGAAAATTTGCCAGGAACTACCTGTCCAGCCCGCAGCGACCAAGATCAAGAACACACCAAAAATCGTCCACGCCACAGCCTGTCTGTGCTGTTCTACGCGCTGTCCCAGCTTGGCACAACAAGAAGCAAACCAAGATGTGCATGCCAACAACACAGTCAGCGCAATTATTAAAAAAATGACTCTGTGTCGACTATTTTTTACTTTAATATGCACCGTAGGTAGCTCGCCATTCTCCAGTAGGAGGTGCTCTCGATGCCCATTGACTTGAGCATCAATGTTCAACCTGAAAAAGCCTCCCTTGGTAAATCTTGGAGCGTGCAACTCGAAATCAATCGCTCCTCGCTCCAAACGGCGAATATTTCGCACTTCGCCATCTTCAAGCGATAACACCGGCTCTACATCAGCAACATGCCAAGTGGCATGGACAAGCAAGTGAGTAGATTTACCCCCCCCGACCACCTCTACCCGATTGACATATCCCACCCTTTCCTGCGGACTTGCCCCTGCAGAAATCGCTCCCAGCATGCTCAACGCCACCAAAATCCAACTTAACAGCACACGCACAAAAACCTCCCCAGATACCTCGAATTTGCGAAATTTTAGGGCTCGCTACAATCCCGCAGCCACCATGACCTCCCTACTTACCCTTAGCACCTTGGTCTGCGTCTTCTGCATTGCCATCGGCCAACTGCTGTTCAAGAAAGCCGCATCCACCCTACCCGAGACGCTGTCGCTGATGGCGCTGCTCACCAACGGCTGGCTGATCGCCTCATTGGCCTTGTATGGCCTCACCACGCTCGGTTGGGTCTGGATCCTTCGCCACGCGCCGCTGCACCTGGCCTACCCATTCATGGGCCTGGCGTTCCTGATCGTGCCGACGCTGGCCTGGCTGTTTCTGGGTGAACCGTTGCACTGGCGCACGCTCGCTGGCGGCGCCTTGATCATGGCTGGCGTGGCGCTGGCCTCGACCAGTTGAGGACCGGGAGCCCCATGCGCATCGCTGTTGCCATCCCCTGCTACAAGGTCACGCAGCACGTGCTGGACGTGATCGCCGCCATCGGGCCCGAGGTCGAGACCATCTACGCTGTGGACGACGCCTGCCCCGAAGGCAGCGGCCGCTTCATCGAGGCGAACAACCGCGATCCGCGCGTGCGTGTGCTGTTCCACGAACAAAACCAGGGCGTGGGCGGCGCGGTGGTCACGGCCTACCGGGCTGCATTGGCCGAAGGTATGGACGTGGTGGTGAAGATCGACGGCGACGGGCAAATGAACCCGACGCTGATTCCCAAGTTTATTCGGCCCATCGCGCGCGGCAAGGCCGACTACACCAAGGGCAACCGCTTTTACCGGCCCGAGTCGCTGCGCGGCATGCCGCGCCTGCGCCTGTTCGGCAATGCCATGCTGTCGTTCATCACCAAGCTCAGCTCGGGCTACTGGCCGATCATGGACCCGACCAACGGCTACACCGCGATCCATGCCGCCGCGCTGCGCGAACTGCCTCTGGAGAAGATCGAGCGTCGCTATTTCTTCGAGAGCGACATGCTTTACCGCCTGAACGTCATCCGCGCTGTGGTGCACGACGTGCCGATGGACGCGGTGTATGCCGACGAGCAGTCCAACCTGAAGGTGTCGAGCGTGCTGCCCGAGTTCTTGGCCAAGCACATCAAGCGCTTCTTCAAGCGTTACGTCTACGTGTACCTGGTGCGCGACTTCAACCTGGGTAGCGTCTACAGCCTGGCCGGGGCGGTGCTCACCACGCTGGGGCTGATGTTCGGTATCGGCCAGTGGGTCCACAGCATCACCACGGGGCGGCCGGCGTCCAGCGGCACGGTGATGTTGGCCGCGCTGCCGCTGCTGATCGGTATCCAGTTCCTGATCGCGTTCCTGCATCATGACGTCGGCAACGTGCCGACCGAACCGCTGTCTGCCGAGCCGGACGCGTGATGCAGGCGCTGGATGCATTGCCGCACGGTGCTCGGACCCAGGCCACCGGCATTCTCACCGACATCGACGACACCCTGACCACTGAGGGCACCATTACGCCCGATGCGCTGACTGCACTCGCCGATCTCGCGCATGCCGGTCTGCACCTTATCCCGATCACCGGGCGACCCGTGGGCTGGAGCGAGCCGTTTGCCAGCACCTGGCCCGTGGATGCGATCGTGGCCGAAAACGGCGCTTGCGCTCTGGTGCCGGGCAGTGGTGGCACGCCGCAGAAGATCTATCAACAAAGCCCTGCCGAACGCAGCGCCAACTTTGCAGCCATGCAGCACGTCCTGGCGCGCATCGAGCGCGAGGTGCCTGGCGCGCACCGAGCGCGCGACTCAGCCGGCCGCGAGTGCGACATCGCCATCGACCACGGCGAATTCACGCATCTGCCGCAGGAGGCGATCGATCGGTGTGTCGCGATCATGCGCGAAGCGGGGATGAACGCGACGGTGAGCAGCATCCACATCAACGGCTGGTTTGGCGAGCACAACAAGCTGCAGGGCGCGCGCTGGATCGTGCGCGAGCTGTTCGGACGCGATCTGGATGCCGAGCTCGATCACTGGATCTACGTGGGCGACTCGACCAACGACGAGCTGATGTTCGAGCACTTCCCGCACAGCGTGGGGGTGGCCAACATCGCGCCCTTTTTGCCGCAACTCAGGCACCCGCCGCGCTACGTGACACAGGGCGAGCGCGGTGCGGGGTTTGCCGAGCTGGCACGCAAAATTCTGAACAAAAACGGACTCTAACCCTTATCCAGTAAGCGCTAACAGCTCTTCCTTCAGGAGCAATTATCCCTGCAGGATCTTGCTCAGAAAGTCCTTGGTGCGCGGCTGGCGGTTCTCGGGGTGACCGAAGAACTCGTCCTTGCTGCAGTCTTCCAGAATGTGACCACCCACGTCGATGAAGATCACGCGGCTGGCGACCTTGCGGGCGAAGCCCATCTCGTGCGTGACCACCATCATGGTCATGCCTTCGCTCGCGAGCTTGACCATCACATCGAGCACCTCGCCCACCATCTCGGGGTCGAGCGCCGAGGTGGGCTCGTCGAACAGCATCACGATCGGGTCCATCGACAGCGCACGCGCGATGGCCACGCGCTGCTGCTGGCCACCCGAGAGCTGGCCCGGGTACTTGTCCTTGTGCGCCATCAGACCCACGCGATCGAGCATTTTCAGACCCCGCGTCCTGGCTTCGTCGCGCTTGCGCCCCAGCACCTTGATCTGTGCGATCGTGAGGTTCTCGGACACCGACAGGTGCGGAAACAGCTCGAAATGCTGAAACACCATGCCGACCTTGCTGCGCAGCTTGGGCAGATTGGTGGCCGGATCGGTCACCTTGGTGCCATTGACGACGATCTCGCCCTTTTGCACCGGCTCCAGCGCATTGATGGTCTTGATCAGCGTGGATTTGCCCGAACCCGAGGGTCCGCACACCACCACCACGTCACCCTTGTCGACGCTCAGGTTGCAGTTGTCGAGCACCTGCACGGCTCCGTACCACTTGGAGACGTTCTTCAGTTGAATCATGTTTTCAGCCATGGGGCTTTGCTCCGGTGGATCAGCGAATGATGGCGATTTTCTTGTTGATGCCCTTGACCACGGTCGAGAGCGTGTAGCTGATGACGAAGTAGGTCACGGCGGCCATCAGGTAGGTCTCGATCGGGCGGCCAAAGTTCTTGCCCGCGGTCTCGAAGCCCTTGAGCAGGTCGTAGGCGCCGATGGCATACACCAGCGAGGTGTCCTGGAACAGGATGATGGTCTGCGTGAGCAGCACCGGCAGCATGTTGCGAAAGGCCTGCGGCAGGATCACGAGCTGCATGTTCTGCCGGTAGCTCATGCCCAGCGCCTGGCCGGCGAACACCTGGCCGCGCGGGATCGACTGGATACCGGCGCGCATGATCTCGCTGAAGTACGCGGCCTCGAAGGCAATGAAGGTGACGACCGCCGAATACTCCGCGCCTATCGGACGCCCGATGAGCAGCGGCACCAGCAGGAAGAACCACAGGATCACCATCACCAGCGGCACCGAACGCATGACGTTCACGTACAGCGCCGCCGGCACGCCCAGCCACTTCGTGCCCGACAGGCGCATCAACGCCAGCAAGGTGCCGAAGAACACGCCGCCAGCCGTGGCCACCGCGGTCAGGACGATGCTGAACCACAGCCCCTTGAGGATGAAGTTCTGGATCAGGCTCCAGTTGAGAATCGAGAAGTCCAGATTCAACATCTCAATGCCCCCCTGCGCCGGTACCGGCGGCGACGAAACCCGGCACGCGGGCACGCTTCTCGATCCAGGCGAACACGCGATTGACCACCAGCGCCGAGATGGCGTAGAGCACCGTGACCGCCAGATAGACCTCGATGGGGCGGGCCGTCTCCTCGCCTACCTGCAGCGCGTATTGCGTCAGTTCGGGAATGGAGACGGCAAACGCCACGGCCGAGTTCTTGAAGATGTTCATCGATTCGCTGGTGAGCGGCGGGATGATGATGCGGTAGGCCATGGGCAGCAGCACGTAGCGGTAATACTGCGGCGTGGTGAAGCCCAGCGCCATGCCGGCGTAACGCTGGCCCTTGGGCAGCGCCTGGATGCCGGCGCGCACCTGCTCGGCGATGCGCGCCGAGGTGAACAGGCCCAGCGCCAGCACCACCAGGATGAAGGGCGGGAAGTTCTTCATCGGCGGCACCAGCGCCGGCACGACGAAATACCACAGGAAGATCTGCACCAGCAGCGGAATGTTGCGAAACAGCTCGACCCAGGCATTGCCCAGGCGCGTCAGCCAGGGGCTGCCCGGCAGGGTGCGGATGACGCCGATGATGGAGCCCGTGATCAAAGCCACGGCCAGGGCGGTGAGCGAGACCGATACCGTCCAGCCCCAGGCCGAGAACAGCCAGTCCAGATAGGTGATGTCGCGCCCATGGCCAAAGCAGCCCGGCATGACATCACCGCTCAAGGTGTCCTTGCAGAACACCACCCAATCCATTGCCATGGTCATCCTCCTCCTGTGCTCGCCCAGCGCGCGTGAGTCCTGTTAACCAAAACGCCCACTTGAACTCAAGTGGGCGTTTCAGGGGTCGAGAGTTTCTTCTCCGTGCCTGAAAGGGGCATCAAAACGGCCTCGATCAAGACGCAAGGCGCAGTCGCGGCATGAGCACGCGGCTGCAACGGATGCGCAAGGGGCAGTCTTGACGCGCAGAACGGACACAGGGGGAGACTCTCGGAGTCTCCCGGGGCTCATCCCGCGAGCGTCTCAAACGTGATCACTTGTTGCCGTAGTCTTCCATCGGCTTGTCGTTGGGATGCGCCCACGCGTTCTTGGTGCTCTCGGACGCCGGCATGTTCATGTTGACGTTGTTGGGCGGGATCGGCTGCATGAACCACTTGTCGTACAGCTTGGCGAGGGACCCGTCCTTGATTTGGCGCACGATGGAATCGTCAACGGCCTTCTTCAGCTTCTCGTCGCCCTTGGGCAACATGCAGGCGATCGGCTCAACCGAGAGGGTTTCGCCGACGATTTCAAAGTCCTTCGCGTTCTTGGCCTTGGCGATGTTGGCTGCCAGGATCGAGCCGTCCATCACGAACGCATCGGCGCGGCCCGCCTCCAGCAGCAGGAAGCTGTCGGCGTGGTCCTTGCCCTGCACGGTCTTGAAGTCGATGCCCTGGGCACGCTCGTTCTTGCGCAGCGTCTGCACGCTGGTGGTGCCGGTGGTGGTGGCCACGGTCTTGCCATTCAGATCCTTGACCGAATGGATGCCGGACTTCTTGTTGACCGCCATACGCACTTCTTCCACATAGGTGGTGTAGGCGAAATCCACGTCCTTCTGGCGCGCGCGGCTGTTGGTGGTCGAGCCGCACTCGAAGTCGATGGTGCCGTTCTGGATCAGCGGAATGCGGTTTTGCGAGGTGATGACCTGGTAGTTGATCTTCAGCGGCTTGCCCAGCTGCTTGCTGATGTCATCGATGATGCGCTCGGCCATCTCGGTGTGAAAACCGACGTACTTGCCGCCACCGAGCGTGAACGCCAGACCCGACGAATCGCGCACCCCAAGATTGACGGCACCGCGTTCACTGATCTTGGCCAAGGTGTCGGTCGCCTGTGCAAATGCGGCACCGGTGGCCAGGAAGGTCACGGCTGCGGCAAGCAACAGTTTCTTCATAGGTATCACTCCTGAAAATTGAGGTGAATTGTCATGCCGCCCATGAATGCGGCCGCCGTGGGGCAGCCGCTCACGCCAACGGCGAAACAGCAGAAGCGGGTATTGTGCACGGTACGGCCTGCGGGTCTTGCTCCGCCCTTATCGGGTTTGCCCTTGGTTATGCAATATATGCATGACCCTGCCGACAGGCAAGCCGCTCACAGCCCCCGGGACGAGCCCAGGCGCCAGGCCATCGACTGGCCCGCCCGCAGCGGCTTGAGCTCAGCGTCGCCAAATGCGAAATGCCCGGCAACCGTCCAGCGCTCGCGGTGCAGGGTGACCGTTTGCGCATTGACCGGCAAGCCATAGAACGCCGGCCCATGCAGGCTGGCAAAGCCCTCCAGCCTGTCCAGCGCTCCCGCGGCATCAAACGCCTCGGCGTACATCTCGAGGGCCGCATGCGCGGTGTAGCAGCCGGCACAGCCGCTCGCGTGCTCCTTCAGGTGCGCGGGGTGCGGCGCACTGTCGGTGCCCAGGAAGAATTTCGGGCTGCCACCGGTGGCCGCCTGCACCAGCGCCTGGCGGTGCACCTCGCGCTTGAGCACCGGCAGGCAGTAGTAATGCGGCTGCAAGCCGCCGGTGAAGAGGGCATTGCGGTTGTAGAGCAGGTGATGCGCGGTGATCGTTGCCGCGGTGCAGGCGCCACTTTCGGCCACGTACTGGGCCGCCTCGCGCGTGGTGATGTGCTCGAAGACGATCTTCAGCGCAGGAAACCTCTGGCGCAGCGGGATCAGCTGGCGCTCGATGAACACGGCCTCGCGGTCGAAGATGTCGATCCCGGGGTCCGTGACCTCACCATGCACGAGCAGCAGCAGGCCCGCCTTCTGCATGGCCTCGAGCACCGGCGCTATCTTGCGAATATCGGTGACGCCCGCGTCGCTGTGGGTCGTCGCACCGGCCGGGTAGAGCTTGCAGGCGACGATGCCCGCCGCCTTGGCGCGTGCGATCTCCTGCACCGGCAGCGTGTCGGTAAGGTAGAGCGTCATCAAGGGCTCGAAGGCCACGCCGGGCGGCACGGCGGCGAGGATGCGCTCCTTGTACGCCAGCGCCTGTGCCGTGGTGGTCACGGGCGGACGCAGATTGGGCATGATGATGGCGCGGCCGAACTGCGCCGCGCTGTGCGGCACGACGGCGGCCAGCTGGGCGCCATCGCGCACGTGCAGATGCCAGTCGTCGGGGCGGCGGATCGTGAGCGTGTCCGTCACAGCAGCTCCAGCACGCGTTCGGGCGGGCGGCACAGCAGCGCGCCCTTGGGCGTGACGACGATGGGGCGATTCAGCAGGACGGGATGCGCTGCGACCGCGGCGTACAACTCGTCTTGCGTACGCGCGGGGTTGCCAAGATCGAGTTCGCCGTAGATCTGCTCCTTGACGCGCAGCAGCTCGCGCAGGGGCACGCCGACGCGCGCCACCAACGCCTTGAGCGCGGGCACGTCCAGCGGATGGCCGAGATAGTCGACGATGACGGGTTCGATGCCGCGCTCGCGCAGCAGGGCCAGAGCGCCGCGCGAATTGCCGCAGCGCGGGTTGTGGTAAATGGTGGCTTCCATCGATGGTTCCCTGGATATCAGCGCTCGAACGCCACCTGCCCGGCCACCACGGTGCAACGCACGCGCCCCGGCAGGGCATGGCCCTCGAACGGCGTGTACTTGCCCTGGCTCACCAGCGCCTGGCCCACGACCTCGAACCGCTCATCGGGCTCGACGATGCACAGATCCCCCACGCCGCCCTCGACGAGGCGCCCGACGCTCGCCTGCAGGGTGCCGAGCGCATGGCCCAGCACGCCCGCCGCCGCCGAAGTGGCCACGGCCAGCGCACGCCGCAGCGGCACGTTTTCCGACGCGGCCCAGTGCAGCGCCACGGGCAGCAGCAGCTCCAGCCCCGTGGCGCCGGGCTCGGCCTCGCCAAACGGCAGGGTCTTGGCGTCGTCGTCCACGGGCATGTGGTCGGACACCAGTGCATCGATCGTGCCGTCGGCCAGTGCCTTTGAAAGCGCCGCGCGGTCGCTCGCCTGGCGCAGCGGCGGCGCAAGGCGCGCGCGGCTGTCGAAGTAGCCGATCTCCTCATCGGTGAGCATGAGCGAATTGATGCTCACATCCGCCGTGACGCTCAAACCTTCGGCCTTGGCACGGCGCAGCAGCTCCACGCCCGCGCCGCTGGAGAGGCGGCACAGGTGCACGCGCGCTCCGCTGGAGCGCACGAGGTCGAAGATGGTCTGCAACGCGATGGTTTCGGCCGCCACCGGCACGCCGGGCAGCCCCAGCCGCGTGGCGATCGCGCCACTGGCGGCCACGCCCTTGCCCAGGCTCATCTCCTGCGGACGCAGCCAGGCGGTGTAGCCAAAGGTGGCCGCGTATTGCAGCGCGCGCTGCAGCACCTGCGTGCTCGCCAGCGGCACCTCGGCCTGGCCGAAGCCCACGCAGCCCGATTCGGTGAGTTCCACCATCTCGGTGAGCACCTCGCCCTTGAGGCCATGCGTGAGCGCGCCCAAAGGAAAGAGCCGCGCCTGATGGAGCTTTTCGGCGCGGAACTTGAGCATCTCCACCAGGCCGGGCTCGTCGAGCACCGGGTCGGTGTCGGGCGGGCAGACCAGGCTCGTCACGCCACCGGCCACGGCCGCGGCCATCTCGGATTCGAGCATGCGCTCATGCTCGTGCCCCGGCTCGCGCAGGCGCGCCGCCAGATCGACGAGGCCCGGCAGCACCAGACAGCCCGCGGCATCGATGACACGCGCCGGCTCGAACCCCTCGGGCATGCGGCCGATGCCGATGATGCGCCCGGCGGCCAGCGCAATGCTGCCCACCGAGTCCAGGCCCGTGGCCGGATCCAGCACCCGGCCGTTGTCTATGCGAAGTTTCATGATTTCAAGCAAAAACGAGCTGAAACGCTTTCCCAGAAAGCGCATACAGCTATCAATTCAGTAAATTTCATGCACTGTTTCCGGCCACGATGGCCATGACCGCCATGCGCACCGCGATCCCGAACGACACCTGCGAGAGAATCACGGCCTGCGGCCCGTCGGCCACGGCGGAATCGATTTCGACGCCGCGGTTGATCGGCCCCGGGTGCATCACGATGGCGTCGGGCTTGGCCCACCGGAGCTTCTCCGGCGTCAGGCCGAAGGTCTTGAAATACTCCTCGCGCGAGGGCAGGAGCGCGCCACTCATGCGCTCGTTCTGCAGCCGCAGCATGATGACCACGTCGGCGCCCTTGATACCCTCCTGCAGGTTGTCGAAAACGCGCGTGCCCATGCTCTCGAAGCCCGCCGGCGCCAGCGTGCGCGGCCCGACCACGCGCACCTCGGGGCAGCCGAGCACCTTGAGCGCATGAATGTCCGAGCGCGCCACGCGCGAGTGCAGCACGTCGCCGACGATCGCCACCACCAGATTGGAAAAATCCTTCTTGTAGTGGCGGATGGTGTACATGTCCAGCAGCCCCTGCGTGGGGTGCGAGTGCCAGCCATCGCCCGCGTTCACCACATGCACGTGCGGCGCCACATGCTGCGCGATGAGATAGGGCGCGCCCGACTGGCTGTGGCGCACCACGAACAGGTCGGCCGCCATGGCCGAGAGGTTGTCCACGGTGTCGAGCAGCGTCTCGCCCTTGGACGTGGACGAGCGCCCGATGTCGAGCGTGAACACGTCGGCCGAGAGACGCTTGGCCGCGATGTCGAAGGTGGTGCGCGTGCGCGTGCTGTTCTCGAAGAACAGGTTGAACACGCTCTTGCCGCGCAAGAGCGGCACCTTCTTGACCTCGCGGTCGTTCACGCTCACGAAGTTGGTCGCGGTATCCAGGATGTGCGTGACGATCTCGCTCGGCAACCGCTCGAGCGAGAGCAGATGGATCAGCTCGCCGTTCTTGTTGAGTTGGGGATTGCGAACACGGGTCACGCTCGGACTTCCTTCACGTCGAAATGAAACGCACCCGCCTCGGTGCGGGCCAGCGCCAGGTGCAGATCGGCGGGCAAGGCGATGCGCGCCGCGGCGAATTCGGCCGCCACGGGCAGCTCGCGCCCTCCGCGGTCGACCAGCACCGCGAGCCGCACGCACGCAGGGCGCCCGTAATCGAACAGTTCGTTGAGCACGGCGCGCAGCGTGCGGCCGGTATAGAGCACATCGTCGAGCACCAGAATATCGGCGCCATTGACGTCGAACGGCAGCTGCGTCTGCGTGCTGGCGGACAGGCCCCGCTGCGCGAAATCGTCGCGATGCATGACGGAAGACAACACACCGGCGCGGCCCGGCAAGGCCAGATCCTCCTGCAGGCGCTCGGCCAGCCACGCGCCCCCGGACGCAATGCCGACAAGGCGCGTGGGTGGGCGCAGCAGATGACGCACCCCCTCGCGCAACTGCACGTACAGCGCCTCGGCATCGAGCGCCAGATGGCCTGGCGCGGCCACGGCCTGGTTCATGGAAGACTCCTCAGAAATTGCTCCAGAATGATGCAGGCCGAGGCCGCATCGGCATCGCGCGCGCCTTGCGACAGCGCCTCCGTGGTGCTGTAGCGCTCATCCACCTCGAACACCGGCAGCCCGAAGCGCCCGTGCAGCTGGCGCACGAAGCGCCGCGCACGCAGCGTGTTCTCGTGCTCCGCGCCATCCGGATGAAACGGCACGCCCACCACGAGCGCGTCGGGCTGCCATTCGCGAATAGCCTCGGCCACCTGCGCAAAACGCGCCTTGCCTTCGGCATGAATGCTCTTCCTGGGCGTGGCCACGCCCAGCAGCCGCGTTCCCGTGGCCACGCCGGTGCGCTTCAGGCCGTAATCGAAGGCCAGGAAGGACTGCAGGGCAGCCGCTGCACTCGCAGGCGTCCCGCTCGCGCTCATGCGTGCCCCGTCTCGCGCGAGAGCATGGCGGCATGCACGCCCAGCAGGCCCAGCGCCCGGTCATAGCGCTCGGCCACCGGCGCATCGAAGATGACATCGGGGTCGGCCGGCGCCGTAAGCCAGGTGTTGGCCGCCAGTTCCGATTCGAGCTGCCCTCCTTCCCAGGCCGCGTAGCCCAGGGTGACCAGCACGCGCCGCGGCCCCGCGCCCTGCGACAGCGCTTCCAGCACATCGCGCGAGGTGGTCATCTCCAGCCCGCCGGGAATCGCCAGCGTGCAGGCGTAGGGCGTGGGATCGTCTTCCATATCGACCACGGCGCTGGCGGGATGGGTGGATTGCAGCACCTCGGTGTGCATCACCTCGTGCAGCACGAAACCGCGCTCCGTCTGCACCGGCCCGCCGTGAAAGACCGGCTGGCGCGTGAGGTCGGGGCGGCCCAGCGACAGATCGACGCGCTGGAACAGCCCCTGCATGTCCATGTCGCTCGGCTTGTTGATCATCAGCCCGAGCGCCCCACGGGCGCCGTGCTCGCACAGGTAGACCACGCTGTGCGCGAACGTGGCGTCGCGCAGGCTCGGCATGGCAATGAGGAAATGATTGGTCAGATTGACCGAATCCGTCGGAGCAGGCATGGGTGCATTTTATTGAACCCGCGGTCCCGCCGCGCGGACATATCACCCTTGTGCCGCCACCTGCTCCATTTCCGCGTAGCGCTGCACCAGCCCGAGCAGCACCTCGTCCGAATAGGGTTTGCCCAGATAATGGCTCACGCCCAGCGCCACCGCGTGCTCCTTGTGCTTCTCCGCCATGCGCGAGGTGATCATGATGATGGGCAGGTCGGCGAGCCTTTCATCGGCACGGATCGCGCGCGCCAGATCAAAGCCGTCCATGCGCGGCATCTCGATGTCCGAGAGCACCACCACGGGCCGCTCCTCGCGCAGGCGCTGCAGCGCTTGCAGACCGTCCGCGGCGAGTGCCACCCGATAGCCCTCGCGCTGCAACAGGCGCTGGGTGACCCGGCGCACGGTGATGGAATCGTCGACCACCAGCACCAGCGGCACCACCGCCGTGGACTGCAAGGCAGCGGCCGACTGGGCCTGTGCCCGAGTGGGCGCGGTCCTGGCGGCGCTGGGCGGACGCATCACAGCGCGCGCCTGAGCGCCGTACACCGTCGCCAGGGCCACCGGGTTGTAGATCAGCACCACGGCGCCCGAGGCCAGCACCGACATGCCGGCCAGACCCGGCAGGCTGGACAGCTGAGGCCCGAGGTTCTTCACCACCACTTCCTGGTTGCCCAGCACCTCATCCACATGCAGCGCCAGCCGCTGCGATGCCGAGCGCACGATCACCACCGGCCGTGTCTTGTCCGCGACCTCGGCGCTGTTGGCCGATGACTGCAGCAGCGCACCGGCCCAGTACAGCGGCGCGTCCAGATAGCTGCCGGCGGCATACGCCTGCTCGAGCTCGGCGGCGGGCGCGCGGCGCACCACTTCGATGATGTTGGCCGGAATGCCGATGCTCAGGCTGCCCACGCGCACCATGACCACCTGCGTGACCGCGGTCGTCAGGGGCAGCACCAGCCTGAACGCGGTGCCCTCCCCGGGCGTGCTGTGGGTCTCTATGCGCCCCCCCAGGGACTGCACCTCCGCGCGCACCACGTCCATGCCAATGCCGCGGCCCGAGAGCTCGGTCACTTCGGACGCCGTGGAAAAACCCGGCTGGAAGATGAGATCGGCAGCGCGCGCTGCATCGATCGCTTCATCCGCCGCCACCAGGCCCAGTGCCAACGCGCGCTCGCGGATGCGTTCGACATCGAGCCCCGCGCCGTCATCGCGGAATTCGACGGACACGTCGTTGCCCTCGTAACCCACAGTGACCACGATGGAGCCCGCCGCCGGCTTGCCCGCTGCTTCACGCGCCTGCGCCGGTTCGATGCCGTGGCCCACGCAGTTGCGCAGCAGGTGCTCGAACGCAGGCGCCATGCGCTCGAGCACGCCGCGGTCCATTTCGATGGCGCCGCCGACCAGGTCCAGCCTGACCTGCTTGCCGGTCTCGCGGCTGGCCTGGCGCACGACGGCGTACAGGCGCTCGGCCAGCGAGTCGAACTCCACCATGCGCGTGCGCAGCAGTTCGCGCTGCAGTTCGCGCGCCTGACGGGCCTGGTCGGTCAGATCATCTTCCGCCCCTTCCACCGAACGCTGCAACGCACGCTGCACCGTGGCCACGTCGTTGACCGACTCGGCCATCATGCGCGTGAGCTCCTGCATGCGCGTGAAACGGTCGAACTCCAGCGGATCGAAGGCCGCCGCGCTCTCGCGCGACTGCGCCTGGCGCGACTGCATCTGCGATTCGGCCTGCACTTCGATGTCGCGCAACTGGGCGCGCAAACGCTCCAGATTGCCGCCGAGGTCATCGAGCGAGCCTCGCATCTGCAGCACGCGCGTGGACAGGCGCGCGCGGGCAATCAGCACCTCACCCACGTCATTGACCATGCGATCGAGCAGATGGGAGCGCACGCGCACCTGCTGGCCGCCGCCCGTGCGCGCGGCGGTGCGCACCAGCTCGACCGGCCGCACCACGGCAACGGGCGCGACCAGCGGCTGCGCGGCACCCGATGGGGCTTCTGCGCCTGCCTGATCCCCCTGCGCGGGGGTGGTCGCCTGCATTTGTGACGCAGCAGACGGCGCCTGCGCGCCTATCGCCCGCAGGGCGTCAAAGGTGGCCTGCAGGCCGTCAAAACGCGCCAGCAGGGGATCGATGTCCGCCGCCGTGGCGGCTTCGGCATCCACACCCTCGACGGCCGACTCCATGCGGTGCGCCATTTCGCCCAGGCGCAAGGCGCCAGCCAGGCGCGCGCTGCCCTTGAGCGTGTGCAGCGCGCGCAGAAGCTCGCGCCGCGCGTCCAGATCGGACGGCCGCTCATGCCACTGGCGCAACGCGCCCCCGAGCGTCGGCAGGAGTTCGAGCGCTTCTTCTTCAAAGATCGGGAACAGATCCGGGTCGATCGTGTCGATGACATCGATATCGTCTTCGTCGGCATCGGCAGCGATGGCCTGTGCAATCGCCTGGTCGATATCGCGCTCATGCTGAAAGGCGTCCGCCCGAGGTTGCGCAGGCTCGTCGAGCCGTGGCAGATCCTGCGTCAGCGGCATGCCGGCGGGCGCGGCGACGGACGGCGCTTCGGGTTCGGGCTCGGTGGCCTGAGTCAGGGGCTCAGCCTGCGGGGACGGCGCCCCGCCCTGTTCCAGGGGCGCCTCGTCGAGCATGTCGTACGGCTCATGCTCATGCTCCATCCCGCCGATCTGGGAATCCCTCCATTCCTGCAATTTGTGGATCAGCGTGGCTTCCAGATCGCTTCCGTCGCCCGACTGGGCCGCCAGGGGCTGGACGCCGCTGGTGATATCCGTCTGCAACAGGATTTCGAGACGCTCGACCACATCAGCCTGCGGCTCCTTGAGGAAGCCCGCCGCGAACTGATGCAGGAGGCGGCGAATCTCGTCCACCGCGTCGCCCAGCACGCGCACCGCGGCAGGGTCCGCGGAGCCGGCCAGCTGCAGATGCTGCAGCGCATGCTCGAGCGTACGCGCCAGTTGCGACAGGACGGTGAAACCGACGGTGGCGGAACTGCCGGCCAGCGAATGCGCCATGGCAACGGCTTCTTCGGAGATGACCGGCGACACCGCCTCGGCCCACTCCTGCACGCAATCGACCAGACGGCGGGACCAATCGTCGGCCTCGTTGAGGTAGACGTTGTACAGCGCGGTTGGAACCCGCAAATCGCCAATCAGCCTGGAATCGCCCTCGACGATGGTCGGAAGCGGCGGCGGCTCGGTCGGCACCGGCCCGGCAGGCTCCACCAGGGCAGGAGGTTCGCGTGAGTCGGCGTGCTCGGCGGGAAGCGCATCCGCCGGCGCAAACATCCCGTCGGGCAGCAGGGGAGCGGGCGAAGTCGGCCCCCCGTCCGCCGCCATGGAGGCCGGCGCTGGCATCTGCGGCTCCAGCGCGTCCTCGATGACCGTGTCGGGAAAGCCGAACCCGGAGTCATGGACCGGATCGTGTGCCGCCTCGGCGGCCTGTTCAGGCGCCGACTCGGCAGGCACCATATCCGCGATGTGCGGCTCGCCCCCCTCGTGCGAACCGGCATGCGCCCAGGGCACGAGCACGCCCTGTGTCCGCATGGCATCGGCCACCTCGTGAAAATCCCGGGCACGCCATGCGACATCCCCGCCCCGGGCCAGATCCTGCACCCACGCGCCAAAGGCCTGCATGGCATCGTGCGCGAGCGTCCTCAGATCGGCCGACACCGGCTTCTCATGCACCAGCCAGTCGTTGAGCACCTGCTCCAGGGACCAGGCTGCTTCACCGAATTCATTCAGGCCCACCATGCGCGAGCTGCCCTTGAGCGTGTGGAATGCACGGCGCAGGGTGGTCTGTTGCTCGATGTCGCCCGGTTCGTCCCGCAGTGCGGCGACCGCCGCCAGGCCGTTGGCGATGACTTCGCGTGCCTCTTCGATGAAGATTTCGAGCAGCTCCGCGTCGGGCGCCTCGTCTCCGGCGGCCTGCATCACCGGCGCCGGCACAACGGCCTCGGCGGCCTCGGCCGGCTCCGGCTCCGGCGCCGCCTCGGACTCGAGCTCCGGGAGAGGCATGAAATCCACAACGGGTTCGACCATCGCCGCCTGGTCGGTCCCGGGCTGCACAGCGCCGGTCTCCGTCGGTTGTACCGGCTCGATCGACGGCACCGCCACATCGGCTTGCGCCGCTGCCTGCGCCACCAGGGCCGGCTCGACCTCGAACTCCGGGAACTCGGCCGCACGCGCCGCCAGCACCTGCTCCGCCACCTCGGGCTCATCTTCCACACGCATGCGGGTCGTGCTGCCCATCACGATCTTGAGCTCGCCCAGTTCTTCGTCGTAGACGAACAGCTTGGCTGCCATCGCGCGCTGGTAACCCAGCATGTCGACGAGGAAACCCAGGGCCCCGAGGCTGTTGCCCAGCCGTTCGAAAACCAGCGGACGCTGCGCCTCGTCGATCTCGCCCACCAGCAGCTTCTCGATCACGTCGCGCATGCGCAGGACGGCCAGCGACGCCTGCTCTATGCCCAGCACCGACAGGACGCCACGCATCTGCTGCATGCCACCAGGCACCGCGGTCAGCGGCGTCGTGTCCGCGGGGTTGCGGAAAAACTGATCCAGCGATTTTTCGACATCCGCCAGCGTCACCCTCAACTCACCCACCACGCTGCCCATGGTCTGGTGGTCGCTCACCCGGCGGTACAGCTCCTCCATCCACGGTTCGAGCGGCTGGGATTCGCCTCCCAGCGTCACGCCATCGAGGCGCCCCGCCAGAAGCTCGGCCCGCTCGGCCATGTGCTCGCGTGCCGCATCGAGTTCCTCGAACGAGGCCTGCAGATAGAGCACGGCGGTGGCCACTTCCATGGCCAGCGCGGGCGCGGGCGGCTGCGCCGCGTGCAGCGGCACCGCCACCGCGCGCATGAGCGCCTCGGCCAGCGGCTCGCTGTCGAGCTGCAGCTTGCGCAGCGAGTCGCACACGAGGCTGAATTGATCGGCGGCCAGCTTGATCTTGTGCTTGTCGCCACCGGCCAGGGCAGACCAGGTTTCGGTGGCCGCCGCGATGCGCTTGCGCGCCTGCGCGAGCTGCGCCGGATCGCAGAGCCCGAAGCGCGCGGACTCGTAATCGACCGGAGCCACATCCTGCAGGCTCCATGCATGGCGCACCGAGCGCAGCGCCGTCACGCCCGCGGCATCGTCCGGCATGCGCGCCTGGGCGCAGAAAAAAAGCAGTTCGGGCAGCAAGCGGTCCGCCAGCGCCGTCTGGCCACGGGCCAGCGCCGTGTACTGCATCAGCACGCGCGAGGTCGTGCGCTTGACGTAGGCATCCACCGTCAGCCAGCGCCGCGCGATCGCCTCGAAGAACCCGGCGGCCGCCTTCCAGAAGATGCGTGGCTGCGTCTGCTGCTGCGCGGCGGCAAACCCCATGCACAGATGCTGCATGTCCACCGCCGCCTCGGCATCCCCGTTCTTGACGATGCGCAAGACCGCCGTGTCCAGGTGCGAGCGCACCTCGGCGCCGTAGGGCAGCGGCAGGACGGTGCCGGGAAAGACCGGCTCGCGCACACGCCGCTCGGCAGGCCACAGATCCATCGGATGCACATGCGGCACCCCCGCGAGCAGCTGCACCTGGCGGTACTGCGGGAACAGTGCCACGGGAGAGACATTCTTGCCCGCGAGAATGCTGTCCAGGTATTCGATGATGGCAAAGCTTGCGCTCTCGAGCTCCGCCACGGCCTCGCCCCGGCACTTCTCGGGCTCCTGCACCAGGCGATGCACCGCCGCTTCCATCGCCCGCAGCACGAGCGCCGTCTGCTCCATGCCCACCATGACCAGCGCGCCGGCGCACTGGTGCAGCATCTGCCGCACATTGCGCAAGGTGGCCGTGTCGTGGGAAGTCAGGTCCGACTCGCCCGAACTTTCGATCTCGTGCGCGAAGTGCCGCAGCAGCTTGACGGCACTGTCCAGTGTCTTGCGCAGCTCGGCATGCACCCACGCCAGAGGGCCCAGATCCTGCTCCTCATAACGAACATCACGCACCGCAGCGTGTGGTGTTCCCGTGGATGACATGGCTTGCCCTCCGAGTGTGGTGGCCTGTGGCACGATGGGGCCGCTCAGGCGATCTTGAACCGCGCCACCGATTGGCGCAATTCCTCAGCCATCTTGGAGAGTTCGCGCACCTGGTGGGCGGTGGTGCGAGTCCCCTCTCCCGTTTGTTCGGTCACGGCGAAAATGTGCTGGATGTTCTCGGCCACGCCATTGGCAAGGTTGGCTTCGCGCAGCGTGGCCGACGAGATGCTTTCGATGAGTTCGGCCAGTTTGCGCGACACGCTGTCGATCTCGGACAGCGCCGTGCCGGCACTGTCCGACAGGCGCGCGCCTTCAACCACACCACGCGTGGAACGCTCCATGGCGGCGACCGCGTCCTGCGTATCCGTCTGAATGGCCTTCACCAGCGCCGCGATCTGGCGCGTGGCGTCCGCCGAACGCTCCGCCAGGCGCTGCACTTCCTCGGCCACCACCGAGAAGCCGCGGCCGGCCTCGCCGGCCGACGCCGCCTGAATGGCGGCATTCAGCGCCAGCAGGTTGGTCTGTTCGGTAATGCCCGAGATCAGCTCCGTGATTTCACCGATCTCCTGCGAGGATTCACCCAGGCGCTTGATCCGCTTGGACGTGTCCTGGATCTGGTCGCGGATCGAGTTCATGCCGCCGATGGCGTTCTGCACCGCCTTCAAGCCTTCGTCCGCCGCCTGCCGTGATTGCTGCGCCACCATCGCGGACGCCTGCGCCTGAGACGATACCCCGTTGATGCGCGTGGCCATGTCCAGAACCGATTGGCCGGTTTCCCGAATTTCACGCAGTTGCTCGCTCGAAGCCGCCAGCAGCTCCGTCGAGGTGCCGTCCACCTGGGTCGTCGTCTGCGCCACGCGCGTGGCGGTGTTCTGCACGCTGCCCACCAGCACCCGCAGTTCTTCCACGGTGTAGTTCACCGAGTCGGCGATCGCGCCGGTGATGTCCTCGGTCACCGTGGCTTCCTGCGTCAGGTCACCTTCGGCGACGGACTGCAGTTCGTTCATCAATCGCAAGATGGCCGCCTGGTTGGCATCGTTGATGCGCTTGGCCTCGAGCTCCTGCAGGCGCGCTTCCTGACGCTGCTGCTCCGACGCCTTCTGGCGCCGCTCGCTGTCCAGAAGTTGCACCCGGGCGATGCCCACGCCGCACAGCAGCGTGAACAGGGCCAGCGCGGCGAGCAAGGCGATTTCACTGACGCCGAAGCCCGATTGCGCGGCCAGCCTGCTCTGTATCGTCTCCAGATGCAGACGTGCCGGCTCGCTGTCCAGCGCCAGCACGGCCTGCGCCATGCGAGCGGTCGAGAGATCGTCGGCGCTGTCAAGCAGCAGGGTCACGCGCGGCTCGTTGTCCTCGTACAGGGCCATGAGGGCAGCGCCAGCCGGACCCGTCATCAGCTGAGGAATGCGCTGCACGATGGACCTGAAATCCGCCGCCGCCTGATCGAGCTCGGCCTGCACACCCACGCCGGCGCCCCCGTACACGAGATTGGCATCGAGCCCGATGCGCTGCGTCAGCATGGTCAGGCGGCTGGCCAACTCCATCGCCTGGACATCCGTCCCCTTGAATGCGCGGTCTGCGATGGCCTGCGCCGTACGCCGCCAATCTCCCGCGTCGTGATTGATCGCGTTCAGGGTCTTGGCCGCATCCACAAGGGTCGACGTGTGCGACTGCATGACCTGGACGTAGCGTTCCGCACGCTCGGTACTGGCCCGGATGCTCTCCAGTTCGCTGAAGAAAGCGCCCCCCAGCGGCTTCACGCCCATCTCGGCGTTGCCCTCGGACAATGCCTTGAAATCGCGCAAGAAGATGCGCGAGCTGTCGGCCAGCACCCCGAAGGCCTTGGGCTCGCCCGCAGCCGCCTCGCCAAACGCCTTCACGAGACGCTGCGACTGGGTCAGGGTTTCACCCACCGTCGCGAGCTGACGCGCCGAGACCTGCGCGCGCTGCACCAGCCAGCCGCCGAAGATCACCAGCACCAGCACGCCTAGGCCGAGCAGCACGAGCAGGCGGCGCTGGTGCACCGCCGCGCTGGCGCGCCCGAGCAGCGGCAGGGCGATCATGTCCTCCTGCGATTGCGGGGCGGCGGACTCGGAAAATTCCAATGGCTCGCTTCCCTGCACGCTGTCCACTCCGTCGGAGCGAAACACGGTGGACAAGCCATCTGCATGTTGCGGGTCAACCCCCAGATCCATGCGGCTGGGCTGCACATCGGCCTCCGCCGGCGCGCGTCGCAAGAACTTGTTCAAGGTATCAGCCAACGACATAGTACTTTCCCATCACGACAGTTGCGCCCGCACGTCAGGCACCGATATTCAAAAACCCCGCATCGCCCGCGAGCACGTGCAGATCAAGAACCTGCCAGCGCCCTCCGTGTGCATCGACCTTGACGCCGCCGAGATAGGCCGCCGCGCCAGGCGCCGGCTCTTCATCGGCAACGAAATCCTGCTTGCCGCGCAAACCCGCGAACCGGTCGATCAGCAGCGCCGCGTTGACGTCCAGCAGCGAACCCAGCGTCACCAGCGAGCACTCGGACAGCGCCTGTTCCGTGCGCGTCTGTTGCGAGCCCAGCAGCATGGCGAGATCGACCACGCCCGCAAGCACCCCGCGCAGATTGGCCACGCCCAGGAACCATGGCCGCGCATGCGGCACCGGCTGGGTGCCGGACCAGGCGAAAATCTCGCCGGCCTGGGAAAGTGGCAGCAATAACCGATGGGACGCGCATTCGACAGCCAGCCAGGAGGCCATCGCCACGCTTTCGGTCCTGGCCGCCTGCAGGCGAGCCAGCAGCCGCAGTTGAACGTCTTTCAGTGATTCGCGTTCTGCCATGACGGGGGCTGCGCGCGCCTCAGTTCAGGGAGCTGATTTTTTCACGCAGCTCTGCGGCATCGACCGGCTTGGTGATGTAGCCGCGAGCACCCTGGCGCATGCCCCAGACCCTGTCGGTCTCCTGGTTCTTGCTGGTGCACATGATGATGGGAATGTTCGCGTACTTCGGATCGTGGGTGAGCGCGCGCGTGAGTTGAAAGCCGTTCTTGCCGGGCATGACCACATCCATGAGGATCAGGTCGGGCATGCTTTCCTCCAGCCGGCGGTAGGCCTCGTCGGCGTTTTCCGCGGTGCTCACGTCCAGGCCCTCCTTTTTCAGCAAGTCCGAAAGAAACACCAATTCGGTCTTGGAATCATCCACGACCAATACTTTTTTGATAGCCATCACTGAGCTCCTGGTTGCACGCGGCCCAATTGCTGCACGGTCTGCAGCAACTGATCTTTGGTAAAGGGTTTGGTGAGGTAATCCTGACAGCCCACCATGCGCCCCCGGGCCTTGTCGAAGACGCCGTCCTTGGACGACAGCATGACGACGGGGGTATCGGAAAAGCGCGGATTGCGCTTGATGATGGCCACCGTCTGGTAGCCATCGAGCTTGGGCATCAGGATGTCGCAGAAAATGAGCTGCGGCTGGTAGTCGTTCACCTTGGAGAGGGCGTCGAAGCCATCGTCGGCGAGCAAAACTTCATGACCACCCTGCTTGAGGAAAATCTCGGCGCTGCGCCGGATCGTGTTGCTGTCGTCCACCACGAGCACCTTGATCGTGGGACCGGTAGTCGCTGTCGCCAATTTGTCCCGCTCCTTTGGATTCCGTTCTTGCCTTGCCATGAAAAGGGCATGCAGGCCCGGTTCGAACAAGCTTATCGATGCTCACCATGAAATGCAACGATTCTACGTAACCCAAAGCGCGCAAACGCCAAAGCGCTTCACCAATGCAACAGTTTGGCGCCTCAGGATTACCCGTACACGAACGCCCCTGGCCCACGCGGGTTGCGCACGGCGTCTGCGCCCAGGCGCGGCGACAGCGACGAAAATGCGGGCCATGACACATCACCACGACCTCAACGCCACCTTGTTCGACCGTGCCAAAGCCTTGATTCCCGGCGGTGTCAATTCACCCGTGCGGGCCTTCCGGGCCGTGGGCGGCACGCCCCCCTTCATCACACGCGGCCAGGGCGCGCACGTCTGGGACGCCGACGGGCGGCGCCTGATCGACTACATCGGCTCCTGGGGGCCGATGATCCTCGGCCACGGGCACCCTGCGGTGCTCGAAGCCGTGCACCGGGCGATCGACCGTGGCCTGTCATTCGGCGCGCCGACCGAGCGCGAGAGCGAGCTGGCCGAGGAGATCGTGCGCCACCTGCCCTCGATCGAGATGCTGCGGCTGGTGAGCTCGGGCACCGAGGCCGGGATGAGCGCGATCCGCCTGGCGCGCGGCGCCACGGGGCGCAGCAAGATCATCAAGTTCAACGGCTGCTACCACGGCCACGCCGATGCGCTGCTGGTCAAGGCCGGCTCGGGCCTCGCGACCTTCGGCCACGCCACGAGCGCGGGCGTGCCCGAGGTGGTGGTGCAGGACACGCTGGTGCTTGAATACAACGACGTGACGCAGCTCGAAGAGGCCTTCGCGCTGCACGGCGAAAAGATTGCCTGCGTGATCATGGAGCCGATTGCAGGGAACATGAACTTCGTGCGCGCGAGCGTGCCCTTCATGCGCGCGGCGCGCGAGCTGTGCACGCGCCACGGCGCGCTGCTCATCATCGACGAGGTGATGACGGGCTTTCGCGTGGCGCTGGGCGGCGCGCAGAGCCTGTACGCCCAGGCACTTCCCGGCTTCGCGCCCGACCTCACGATGCTGGGCAAGGTGGTGGGCGGCGGCATGCCGCTGGCGGCCTTCGGCGGGCGGCGCGACGTGATGGAGCAGCTCGCGCCGCTGGGGCCGGTGTACCAGGCAGGCACGCTATCGGGCAACCCGGTGGCCACGGCCTGCGGGCTCGCCACGCTGCGCGAGGTGGGCCAGCCGGGCTTTCATGACCGGCTCGGCGCGCGCACGCGCTCGCTGATCGAAGGATTGAGCCAGGCGGCGCAGGCCGAAGGCGTGGATTTTTGCGGAGACAGCGAGGGCGGCATGATGGGCTACTTCCTGCTGCCCGAGCTGCCGCGCAACTACCCCGAGGTGCTCCAGAGCGATGGCGCGCGCTTCAACCGCTTCTTTCACGGCCTGCTCGACCGCGGCATCTATACCGCCCCGGCGCTGTACGAAGCGGGTTTCGTCAGCGGCGCGCACAGCGCGGCCGATATCGAAGAAACCGTGGCGGCCGCCCGCGAGGTGTTCAAAACGCTACGCAATTGATGGCTGACAGCGCTAGCCCAGCAAGCGTTTCAGGCCATTTTGACCAACTTCTTCCTGACACGCGGCCAGAGCACGTTCAGGCTCAGGCCCGCCATCACGAGCAGCATGGCCGTACCCTTCCACACTGGGAAGGGTTCGCCCAGAAGCGCCACCGAGCTGCCCATGCCGAAGACCGGCACCAGCAGCGCCAGCGGCGTGACGGTGGCCGCGTCGTAGCGCACCAGCAGCCAGGCCCAGAGGCCATAGCCGAGGATGGTGTTGGCCATCGACTGCCAGAGGATCGCACCCCAGGCCAGCGGTGGCGCGACGCTGATCGCATGCCAGAGCACCGCCGGCCCACCTTCGGCGAGCAGCGCCAGCACGACCAGCGGCGGCACGGAGAACGCGCTGGTCCAGACCATGTAGGCCACCATGTTCACGCGCCCGGCCTGGCGCCCCACCAGGTTCCCGAGCGCCCAGCACAGGCCCGAGCCCAGCACCATCACAATGCCCAGCCACGTCGTGGTGCCATCGGTGTGCAGACCGATCACCGCAAAGCCTGCGATCGCGAGCGCTGCGGCGACAAGCTGAAAGAGCCGCACACGCTCGCCCTCGATCACGACGGCAAGGCCCACGGTGAAGAGCACCTGCGCCTGCACCACGAGCGATGCAAGGCCCGGTGAAATCTGCGACTGCATTGCCAGATACAGCAGGCTGAACTGCCCCCCGCCGATCAACAAACCATAGCCCGCCAGGTTGCGCCAGGGCACCTGTGGGCGCTTGAAGAAAAAGATGGCCGGCACGGTGGCGCTGGCAAAGCGCAGCGCCGCCATCAGGAGCGGCGGAAACGACGCCAGCGCCACCTTGATGACGACGAAGTTGCTGCCCCAGATCGCAACGACCAGCAGGCCCAGCAGCAGGTGGTTGACCGAGATGACCTGCCGCGCCCCGGCGGCGGCAGGCAGGGTGTCAGTGGCGGAAATGGCGCACTCCCGTGAAGACCATGGCGACGCCGCGCTCGTTGGCCGCATCGATGACCTCCTGATCGCGCATCGAGCCGCCAGGCTGCGCGACGCAGCTGGCGCCCGCATCGACGACCACGTCCAGCCCGTCGCGGAAGGGGAAGAAGGCGTCGCTCGCGACCACCGTGTCCTTGAGCGTGAGGCCCGCAGCCTCGGCCTTGATGGACGCGATGCGCGCCGAGTCGAGCCGGCTCATCTGCCCCGCGCCCACGCCCATGGTCATGCCGCCCTTGCAAAAGACGATCGCGTTGCTCTTGACGTACTTGGCCACGCGCCAGGCGAACATCACGTCCTGCAGCTGCTCCTGCGTCGGCTGGCGCGCGGTGACGACCTTGAGGTCGGCGAGCTGCAGCTCGTGATTGTCGGCGGTCTGCAGCAGCAGGCCCGAGCCGACGCGCTTGGCGTCCATCAGGTTGCGGCCCTGGCTCCAGGCGCTGGCGCCGCCGGCGGCGGGCAGCGCGATCTTCACCAGGCGCACATTGGCCTTGGCCTTGAAGACGGTCAGCGCCTCGGGCGTGAAGTCGGGCGCCATCAGCACCTCGACGAACTGCTTGGCCACCTGCTCGGCCGCCGCGCCGTCGACCGGCCGGTTGAACGCGATGATGCCGCCGAAGGCGCTGGTCGGATCGGTCTGGAAGGCCTTGGCGTAGGCCTCGCGCGCGCTCGTGCCCACGGCCACGCCGCAGGGGTTGGCGTGCTTGACGATGACGCAGGCGGGCAGCTTGAAGCTCTTGACGCACTCCCACGCGGCATCGGCGTCGGCGATGTTGTTGTACGAGAGCTCCTTGCCCTGCAGCTGCTCGCCGGTGACGATGGCGCCGGGCGCCGGGTACAGATCGCGGTACAGCGCCGCCTGCTGGTGGCTGTTCTCGCCATAGCGCAGATCCTGCACCTTGGTGAAGATGCCGTTGCTCTGGCCGGGGAAAAGCTGGCGTCTTGGCACATAGCTTTCGCCGGGCTGGTCGGCCTCGAAATCCACGGACGAGAGGTAGTCGCTGATCGCCCCCGCGTACTGCGCGATGCGGTTGAACGCCGCCACCGCCAGCCTGAAGCGCAGCGCGTCCGACAGCTTGCCCTGGGCTTTCAGCTCGGCCAGCACCTCGGGGTATTGCGCGGCGCCGGTCAACACGCCCACGTCCTTCCAGTTCTTGGCGGCGCTGCGCACCATGGCCGGGCCGCCGATGTCGATGTTCTCGATCGCGTCCGCGAGCGTGCAACCCGCCTTGGCCACGGTGGACTCGAAGGGGTAGAGGTTGACCACCAACAGGTCGATGGTGTCTATGCCGTGGTCCTTCAGCGCCGCCATGTGCTCGGGCAGCTCACGGCGCGCGAGCAGGCCGGCGTGCACCTTGGGGTGCAGGGTCTTGACGCGGCCGTCGAGCATTTCCGGAAAGCCCGTCACCTCGGCCACCTCGGTCACCGGCAGGCCTTCGGCGGCCAGCAGCTTGGCCGTGCCACCGGTGGAAATCAGCCGTATGCCCAGCGCATGCAACGCCTTGGCGAAATCCACGATGCCGCTCTTGTCCGAAACGGAAATCAACGCGTTCATCACTGTCTATCCTCGAAGTTTCAAATCAAATACGGCTCAAACGCTTTCCTGGCAAGCGCGAGCAGCTATCAATTCAGCAGGCTCGCACTCACAGCAGGCGATGGTCGACGAGCTTCTTGCGCAGCGTGTTGCGGTTCAGCCCCAGCCATTCGGCGGCGCGCGACTGGTTGTGCCCGGCGTGGTGCATCACCACTTCGAGCAGCGGCTTTTCGACCAGCCGCAGCACCATGGCGTACATGTCCTCGGGCGCCTCGCCGCCCAGGTCCTCGAAGTAGCGCAGCAGGCTGTCGCGCACGCTGGCTTCGATGTTGCTGTTGGCGGGGCTCATGCATGCACTCCCACGATGCGTTCGTTCACGGCCATCTCATCCGCCCCGGGCAGGCGCTCCATGCGCTGCTCCAGCGCGCAAAAATAATCATGCACCGCGCGCCATTGCGCGTCGCCGTGCTCGATCGCGTTGATGCGTCGGCGCAGTTCGTCGCCGCCCGGCAGGCCGCGCACATACCAGGCGATGTGCTTGCGCGCGCTGCGCACGCCGGTCGATTCGCCGTAGAGGCTGTAGTGCTCCAGCAGGTGCTCCAGCAGCAGGCGCTTGACCTCGGCCACCAGCGGCGGCGCGAGTTCCTCGCCGGTCTCCAGGAAGTGCAGCACCTCGCGAAAGATCCACGGCCGGCCCTGCGCCGCGCGGCCGATCATCAGCGCGTCCGCGCCCGTGGCCCGCAGCACGGCGCACGCCTTGCGCGCATCGGTGATGTCGCCATTGGCCACCACCGGAATCGTCACCGCGCGCTTGACGGCGGCGATGGTGTCGTACTCGGCCTCGCCCCGGTAACCCTGCTCGCGCGTGCGCCCGTGCACCGTCAGCATCTGGATGCCCGCGGCCTCGAACCGGCGCGCCAGCGCCACGGCGTTCCTGTGCGCGTCGCACCAGCCTGTGCGCATCTTGAGCGTGACGGGCACATCGCGCGGGGCGCAGACCGCGACCACGGCCTCGGCGATCTCCAGCGCCAGCGGCTCGTTTTGCATCAGCGCCGAACCGGCCCATTTGTTGCAGACCTTCTTGGCCGGGCAGCCCATGTTGATGTCGATGAGCTGCGCGCCGCGGTCGATGTTATAGGCCGCCGCCTCGGCCATCATGGCGGCGTCCGTGCCCGCGATCTGCACCGCGATGGTGCCGGGCTCGCCCTCGTGGTTGGCGCGGCGGCTGGTCTTGAGGCTGTCCCACAGGTCGCGGCGCGAGGTCACCATCTCGCTGACCGCATGGCCCGCGCCAAGCGCGCGGCACAGGCGGCGGAACGGCCGATCCGTCACCCCCGCCATGGGCGCGACGAAGACGCGGTTGGCAAGAACGACGGGGCCAAGTTGCAGCGGAATCATGGGGGAAAGGGGGCAGGCAAGCGGGCCCGCGAAGCCAGCGATTGTAGTTGCCCGCTTTTTGGGCAAACGTCCCGCCCGCTACACCTACACTTGCCGCCCCATGGAACCGTGGATGACCGCCCTCGCCGCCTGGCTCGCGCTGCCCGCCAACGGCCTGGCGACGGTCTTCGCCGTGGCGCTGGCCTCGGCCACGCTGCTGCCGCTGGGGTCGGAACCGGCGGTGTTCGCGCTGGTACAGCTCAACCCCGGGCTGTTCTGGCCCGCCATCCTGGTGGCCACGCTGGGCAACACGCTGGGCGGCGCCATCACTTGGTGGATGGGCCTGGGCACGCACCGCGCCATCGATCGCCTGCGCGGCAAGCCCAGCGAGGTGCGCGTGCTCGCCTGGCTCAAGCGCTTCGGCCCGCGCGCCTGTCTGCTCTCCTGGCTGCCCGTCGTGGGCGATCCGCTGTGCGCCGTGGCCGGATGGCTGCGCCTGCCCTTCTGGCCCTGCGTCGCCTACATGGCCGTGGGCAAATTCGCACGCTATCTGCTCATGACCACGGCCCTGCTCTACCTGTGGCCGCAGGGCGCGATCTGACGCCGAGGCGCGCGGGGCGGCGCGCATACGCATATAGCCGCCGCGTCTAATGCGCGGCGCGTATATGGTTCTAGCAAACAAGTCGTTCGTTTTGCCGCGGCGGCTTCCTAAGCTCATGGACTTTCCAATTGCAAAGCCCGTGCATGCTGCGTCGCCAATGGCTCACCCTGCCCCTCGCCTTCGCCCCCCTGATGGGCGCGCAGGCGGGCGAGCGCACGCTGCTCAACGCCGCGTATGACGCCACGCGCGAGTTCTTCGCGGCCTTCAACGCGGACTTCACGCGACGATGGGCACGTGAGCACGGTGAAGCGCTGACGATCCACCCATCGCACGGCGGCTCGGGCAAGCAGGCGCGCTCGGTGCTCGACGGTCTGCGCGCCGACGTGGTGGCGCTCGCGCTACCGCCCGACATCGACGTGCTCGCGCGCAGCGGCCTGGTCCGCGCCCACTGGCGCGAGGCGCTGCCACGGCAGGCCTGCCCCTTCGGTTCGACCATCGTGTTCCTCGTGCGCCCAGGCAATCCGGCGCGCGTGCGCGGCTGGGACGACCTGCTGCGGCCGGGCCTGAAGCTGCTCACCCCCAACCCCAAGATTTCCGGCGGCGCGCGCTGGAACTACTTTGCCGCCTGGGGCCATGCGCTGCGCGCCTCGGGCGGCAGCGAACGCGCGGCGCGGGACTTCGTCGGCGCGCTGCTGCGGCAGGTGCCGGTGCTCGATGCGGGCGCGCGCGCGGCCACGATGAATTTTGTCGCGCGCGGCCTGGGCGACGTGCTGCTGACCTGGGAGAGCGAGGCGCTGCTGGCGCTGCAGACCTTCGGCGCGGCCAGCGTCGGAGTGGTCTGGCCCGCCCAGAGCATCGCGGCCCACCTGCCCGTCGCCGTGGTCGACCGCGTGGCCGAGCGCCGGGGCAGCGCCGCGCTGGCGCACGCCTACCTGCAGGCGCTCTACGCGCCCGAGGCGCAGGCGCTGGCGGCGCGGCATTTCTTTCGCACCCCACAAGCCACCGCGACCACGTTGCCGCCACTCCAGACCTTCACGCTCGAAGACGTGGCGGGTGACTGGGCCAGCGCGCAGCGCACGCACTTCACCGACGGCGGCGTGTTCGACCAGATTTACCTGCAGGGCTGACGCACGCCATGCCCACCGCCGCGCTCACCTTCGTTTCACGCCGCGCGCCCGCCGTGCTGCCGGGGCGCACGCTCACGCTGGGGCTCACGCTCACCTGGCTGTGCCTGATCGTGCTGCTGCCGCTGTCGGCCGTCACGCTCACGGCCGCCGCGCCGGGCTGGGAGGCGTTTTGGCGCGCCGTCGGCTCGCCCCGCGTGATCGCCTCGCTCAAGCTGTCGTTTGGCAGCGCGCTGCTGGCCGCGCTGGTCAACCTCGCCTTCGGCGGGCTCACCGCCTGGGTGCTGGTGCGCTACCCCTTTCCGGCCAAGAAGCTCATCGATGCGCTGGTCGATCTGCCGTTCGCGCTGCCCACGGCCGTGGCGGGCATCGCGCTCACCGCGCTGTACACGCCGCAGGGCTGGGTCGGGCGCTGGCTGGCGCCGCTGGGTCTGCAGGTGGCGTTTGCGCCCGCGGGCATCGTCGTCGCGCTGATCTTCATCGGGCTGCCCTTCGTGGTGCGCACGGTGCAGCCGGTGCTCGAAGACCTGTCGCCCGAATACGAGGAAGCCGCGCGCAGCCTGGGCGCCTCGCGCGCGCAGGTGTTTTTGCACGTGGTGCTGCCTGCCGTGGCGCCCGCGCTGCTCACGGGTTTTGCGCTGGCGTTCGCGCGCGCGGCCGGCGAATACGGCTCGGTGATCTTCATCGCGGGCAACCTGCCCATGGTGTCGGAGATCGCGCCGCTGCTCATCGTCACGCAACTGGAGCAGTACGACATCGCGGGCGCGACGGCGATCGCGGTGGTGATGCTGGCGATCTCGTTCACGCTGCTGCTGGCGATCAACCTGCTGCAGGGCGCGAGCCGCGCGCACGCGCTGGGCCGGGGGGGCGCATGAACGCCGCGCATGCCCGGGGCCATTGGCTGCGCCGCGCGCTGACGGCGCTGGTCTTCGGCTTTCTCGCGCTGTTTCTCTTTTTGCCGCTCATCGCGGTGTTCCACGAGGCGCTGGCCCGGGGCTGGGCCGCAAGCTGGGCGGCCGTCACCCAGCCCGACGCGCTCGCCGCCATCCGGCTCACGCTCACCGCCACGCTGATCGCCGTGCCGCTGAACGTGGTGCTGGGCGTATGCGCCGCCTGGGCGATCGCGCGCTTCGAGTTTCCCGGCAAGGGCGTGCTCACCACGCTGATCGACCTGCCGTTTTCCGTCTCGCCGGTGATCGCGGGGCTGGCCTATGTGCTGCTGTTCGGCGCGCACGGCTGGTTCGGCGCCTGGCTCGATGCGCACGACGCGCAGATCCTGTTCGCCGTGCCGGGCATCGTGCTGGCCACGGTCTTCGTCACCTTCCCCTACGTCGCGCGCGAGCTGATCGCGCTGATGCAGTCGCAGGGCAGCGAGGAGGAAGAGGCCGCGATCGTGCTCGGCGCCAGCGGCTGGCGCGTGTTCTGGCACGTCACGCTGCCCAACATCCGCTGGGGCCTGTTCTACGGCGTGGTGCTGTGCAACGCGCGCGCCATGGGCGAATTCGGCGCCGTCTCGGTCGTCTCGGGCCACATCCGCGGCCTGACCAACACCATGCCGCTGCACGTCGAAATCCTCTACAACGAATACAACTTCGCGGCCGCCTTCTCGGTGGCGTCGCTGCTGGCGCTGCTGGCGCTGGTGACGCTGGCCCTCAAGTCCCTGGCCGAATGGCGCCTGCGCGCCCAGACCACACCGGAGCAATCCCCATGAGCATCGAAGTCCGCCACATCCACAAGCAGTTCGGCACGTTCACCGCACTGGACGACGTCTCGCTGGCCTTCCCCGACGGCCGCCTGACCGCGCTGCTCGGCCCCTCGGGCTGCGGCAAGACGACGCTGCTGCGCATCATCGCCGGGCTGGAGCACCCGGACCGCGGCCAGGTGCTGCTGGAGGGCGAGGACGCCGTGCACGCGAACGTGCGCCAGCGGCAGGTGGGTTTCGTGTTCCAGCACTACGCGCTGTTCAAGCACATGACGGTGTTCGAGAACGTCGCCTTCGGCCTGCGCGTGAAGCCCCGGCGCGAACGCCCGAGCGACGCGAAGATCCGCGAGAAGGTGATGGACCTGCTGCAGCTCGTGCAGCTCGAATGGCTGGCCGACCGCCGGCCCGCTGCCCTTTCGGGCGGGCAGCGCCAGCGCATCGCCCTGGCGCGCGCGCTGGCGGTGGAGCCGCGCGTGCTGCTGCTGGACGAGCCCTTCGGCGCGCTGGACGCCAAGGTGAGGAAGGAACTGCGCCGCTGGCTGCGCCGGCTGCACGACGACCTGCACGTGACCAGCATCTTCGTCACGCACGACCAGGAGGAGGCGCTGGAGGTGGCGGACGAAGTAGTCATCATGAACAAGGGCCGCGTCGAGCAGAAGGGTGCGCCGCAGGCGGTCTACGACGACCCGGCCACGGCCTTCGTCTGCGGCTTCCTTGGCCACATGAACCTGTTCCACGGCCGGGTGCAGGGCGGGCGATTGCAGTCGGGCGAGATGCACTTCGCGCTGCCTGGCGGCGCCGCCAACGACGCGCCCGGCACCGCCTACGTGCGCCCGTACGACATCCAGATCGAACCCTGCAGCCCCGGCGACGCGGCCCGGGACGACAACACCGGGCTGCGCGTCAGCCTGCGCCGCGCGCAGGCGCTGGGGCCGCTGGCGCAGCTCGAACTCACGCGCGAGGACACGCAGGAAATCATCGAAGTGGTGATGCCCAGCCAGGAGTTCGACCGCATCCGCGCCCGCGGCTGCCACCACTTCATCGCAAGGCCCTCGAGAGCAAGGGTGTTTTTCGGCTCCGGTGCCTGATGAAAAGCGCTCACAGCCATCCATCCCCCTGATGATTCACCCGGCCATCGCCTGCCCATCGGCAGACACGGTTTTTCGCACCCCCACGCTCCCATGATTGGTGCGTGGGCCTGCAGCCTGCACCAAATCCGCACCGCCACACACGGCAACAGCGTCATTTCAACCGTATTCAAGGCCACAACCGCCCTGGCATGGTCATTGCATGAGCCTGCCGCAGGAATACTGCAAAAGGGCAACCATGAAACGATCCCAACTGGTTCTGGTGGGCAACGGCATGGCCGGGGTGCGTACGCTTGAAGAGCTGCTCAAGCTCGCCCCCGACCTCTACGACATCACCGTCTTCGGCGCCGAGCCGCACCCCAACTACAACCGCATCCTGCTCTCCCCGGTGCTGGCGGGCGAGCAAACCCTCGAGCACATCGTGCTCAACGACTGGGCCTGGTACCAGGAGCACGGCATCACCCTGCACGCCGGCTGCACCGTGACCGAGGTGAACCGCGCGCGGCGCACCGTGCACGCCTTGGGCGCTGATGGCCAGACCATCAATGCGCCCTACGACCGGCTGATTCTGGCCACCGGCTCCAAGCCCTTCATGCTGCCCATCCCGGGCAATGACCTGGACGGTGTTCTGGCCTACCGCGACATTGCAGACACCCAGGCCATGATTGCCGCCAGCGCGCAATACCGGCACGCCGTGGTCATTGGCGGCGGCCTCCTGGGGCTGGAGGCGGCCAACGGCCTGATGAAGCGCGGCATGCAGGTCAGCGTGGTGCACGCCGGCGAATGGCTGATGGAGCGCCAGCTCGACCTCGTGGCCGGGCAGATGCTGCAGAAAGCGCTGCAAGAACGCGGCATGCAGTTCTTGATGTCGGCACAGACGCAAGCGCTGTTGGGCAACGCCGACGGCAGAGTGCAGGCCGTGCGTTTCAAAGACGGCAGCGAAGTGCCCGCCGACCTGGTGGTGATGGCCGTGGGCATACGCCCCAACACCGCCCTGGCCGAATCCATGCGCCTGCACGTGAACCGGGGCATCGTCGTCAACGACACGCTGCAGACCACCACCGATGCGCGCATCTACGCCGTGGGCGAATGCGCCGCGCATCGGGGCACGGCCTATGGGCTGGTGGCGCCGCTGTTCGAACAAGGCAAGGTGCTGGCCAACCACCTGGCCGAGTTCGGCATCGGCCGTTACCTGGGCTCGCAGACCTCGACCAAGCTCAAAGTGACAGGCATCGACCTGTTCTCGGCGGGCGACTTCATGGGAGGTGCGGGCACCGAGGAAATCTTGCTCAGCGACCCCGGCAGCGGCACCTACAAGAAACTGGTACTCAAGGACGACAAGCTGGTGGGCGCCTGCCTGTACGGCAACACCGTCGATGGCAGTTGGTACTTCAAGCTGCTGCGCGAAGGCCGCAGCGTGAGCGACCTGCGTGACAGACTGGTGTTTGGCGAGAGCAACATTGGCGAAGGCGGCCACGCGGGCCAGGACAAAGCGACGAGCATGCCCGACGATGCCGAGGTCTGCGGCTGCAACGGCGTGACCAAGGGCGCCATCTGCAAGGCCATCCGGGAGAAGGGCCTGTTCACGCTGGACGAAGTGCGCAAGCACACCAAGGCCAGCGCCAGTTGCGGTTCCTGCACCGGCCTGGTCGAGCAGATCCTGATGGCCACGGTGGGCGGCGACTATTCCGCCACACCCAGGACCAAACCCGTGTGCGCCTGTACCGACCACGGCCACCAGGCGGTGCGCGACGCCATCCGCACACACAAGCTGCTGTCCAAGGAAGAAGTGTTTGCCTTCATGGAGTGGAAGACGCCCAACGGCTGCCCAAGCTGCCGCCCGGCCATCAACTACTACCTCCTCAGCACCTGGCCCAAGGAGGCGCTGGACGACCCCCAAAGCCGCGCCGTCAACGAGCGCAGCCACGCCAACATTCAAAAGGACGGCACCTATTCCGTCGTCCCGCGCATGTGGGGCGGCGAAACCAATGCCGCCGAGCTGCGCCGCATTGCCGACGTGGTGGACAAGTACCGGATCCCCACCGTCAAGGTCACGGGCGGCCAGCGCATCGACCTGCTGGGCGTGAAGAAGGAAGACCTGCAAGGCGTATGGAACGACATCGGCATGCCCTGCGGCCATGCCTACGGCAAAAGCCTGCGC
The DNA here is from genome assembly GCA_001725255.1 of Comamonas sp. SCN 67-35. GTDB lineage: Bacteria > Pseudomonadota > Gammaproteobacteria > Burkholderiales > Burkholderiaceae_C > Comamonas_C. The sequence goes on along the minus strand of MEFV01000010.1, from coordinate 21,997 downwards.
ACCGTGAAGACCTGCGTGGGCAGCGAATGGTGCCGCTTCGGCACGCAGGACAGCACCCAGATGGGCCGCAACCTGGAACACGCCCTGTGGCGCATGGTCGCGCCGCACAAGGTCAAGCTCGCCGTCAGCGGCTGCCCGCGCAACTGCGCGGAAAGCGGCATCAAGGACGTGGGCGTGATCGGCGTGGACTCGGGCTGGGAAATCTACGTGGCCGGCAACGGCGGCACCAAGACCGAGGTGGCCCAGTTCTTCACCAAGGTGAAAACCGCCGAGGAGGTGCTGGAAGTCAGCGGCGCCTTCCTGCAACTGTATCGCGAGGAAGGCTGGTACCTGGAGCGCACGGTGCACTACGTTGCGCGCGTGGGCCTGGACTACGTGAAGGCAAAAGTGCTCGAAGACCACGCAAACCGCAAGGCCCTGTGGGCGCGGCTGCAGGCAGCGCTTGAAGGCGAGCCTGACCCCTGGTTCGACGGCGAGAAGGCCCGGGTCGATGCGCGCCAGTTCGTCCCCATTGCCGTGGCCTGAAGCCCCGCGCAGCCCTCCATTATTCAAGCAAAAAGTGGCTCAAACCATTGATTGACAAGCGCAACAAGCTACGAAAGGTGAAGCAATGACACAGTGGACCTACATCTGCAAGCTCGAAGACATCCCCGTGCTGGGCGCCCGCCGCGTGGCGCGAGCGCAGGGCCTGGAGGTGGCCGTGTTCCGCACCGCCACGCACGAGGTATTCGCCCTGCTGGACCGCTGCCCGCACAAGGGCGGCCCGTTGAGCCAGGGCATCGTGTTCGGCCAGAGCGTGGCCTGCCCCCTGCACAACTGGACCATCGGCCTGTGCGACGGCCAGGCCCAGGCGCCCGACGAAGGCTGCGCGCCACGCTTCCAGGTCAGGCTGGAGGACGGGGCGGTGTACCTGGACGCCGATGAGCTGGCCCACCACGCCCTGCATGAGACCCGCCCGCTGGCCGGTCCCATCTTGCGCGCCGCAGTGCCATGACGCGGACCCTCGCCAAGTGCAGGCGTGTATCCGGCTTTGGCACTTACGGGAAGAACTCCGGCAGCTCGCAATTTTCTTTATGCGCTGTACTGCTTAGGTTATGAAAAATCAATTCTTCCTTTCCAAACGTTCGATCAATACAGTGCTGAAAACGCCTGCCACGCAGGCCTTGTTTGCTTGAATCTGAGAGGGTTGTCATGACACAGATTGCCGACGTCCTGCCCGACGTCCTGCCGATCTCGCGCGAGAAAGCGCAAACCGCCGCCGACCTGGTGCAGGGGCTCGATAGCCCGGCGCTGGAATGGCTCGCGGGCTTCATGGCGGGTGCCGCCGCACGCGGGCGCCTCGCCGCGCCACAAGCTGCCACACCCGTGGCCATCGCCACCGGCGCGGCGGTGCAGCAGCAGCTCACCATCGTCTATGGCAGCCAGACCGGCAACGCCAAGCGCGTGGCCGAAAAGCTTGCCGCCGAAGTGAAATCCACAGGCTTGCCGGTGCGCATCGTACGCGCCGATGCCTATCGCACCAGCGATCTCAAGAAAGAGAAATTCCTCTACCTCGTGATCAGCACGCACAGCGAAGGCGACGACGTGGAGCCACCGGACGATGCGCGCGGCTTCTATGAATTCCTCATGGGCAAGCGTGCACCCCAACTGCCGGAGCTTTCGTACAGCGTGCTGGCACTGGGCGATTCCAGCTACGTGGATTTCTGCGGCATAGGCCGGCGCATCGACGAACGCCTGGCGCAACTGGGTGCGAAACGCGTGCTCGACCGCGCCGATGCGGATGTGGACCTCGACTACGTCGTCACGCCCTGGGCCGACCGCGCGCTGCAGCAGGCCCGCAGCCTGCTGGCGCCGCAGCAGGCTGCCGCCGCCCCGGCACCGGGTGCCGAGGTGCTCACGCTGCGCCCCGCGCATTCCTCCTGGTCGCGCGAACGCCCCTTCCTGGCCGAGGTGCTGGTCAACCAGCGCATCGTCGGCAGCGGCAGCGAAAAAGACGTGCGCCACATCGAGCTGTCGCTCACGGGCAGCGGCCTGCACTACCAACCCGGCGACGCACTGGGCGTCTGGCCTACACAAGCGCCCGAGCTGGTGCACCGCGTGCTGGAACTGCTGCAGCTCGACGGCAGCACACCCGTCACGCAGGGCAAGGAAACCCTGCCGCTGACCGAATGGCTCACGCACCGGCGCGAACTCACGCTGGTCACGCGCCCCTTCGTCGCCGCGCTGGCCGAACGCGGCGGGCACGAGGCGCTCAAGGCGCTACTGCAGCCCGAACGCAACGCCGATCTGTCGCCCTTGCTGAACCGTGAACAACTCGTGGACCTGCTGCGCGCCTGGCCCGCGGCCTGGGACGCAGCCGCGCTGGTGGCCGCCCTGCGCCCGCTCGCGCCGCGCATGTACTCGATCGCCAGCAGCCAGGCGCAGGTGGATGAAGAAGTGCACCTCACGGTCGCGTTGGTGCAGTTCGAGAAGGAAGGCGAAGCCCGCTGGGGCGCGGGCAGTCGCTACCTGAGCGGTTCCGAAGAGGGCGCGCAGGTGCCGGTGTTCATTGAAGCGAACGAGCGCTTCCGCCTGCCCGCAGACAGCGCGCGCGACGTGATCATGGTGGGCCCGGGCACCGGCGTGGCGCCGTTTCGCGCCTTCGTGCAGCAGCGCCAGGCCGACGGCGCCACGGGGCGCAACTGGCTGTTCTTCGGCAACCCGCACCGCCACAGCGACTTCCTCTACCAGACCGAGTGGCTGCAGGCGGCCAAAGACGGCGCCCTCACGCACCTGGACGTGGCCTTCTCACGCGATCAGGCCGAAAAGGTGTACGTGCAACAGCGCCTGCGCGAGCACGGGGCCGAAGTCTGGCAGTGGCTGCAGGGCGGCGCGCATTTTTATGTGTGCGGCGACGCCGAACGCATGGCGGGCGATGTGCAACGCGCGCTGGCGGACATCGCCGCAGAGCATGGCGGCAAGACGCCCGAAGACGCCGCGCAGTGGGTGAAAACCCTGCTGCTTGAAGGTCGTTACGCCCGCGACGTGTACTGATCGACACGCCCTTTTTGAACCTGTTCCGCGAAGGCGCGCCGCGCCTTCGCGAGGACTCGCGCACCCCTTTTCATGACCGATACCCTGACCATCACCAAGAACAAGAAGCTCTCTGCCCTGGAACACATCAAGGAGCAGAGCCGCTTTCTGCGCGGCACCATAGACCTCGGCCTGCTTGATCGCACCACCGGCTCGATCAGCGAGCCCGACACCAAGCTGCTCAAGTTCCACGGCAGCTACATGCAGGACAACCGCGACGTGCGCGACGAGCGCCGCCGCCAGAAGCTGGAGCCCGACTTCGGCTTCATGGTGCGCGTGCGCCTGCCCGGCGGCGTGCTCACGCCCCAGCAGTGGCTGGACCTGGACGCGCTCACACAGCACACCAAGGGGGGGCTGCGCATCACCACGCGCCAGACCTTCCAGTTCCATGAAATCAAGAAGGAAAAGCTGCGCGACGTGATCGGCAGCATCAACGCGACGGGTCTTTCCACGCTCGCCGCCTGCGGCGACGACGTGCGCAACGTGATCTGCTCGGTCAACCCGCTCGTGCCTGCGCAGCAGACCCAGGCGTATGAGTGGGCGCTCAAGCTGATGCATCACGTCAAGCCCCACACCACCGCCTACCAGGAGTTGTGGATCGATAAAAAGGAACGCACCAGCGACGGCGCACACGACGAAGAGCCGCTGCTGGGCAAGAGCTACCTGCCGCGCAAGTTCAAGTTCGGCATCGCCATCCCGCCCTACAACGACATCGACGTGTTCGCCCAGGACTTCGGCCTGATCGCGATCTTCGACAAGAAGAACGAGCTGCAGGGCTTCAACCTCGCCCCCGGCGGCAGCATGGGCGCGACGGCGGGCGACCCCAAGACCTACCCGGCGCTGGCCGACCTGATCGGCTATGTGCCCAAGGAGCATCTGCTGGAAACCTGCTGGCACGCCATCGCCGTGCAGCGCGACTTCGGCGACCGGGGCGAGCGCAAGCACGCGCGCCTCAAATACACCATAGACGACCGCGGCCTGCAGTGGTACCACGACGAGCTGCAATCGCGCCTGCCCTTCATCATCGAGCCGCCGCGGCCCTACCACTTCGAGCACAACGGCGACCGCTTCGGCTGGGTGGAAGCCGGGCGCGGGCAGTGGAACCTCACGCTGCGCATCCCCAGCGGCCGTGTGCTCGACGTCGATGGCCACCCGCGCCAGAGCGGCCTGCGCGCGATCGCCCGCATCCACCAGGGCGAATTCCGCATGACCTGCGACCAGAACGTCATCATCGCCAAGGTGGCCAGCAAGGACCGCGCGAAGATCGATGCGCTGGTCAAGCAATACGGCCTGGATGACCACGTGAACGCCAGCGGCCTGCGCCTGAACGCCATCTCGTGCGTGGCGCTGCCCACCTGCGGCCTGGCGATGGCCGAATCCGAACGCTACCTGCCGCGCATCGTGCAGAAGATGGAAGAGCTGCTCGCCAAGCACGATCTGATGGAGGAGTGCTCGCGCCCCTACATGGGCGAGATCGCGCTCGTGGGCCGCGCCATCGGCAAGTACGACCTGCGCCTGGGCGCCGACCACCTGGGCGAACGCCTGAACGCGATCTACAAGGAAAACGTCGGCGAAGACGTCATCCTCGCCGCGCTCGACGAGCTCTTTGGCCGCTTTGCCAGCGAACGCACGGCGGGCGAGCACTTCGGCGACTTCATCGCGCGCGCCAAGGTGGTGGAGCCGCCCAAGCGCCGCCCCGTCATCGAATACTGAGGCACCGCGCGTCATGGAGCACTTTCCGCTGTTTCTGAACCTGCACGGGCGCCGCGTGCTCGTGGTCGGCGCGGGGCTGGTCGCCGCGCGCAAGATCGCGTTGCTGCTGAGCGCCGGCGCGCAGGTCACCGTGCTGGCCAAGGCCGCGCACCCCAGCGTGAGCGCGCAGGCCGAGCAGGGCCACATCAGCCTGCACCTGGGCGCCTTTGACGCGCAATGGCTGCAGGGCATGTGGCTGGTGATTGCCGCCACCAACGACGAAGCGCTGAACGCCGCCGTGGCGCAGGCCGCGAGCGCACGCCAGCTCTGGTGCAACGTGGTGGACGACGCCGCGCGCTCCAGCGCGCAGGTGCCCGCCATCGTCGATCGCGCGCCCCTCACCATCGCCATCTCGTCCGGCGGCGCGGCGCCCGTGATCGCACGGCGCCTGCGCGAGCGCATCGATTCGCTGGTCGAGCCCTCCATCGGCTGGCTCACAGCGCTGGCCCGGCGCCAGCGCGCGGCCATCCGGCGCGCACGCCCCGAGCTGGGTGCGCGCCGGCGCTTCTACCACTGGCTGCTCGACGGCCCGGTGCACGACGCCCTGCGCGCCGCCCGGCCCGAAGCCGCCGAGGCGCTGCTTGAAGAAGCCCTGCGCACGGGCGAAGCGCCGCCGCAAGGCAAGGTGCTGCTCGTGGGCGCGGGCCCGGGCGACCCCGGCCTGCTCACGCTGCGCGGCCTGCGCGCCCTCAACGAGGCCGACGTGATCCTGCACGACCGGCTCGTGAGCCCCGAGGTGCTGCAGCTTGCGCGGCGCGATGCGCTGCAGATCAGCGTGGGCAAGACCCCCGGCGAAGATCACGAAGCCACGCAGCAGCGCATCCAAGCGCTCATGATCGACCACGCCAGCCAGGGCCGCACGGTGGTGCGCCTCAAGGGCGGCGACCCGCTGGTGTACGGCCGTGGCGGCGAAGAACTGCTGGCGCTGCGCGCGCATGGCGTCGCCTACGAGGTGGTGCCCGGCATCACGGCGGCGCTCGCCTGCGGCGCGTATGCAGGCATTCCGCTCACGCACCGCGCGGTGGCCGACACGCTCACGCTCGCCACCGCGCACCGACGAGAAGCCGCCGAGCACGCCCATGCGCCCGGCCAGCACACCCGCGTGTACTACATGGGCGTGGAGCGCCTCGCGGCGCTGAGTGCCCAGCTCACGCATGATGGCCTGCCCTTTGATACGCCCTGTGCGTTGGTGGAAAACGGCTCGCGCCCTGGCCAGCGCACGCTGCACGCCACGCTCGCCACCGTGGCCGCGCAGGCCAGGGTGCACGCCATTGCCTCGCCCGCGCTGCTCATCGTCGGTGAGGTCACTCGCCTGGGCCAGACGCTGGCCTGGTTCGGCGAAACGCTCGCGCCCGAACACGCACGGCCGAAAACGGCGCGTGCGGCGGCACTCGCCGCCTAGGAAGGAACACCATGGCAAGCCCCTTGACCACCCCACTGGCCGACCGCTGGAACGCGCTGCTGCAACTGCTCGACGGCATCGCGCAGGAACACCCGGACGCGCTGCTCGCCTCGTCCATGGGCGTGGAAGACACGCTGCTCATCCACGCGCTGATGCAGCTGCCCACACGCCCGGGAGCCTGTCGGACTTGGAGCGCCGATAGCGAAAATCGGCCCCAGCGAGATCAGTTTTTGCCGAATTTGCAGCCCAATAGCCGAGCTATTGGGCAAAAAGACGGTGAAAAATGGGCCGCTGCGGTCGATTTGCAGCCGGCGACTTCCAAGTCCGGCAGGTTCCCAGGCGTGTTCATGCTCGACACCGGCCGCCTGCACCAGGAAACGCTGGACATGGTCGGCGTGATCGAGCAGCGCTACGGCATCAACGTGCAGCTCATGCACCCAAAGCCGGAAGCCGTGAAGGACTACATCGCCACCCACGGTCTGAACGCCTTCTATGAGAGCGTGGAACTGCGCAAGCTCTGCTGCGACATCCGCAAGGTCGAGCCACTGCGCCGGGCGCTCGCCGGGCACTCGGCCTGGATCACCGGCCAGCGGCGCGAGCAATCGAGCACGCGCGCCGAGCTGCCCGAAACGCAGTGGGACGAGGCCTTCGGCCTGCACAAGTACAACCCGCTCGCGAGCTGGAGCACCGACGAGGTCTGGGCCGTGGTGCGGGCGCTCGGCATTCCCTACAACCCGCTGCACGACCGTGGCTACCCCTCCATCGGCTGCGAGTGCTGCACGCGCGCGATCCGCCCCGGCGAGGACATCCGCGCCGGCCGCTGGTGGTGGGAGCAGAGGAACAACGCCGAGTGCGGCCTGCACACCAGCGTCAATGCCCACCACCACGAACACACCGACCCCACACCGGCCGCCTGAACCCATTGCCTGAAGCCATGACGAGCACCACCACCTTGCACCGCACCCACCTGGACTGGCTGGAATCCGAGGCCATCCACATCCTGCGCGAAGTTGCTGCCGAGTGCGAGCGCCCCGTGCTGCTGTTTTCCGGCGGCAAGGATTCGTGCGTGCTGCTGCGTCTGGCCGAGAAGGCGTTTCGCCCCGGCAAGTTTCCGTTTCCGCTGCTGCACGTGGACACCGGCCACAACTTCCCCGAGGTGATCGCGTTTCGCGACCAGCGCGCGGCCGAGCTGGGCGAGCGGCTCATCGTGCGCAGCGTGGAAGATTCGATGGCACGCGGCACCGTGGTGCTGCGCCACGCCACCGACTCGCGCAATGCTGCGCAGGCCACCACGCTGCTGGAGGCGATCGCCGAGTTCCGCTTCGACGCCTGCATCGGCGGCGCGCGCCGCGACGAGGAGAAGGCCCGCGCCAAGGAGCGCATCTGCTCGTTCCGCGACGAGTTCGGCCAGTGGGATCCGAAGAACCAGCGACCCGAGCTCTGGAATCTCTACAACACGCGCGTGCACCCGGGCGAAAACATCCGCGTGTTCCCGATCTCCAATTGGACTGAACTCGACATCTGGCAGTACATCGAGCGCGAGCGGCTCGCCCTGCCGTCGCTCTATTACAGCCACGTGCGCCCCGTCGTGCGCCGCAAGGGACTGCTCGCGCCCGTTACCGAACTCACCCCCGCGCGCGAGGGTGAGACCGTGGAGCAGCTGCAGGTGCGCTTTCGCACCGTGGGCGATGTCTCGTGCACCTGCCCGGTGCCGTCCAGCGCCGCCACGCCCGCCGACATCATCGCTGAGACGGCGGTGACCACCATCACCGAGCGCGGCGCCACGCGCATGGACGACCAGCTCAGCGAGGCATCGATGGAACGACGCAAGAAAATGGGGTACTTCTGATGAATGCGATCAACGATCTCTGGCCTGAGGCGCGCCACAGGGGCGTGCTGCGCCTGGTCACCGCCGGCTCCGTCGATGACGGCAAATCCACGCTGATCGGCCGCCTGCTGCTCGACAGCAAGGGCGTGTACGCCGATCAGCTCAGTGCCATCGCCGGTTCGCGCTACTCGCGCGCGCCGGACGACACGCTGGACCTGGCGCTGCTCACCGACGGCCTGGAGGCCGAGCGCGAGCAGGGCATCACCATCGACGTGGCCTACCGCTACTTCGCCACGCCCGCGCGCAAGTTCATCATCGCCGACGCGCCCGGCCACGAGCAGTACACGCGCAACATGGTCACCGGCACCTCGACGGCCGACGCCGCCGTGATCCTGATCGACGCCGCACGCGCGCGAGACGGCCAGCTGCTGCCCCAGACCAAGCGCCACGCCACGCTGGCGCGGCTGCTGGGCCTGCGCCACATCGTCTTCGCCATCAACAAGATGGATCAGGTGCAGTGGAGCGAAACGGTGTTCGAGCGCATCCGCGCGAGCGTCGCCGAGCTGGCCCAGCGCCTGGCCATCGCCGCGCCCCACTGCGTGCCGCTCTCGGCCCTCACGGGTGACAACGTGGTGCAGCCCAGCGGCCACATGCCCTGGTACGGGGGCGAGCCGCTGCTGCCGCTGCTCGAATCGCTGCCGCTCGCGGGCGATGCGTCGAAAAATGCGGTGCGCTTCTTCGTGCAATGGGTGATCCGCCATGAAGGCAGCAGCACCCAGGCCTTTCGCGGCTACGCCGGGCAGTTGCAGGGCGGCCTGCTGCGCGTGGGCGACGAGGTGCAGGTTCTTCCCAGCGGCGAGGCGGCGCGCGTGCGTGCGCTGCAGCGCGGTGAAGAACTGCTGGACGCCGCCGCCGCAGGCGACAGCATCACCCTCGTGCTTGACCGCGAGATCGATGTCTCGCGCGGCGATCTGCTGGTCTCGCCCGGGGCCTTACCACAAGTGGCACGCGAATTCGAGGCCGACCTGTGCTGGCTCGACCGCCAGGCGCTCCAGCCCGCGCGCTGGTACTGGCTCAAGCAGGGTGCGCGCCTCACGCAGGCGCGCATCACGGCCATCACCGCCAAACGCGACATCAGCGAACTGCGCACCGTGGCATCGAGCGAGCCGCTTCAAAGCAACGACATCGGCCGCGTGCAGATCCGCACGCGCGACGCGCTGGCGCTGGACGACTACAACGCCGAGCGCGCCACCGGCGCCTTCATCCTGATCGACGACGCGAGCCACCAGACGGCGGCGGCGGGCATGGTGCGGCTGCCTGCCTGAACGCGGCAACGGCTGCAGCGGCGCTGGACAGGCTCGCGCGAGGCGCGAGACGCTCGTTCAGCGTTGCCCTAATGCACCGGCACATCGAAATACCGCTGCGGGTAGGGCTCAGGCTCCAGCGTGTAGTGCCACCACTCCTCGGGCAGATTGCGCCAGCCGTGGCGCTGCATCAGCGCGCGCAACCACTGGCGGTTGCGCTGCACGTCCGGCGCCAGGCTGGTGTCGGCGGTGTGCGAGCGCTCGTCGAACAGGTCGAACGGCGTACCCATGTCCACCTCCCCGCCGTCGGCCAGCGGCCCGGTCAACACCTGGCGCGCACGCCGGCCATCGAGCACCACCAGCGTCACATCCACCGTGCTGGCGCGGCTGTGTCCCGAGCGCTCGGCGATGTAGCCACGCCGGAACAGCTCCTGCTTGGGCACGCGCGGGTAGTACTCGGCCTTGGTACTCTGATCCTGCAGATCCTTGCCCCAGCGCACGAAGTCATCGACCGCGCGCTGCGGCCGGTAGCAGTCGAAGACCTTGAGCGTCAGGCCCAGCGGCTCGACGTCTCGCTGCACCGCCTCCAGTGACTGTGCCGCCGGGCGGCTGAGCCAGCAGCGCGCGGCCTCGTAACCGGCCACCGGCCGGCCCATGAAGTTGTGGCGGCCGTGGTAACGCATGTCCTGGCGCACGCCCGGGGCCACGCTGGCCAGGGGCACCAGCTCGGGTGCCGTCTCGGCGTCTGGCCGGGCATCGGCCGCGCCCATGTGCGCGCAGCCGGCCAGAGCTGCCACCAGCGCACCGGCCAGTGCCAGAGCCCCTATCCATCGCCCCCGCACGAAGGGGCGATCATGCCCGTCGAAAGCAGCCCGGTCGCGTGGGTCTCCCATTTTTTCGTCCCGCGTTGATACAGTGCGCGCACGATACAAGAATTCGGGCAAAAAGAAAGCCAGCGCAAGGCTGGCTTTCGGGATCTGGTGGTGGTACCGGGACTTGAACCTGGGACATCAGCATTATGAATGCTGCGCTCTAACCAACTGAGCTATACCACCGGGAGCCGCGCATTTTAGCGGATTTCAGGTAAAACCCCGGCGCGGGCGGCAAATTTTCACTGGTTGGTGAACTTGGCCGGGCGCTTGTTGACGAAGGCGTCCATGCCCTCTTTCTGATCCTGCGTGGCAAAGAGCGAATGGAACAGGCGCCGCTCGAACATCACGCCATCGGAGAGCGTGCCCTCGAAGGCGCGGTTGACGGACTCCTTGGCGGCCATGACGGCGATCTGCGAGAAGCCGCTGATGGTGAGGGCGGCGGCCAGGGCTTCCTCCATCAGCTTGTCCAGTGCCACGATACGGCTCACGAGCCCCGCGCGCTCGGCCTCGACGGCGTCCATCATGCGGGCAGTGAGCGCCATGTCCATGGCCTTGGCCTTGCCCACGGCGCGCGGCAGGCGCTGCGTGCCGCCGGCGCCGGGGATCACGCCGAGCTTGATTTCGGGCTGGCCGAAGCGGGCGTTGTCGGCGGCGATGATGAAGTCGCACATCATGGCCAGCTCGCAGCCGCCGCCCAGCGCGTAGCCGCTCACGGCGGCGATCACGGGCTTGCGAATCGTGCGGATGGTTTCCCAGTCGCGCGTGATGTAGTCGTTCTTGTAGACGTCGGCAAAGCTGTACTTGGCCATCAGGGTGATGTCGGCACCGGCGGCAAAGGCTTTTTCGCTGCCGGTGAGCACGATGCAGCCTATGGATTCGTCGGCGTCGAAGGCCTTGAGGGCCGTGCCCAGCTCGATCATGAGCTGCGCGCTCAGGGCGTTGAGCGCCTTGGGGCGGTTGAGCTGGATCACGCCGACCTTTTCGGCTTCGACGCGGGTGATGATGCATTCGTAGGTCACGGGGTTCTCCTGCGGTGGGATCGGTTCCAAACAGTGGAATATAGCGGTGACCTCAGGGCATGCCCAGCCACTGGTCGGCAAGCGCCGCATCGGTGATGCTCAGTTGTACGGTGTCGCCGATCGCATCGGGCGCGGGCAGCGTGAGCGGCAGGCGCAGCAGGCGCGCGTCGCGCGCGACCAGGGCCGTGAGCTCGCGCGCGCGGCCCGCGTACAGCGGCAGGTCGTCGAGCTTCTTCAGCCGCCAGCCATTGCCCGCCCCATCCGCGCCCGTCACCTCCACGCCCAGCCATTCGTCACCGGCCATGAGCCCCGCGCGCTCGGCGCAGCTCCCCGCGAGCACGAGCTTGATCTGCACGCCGCTCGTCTCCTGCACGCGCAGGCCCAGGCGCTGCGCCATCTGTGGCGTGTCGCTCTTGAGCGCGACGCCGTGCGCGCCCAGCAGCTCCGCCAGCGGCAGTTCGGCGGTGCCATGCACCCAGGCCTGCAGCTCCTCGTCCCAGTGGCGGCCCGAGGTGCGGCGCAGCACCTGGCGCACGTCGGCCTCGGTGATCGGCCCACCGCTGCTGTGCACCCACAGCGCGCGCATCACGTCGTCAAGCGTGCAGCGCCCGGCACGGCGCAGCGCCAGATCAAAACACAGCGCGACGAGCGCGCCCTTGGTGTAGTAGCTGACGGTGGTGGCGGGCGTGTTCTCGTCCGGGCGGTAGTAGCGGACCCAGGCGTCGAAGCTCGCCTGCGCCACGCTCTGCACGTGGCGGCCGGGCGTCTGCAGCACCTGGTTGATGGTCTTGGCGAGCAGCTTGAGGTAGGCGCCCTGGTCGATCAGGCCGGCGCGGCGCAGCAGCAGGTCGTCGTAGTAGCTGGTGAAACCCTCGAAGAACCAGAGCAGCCCGGTGTAGTTTTCCTGCGTGTAGTCGTAGCGCGCCAGCTCTTTCGGGCGCATGCGCTTGACGTTCCAGGCATGGAAATACTCGTGGCTGAACAGGCCGAGCAGCGTGGTGTAGCCCTCGGGCGCCTTGGCCTCGTCCAGGCGCGGTAGGTCGCGCCGGCCGCAGACCAGCGCGGTGCTGGAGCGGTGTTCGAGCCCGCCGTAGCCTTCGTCCACGACGCTCAGCAGGAAGAGGTAGCGATCGAACGGCGCCCTGGCGTCGGCGCTCCAGAAGCGGATTTCCTCCTCGCAGATGCGCTGCACGTCACGCACCAGGCGCGCGCTGTCGAGCGACGCGCTTGCGCCGCTGATGACGAGGCGGTGCGGCACACCGCAAGCCGTGAAGCGCAGGCTCTGGAAGGCGCCCATCTCCACCGGGCTGTCGGCCAGTTCGTCGTAGCTGGCCGCGCGGTAGCTGCCAAAACCGTGGCGCGCAGCCTTGACCGGGGTGAGTGCCGTGGCCAGCTTCCAATCGGCGTGACCCTGCGGGCGCGCCACGTGCAGTTCGTGCGCCGCGTGTTCATGGCCGTGGACGCGCAGGCACAGGCTGGTGGCGTTGAAGAAGCCGCGCGTGGCGTCCAGCCAGGCGGTGCGCACCGAGCGGTCGCTGGCCAGAACCTCGTAGTGCAGCGTGAGCGGCTCGCCCTTGCGGCAGGCCACCTGCCATTCGCACTTGTTCAGTTGCGTCAGCGCCACGGTCTTGCCACCCTGCGCGGCGCGCAGGTGCGCGAGGTGGCGCGAAAACTCCCGCACCAGGTAGCTGCCCGGTATCCACACGGGCAGCGAGACGCGCTGGCGAGCCGCGGGTTTTTCGATGGTGAGCGTGACGTGGTAGCGGTGCGTGCGCGGATCGGGCAGTTCAATGCGGTAGTGCACCGCCGCAGAGGTGGCGTGTGGCATGGATTCAACAAAAAAAGAGAGCTGCATGCGCTCGCCACACAAGCAATTCAAATTCTTTTATCTTTGAATTCCTTGCTGGTAAAGCGCATGAAGCTATCAAAACAACGGAGTTACTTGGTGCCGGCCAGGGCCGCAAAGCGCTTTTCGACTTCCGCCGCGGGAATGGCGCCAGGCACCCTGCTGCCATCGCTGAAGATGACCGTGGGCGTGCCAGTGATCCGGTGCTTGCGCCCCAGCGCCAGGTTGCGCTCCAGCGCCCCCACGTCGCAGCTGGCCGCCTCGGGCGTCACGTCTTTCAGCATGTGGGCCTGCCAGGCGGCTGCGGGGTCCTTGGCGCACCAGATGTTGCGCGACTTCTCGGCCGAGTCGGCGCTCAGGATGGGATAGAGGAAGACGTGCATGGTGACGTTGTCCACCTTCTGCATGTCCTTTTCGAAGCGCTTGCAGTAGCCGCAGTTCGGGTCCTCGAAGATGACGAGCTGACGCTCGCCCTTGCCATGCACCACCTTGAAGGAGTCCTGCAGCGGCAGCGACTTGATGTCGATGGCCGTGAGCTTGTTCACGCGGTCTTCGGTCAGGTTGCGCCGCGCCTTGGTGTCGATGAGTTCGCCCTGGATCAGGAAATTGCCCTGCGCATCGGAGTAGTACACGTCGGTGCCGATGCGCACCTCGTACAGCCCCTTCATCGGCGTGGCGCTGATCTCGTCGATCTGCGACAGCTGCGGAATGCGCTCGGCCAGCGTCTTGCGGATCTGCGCATCCTGTGCCCAGGCGCCTTGGGCGCCGGCCAGCAGCGTGGCCAGAAGAAAGGGAAGGAATCGGGCGAGAAGTTTCATGGTTGCAGGACAGGGCGCGCGCCCCGAGTGGAGAGATTCAGGCCACGCCCATGGCGCGGCGGGACACCCAGCCCTTGAGCGGGGTGCAATGGTCGAACAGATTCATGCCGCGGTTGCGCAGCGATGGCAAAGGCGCGTCGGCGCGTGCGAAGAGCTGCTGCAGCCCGTCCATCGCCAGCTGCGCACCCGCGACGGCGCTGCCGCGCTGGCGCTCGTAACGGCGCAGCAGCCGCAGGTCGGCCAGCGGGCGCCAGCTCTCGCGTGCCTGCAGCACGCGCACGAGCACGGCCACGTCCGCCAGACCCAGGTTCAGGCCCTGCCCGGCCAGCGGATGCACCGCGTGCGCGGCGTCGCCCGCCAGCACCCACGCCCGATCGCTCGCCTGCCCGGAGGCCTGCATCGGGAAGGCGCCGCACCAGCGCGCGGCACGCGCCTGCACCAGCGGCCAGCAAGCGCGCGGCGCGCTCACCGTGAGCGCCCCGAGCACGCCACGGCTCGCGCCCTGCAGCGCCGAAGCAAAGCCCGCCTCATCCATGGCCAGCCGATTCTGCGTTTGCCCATGCGGGACAGACCACACCACGGCCACCGAGTTCCCCTCGGCGCCCGCGAGCGGCAAAAACGCGAGGATGCTGCCATCCGCGCCAAACCATTGGCGCGCCACCGCGCCGTGCCCGTGCTCGCAGATCAGGCGCGTGGCGATCGCATCCTGCCCATAGGGAGTCACGGCAAATTCCACCCCGAATTCGGCGCGCGTGCGGCTGGCGCGGCCTTCGCACACCACGGTGAGCGGCGCGGCCACCGGCGCGGCCACCGGCGCGGCCACCAGCTCGACCAGCGGCTGAAAGCCGATCGCCTCCTGCAGGCGCTGCTCCAGCGCCGGCACGTCGACGATCCAGGCCAGCGCCTCGACGCCCTGGGCCTGGGCATCGAACTGCACCGCACCGCCCTCATCGGCCCAGACCTGCATGCGCTGCACGGCGGTGACGTGCGGCGCCTCGGGCCAGGCACGCACCGATTCGAGCAGGCCGCGCGAGGCGGCATTGAGCGCGTAGGCGCGCACGTCCTGCCCGCCATGGCCCGCGCCCGGCGCGACCAGCGCCACACGCAGGCCCGCGCGCGCCAGCAGCAGCGCCGCGGCGCGGCCGACGACGCCCGTGCCGCGGATGCAGATATCAAAGGATTGCGCCATGGCGATGATTGTAGGAGGCGCATAATCGCTCGCTTTCCCGTGGCCGCCCGCATGTCCAGCACCGATGCCGCAGTGCACGCCCGCATTGCCCGACTGTTCGTCTACCCCGTCAAATCCTGCGCCGGCGTGGCGCTGGAGCAGGCCCGGCTCACCGCCACCGGGCTGGAACTGGACCGCGCCTGGATGGTGGTCGATGCGGACGGCGTCTTCCTCACCCAGCGCGAATGGCCGCGCCTGGCGCTGGTGCACCCGCGCATCACGCCCGACGAGGTGCTGCTGCAGGCGCCCGGCATGCCCACCCTGCCCCTGCCGCGCGAACCCGCAGGCGAGCAAGACCGGCCCGCCCGCGTTCGCGTCTGGAAAGACACCGTGAACGCCTGGGACATGGGCGACGCAGCCGCGCAGTGGTTCAGCCGCTTTCTGGCGCAGGCGGGGCTGCGGCTCGCGCGCTTCGATCCTCGGGTGCGGCGCCTGTCCGACCTGGCCTGGACGAAAGGCGTCGAAGCCGTGAACCAGTTCGTCGACGGCTATCCGCTGCTCGTGATCGGCGAGGCCTCGCTGGCCGAGCTCAACCGGCGCCTGACGCAGGCGGGACATGGCGCCATCGGCATCGAGCGCCTGCGCCCCAACCTGCTGCTCGCAGATCTGCAGGCGCACGACGAGGACAGCCTGGCCGAGATCCGCATCGCCACGCGCGAGGCAGGCGTGGTGCTCGCGCCCGTCAAACCCTGCGCGCGCTGCCCCATCCCCAACATCGACCCCGCCACCGCCGAGCGCAGCCCCGAGGTGCTCGCCACGCTCACGAGCTACCGCGCCGACCCGCGCATGGACGGCAAACCCACGTTCGGCATGAACGCCATCATCGTGGACGGCATCGGGCGTACGCTGCGCACGGGCGATACGATCACGGCAGACTGGAATTTCGCCTGAAAAAAGCCGCGCCACACGGCACAATGCACGCGCCACCCTCGCCGCCACCCGCCCGCAAGCCATGCCCACCTCAGCGCCCGACTCCCCGGTGACTGCCGCCACGGACGCAGGGTCGCCGCCGCGCCAGCTCGGGCGCTTTCAGCTGCTGCGCCTGCTGGGCCGGGGCACGCAGGCCAGCGTCTGGCTGGCCCGCGATCCGTGGCTGGAGCGCGACGTGGCCATCAAGCTGCTGGCGCCCGCGCGCGGCAGCCGCACCGAGGCCCATCTGCAGCGCTGGCTGGCCGAGGCGCGCCACATGGGGCAACTCTCGCACCCCGCCATCGTCCCGGTGTTCGAAGCCGACGTGCAGGAGCAGCAGGCCTTCACCGTCTTCGAATACGTGAACGGCTCCAGCCTGGCCGAGCATCTGGCCGCCAAGGGGCGCCGCACGGCACACGAGGCAGCGGCGATGATGGCGGACGTGCTCGACGGCCTGCAGGCCGCGCACGCGGCAGGCATCGTGCACCGCGATCTCAAGCCCTCCAACATCATGATCGACGCCCAGGGGCGCGCGCGGGTGATGGATTTCGGCATATCGGTCAGCGTGGCCAACGCCGCGCACGCGCCGCTGGCGGGCACCCCCGCCTACATGGCGCCCGAAGCCAGCGCAGGCGCGGTACCCACCCCCGCCGTCGACATCTACGGCGCCGGGCTCATCCTGGTGGAGCTGCTCACCGGCCAGCCCCTGCGCCGCCAGAGCGAGACCTGGCAGGCGCTGTACCCGAGCGCGGGCAGCCCCGTCACGCTGCCCGACGATCTGGGCCCCGATGCCGACGACGCGCTGCGCGCCATCGCGGCGCGGGCGCTGGCGCGCGAGCCCGCGCAGCGCTACGCCAGCGCCGCCGAGTTCCGCGATGCGCTGCGCGCCTGGGCCAGCCCCGAGCCGGGCGCCGCGCAGGCCGTTGGCAACGCCACGCTCGACTTCCTGCTGCTGCGCATGCGCCGCAAGAGCGACTTCCCCGCGCTCTCCGACACCGTGGTGCGCATCCAGCGCGTGGCCACGTCCGAGGACGACAGCGTGGGCGACCTCACGCGCGAAATCCTCAAGGACGTCGCGCTCACCAACAAGCTGCTGCGCCTGGTCAACAGCCCGCTGTTCGCCCACGCCAACCGCGGCGGGGTGAGCACCGTCTCGCGCGCCGTCACACTCGTGGGCTTCAACACCATACGCAACATCGCGTTGAGTCTGGTGCTGCTCGAACACATGCAGGACAAGGCGCATGCCGAGCAGATGCGCGAGGAATTCCTGCGTGCCATGATGGCGGGGTCTCTGGCCGCCGAGATGGGCGGGCGCGCGGTGTCCGAATCGTCCTTCATCGCAGCGATGCTGCAGAACCTGGGGCGCATGCTGTGCTCGTTCTACTTCCCCGAGGAGGCGGCGCAGATCCGGGCGCTGCATGCCGCGGGCAAGGCCGAAGGCGCCGCCGCCAGCCAGGTGCTGGGCCTCACGCTCGAAGACCTGGGCGTGGGCGTGGCCCGTGCCTGGGGCCTGCCCGATACCCTGCAGCGCTGCATGCGCACGCCCATGGGCGCGCCGCCCATGCGCCCGCCGCAGCAGGGCGACGAGCATCTGCGCTGGCTGGTGCGCGCCGCCAACGAAGTGGCCGGCGCCATGCTCCAGAATGAACCGCCCAGGCTCACCGCACGTCTGCAACAGCTGGCCATCGACTACCGCCGCACCCTGCAGCTCACGCCCGAATCGTTTTCCGAAGCCGTGCTGCGCGCACGCCAGCAGCTCGTGGACATCGCCAGCGCGCTCGATCTGCGCGTCGCCCCCGGCAGCCCCGCCGAGCGCCTGCTGCAGTCACCCGAACCGCCGCCCGAGACAAACGCGGCCGCCGACCCGCTCGCCGCGCACGCCCTGCGCGCCGACCCCACGCTGCCCGCCCCGGCCGATGCGGCGCTCGGCGGGCCGGCCGCGACGCAGCACGCCGCGCAGGTGCTGGCCGCGGGCATCCAGGACATCACCGACGCGATGGTCGACGACAGCTTCAAGCTCAACGACATCCTGCGCATGATTCTCGAAACCATGCTGCGCGCGCTGAACGCCCGGCGCATCGTGTTCGCCCTGCGCGACGCGCGCACCGACGTGCTGCGCGGGCGCCTGGGCCTGGGCGAGTGCACCGACGCCGATCTCGCGGCGCTCGCGGTGCCCCTGCACGACAGCGCCGACCTGTTCGCCACCGTCTGCCAGCGCGGCGCCGACACCCTCATCGCCGACACACGCCAGGGACGATTGCACGAGCGCCTGCCCGCATGGTTTCGCAACGGCCTGAACGCCCCCGCCTTCCTGCTGCTGCCGCTGCAGATGAAAGGCAAACCCTTCGCGCTGATCTACGCCGACCACGACCGGCCCGGCGCGCTCGCCGTGGACGACCAGCTGCTGGGCAGCCTGCGCAGCCTGCGCAACCAGGCCATCATGGCGTTCCGCCAGCGCGGGGGCGATACCCGGCAACCCTAGCCATGCGCCGCCGCGTTTACTCGATCGTCGCGATCACGGCGCCGCGGCTGACAACGGCGTCCTCGTGCTCGCGGATGCGAAGGATACCCGAGGCCGGCGCGACTATTTCAAGCTGCGCCTTCTCGACCATGATCTCGGCGATGGCGTCGCCCTTCCTGACCAGGGTACCGTCGTCGTATGACCATGACGTGATGACCGCCTGCCGGTCATCGTCCCACAGGTCGTCCGCAATCTTCACATCGGTCATCCGCTACCTCCCCATCCTGCGGTACGCCGCGGCGATTTTTTCGGCCGAAGGCAGGGCCCAGTACTCCATGGGACGGCTGTAGGGAACCGGAATATCGGGGTAGGCAATGCGCTGCGGGCTTGCCTTCAGCACCGAGATGTCACGTTCGGCGACGGTGGCGATGATTTCGCCGGTCACCCCGTAGCTCATGTAATCCTCGTCGACCACGATCAACCGCCCCGTTTTCTTGACCGACTTGAACACATGGTCGCGATCCAGCGGCACCAGCGAGCGCAAATCCAGCACCTCGGCCCGGACGCCTTCCTGAGCCAGGATATCGGCCGCATGCAGCGCCAGATGAACGCCCAGGCCCAGGCTCACGATCGTCACGTCGGAGCCTTCGCGCACGGTCTTGGCCTTGCCGATTTCGACGGTGTACGCCGCCTCCGGGCACGCGACGGTCGCGCCCTTTTCGGTGCCGAGCCAGCCCATGCCCTGCAGCCGCTTGTGGAACATGTAGATGACCGGGTTCGGGTCGCGGATGGCGGCGGTCATCAGGCCCTTGGCGTCGTACGAGTTGCTCGGCACGACAACCTTCATGCCGGGCAGGTGCGCGAACATGCCGTACAGGCACTGCGAGTGCTGGCCGCCATCCGAATAGCCGCCGCCCGTGGCGGTCATCAGCACCATCGGCACGTTGACGTTGCCGCCTGAGAAGTAGCAGTTCTTGGCGGCTGCGTTGTAAACGGTGTCGAGGCAGACCCCGATGAAGTCGGCGAACATCAGCTCGACGATCGGGCGCATGCCGTCCATGGCGGCGCCGACCGCGGCGCCGATGAAGCCGGTTTCCGAAATCGGCGTATCGCGCACGCGCTCGGGCCCGAACTCATCGATCAGGCCGCGGGTGTTGCCGAAGACGCCGCCGAGCGCTCCGACGTCTTCGCCCATCACGAACACGCGAGGGTCGGTGCGCATTTCGTGCGCGATCGCATCGGCCATCGCGCGCGCGATGGTGAGCTTCTTTTGCGCCGATTCTTGCGCCGCCTTGCGGGTGACGCGTGCCACTGATTCAGCCATGTCGATCTCCTTGATTCGCCCGGGTCGGTGTGTGACGGCGTTCGACGTCGTCACGCGAAAACGTGTGCAAGCGCCTCTTCGGGCTCGGGATAGGGGCTTTCCCGGCCAAACTTGATGGCCGCGTCGACTCGGGCGTGTGCCGCTGCCATCAGTTCGCGATCGGATTCCGGCGTCAGGACGCCGGCGGCCCTCAAGCGCTCGGCATAAGCCGGAATCGGGTCCTTGGCCATCAGCGCTTCTTTTTCTCCCTTGGGCCGGTAGCCTTCGGCGTCGCCGACAAAGTGGCCTTCGAGGCGTGAGGTTTCGAGCTCCATGAGCGCCGGCCCGGCGCCTTTGCGCATGCGAGCGATGATTTCACCCGCGGCAGTGAAGACAGCGTCCGGGTCGTTGCCAGGAACGTACACGCCGGGCATGCCGTAGCCCGCGGCGCGCACGTCGTTGCGCGGCACCGAGGTCGACTGCTTCTTGCTCACGGAAATGCCCCAGGCGTTGTCTTCCACGACGAACAGCACGGGCAGGTTCCAGACGCTCGCGAGATTGAGCGCCTCGTGGAAAGCGCCGGCATTGGCCGCGCCTTCGCCCAGGTAGGCGATGGCCACTCCCGGCTTCTTCTGCAGGTGGCGCGACAGCATCGCGCCCACGGCGGGCGGCAGGCCCTGTGCAACGATGCCTGCGCAGGAGAAGTGGACCGACGGATCAAACAGGTGCATGTGGCCGCCGCGGCCGCCACTCAGGCCGGTTTTCTTGCCCATGATCTCCGCCACCATGCGGTTCAAATCGACGCCTTTGGCGACCGCTTCGTGGTGCGGACGATGGTAGGAGGTCACGACGTCGGCTGGCTGCAAATGCGCGCAGACGCCGACCGCGCACGGCTCCTGGCCGTTGGAGAGGTGCATTTCACCCGGGATGGGGCCGTCGCCCATGTTGAAGACCGGAGTCTTGCCTTCAAGGTACACCTTCAGCAGCGATTCCTCGAGATATCGGCTGGTGACCATGCGCTCGTACATCCAGAGTTGCTGCTTTGCGGTCGGTTTCATGCTGGCACCTCGTCGTTAGTCCTGCGATCAGTGTGGTCTCCCCAGTCCCTGCGCGATTTGACGCAGCGCAATGGTCTGCGAGGACGGAGGAGAAAAGCCAGGCGACATGCCGCTGAATCACGCTCCCGAAGCGGCTGACACAAACCATTCACACACTGTTGCCGAGTGACATGCCCGATTGATCGTCCGTTGGCCCTCGTCCGCCAAATTCCAGGTCATGGAAATGTCCCGAGGCCACTTGGAGAACGTCATGAATCCAACATCCGTGCGCCAACCAGGCACGACTGCCCGCGAAATCGGCGACACGCTGGAGCGGCTGCGCAATTACGTGCCGCTGCAGCGCTGGGTCGTGCACGCGGGAGACGTGCTGTACACGATAGGCGCGCGCTTTACATCGCTCTTTGTTCCCAACTCGGGTTATTTCAAGGACGTCATCCTGACCGCCGACGGCCGCGAGCAGGTGGTCGGGCTGCACTTCAAGGGCGATTGGCTCGGTTTCGACGGTATTGCCGAGGGCCGCTACGGCTGCAATGCGGTGGCACTCGATACAGGCGAAGTCTGGTCGCTGAGCTACGACCACCTGTTGAGCGCGAGCGCCCGACAGCCCGATCTGCTCACGGCGCTGCATGCGGCGATGAGCCGCCAAATCAGCCGCGACCACGAATTGATGCTGGCGCTGGCCACGTTGCCCGCCGATGTGCGCGTCGCCGATTTCCTGCGCAACTGGGCGGGTTCGCTGGCCGAGCGGGGACTGCGCACCGACAAGATCACTTTGCCGCTCACGCGCGCCGAAGTCGGCAGCTATCTGGGTATGACGCTCGAATCGGTGAGCCGCGCACTCTCGCGTCTGGATGGCGCCGACGTCATCCGCGTGGACAATCGATTCCGGCGCGACATCGAAATTCCGGAAGTCGCGGCGCTCACCGGATTCATAGAGCGCAACGGATTGGCGGCGGCGGTTCGCTGAGGCTGTTCCACAAGGCCTGGCCGCCGGTACGTGGATCACGTGCGCAGCAACGCACCCCCGCCCTAGTATGTTGACACATAAATAACGAAACATGTATACACTCCGATTATCGCCAATGGGCTCACGGAGGTGTTGTCATGCGCCAGACGCAACTGAAG
>MEFV01000009.1 GCA_001725255.1 Comamonas sp. SCN 67-35 | reverse complement strand
TATTGACCCAAGCCGCTCCACGGCATGCTCCCCCGCTCCTCCCCGAGGTGCCCCTCGGGGAGTTAACGAACAACCTGAAAGATACAAGCCGCTCCTACAAAGCTGCCCCACACGGCGCGAACTCAAACCTCCTCCAGCTGCGCCAGCAGTTCCGCCTCGTGTGCGTGCTGCAGCGCATCGAGGACCTCGCCGAGGTCACCGTCCATCACCATCTGCAGCTTGTAGAGCGTGAGGTTGATGCGGTGGTCCGTCAGGCGCCCCTGCGGGAAGTTGTAGGTGCGGATGCGGTCGGAACGGTCACCACTGCCCACCAGGCCTTTCCTGAGGGTGGCTTCCCTGGCGGCGCGCTCACTGCGCTCCTTTTCCTGCAGCCGCGCCTGCAGCACACGCAGCGCCTGTGCCTTGTTGGCGTGCTGGCTGCGCCCGTCCTGGCATTCGGCCACGATGCCGGTGGGCAGGTGCACCACGCGCACGGCCGAATCGGTCTTGTTGATATGCTGCCCGCCCGCGCCGCTGGCGCGAAAGGTGTCGATGCGCAGTTCGGCCGGGTTGAGCGTGATCGCCTCGCGCTCGTCGGGCTCCGGCATGACGGCGACGGTGCAGGCGCTGGTGTGGATGCGCCCCTGTGTTTCGGTGGCCGGCACGCGCTGCACGCGGTGCCCGCCCGATTCAAAGCGCAGGCGGCCAAAGACCTGCTCGCCCTCGACGCGCAGCACCACCTCCTTGTAGCCGCCCAGCTCGCTTTCGTGCGCGCTCATCACCTCCACGCGCCAGCCCGCGTTGGCGGCGTGGCGCGTGTACATGCGGGCGAGGTCGGCGGCGAACAGCGCGGATTCATCACCACCCGTGCCCGCGCGGATTTCGATGAAGGCGTTGCGCGCATCGTCGGGGTCCCTGGGCAGCAGCAGGCGCTGCAGTTCGGCCTCCAGCTCGGCCAGTTCGGATTCGCAGGCAGCGATTTCTTCGCGCGCCATCTCTGCCATGTCGGGGTCGGCCAGCAGCTCTTGCGCGGCGGCCAGATCACGCTCGCGCTGCTGCCAGCGCGCCCAGCGCTGGGCTACCGCCGCCACCTCGGTGTGCTCACGCGACAGCGCCATGAACTTGGCCATGTCGGCCATCACGTCGGGCTGGGCGAGGAGGAAATCGAGTTCGGCGAGGCGGGTGGCGTGGCGCTCGAGTTGGTGGCGCAGGGACTCTCGCATCATGGGGAGATGGATTGTGTCATACCGCCATGAAGCATCCGGTGCAGCGCGGCCCACCCGTGCACCAGTTCGGGATGCCGCTCGTCCTTGATATCTTTCCGTTTGTCTCCCTGGTTCAATGGGGATTGTTTCTCACTTGTAGCATGTCAGTGAAAACCGTAGCAGTTGTGTCACGCGACGTGTGAAAACCCGCATGGGGCACGAGAACAGACGACAACCCTTGCGGAAGGTTGTTGGGTCCATTGGAAACGAACGGCATGCACACTTTTGGCTCACCTTGCTTTCGCGGAAGCGGCGTCGATGTCCGTGGCTTCACGGCCATCGAACTGATGGTCACCGTCGCCGTGCTAGCCATACTTGCGGCGCTTGCAGCACCGAGCTTTGGCTCAATCATTGAGCGATACCGTACTCGGCAAGCTGCCGAAGACATGCTGGGCACCCTTTATTTCGCGCGCTCCGAAGCAATAAAGCGAAGCGGTGGAGTGACGGTTGAAGCAAATGGCGGTGATTGGGCAACTGGCTGGACGGTAAAGTCCGATGGCGTTACCGATCCAATAAAAATTGCCATGGCCCCAGCCAGGGTCTCCGTGATTTCTGTGGGTGGCGATGGGGTTATTACCTCAAACCGCTGGGGCATACTCATCAGCAACGGCCTTGCTCAGTTTCACATTCAGATATCACCACTGAACGGCAGTGCGAGCAACGGGAGTACGCTCTGCATCAATTCGGGCGGATTAATTAAAAGAGAGAATGGTATAACCAATTGCTCATAAAGAGAGCATTATGGAATTCCATAGAATTCATTATTCCCGGTGCAAATCAAAACGCTACCTTCTGGGCATGGTGGGCTTCACTTCTATTGAATTGGTCGTGACCACTGCAGTACTTGCCGTTCTGACTGCACTGGCATTACCAAGTTTTACGACCATTATCGATACATGGCATGTTCGCCAAACTGTCGAAAATCTTCAATCAACTCTTTATTACGCTCGCTCCGAAGCCATCAGACGTGGCGGTAAAATTGTTATCCAGAAAGTAGAAAATAATACCAATGGTTGCACCACCGCAGAAGACAAGACTGATTGGGATTGTGGCTGGTTCATTTGTGAAGATAGCAATGGCAATGGCAAATGTGCTGCTACTGAGCCCGTGCTGAAAATTATCAATTCCCCACAAGGTGTACAGGTCTCGCGTACCGGAGGTGCTGATACTATTAAATTCAATCGTTGGGGTTTGGTTGACGGCGCCTGGCTCGGATTCAGTCTTGTTCCGTCCGGCAAAAGTACCACTCATCCTGGCGCACGCGGCCTGTGTATGAGCGCTGCAGGACGTACTCGCATCATTCCACCTGAGGATATTCCATGCACAAGCGGCTAAATCGGCCCCATGGCCGGCAAAGAGGTATCACACTGATCGAATCTCTGATCGCGTTGGTTGTTGCTGCATTAGGTGTGTTAGGCGTCGTGGGCGTTCAAATGCGTACACTGACTGATACCACAACCACCGTCCGCCGCGCACAAGCAATCCGACTCATTGAAGACCTGGGTGAGCGTATGCGGGTCAATCCCAATGCTATGGCAGACCCCGCCGCCTATGTTTCTGCATTTACGGACACACCGGCAGCCATCAAGGACTGCAGCAGTACCCAGTGCACACGATCTGAGTTGGCAAATTACGATCTGAGCACCTGGAAAACGGCCGTCAGCAATACATTGCCATTAGGTCAGGCAGATATTTTCGACGCATCCGCTGAAACCGATGACACCAATCGGAGGCAACTCGGTGTCATGATCAGCTGGCGGGAAAACGAGCGAGATACGAGTGCAGGGTATAAAGATGATATTGATGCTACGAAAGTTCGTGCGAATGATGGCACGCTCAGTAGCGGTGCAGGCAGTGCCGCAGCCTGCCCTGTTGGACGCACTTGCCAATTGCAATACCTTCCCATTGCTGCACGTTGCGCACCGTATGCTGGTGGGGGTGGCAGTTTCCAATATTTCTGTCCAGGGTCCTGACCATGTACGCAAGATCCCATGTAATCAACCCTGCATCGGCGATTTCCATCAAGAAAGCTAATATGTCACAAATACTGCAGCAGCAAAAAACCCAGCTCGGCGTGACATTGATTGAAATGATGGTCGGTATCTCCATCGGCCTGCTTGTTGTGGCTGCCGCTATGGGTGCGCTCATGGTCTCCAGGAGCATTTCCGGCACCGTGAGCGATGCGAGCGCAATTCAGCAGCAGGCTGGTTACGCCATGCGGGTGATTGGCAACCAGCTGCGGCAGGCCGGTTCGTTGTACTTGAATCCTAATCCTACAAATGCAGCATCAGAGAACGTGTTGACAGCACCAGTCGCCTTCGAGGCATCCACACCTGCCTCGGGAGGATCGGCACTCGCATTCAACCCGGCAATCGACACCCTGAGTGGGACTGATTCGACACTGACCGTTGGATATCGGCGTTACAAGGAGCCCGTCTACACCGATTCCACCGACCAGGCATTAGCACGCAATTGCGCTGGCGGACCAGCAAATGCAAGTAGCGACCTTCGTGTCGAAAGCATATTTACGCTGGATGGCGCCGCGCTGCGTTGCGGAGGAAATGATACTGCCGCAGCGCCGCAGCCCATAGTTCAGAATGTGGCCGATTTTCAAGTCCGCTACCTGCTACAAGACAACACTACGCCTGGAAATTCCAAAATCCAGTACGTGACTGCTGCTACCGTTGGTACTGACTGGAGCAAGGTCCAAGCTGTGCAAGTTTGCCTGGTACTCTATGGCAATGAACCTACCGACATGCCAACGGGCAGCAGCTACATCGGCTGTAACGGCAATTCGGTGGATATGACCACTCTCACAGGCGCGCGCGCACGACGTATGCACATAGCCTTTCGCAGTGTATTCCAACTGCGCAGCCAAGGGCTAATCGGCACTGTGCTCTGATGAATAAAACCATGCCATACCACTCGCCAAACACCAATACCCTTCGCCAAAGCGGCGTAGCACTGTTCGTCGTCATTGTATTTGTCATGCTGTCGATGCTGCTGGCGTTGTGGGCCTCGCGTACTTCGCTATTCAATGAACTGGTAGTGGGCAACGACGCTGATTACCAGCGCGCCTTTGAAGCAGCGCAAGCACTGCTGCAGGACGCAGAACTGGATATCCGGGGAGAGAAAGCCGATGGTAGTATATGCGCCGGCAGCGGTGATATATGCCGTACCGGCACGGCGGATAAATTCCCCGTTGAATCAAAAGATGTAGGTCTTCTGCTGATCACACTCGGTGGCCAAACGACCCAATGCCGTAACGGCTTGTGTGCCAAACGCAGTGGTAAGGTTGATTTTTGGAACAACACGGATGCAACCAAAGGTCCGACATTGGCCCAGATGGCAACCGCTGGAGTTGGGGCGCGTTACGGGCAATACACAGGTGCAGCAGTAGGTACGACTACCAGCCCGGCCAACCCAATTTTGGCGGACACCAGCGCCGACAATAGAGGTGGCTGGTATTGGATAGAAGTGCTTCCGTATGACGATAGCAGCAAGAATTCTGGCCTGATCATTGGCGGACCTAATAATTTATTATCTCTCAATCTGACTCCAAATATAGTGTATCGCATTACCTCTTTGGCTTTCGGCCGCAAACCAAACACGCTGGTTGTTTTGCAGCAGACCTACGCACGCCAAAAATTAAAAGATTGATTATTCAAAAAATGACTTCAAGCACTTCCTGCATGAATTCATAAATTTGTATTTGCCTCGAACCATAGGTATACACAGGAGCACGTCATGCCCCGCAGAATTTCAGCTATCTCTTGTTTCCGCAGGAATCTGCTTGCATTATCCACAATTGCTGCGCTGGCACCACATGGCGTGTGGGCCATTGATCTGGTGCAGGCGCCACCCGGCTCTACGGAGCCCTACGTTGCACCCAACGTCATCATTTCGATTGATGACTCCGGGAGTATGGATTGGCAAATCACGAACACCACTACTGGCTCGACGTCCATTGTTGCGCCAAATCCGGATGGATCTTGGGATACTCGAGCAAAACGCATCAATGTGCTCAAGTATGCGCTTAATCAGACATTTACCGATACTTCCTTGTTGCCAGACAAAAAGATTCGTATTGCCTGGCAGGCACTGTGGAACAACGGAGGTTCACCAAATGCAAAGAGCGTCGACAGCACGTCGTTGAATCAAAATTCAATGCAAGTCCTGCAAGGGACCCATCGCACAGATTTTCTCAATTTTGTTAAAAATCTCAAAGCTAGCAATGGTACGCCTAGCCATTTGATGTTCAGCCAAGCGGATGGTTACATGCGCCGACCTCTTGGCATCAACAGCCCTTGGGCAGCTATTCCAGGCACGACTGGCGCGCCTTACCTTGGCTGTCGGCGCAACTACCATATCATGTTCACAGATGGCCGCTGGAACGGGTCCGTCTCTGGTGGTTCTAAAGATGACAATACTAAGGACGTGATTCTGCCAGATGGAACGGTTTATGGCAGTACAAGCGCTGCAACTCGGCCAAACAACCAGCTCTACAGCGACAGCTATTCCAACACGCTGGCCGACTGGGCATTTTACAGTTGGAGTACCCAACTGCAATCTTCAGGCTTGACTGGCTCTCCACAGCCCAATGCAGATTATCGGCAGGCCCCAGCCACTGAAAATTTCGGTAAAGACCTTGCTGGCAATGACGCTATTCTCAATCGATACTGGAACCCTCGTTACGATCCAGCAACTTGGCCACACATGGTGACGTTCACTATTGGCATCAGTAACGACGCGACCACATGGCCCGGAGCCCCAAGTATCGTGGGAGCAAGCCAACAGGTTCCATTCGGATATGACAACAGTTTTCTCGATCTTGTGACAGGCAACAAGAAATGGCCCGACATGGGCATCGGCGAAAATGTCCGTGCGCTCGACCTCTGGCACGCCGCTCTCAATGGCCGTGGCCGCTTTTATGCTGTAATGACTGGCGCGGATCTTGAAAAAGCCTTCCGGGAAATCATCGGCACGATCAACACCAGCACTGAGCCCGACCTGACCTCGACAGCCACCAGCGGCTCGAACAACATGGTCAATGAAGTGGGCAAGTACACGGGCGCCTATGAGCCCAAGAATGCCTGGAAGGGATACGTCACCGCTGAAACTGTACAAAAAGATGGGACAACCGTACCAGACCCGGGCTGGGGTGGAAAATCCACTGCCGACCTACTGGATGACCCTTCTTTCAATGTCAACACCAGACTGGTCTTCAGCTGGAGCGACAAATGGGATACCACCACGTATCAAGGCGGTGTACCTTTCAAATGGGCCAGCGACGAAACAAACCTGAGCACTGCTCAAAAGGCATCGCTGGGCCTGGAGCCGACGGCCACTGGGGTCACGGTAGCCACCAATGGCGAGAACAGGCTCAACTACATTCGCGGCGATCGCAGCCTGGAGGGTATCGATCCCTCCGGCTACACCACCGCCAAGCCTTTCCGTCAACGCAAGAGCCGTCAGGGCGACATCATCAATTCGGTCGTGTGGTACACCGGCACTCCAGCGAGCAACTACCCTCTGACGGGCTACGCGCACTTCACAAGCGCGAACGCCACACGCCCCGCCATGATCTACGTGGGCGGCAATGATGGCATGTTGCACGGCTTTGCAGTGGCTGACGGCACCGAAAAGATTGCGTACGTCCCAAGGGGTGTGATCGCCAGTTTGCCCCTTCTGACAGATCCTGCTTACAACGGGGGCCATCGTTTCTTCGTCGATGGCTCGCCGATGACTGGCGACGTGGGCATACGCGCCACGCCCGATGCTCTTGATACCGCAACCGATACCGTGGACTGGCGCACCTTGCTTGTTGGTACCTTGGGCGCGGGCGGCAAGGGCTACTTCGTGCTGGACGTCACCAATCCCACCCCCAGCGGCAGCACCAGCTTCACCGAAAGCAATGCACAACAGCTGGTCAAGCTGGACCGCAGCCGCGGCTCCAGCGAAGCTGCACCCGATTGCGCAGCCATGACTGGCAGCGAAAAGACCACTTGTCTCAAGACCGTGGATGAAGACAAGGATATTGGGAATATCACTGCCCAGCCCGTGCTGGACCAGTCCAATCCCATGCGCACTACCCAGATCACGCGTCTGAACAACAATCGCTGGGCAGCAGTTTTGGGCAACGGTTACAACAGTACCAATCAGCGCCCCGTGCTGTTGATTCAATACCTGGACGGAGATCGGGAGTTGCTCCGCATTCCAGCCACCTCGGACGCCGCAGGTACAGGCAACGCTAACGACAACGGCCTGTCGGCACCACGTATCGTCGACCTCAATGGTGACGGCCGTGCTGACGTGGTTTACGCAGGTGACAACCTGGGAAACATGTGGAAGTTTGATCTCACCAACGTCAGCGACACGAACTGGGGGGTCGCATTCAGCGGTCAGCCATTGTTCACCGCAAGAGGCCCGGCAACACTGGGCTCATCCTCGCGCCTCAATGTCCAACCCATTACGGCGGCGCCCACTGTACGCCCCAACGACCGTACCATGACTGTCGGCAGCGGAAGCACGGCCAAGACGGTCTCGGTCGGCGGGATGATGGTCGCTTTTGGGACAGGCCGAAATGCTGCGCAAAATGATCAAAACAACATCCAAGTGCAAACGCTCTACTCAGTGCTGGATAACACGCACTACCAGATTGTCAGTACAACCTTAGGCGATCGCCTCGCAGTACACCCGGGGGCTGGTACTTGTTCACCAGTTCCAGCCGCCGATTGCGTCCCTGTGCCCAAGGCCCTTGGCACAGGCGTGACCACTGCAAAACTCGCCGCGCAGACCATCACCGAATTGAGCGGTGGCGCTTTTGGTACCGTAGACGTCTCCAACGTTACCAACGACCTCAACAAAGGCACCTGGGCCAATTTCAATGGTTGGTATCTGGACTTCCCTGCCATCGGTGAGCGGCTGCTCAAACCCATCGAGTTCTTTGATGGGAGCAACATCCTGACGGTGTATTCACAGGTGCCCGCGAAGGGCTCGGATGTAGATCCAAACGTTGAAAGCTGCCAATCCACCTCCGTGGATGGCGAGCGCCAATTTCGAACCCTGATCAACATCATGGACGGCAAGCGTCCCACGGTACAGCTGGTGGACAAGAATGGAGACGGCCTCTACAACGCAGCAGACGTCAATGTTTCCCGGGTACAGGTTTCCAAGGGCTCACATACCATGATCACGCAACGAAATACTGTCATGGATATTGATTCCAAGAACAACAAGGAGATGCTTGCCCGTATGCCTGAACAATCGTTGCGCCCCAGTTGGCGCCAAACCAAGTGAAAGGTCAAGCAACATGCCCCCATATACGCACAGAACCCACCGCGGCTTCACGTTGATCGAGCTGATGATCGTGGTGGCAGTGGTCGGAATTCTCTCTGCCATCGCTTACCCAAGCTACGCTGAATACATCCGGCGTGGCCAGCGGGCCGATGCACGGACGGGCCTGTTGCAAGCTCAACAATGGTTAGAGCGTGCAGCCACGGCGACCGGGGTTTATCCAACGACGTTACCGACGACACTCACATGGTCTGCGGACACGTCCAAACGCTATGCTATTAGCTTCAAAAGTGGGAACACCAACGCGGCTTACACCCTGATCGCCACACGCAAGCCCGGCACGGGCCAGGCCAACGACCGCTGCGGCGACTTCACCCTGAGCAACACCGGCGTTCAAGACAACGACAACCTGGCCAGCGGCACGGTCTCCACCGACTGCTGGCGCAAGTAGTCCTGTTTGCGGCTACAGCCTGGCCGCGGATTGACCGTAAAGAGCGTTCGGCGTTCAGCGGCTTGAGCCGCGCAAGAACATCCGCTTGATGGCCTGCGTGGTGTTGGCGCGTCCGTCAGGCGATGCGCCATGCAGTTCCGCCATCGCTCCGTGCAGCATCTTCTGCGTCAGGCCCCGGCTCAGGGCTTCGAGCACGGTTTCGATGTCCTCACCCTTGGCCAGGCGCTTGCGGGCGCGAGCCAGTTCGGTGGCACGCCATTCGTTGGCCTGGGCGTTGAGCTGGCGAATCAGCGGCACCACGCCGCCGGCCGGATCGCGCTGGTCCATCCAGTGCATGAAGTTCTGCACGCCCACGTCGATGATGGCCTCGGCCTGCTGCACGGCGGCCTCGCGCTGGGCCTGGCCGGTCTGCACCACGCCAGCCAGATCATCGACGGTGTAGAGATAGACGTCGGTGAGCTGCTTGACCTCGGGCTCGATGTCGCGCGGCACCGCCAGATCGACCATGAACATGGGGCGGTGGCGGCGCTTCTTGAGCGCACGTTCGACGGCGCCCAGGCCGATGATGGGCAGCTGGCTCGCGGTGCAGCTGATGACGGCGTCGAATTCGTGCAGGTGCTCGGGCAGGTCCGCCAGACGCATCACGCTCGCGTCAAAGCGCGCCGCGAGTTTTTCGCCGCGCTCCATCGTGCGGTTGGCGATGACCATCTGGCGCGGATTCTTGGCGGCGAAGTGCGTGGCGCACAGTTCCACCATTTCGCCCGCGCCGACAAACAGCACGCGGATCTGCCCCAGGTCTTCAAACAGCTGACTGGCCAGACGCACGGCGGCGGCGGCCATGCTGATGCTGTGCGCGCCAATGTCGGTGCTGGTGCGCACTTCCTTGGCGACGGCGAAGCTGCGCTGAAAGAGCTGGTTGAGCGTGGACCCCAACGCGCCCGCGCCTTCGGCCACGCGGACCGCGTTTTTCATCTGGCCGAGGATTTGCGCCTCGCCCAGCACCATGGAGTCCAGTCCGCTGGCGACGCGGAACGCGTGGCGCGCGGCGCCGTCGTCCTGCAGCAGGTAAGCGTGGGGCTGCAACTGCTGGGCGCTGACGCCGCCGCTGGCGGCGAGCCAGTCGAGGGTGTGCTCGGGGGCTGCCTGCGTTGCGGCGCAGTAGATCTCCGTGCGGTTGCAGGTGGAGAGGATGGCGGTTTCCACCGCCGGGTGGCGCCCGCCCGCGGCGCCGAACGACTGGCGCAGCCCCTGCAGCGATGGCGCGATCTGATCGAGCGCGAACGCGAAGCGGCCCCGCAGATCCAGCGGAGCCGTATGGTGGTTGATGCCCAATGCCCAGACTGCCATGAAGCGCGATTATAAAATTTGTACCACCGCGCGCACGCCATGACCCTTTTGACCCTGATCAATCACCTTCTGAACTTCGCCATGCCCGCGTTTGCCGTGGCGCTGCTGTTGGTGGCAGGCGGTCATGTTTTCATGAGAAAAGTAGCCAGATCCCGTGGCTGGATTGCGTCAATAGCTCTTCTTTTTGTAGTTGGCTGCGCGGTACTGGCGCTGGGTGTGGCGCTGCTGGGCAGCGATGGCCGCATGCCGACCTACATGGCGATGGTGCTGGTGTGCGCCAGTGTGCAGTGGGTTTGGCTGCGCGGCTGGCGCGGCTGATCAGAGCTTTTCCGCCAGCGGCGGCTCGTCCACCGGCCCGTTCGCCAGTTCGCGCGGGGTCTGCGCCATCGCCATGGTGGTGGGCGGCGACAGTGCCAGACCGGCCTCGCGCAGCGCGCCGAGGATGGCGAACAGCAGGTCGCTGCGCACGCCGCCGATCTGGCGCGGGCTGCCCACGTAGCCTATCGCCAGAAAGGTCAGCGTGCCGCTGTGTATGCCTTCGAGCGTGACCGAGGGCTCGGGTATGTCCAGGATGCTCTCGTGCGCGTGGAAGGCCTGCAGGATCAGCTCGCGCATGCGCGGCGCGTCGGTATCGAGCGGCGCGGGCAGGCGCAGCAGCACGCGGCCCTGGGCGCCGCCCAGCGTCATGTTGCGTACCGTCTTGGTGATGAATTCGGAGTTGGGCACGATCATCGTCGAGCGGTCCTGCAGCTGGATTTCGGTGGCACGCACGTTCACGCGGCGCACGTCGCCCTCGGTGTCGCCCAGCACCACCCAGTCGCCCACTTTCACCGGCCGCTCGGCCAGCAGGATGAGCCCGGAGATGAAGTTCTGCACGATGGCCTGCAGGCCAAAGCCAATGCCCACTGACAGCGCGCTGGCCACCCAGGCGATGCGCTCCACGCTGATCCCCAGGCCCGCCAGCGCCACCGCGATCACCACCACGCCGCCGACATAGCCGAGCAGTGTGACGATGGAGCTTTGCATCCCTGGCTCCAGCGCCGTGTGCGGAAAGTAGCGGTCCAGCAGCCAGCGCTTGAGGATGCGGATCGCGACGAAGCCCGCGCAGACCACCGCGAGCGCCGTCAGCAGCGCCTGCGGCGCGAGCGTGAGGTCGCCGATCTTCAGGCTGCGGTCCACGCTGCTGCCGCGCTGGAACAGCTCGTCCGGATTGGTGCCCAGCGGCGCCATGAGCGCGATCACCATGTAGAAGAACAGCGTCACCCGCAGCGCGCCCGAGGCCAGGGCCGCGGACTGGTCCAGCAGCCGCGCCTCCAGCCCCAGCGTGGCATGGATGCGCGCGCCGCAGCGGCCCTTGGACGACAGCAGCGCCTCGCACAGGTCATCCGACAGCTGGGCCAGCAGGTAGGTGCTGGCGATGACCACGCCGGACCACACCATCTGCTGCGCCAGCGTGCCCGCCAGGGCGATGAAGCCGGTGACCGCCGCCACCACGGTGACGATCGCGGACAGGCCCGCGCCCGCCAGCACCAGGTCCACCCACAGCGGGCGCCGGGCATCGTCCTTCGCGGCCGTCTCGTCGCTCCCCGCGGGCGCGTCTCGCGTGGCACGCAGGCGCCCCAGCGCGGCGGCCACCGCGATGGACAGCAGCAGGGCGAGCGTCGCGCGCGTCATCACCTCGGCCGCGAGGCTGGCGTCCACGATCACGTTCACTTCCGCCACCAGCCCGCCAAGCGCCGACAGCAGGGCGATCCACCACGGGAACGGGCTCAGGCGCTGCGCCAGTGCGTCCGAGATCGGCAGCAGGCGCCAGGAGCTGCGCCGGCGCGACAGCAGCACGTGGCCCAGTGTGATCACGAAAGTGGCGTAGGCGGCCATGCGCAGGCTGGCCTGCTGCAGCGCGAGCAGGTCTTCGCCGGCCACGCCGCCGAGCTTGACGCCGTTCCACGCGAGCTGCAGTGCCGTGCCGATGATGAGCACGTTGGCCACGATGGCCGCGGCCGCCAGCAGCGAACGGCGCAGCCGCGCGGCGGGCAGGTGCGGCGGCAGCGTGCGCGCCAGAATGCGCTCGGCCAGCCAGGTGCCGCCCACGGCCAGCACCAGCGCCGTCAGCAGGTAGCCGAAGAAGGCGCCGCGCTGTGGCGAGTCCAGCGTGGCACGCACGGCAGCGCGCAGCTCTGCCCCGAGGGCGCTCAGGCGCACGGCGTCGCCGGGTGCCGCGTTGCGCATGTTGCGCCAGAAGGCGGGGCTGAGCGGCGAGTCGGTGCGCCGCGTGAGCTGGGCCTGAAACAGCGCGCGCCGCTGACGCTGCAGCTCGGCGCTGCGCTGCTCGGCGTCCACGGCGACCAGGCGCGCGAGCTTGAGTTCGGCGTCCAGCGCGGCGCGTTGCTTGTCCAGGGCCTTGCGCTGCCGGACCACGTCGGGCGCGTCGGCCGGCGAGCCTTTCTCGGGCGCCGGGCCCAGGCCCTCGAGCCGCCGGTCCAGCTCGGCCAGTTCCGTGGTGCGGCGCGTGACCACGCGCTCGGCAGCCTTGCCGATGGTGCTGATGTCGGTCAGCAGCTTGCGGCCGTCGTCCTCCTCGCCCAGCTTCTGCGGAATCGCGTTGAGCTGCTTGCGCAACTCGTCCACCGGGATCAGGGGCGTGCCATCCGTATCGGCCGGGGGCGCGGCCGGCGCGGTGAGCGCTGGCAGCGCAGCGGGCACGGGAGCGGCAGGCAGCAATGCACCGACCCGGCCCTGGGCCTGCGCCGGCGTGGCGCCCATACAGGCGAGCCAGACCGCGAGCACGCAGGCAAGCAAGAGGCGTGCCGCTGCGGGCGCGGGCGGATGGATGCAGAGCGGACGGTGCATGCGCGGATTGTCTGCCGCGGTTTGCGGCCGGCTGTAACAGATGGCGCGGCTACGCCGCAGGGCTGAACAGGTCGACGCGGTCGGTGATGATGCCGTCGGTGCCGAGGCCCCACAGGCGCTCGGCCGCCCATTCGTCGTTGACGGTGTAGCTGAGCGCGCGCAGGCCGGCGGCGTGCACCGCCTGCACCGTGGCGGCATCCCAGAGCGCGTGGTTGCAGACCATGGCGACGCAGCTCAGGCCAGTGGCGGTGTCCAGCCAATCCGGGTGGAGTTGATCGAGCAGCAGGCCCCGGGGCAGCGTGGGAGCGCCCTCGCGCGCGCCTTCGAGTGCCAGGGGCTGAAACGATGTGAGCAGCGGCGGCGTGTGGCCTTGCCACAGGCGCGCGGCTAGCAGGGCGACGGCGCGGCCGGTTTCGCGCTCGGTGCCCGGCGTGGGCTTGATCTCGATGTTCAGGTGCAGGCTGTTGGCAAGGCACCAGCGGGCAATGCGCTCCAGCGTGGGCAGGGGCTCGCCCGCGAAGCGGCGCGAATGCCAGCTGCCGGCATCGAGCTGGGCGAGCGAGCCCCATGGCTGGTCGCCGCCCGTGCCGTGGCCGTTGGTGGTGCGGTCGAGCCCTGTGTCGTGCATCAGGAACACCACGCCGTCGCTGGAGAGCTTGGCGTCGCATTCGAACATCCGGTAGCCGTGCGCTGCGCCCACGCGAAAGGCGGCCAGGGTGTTTTCGGGCGCCAGCCTGCCCGCGCCACGGTGCGCGATCCAGCGTGGATAAGGCCAGTGGGGTGGGGAAATTTTGGACATGAAATAAGCCTCAAACCCTTGTGTGACGAGCGCGTTCAGCTATCAAACCGGAGTATGTGTTATGACTGCTCCATGCGCTGGCCGGTCTGGGCGTCGAAGCCGTGGATGCGGTCTTCGAGCGGCAGCACGTGCAAGGTCTGGCCCGGTACGGGGGGTGTTTCGGTTTCCTGCATGCGCACGATCATGCGCTGGCCTTGCGGGCCGCCGAGATGGCCGTGGATCAGGCGCTCGGCGCCGAGCATCTCGACGGTTTCCACCGCGACCGTCCAGCCACCCGATTCGACCACGCGCAGGTGCTCGGGGCGGATGCCGAGCAGCACGCCGTCGCGCACGCCCTGCACGTCCTCGAGCAGGTTCATGGGCGGCGCGCCGATGAAGCCCGCGACGAAGGTCGAGGCCGGCCGGTGGTAGACCTCCTCGGGCGTGCCGAACTGCTCCATGCGCCCGGCGTTCATGACGATCATGCGCTGGGCCAGCGTCATCGCCTCGACCTGGTCGTGCGTGACGAAGAGACTGGTGATGCCCAGATCGCGGTGCAGTTTTTCGATTTCGAGGCGTGTCTGCGCGCGCAGCTTGGCGTCGAGGTTCGATAGCGGCTCGTCGAACAGGAACACCTGCGGCTGGCGCACGATGGCGCGGCCCATGGCCACGCGCTGGCGCTGTCCGCCCGAGAGTTCGCGCGGCTTGCGCTGCAGCAGCCCGCCGAGTTCGAGAATCTGCGCCGCCTTGTCCACGCGCTGGCGGATTTCGGCGATCGGCACCTTCTTGATCTTCAGGCCGTAGGCCATATTGTCGAACACGCTCATGTGCGGGTAGAGCGCGTAGTTCTGGAACACCATGGCGATGTCGCGCTCCGACGGTTCGAGGTCGTTGACCACGCGCGCGCCGATGGAGATCGTGCCTTCGCTGATTTCCTCCAGGCCCGCCACCATGCGCAGCAGCGTGGATTTGCCGCAGCCGGACGGCCCGACGATGACGATGAATTCGCCGTCGAGCACGTCGGCGGTGATGCCGTGCAGCACCTGGTTGGCCTTGGGGCCGCTGCCGTAGCGCTTGACGACCTTGTTGAATGCGATGGCTGCCATTATTTTTCAGTATCGACGAGGCCCTTGACGAACCACTTCTGCATCAGGATGACGACGATGGCCGGCGGGATCATGGCCAGGATGGCCGTGGCCATCACCACGTTCCATTCGACGTAGATCTCGCCGAAGATGGCGCGCTTGATGCCGAGCACGATGGGGTACATGTCCTCGCTCGTGGTGGCGATCAGCGGCCAGAGGTACTGGTTCCAGCCGTAGATGAACTGGATCACGAAGAGCGCCGCCATGGTGGTCTTGGACAGCGGCAACAGGATGTCCATGAAGAAGCGCATCGGCCCCGCGCCGTCGATGCGCGCGGCCTCGGCCAGCTCGTCGGGCACGGTGAGGAAGAACTGGCGAAACAAAAAGGTAGCGGTGGCCGAGGCGATCAGCGGCACCGTCAGGCCCGCGTAGGTGTTGATCAGTCCCAGGTCGGCGACCACCTGGTAGGTCGGGCCGATGCGCACCTCCACGGGCAGCATCAGCGTGATGAAGATCATCCAGAACACCAGGCCGCGAAACGGAAAGCGGAAGTACACGATGGCGAAGGCCGAGATGATGGAGATGGCGATCTTGCCCAGCGCGATCACCATGGCCACGACAAAGCTGATCCACAGCATCGGCCAGCCCGGCGGGATGGTGCCGCCCGCCGCCACCTTGCCGCCCATCAGCGCCAGGGTGTAGCTGCTGACGATGTTGTTGCCGGGCACGAGCGACAGCGGGTTGCTGCCGGTGATCTGCGCCGCGGTCTGCGTGCTGGCGACGAAGGCGACGTAGACCGGGAAGGCGATGATTGCCACGCCGATGATGAGCACGGCATGCGAGACGAAATCCAGGACGGGTCGGCGTTCGATCATGTCAGCGCCGCCCGGCCGCCCGAAGGCGCTGAGGCCCCCATGGGGGGCAGCGAATGAAGTGAGCGTGGGGGCATGTTCAGTACTGCACCTTCTTCTCGACGAAGCGGAACTGGAACACCGTCAGCAGGATGACGATGGCCATCAGCACTGCCGACTGCGCGGCCGAGCCGCCCATGTCCAGTGCCTTGAAGCCGTCGTAGTAGACCTTGTAGACCAGGATGGAGGTGTCCTTGCCGGGGCCGCCCTGCGTGGCGGCGTCGACGATGGCGAAGGTGTCGAAGAACGCATAGATCACGTTCATCACCAGCAGGAAGAAGGTGGTGGGCGAGAGCAGCGGAAAAACGATGTTCCAGAAGCGCCGCCAGGGTGAGGCGCCGTCGATCGTGGCCGCTTCGATCACCGAAGAGGGCACCGACTGCAGGCCCGCGAGAAAGAACAGGAAGTTGTAGGAAATCTGTTTCCAGACCGAGGCCATCACGATCAGCGCCATGGCGTCGGTGCCGCTCAGCAGATGGTTCCACCCGTAGCCCAGCGCCTGCAACGCATAGGCCACCACGCCCCAGGGCGAGGCGAACATCATCAGCCAGAGCACGCCCGCGACGACCGGCGCGACGGCGTAGGGCCAGATCAGCAGCGTCTTGTAGATGGCGGCGCCGCGCACCACGCGGTTGGCCATCACCGCCAGCAGCAGCGCGATGCAGATGCCCAGCACCGCCACCAGCAGCGAAAAAATGGCGGTGGTGTAGAACGAGTCGAGGTAGCTCGGGTCTTCCCACAGGCGCTCGAAGTTCTGCCAGCCGACGAACTGGCGGCTCATGCCGAAGGCGTCTTCCTGCAGCACGCTCTGGTACAGCGTCTGGCCCGCGGGCCAGAAAAAGAACACCAGCACGACGGCCATCTGCGGCGCCACCAGCAGCCAGGGCAGCCAGGCCGATTTGAATCGAACGCGTTTTTCCATGGCAGGGGCGGATGCGTGAACGGCGTGCGGCCACGAACCCGGGCCGATATACTCTCAAAACAGGAGCTCTCAGCGCGCTCCCTGTATGGGCTGGCTCCGGGTTTGATTCGAATATGGCAGCCAGCCCCGTGGCAGATGGCGTTCAGCCCCCGTTGGCCTTCTGGAAGCGCACCAGTTGTTCGTTGCCGCGCTTGACCGCGGCGTCCAGCGCTTCCTTGGCGCTCTTCTTGCCGGACCAGATGTTCTCGGTTTCCTCGTCGATGATGGTGCGGATCTGCACGAAGTTGCCGATGCGGATGCCGCGCGACTTGTCCGTCGTCTTGCGGATCATTTGCTGCACCGCCACGTCGGCGCCGGGGTTCTTGGCGTAGAAGCCCGATTTCTCGGTCAGCTCATACGCGGCCTTGGTCACCGGCAGATAGCCCGTGCGCTGGTGGCTGGCGGCCGCTACCTCGGGCTTGGCCAGGAAGCTCAGGAACTGGCCCACGCCCTTGTACACGTCGTTCTTCTTGCCGGCCATCACCCAGAGGCTGGCGCCGCCGATCACGGAATTCTGCGGCGCGCCGGGCACGTCGGGGTAGTAGGGCAGGGTGCTCACGCCGAAGGCGAACTTGGCGTTGCGCTTGAGGTTGCCCAGCAGGCCGGCCGAGGCCGTGGCCATGGCGCATTCACCCGAGACGATGGTGGCGTCCGCCGCATTGTTGCGGCCCTTGTAGACGAACAGGCCCTGCTTGGCCATGTTGGCCAGGTTCTCGAAGTGGCGCACATGCAGCGGGCTGTTGAATTCCAGGCGCGTGCCCAGGCCGCCGAAGCCGTTGTTCAGCGACGAGAACAGCACGTTGTGCCAGGCCGAGAAGTTCTCCAGCTGGGTCCAGCTGATCCAGCTCGTGGTGAACGGGCATTTCTGGCCTGCCGCCTTGAGCTTGCCCGCGGCCAGCACCACCTCGGGCCAGGTTTTCGGTGGCTTGTCGGGGTCCATCCCCGCGGCCTTGAAGGCGTCCTTGTTGTAGTAGAAGACCGCCGTGGAGCTGTTGAACGGCATGCTCAGCATCTGGCCGTTCGGCGCGGTGTAGTAGCCGGCCACGGCGGGCACGTAGGCGTTGGGGTCGAAGTTCACGCCCGCCATCTTCATGACTTCGGCCACGGGCTTGATCGCGCCCTTGCTGGCCATCATCGTGGCCGTGCCGACCTCGAACACCTGCAGGATGTCGGGCGCGTTGCCCGCGCGGAAGGCGGCGATGGCGGCCGTCATGGATTCGTCATAGCTGCCCTTGAACGTCGGGACCACCTTGTAGTCCTTCTGGCTCGCGTTGAACTGGTTGGCCAGGTCCGTGACCCACTCACCCAGCGCGCCGCCCATCGAGTGCCACCACTGGATTTCGGTCTGGGCGTGCGCGGGCACGGCCATGGCCATCGACAGCATCGTGGCGCCGACCAGCGCCAGGGGTTTGAATCGCATGAATACTCCTTGTGGATGAGATAAGTGCGTCATGGGCATTGCGCCGAGCGTCGCTCTCATGGGGTCGAGCGCATGTTTTCGCACAGCACCATGCAACGTGCAACCGGGTTTACCCGCCGCAAATTGTGTCAGAGATATATGACGTTTCAACCATGTTCACCCGCGGTGAATGAGGCGATCGGCGCGGGGTCTGGCGAGGGCTGCGTGAAGCCTTCATTGGTGCGGTGCACAATCGCGCCTTTGCAAGCCGTTTTTCAATGCCTGCGCGCAGGCGCCATAACTATCGGAAGTGCATCATGCCCAAGACGTCCCTGGACAAAAGCAAAATCAAGTTCCTGCTGCTCGAAGGCATCCACCAGTGCGCGGTGGATGCCCTGCGAGCGGCGGATTACACCAACGTGGAGTTGCTGCCCCGCGCGCTGGAAGGGCAGGAGCTGCTCGACAAGATCGCGGACGTGCACTTCGTCGGCGTGCGCTCGCGCACCCAGCTCACCGCCGAGGTGCTGGCGCATGCGCACAAGCTGGTGGCCGTCGGGTGCTTTTGCATCGGCACCAACCAGGTCGATCTGAACGCGGCGCGCGAGAAGGGCATCGCGGTCTTCAACGCCCCGTATTCCAACACCCGCTCGGTCGCCGAACTGGTGCTGGCCGAAGCCATCCTGCTGCTGCGCGGCATCCCCGCGCGCAACGCGGCGGCGCACCGTGGCGGCTGGCTCAAGAGTGCCGAGAACTCGCACGAGGCGCGTGGCAAGACGCTGGGCATCGTCGGCTATGGCGCGATCGGCTCGCAGCTTTCGGTGCTGGCCGAGAGCCTGGGCATGCACGTGATCTTTCACGACGTCGTCGCCAAGCTGCCGCTGGGCAACGCGCACCAGGTCGAGTCGCTCAAGGCGCTGCTGGCGCAGAGCGACATCGTGAGCCTGCACGTGCCGCAGCTGCCCTCCACCCAATGGATGATCGGCGAGGCCGAGATCGCCGCGATGAAGCCCAACAGCATCCTCATCAACGCCTCGCGCGGCACCGTGGTGCGCATCGAGCCGCTGGCCGAGGCCATCAGGGAAAAGCGCCTCGTGGGCGCGGCGGTGGACGTGTTCCCGGTCGAGCCCAAGAGCACCAAGGACGAGTTCGTCTCGCCGCTGCGCGGGCTGGACAACGTCATCCTCACACCCCACATCGGCGGCTCCACGCTGGAGGCGCAGGCCAACATCGGCCTGGAGGTCGCGCACAAGCTCATCACCTACAGCGACACCGGCGCCAGCACCTCCTCGGTCAATCTGCCCGAGGTGGCGCTGCCCGCGCACCCGGGCAAGCACCGCGTGCTGCACATCCACCGCAACATTCCCGGCGTGATGTCCGAGATCAACCGCATCTTGTCGGACGGCGAGGTGAACATCTCCGCGCAGTTCCTGCAGACGCGCGACAACGTCGGCTATGTCGTCGT
Organism: Comamonas sp. SCN 67-35; assembly: GCA_001725255.1. Taxonomy (GTDB): domain Bacteria; phylum Pseudomonadota; class Gammaproteobacteria; order Burkholderiales; family Burkholderiaceae_C; genus Comamonas_C. Next base: position 97,764 of record MEFV01000009.1, on the reverse strand, counting down.
CGACCTGGATGCGCGCTCGTCCGACATGGCGCTGGAAAAGCTCGCCAAGGTGCCCGGAACGATCCGCACGCGCGTGCTGTTCTGAAGGGGATGGCAGGGTGGTGCCCGAGTGCCCGCTGTGCCTTGCCGACGGCGGGCGGTTCGTCTGGCGCGGCGCTCGCCTGCGCGTGATCCATGCCGACGAGCCGGGTCATGCGGCGTTCTACCGCGTGATCTGGAACGCGCATGTGCCGGAATTCTCCGACCTCCCGCCCCGTGAGCGCGAGCACTGCATGCAGGCCGTGGTGCTGGTGGAGCAGGTCCTGCGCGAGCAGCTCGCGCCCGCCAAAATCAATCTCGCCGCGCTGGGCAACAGGGTGGCGCATCTGCATTGGCATGTGATCGCCCGCTTCGACTGGGACAGCCATTTTCCGGATGCCGTCTGGGGCACCGCGCTGCGCGCGCAAGACACTGACCGCGTTGCGGCCATGGCAGCGCGCCAGCCCATGGTGCATGATGCGCTGCGTTCGCGCCTCGATGCTTGGGCGCAAAAGCAACTTGTTTGATAGCTGCAAACGCTTGCTGTATAAGGCTTTGTGGCGTATTTGACCTTGATACCGCTAGACAAGACCATGGCAGATCAGACCACCGGCACCCCCATGCCCACGTCCATCACCGTTCACCAGGCTTCCCGCGTTCTCGAAATTTCGTTCTCCAGCGGCGAGCATTTCAAGATTCCGCTCGAATTGATGCGCGTGTATTCACCCTCGGCGGAGGTCACGGGCCACGGGCCGGGCCAGGAAGTGCTGCAGACGGGCAAGCGCGAAGTGACCGTGAGCGCCATCGAACCCATGGGCAACTACGCCATCCGCCCCACCTTCTCCGATGGGCACGACAGCGGCCTGTTCACCTGGAGCTACCTCTACAAGCTCGGGCGCGAGCAGGATGCCCTTTGGGCCACCTACCTGCAGCGCCTCGAAGAGGCGGGTGCCAACCGCGATACGCCCATGATCCGCAGGGGCGCCACGGTGTCGAAAAAGAAAGAGCATTGATGGCGGCGGGCGTCGATTCAACGAAATAGCGACACATGACCGGGGGATACCCCGGGGTGTCACTGCATTTGTCGCATCCCTCGCCTACGATGGCGGCATGGGAACGACACATTTCGGGTTTCAGGCGGTGGACGAGCGTGACAAGGCACGGCGCGTGCGCGGTGTCTTCGATTCGGTCGCGCCACGCTATGACCTGATGAACGACCTGATGTCCGGCGGCCTGCACCGCCTGTGGAAGGCGGCCACCGTGGTCGCCGCCCACGTGCGCGAGGGCGATCGGGTGCTCGATATCGCCGGCGGCACGGGCGATCTGGCGCTGGCGTTCGCGAAGCAGGTGGGCGCAAGCGGCGAGGTCGTGCACACCGACATCAACGAAGCCATGCTGCGCACCGGGCGCGATCGGCTTATCGACCGGGGCTTCGTGTTGCCCACCGTGGTCTGCGATGCCGAGCAGTTGCCGTTTGCGGATGGCTACTTCGACCTGGTGAGCGTCGCCTTCGGCCTGCGCAACATGACGCACAAGGAGCGGGCGATCGCTGAAATGGCCCGCGTGCTCAAGGACGGGGGCCGTCTGCTGGTGCTGGAATTTTCCAAGGTGGCCGCGCCTTTGAGAAAAATCTACGACGTGTATTCCTTTCAGGTGCTGCCGCGTTTAGGCAAGTGGGTGGCCGGTGATGCCGAGAGCTACCGCTATCTCGCCGAATCGATACGCATGCATCCCGGGCAGGAGGAACTTAAAGCCCTGATGCAACACCATGGATTTGGGCATGTCGATTTTCACAACATGACCGGCGGCGTGGTGGCGCTGCATGTGGGCGTGAAGTGCTGATGTCTTTTTTGAAACCTGGGTGGATGAGGAAACTATGAAACAACTGTGGTCTGTGGTTCTGGTGACGCTGCTCACGCTGGTGTACGCCGACGCAGAGGCAGCGCGATTGGGTGGCGGGCGCTCGGCCGGCCGCCAATCGGCCAATGTGACGCAACGCGAGGCGGTACGCGCGCCGGCTCAGGCGCCCAATGGAGCACAGAATGCCGCCAGCAGTACCAGCGCGGCCAAGTCGGCCAGCACGGCCAATACCGCGACGCGCAAGCCGTGGGCGGGGATGCTGGGCGGCCTGGCGGCCGGCCTGGGGCTGGCCTGGCTCGCCAGTGCGCTGGGTCTCGGGGCGGAGTTCGGCCATTTCCTGCTGATCGCCCTGGTGGTCCTGGTGGGGCTGGCGCTGGTGCGCATACTCATGCGGCCTCGCACTGCGGGGACGGCCGCGTCATCGCCGTTTGCCTTTCAGGGGGCGGGCGCCACGCCTGCGGCGTCCGAACGCATGCCGGGCCAGTACAACCCCGCCAAGGTGGGCAACGATGCGTCGGCGCGCCCGTGGGAAGATTCGCGCATGGCCTTCGATGCGGCCCCATCGGCGGGCGGTGCCAGCATAGGTTCGGCCCTGGCCGGGGCACAGGGCTGGGGCATTCCCGCGGACTTCGATGTCCACGGCTTTCTGGAGGCGGCCAAGCGCAACTTCACCACGCTGCAGTCGGCATGGGATCGCAGCGACTTCGCCACCCTGCGCTCGATGATGACCGACAGCATGCTCGATGAGGTGCGCGGCCAGCTCAAGGAGCGCGAGCAGCAGCGCGGCGCGCAGGAGCCGAACCGGACCGACGTGCTCATGCTCGAGGCCAAGCTGCTCGGCATCGAGGAGCTCGACGGCGAGTACATGGCCAGTGTCGAATTCTCCGGCGTGATCCGCGAGGAAGTCTCCGCCGGCCCCAATCCCTTCCGCGAGGTCTGGAACATGACCAAGCCCAAGGATGGCAAGAGCGGCTGGCTGGTGACGGGGCTGCAGGCATTGCAGTAGCCCGCGCCCAAACGGGGAATAATCGGGGACCATGAAACCACGGTCCCCTTTTTCCTGGCTGCACGAATGGACGCAACGCCTGCCCGGGCCCCCCGCGGCGCCCGATTGGCTGGTGCAGGGCGTGCAGCATCGCCTCGTGCTGTGGGTCAACCACGTATTGATGCAGGAGCCGCAGGCCATGCAGCGGCTCGCGCGCCAGCGCGGCCGCGTGGCACGCGTGCAGTGGCGCGGATTCTTCATGGCGCTGCAGGTCACCCCGGCAGGTCTGCTGGATCTGGCGCCGACGGGGGCGGTGGTGGATCTGCGCGTCGAGTTGATCCAGGCGTCGCCGTTCGGACTGGCGCGTGAGGCGCTCGCCGGAGAGCGTCCCGCGATCCGCATCGAAGGGGATGTGCAGCTGGCCAGCGATATCCAGTGGCTGGCCGAAAATCTGCGCTGGGATGTCGAGGAAGATCTGGCGCGCATGGTCGGCGATGCGCCCGCGCATGCCATCGCTTCGGCGGCGCGGCGCGTGCACGTCGCGCTGCGCCGCTTTGTGGGCGGACGCGGCCGTGCGTCGGCGACCACGGCCGGGCACGGGGCTGCATGAGCCGGTTTCTTCGTGGTGTGGCCATCCTCTGGGTGGCGCTGCGTCACGGGCTGGACGAGCTGGTGCTCTCACGCTCTTCGCGCCCCTGGGTGCGGGTGCTGACGCGCTGGGTCACCGTGGGCAGGCGGCTGGACTCGCCGCGCGGCCAGCGTCTGCGTGAAGCGCTGCAGCAGCTGGGGCCGATCTTCGTGAAGTTCGGCCAGGTGCTCTCCACCCGGCGCGATCTGATGCCGGCCGACATCGCCGATGAACTTGCGCTGCTGCAGGACCGCGTGCCGCCGTTCGATCCGGCGATCGCGGTGGCGACGATCGAGCGTTCGTTCAAGAAGCCGATCGGTGACATCTTCGTGTCGTTCGAGCGCACGCCAGTGGCCAGTGCCTCGATCGCACAGGTGCACTTTGCCGTGCTGCGCGATCGCGACGGGCGTGAGCGCGAGGTCGCCGTCAAGGTGCTGCGCCCGGGCATGCTCGCGGCGATCGAGAAAGACCTGGCCCTGATGCGCATGGTCGCGGGCTGGGTCAGCCGCCTTTCGGCGGACGGCCGGCGCCTCAAGCCCCGCGAGGTGGTGCGCGAATTCGACAACTACCTGCACGACGAGCTCGATCTCGTGCGCGAGGCGGCCAATGCGGCGCAGCTGCGGCGCAACATGGCGGGGCTCGATCTGGTGCTGATCCCCGAGGTCTTCTGGGACTGGTGCCACAGCGACGTTCTGGTGATGGAGCGCATGAAGGGCGTGCCGATCAGCCAGATCGCGGAGTTGCGCGATGCGGGCGTGGACATAGCCCGGCTCGCGCGCGATGGCGTGACCATTTTCTTCACCCAGGTGTTTCGCGATGGCTTCTTCCATGCGGACATGCACCCGGGCAACATCATGGTGAGCACTGCCCCCGAGACTTTCGGGCGCTACATCTCGCTGGATTTCGGCATCGTCGGCTCGCTCACAGCCGTGGACAAGGAATACCTCGCGCAGAACTTCACCGCATTCTTCCGCCGCGATTACAAGCGCGTGGCCGAGCTGCACATCGAAAGCGGCTGGGTGCCGCGCGATACGCGTGTCAATGAACTCGAGGGGGCGATCCGCGCCGTCTGCGAGCCTTATTTCGATCGGCCGCTCAAGGAAATCTCGCTGGGCATGGTGCTGCTGCGGCTGTTTCAGACCTCGCGGCGATTCCAGGTGGAAATCCAGCCGCAGCTCGTGCTGCTGCAAAAGACCCTGCTCAACATCGAGGGGCTGGGCCGCCAGCTCGACCCAGAGCTCGATCTGTGGAGCACAGCCAAGCCTTTTCTCGAACGGTGGATGCGCGAGCAGCTCGGTCCCAGGCGGCTGTGGCGCGAGCTGCAGGCCGAGGCCCCGCATTACGCCAAGATACTGCCCGAGTTGCCGCGGCTGCTGCACGGCTGGCTGCGTCAGCCGCTGCAGCAGGGTGAATCGCAGGCGCTGCAGGAGCTGCTGACCGAGCAAAGGCGCACCAACCGGCTGCTGCAGCGGCTGCTCTACGCCGGGCTGGGCTTTGTGCTCGGGCTCATCGTGGTGCAGCTCATCATCCGGATCACGGTGTTGTAAATACGCGCATTGCGCCGTGGTGACGGAGGTGCGGCCACGACAGCCGGGATAATCCGCGGCGCTTTTTCCATTGCACGCGGAGCGGCCCATGCTGGTGACTTTCATCGTCCTGTATCTGCTGGTATCGATCGCTATCGGCCTGCTGGCCGCGCGGCGCGTGAAAAACACGGCGGACTACGCGGTGGCCGGGCGCAGCCTGCCGCTGGCGGTGGTGATTGCCACCACCTTCGCCACCTGGTTCGGCTCGGAGACGGTGCTGGGCGCGCCGGCCCAGTTCGTCAAGGAAGGGCTGCACGGCACGGTGGAGGACCCGTTCGGCGCGGGCCTGTGCCTGGTGCTCGTGGGCCTGTTCTTCGCGCGCAAGCTCTACGCGATGAACATCATCACCATCGGCGACTATTACCGCCGCCGGTTCGGGCGCGTGGTCGAGGTGCTGTGCTCCACCATCATCATCCTGAGCTACCTGGGCTGGGTGGCCGCGCAGATCACGGCGCTGGGCCTGGTCTTCAGCATCCTGAGCGATGGCGCCATCACGCTATCCTGGGGCATGGTGATTGGCACCGTGGTGGTGCTGATCTACACGCTCTATGGCGGGATGTGGTCGGTGGCGCTGACTGATTTCGTGCAGATGATCGTCATCGTGGCCGGGCTCGTGGCCATTGCCTGGTACGCGGCCGACATCGCCGGGGGTGCCGAACGGGTGGTGGCCTACGCGGCCAGCGAGGGCAAATTGCGCTTTCTGCCGACGGGCGGCGTCAAGGAGTGGACGTTTTTCTTCGCCGCGGCGATCACCATGATGCTCGGCTCGATTCCGCAGCAGGACGTGTTCCAGCGCGTGATGTCGTCCAACAGCGCCAACACCGCCCAGAATGGGCCGATCGTCGGCGGGCTGCTGTATATCAGCTTCGCCTTCGTGCCCATGTTCGTTGTGATGGCCGCGCTGCTGGTGCTGCCGGGCACGGCCGCCATGCTCGACGACGACCCGCAAAAAGTGCTGCCCACGCTGGTCATGACGCACATGCCGGTGCTGCTGCAGGTGGCCTTTTTCGGCGCGCTGCTCTCGGCCATCATGTCCACCGCGTCGGCCACCTTGCTCGCGCCTGCCACGACCTTCGTGGAAAACATCCTGCGCAACCTCAAGCCCGGCATGAGTGATGAAGAGACGCTCAAGGCCATGCGCGTGAGCGTGCTGGTGTTCACCTTCTGCGTGCTGATCTATTCGATAACGATGGAGGGCTCGTCGATCTACGAGCTGGTTTCGGGAGCCTACCAGGTGCCGCTCGTGGGGGCCTTCGTGCCGCTGCTGATGGGCGTGTACTGGAAGCGTGCGACAACCCAGGGCGCGCTGCTGGCCGTGGTCATGGGCCTGGGCGTGTGGTTGTGGTTCGTGGCCAGCCCGGTGCTCAACGAGGCTTTCCCGCAGCAGCTCGCGGGGCTGATCGCCTCCTTTGCCGGCATGCTGGGGGGGTCGCTGGCGCCGCAGTTCATCGCCGATCAGAAGGGGCGAACGCATCATTACGACACGGCAGGCGCCTGAACCGGTGCGCTGCCCGAGTGTGCCGCCCGAGCGGGCTGCGCTCCCTATAATCATGGGCTTTGCAAGAAATTTGCGCCGTTTGAGATGCCCATTTATTCCTACCGCTGCAGTCATTGCGGCCATGCCCAGGATGCGCTGCAAAAAATATCGGATGCGCCGCTCACGCATTGCCCTGCCTGCGGGCAGGAGGCGTATGTCAAGCAGTTGACCGCGGCGGGTTTTCAGCTCAAGGGTACGGGCTGGTACGAGACGGATTTCAGCGGCCGCAAGAGCAGCGCGCCCGCCGATGGCGCCAAGCCGACCGCGGCGCCAGCCGCCAGCCCGGCAGTCGCGGAGACTACCAAACCAGTAGCGCCTGCCGCAGCCCCGGCGGCTGCTCCCGCCACTTCAGACGCTTGAGGCGGAGTGCATTGATGGCTGCATTGCGCAAATGGCTTTTCGCCGGCCTGCTGGTGATCGTGCCAGTGATCATCACCGCCTGGGTGCTGTCCTGGGTGGTCGGGGTGCTCGATCAGACGCTGGAAATCCTGCCGGCTGCCTGGCAGCCGGATCGCTTGCTCGGTTTTCACATCCCCGGCTTCGGCGTCGTGCTCACGCTGCTCATCCTGCTCGTCGTGGGGGGGCTCGCCAGCAACTTCTTCGGTCGCAAACTCGTCTCCATGGGCGATGCGCTGGTGAGCCGCATCCCGGTCGTGCGCTCGATCTATTCCAGCGTCAAGCAGGTCTCGGACACTCTGTTTTCCGAAAGCGGCAACGCCTTTCGCACGGCGGTGCTGGTGCAGTGGCCGCGCGACGGAATGTGGACCGTGGCCTTCGTCACGGGCAGCCCCAATGGCGAGGTGGCGGGCTATCTGCGCGACGAATTCGTCAGCGTCTACGTGCCCACCACGCCGAATCCGACCAGCGGCTATTTCGTGCTCATGCGCAAGAGCGACTGCATCGAGCTGGAAATGAGCATCGACGAAGCGCTCAAGTACATTGTTTCGATGGGTGTCGTCGCGCCGCCCGACCCGGTGCTGGCCGACAGCGAGCAACACCTTTGACTGATCGACAGCGCCCCGTGCGGGCGCAGGAAGAAAACACCATGGCCATGCGTTCCAACTACTGCGGTCTCGTGACCGAGGCCCTGATGGGTCAGACCGTCACCCTGTGCGGCTGGGTGAATCGCCGCCGCGACCATGGCGGCGTGATCTTCATTGACCTGCGCGACCGCGAAGGCTACGTGCAGGTGGTCTGCGACCCCGACCGCCCCGAAATGTTCAAGATCGCTGAAGGCATACGCAACGAGTTCTGCCTGCAGGTCAGGGGGCTGGTGCGCGCGCGTCCCGAGGGCACGACCAACGACAAGCTCACCAGCGGCCAGATCGAGGTGCTGTGCCACGAGCTCACCGTGCTCAACCCCTCGGTCACGCCGCCGTTTCAGATGGACGACGACAACCTGTCGGAGACCACGCGCCTCACGCACCGCGTGATGGATCTGCGCCGCCCGGCCATGCAGCGCAACATGATGCTGCGCTACAAGACCGCGATCCAGGTGCGCAATTTCCTCGACCAGGAAGGCTTCGTCGATATCGAGACCCCCATGCTCGGCAAGAGCACGCCCGAGGGCGCGCGCGACTATCTCGTGCCCAGCCGCGTGCACGATGGCCAGTTCTACGCGTTGCCGCAGTCGCCGCAGCTGTACAAGCAGATGCTGATGGTCGCCGGTTACGACCGCTACTACCAGATCACCAAGTGCTTCCGCGACGAGGACCTGCGCGCCGACCGCCAGCCCGAGTTCACACAGATCGACTGCGAAACCTCGTTCCTCGGCGAAGAGGAAATCCGCGACATCTTCCAGCGCATGATCAAGCAGGTGTTCAACCAGCAGCTGGGCGTCGACCTGGGTGAGTTCCCGGTGATGAAGTACGCCGAGGCCATGCGCCGCTTTGGTTCGGACAAGCCCGATCTGCGCGTGAAGCTCGAATTCACCGAGCTGACCGAGGTGATGAAGGACGTCGACTTCAAGGTGTTCTCCACCCCCGCGACGACGCCCGGAGGCCGTGTGGTGGCGCTGCGCGTGCCGGGCGGCGCGCACATTTCGCGCGGCGAGATCGACGGCTACACCGAGTTCGTGAAAATCTACGGCGCCAAGGGGCTGGCCTGGATCAAGGTCAACGAAGCAGCCAAGGGCAGGGACGGCCTGCAGTCGCCCATCGTCAAGAACATCCACGATGCGGCGATCGCCGAAATTCTCAAGCGCACCGGCGCGCGCGACGGCGACCTGATCTTCTTCGGCGCCGACAAGGCAAAAATTGTCAACGACAGCATCGGCGCCTTGCGCCTGAAGGTGGGTCTGAGCGAGTTTGGGCGCAAGCACGGCCTGTTCGAGGACCGTTGGGCGCCGCTGTGGGTGGTGGACTTTCCGATGTTCGAGCACGACGACGAGGAAGACCGCTGGGTGGCGGTGCACCATCCGTTCACCAGTCCCAAAGACGGCCATGAAGACCTGATGGACACCGACCCGGGCGCCTGCCTCTCCAAGGCCTACGACATGGTCTTGAACGGCTGGGAGCTTGGTGGCGGTTCGGTGCGTATCCACCGTGCCGACGTGCAGAGCAAGGTATTTGCCGCGCTCAAGATCGGCCCCGAGGAGGCGCGCGCCAAGTTCGGTTACCTGCTCGATGCGCTGCAGTACGGCGCGCCGCCGCATGGCGGCCTGGCGTTCGGCCTGGATCGTCTGATCACCCTGATGACTGGCGCCGAATCCATCCGCGACGTGATCGCCTTCCCCAAGACCCAGCGCGCGCAGGACCTGCTCACCCAGGCACCGTCGCCGGTCGATGAAAAGCAGCTGCGCGAGCTGCATATCAAGCTGCGCAACCCGGCGGCTGCCGCGGGCTGAAGCTTGATGCCGGGGAGGTGCTTGGCACCTTCCTCATCGTGCTGCGATCAGGACAGTGCACTGGGGCGATGTGACACGCTGGCGCGGGTTGTGGCCAAAATATAAGAAAAATTGGGCTCCAGAGCTTTGCAGGTAAGCGACGGATGCTATCAAAATGGATTTATCGCGGCAGCGGGATGAACTCCACCTCGTCGCCCACCACTTTCGGAAAGCGCTGTGCCTGCCAGTCCTCGCGCGCGTGCTCGATGCGCTCCTTGGTGCTCGCGACGAAGTTCCAGTCGATGAAGCGCCGCCCTATGGGTTGACCGCCGATCAGCGCGATGCGCGCGTCGGTCGTGGCGCGTATCACGACGCCTGCCGGGCCATCGACTACAGCGAGTGCATGCTCGGGCAGCCCCGTGCCGCCCGCAGTGAGGGTGCCGCTGGCGGCGTACAGCGCCAGCTCGGGAGCCTGCGGCAGGCGCAGGGTCTGGCCGGGTGCCATATGAGCTTCGGCGTAGAGCGCACCCGCATAGGTCGGCACCGGGGATTGCAGGCCCCAGGCAGCGCCCATCATCACGCGGACGTTCACGCCATTGATGGTCGTGCGGGGCAGGTCGCTGGCGTCGTAGTGAAAGAAAGCCGGTGTGCAGTCCTCGTCCTCTTCGGGCAGCGCCAGCCACAGCTGCAGGCCATGCAGCCGGTGGACGCGATCGCGCACCTCGGGGCGTTCGCGCTCCGAATGCGTGATGCCACGCCCGGCCACCATCAGGTTGATGTCGCCGGGCGTGATGGTCTGCGCATGGCCCAGCGAGTCACGGTGCAGGATTTCGCCCTCGAACAGGTAGGTGACTGTGGCCAGGCCAATGTGCGGGTGCGGGCGTACGTTGATGCCGTCGCCGGGCGCGAACCGGGCCGGGCCCATGTGATCCAGGAAGATCCACGGCCCCACGGTCTTGCGCCGCGCGGCGGGCAGCAGGCGGCGCACCGCCAGGCCGTCCAGCGGCCGCTCGCGCGCCGTGAGGAGGTCGATCACGCCGTCGTGTGCCGTGGTCATGGCGCTCAGGCCCGCTCGGTGGCGCGGCGCGGCATCTCGCCGAAGTGTCCGCCCTGCAGATCGATGAAGGCCTGGCGGATTTCGGCCTCGGTGTTCATCACGAACGGCCCGTAGGCGGCGATGGGCTCGTCGATCGGTTCGCCGCTCAGCACCAGCAGGTGCGCGCCGCTCTCGGCAGCCACGCGTGCGCCGCTGCCCGCGCGGCTCAGGTGCACCACCTGCGCGTCGTGCGCGGCGGTGTCGCCCACGGCCACATGGCCCTGCAGCACGACCACGGCGCTGTTCCAGCCCTCGGTCAGCGGCAGCTCGCAGGTGCCGCCTGCCGTCAGGTGCACGTCCCAGACGTGCATGGGGGTGAAGGTTCTGGCCGGGCCTCGATGGCCATCGAGCTCGCCCGCGATGAGGCGCGCGCTGCCCGCGCCATGGGCCAGCGCCACGGTGGGAATCTGCGCGGCGCCGATCGCCTGGTAGCCGGGCGCGGCGCGTTTGTCGCGCGCGGGCAGGTTGATCCAGAGCTGCGCCATCTCGAACCGGCCGCCCCGGCGCGCCCATGCACTGCCATGGAATTCCTCGTGCAGGATGCCGCTGGCGGCGGTCATCCACTGCACGTCGCCCGGGCCGATCGTGCCGCCCTGGCCGGTGGAATCGAGGTGCTCCACTTCGCCGTCGAAGACGATGGTGACGGTTTCAAAGCCCCGGTGCGGGTGCTCGCCCACGCCGCGTCGGCGCGTGGTGGGCTCGAATTGCGCCGGGCCGCCGTAGTCCAGCATCAGGAAGGGCGAGAGCAGCGGTGCGTGCTGGTGGTAGTTGAACAGCGTGCGCACCGGAAAACCGTCGCCCACCCAATGGCCCTGCGGGGCGCTGAAGACGTGCTCTACCTGCTTCATGGAGAAATCCTTTGCGGTGGTTTTGATTCTAAAAACCAACGCAAATTCGTGTTGTTGGCCCGAAAGCGTTACACCGTTTCATTTGTGATGCCAATGGGTGGGCTCAGTAGCCAAGCCGTTCCGGCCGGATTTCCTGCAGGATGGTGGTGGCGATCTCTTCGATGGATTTGGTGGTCGAGGACAGCCAGCGGATGCCCGAGCGGCGCATCATGGCCTCGGCCTCGTGCACTTCGGCGCGGCAGTTGGTCAGGCTGGCGTAGCGCGAGCCAGGGCGGCGCTCGCTGCGAATTTCCGACAGGCGCTCGGGGCTGATCGTCAGGCCGAAGATCTTCTTGCGAAACGGCACCAGCGCGGGCGGCAGCTGCCTGCGCTCGAAATCCTCGGGAATCAAGGGGTAGTTGGCCGCCTTCACGCCGTGCTGCATCGCCAGGTAGAGGCTGGTGGGCGTCTTGCCGCTGCGTGAGACGCCCACCAGGATCACGTCGGCGCCTTCGAGGTCATGGTTGGTCTGCCCGTCGTCGTGCGCCAGACTGAAGTTGATGGCCTCGATGCGGTCGTGGTACTGCTTGTTTTGGCTGATGTCCGAAAAGCGCCCGACGCGGTGGTGGCTCTTGATGCCCAGCTCGTCCTCCAGCGGCTGCACGAAGGTGCCAAACATGTCCAGCATCATGCCCTTGCAGCCGTTGCGGATGATCTGCAGCACCTGCATGTCCACGAGCGTCGTGAACACCAGCGGCTTGCGCGCTTCGACCTCGGCCGTGTGGTTGATCTGGCGCACCACCTGATGCGCCTTGTCTTGCGAATCGATGAAGGGCAGGCGCACGCGCCGGGGCTCGATGTCGAATTGCGCGAGGATGGCGTTGCCGAAGGTTTCGGCGGTGATGCCGGTGCCGTCGGAGACGAAAAATACGGTGCGGTGGGTCATGCGTGCGGGCCGGGGCTGGGTCGACAGGGGGTAGCGGCGTTGCATGTGCAGCGCCTACAATCGCGCAATTATTCATGTTTCCTACACCATGCAGCGCGCTGGCCTACACCTCCAACGACAAAGCCCGAGAGGCTGCATGGGCGCTTGCCTGCCCGTTTTGAGGGGCGCGGCGGCAGACCCGGTTTCAACTTCTGGAGCTTTCCCATGTCTGCACGCTTTGAGGCGACCGCCCTGGTCGTACCGTTTGAAAACCTGAGGATGACCGACGTCGAGGTGGTCGGCGGCAAGAACGCCAGCCTCGGCGAGATGATTTCTCAACTGCCCCAGGGCGTGCGTGTGCCCACGGGTTTTGCGACGACGGCACACGCGTTTCGCGAGTTCCTGAAATACGAGGGCCTGTCGGCCCGCATCAGCGAGCGCCTGGCGCGCCTCGATGTCGATGATGTGCGCGCGCTGGCAGAGGCGGGCGCCGAGATCCGTGGCTGGGTGGAGCACCAGCCTTTTCCGGCGGATCTCGAAAAGGCCGTGCGGGCCGCTTTTGCCACACTGTCGGCGGGCAACGACAAAGCCAGTTTCGCGGTGCGCAGCTCGGCCACGGCCGAAGACCTGCCCGATGCCTCGTTTGCCGGGCAGCAGGAGACCTTTCTCAACGTCGTCGGTATCGAAGACGTGCTGCACAAGATGAAGGAGGTGTTCGCCAGCCTCTACAACGATCGCGCCATCAGCTATCGCGTGCACAAGGGCTTCGCGCACGACGTGGTGGCGCTGTCCGCGGGCGTGCAGCGCATGGTGCGCTCGGACCTGGGCGCGGCCGGCGTGATGTTCACCATCGACACCGAAAGCGGTTTTGATCAGGTGGTTTTCATCACCAGCAGCTACGGCCTGGGCGAGACGGTGGTGCAGGGCGCGGTGAACCCGGACGAGTTCTACGTGCACAAACCCATGCTCGCGGCGGGCAAGCGCGCGGTGATCCGGCGCAACCTCGGTTCCAAGCTGATCCAGATGGTGTTTTCCACGCCCGAGGAAAAAGCGGCCAGCGGCCGCCTCGTCAAGACCACCGACGTGGCCGCCGAGCTGCGCAACCGCTACAGCCTGACCGACGCCGAAGTCGAGCAGCTCGCGCGTTACGCGCTCACCATCGAGCAGCACTATGGCCGTCCGATGGACATCGAATGGGGCAAGGACGGCGGCGACGGCCAGCTCTACATCCTGCAGGCGCGCCCCGAGACGGTGAAGAGCCAGGCCAAGGGCCAGGCCGAGCAGCGCTTCAGGCTCAAGAGCACGGGCGCGGTGCTGGCCGAGGGCCGCGCGATCGGGCAGAAGATCGGCACCGGCCCGGTGCGGCTGGTGCACGACATCCGCGAGATGGACAAGGTGCAGGCCGGTGACGTGCTCGTGACCGACATGACCGACCCCAACTGGGAGCCGGTCATGAAGAAAGCCAGTGCCATCGTCACCAACCGGGGCGGCAGAACCTGCCATGCGGCCATCATCGCGCGCGAGCTGGGCATCCCCGCCGTGGTCGGCTGCGGCAATGCGACGGAACTGCTCAAGGACGGCACGCTGGTCACGGTGAGCTGCGCCGAGGGCGACACCGGCCGCATCTACGACGGCCTGCTGGAAACCGAAGTGACCGAGGTGCAGCGCGGCGAGATGCCCAAGATCGCCACCAAGATCATGATGAACGTGGGCAACCCGCAGCTGGCGTTCGATTTTGCTCAGCTGCCCAACGACGGCGTGGGGCTGGCGCGGCTGGAGTTCATCATCAACAACAACATCGGCGTGCACCCCAAGGCCATCCTGGACTACCCCGCCGTCGATGCCGACCTGAAGAAGGCCGTGGAGAGCGTGGCGCGCGGCCATGCCAGCCCGCGGGCCTTCTACGTGGACAAGGTGGCCGAGGGCGTGGCGACCATTGCCGCCGCCTTCTGGCCCAAGCCCGTCATCGTGCGCCTGTCGGACTTCAAGAGCAACGAGTACCGCAAGCTCATCGGCGGCAGCCGCTACGAGCCCGACGAGGAAAACCCCATGCTGGGCTTTCGCGGCACGGCGCGCTACATCAGCGCTGAATTCGCCGAGGCGTTTGCGATGGAATGCGAGGCCTTGAAGCGCGTGCGCGGCGAGATGGGCCTCGTCAACGTGCAGGTGATGGTGCCCTTCGTGCGCACGCTGGGGCAGGCCAGGCGCGTGACCGAGCTGCTGGCCGAGCACGGCCTCAGGCGCGGCGAAGATGACCTGAAGATCATCATGATGTGCGAGGTGCCGAGCAACGCGGTGCTGGCCGACGAATTCCTCGAATATTTCGATGGGTTCTCGGTCGGATCGAATGACCTGACGCAACTCACACTCGGGCTCGATCGCGATTCGGGGCTGGAGCTGCTCGCGCGCGATTTCGACGAACGCGACCCGGCCGTCAAGGCGCTGCTCAAGCAGGCGATTGCTGCGTGCAAACGCCAGGGCAAGTATGTGGGCATTTGCGGCCAGGGTCCCAGCGACCATCCGGATTTTGCCCAGTGGTTGGCGGATGAGGGCATCGTCTCGATTTCGCTCAACCCCGATACGGTGGTTGCCACCTGGCAGCAGCTTGCGCGCTGAGTCCTGCGCCGCCTGACTCGCGCATGTTGCCGGCCCCCGCACCCGATTCCGGCCCCGAGCGGGTGGGGGTGCCGCTGGACCCGGCTTTGCCGGATCTGCACCACCTCGGCTTCAAGCTGGTGCTGCTCGCCGTGTGGGCGGCATCGTCGTTCGGCGTGGGCTATTTCGCCGAATACCTGCAGTTCCGGATTGGCCCGTGGCCTTTCAGTTACTGGGTGGCGGCTCAGGGCGGCGTGCTGGTGTTCATCGTGCTCATCTGGGTCTACTACTGGGTGATGCGCGGGTATGACCGACGTGCCGACGAAGCCGCGTCGGCACGCCGCGATGCGGGGCCACGTGGCTGAGCCGGTGGAGCGCCCCTACATCGCGCGCCTGAATCGCGTGATGGGGCTGTACGTCATCGGCCTGCTGGGTTTCGTCGGCGCGATGGCCTGGGCCGAGCAGCGCGGGCTCTCGCGGCACTGGATCGGACCGATCTTCCTGTTCCTGACCGTGATGGCCTACGCTGCGGTCGGCGTCTACGGCCGCACTTCCGATCCGGCGGAGTATTACGTCGCCGGACGGCGCATTCCGCCGATCTACAACGGGATGGCCACCGCCGCCGACTGGATGAGCGCAGCCTCCTTCATCAGCCTGTCCGGGGCGTTGTACCTGCAGGGATTTTCCGGTGTTCCGGGCGTGCCGGGGGGCCTGGCCTACATGCTGGGCTGGACGGGAGGGTTCGTGCTGGTGGCGATGCTGATTGCACCGGCCCTGCGGGCGATGCAGCTCTACACGATTCCGGATTTTTTCCAGGTGCGCTTCGGCGGCAGCTGGCCGCGCATCCTCGCGGCCATCGGTGCGGTCCTGTGTTCGTTCACCTATGTGGTGGCGCAGATCTATGGCGTGGGGCTGATTGCCTCGCGGCTCACCGGGGTGCAGTTCGAGATCGGCATCATGCTGGGGCTGGGTGGGGTGCTGCTGTGCTCGTTCCTGGGTGGCATGCGCGCGATCACCTGGACGCAGGTGGCCCAGTACGTCGTGCTGCTGCTGGCGTTCCTGATTCCCGTCTCCTGGCTGTCCTACAAGCAGCTGGGCAATCCGGCCGCGCCGCTGGCCTACGGGCAGCAGCTGGGCAAGATCGCCGAGCGCGAGAGTGCGCTGCTGGCGTCCGACGCCGAGAAGCAGGTCATTGCCGCCTACGAGAACAGGGTGCGCGACTACCAGGAGCGACTGGTCGATGTGCCCGCCGCGCTCGAGCGTGAGCGGCGCGAGGCGCGCGAGCGCATCCAGCAATTGCGCTCGCGCAATGCGGAGGTGGACCTGATCGTGGCGGCGAGCCGGGAGCTGCTGGCGATGCCGCGCGACGAGGCCGAGGCCCGTGCCCGCTGGACACGGGAGTTGGTGGAAAACCAGGAGCGTGCCCGGCCGCTCGGTGGTCTGCCCAGGCACACCCAGCCCTTTGCAGGCGACCCGGCGGGAGACGAGACGCAGCAGGCGCAGTACGAACTCTCGCGGCGCAATTTTCTGGCGCTGTTGTTCTGCCTGATGCTCGGCACCGCCGGCATGCCGCACCTCCTGATGCGCTACTACACCGTGCCTTCGGTGGCGGGCGCGCGCGCGTCGGTGGCCTGGTCACTCGTGTTCGTGGCGCTCCTGTACCTGAGCATTCCGGCCCTGGCGGCCCTGGTGAAGTTCGAGATGATGACGCACCTCGTGGGGAGCCGCTTCGATGCGCTGCCCGGCTGGATTGCGCAGTGGGCGCGGGTGGATCCGTCGCTCCTGTCGGTGCAGGACATGAACGGCGACGGCATCGTGCAGTTCGGCGAAGTGCACCTGGGCGCTGACCTGCTGGTGCTGGCGACGCCCGAGATCGGAGGGCTTCCCTACGTGATTTCGGGGCTGGTGGCCGCTGGTGGACTGGCTGCGGCGCTGTCGACGGCCGACGGCCTGCTGCTCACGATCAGCAATGCGCTGGTGCGCGATCTGTACTTTCAGTCCACCCGGCACAGAGCCTCGCCGGAACAGCGCGTGATTCTCACCAAGTTCACGCTGCTCACGGTGGCGCTGGCCGCGGCCTTTGTCGCCGCGCTCAAGCCTTCGGAAATCCTGCCGCTGGTGGCGGCCTCGTTTTCAATCGCGGCCGCGACCTTCGTGCCGACCATGGTGCTGGGCATCTACTGGCGCAGAACCACGCGAGCCGGCGCCGTGGCCGGCATGATGGTCGGCCTCGGCGTGACGGTCTACTACCTCGTGATCCACAACACCGCGCTGCGAGCTCTTCTGCCCCAGTCGATGCTGGTGCCGGGCCTGTGGTGGGGCATTGAGCCCATCTCGGCCGGTGTCTTTGGAGCGCCGCTGTCCTTCGTGACGACCTGGGTCGTGAGCCTGCTCACGCGTTCCAGGGTCAGTCGATAGCCAGCAATTCGACGTCGAAGATCAGCGTGGCGTTGGGTGGAATCACGCCACCGGCTCCGCGGGCCCCATAGCCGAGCTCGGCGGGGATGAGCAGCGTACGCTGGCCGCCCACCTGCATGCCCTGCACGCCCTCGTCCCAGCCTCGGATCACCATGCCGGCGCCGAGCGGAAATTCGAAGGGTTCGCCCCGGTCGCGGCTGGAATCAAAACGCGCTCCTTTGGCGCCGCCCTCGTGCAGCCAGCCCGTGTAATGCACGTGGACGGAACTGCCCGCCGAGGCGGGTGTTCCGCTGCCGATGCACACGTCTTCGTATTGCAGTCCGGACGGGGTGGTGATGAATGGCACGCGCGTATTCCTTGTACAGAGAGAGGGGGCGGGCTATTTCCTGGTGCGTGCCGCGACCCAGCGCGTGGCGAACGCCTGCAGGTCCGACAGGCGCTTGAGCAGGTCCTGGCCCGAGGCGGTCACGATGTAGCCGTCGCTGCCATGGTCGAGGAAACCGGCCTCGCGCAGTTCCTTGATGCGGGTATTGAGGGTGTTCGGGGTGATGTTGCCCACGCTGTCCTGCAGCAGGCGGAAGGTTTGTGGATGCCCGTCGCGCAGTGCCCAGAGCACGCGCAGCGCATAGCGTCGCTCCAGTCGTTCCAGGAGCTGATTGACGGCGGCGTTTTCTTTTGAACCCATGTACGTGTCTCCTGGTGCTGAAGGATGCACAGATGCGGCAATGCCCGCCAGAACATCGAAAAGGATAGCGCTATGGTAACGTGGAAACGCGCGTACCGCCAGTTTGGGCGATAAAGTCCGTTGCCGTCCGCGGGCCGCCTTGCGCGCGCGTGCTGATTTTGTTGCTTTTGTGCACCTTTTCCACCGTGCGCCCGCACGGCTCAAGCGCGTGCCGCTATGAAAGGCGAAGGCTCATGCCGTGTCCGCAGGGGTGCCGCAGGCCTGCCGCATGCGCACCAAGACCAGCAGGGCGTGATTGACGGGCGTGGCGATGCCGAGAGCCCGGCCCCGCTGGACCACGTAGCCGTTCAGATGCTCGATTTCCGTGGGCTTGCCGCGTGCGATGTCCTGCGCGGTGGACGAGAGCTGCCCGGGCATCGTTTGCACGATGGAGCGCAGCGCCGCCTGGATATCGCCGGGGACGTCCACGCCATCCGCATGTGCCACGGCGAGGCATTCGGCGACGATGTCCTG
The DNA here is from genome assembly GCA_001725255.1 of Comamonas sp. SCN 67-35. GTDB lineage: Bacteria > Pseudomonadota > Gammaproteobacteria > Burkholderiales > Burkholderiaceae_C > Comamonas_C. Next base: position 79,267 of record MEFV01000009.1, on the reverse strand, counting down.
CACCAGTTCATCTGCGCCGGGCTGGCTCATCAGCCAGCCGTAGGGCTGCTGCAACAGGGCGGACAGGGCGTTGTAGGCGCTGTTGATGATGAGCTTGGCCCAGAGGGCGCCGCGCACATTGTCCGAAATCTGTGCGGGAATGCCAGCCGCCCGCAGTCGCGCGGCCACCTGCTCGCTCATCGGCGAAGGGGCCAACACCAGATCGCCGCGGCCGTAGTGGCGTACGTGGCCCGGCCCCGCCATGGCCGTGGCGACATACACCACGGCGGCCGCCACCGTGCAGCGCTGGCCGAGAATGGCGCGCGCCTGCTCATCGTTGTCCACGCCGTTTTGCAGCGTCAGCACCAGCGTGTGGGGGCTGACGAAAGGCTCGATCTGCCGCGCGGCCTCTTGCGTGTCTCCGGACTTGACGCACAGCAGTACGACGTCGGCTCCGCGCACCGCGTCAGGCTGGGTGCTGGCCGTCAGGGCAATGTGTTCATCGCCCGTGGTCGTCTGCAGCCGCAGGCCGCTCGCCTGGATGGCCTGCACATGCGACGGGCGCCCCACCAGCGTGACTGCGTGGCCCGCGCGCGCAAGCAGGGCGCCGAAGTAGCATCCCACGGCCCCCGCCCCCATGACGGCAAAGGACAGGGGGGCTGAAGAGCGGGTCGACGGGATCATGGCTTGCTTTCCTCGAGGCGGTGCAACGATCGTAGCGCGCACGCCCGGCTGACGCAGATCAGATGAATTCATATTGTGAAATCGTGAATTCTCTGTTGAAAATTCGAATGTTGCACTGCACGAAAATTTCTCAATACAAGAAATTTGATATCATGATACGATAAATTTATCGTAATCGATTGATTTAATTGAATAAAATTTATGTCTTGTATAAGACACAAGACATAAATCAACTCTTCTATAAGACTTAGAATTCAACCATGGCGCCAACGCAGGCACCACCCCTTTTTCAACCTTCGGAGAAGACCATGCCGCAATCGCTCAACGCACAGCTCAGCCGTGAACAACAAATCGCCGCCCTTGAGAAGGATTGGGCGCAGAACCCCCGTTGGAAGGATGTGAAGCGCGGTTACAAGGCTGCCGACGTCGTGCGCCTGCGCGGCAGTGTCCAGCCCGAATACACGCTGGCCAGGCTGGGCGCGGAAAAGCTCTGGGAGAAGCTGCATGGCGGCGCCAAGAAGGGCTATATCAACGCGTTTGGCGCCATCACCGCCGGCCAGGCCATGCAGCAGGCCAAGGCGGGCCTTGAAGCCGTCTACCTCTCGGGCTGGCAGGTGGCGGCGGACGGCAACACCAGCGAGACCATGTACCCCGACCAGTCGCTGTACGCCTACGACTCGGTGCCCACGATGGTGCGCCGCATCAACAACACCTTCAAGCGCGCCGACGAGATCCAGTGGGGCCGCGGCACCAATCCTGGCGACAAGGAGTTCATCGACTACTTCCTGCCCATCGTGGCCGATGCCGAAGCCGGTTTCGGCGGCGTGCTCAACGCCTTCGAGCTGATGAAGAACATGATCACGGCGGGCGTGGCGGGCGTGCACTTCGAGGACCAGCTCGCCGCGGTCAAGAAGTGCGGCCACATGGGCGGCAAGGTGCTGGTGCCGACGCAGGAAGCGATCGAGAAGCTCACCGCGGCGCGTTTCGCGGCCGACGTGATGGGTGTGCCCACCATCGTGCTCGCGCGCACCGATGCCGAAGCCGCCAATCTGATCACGTCCGACCATGACGCCAACGACAAGGCCTTCCTCACGGGCGAGCGTACGCAAGAGGGGTTCTTCCGCGTGAAGAACGGCCTGGAGCAAGCCATCAGCCGCGGCGTGGCCTACGCGCCCTATGCCGATCTGGTGTGGTGCGAAACCGGCGTGCCCGACATCGGCTTCGCCCGCGAGTTCGCGCAGGCCGTGCTGGCCTCGTCGCCGAACAAGCTGCTGGCCTACAACTGCTCGCCCTCGTTCAACTGGAAGAAGAACCTGAGCGACAAGCAGATCGCCACCTTCCAGGACGATCTCTCGGCGCTGGGCTACAAGTTCCAGTTCATCACGCTCGCGGGCATCCACAGCAACTGGTTCAACACCTTCAAGCTGGCGCACGCCTATGCGCAGGGCGAGGGCATGAAGCACTACGTGGAAATGGTGCAGGAGCCCGAGTTCGCGGCGCGCCAGCAGGGCTACACCTTCGTGAGCCACCAGCAGGAAGTGGGCGCGGGCTACTTCGACGACGTGACCACCGTGATCCAGGGGGGCAGCTCCTCGGTCAAGGCGCTTACCGGTTCGACCGAAGAAGCGCAGTTCCACTGAAGCCTCGGGCAGCTCTGCTGCCCCTCGATGGACAGACGGCAGAACCACCCCATGGGGTGGTTCTGCGTTTTCGGGCTCAGGTATGGTCGGCAATTGCCGATACAGATGGCATGCAAGTCCAGGCAACGACCCGCGAGCACTCGTCCGAAGCCGTCCCGCAGGGATGGAGCAAACACTTCATCATGCCGGTGTTCCGCCATGGCGTTCGGGTCAAGTACGCAGGTCGCTGGGAAACCGTGGACTATGTGAAACTGCGCCGGCTTGAGCTGGTGGTGTATCTGCTGGACCATGCGGAGCCGGTGGCGACGCGCGAGCTGGAACTGCCCCCCACCTTGTTCACGACAGAGCGCATGCCGGCGCTGCAGAACCTGGGCTATACCCACGGCCTCTGAGCCTGAAGGCGGCCGTGTCCGAAGAGCCAGCCATCGGTGATGGCTGGCCGTGAGGCGCGAGCGGTCAACGGCTGTTTTCGGGTTCGATGTCTTCCTGTGTCATGGCTTCTCCCAGGCGCACGGCGCGTCCGGGTGCCCAGTCGGCCTGCCACTGCGTGGGCCCTTCGGGCAGCAGCACGATCACGGTGGAGCCGAGCTGGAATCGCCCCATTTCCTCGCCCTGGTCCAGGGTGATGTCCTGTTGCGCATAGTCCCAGTGGCGGATGTGGCCGGATCGCGGCGGGTTGACCTGGCCGTGCCAGACCGTGCACATGCTGCCGACGATGGTGGCGCCCACCAGCACGAGCGCCATGGTGCCGAGTTCGGTTTCGAACAGGCAGACGACGCGTTCATTGCGGGCGAACAGTCCCGGGACGTTGCGTGCCGTCACCGGGTTGACCGAAAAGAGGCTGCCCGGAATGTGCGTCATGTGCATGAGCCGTCCGCGGCAGGGCATGTGGATGCGGTGGTAGTCGCGTGGGCTCAGGTAGAGCGTGACGAACCGCCCCCCCTCGAACTGCGCCGCCAGGGCACTGTCGCCCCCAAGCAGGGCACTGGCGGTGTAGGTGTGGCCCTTGGCCTGGACGATGCAGCCCTGCGTGATGCGGCCCAGCTGGCTGACCGCCCCGTCCACCGGGCAGCTCAGGCGCGCGGGTGCGATGGGCCGGGCCTCGGGCCTGAGCGCACGGGTGAAAAAATCGTTGAAGCTCGCGTAGGCCGTGATGTCGGGCTCAAGGGCTTCGGTCATGTCCACCTGATAGCGCTTGACGAACCAGCGTATCGTGGCCGTGGTGAAGCGGCCTGCTTGTGCGTTCGCCCAACGACCGGCCAGTTGCGTCAGGGCCTGCTTGGGGGCCAGGTATTGAAGGGCGGTGGCGAAGCGGTCAGACACGGCGGGTGCAAAAGCGCGCAGTGTAACGGCATGCCCCGAAAGCGTACCTCAAAGTTACGACTCACAGTACAATACGCGATTGATTTTCGCTTGCGCGGCTGGGTTGGCTCGAGCGCGATGGCGACCCCTCCGGAGAAAAGCACAGACCTTTATGGCAAAGGAAGAACTCATTGAAATGCAGGGCAGCGTGACTGAAGTGCTGCCTGATTCGCGCTTTCGCGTCACGCTGGACAATGGCCACCAGCTTATCGCCTATACGGGCGGCAAGATGCGCAAGCACCACATCCGCATCCTGGCGGGTGACAAGGTTTCGCTGGAGATGTCGCCCTACGATCTGACCAAGGGGCGCATCACCTTCCGCCACCTGGCGGGGCGCGGACCGGCTCCAACCTGATCCGGTTGCCGCGCGAAGGCGCGTGGGTTTACTCTTCGGAGCGTAGCGCAGTCTGGTAGCGCATCTGGTTTGGGACCAGAGGGTCGTAGGTTCGAATCCTATCGCTCCGACCAAAATGCATGGGGTTGACTTCGAGGTCAACCCCATTTTTGTTTCTGCCGCGCAGGCGGACCCAAGAGGTGAACATGCTGTCGGATGAATCGAGCCCTTCAAGCCGCTATGCCGCGCTGGATGCCCTGCGCGCCCTCGCGCTGGTGTGGATGACGCTCTACCACTTCGGTTTTGACCTGAACCACTTTGGTTACTGGCACCAGGATTTTTACCGTGACCCGCTCTGGACGGTGCAGCGCACGCTGATCCTGAGCCTGTTCCTGCTGTGCGCAGGCATGGGGCAGGCCATCGCCGAGGCGCGCGATGTCCCGTGGCGGCGCCTGGGCAGGCGCTGGGGACAGATTGCCGCGTGCGCGCTTTTGGTGACGGCGGGCTCGCTGGTGATGTTTCCGCGTAGCTTCATCTACTTCGGGGTGCTGCATGGCATGGCGTTGATGTGGCTGCTCGCGCGCGTCACGCGGGGCCTGGGAAACTGGCTCTGGCTTGCCGGCGGCTTGGCCTTGCTGTTGCCGCCGGCGGCCTCGTGGCTGCTGGGCGGGCCCCTGGCGTTTGCAGCCGATGCGTTCGACAGCCGCTGGCTGAACTGGCTGGGCCTGATCACGCGCAAGCCCGTCACGGAAGACTACGTGCCGCTCTTCCCGTGGATGGGGGTCTTCTGGTGGGGCGTGGCCAGCGGGCAGTGGCTGTTGCGGCATCGCCCGGCGTGGCTTGCCAGGCCGCTTGTGAGCCGTGGGGGGAGGGCGCTCGCGTCGCTCGGACGCCACAGCCTGCTGTACTACATGCTGCATCAACCGGTCATGATTGCCGCGCTGATGCTGGCGGGCTGGGCCGCCAGGGCATGAAAAACGCGGCCATCGGCCGCGTTTTTCTCGAAGGGCTCGGGTGTGCTTATTCCACCTTGGCCTTCTCGCGCAGATCCTTCTGGAATTGCACGAGCTTTTGCTGTTCCAGTTGCTGGCGGATCTGGGTTTTCACGTCGTCGAGCTTGGGCAGCTGGGCATCACGCACGTCGTCCAGGCGGATGACGTGCCAGCCGAACTGGCTCTTGACCGGCGTTTGCGTGATCTTGCCTTTTTCCAGCTTGATCATGGCCTCGGTGAATTCGGGGACGTAGCTGCTCGGATTGGCCCAGCCCAGGTCGCCGCCCTTGGCGCCGGAGCCCGGATCCTTGGATTCCTTCTTGGCGATTTCCTCGAAATTGCCGCCCTTGTCCAGCTGCGCGACGATGGCCTTGGCCTTGTCTTCGCTGTCGACCAGGATGTGGCTGGCCTTGTATTCCTTGCCGGTGTTGGCGGCAACGAACTTGTCGTACTCGGCCTTGATTTCAGCGTCGGTGACCGGGTTCTTCTTCTGGTAATCGGTGAACAGCTCGCGGATCAGCAGGGCCTGGCGGGCCAATTCCATCTGGTCCTTGAAATCCTGGCCGTTTTGCAGACCGCGCTTCTGCGCTTCCTGCATGAAGACCTCGCGCGCGATGACTTCTTCCCGGATCTGTTTCTTGAGCTCAGGCGTGACTTCGCGGCCCGACTGCTCCAGCTGGTGTTGGAACAGGTCGGCGCGTGACGTCGGCACGGGCTTGCCGTTGACGACGGCGATGTTTTGAGCAGCAACCGGCAGGGCGAATGCGCCCGCGACGGCAACGGCCATCAGGCCGGACAAGAGCTTGTTTTGCATGGAGATGATGCGAGGAAGGAAAGAGAACGGGCAGCGTGCCCGCAGGGCGACATAAGGCTGAGTCAGAGGATTTCAATGGCGACGGCATGCGCGCCTGCCGCGATGTCATCGCGAAGCGCATCATACACAAGGCGGTGTTGCTCCACGCGGCGCTTGCCGTGCAGGGCGGCTGCGGCGATGCGCACGCGAAAGTGGGTGCCGTAACCCGTGCCGTTGGCGCCGGTGTGGCCTTCGTGCAGCCAGCTCTCGTCCAGCACTTCGAGCTGCGTGGGCTCGAAGACCGTGCGCAGATGGCTGTCGATGGCTTCGGCGGTGACGGCGTTGCCTGTGCCCGGCGGAGTGATGGTGGTGCTCATGGTTGTACGTCCTGGCGCGGCGCGCTGGCGTCTTCCTCGACATAGCGCGAGAGATACAGGGCCTGCGCGATGATGAAGACGACCATCAGGCCGAGGCTGCCGAAGAGTTTGAAATTGACCCAGGTGTCGGTGTCGAAGGTGTAGGCCACCCAGAGGTTGATGGCGCCCATGGTCGTGAAGAATCCGGTCCAGCCCCAGTTCAGGCGCGCCCAGATGGTGTCTGGCAGCGTAATCTGCGCGCCCATGAGGGTCTTGATGAAGTTCTTCTTCAGAATCAACTGCCCCACGAGCAGCGCCCCGCCCATGAGCCAGTAGAGCACCGTGGGCTTCCACTTGATGAAGGTCTCGCTGTGGGCCAGCAGCGTCGCGCCGCCGAACACCACGATCACGCCCAGGCTCAGCCACTGCATGGCATCGACCTTGCCATGGCGCATGCGCATGTAGCCGATCTGCACCACGGTGGCGGCGATGGCCACGGCGGTGGCGGTGTAGATGCCCCAGAACTTGAATGCTGCAAAGAACAGGATGATGGGGAAAAAATCGATCAGCAGCTTCATCGCGAGGGAGGCTCGAAATCGAGCGAGGCGGAATTCATGCAGTATCGCAGACCGGTGGGGGCCGGCCCATCGTTGAAAACGTGGCCCAGGTGCGCGCCGCACTGCGCACACACGGTTTCGGTGCGCCGCATGCCGAGGCTGCCGTCCTCGATTTCGCGGATGGCGCCGGGAAGGGCTTCGGAAAAGCTGGGCCAGCCGCAGCCCGCGTCGAACTTGGCGCCCGATTCGAACAGCCTGGCGCCGCAGCAGATGCAGTGGTAGCTGCCATCCTCCCAGTGGCGTTCATATTTGCCCGTGAAAGGGCGTTCGGTGGCGGCGTGGCGCGTGACTTCGAAGGCGCCGGGCTCGGCATGCTTGCCGGCGAGCGCGGCGCGCCATTCGTCGTCGGTCCGGGTGATGTTGAAAATCATGATGAGCAGCTCAGGGTGAGGGTGTCGGCCCAATCGGGAGGCAAACCTGCCCAGGCGTCCTGGCCCGGGTGTTCGTCGTAAGGATGCGTGAGCACCTCGTGCAGCGTTTGGAGTGTTTCGAAGTTCTGAAGTTTCGCATCCCGGATGGCGTGTTCGGCCAGGTGCGTGCGCAACACGAATCGGGGATTGGTTTTTAGCATCAAATCCGGGTTTTGTGCTTTACCATACTGCGCGAGCTGCTTTTGTAATGAGAGCAACCAGGCGTCGAATGCGCTTCGGTCCACGAACAGGTCGCGCACGGGTGCCATGTGGTCGGAGGCGATGGCTCGGGACAGGCGCCGCCAGAAGACCGGGTAGTCCACGTGGCCGCTGGCCAGCAGCGCCAACAGCGCGGCGATGCTCGCTTCGTCGCCCTCCCAGGCGTCCTGCAGGCCGAGTTTTCGCCGCATCTGTTCGAGGTAGGCACGGTTGAAAGTCTGCGGGTAAACGGCGATGGCGGCCTGTGCCTGCGCCGTCTCGCCGATCAGCGGCAGCAGCGCGCGCGCCAGGCAGGCGAGGTTCCAGTGAGCCACGGCGGGCTGCTCATCGTAGGCGTAGCGGCCCAGCGGATCGCTGTGGTTGCAGATGTGGCGCGGGTCGTAGCCGTCCATGAACTGGAACGGTCCGTAGTCGAGCGTGAGGCCGAGGATGCTCATGTTGTCGGTGTTCATCACGCCGTGCATGAAGCCCGCGGCCTGCCACTGCGCGATCAGGTGCGCGGTGCGCTCGCTGACCGCGCGCAGCAGGCCGGCGTAGGCATTGTCGTTTGCGCTGTCTGCTTCGCGGCATTCGGGGTAGTAGCGCTCGATGACGTAGTCGGCGAGCTGGCGCAGCTCTGTCGTCTGGCCCTGGGACGCGAACCATTCGAAGTGGCCGAAGCGGATGAAGCTGGGCGCGACGCGCGTGAGGACGGCGGCGGTTTCCGGTTCCTCGCGCTGAACGGGCAGGGGCGAGCCGATGAGCGCCAGCGCCCGCGTGGTGGGGATGCCCAGGCCATGCATGGCGGTGCAGGCCAGGAATTCGCGGATCGACGAGCGCAGCACGGCGCGCCCGTCGGCGCCGCGGGAATAGGGCGTGCGCCCGCTGCCCTTGAGCTGGATCTCCTGTCCCTGCGTGGTTTCACCCAGCAGCACGGCACGGCCGTCTCCCAGGCGCCCGGCCCAGACGCCGAACTGGTGCCCGCCATAGACGCTGGCAAACGGGATGCTTTCAGGCAGCGGGGCGTTGCCGCTCAGGGCCTGCAGTGCCTGGTCGCTGTTCATCCAGCGCTCGTCCAGGCCCAGAAGTGCCGCCACGTCACGGTCATGCGCGATCCAGCAGGGATCGGGCAGCGAAGCAGCCGGTTGCGGGCTGCCGAATGCAGCACCCAGGGAGGTGAAGCCCTGGCGCCAGGTGATGGGGGCACGTGAGGTGGCGACCGGCATGGAGCCATTGTCCCGCGCTGGCCGTACATGGGTGGAGCAAGGGGTTGCATTGTCCGGTAAGGGACAGCTGGCGCGCGCATCGGGAATTGCCCGCTGCACGTCGGCGAAGGCGGGCGCTACCATCGTGGATGTTCATTTCAACCAATCAAAAAGGAGCCACCATGCTGCTGGGACAGATGCAGAACCAACCCTTGCTCATCTCGATGTTGATCGACTTTGCCGAGCGCCACCATGGGGACGGCGAGATCGTCTCGCGCCGGGTCGAGGGCGACATCCATCGCTACACCTATCGTGATCTGGCACGGCGCTCCAAGAAGCTGGCCAACGCGCTGCAGGCCAGCGGCACGCAGCAGGGGGATCGCATCGCGTCCATCGCCTGGAATGGCTACCGCCACATGGAGCTGTACTTTGGCGTGGCCGGCTCCGGGCGCGTGATGCACACGCTGAACCCGCGCCTGCATCCGGCGCAGCTGGTGTGGATCGTCAACCACGCCGAGGACAAGGTGGTGTGCTTTGACGCCACCTTCCTGCCGCTGGTGCAGGCGGTGCACGCCAAGTGCCCGACGGTCAAGAACTGGGTGCTGCTGTGCGACGCGGACAAGCTGCCGGCGGACAGCGGCATTCCGGGGCTGACGAGCTACGAGGCCTGGATCGCCGGCGCCTCCGACGAATACGCCTGGCCGCAGTTCGACGAAAACACCGCCGCCGGCCTGTGCTACACCAGCGGCACCACGGGCGACCCCAAGGGTGCGCTCTACAGCCATCGCTCCACGGTGCTGCATGCCTACGGCGGCGCGCTGCCCGACGCGCTCAACCTCTCGGCGCGCGACTCCATGATGCCGGTGGTGCCGATGTTTCACGTCAACGCCTGGGGCCTGCCCTATGGCGCCGCGCTCACGGGCTGCAAGGTGGTGTTCCCCGGCCCGGCGATGGACGGCAAGTCGATCTACGAGCTGATGGAGGCCGAGCGGGTCACGATGGCCGCGGGCGTGCCCACGATCTGGCAGATGCTGCTCGGGCACCTGCAGGCGGGCGGGCTGAAGTTCTCGACGCTCAAGCGCACGGTCATCGGCGGTTCGGCCTGCCCGCCAGCGATGATCGACACCTTCCGCGAAACCTACGGCGTGGACGTGCTGCACGCCTGGGGCATGACGGAGACCAGCCCGCTGGGGACTGTGTGCACGCTCAAGAACAAGCAGCTGCACCTGCCGGCCGAGCAGCAGCTCGCGATCCGTACCAAGCAGGGGCGCGCCATCTTCGGCGTGGACATGAAGATCGTCGGCGACAACGGCCAGGACCAGCCCTGGGACGGCAGCACCTACGGCGACCTGCTGGTGCGCGGTCCGTGGATCATGGACCACTACTTCAAGGTGGAAGGCAGCCCGCTCATCAAGGACGCGCAGGGCCGGGGCTGGTTTCCGACCGGGGACGTGGCGACGATAGACGCCGACGGCTTCATGCAGATCACCGACCGCAGCAAGGACGTGATCAAGTCGGGCGGCGAGTGGATCAGTTCGATCGACATCGAGAACATCGCCATGGCGCACCCGGCCGTGGCCATGGCCGCGTGCGTGGGCATGCCGCACCCCAAGTGGGACGAGCGCCCCGTCATCGCCGTGGTCAGGAAACCGGACGCCGAGCTCACGCGGGACGGGCTGCTCGCGTTCTACGAAGGCAAGATCGCCAAGTGGCAGATTCCGGACGATGTGGTCTTCGTCGAGGCCATCCCGCTGGGTGCCACCGGCAAGATGCAGAAGAGCAAGCTGCGCGAACAGCTCAAGGGCTACAAGCTGCCAGGGCTCTGAATCGCGCATGAAGAGCGCCGATCTAGTCATGTAGGTGACTGGATCGGCGCCAGAACCCGGGCAAACCCTGAACGCTTGTTCCGAGGTCTCTTGTAGGCTATGGCGCGATGCCAACACCACAAGGGGATTTGATGCGTTTCACTATCAAAACAATGGCTGCCTGCGCTGCACTGGCGTGCGCTGGAGGCGTTTTTGCTCAAAGTGGCCAGACGGTCAAGATCGCCATGATCGAGGGGCTTTCCGGGCCCATGGGCAATGTCGGCACCAACCAGTTCAAGAGCTGGCAGTACGTGGCGGCGCACCTGAACGCCCGGGAAAATCCCGCGGGCGTGAAGTTCGAGATCGTGCCCATGGACAGCAAGAGCTCGCCGCAGGAGGCGATCAACCTGCTCAAGGCCGCGGTCGATCAGGGCATCCACTACGTCGCGCAGGGCAATGGCTCCAACGTCGCGCTGCCGCTGGCCGACGCCGTCGCCAAGAGCAACGAGCGCAATCCCGGCAAGGAAGTCATCTACATGAACTATGCGGCGGTCGATCCCGCATCGACCAACGAGAAGTGCAACTACTGGCACTTCCGTTTCGACGCCGATACGTCGATGAAGATGGCCGCGCTCACCAACTTCATGAAGGGCCAGGGCGAGATCCACAACGTGTATCTGGTCAACCAGAACTACTCGCACGGCCACCAGGTGGCCAAGTACTTCAAGGAAGGCATCGAGCGCAACCGTCCCGATGTCAAGATCGTCGGCGAGGACTATGTGGCGCTCGGCCAGGTCAAGGACTTCGCGCCCTACGTGGCCAAGATGAGGGCCGCGGGCGCCGACACGCTGGTGACGGGCAGCTGGGGGCAGGACTTCACCCTGCTGGTCAAAGCCATGAACGACGCGGGCCTGAACATCCCGATCTACGCCTACTACGCGGGCGTCTCGGGCACGCCCACGGCGCTGGCGCAGGGCAAGATCGCCGAGGTCTACCAGATCGCCTACAACCACTCCAACTACCCCGGCCGCATGGGTGAGCTGATGAAGGGGTTCAAGGCGCAGTACAACGACGATTTCTACACTTTCTCGGTCTACAACGCGCTGGTGGCCCTCTCCGACGCCATGGCCAAGACCAAGTCCACCGATCCGGTGAAGGTGGCCGCGGCGCTCGAAGGCCTGCGCTTCGATGGCTTCAACGGCGAGGCGCAGATGCGCGCCACAGACCACCAGCTGCAATTGGGCATGTGGATCTCCAAGTGGCAGAAGGTCGATGCCAAGAACAGCTACAGCGTGGAGAACACCGGCTACACCTTCGCGCCGGTCAAATACCTCGAGCCCTACATCGCCAGCACCCCCACGAGCTGCCAGATGAAGCGCCCGGGCAAGTAGGCGCCTGCCACGAACCGCCGACGCCGGGCCGCGGGGCCTGGCGATCGGCGCCGCGTGTCGTCTTGCTGCCTTGGGAGGGCAGATGGAATTTTTCACGATCTCGTTGCTCAACGGGCTGAGCTACGGGCTGATGCTGTTCATGCTCAGCTCTGGCCTCACACTCATCTTCAGCATGATGGGCGTGCTCAATTTCGCGCACGCGAGCTTCTACATGCTGGGCGCGTATTTCGCCTTCGCGCTGTCGCAGTCCGTGGGCTACTGGCCCGCGCTCCTGATCGCGCCGCTGGCCGTCGGTCTGGTCGGGGCGGCGTTCGAGCAGCTGTGCCTGCGCCGCGTGCACAAGTGGGGGCACGTGCCGGAGCTGCTCATCACCTTCGGCCTCTCGTATCTGGTGCTCGAGGTGGTGCAGCTCATCTGGGGGCGCAACGTCGTGCCCTATGGCCTGCCCGATCAACTGCAGGGACCGCTGTTCACGCTGTACGGCACGCAGTTCCCGAAGTCGCGCGCCTTTGTGATGCTGGTGGCCGTGCTGATGCTGGGCGCCATCTGGCTCGTGCTTCAGCGCACGCGCATCGGTCTCGTGATCCAGGCGGCGCTCACGCACCCGGACACGGTGCAGGCGTTGGGGCACAACGTGCCGCGCGTGTTCATGCTGGTGTTTGGCGGCGGTGCGGCGCTGGCCGCGCTCGCGGGCGTGGTGGCGGGCAACACCTACGTGACCGAGCCCGCCATGGCCTATGCCGTGGGCTCCATCATCTTCGTGGTGGTGGTTGTGGGCGGCATGGGTTCTCTGGCCGGGGCCTTTCTGGCGTCCATCCTCATCGGCGTGGTGCAGACCTTCGCGGTGGCCATCGACGTCTCGCTGGCCGATCTGCTGGGCGCCGCCGGGCTCAAGGTGGCCAGCGGCAACCCAATGGAGCAGGCGCTGCGCCTGACCGTGGCGCAGGTGGCGCCCATGCTGCCCTACCTGTTCATGGTGCTGATCCTCATCTTCCGCCCGCGCGGACTCATGGGCACGCGGGAGGATTGACATGAGCGCTTCGACGATGACGACCGCTCGCGGGCGCTGGCTTGCCTGGGGTGGACTGGCGGCGGTGCTGATCGCGGCACCGTGGATATTTCGCAGCAGCCTGGCGCTGAACATGCTCTCGCAGATGGGTTACCTCATCATCATCTGCCTGTCCTACAACCTGCTGCTGGGGCAGGGCGGGATGCTGAGCTTCGGTCACGCGGTGTTCACGGGCCTGGGCGGCTACGCGGCGGTGGCGGCGATCGGCTATGTCGATGGACACGGCGTCGCGTTTCCGCTGGTGCTGATGCCGTTGGTCGGTGGCCTCATGGGCGCGCTGGTGTCGGTGCCGCTGGGCTATGTTTCAACCCGCAAGGCGGGCACCACGTTCGCCATGATTTCGCTCGGCATCGGCGAGTTGGTGGTGGCGTTCGCCATCATGCTGCCGGATCTGTTCGGTGGCGATGGCGGCATCTCGATCAACCGCACCTACGGCAAGCCTTGGGGGGGCATCACTTTCGGCCCGCAAATCCAGCTGTACTACCTGATCGCGGCCTACTGCTTCATCTGCACCGCGCTGATGTACGCCTTCACCGCGACGCCGCTCGGGCGCATGCTCAACGCCGTGCGTGACAACCCCGAACGTGCGCAGTTCGTCGGCTACAACACCCAGCTCGTGCGCTGGTACAGCTTCATCATCGCCGGCTTCTTCGCGGGTGTGGGCGGGGCGCTGGGCACGATCAACTTCGAAATCTTCAACGCCGCCGATTCATTGAGCGGCATGCGCTCGGGCGCCTACCTGCTGTTCACCTTCCTGGGTGGTGTGACCTTCTTCTTCGGGCCGATGATAGGCGCGGTGCTGATGGTGCTGTGCACCGTGCTGCTGTCGGAAATCACAGCCGCGTGGCTCCTGTACCTGGGCCTGGTCTTCGTGCTGATGATCATGTATGCGCCCGGCGGCGTGGCCAGCCTCATCATGATGAATGTGCGAATGGCGCGCGCGGGCAAGCTCGGGCGCTTTGCCGGACTGTACGGCGCGCTGGTGCTGGCGTGCGCGCTGCTGATGTTGGGCGCGTCGGCGCTGATCGAGATGATTTACCACATGCAGCTCAACGCCGCGATCGGCTCGGAGGTGAAGTACCTCGGCATGCGGCTCGATGCCGCCACGGTGGCGCCGTGGCTGGGCGCGGTGGCCGTCGCGCTCATCGGCGCGCTGGCGGTGCACCAGGTGGGCCGACGCTTTGCGCACGCCTGGGGCAAGGCACAGGAAGAGATCGAGGCCGGGCTGCAGCACGGGGGGCAGACGGCATGACCTGTGCGCTCGAACTGAAAAACCTCTGCAAGAGCTTCGGCAAGACCGAGATCATTCGCGGTGCCAACCTGGCCGTGCGCGCGGGCGAGCGCGTGGCCATCATCGGACCCAACGGCGCGGGCAAGTCCACCTTGTTCAACCTCATCAGCGGGCGCCTGGCGCCCACGAGCGGCGAAGTGTTGCTGAACGGCACACGCATCGATGGCAAGAAGCCGTTCGAGATCAACCGCCTCGGGCTCTCGCGCAGCTTTCAGATCACCAACATCTTCCCGCGCCTGAGCGTGTTCGAGAACCTGCGCTGCGCCGTGCTCTGGAGCCTCGGTTACCGCTACACCTTCCTGCGTTTCCTCTCCAGTCTGCACGATGCGAACGCGCGCGCCGACCAGCTGGTGGCGCAGGTGGGCCTTGCGGCCAAGCGCGACGTGCAGGCGGTGAACCTCACCTATGCCGAACAGCGCGCGCTGGAGATCGGCATCACCATCGCGGGCGGTGCGCAGGTGATCCTGCTCGACGAGCCCACGGCCGGCATGAGCACGACCGAGACGGCCCGTTTCATTGCGCTGATCCGCGAGGTGACCGAGGGCAAGACCCTGCTCACCGTGGAGCACGACATGGGCGTGGTGTTCGGCCTCGCGGACCGGATCGCCGTGGTCGTCTATGGCGAGGTGATCGCGTTCGACACCCCCGAGGCGATTCGCGCCAACGCGCGCGTGCAGGAGGCCTATCTCGGCTCCAGCGTGGCCGAAGCGCAGGAAGGGGCGCACTGATGCTGAACATTCAGAGCCTTCATGCCTGGTACGGCAAGAGCCATGTGCTGCATGGCGTGAATTTCATGGTGCGTCCGGGCGAGATCGTCGCGCTGCTCGGGCGCAATGGCTCGGGGCGCTCCACCTGCGCCAAGGCCGTCATGGGCATGGTGCATGCCGAGGGCAGCGTGCGTTTCAAGGATCAGGATCTGCTGGGCCGCAAGCCCTTCGAGATCGCGCACCTGGGCCTGGGCTATGTGCCCGAAAGCCGTGACGTCTTCCCGCGCCTGACGGTGCAGCAGAACCTGCTGCTGGGGCAAAAGGGCCGTGGGCGCGGCAGCCGCTGGACGATGGATGATATGTACGCGATGTTCCCGCGCCTGAAGGAGCGCTGCGCGATCGAAGCGGGGCTGCTCTCGGGCGGCGAGCAGCAGATGCTCACGCTGTGCCGCACGCTCATGGGCGACCCCGACTGCATCCTGATCGACGAGCCGACCGAGGGCCTTGCGCCCAAGATCGTCGAGCAGGTGGGGCAGTACCTCACGCGGCTCAAGGAGCGCGGGATCGCGGTGCTGCTCATCGAGCAGAAGCTCACCATCGCGATGGATATTTCGGACCGCGTGCTCGTCATGGGACACGGCGCCATCGTGTTCGAAGGCACTCCCGACGCCCTGCGTGCCAACGCCCAGGTGCGCAAGGAGTGGCTCGAAGTTTGAGTTATCGCGGTAGCGTGGTGGCGCCCATCAGGTATTTGTCCACCGCGCGCGCCGCCTGGCGGCCTTCGCGGATGGCCCAGACCACCAGGCTCTGGCCGCGGCGCATGTCACCGGCGGCGAAGACGCCCTTGGCGTTGGTCTTGTAGCCCAGGGAATCGTCCACGCTGGCGCGCGCGTTGCCACGCGCGTCGCGCTCCACGCCCAGGGCATCGAGCAGCGTGGTCGTGGGTCCGGTGAAGCCCATGGCCAGCAGCACGAGATCGGCCGGCCAGTCCTTCTCGGTGCCCGGAATTTCGGTGGGCTTGCCACCCTTGATTTCGATCTGCACGGTCTTGAGTGCTTTCACCGCGCTGCCGCGGCCGCTGCTCACGAACCCCTGGGTGGAAATGGCGAACTCGCGCTGCACGCCTTCGGCATGGCTGTCGCTGGTGCGCAGCTTGATAGGCCAGTAGGGCCAGGTGAGTTCCTTGTTCTCGTGCAGCGGCGGCATGGGCATGAGCTCGAACTGCGTCACGCTTGCGGCGCCCTGGCGGTTGCAGGTGCCGACGCAGTCGCTGCCGGTGTCGCCGCCGCCGATCACGATGACGTGCTTGCCCTTGGCTGAAATCGCGTCCTTCACCTTGTCGCCCGCGTCGATGCGGTTCTGCTGCGGCAGCAATTGCATCGCGAAGTGCACGCCGCGCAACTCGCGGCCGGACACGGGCAGGTCACGCGACTGCTCGGCGCCGCAGGTGAGCAGCACGGCGTCGAATTCATCGAGCAACTGGTCGGCTGACAAGGTCTCGCGCGACAGGTTGGTGACCGTGGCGCCCACACCCTCGCTGGGCATGCCGCCCACCAGCACGCCGGTGCGAAAGCTCACACCCTCGCCCTGCATCTGCGCGATGCGCCGGTCGATGTGCGATTTTTCGAGCTTGAAGTCTGGAATGCCGTAGCGCAGCAGGCCGCCGATGCGGTCGTTCTTTTCGAACACCGTGACGTCATGCCCCGCGCGCCCGAGCTGCTGCGCCGCCGCGAGCCCCGCGGGCCCGGAGCCGACCACCGCCACGCGCTTGCCGCTCTTGCGCGGTGCCGGGCGCGACACCACCCAGCCCTCGGCCCAGGCGCGGTCGATGATGGCGCGCTCCAGCGACTTGATGCCCACGGGCTCGCTGTTGATGTTGAGCGTGCAGGCGACTTCGCAGGGTGCGGGGCAGATGCGGCCGGTGAACTCGGGGAAGTTGTTGGTGGAGTCGAGCACCAGGAAGGCGTTCTTCCAGTCATTGCGATAGACCAGATCGTTGAAATCCGGAATGATGTTGTTGACCGGGCAGCCGTTGCTGCAGAACGGTATGCCGCAATCCATGCAGCGTGCCGCCTGCTGGCGCGCCTGCGATTCGGTCAGGGTGGTGACGAATTCGTGAAAGTGCGTGACGCGCTCGGCAACGGGCGCGTGCGGTTCCTCGACGCGGTCGAATTCCAGAAAGCCGGTGATCTTGCCCATGGTGTGTGTCCTGTTGCGTGTGTCTTCGTCTTGAAAGCGCAGGGGCCGCGCGCTGCCTTGTGGGGCTGGCTGCGCGGGCGAACCTGCTCAATCAAGAATGGGAAGTAGCCCCTGTTTTCGTAGCTGATAGCGCTTGGCTGGCTTGGGTTTGAGCCTGCTTTTCCTCATGAATTTTCGCGAGGGCGCGCTGGTACTCGGTGGGGAAGACCTTGACGAAGCGGCCGCGCGCCGCGTCCCAGTCGTCGAGCAGCGCACGCGCGCGGCGGCTGCCGGTCCAGCGCAGGTGTTCGTCCAGCAGCGCCTTGAGCTGCTCCTCGTCGGTGCGCCCGCGGTGCATGCTCGCCAGCGGCTCGCGCGCCGCTTGTTCGGCTCGGGGCAGCACGCGTTCGAGCTTGACCATGGCGTGGTTGCAGCGGCTGGCAAAACGGCCATCCTCGTCGTACACATAGGCGACGCCGCCCGACATGCCGGCGGCAAAATTGCGCCCCGTGCCGCCCAGCACCACGACGGTGCCGCCGGTCATGTATTCGCAGCCATGGTCGCCCGTGCCCTCGACCACCGTGGTGGCCCCCGAGAGGCGCACTGCGAAGCGCTCGCCCGCGACCCCGGCGAAGTAAGCCTCGCCGCTGGTCGCGCCATACAGCACGGTGTTGCCGGCGATGATGTTCTCGTGCCAGGCGCCGCGGAAATCCAGGCTGGGCCGCACCACGATGCGCCCGCCCGACAGGCCCTTGCCGGTGTAGTCGTTGGCGTCGCCGATCAGCATCAGCGTGATGCCTCGGCACAGGAAGGCGCCGAAGCTCTGGCCACCCGTGCCCTCGAACTGGATGTGGATGCTGTCGTCCGCCAGGCCTTCGGGGTGAGCCTGCGTCACCACGCCCGCCAGCATCGCACCGACCGAGCGGTCGCCGTTGCGCGTGGTATCCAGGATGCGCACGCGCTCGCCCGCGTCGATCGCGGGCCGGGCCTTGGCAATCAGGCGATGGTCGAGCGCGCGTCCCAGGTCGTGGTCCTGCGCCTCGCAGTGCCTGCGCGCCACGTCGGCGTCCACCTGCGGCTGCGCGAACAGGCGCGAAAAATCCAGCCCCTCGGATTTCCAGTGGTCGATGCCGCGGCGCGTGTCCAGCAGGTCGCTGCGGCCGATCAGCTCATCGAAGGTGCGGATGCCGAGTTGCGCCATGATCTGGCGCACCTCTTCCGCGACGAAGAGGAAGTAGTGGATGATGTGCTCGGGCTTGCCGGTGTAGCGCTTGCGCAGCACCGGGTCCTGCGTGGCGATACCCACGGGGCAGGTGTTCAGGTGGCCCTTGCGCATCTGAATGCAGCCTTCGACCACCAGCGGTGCGGTGGCGAAGCCGAATTCGTCCGCGCCCAGCAGCGCGCCGATGACCACGTCGCGCCCGGTCTTCATCTGGCCGTCGGCCTGCACGCGGATGCGCCCGCGCAGGCGGTTCAAGACCAGCGTCTGCTGCGTCTCGGCCAGGCCGATCTCCCAGGGGCTGCCCACGCGCTTGACCGATGACCAGGGGGACGCCCCGGTGCCACCATCGTGCCCGGCGATCACCACGTGGTCGGCCTTGCACTTGGCCACGCCCGTGGCCACCGTGCCCACGCCCACTTCCGACACCAGCTTGACGCTGATGCTCGCGTGCGGCGCCACGCTCTTGAGGTCGTGGATGAGCTGCGCCAGGTCTTCGATGGAGTAGATGTCGTGGTGCGGCGGCGGGCTGATCAGGCCCACGCCAGGGACGCTGTGACGCAGCTTGGCGATGTAGTCGGTGACCTTGCCGCCGGGCAACTGACCGCCTTCGCCGGGCTTGGCGCCCTGCGCCATCTTGATCTGGATCTGGTCGCTGGAAACGAGGTACTCGGTGGTCACGCCAAAGCGCCCCGAGGCGACCTGCTTGATGCGGCTTCTCAGGCTGTCGCCGTCCTGCAGCGGCTGGTCCACCTCGACCACGTCCTTGCCGATCACGGCGGCGAGGGACTTGCGCTTGCGCACCGTGATGGGTTTGCGTTCCTCGCGGTAGCGGTGCGGGTCTTCGCCGCCCTCTCCGGTGTTGCTCTTGCCGCCCAGGCGGTTCATGGCAATGGCGAGCGTGGTGTGCGCCTCGGTGGAGATGGAGCCGAGCGACATCGCGCCCGTGGCAAAACGCTTGACGATTTCGCTCGCCGGTTCCACCTCGTCGACGGAAATCGCCTTCGCCGGGTCGACCCTGAATTCGAACAGGCCGCGCAGCGTCATGAGGCGGCGCGACTGGTCGTTGATGATCTGCGCGTATTCCTTGTAAGTGCCGAACTGGTTGGAACGCGTGGCGTGCTGCAGCTTGGCGATGGCGTCCGGCGTCCACATGTGCTCGTCGCCGCGCACGCGCCAGGCGTAGTCGCCGCCGTCGGCCAGCCGGTGCGCCAGCACCATCTCTTCGCCAAAGGCCGCGCGGTGGCAGCGCAGCGCCTCCTCGGCGATCTCGAACACGCCTATGCCCTCGACGCGGCTGGAGGTTCCAGTGAAATATTTCTCGATCGTGTCCGAGTCGATGCCTATGGCCTCGAAGAGCTGCGCGCCGCAGTAGCTCATGTGGGTGGACACGCCCATCTTGGACATGACCTTCGACAGGCCCTTGTCGATGGCCTTGATGAAGTGCGCGATCGCCTCCTCGGCGCTCAGCGGGCCGGGCAGATCCTTGTGCATCGCCGCCAGCGTCTCCATCGCCAGCCACGGGTGCACTGCCTCGGCGCCGTAGCCGGCGAGTACGGCGAAGTGATGCACCTCGCGTGCGCTGCCGGTTTCCACCACCACGCCGGTGCTGGTGCGCAGGCCCGTGCGCACCAGGTGCTGGTGCACGCTGGACAGCGCCAGCAGCGCCGGGATCGCGACGCGCTCGCGGCTCACGGCGCGGTCGCTCAGGATCAGCACGTTGTGCCCGTTGTGGATCGCGTCCACCGCCTGCGCGCACAGGCTCGCCAGGCGCGCCTCCACGCCTTCCGCACCCCAGGCCAGCGGGTAGGTGATGTCGATCACGTGCGAGCTGAACTTGCCCTGCGTGCGCCGCTTGATGTCGCGCAGCTTGGCCATGTCCTCGGGGTCGAGCACCGGCTGGCTCACCTGCAGCCGCATCGGCGGGTTGACCTGGTTGATGTCCAGCAGATTGGGGTTGGGGCCGATGTAGCTCACCAGGCTCATCACGATGGCCTCGCGGATCGGGTCGATCGGCGGGTTCGTCACCTGCGCGAACATCTGGCGGAAGTAGTTGTACAGCGGCTTGTTCTGGTCGGAGAGCACCGCCAGCGGGCTGTCGTCGCCCATCGAGCCAATGGCCTCTTCGCCATGCACGGCCATGGGGCTGAGCAGGAATTTGATGTCCTCCAGCGAGTAGCCGAAGGCCTGCTGCAGATCGAGCAGATCGGGCGAGGCCGACGCCGCGCCCGCCATTTGCGAATCGGTCGCGGCCATCGGCAGCTCGTGTGCGTCGGCGCCGGCCACGGGCTGCACCACGTCGTCCAGGCGCACGCAGAGGTTGTCGATCCAGCGCTTGTAGGGCTTGGCGTTGGCCAGGCCCGCCTTCAGCTCCTCGTCGTCGATCATGCGGCCCTGGTCCAGGTCGATGAGGAACATCTTGCCCGGCTGCAGGCGCCATTTCTTGACGATCTTGTGCTCGGGAATCGGCAGCACGCCCGATTCCGAGGCCATGACCACGAGGTCGTCGTCGGTCACGCAGTAGCGCGCGGGGCGCAGGCCGTTGCGGTCCAGCGTCGCGCCGATCTGGCGCCCGTCCGTGAAGACGATGGCGGCCGGGCCGTCCCAGGGTTCGAGCATGGACGCGTGGTACTCGTAGAACGCGCGGCGGCGCTCGTCCATCGTGGTGTGCTGCTCCCAGGGCTCGGGGATCATCATCATCATGGCCTGCGCCAGCGGGTAGCCGGCCATGGTGAGCAGCTCCAGGCAGTTGTCGAACACGGCGGTGTCCGACTGGTGCGGAAAGCTGATGGGATAGAGCTTCTGCAGATCCGCGCCAAGCACGGGCGAGCTCATCACGCCTTCGCGCGCACGCATCCAGTTGTAATTGCCGCGCACGGTGTTGATCTCGCCGTTGTGCGCGATATAGCGGTAGGGGTGCGCCAGCGGCCATTCGGGAAAGGTGTTGGTCGAAAAACGCTGGTGCACCAGGCCCAGCGCTGAGACGCAGCGTTCGTCCTGCAGGTCCAGGTAGTAGGCGCCCACCTGGTGCGCGAGCAGCAGCCCCTTGTAGATCACGGTACGGCTGCTCATGCTCGGAACGTAGTATTCCTTGCTGTACTTGAGCTGCAGGTTCTCGATTGCGGCGCTGGCCGTCTTGCGGATCACGTACAGCTTGCGCTCGAGCGCGTCCTGCACGATCACGTCGGCGCCGCGGCCGATGAAGACCTGGCGGATCACCGGCTCCTTGGCGCGCACCGTGGGCGACATCGGCAGTTCGCGGTCGACGGGCACGTCGCGCCAGCCCAGCAGCACCTGGCCTTCGGCCTGGATCGCGCGTTCAAGCTCTTCCTCGCAGGCGAGGCGGCTCGCATGCTCCTTGGGCAGGAAGATCATGCCTACGCCGTATTCACCCGGGGGCGGCAACTGCACGCCTTGCGCGGCCATCTCGGCGCGATAGAGCCCGTCCGGAATCTGCAGCAGGATGCCGGCGCCGTCGCCCATGAGCGGATCGGCGCCGACGGCGCCCCGGTGGTTCAGGTGCTCGAGGATCTTGAGCGCCTGCGTGACGATGGCATGCCTGCGATCTCCCTTGATGTGGGCGACGAAACCGACGCCGCAGGCATCGTGTTCAAAACGCGGGTCATACAGGCCGCCCGCCGTGGCGGCGCGGATTTCTTCGGATGGGGCGCAGGTGAGGTGGCTCAAGATGGACTCCGGCAATGGCTGACTCGGCAGTGAGGCTAACACTCGCCGAATCGCATCACAAGAACAATAAAACGGGGTCAGATAACAATTAAACAGGCCAAATACACTAGTTAATTTAATAAGGGTCAGTACAAATTAAAATTGACCTAACCCGGTGAGGGCGCAGGAGAATCCGTCACGGCCGCCTGAGGGATGCCATCACACTCGCCGGACATTGGCAAGACACGTCGGTGATTGAATAGGGGTCAGATCAAAGGCTGATGGCGTGGCGGGCGCCCCGGAGCGCGTGGCGCGGCCGGACGGCCGTGCGCGCCGGCGGCGCTGATGAACCCGGGCGAACCGAAGGCCCAGCCCCCGCGAGCCGCACGGCGCAGGCGTGCCGCCTGGGCTTCGGCAATCCCGCCCATCAGCCGATCGCGCCATGCCGCCTCGCGTGCAAACGGCGTGTTGCCGAGGCTCCAGTAGGCCGAGGGATCCGTGATCAGCGGGTCGCGGCGGTGGCCGAGGTGGTGCGCGGCGCTGGTCGCTTCAACCGTGTCACCGCTTTGCTCCACCCAGCTCATCGCAGTGAGCAGGGGCTCGCCCGGCTCGACGGCGGCGGCGCTGAATCGTCCATTCCACAGTGTTCCGCTGCGGCCATGGCGGTGGTTGAAGGCGACGACATAGCGGCGGCCTATGGTCTGCATCAGCCGGGCCAGCGATTGCGGTGCGGCAGGCGTGGCCAGCAGCTGGATTTCATGGGTGCGCAGCGCGTAGGCATGCAGCTGCACGCGCTCATCCGCCAGGCCCATGCGCAGCACTTCGATCAGGCGGGCGAGGTCTTGCTCATCGAGGAAGATGGCCTGCTGGTCCAGCGCGCGCTGGATCAGCAGGTGCGGCTGACCGGCAAGGACGAGGCGGGGCAGGCGGGCCATGGCGCGTGGTCACGGATGCGGCCTGCCTGCCGCCTGTATCCCCTCAACCGCAGCGTGGCGAGGCCAACTGCGCGGGGCCGAAGAGGGCGGTGGCAGGCACTCAGTCATCGAGCCCCAGCTCCTGAATCTTGCGCGTGAGGGTGTTGCGGCCAATGCCCAGCTTGTGCGCCGCCTCCGCTCGATGTCCGCCGGTCAGCGCCAGCGCCGTGCGCAGCAGCTGGGTCTCGAACAGACTGCCGAGCGTGCGCCAGATGTCGCTCTCGCCGGCCTGCAGACGCAGGCGCGCTTCCTCGGCCAGCGGTCCGAGCCAGTGCGCGGTTGTGGCGCCGTCGATCTGCGCGCTGCCCTCGGACGCAGGGTGCCCGGGCGTGGGTGCGACGATGTCCGGGGGCAGGTCGCCGAGCTCGATCGTCTGCGCCGGAGCCATCACGGTGAGCCAGCGGCACAGATTCTCGAGCTGGCGCACGTTGCCCGGAAAGTCGAACGCGCTCAGCTGTGCGAGCGCTGCCTCGCCGATGTGCTTGGTTTCCACGCCCAGCTCGCGCGCGCTGCGTGCGAGAAAGTAGGACGTGAGCATGGGGATGTCCTCACGGCGCTCTCGCAGCGGCGGCAGGCGCAGGCGGATGACGTTCAGGCGGTGGTACAGGTCCTCGCGAAAGTGCCCTTCGCGCACGCGCTGCTCCAGGTTCTGGTGCGTGGCCGTGATCACGCGCGCGTCGGCCCTGAGCGGCTCCTGGCCGCCCACGCGATAGAAGTGCCCGTCGCTGAGCACGCGCAGCAGCCGCGTCTGCAACTCCAGCGGCATGTCGCCGATTTCATCGAGAAACAGCGTGCCGCCCGCCGCCTGCTCGAAGCGCCCGCGCCGGGTGGCCTGCGCCCCTGTGAAGGCGCCGCGTTCGTGGCCGAACAGCTCGCTCTCCAGAAGCTCGCGCGGTACGGCGGCGGTGTTGATGGCGATGAACGGCCCGTTCGCGCGCGGGCTGTGGCGGTGCAAGGCGTGGGCGACCAGCTCCTTGCCGCTGCCGCTCTCTCCCGTGATGAGCACCGTGGTGTGGCTCAGGCTCAGCCGGCCAATGGCGCGAAACACGTCCTGCATGGCCGGGGCCTGGCCCAGCATCTGCGGGATGTCCGGCGAGCCCGGGGGCGGCGTGGCAGCGCGCAGGCTTTCGTCGGCGGCGCGGCGGATCAGATCCAGCGCCCGTGAGATGTCGAAGGGCTTGGGCAGGTACTCGAAGGCACCACCCTGCAGCGCGCCGACGGCGCTGTCCAGGTCGGTATAGGCCGTCATCACGATGACGGGCAGCAGCGGCAGGCGCCGCTTGACCTCGGCCAGCAGGGCCAGGCCATTGCCGCCAGGCATGCGAATGTCGCTCACCAGCACCTGCGGCGTCTCGCCCGCCTGCAGCGCGGCCAGCACCTCGTCCGGGCCGGTGAACGCGCGCACCGGCAGGTCGCTGCGTTCGAGCGCGCGCTCGAGCACGAAGCGGATGGACTGATCGTCGTCGACGATCCAGATCGGGTGCATGGCGGTGCGAGGCATGTGTGGTGCTCAGCGTGAGTCTGCCAGAGGCAGCAGCAGTGTGAAACGGGTCTGGCCCGGCACGCTGTCGCATTCGATGATGCCGCCGTGCTGCTGCACGTAGGTCTGCGCCAGCGTCAGTCCCAGCCCGCTGCCGCCCGCCCGTCCGGAAACCAGCGGCTGGAAGATGCGCTCGCGCAGCGCCTGCGGCACGCCCGGACCGTTGTCCTCGACGTCGATCTGGATTGCCAGCCGGTGGCGCCTGCCCCCAAGCGTGGCCTGGCGCGCGATGCGCGTGCGCAGCACGATGCGGGCATCCCCCTGGGCGATGCGCTGACTCAGCGCTTGTGCGGCGTTGCGCACGATGTTGAGCAGTGCCTGGATCAGGCGCTCCCGGTCTCCGATCAGGTCCGGCAGCGACGCATCGTAGTCGCGCTGGATCTGAAGCCCACGCGCGAATTCGGCGAGCACCAGCATGCGCACACGCTCGCAGACTTCGTGGATGTTCAGCCGCGCCCGGGCGGGGGCGCCCTGATGCGGAGCGAGCAGGCGGTCGACCAGCGTTTGCAGCCGGTCCACTTCGTGAATGACGACGTCGGTGTACTCGCTGACTTCACGCGATGCGGCGTCCAGCGCCAGCAGCTGCGCGGCGCCGCGAATGCCCCCCAGCGGGTTCTTGATCTCGTGGGCCAGGTTGCGCAGCAATTGTTTGTGCGCCTCGATCAGGTCGTTGGCATGTTCCTCGCGTTCGAGCCGGGCCTGCTGCTCGGTTTCCGTCATCTCCACGAGCACAACCGGCAAAGGGCCATCGGATGGCGCCGGACTCACGCACGCGTGGACCGGCAGATCGGATGATCCTGGCGGGTGAAAGTGCAGACTCGCCTGCAGGCGGCTGCTCATCACGGTCTGGTCGGCCACGCGTTGCAGCGCTTCGCGCATGGGGGCAGGCTCGGCAAACCACTCGAACGCGTTGCTCCCGGTGAGCTTGCGCCGGGATTGGTGCAAGGCGTTTTCAAGCGCGGTGTTGACCATCAGGCAGACGCCGTCCACGCGCACCAGCGCCACGAGCGTGGCCAGCCTGTCGTAGGCTTCCTGGATCCTGGAGTCGAACGCGGCGGTCATGGCGGTGCGGCGCTTGCGGCCTGTGCTACCTCATGAGGCGAGCCAGACGCCGTCAAACACGAAACTTGCGGGACCGCTCTGGTAGACGTGGTTGTCGGCCTCGTCCCAGTGGACGTGCAACTCGCCGCCCAGCAACTTGACGCGCACGCTGCGCTCAGTCCGTGCGTTCAGCACGGCCGCCACGACGACGGCCGCGGCGCCGGTGCCGCAGGCCAGCGTTTCGCCGCTGCCGCGCTCCCAGACGCGCATCTCAAGCTGCTCGCGTGAGTGCACACGCACGAACTCCACATTCGTGCGCCGGGGAAACAGCGGGTGGCGTTCGATCTGCCGGCCGATGCCGTGAACGTCAAAGGTCGACGGGTCGTCCACGAAGATCACCGCGTGCGGATTGCCCATGCTCACGCAGCTCATGCGCCATGTCTGGCCACCGATGGCGATGGGTTGGTCAATCACGCGCTCGCCCGGCAGATCGACCGGTATCGCCGCGGGCGCGAGCATCGGCTCGCCCATGTCCACGCGCACCTGCGTGACCTGGCCCGCGTCGATCCGCAGGTCCAGCGTCTTGATGCCGGCCTTCGTGGCGAGCGTGAGCGTGGTCTTTTGAGTCAGGCCGCGTTCATAAACGTACTTGGCGATGCAGCGCACGGCATTGCCGCACATTTCGCCTTCGGAGCCGTCGGCGTTGAACATGCGCATGTCGAAATCCGCCGCATCCGAGGCGCCGATGAGCACCAGCCCGTCGGCGCTGACGCCGAAATGCGGGCGCGACATGGCCACGGCCAGGGACGAGGGGTCGGTCACCGCCTCATCGAACGTGTTGACGTAGATGTAGTCGTTGCCGATGCCGTGCATCTTGGTGAATTTCATGGCGCCTCTTGAAGCTCACATGCTGTAGTACATGTCGAATTCGATGGGATGGGTGGTCAGGCGCAGGCGCGTGACTTCGGCCATCTTCAGTTCCAGGTAGGCATCGATCATCGCGTCCGAGAACACGCCGCCGCGGGTCAGGAAGCCGCGGTCCTGGTCGAGATAGCCGAGCGCCTGGTCGAGGCTGTGGCACACGGTAGGCACCTTGGCATCTTCTTCCGGGGGCAGGTGGTAGAGGTCCTTGTCCATGGCTTCGCCGGGGTGGATGCGGTTTTCCACGCCATCGAGTCCTGCCATGAGCAGCGCGGCAAACGCCAGGTAGGGGTTGGCCAGCGGGTCCGGAAAGCGCACCTCGACGCGCCGCCCCACCGGGTTGGCGACATAGGGAATGCGGATCGAGGCCGAGCGGTTGCGCGCGCTGTAGGCCAGCTTGACCGGTGCCTCGTAGTGCGGCACCAGGCGCTTGTAGCTGTTGGTGCCGGGGTTGGTGATGGCATTGAGCGCGCGCGCATGCTTGATGATGCCACCGATGTAGAACAGCGCAAATTCGCTCAGGCCCGCGTAGCCGTCGCCCGCGAACAGGTTCTTGCCGTCCTTCCAGACCGACTGGTGCACATGCATGCCCGAGCCGTTGTCGCCCACGATGGGCTTAGGCATGAAGGTGGCGGTCTTGCCGTGGCGGTGCGCCACGTTGTGGATCACGTATTTCTGCAGTTGCAGCCAGTCGGCGCGCTGCACCAGGGTGCTGAATTTTGTGCCCAGTTCCAGCTGGCCGGCGGTGGCCACTTCGTGGTGGTGCACCTCGACGGGGATGCCCAGCGCCTCCAGCGTCAGGCACATCTCGGAGCGCATGTCGTGCAGGCTGTCCACCGGTGGCACCGGAAAGTAGCCGCCCTTGACGGCGGGGCGGTGGCCCGAGTTGCCGTGAGCGTATTCGGTGCCGGTGTTCCAGGCGGCTTCTTCGGACTCTATCTGCAGGAAGCAGCCGGACATGTCGGCGTGCCAGCGCACGCTGTCGAAGACGAAGAACTCGGGCTCGGGGCCGAAGTAGGCGGTGTCGCCGATGCCGCTGCTCTTGAGGTAGGCCTCGGCGCGGTGCGCGAGCGAGCGCGGGTCGCGGTCGTAGGGCCGGCCGTCGCTCGGGTCGTGCACGTCGCAGTTCAGGATCAGCGTGGGCTCCTGGAAGAACGGGTCGATGTTGGCGGTGTTCGGATCGGGCATGAGAATCATGTCCGAGGCTTCGATGCCTTTCCATCCGGCAATCGACGAGCCGTCGAACGCGTGCCCCGCGCTGAACTTGCCTTCATCGAACGCGGACACCGGCACGGTGACGTGCTGCTCCTTGCCACGGGTGTCCGTGAAGCGCAGATCCACGAACTGCACGGCCTTGTCGGTCATCATCTTCATGACGTCGGAAACGGTTTTTGCCATCTGAGTGCTCCATCCAGGGTAGGGGTATGGACTCTGTACAGCATGAGCCGTGCCAGGTTGCCGCCCCTGACGACAAGAGTGTCTTTTGCAGGTGATTGCACCAGAGTTGCACATCGCATGCACCTGTATGGTGCATTTGTGGTCCGTACGCCCAAGGTGAGTGCATCTTTGCCCAGATCGGCCATCGCTGGCTGCATTTGCGGTTTTGTCTCTCTCGGGACAAACTGCGCCGTGAACGGCGCTTAGACTTCACAAAAAGCACGATCGTACTTTTTTGGCGTTTTTCGTTTTGACAAGGAAGACAGCATGACGGCAAGCTATCAGGTGCACGGCGATGTGGCCGTGATCACACTCAACAATCCGCCCGTGAACGGGCTGGGTCTGGCCACCCGCCAGGCGCTGGCGGCGGGGCTGGACAAGGCCCAGCAGGACGCTGCCGTCAAGGCCATCGTCATCACGGGGGCGGGCAAGGCCTTTTCGGGTGGCGCGGACATCACCGAATTCGGCACCGAAAAAGCCTTTGCCGAGCCCAACCTGCACACAGTCATCTCTCTGGTGGAGCAATGCGCCAAGCCGGTGGTGGCGGCCATTCACAGCGTCTGCATGGGCGGTGGCCTGGAGCTTTCGCTCGCCTGCCACTACCGCGTGGTGGCGCCTGGCTGCAATGTGGCCCTGCCCGAGGTCAAACTCGGCCTGCTGCCCGGCGCGGGTGGCACGCAGCGCCTGCCGCGAGTGATCGGCGTGGAAGCGGCGCTCAACATGATCGTGAGCGGTGAGCCGGTCAAGAGCGAATTCATCGCGGGCGTGCCGGGGCAAAAGCTGTTTGACAAGCTCACCGCCTCCGCCGAATCGCTGATGGACGAGGCGCTGGCGTTTGCGCGTGGCATCGCCGATGCGCGCCCGCTGCCGCTGGTGCGCAACCTGCCGTGCAAGCACCCGCAGGGCGATGCCTACTTCCAGTTTGCGCGCAACATGGTCAGGGGCATGGCGAAGAACTTCCCGGCACCCGCCAAGTGCGTGGACGCGGTCGAGGCGGCGACGAAGAAGAAATTTGCCGACGGACTGCTGGCCGAGCGTGAACTGTTCACGCAGTTGATGTGGTCGGCCGAATCGCGCGCATTGCGCCACCTGTTCTTTGCCGAGCGCGCCGCCAGCAAGATTCCAGACGTGTCTTCTGACACCCCGCTGCGCGAGGTGAAGAAGGTGGCTGTGATCGGCGCGGGCACCATGGGTGGCGGCATTGCGATGAATTTCCTCAACGCGGGCATCCCCGTGACCATGCTGGAGATGAAGCCCGAGGCCATCGAGCGCGGCGTGGGCGTGATGCGCAAGAACTACGAGGCGCAGGTCAAGAAGGGCAAGCTCAAGCAGGACAAGTACGAGCAGCGCATGGCCCTGCTCACGACCACGCTGAGCTACGACGACCTCAAGGACGCCGACCTCGTCATCGAGGCGGTGTTCGAGGATATCGGCGTGAAGGAGCAGGTGTTCAGGCAGCTCGACGCCGTGGTCAAGCCCGGCGCGATTCTGGCGAGCAACACCTCGACGTTGGACGTCAACAGGATCGCCGCGTTCACCAAGCGGCCGCAGGACGTGGTGGGCATGCACTTCTTCAGCCCGGCCAATGTCATGAAGCTGCTGGAGGTGGTGCGCGGCGAGAAGACCGCCAAGGACGTGCTCGCCACCGTCATGGCCGTGGCCAAGAAGATCCGCAAGACCGCCGTGGTGGCGGGCGTGTGCGATGGCTTCATCGGCAACCGCATGATCGAACAGTACGTGCGCCAGGCGGGCTTCCTGATCGATGAAGGCTGCACGCCGGCCCAGGTGGACAAGGCGATCGAGAAGTTCGGCTTTGCCATGGGGCCGTTTCGCATGAGCGACCTCGCGGGCAACGACATCGGCTGGGCGATCCGCAAGCGCCGCGCCGTCGAGCATCCCGGCATGAAGTACAGCAAGACCGCGGACCTGCTGTGCGAGCAGGGCCGCTTCGGGCAGAAGGTGGGCAAGGGCTGGTACGACTACGTTCCGGGCAAGCGCGACGCCATCCCGAACGCAGGGGTCGTGGCCATGATCGAGGACTACCGCAAGAGCCAGGGCATCACGCCGCGCAAGGTGACGGACGACGAAATCGTGCAGCGCCTGGTGTTCTCGCTGGTCAACGAGGCCGCGCACATCCTGGAAGAAGGCATTGCCAACAAGGCGAGCGACATCGACGTGGTCTACATCTTCGGCTACGGCTTCCCGGTGTTTCGCGGCGGCCCGCTGAACTACGCCAATGAGTTCGGCCTGTTCAACGTGGTAGCCACGATGAAGCGCTTTGCGCAAAACCCGCTCGACGACGCTGCGTTCTGGCAGCCCGCGCCCCTGCTGGCGCGCCTGGTGGCTCAAGGCAAGCGCTTTGCTTGAATCCGAAAGCGACCGAACGCAACCGAAGACACAAGGACCATCGCAATGACATCCGCAGTAATCGTTTCCACTGCCCGCACGCCGCTCGCCAAGAGCTGGAAGGGCTCGTTCAACATGACCCATGGCGCCACGCTGGGTGGCCACGTGGTGCGCGCCGCCGTCGAGCGCGCCGGCATCGAAGGTGCCGAGGTCGAAGACGTCATCATGGGCTGCGCCAACCCCGAGGGCGCGACCGGCATGAACATCGCGCGCCAGATCGCGCTCATGGCCGATCTGCCCGTCACGACCGCCGGCATGACCGTGAACCGCTTCTGCTCCTCGGGCCTGCAGACCATCGCCATCGCCAGCCAGCGCATCATCGCGGGCGAGGGCGACGTGTACGTGGCCGGCGGCGTGGAGAGCATCTCCTGCGTGCAGCAGGAGATGAACATGCACATGATCTTCGACCCCGCCCTGCAGAAGAAGAAGCCCGAGATCTACTGGGGCATGCTGCAGACGGCCGAACAGGTCGCCCAGCGCTATCACATCGGCCGCGAGGCCATGGATGAATACGGCGCGGCCAGCCAGCAGAAGGCCTGCGCGGCGCAGGCGGCAGGCCTGTTCACCGCCGAGATCGCGCCCATCACCGTCACCGCGGGTATTGCGGACAAGCAGCTCGGCCTCATCACGAAACAGGTCACCGTCAGCAAGGATGAAGGGTTGCGCGAAGGCACCACCGTGGAGAGCATCAGCGGTATCAAGCCGGCGCTGCCCGGCGGCCTGGTGGCGGCAGGCAATGCCAGCCAGTATTCCGACGGCGCAGGCGCCTGCGTGGTGGTGAGTGAGGACTACGCGAGCCGCAAGGGTCTCAAACCCCTCGGGCGCTTCCTCGGCTTTGCCGTGGCCGGCTGCGAGCCCGACGAAATGGGCATAGGCCCGGTGTTCGCCGTGCCCAAGGTGCTCAAGAAGCTGGGCCTCTCGGTCCAGGACATCGACCTGTGGGAGCTCAACGAGGCCTTCGCCGTGCAGGTCATCTATTGCCGCGACAGGCTGGGCATCCCGGCCGATCGCCTGAACGTCAACGGCGGTGCGATCGCCGTGGGCCACCCCTATGGCGTGACCGGCCAGCGCCTGACGGGCCATGCCCTCATCGAAGGCAAGCGCCGCGGGGCCAAGCGCGTGTGCGTGACCATGTGCATCGGCGGCGGCATGGGCGCGGCCGGGGTGTTCGAGGTGCTGTAAGGCTGCCGGGGCAGCCGTTTGAAAGGGCCGGAGTTTTCTTCGGCCTTTTTTGTGCGCCGCGCCAGTTATGCGCTGGGAGGCGCGAGGTTCATGCGCTGTTTCGGGCCCAGGCATCCGATACCCGGCGCTTGAGCGTGAGGAGGGCTTGCCCGTGCGCTTCGATCACGGCGGGGTCGGGCGTGTCGCCGACGGCGGCGCTGATGTTCAGGGCGTAGTGCTCTCCCAGGCCACTTGCGATGGGGGTGGCAATGGAGACGATGCGCGGCAGCCATTGGGTCCAGCAGTAGCCGACGGCCTCGACGTGTCTGCAAGCGTGCTCCACCTGGGCGGCCAGGTCATGCAAGTCGCCAGTGCCGTGCCCGTCGGTCAACGAGTTCATCAGAGCCTGGCGTTCGACGGCGGGCACGGCAGCCAGATAAGCGCAGCCGAGCGCCGAGCGCGTCAGCGGGAGCCGGGTACCGGGCAGTACACGCCTGGGAATGCCGGTGCGCCCCATGCGCACCGAATCGAGGTAGACCATTTCAGTTCCGTCCAGCGCGGCCAGACCCACGTTCACCTTGAATGCCTCGGCGGTTTCGCGCATCAGCGGCAGCGCCAGATCGAGCTCGGTGCATGCCGAGCGGAAATTCAGGCCCAGGCTCAGGCACACCGGCGCAAGCCGATATCCGCGTTGGGCGTGGTCGTAGACGAGAAAGTCGCTCTCCACGAGTGAGCGTGTCAGTCGGCTGACGGTGGGCCGTGGCAGACGCGCGCGGCTGGCCAGTTCCGCATTGGTCAGCACGCTGGTTCCGGACTTGAAGGCACGCAGCAGCGCCAGTCCGCGTTCAAGCGACTGGCTGCCGCTGGTAGCGCGCACGTAACGTCCCGACAGCCGGGTCTGTGCTCGGGTGGAGGGCGAAGTGGGCGGGGCTTGCATGATTTCGGATATCGAAATTGTAGGCTTGTCACACCTGCCAGGCACTGCAAGACTGCCAGCTTCAATGCCGAATGGGCCACGGGCAATCCGGGCCTGGAAATTCCTGGGAATTTCGAGAACAAAAATGAAGCTGTACACCGCCTACAGGGCGCCCTATCCACGCAGGGCGCTGATGTTCATCCGTGAAAAGCAGATCGCGGATGTCGAGATCGTGAATATCGATCTGATGAAAAACGAGCACCGCACGGAGAGCTTCAAGGCGCTGAGTCCCTTTGCTCGAATTCCCGTCCTGCAGCTTGACGACGGCCGGGCCCTCGGCGAATCCAGGGCCATCTGCTCCTGGATCGAGGCGAAATTCCCCGAGCCCAATCTCATGGGCAGCGACCCCGAGGAACGTGCGTGGATCGAAATGCACGATCGCCGCATGGATTTTTACTGGATGTCTCCGATCATTGCGTGGATCCGCAACAGCCTGCCGAACATGGAGACGCTGGTGGGCAGACAGTACCCCGATTTTGCGCAGGGGCAGAGGGAGATCGTGTTCAAAACGGCCGCGTGGCTGGATGAGCAGCTTGCGCGCCAGTCCTGGGTGGCGGGGGAGCGGTTCACGATAGCGGACATCACGGCGTTCTGCGCGCTGGAGGTGGCGCGCGTGGTTCATTTCCGACCGCGCGACGCCGGGTTTCATGCGCTGCAGGAGTGGCGCGACCGGATCGCTGCCCGCGACAGCGCCGGGATCGAATGAACCCTTTGGAGACATACCCAGAATGACGACCTCGAATTTTGACTGGAAGGATCCCTTCCATTTCACGGAGCAGCTCACGCAGGAGGAGCGCATCGCCCAGGCAGAACTGCGCAAGTTCTGCGAGACGCACCTGCGCGGGCACTTGCAGGAGGTGCACCGCACGGGTTATGACCCCGGCATCATCCGCGAGCTGGGACGGCTCGGGCTGCTTGGCAGCACGATCGATGGCTACGGGGGCGCGGGTGCGAGCCACGTGTCCTATGGCATTGCCACTCGCGAGCTCGAGCGTGTGGATGCGGGCTACCGCGGAATTCTGAGCGTGCAGGGTTCGCTCGTCATGAATTCGATCTTTCACTTTGGCAGCCCGGCGCAAAAGAGCGCCTACCTTCCGAAGCTGGCGACGGGCGAGTTGATCGGCTGCTTTGGCATGACCGAACCCGAGCATGGCTCCAACCCGGCCGCGATGGAGACGAGTGCGCGAGAGATTCCCGGAGGCTATCGGCTGAACGGGCACAAGATGTGGATTTCGTTCTCACCCGTGGCCGATCTCTTCATCATCTGGGCCAAGCTGCAGGGTGCCGGAAACGGGCCTGCGGC
Organism: Comamonas sp. SCN 67-35; assembly: GCA_001725255.1. Taxonomy (GTDB): domain Bacteria; phylum Pseudomonadota; class Gammaproteobacteria; order Burkholderiales; family Burkholderiaceae_C; genus Comamonas_C. The sequence continues at coordinate 45,612 of MEFV01000009.1, read as the reverse complement.
GGTGCGCGGCTTCATCCTGGCCAAGGGTGCGCAGGGCTTGGAGGTACGCAGGATCGCTGACAAGGTGGGGCTGCCCAACAGCTCGACCGGTGAGGTGATGCTGACCGACGTCTTCGTGCCCGAAGACCACTTGCTGCCCGAGGCCACGGGTTTGACAGGGCCGCTTGCCACGCTGTCCAGCGCGCGCTATGGCATCGCCTGGGGGGCACTCGGCGCGGCGGAGGATTGCTGGATGCGTGCGCGTGACTACGCGATGGAGCGCAAGCCCTTTGGCCGTCCGCTGGCGCAGACGCAGTTGGCCCAAGGCAAGCTTGCGACCATGCAGAGCGAGATTGCGCTGGGCCTGCAGGGCTGCCTGCGCGTGGGGCGCCTGTTGGATGAGGGGCGCGGCAGCGCGGAGATGATCAGCCTCATCAAGCGCAACAGCTGCGAGAAGGCGCTGCAGATCGCGCGCATGGCCAGGGACATGCATGGCGGCAACGGCCTGCGCGCGAGCTACGGCATCATGCACCACGTGATGAATCTCGAAGCGGATTCCACTTACGAGGGCACGCACGACATCCACTCGCTGGTGCTGGGGCGTTCCCAGACGGGACTGCAAGCCTTTTATTGAATCGCCGACGGACGCCGGCTTTGTGAACATCGGGCAGCACCAGAAGCTGCCTCAACCAGGAAACGGAACATGACATCGCAGATTCGCATGATCGGCCGCGAGCGAAATCCCTTCGTTCGCCGGGGGGTGGAAATTGCCGCGGATGGCACGGCACATTACACCGACCTACCGGCTTCTCTGCTGGCCATGCTGCAGGGGCATGTGCAGCGCATGCCAGATGCCGAGGCCGTGGTGGAGCTCGGCGGCGAGCGGCTTTCCTATCGGCAGCTCTGGGATCGCTGCGCCGAAATGGCCGGTGGGCTGCGCGCCAGCGGCCTCAAGCACGGTGAACGCGTGGCCATCACCCATCCGGCGGGCGTGCAGTGGGTGCTGGCCTATTGGGCCGTCATGATGGCCGGAGGCATTTCCGTGGCGGTGAACACGCGGCTCACCGCCGAGGAGGTGGCTTATGTCCGCCAGGACGCGGGTGTCGTTCGCGAGCTCGGGCCGGACCACGAGTGCCCCAAGGGCGCACCTTATCTTGCGCCAGACGTTTCGGCGACCTCGGTGGTCACGATCTTCTATACCTCGGGCACCACGGGAAACGCCAAGGGCGTTCCCTTCACCCACGAAAACCTGCTGACGAGCTCGCGCAACATCATCGATGCGCTCAGGATCAGCGCGCCGTCTGCGTCGGACATCCGCACGTTGATCTCGGTGCCGCTGTTTCACGTGACGGGTTGCAACACGCAGATGATGGTGGTGGCCTTCCTCGGTGGCACCGCGGTGATCATGCCCCAGTTCGACAGGGAGAAATTCGTTTCGGCCATCGTCGAGGAGGGCATCAACTTCATCATCACCGTGCCGACGATCTATGCGCTGGTCCTCAGAATGCCGCAGTTTCAGGCCATTGATCGCACGCGTGTGCGCTGGGTGGCCTATGGCGGCGCGCCGATCGCGCCCACGCTGGTGCGCGAGCTCAAGCAGGCCTTTGCCCACGCCCGGATGGCCAATGGTTTTGGCATGACCGAAACCACATCCATCATTGCCGCGCTGCCCGACGAGGACACGCTGGAGTTCGCCGATTCGGTGGGCTATGCGGTGCCGACGGTGGATCTGGGCATCGTCGCGCTCGACGACGATCCGAACGTCGGCGAACTGGTCGCGCGCGGCGGCAATGTGACGGCGGGGTATTGGAACAAGCCGGAGGAGACGGCGCGCAGCTTCAGGGGCGGTTGGTACTACACCGGCGACATTGTTCGCGTCGATGACCATGGGCGGCTGTTTCTGGTGGATCGCAAGAAGGACATCATCATCCGCGGTGGGGAAAACATCTCCAGCGTGGAAGTGGAGGCTGCGGTGCTTGCCATGCCCGAGGTGCTGGAAGCGGCTGTCCTGGCAGTGGCGGATGATGTCCTCGGCGAGAAGGTGGGCGTGGTCGTGCACACGGGCGAGAAGGAGATTTCACCTGAGGCCATCGTGGCTCACTGCAGGAGCCGATTGGCGCGTTACAAGGTGCCGCAGTTCGTCAGCTTCTCGTCTTCACCGTTGCCACGGTCGGCTGCGGGCAAGGTACTCAAGAGGGATTTGCGCAATCATGTGGCTTGGGGTCGGGAATTTCCCCTGTGACACGAGCGCGCCTTTGATCGACGCCCTCACGAGATTTGCGCAGGTCTACGCGGATTTACCACCCTGCGCACGTTTGAGTAGGTGGGCAAGATAGGCGCTGAAGAGTTCCTGCGACGACTGCCCGAACATGCGTATGCGCCCGGTGTGGCTCATCACCAGCAGGCCGACGATGTGCGCAAACAGCGCGGTCACTTCCGCCGTGGCCCGGGCCTCGTCCAGCCCCATGGCCTGCAGCGCCGCCTGGCAGGGCAGCAGCGCGTCGCGCAGCCGGGTGTTCAGGTGCACATCGAGCTCGGGCGTGAGGCCGCGTGGCGCCATGCCCTGGAAGAGGTAGAAGCCCAGATCCAGGTCGTGCGGGTTCACGCGGTAGAAGTCGAAGAAGGCGCTGGCGCCCGCGCGCAACCGCTCGGCCGGACTCGCGGCCGCCTCGAGCGCCAGTTGCACCTGGGTGTTCAGGCGCTCCAGCGATTCACCCAGCAGCGCGCCATAGATGTGCTCCTTGCTCGGAAAGTAGCTGTAGAGCGCCCCCGGCGTGTAACCCGCGCGCCGCGCGATTTCGCGGATGCTGGTCTTTTCCATGCCCAGTTCAAAGAAAACCGACCGTGCCGCATCCAGCACCAGTTCCTGTCGGACGTCGGCGAGCTTGCGCCGGCGCTCGTCGCGCTGGGTGTGGGTGGAAATGGGGGAGGTCGTGGCTTTTTTTTCTGTGAGAGGCATACGACTCATTGTAAGATTGACAAGAACATTGAACACTGTTCAAATATATTCATGTTTGTTTCAGGGGAAGAGTGATGGGCATGAATACAGACGCCGCACCCGCGCGGGTGGCCTTGATGACGGGGGATGCCTACCGCGAGTCGCTCAGGCGCCTCAAACCCCGCGTATTTGTCGATGGCAGGCGCATCGAGAGCGTGGCCGATGCGCCCGAACTCGTGCCGGGCGTGAATGCGCTCGCCTACACCTACGACTTCGCGCTCAAGCAAGAGCTGGCGCCGATCGCGCTGGCCACGCAGACGAGCCGAGGCCGCATCGTGCCGCGCATGCTGCACGTGAACGAGGCCGCGGGCGACCTGCTCAACAAGCTCGAAGCGGTTCGCGTGCTGTGCCAGGAAACCGGTTGCGCGCAGCGCTATCTGGCACACGACGCGCTCAACGGCTTGGCGCAGGCCACCGCGGCCATCGACGACGCGAGCGGCACGCGTGAGGCGGGCGATCGTTTTCGCGCCTACCTCGCGCATGCGCAGGACAACGATCTGGCCATCGGCATCGCGATGACCGACGCCAAGGGCGACCGCACGAAGAAGCCCCACGAGCAGGCCAACCTGGATGCCTACGTGCACGTGGTGCGCCAGGACGGCAAGGGCGTGTGGATCAGCGGCGCCAAGGCCATCGTGACCGGCGCGCCCTACATGCACGAATTGCTCGTCATGCCCAGCCGCAACATGGGCCCGCAGGACGCGGCCTTTGCCGTGTGCTGCGCGGTGCCGGTGGATGCGGCCGGCATCACCATCGTCTCGCGCGTGGCGGGGCGGCCAAGCGAAACGCCCGAGCATGGCGAGCCGCTGTTTTCGCGCAAGTACGGCCAGTCTACGGCCGTGGTGCTGTTCGAGGAGGTCTTCGTGCCGTGGGAGCGCGTGTTCTACGCGGGTGACTGGAAGCACAGCCACGTCCTCACCTACAGCTACGCCACGCACCACCGCCACAGCTGCATCGCCGCGCGCGCCGGCTTCGGCGACCTCTTGATTGGTGCGGGCGCGCTGATGTGCGAAGCCAACGGCTTCGACGACCCCGGCAAGGTGAGCAGCCTGCGCGAGCCCATGGTCGAACTCATCAAGATCGTCGAAGGCTTCTACGCCTGCGGCGTGGCCGCGAGCGTCTACGCGCAGCCGGACGAGCACAGCAAGACCTTCATGCCCGAGCCGGTCTACGCCAACATCGGCAAGCTGCTGATGTCCACGCAGATCTACGACATGCACCGCCTGGCGCACGAGGTCTCGGGCGGCCTCATCGTCGCGCTGCCGGGGCCGGACGAAGACCACAACCCCGAGACGGCCGCCAAGCTGGCCGACGTGCTGCGTGCCAGCCCCACCGTGCCTTACGACAAGCGCATTGAGGCCGCGCGTTTCATCGAAGACCTCACCGCCTCGTACCAGGGCGGCTGGTACTCGCTCATCAGTCTGCACGGCGGCGGCTCGCCCGCCGCGATGAAGCAGGAAATCTGGCGCAACTACCCCGTGGGCAGCAAGGTGCAGCTCGTTGAACGCCTGCTGGAGCGCGGCGTGGTGCACGACCCGAACCGCCCGATCACGGCGAACACCCAGCCGGGTGCTTGCTGCGACAGCGGTTGCAGCGCGCCGGGGCAGGGAATCATGCAGCCGATGACGGTGCGGCAGACGCGGGAACCCCGCTGATTCAGCCGTGCTGTGTTCAGCAGCACCGCTGCCCGTATGGGTGCTATCGGTTCGGCTTGCTTCGCAGCTTGGCGAATGCGGCTGCCATGGCCGATGGGGCCTCGACGGTTGATGCACGCTGGCGCGGGTGGCTCCGGCCCGCAGCCTCGAATCGATTTTCTGCCGCGCCATCGCGCCGCGGTGCCTGCGCGTCCAGCTTCATCGTCAGGCTGATGCGCTTGCGGGCCGCGTCCACCTCCAGCACCTTCACCTTCACGATCTGGCCGGTCTTGACCACCTCGCGCGCATCCTGCACGAAGCGGTTGGAAAGCTGGCTCACATGCACCAGACCGTCCTGGTGCACGCCCAGGTCGACGAAGGCGCCGAAGGCGGCGACGTTGCTCACCGTGCCTTCGAGCACCATGTCTGGCTTGAGGTCGGCGATGTCCTGCACGCCTTCGTTGAAGCGCGCGACCTGGAAATCCGGGCGCGGGTCGCGGCCGGGTTTTTCGAGTTCGGCGAGGATGTCCTTCACGGTGATGGCGCCGAATCGTTCGGTGGCGAACTGCTCGGGGCGCAGGGCCTTGAGCCGCTCGGTGCGGCCCATGAGCTGGTCTATGGTCTGGCCGGTCTGGGCCAGGATGGTTTGCACCACCGGGTAGGTTTCGGGGTGCACGCCGGTCATGTCCAGCGGGTTGTCGCCGCCGCGGATGCGCAGGAACCCGGCCGATTGCTCGAAGGCGCGCGGCCCCAGGCCGGTCACCTGCAGCAACTGCTGGCGGCTGGCGAAGGCGCCGTGCTGCTCGCGCCAGCGCACGATGGCCTTCGCCGTGGTCTGCGTCAGGCCAGAGACGCGCGCCAGCAGCGGCGGGCTGGCGGTGTTCAGGTCCACGCCGACGCCGTTCACGCAGTCTTCCACCACTGCGCCCAGCGTGTGCGCCAGCTGGCTCTGGTTCACGTCGTGCTGGTACTGGCCCACGCCTATGCTCTTGGGGTCGATCTTCACCAGTTCGGCCAGCGGGTCTTGCAGGCGCCGCGCGATGCTGGCGGCGCCGCGCAGGCTCACGTCCACGTCGGGCAGCTCCTGGCTGGCGTATTCGCTGGCCGAATAGACCGAGGCACCGGCTTCGCTGACCACTACTTTTTGAATAGCTTCTGACACTTGTCCTGCCTGCGTTTGAGCCACATTTTGTATGGATTTGATGAGATCGGCCGCCAGCTTGTCGGTCTCGCGGCTGGCGGTGCCGTTGCCGATGGCGATGAGCTGCACGCCGTGGCGGGCGACGAGCCGACCCAGCGTGTGCAGGCTGCCATCCCAGTCGCGGCGCGGTTCGTGGGGGTAGATGGTGGCGGTCTCCAGCAGCTTGCCGGTGGCGTCCACCACCGCCACCTTCACACCGGTGCGGATGCCGGGATCGAGTCCCATCACCACCTTGGGTCCGGCGGGCGCGGCCAGCAGCAGGTCGCGCAGGTTGTCGGCGAAGACCTTGATCGCCACCTGTTCGGCCGCCTCGCGCAGGCGCGTGAACAGGTCGCGCTCGATCGAGAGGCTGAGCTTCACGCGCCAGGTCCAGGCGACGCATTTGCGCAGCAGGTCGTCGGCGGCCCGCCCCTGGTGGCGCCAGCGCAGGTGCTGCGCGATGCGGCCTTCGGCGAGGCTGGGCTGCGCTATTGGTTTGGGAGCTTCTGGCGCTTGTTCTGCCTGCGGGAGAACCAGTTTTGCGTCCAGGATTTCAAGCTGGCGCCCGCGAAAGACGGCCAGCGCCCGGTGGCTGGGCACGCGGGCGATGGGTTCGTCGTAGTCGAAGTAGTCGCGAAACTTCGCCACCTCGGGGTCGTTTTCGTTCTTGCCGCTCACCAGGCGGCTTTGCAGCAGGCCCTCGGTCCAGAGCCATTCGCGCAGGCCCTGCACCAGCGCAGCGTCTTCGGCCCAGCGTTCGGAGAGGATGTCGCGCACGCCGTCGAGCACGGCAGACACGCTGGTGAAGTCTTCACCGGCCTCGCCCTTGTCCTGCCGGACGTAGGGCAGGGCGGCCTGCTGCGGGTCGAGCGCGGGGTCGGCGAACAAGGCATCCGCCAGCGGCGCGATGCCGAATTCGCGCGCGATCTGGCCCTTGGTGCGGCGTTTGGGCTTGTAGGGCAGGTAGAGGTCTTCGAGCTCCTGCTTGGTGGTGGCGGCGGCGAGCGCGGCGGCCAGCGCGGGCGTGAGCTTGCCTTGCTCTTCGATGCTCTTGAGGATGGCGGCGCGCCGCTCGGCGAGTTCGCGCAGATAGCTCAGACGCGACTGCAGCTCGCGCAACTGCGCGTCGTCCAGCCCCCCGGTGGCCTCCTTGCGGTAGCGGGCGATGAAGGGCACGGTGGCGCCCTCGTCGAGCAGTTGCACGGCGGCCTGCACCTGGCGTTCGGTGGCGTGGATTTCAGCGGCGATCTGCCGCACGATGTCTTGCATGTCTTTGGGTTGGAGTGGCGAACGGAAAAACCCGAAAGTGTGCCACGCGCGGGCAGGCTCACTGGTGCTCGGGCACACTGGCGGAATGCTGGAAGAAAAAGAACAGGGTGCGGCTGCTGCCGCCGGAGCAGGCGGGGTGCCGCGCGTGCCCGTCTTCGTCGTGATCGCGCTGGCGCTCCTGATGATGTCGCTGGATTCCACCATCGTCGCCACGGCCCTGCATGCGCTGCAGCATGGGCTTGACACGACGATCAACTGGGCGGGCTGGACGCTGACCGCGTATTCGCTGGGCTTCGTGGTGGCGGTGCCCATCACCGGCAAGCTCAGCGAGCGCTACGGCAGGCGGCGCGTGTTTCTGGCCTCGGTGGCGGTGTTCACGCTCTCGTCTCTGCTGTGCGGGCTGGCCACCAATATCTACGCGCTCATTGCCCTGCGCGTCATTCAGGCGGCGGGCGGCGCAGGTTTCACGCCTTCGGCCACGGGCATCATCGTCGATCACTTCGGCAGCGCGCGTGACCGGGCTGTGAGCCTCTTTGGCAGCATCTTTCCCATCGGCGCGATGATCGGGCCGATCTTCGGCGGGCTCTTCGTCAACTACTGGGACTGGCGCGGTGTGTTCCTCGTGAACGTGCCCATCGGCATCGTCATCCTGATCTTCGCCTGGCGCCTGATCCCGCATGATCGCAGGCGGCATCGCACCTCGGCCAGCCTGGACCTGCGGGGCATGAGTCTGCTGGCGGCGTGTGTGCTCGGCGGGATGCTGGGCGTGAACTACCTGGGCGAACGCGACGTGCCCTTGCTGGCGCCCGTGGTGTGGCTGCCGCTGGCTATCGCCGTGCTGGCTGGCTGGGCGTTCGTGCGCCATCTGAACCGCACGGCCGAGCCTTTCATCGCGCCGCGCCTGCTGTTCGGCGCGGATTTCGGCACCGTCAACCTCGTGAACATCATGTTCGGCGGGATTCCCGTGGGCGCGATCGTGCTGGCGCCGCTGTATGCCACCAACCGCTACGACATCGATGCGTTGTCGGCGGGCACGCTGCTGGTGGCACAAGGGCTGGCCGCGGTGGTGATGTCGGTGCTGGCGATCATGGTGCTGCGGCGCACGGGTTACCGCAAACCCATCGCCCTGGGCGGCGCCTTGGCGGCCGCCGGGCTGCTGCTGCTGGCGATACCGCCGCAGGCAGGCATTCCGCCCTACGCGTGGCTGGTCGGCGCGACCTTCATCGCCGGAACGGGAATAGGCATCGTCAATCCCGCCAGCCGCAACGCGGGGCTGCAGCTGGCGCCGCGGCACGCGTCATCGCTCGCGGCCATGCGCTCGATGTTCATGCAGGTGGGCACCATTCTGATCGTCTCGATCAGCACCGCCATCCTGGCGCCGGTGCAGGACCCGGGCGTGGCGCAGGCCTGGATCTACGCGGTGACCGCTGCCGCGCTGGTGGCGGCGCTGTTCATGCTGGTGCGGCTCGTGCCCGAGCACAAGGGCGCATGGTAGGGGCGTGGTAGCCACGCCCCTTTTCGGGTGCCTCAAGCGACGAGCTTCTGGGCAAACGTCACGAGGCGCTTGGTCTGGTAGCGGATGATGTCCGCCACCTCTTCGTTCAGCGGGCCCATGTTGTTGCTGGCGCCATAGGGGTTGCCCAGGCCCTTGAACATCGCCGCGTCGGTGAAGCCGGGCGGCACGATGATCGAGCCCCAGTGCGCGAACGTGGTGTACATGCCCGTGATCGTCGTTTCCTGCCCGCCATGCACGTTTTGCGCGCTGGTCATCATGCTCGCCACCTTGCCGGACAGGTGTCCCTGCTGCCAGATGGGGCCGAGCGTATCGATGAAGGCGCGCATCTGGCTGGCCACGGTGCCGAAGCGCGTGGGAGCGCTGAACAGATAGGCGTTGGCCCAGGTCAGGTCCTCGGGCGTGGCCACCGGGACGTCGGCGGTCTTCTGCTGGAATGCCTTCCAGGCGGGCACCGAGTCGATGACCGTCTGTGGCGCGGTTTCCAGCACCTTGCGCAGACGCACCTCGGCGCCCGCCGCCTTGGCTGCTTCGGCGGCTACTTCCGCCATGGCATGGTTGGTGCCATAGGCACTGTAGTAGACGATGGCGAGTTGAACTTTGCTCATGTTTGCTCCTTCGGAGTGATCGGCTTTCGTGGGTGTTGCACCGGGTAAACCCGAAAGTGGGTGCGCGAAGTATTATCGAATGCGCGCTATGTGGAATTGATAAGCATTATTGCGTTTGATTGTCCTGAAAATAGAACCATGCATGATTTGAACGACATGCTCTACTTCGCCGAGGTGGTGGAGCGTGGCAGCTTTGCCGCGGCAGGACGGGCGTTGGGTATCCCGAAGTCGCGCCTGTCGCGGCGCATCTCCGAGCTGGAGGCGCAACTGGACGTTCGGCTGCTGCAACGCACCACGCGCACGCTCTCGCTCACGGATGCGGGGCAGGCCTTTCTGGCCCATTGTGCGGCGGTGCGCGAATCGGCACAGGCCGCTGCCGATGCGGTGGCGCAGGTGCAGGCCGTGCCGCGCGGCACGGTGCGCGTGACCTGCCCGGTGACGCTGGCGCAGACCGTGCTGGCACAGCAACTGCCCTTCTATCTGGATCGCTACCCCGAGGTGCGCCTGGATCTGCAGGTGACCAACCGCGTGGTGAATCTAGTGGAGGAGGGTGTGGACGTGGCGCTGCGTGTGCGTACCTCGCTGGAGGACAGCGGCTCCATGGTGGTCAAGCGCCTTGATGAAGTCTGCCCGGTGCTGGTGGCCAGCCCCGCGCAGCTCAGGCGCCAGGGCACGCCCGCGACGCTGGATGATCTGGCACGGGTGGATGTGCTCATGCCGTCCAGCCGCGAGGGCCAGTGCACCGTGCAGCTCGTCGGCCCCCAGGGCAAGGCACAAAGTCTGGAGATCGCGCCGCGCTGCGTGATCGACGATCTGCTGTCGCTCAAGTTCGCCGCCATGGCGGGCACCGGCATGGGGTGGCTGCCCGACTACATGGTCGCCAGCGAGTTGCGTGACGGACGCCTGGTGCGGCTGCTGCCTGAGTGGAGCCAACCCCGGGCCATCGTGCATGCGGTGTTCGCCTCGCGCCGGGGCATGTCGCCGGCGGTGCGCAGCTTCCTGGATTTTCTGCAGGAGGTCATGCCGTCGCACGCCAGCGCATCCTGCGCGGGCGCGTGAGCGGCCCGCCCGGCGGCGTGCCATCGCCTTGTCGGATCAGAATGCCGGAACCACGGCGCCTTTGTATTTGTCCAGGATGAACTGCCTGGTCTCGGGTGAGTGCAGTGCCTTCATGAGCTTGGCGATGGCCGGGTCGTTGGCGCGATCGGCGCGTGCGGCAACGATGTTCGTGTAGGGCGAATCGGCGCCTTCGATGAAGAGCGCGTCCTGGGTCGGATTCAGCTTGGCCTCGATCGCGTAGTTGGTGTTGATCAGCGCCAGATCCACGTCGGGCAGCGCGCGTGGCAGCAGTGGCGCTTCCAGTTCGCGGAATTTCAGCTTTTTCGGGTTTTGCACCACGTCCAATGGCGTGGGCGTGAGACTGCCGGGGTCCTTGAGCGTGATCAGCCCCTGCTTGGCCAGCAGGATGAGCGCGCGCCCGCCATTGGACGGATCGTTCGGAATGGCCACCGTTGCGCCGTCCTTCAGATCCTTCAGGTTCTTGATCCTGTTGGAATAGGCGCCAAACGGCTCCACGTGCACCTTGCCGTTGGGCACGACGACCAGGTTGGTCTTGCGGTCTCTGTTGAAGCTGTCCAGGTAGGGCTGGTGCTGGAAGAAATTGGCGTCAAGTTGCTTGTCCGCCACGGCCATGTTGGGCTGCACGTAATCGCTGAATTCCTTGACTTGCAGCTCGATGCCTTCGGCCTGGAGTCTGGGTTTGACGAAATTCAGGATTTCCGCGTGTGGCACCGGCGTGGCCGCCACCTTGAGCACGTCGGCGGCCTGAACCGACACCGCGAGCGCGGCAAGCGCCAGCGCCGAGAAGACTTGTTTGAACATGAGTGTTTACCTTTTGAATCCATCACAAATGGCGACAGGCCCGTGCGCATCGGTGGAGGCAGCGAAAGCGCCACGGGCTGGGCCGATGGCTGAGTTTAAGGGTTAACCACTATATTTAGGTCGAATATAAATCTATTTGGATATAACAAATGCAATTTATATATGGAAATATCTGAGTTGAACGACATCCCTCACGCGGCCACCGCCTCCTTCATCGGCTCGCCCAGGCTGCGCAGCAGGTCGCGCACCATCTGCGCGCGCTGCATCGGTTCGGGGAGCTGGCGTTCGATGCGCAGCTTCTCATTGCCCGCGAGCTTGATGTCGCGGTTTTTCTGCACCAGCCGGATGATGGACATGGGGTCGATCGGCGGCTGCGGCACGAAGCTGATGGTGATCACGCCCGGTGCCGCGTCCACCTTGGTCACGCCGTAGGGCGCGCACAGCACGCGCAGGCGGTGCACGTCGACGAGGGTCTGCGTCTGGGCCGGGAGCTTGCCGAAGCGGTCCACGATTTCTTCGAGCAGCGTGTCGATCTGATCGCTGGTGTGCGCGGTGGCCAGCCGTTTGTAGAGCGACAGGCGCGTCTGCACGTCGGCGCAGTAGTCGCTGGGCAGCAGCGCCGGGGCGTGCAGGTTGATGTCGGTCGTGGCCTGCATCGGCGCCAGCAGGTCGGGCTCCTTGCCGGCCTTCAGGCTGCGCACGGCCTCGGCCAGCATCTCGTTGTAGAGCTGAAAGCCCACCTCGATCATGTTGCCCGACTGGTTCTCGCCCAGCACTTCGCCCGCTCCGCGGATTTCCAGGTCGTGCATCGCCAGGTAGAAGCCGCTGCCCAGTTCCTCCATCTGCTGGATGGCTTCCAGGCGCTGCGCCGCGTGCCCCTTGAGGCCGCGCACGTCGGGCACCATGAGGTAGGCGTAGGCCTGGTGGTGGCTGCGCCCCACGCGCCCGCGCAACTGGTGCAGTTGCGCCAGGCCGAACTTGTCGGCGCGGCTGATCAGGATGGTGTTGGCCGTGGGCACGTCGATGCCGGTCTCGATGATGGTCGAGCACAGCAGCACGTTGGTGCGCTGGGCGATGAAGTCGCGCATCACGTGTTCGAGCTGGCGCTCGGGCATCTGGCCGTGGGCGACGGCGATGCGCGCCTCGGGCAGGATTTCCTGCAGCTTCTCGCGGCGGTTTTCTATCGTCTCCACCTCGTTGTGCAGGAAGTACACCTGCCCGCCGCGCTTGAGTTCGCGCAGCACCGCCTCGCGGATCACGCCTTGATTTTCTTCGCGCAAGAAGGTCTTGATCGCCAGGCGCCGCTGCGGCGCGGTGGCAATCACGGAAAGATCGCGCAGCCCCTCCAGCGCCATCCCCATCGTGCGCGGAATCGGCGTGGCGGTGAGCGTGAGCACATCGACTTCGGCGCGCATGGCCTTCATCGCCTCCTTGTGGCGCACGCCGAAGCGGTGCTCCTCGTCGATGATGAGCAGGCCCAGGTTCTTGAACTTGGTTGAGGTGGAAAGCAGCTTGTGCGTGCCGACGACGATGTCCACGCTGCCCTCGGCCAGGCCCTTGAGCGCGGCCGTGCTTTCCTTGCCCGAGGCAAAGCGGCTCACCTGCGCCACCTTCACCGGCCAGCGCGCGAAGCGATCCACCAGCGTCTGGTAGTGCTGCTCGGCAAGCAAGGTAGTGGGCGCGAGCAGTGCCACCTGCTTGCCGCCGGTGACGGCGATGAAGGCCGCGCGCAGCGCCACCTCGGTCTTGCCGAAGCCCACGTCGCCGCACACGAGGCGATCCATGGGGCGCGGGCTGATCATGTCCTGGATCACGGCGTGGATCGCGGCGTTCTGGTCGGCCGTTTCCTCAAAGCCGAAATCGCTCACGAACTGCTCGTAATCCTGCGGCGAGAACCGAAAGGCAAAGCCCTCGCGCGCCGCGCGGCGGGCGTAGATGTTGAGCAGCTCGGCAGCGGTGTCGCGCACCTGCTCGGCCGCCTTGCGTTTGGCCTTTTCCCACTGGTGGCCGCCGAGCTTGTGCAGCGGCGCTTCGTCCCCCGCGATGCCGCTGTAGCGGCTGATCTGCTGCAGCTGGCTCACGGGCACGTAGAGCACGGCCTGGTCGGCGTATTCCAGGTGCAGGAATTCCTGCAGCGCTGGTGTGCCGTCAGGGTTCTTCTGCCCCATGTCCATGTTCACCAGGCCCCGGTAGCGGCCGATGCCGTGCTGCGCGTGCACGACCGGGTCGCCGATTTGCAGCTCGGCGAGGTCCTTGATCATCGCCTCCAGGTCGCTCGTCTGCTCCTGCTTGCGTCGGCGCCGCGCGCCGCCGGCGGCCGAAAACAGCTCGGTTTCAGTGACGAAGTCGATGCCCTGCTCCTGCCAGCTGAACCCGTTGGCGAGCGCCGAGGTGGCCATGCCCACGCGCTCGCCCTGCGCGCCCAGGAATTCCTCCAGCGAATCAAAAGAGGGCGGATTCAGGTGGCTGGCGCGCAGGAAATCCAGCAGGCTTTCGCGCCGGCCATCGCTTTCGGCCAGCAGCAGCACGCGGTGCGGCGTGCGAGCAATGTGGGCGTGCAGCCTGGCGATCGGGTCTTCGGCGCCGCGGATGGCCGTGAGATCAGGCAGTGGCCGAAATTGCGGATCGTCTGGATTGGCGTCTGCCGGGCGCAGGGCAAGCTGGGCATGTGCGTTCGCGTTGCCGTAGAACTGCTCGCTCGTGAGAAACAGTGCTTCAGGTGGCAGTGCCGGATGCTCTGGGTCGCCGGCCAGGAGGCGATGGCGCTCGCGCGTGTCCTGCCAGAAGCGCTGGAAAGCGGCTTCCAGGTCCCCGTGCAGCACGAGCGTGGCGGCCTCGCCCAGGTAATCGAAGACCGTCGCGGTCGCATCGAAGAACAGCGGCAGGTAGTACTCGATGCCTGCGGTCGCCAGGCCCGCGCCCATGTCCTTGTAGATGCGGCTCTTGGTCGGATCGCCTTCGAGCAGCTCGCGCCAGCGATTGCGAAAGCGCGTGCGCGCTTCCTCGTCCATCGGAAATTCGCGCCCCGGCAGCAACCGGACCTCGGGCACGGGGTAGAGACTGCGCTGCGTGTCGGGGTCGAAGGTGCGGATGGAGTCGATTTCGTCGTCGAACAGATCCACGCGCAGCGGCTGGGCCGAGCCCATGGGAAACAGGTCGATCAGCCCGCCGCGCACCGCGTATTCGCCGTGCGCCACCACCTGCGCCACGTGCTGGTAGCCCGCGAGCGTGAGCTGGGCGCGGAACCTGGCTTCATCGAGCTTCTGCCCGGTCTTGAAGTGAAAGGTGTAGCCCGCGAGGAACGAGGGCGGTGCCAGGCGATACAGCGCCGTGGTGGCCGGCACCAGCACCACGTCCACCTCGCCCTGGCGAATGCGCCAGAGTGTCGAGAGCCGCTCGCTGATCAGGTCCTGGTGCGGCGAGAAGTTGTCGTAGGGCAGCGTTTCCCAGTCCGGAAACAGCGCGCTGCGCAGGTCGGGCGCGAAGAAGGCCATCTCGTCCATCAGGCGGCGCGCGTCGGATGCATCGGCGCAGACGATGGCGGTGGTGTGCCGGTCGGCGGCCTCGCGCCCGGCCAGGCGCGCCAGCAGCAGCGCATCGCTGCTGCCCACGGGGCGCGGCATGGTGTAGCGTTTTCCGCGGACGAGGGTGGGGAGTTGCATGAAGATGAAACCGAAAGACAACGACACAAACCCCCGGCCGCTGTGGGGAGGGGGTGAGGCGCCTATTTTAGAGAAGGTGCTCGAAAGCCTTCCGCCGTCGCCGCCGCGGCGCTTCTGGCCGCTCTTCAGGGCCGACTTTATTTTTGTTGTCAAGTGGACTAGCATGGCCAGTGCAACCACAGGAGTTCGTCATGCCTACCGCATCGGTCAGCAGTGATGCCCAGCGCCTTTCCGCATTGGTTTCGCCCCAGGGCGTGTCCGGGGCGAGCCGGGACCCGCAGGGCGATGCGCCGCCACAGCAGGCCGTGCAGGAGCCGCAGGACGGCACCCGTGTCACGCTCAGCGCCCGCGCGCAGGAGCTCGCGGCCCAGTCTGATCAGACTGCGGGCCAGGATCAGGCCGAACCCGCGAACGGCGATGCAGCGGATTCGCGCAATGCCCGGTTGCTGCGCGCCTACGATGGACACGCCTGAGGCGCATGCGGTTGTGGTGTCGCGAAGGGTACGGACCATGCCGATGACCATCACCTCATCTTTGGGCGGGATGTCGGCGCAGTCCCGTCTGTCGGCGGCGCAGCAGGAGGCCAGGCAAGCGCAGGACACGGCACAGCGTCTGCGTTCCGAGGCTGACGCGGCCCAACGCAGCGCCGATCGCGAACAGGAGCGCGCGAGCGGATTGAACCAGCGCTCGCAGGATGCCTCAAGGCGCTCCGTGACGGCGCAGCGTTCGATCGGGGCGGCGCAATCCGATCTGGATGGCGCCAGGCGTGATGCCATGCCGCCGGTGCCGATGCCTGCCACGCCGCCCGCAGGTGCTGCGGCAGCCGACTACGTCGTGGGCCAGTATCTGAGCGTCCTCGCCTGAGTCACCGCCAAGGTGGTCCCTTTTCGTGCGGGCCGCCGTCGCGGCGCAAGCAGCCTTCTCTGCCTGCGCCGTCGTCGCCTATAGTTGCCGCTTCCACAACGCTGGGCGCACGCATCGCATTCACCATGGACGACACCCCCACCCCCATCGCCACGCGTTATGGCAGCGGCCGCGCCGTGCAGCGCGTTGAAGATGAGGCGCTGCTGCAGGGCCGTGGCCGCTTTGTCGATGATGTCTGCGAGCGCGGGGATGGCTGGGCTGTGTTCGTGCGCTCGCCGCACGCGCATGCGGTGGTCCGCGGCGTGGATGCGGCAAGGGCGCAGGCCATGCCGGGCGTGCGCGGTGTGTTCACGGGCGTCGACCTGTGCGTGGCGGGCATGCCACCCATCAAGCCCGGTGTGTCCTTTCGCCGGGCTGACGGCAGCCCGTGCGCGGCGCCGGTGCGCTATCCACTTGCTGTGGATGAGGTTCGTTTCGTTGGCGAGGCAGTGGCGCTGGTCGTGGCTGACACGCTGCAGCAGGCCCGTGATGCGGCCGAGGCCGTGCAGGTGCAGTACGAAGAGCGCCCGTGCGTGCCTTCGCTCGAAGCGGCCCTGCGCGCCGATGCGTGCGTCACGGCCGATGCGCCCGACAACATCGCCTGCGAAGCGCGTCACGGCGACCGCGAGGCGACCGATGCGGCGTTTGCGCGCGCGGCGCATGTCGTCAGGCTCGACCTCGTGCACCAGCGCGTGGCCGCGTTGACGCTTGAGCCGCGCAGTGTGCGTGCGCGCTGGGACGCGGCCGCGGGCCGGCTGGACATGCACGTGTCGTCGCAGATGCCGACCTCGGTGCGCAAGGCGGTTTCCCATGCGCTGGGCCTTGCGCCCGAGCAGGTGCGCGTGCGCGTGGGCGACGTGGGCGGCGGCTTCGGCATGAAGGTGGGCTCCTATCCCGAGGATGCGGCCATCGGCTGGGCCGCGCGTGCGCTCGGCTCGGCGGTGCGCTGGAGCGGCGAGCGAAGCGAGGAGTTCAGCTCCACGACGCATGGGCGCGACGTGCATGCGCATGCGGAGCTGGCTCTGGACGCGGACGGGCGCATCCTCGCGCTGCGCCTGCGCTCTGAGGCCAACGTCGGCGCCTACCCGACGTCCACGAGCACCGCGATCCAGTTGCTCGTGGGCCCGTGGGTGCAGACCAGCGTGTACGACGTGCCGACGATCGATTTTCATTTCCGCGCCGTGCTCACGCACCAGGCGCCCACCGGGGCGTACCGTGGCGCGGGCCGGCCCGAGGCGATCTTCAATATCGAGCGCCTCATGGACGAGGCCGCGCGGCAGATCGGCATGGACCGCTTCGAATTGCGCCGGCGCAACTTCATACGCCCCGAACAGATGCCCTACACCAATTCCATGGGGCAGACCTATGACGTGGGGCGCTTCGAGCATGTGATGGAGCAGGCGCTTGCGCTCGCGGACCTGCCGGGCTTTGCCGAGCGGGCGCGGAAGTCGCTTGCGCGCGGGCGCTGGCGCGGCCTGGGCGTGGCCACGTTTCTCGAGTGGACCGGCGGCAACGCATTCGAGGAACATGTGACGCTGGAGGTGCGCGCCGATGGCGTGATCGAGGTTTTTTCGGCCGTGAACCAGATGGGGCAGGGCATCGCCACGTCGCTGGCGCAGCTCGTGGTCGATGTCTTCGACGTGCCGATCGCTCAGGTGCGCGTGGTGCTTGGCGACACCGACCGCGGCAATGGCTACGGCACGGCCGGATCGCGCTCGTTGTTCACCGGCGGCTCGGCCATGGCCACGGGTGCGCAGCACACGCTCGCGCAGGCGCGCAAGCTCGCCGCGGGCGAGCTCGAGGTGGCCGAGCCGGACATCCGCTACGCGGCGGGGCGCTTCATGGTCGCGGGTACGGACCGAGGCATCGGCCTGTTCGAACTTGCCGCGCGCCAGAGCGCAAGGCACATCCACGTGGAGCACACGCACACCGTGGCGGGTCCGACCTGGCCCAATGGCGCGCATCTGTGCGAGGTGGAGATCGACCCCGAGACCGGCATCGTTTCGCTTCAGTCGTATGTGGGCGTGAACGACATCGGTCGTGTGGTGAACCCGATGATCGTGCGTGGGCAACTGGTGGGCGGCGCGGTGCAGGGCATAGGTCAGGCGCTCATGGAGCGCGTGGTGTACGACGGCGAGTCGGGGCAGCTGCTCACGGGCAGCCTGATGGATTACGCCGCGCCACGTGCCCGGGATTTTGCCTGCGAGCTGCGCATGGAGATGGACGAATCCACGCCTTGCCGGAACAACCTGCTGGGCGTCAAGGGCGTGGGTGAGCTCGGCACCATAGGCGCCGCACCCTGCGTGATCAATGCCATAGCCGACGCGCTGGACCGCGCGGGCCATGCGGACGTGGCCCCGCGCCTGCAGATGCCCGTCACCGCGGCTCGCCTGTGGAACCTGCTGCATGGCTGATGCGCCGGCGTTGATCGCGCTCGTGCCCTGCGCCGGCACCGGTTCGCGCGCGGGTACCGCCGGACCCAAGCAATACGAGATCCTCGCGGGTCGTCGGCTGATCGAACACACGCTGGCTGCGCTGACGGCCGTGGCGCGCATCGGCCGCGTGCTGGTCGTCGTGGCGCCAGGAGATGCCACGCTTGCCACCACCTCGGATTGGGAGGTGGCGCACTGCGGCGGCGCCACGCGTGCCGAAAGCGTGTTCAACGGCCTTGCGCATCTGCGCGCTAGCGGCGCGTCGGACGCGGACTGGGTGCTGGTGCACGACGCGGCGCGCTGCCTCGTGACGCCCGTGCTCGTGGATGCGTTGATCGATGCCTGCGCGGGCGATGCGGTGGGCGGGCTGCTGGCATTGCCCCTGCCCGATACGTTGAAGGTGGCGCGTGGCGGGCGCGTGCGCCGCACGGTGCCGCGTGGCGACAAGTGGCTGGCACAGACGCCGCAGATGTTCCGCCTCGGGGCGCTGCATGCGGCGCTGCGGTCGCATGCCTCGGAGGGTTTTGCCGGCGTCACGGACGAGGCCAGTGCCATGGAGCACGCGGGCCACCAGCCTCTGCTGGTGCGCGGCAGTGCGCACAATTTCAAGGTGACCTATCCCGAGGATTTCATGCTTGCCGAAAAAATATTGAAGGGCCTTGGCCGATGAACACATGGCCGCAGATGCGTGTGGGCGAGGGCTGGGACATCCATGCGCTCGTGCCGGGGAGGAAGCTCGTGATCGGTGGCGTGTCGATCGAGCACGCGCAGGGGCTGCTGGGCCACTCCGACGCCGACGTGCTGCTGCACGCGATCACCGACGCACTGTTGGGTGCAGCCGCGCTGGGCGATATCGGCAGCCATTTTCCAGATACCGATCCGCGCTGGAGCGGCGCCGATTCACGCGTGCTGCTGACGGAGACCGCGCGCGTGGTGCAGGCCGCGGGCTGGCAGATCGTGAACGTGGACAGCACTGTCATTGCCCAGGCGCCGCGCCTGGCCGCGCACATTCCGGCGATGCGCGAGCGCATCGCCGGGGCGCTTGGCATCGACGTGGGACAGGTGAGCGTGAAGGCCAAGACCGCCGAGCGCATGGGTCCCGTGGGGCAGGGTCTGGCGATGCAGGCACGTGCAGTGGCGCTTCTCGCTCGTTGAGGCCCTGGCGTTGGCTGCCGCAGCGAGGCCAGGCGGTTCAATAGCCCTCGAATTCCTCGGTCCGCAACTGGTCTTCGTCGGCCCCGGCCTGCAGCGCCAGTGCGCGCATGCTGGCGATCGTGCTCTTGGCGCCCGAGAGGTAGACGATGGCTGCCGCGAGCTTGCTCACCTGCGACCGCAGGGCCTCGGCCGTGAGCGGCCCCTGCGCCTGCGTGAACACCGGCAGATAGCGAAAGTGCGGGTTGCGCGCGGCCAGTTGCACGAACTCTTCGTGGTAGGCCGTTTGCGCCCTGCTGGCGTTGGCGTAGATCAGCGTGATGTCGTGGCGCGCCTGCTCGTGCGTGGCCTGCGCGATGATGCCGCGCACGGGAGTGATGCCGATGCCGCTGGTGATGAACACCGCGGGGATGTCGGCGTTCTTGTGCAGCGTGAAGCTGCCCCAGAGCGCCAGCAGCCCGACGACGGTCCCGTCGGGCACCTGCGCCGCGGCCTGCTTGAACTTGCTCGGCCGCATCAGCGTGGCCATGCGCAGCGTGTCCTCGAACGGAGCGCTGGCAAAGGAGAAGCCGTGCTTGTTGTGGCTCTCGTCCAGGCCGGTCGAAGCCGGCAGAACGATGTCGCCGAATTGCCCGGCGCGGTACTCGAACCCCTGGGGCTTTTCAAGCGTGAATTCCAGCGTGTGCTCGGCCACTTCCTTCTTGTGCAGCAGCCGCACGTCGTAACGTGTCACCATGGTTTTCCTCCCGCGGCCTACTGCGCTGCCTGCGTGGCGATGGCGCGGGCGAGCGCGAGCCGCTCCTCGTGCCGGTCCAGCCCCGTGACGAAACGCTCGGGTATGCCCTTGAGCCCCACCATGGCGCCGACGAGCGCGCCCGTGAGCATGGCGCGCGCCTGGTTCTGTCCGCCGCCGTTGACCGCGTGCAGCACCGCCGATTCGAAGTCGTCCGCGAACCGCGCGGTGAGGTGATAGACCGCCGGAAACTGGTGATACACGGCGCAGGGCATGCCGTAGACCTGCGAGACCTTCCATGCGGGTTCGATGCGTATGGCGGGGTCGAGCGCGGCGGCGGCGATGTGGCCCATGCCGATCAGCGCGTCGGGCGAGGAAAACTGCCCGGCCTTGCGCGGCTTTTCGGGGCCGGGCGGCACGGCGTCCTGCGCGGCGGTGGTCACGCTGTGAAACGGCAGCTTGCCGCTGCGCACGAGCGCGAGCAGTTTGCCGCTGATCGAGCCGTCGAAGCGCTCACCCTGCACGAGCTGGCCGAGCGCAAGGCCGTAGGCCGTGGTCATCGCACCCACCACGTCGTCGATCTGCGTGAGCGCGGTATTGCTGCTGACGTGCGTGGCCAGCGCCAGCGGGTCGCGCGCATCGCGCACCGCGATGGCGAGCGTGCGCTCGGCCGCCTCGGTGTCGTCGGCCCAGCCGCCGACCTCGCCCCAGGGCTTGCCGAATGTGACGCGCAGGCGCCAGGCCTCGCGCATCGACTGGCTGGTGTAGCCGCCGGGGCCGTTGTTCGGGGTGCCGTCGATCTGCGGGAAGAAGTCGCGGTCGAGCCGCGCGCAGAAATCGGCTTCGTCGTAGTGCCCGCGCTCGGCCAGCGAGCGCATCGTGAGCTCCAGCAGCAGCCCGGCCTGCGAAGATTCGCCGGCCTTGAGTCCGTCGTGGTAGCGCCCGGGCCTGGGCGTGGTGTAGTCGCTGATCCACGGCCCGTGGGCAGCGTGCAACTCGTCCAGATCGTAATACCAGTGCGGCCCCACCGCCAGCGCCTCGCCGATCAGCGCGCCCATGAGCGCGCCGGTGGCGCGGTCTTCAAACGATTTGTCAGCCATGATCCACCTCCATACGTCGAAGTGGAGGTTACTGCGCGCGCCCGATTTCTGCTGGCCCCGTGTCCTTGTCTGCGCTGGCGGGTCGATTTAGTGGCTCATTGGTAGACCACGACGCGGTCGCCCACCTTCACCTGCTCATAGAGCCATTTGGCCGCCTGGTAGTCGCGGATCTGGCTGCAGCCGTGCGAGCCGCTGGCGTAGCCGTTGTCGGCAAAGTCGTCGGAGAAGTGGATGGCGACGTTGCCATGGTAAAAAATGGCGTAGGGCATGGGTGTGCGTTCACCGAAGATCGAGGACACCGTATCCTTGTTCATGTACCAGATGCGGAAGTCCCCTTCCGGGCTGTCCCAGCCCGGCCTGGAAAAGCGCGCCTCGCGCGTGAACTTGATATCGCCATCCACGACGTAAGAGAGTTTCTTTTGCGCCTTGGAGATGCACACCACCTTGCCGCTGGCGCAGCGCGGATCGAGCGTCTGGGTCGCCGTGCTTTGCGGCGGAGCGTTGAAAAGCTGCCTGTAGCTGGGATTGCGTGTGGCGGGCATGAGACGCGCCCAGGTGCGCTCATCCATGACGTCCGCGGCGGGCAGGCCAATGCGCGCGCGATACGATGCCACCGCCTGCCGTGTGGCGTCGTTGAGTTCGCCATCGATCGCGCCCGAATACGTGCCTGCCTGCTTCAGGCGCGACTGAAGCTCCATGACGAAGGCCGGGTGTTTCGGCCCGGTGAACCACGGGCCGACGTCGGTATTGCCCAGTTCGGCCTGGGTGGGCTCATGCGATTGTTGCCGCAGCCGATCCCAGGTGGCCTGGTTCACGATGCCCGTGACGGGCAGCGCGCTGTCGCGCTGGAATTTTTCGACGGCGGCACGCGTCTTGCCGTCGTACTTGTCGTGCGCGTCATAGGTGGCGAGGTATTTCGCGTGGCGCAGGCGGATCTGCAACTCGCGTACCGTGGGAGACACCATCCTGTAGCGCAGATCCTGCGCCAGGGGGGCCGGGGCGCTGAATTCGCGTACCGCGGGCGCCGAAGCCTCGGCCACGTTGGCCTGTGCCGCGGGCAGCAGGCAGACTGTTGAAAAGGCCGCCATGGCGACCCATGACATCCGGGTGTGCAAGGGAGTGCGATGCATCGTGGTGAAATGGGCGGTGGGCCGCCCGGTACAGGTTCAGTGTGTGCGCTTCCAGACCGTGACTTCCGAAAGTGTGTGCTGGAATTTGTGCTGGGTTTCGCGGATCACGAAGGGTAGCTCGCGCGGCTGGCCGACCATCTGGAAGTGCGTGCCCAGCAGTGCCTTGAGGGCATCGAGCGTGCGCCAGCTCTCGCCGTCCTTCTTGAAGCCGCCCAGCCATTTGTCGCGTGGGGTGTGTTCGACCAGCCAGGTGTAGGGGGAGGCGATCACGAGCGTGCCGCCCATGTTCAGCCGCTCGTGCACCCCGTGCAGGAAACGCGCCGGGTCGTAGAGCCGATCGATCAGGTTGGCCGCCAGGATCAGGTCGTAGCCCGTGAACTGGGGCTTGAGATTGCAGGCATCGCCCTGCCAGAACTGCACGCGCGCGGCCGTGTCGCTCAGGCCCAGATCGGCCAGCTTCGCGGCCTTGTATTGCACGAGCTCGCCTTCTTCGGCCACGGTGTAGCGCACGGTGTCTCCACGCGCCAGCGCCACGCCCTGGTCGATGAAACGTGCGGAGAAATCCACGCCCACCACCTCGTCGAAGTGCCGGGCCAGCTCGAACACGGCGCGGCCCACGGCGCAGCCCAGGTCCATGGCACGGCGATGCGGGCCGTGGCCCACGGCATCGACAGCCAGTCGGGCCAGTGCCCTGGGAAAGTTGGGCACGTCCCAGTACTCGGCGCCATAGTGAAATTCCATGTACTGCGTCACGAGTTCATCGGCTTCGTAGCGTGAAGTCTGCGATGCCACCGGCGTGTCCGTCAGCACGTAGCGAAAGCCCGCGTGCTGGAAGAAGTGGCGCCGGAAGGCGTAGCGCGATTCGGGCTCGGCTTCGTTGCCGGTGGATACCCAGGAGCCGCCCTTGATGAGGTTGTGCCGGTCGTCGAACGTGGGTGTCGTGAAATCGTCGTAGATCGGATGCGTCTCGAAACCCTCGAAGGGGTAGGTGGGCGTCTCGGTCCACTGCCAGACGTTGCCGACCGCGTCGCAAAACGGTCCGTGCCCGAAACGGTCCACCGGGCACGACGAGGCCCAGTGCTCCAGGTACAGGTTGGCGTTGGCCGGCTTCGCTTCGCTCAGTTGCCAGTCGCTCGTCGCGAGGATGCGCTGCCATTCGTCTTCGGTGGGCAGGCGCACGCTCTGGCCGCATTCCTGTGATTTCCAGCGGCAGAATGCGCGCGCTTCCAGGCAGTTGACCTCCACGGGCCAGTTCCAGGGCATGGGGACTTCCTGTGTCATGAGCCGCAGAAACCAGCTCCCGCCCCTGCGCAGCCAGAACGTGGGGTGCTCGGCCCTGGCGAAGTCGCGCCAGCGCCGGCCCTCGTCATCCCAGAAGGCATCATTGGCGTAGCCGCCGGCCTTCACGAAGGCGTGGAATTCGCCGTTGCTCACGAGCAGGCGGCTGGCTTCAAAGCCTGGCACGTCGGCTTCGTGATGGCCGTATTCGTTGTCCCAGCCGTAGCGCTCGCTGTCAAGCGGTTTGCCCAGCCTCACGTGGCCCTGAGGCACCTCGACGAGGCTGTTTTGCGGCGCGGGGCCGCTGTCCGGGCAGATGGGCCAGTCGGGCTGTGATTGCACCCACTCGAGTTTCTGCTGGCGAATGAGAACGGAAGACGTCTCGATGTGAATGCGCTCGTGCTCCACCCCCATGACGATGGCCCACCACGGGTTGTCCCAATGGACGGGCAGGCTGAGCGGGGCGTGGTCGATCAGGTCCAGCACCATGGCGCGCACCTGGTCGCGATAGGCCTGCACCTTTTGCACGCTGGGCCAGTCGTAGTGCGCGTCGTCGAGATCGTCCCAGCTCATCTCGTCCACGCCCACGGCGAAGATCGACTCCAGATGGGGGTCGATGCGCCGGCTGATCAGGCGCGTGAGCGTGAGCTTGTTGACGAAGAAGGTGGCCACATGCCCGTAATAGAAGATCAGCGGGTGGCGCAGCGTGATCGGCCGCCGGTACCAGGCTTCGTCGCAGGCCAGCGTGCGAAAGAGGGATTCGGTGGCGTCGAAGGTTTCAATGAAGTAGGCACGCAACGCCTCGCGAAACGCCTGGGGGCTGGTGGCGTTCAATGAAAGGCGGCGAGCCAGCGCGAACGGGCTCCGCGCCGCGGCGAGCACGGTGGTCTCGACTCGGTTCATGGTGGTGCTTCCCGGTGGATTCGGAACAGCGAAAAGGGTAACACCATCACGTTGTCAGCATGGTGAACCTGCTTTTTTTGGGGATGGGGAAGGAATCGCGCCCGCGCGTCGGTTCAGCGTTTGTTGAGGCCAAAGGCCCCCAACATCTGCTCCGTCTGTTTGTTCACCTGCTCCTGCATGTGCTGGAACACGCTGTGCGATTGCTCGATGTAGCTGCCCATGAGGTTCTGCATCATGGGCGACTGCAGGTTCATGAACTGGTTCCACATTTCGGGCGTGATGGTCTTGGCCTGATCGGCGAGGCGCGCTTGCACTTCGGTGAACATCTGCACGTTCTTCTCGATGTAGGCGCCCATGAATCCCTGCATCGCGTGCCCGTAGAAACGGATGATGTTGGCCAGTGCCGCCTCGCTAAACATGGGCGCGCCGCCCGCCTCCTCTTCCAGGATGATCTGCAGCAGGATGGCACGCGTGAGGTCCTCGCCCGACTTGGCGTCGCGCACCCGCACGTCGGCGCCGTCGATCACGAGCTGGCGCACTTGCGCGAGCGTGATGTAGGTGGAGGTGGAGGTGTCGTACAGGCGCCGGTTGGGGTACTTCTTGATGACGCGCTGCGGCGCCTGCGCCTGTGGGGTCGAACTATTGTCTGGCACGGTGGTCTCCTTGTGGCGAACATTCATTTCGCCAGGCATTCTGCAGTGCAACAGATTCTAGAGCGTTGGTCCCCGGATGCGATTTACTGCCAGCCCCAGCGGCGTCGGTAAAAACCCTTTACCGTTTGCGTCAGAGCGACATAGCCGAACACGATGAACGGCAGCAGCACGAAGTACAGCCACGGCAGCGGCTGCAGCTTGAAGTGCTCGGCCAGCGGCCCCTCGGGCAGAAACAGGCCGATGGCCATGATCACGGCGGTCATCACCAGCAGCGAGTTGGCCGCGCGGCTTTGCACGAAGGGCAGCCTGGATGTGCGGATCATGTGCACGATCAGCGTCTGCGTGAGCAGGCTCACGACGAACCAGCCGGACTGAAACAGCGTCTGCTGCTCCGACGTGCGCGCGCCAAAGACGTACCACATCATCGCGAACGTGACGATGTCGAAAACCGAGCTCAGCGGCCCGAAGAAGAGCATGAAGCGGCCGATCTCCGCGGGCTGCCAGCGCTGGGGGCGGCTCAGCATGTCCTCGTCCACGTTGTCGAACGGAATCACGATCTGCGAAATGTCGTAGAGCAGATTCAGCACCAGCAGCTGGATGGGCAGCATCGGCAGAAAGGGCAGGGCGGCCGAGGCGATGAGCACGGAAAACACGTTGCCGAAGTTCGAGCTCGCCGTCATCTTGATGTACTTGAGCATGTTGGCGAAGGTGCGCCGGCCTTCCTGCACGCCTTGCTCGAGCACGAGCAGGCTCTTCTCCAGCAGGATGATGTCGGCGGCTTCCTTGGCGATGTCCACGGCGGTATCCACCGAAATGCCGATGTCGGCCGCTCGCAGCGCCGGTGCGTCGTTGATGCCGTCGCCCACGAAGCCCACCACGTGACCGGCCGCCTTGAGCTGGTGCACGATGCGTTCCTTGTGCGCGGGCGTGAGGCGGGCGAAGACGTTGTGCTCCTGCACGGCGTGGGCGAGTTCGGTGTCGTTCATGCGCTCGATGTCGTCGCCCAGCAGCAGGCCCTGCTGCACCAGCCCGACCTCGCGGCAGATCTTGGCGGTGACGCGCTCGTTGTCACCGGTCAGCACCTTGACGGCGATGCCGTGCGCCGCCAGCGCCTTGAGCGCGGGCGCGGTCGATTCCTTGGGCGGATCGAGGAACGCGACGTAGCCAATCAGCACGAGCTCGCTTTCGTCCGCCAGGCCGTAGACCTCGCGTTCGGGCGCGAGCTCCCTGGCGGCGACGGCCACGACGCGCAGCCCCTCCTCGTTGAGCGCGGCGGTCACGGCGCGGATGCGCTCAAGCAGCGCGGGCGTGAGCTCTTCCTGCGCGCTCGCATGGCGCACGTGCGAGCACACGGAGAGAATTTCCTCGACGGCGCCCTTGGTGATCATGAGGTGCCGCGCATCATGCGTGGCCACCACGACGGACATGCGGCGGCGGCTGAAGTCGAACGGAATTTCATCGACCTTGCGGTAGTTGGCGGCAGGTCCGAGCTCGCGCTGCACCTCGGCGTGCTCGAGCACCGCCACGTCCAGCAGGTTTTTCAGCCCCGTCTGGTAGTAGCTGTTGAGGTAGGCCAGCTCCAGCACCTCATCGGATTCCTCGCCCCAGACGTCCACGTGGCGGGCCAGAAAGATCTTGTCCTGCGTGAGCGTGCCGGTCTTGTCGGTGCACAGCACATCCATGGCGCCGAAATTCTGGATGGCATCCAGGCGCTTGACGATCACTTTCTTGCGCGAGAGGACCACTGCGCCCTTGGCCAGCGTGGAGGTGACGATCATCGGCAGCATTTCCGGCGTGAGTCCCACGGCCACCGACAGCGCGAACAGCAGCGCCTCCATCCAGTCGCCTTTGGTGAAGCCGTTGATGAAGAGCACGGCCGGCGCCATCACCAGCATGAAGCGGATCAGCAGCCAGCTGACGCGGTTCACGCCGTTCTGGAACGAGGTGGGGGCGCGTTCGCTGGCGCCGATGCGGCCGGCCAGCGCGCCGAAGTAGGTGGCATTGCCCGTGGTGAGCACGAGCGCCTGCGCGGCGCCCGAAATCACGTTGGTGCCCATGAAGACGATGTTGTCCAGCCCCAGTGCGTTCGCAGTTTCAAGGTCGCGCTGCCGGACGAATTTTTCCACGGGAAGGGACTCGCCCGTCATGGCCGCCTGCGCGACGAACAGGTCCTTGGTGCTCAGCAGCCGGCAGTCGGCCGGAATCATGTCGCCGGCCGAGAGCGCGATCACGTCGCCCGGCACCAGCTGCTGGATGGGCAGCTCCGCGCGCTGCGCATGGCCCGCATCATCGGGCCGCAGCACCGTGGTGGTGTTGCTCACCATGGTCTTGAGGGCGTCGGCGGCGCGGTTGGATTTGCCCTCCTGCCAGAAGCGCAGCAGCGTCGAGATCAGCACCATGGTGATGATGACGCCGGTGGCCTGCATGTCGGCGGTGGCCCAGGAGACGAGTGCCAGCAGGGTCAGCAGCAGGTTGAACGGGTTGCGATAGCAGTGCCAGAGGTGGTGCTGCCAGGGCAGCGGCTTTTCCTGTTCGATTTCGTTGCGGCCATGGACTGCGCGCGCGGCCTCGGCTTCGGAGTCGGTCAGGCCTGTTTCGCGACTGTGCAGCTGGGCGAGCAGCTCGGCGCTGTCACTGCGCGCGGCTGACACCAGCGCCTGTCCCAGCCCGGCGGGCGGTTCACGGTTGACGTTGGCGCGCGTCAACGTCTCCAGCAGCGCCAGGCGCCGGAAATGACGCGTGATGTGACGCGTGCGCAAAAAGCCCGCGAAAAATTCCCGGAGTGCGTTCAGGAGCATGGTTTCTCCACGGGGGAAAGGCAATGTGCCCGATGCCGCAGAACGGCAGTGGCGGGGGCTGTCGGTGTTTGAGGAGCGGTGCTTCAGCAGCGCCTGGTCGCCCGTGTACGCGCTTGAAATTTCTGGCGAAATGTCGGCATGTCGTGACTCCGAGGCGAAGAAAAGGGCCCCTAACTTGATGGCTAGGAGCCCTTGTCGTTATTGGTCGGCGTGGCGGGATTCGAACTCGCGACCCCTTGCACCCCATGCAAGTGCGCTACCAGGCTGCGCTACACGCCGAAGCGGTCGATTGTAGCGCGCTTGTCAGGCATTCAGCAGCAGCGCGCGGATTTCTTCGAGCTCTGAGCGCAGCTGGCCGCTCGTCAGCGGTGGCGCAGCCACCTGGGCAGCTTCGGCCGCATCGGAGTGCGCGGTGTGGGCGAGATCGGCCTCGCCGCCAGCGTGCCCTAACTCCAGCAGCCGATTGCGCGCGCCGCTGATGGTGAATCCCTGCTCATACAGCAGTTCGCGGATGCGGCGAATCATCAGAACCTCGTGGTGCTGGTAATAGCGCCGGTTGCCGCGGCGCTTCATGGGGCGCAGCTGCGTGAATTCTTGCTCCCAATAGCGGAGCACGTGAGCCTTGACGCTGCACAGCTCAGCCACCTCACCGATGGTGAAATAGCGTTTGGCGGGGATGGCGGGAAGCAGGGCACTCATGGCGGTCGGATCTGGAAAATGCACCCCAAACGCCACAGGTTACCGCAGCGACGCACGCGCGGGAAGCGATGGCGGAAATTTGGAGATCACTCCTGCAGCTGCTCCTTGAGTTTGTTGCTTGCATGAAACGTCACCACGCGCCGTGCCTCGATGGGGATGACTTCGCCCGTGCGCGGGTTGCGCCCCGGGCGTGGCGCCTTGGTGCGGATCTGGAAATTGCCGAAGTTGGAGAGCTTGACATCCTCGCCACGCGTGAGGCTCGTGACGATGAGGTCGAAGAACGCGTCCACCATCTCCTTGGCTTCGCGTTTGTTCAGCCCGATCTGCTCGAACAGCATCTCGGCAAGGTGAGCCTTGGTGAGTGCGGGGGTTTCCAGGCTTTCGACGGCCAGCTCGATCTCGAAGGGGGAAAGGTTCTCGCTCATCGCAATCGTGCTCCGGTGTGTTGCGCCAGCGCCTGCAGCACCTGCCTGACGGCGGCGTCGATGTCGACATCGGTCAGCGTGGTGCTGCCGCTTTCCAGCGTGAGGCGCAAGGCCAGGCTCTTTTCCCCGGCGGCGATGCCGGCGGACGAGCCCGTCGCTTGCGGCCGGAAGACGTCGAACAGCACGCACGAGCGCAGCAGGGCGGATGTGCCCTGGACGGCGTGCATGATCTGCTGGTGTGTGACGCTTTCGGCCACGACGATGGCGATGTCGCGCTCGACGTGCTGCAGGCGCGCCACCGGCGTGAAGGCCGGTATGGGGCGCTCGAGCACGGCATCGAAATCGAGCTCGAAGAGCATGGGCGCGTGCGGCAGGTTCCAGGACTGGCGCCAGCGCGGGTGCAGCTCGCCGACGTGGCCGATGGCCCGGCCCTGCAGCAGCACGCGGGCGCAGCGCCCCGGGTGCATGGCGGGGTGTTCGGCGGCTTCAAACGCGGGCTGCAGGGGGTCGAGCAGGGCCTGCACGTCGCCCTTGATGTCGAAGAAGTCCACCAGTCGCTCCTTGTGGCCCCATTGCAGGGGCTCGGCCCCGCCCCAGGCCAGTGCCGCGATGCGCACCGGCTGGGCGTAGCCCTGCACGGTGGCATCGGTGTCCTGCACGTTGGCATCGCGCCGGTACACGCGGCCGACCTCGAAGATGCGCACGCGGGCGGCCTTGCGGTCCAGGTTGAACTTGAGCGCCTGCATCAGCGAGCCCAGCAGACTGGAGCGCATCACGCTCATCTGGCTGGCGATGGGGTTGAGCAGGCGGATCGGCGCGTCATTGCCCGCGAGCTCGCGCTCCCAGCGCTCCTCGACGAAGCTGAAGTTCACCGTCTCCTGGTAGCCGAGCGCGGCCAGCTCGCGGCGCGTGGCATAGCGCCCGCGCCGGCTTTCCGCACGCAGTCGCGGCGCGATGCGGCCCAGCGGCGCCTCGTCGGGCAGCTGCTGGTAGCCGATGAGGCGCGCGACTTCCTCGATCAGGTCTTCCTCGATGCGCAGGTCGAAGCGGTAGCTGGGCGGCGTGACGTGGATGGCGCCGTCGCGTTCGGTGAGCGCCAGGCCCAGGCGCGTGAGCGCATCCACGCACTGCGCCTGCGTGAGCGCCATGCCGATGACCTTGGCCGCGCGCGCCACGCGCAGCACCACGGGGGCGGGCGCGGGCATGTTGGGCTGCTGGTCGTCGATCGGGCCGCAGCGCGTGTCGGGCGTGCCGCAGATTTGCAGCACGAGTTCGGTGATGCGCTCGATGTGCTGCACCGTCGAATCGGGATCGACGCCGCGCTCGAAGCGGTGGCCGGCGTCGGTCGCGAAATTGAAGCGGCGCGAACGCCCGGCAATGGCGTCGGGCCACCAGAATGCGGCCTCGATGAAGATGTGCCGGGTGTCGTCGCTGACGGCGGTGGCGTCGCCGCCCATGATGCCCGCGAGCGATTCGAGCGCGCGCGCGTCGGTGATCACGCCCACGTTTTCATCGACGGTGACGGTGTTGCCGTTGAGCAGCTTGAGCGTCTCGCCCGCGCGGCCCCAGCGCACGGTGAGCCCGCCTTCGATCTTGTCCAGGTCGAAGATGTGCGTCGGCCGGCCCAGTTCGAACATCACGTAGTTGGAGATGTCCACCAGCGGCGAGACGCTGCGCTGGCCGCAGCGCGCCAGGCGATCGACCATCCATTGCGGTGTCTGCGCCCTGGGATTGATGTGACGCACGATGCGCCCGGAAAAGCGCCCGCACAGGTCGGTGGCCTCGACGCGCACGGCCAGGTGCTCGTCGATGGCCGTGGCGGCCTTCGGAAACTGCGGGGTCTTGAGCGGCGCACCGGTGAGCGCGGCCAGCTCGCGCGCGACGCCGTAGACGCTCAGCGCATGCCCGAGGTTGGGCGTGAGCTTGAGCGTGAAGAGCGTGTCGTTGAGCCCGAGATGTTCGCGGATGTCCTGACCGATGGGCGCGTCGGCCGCGAGCTCCAGCAGCCCGCCGTGATCCTGAGAGAGCTTGAGCTCGCGCGCCGAGCACAGCATGCCGTGGCTTTGCACCCCGCGCAGCTTGCCGACCTTGATGTGAAACGGCTTGCCGTCCTCGCCCGGCGGCAACTCGGCGCCGACGAGCGCGCAGGGCACCCGGATGCCCACCCGGGCGTTGGGCGCGCCGCAGACGATGGTGAGCGGCTGCGGACCGCCCGCATCGACCTGGCACACGCGCAGGCGGTCGGCATTCGGGTGGGGCTCGGCCTGCTTGATTTCGCCCACGACGATGCCGGAGAACGGCGGCGCGGCCGGCCGGGTCTCTTCCACCTCCAGGCCCGCCATGGTGAGCGTGTCGGCCAGCTCCCGCGTGCTCAGGGGCGGATTGCAGAATTCGCGCAGCCAGGATTCAGGAAATTGCATGTTCGGTTTCTCGGGGGTGCTCTTGAATGATGAGCTTCTCGCGCTTGATGGATAAGGATTTCAAAGATGAACTATTTTGAAACCGAGACGTAGCAGGCGCTTGCAGCTCTCATTTTGTTTAATGAAATTGCGACAGGAAGCGGATGTCGCCATCGAAGAACAGCCGCAGATCGTTCACACCATAGCGCAGCATGGTCAGGCGGTCCGGCCCCATGCCGAAGGCGAAGCCGATGTAACGCTCCGGATCGAGCCCCATGTGGCGCACCACGTTGGGATGCACCTGGCCCGAGCCCGCCACTTCCAGCCACTTGCTGGCCAGCGGCCCCGAAGGGAACTGGATGTCGATTTCGGCGCTGGGCTCGGTGAACGGGAAGAAGCTCGGGCGAAAGCGCAGCACCAGGTCGTCGTTCTCGAAGAAGGTGCGGCAAAAGCCGGTGAAGATGGTCTTGAGATCGCTGAAGCTCACGTTCTCGCCCAGCCACAGGCCTTCGCACTGGTGGAACATCGGCGAGTGCGTGGCATCCGAATCGACGCGGTAGGTGCGCCCCGGCGCGATCACGCGGATGTCGGGCATGGGGCCGCCATAGAGCTGTCCCGAGCGCGGGTCAAACCCCTGGCCGTGCTTGCGCACGTGGGCGTGGGCGTAGCGCACCTGCATCGGGCTGGTGTGCGGGCGCAGGTTCAGCGGCAGGCCGTCGGCGCTCTGGCCGTCGATGTAGAAGGTGTCCTGCATCGAGCGCGCCGGGTGGTTGGGCGGGTTGTTCAGCGAGGTGAAGCTGAACCAGTCGGTCTCGATCTCGGGGCCGTCGGCCACGTCGAAGCCCATGGAGCCGAAGATGCCCTCGATGCGCTCCAGCGTCAGCGTCACCGGGTGCAGTCCGCCGCGCCCGTGCGTGCGCCCGGGCAGCGTCACGTCCAGCGCCTCGGCCTGCAGGTGGCGCGCCAGTTCGGCGTCCTGCAGCGCCTGGCGGCGTTCGGCCAGGGCGGCTTCGATGGCCTGCTTGGCGGCATTGATCGCGGCGCCGCGCGTGCGCTTTTCCTCGGGGGAGAGCTGCGCCATGCCCTTCATCAGCTCGGTCAGGCGCCCCGACTTGCCGACGTAGTGCGCCTTGGCGTTTTCCAGCTCGGCCGGCAGATGGGCGGCGGTGAATTGTTGGCGGGCGCTTGCAACCAGGGTGTCCAGATCGTTCATGGCGGTATTCATGCAAAAAAACGAGGGCCAGTGCCTTTTCAAGCCCTGGCCCTCGTGGGTGGCGCGCTGGCAGCTATCGAAACGATAGTCGCCGCTCGCGGACTCAGGCTGCCAGCTTGGTCTTGACCTGCTCCACGATGCGGCCAAAGGCGGCTTCGTCGTGCACCGCGAGGTCGGCCAGCATCTTGCGGTCGATCTCGATCGCGGCCTTCTTCAGGCCGTTGGTGAACTGGCTGTAGGTCAGGCCCTGCGCACGCACGGCGGCGTTGATGCGGGTGATCCACAGGCGACGGAAGACACGCTTCTTGTTGCGGCGATCACGGTAGGCGTACTGGCCCGCCTTCATCACCGCCTGTTTGGCGATGCGGAAGACGTTGCCGCGGCGACCGCGAAAGCCCTTGGCAAGGGCGAGAACTTTTTTGTGACGGGCGCGGGCCGTAACACCACGTTTGACGCGAGACATGTGCTTTCTCCTGGTTCGTCAGTGAATTACAGACCGGCCATGGGCATCATCTTGGCGATGGAACCCATGTCTCCGTCATGCACCGCGACCATGCCACGCAACTGGCGCTTGTTCTTGGTGCTCTTCTTGGTCAGGATGTGGCGCTTGAACGCCTGGCCCCGCTTGACGGTGCCCCCTGGACGAACGCGGAAACGCTTTTTCGCGCCGCTCTTGGTCTTCATCTTGGGCATTTGCATGCTCCCTTTTATTTGTGCTCGCGAGGCGTTTGCGCACCATTGCGCACCCTTGCAGGCCCCGAGCCACTTTTGAACGGACAGGCCTTGCGGCGCTGCCCGTGCGGCGGTGCGTTCACACCGCCTGTTGGCGCGCCGGCAGGCCGACGCGCCACATTCCTTCATCCTTACGCCGTGGCCGCCGTGCCGCTGGCCGCTGCCGGAGCCTTGGCGGCGGCGCTTGGCTTCTTGCGCGCCGGGGCGATCATCATGATCATCTGACGGCCTTCCAGCTTGGGAAACTGCTCCACCAGGATGGTGTCGGCCAGGTCATCGCGCACGCGGTTGAGCAGGTCCAGCCCCAGATTCTGGTGCGTGATTTCACGGCCGCGAAAGCGCAGCGTCACCTTCACCTTGTCGCCATCGGCCAGGAAGCGGCGGATGTTGCGCATCTTGATGTTGTAGTCGCCATCGTCGGTACCGGGGCGGAACTTGACTTCCTTGATGTCGATGACGGTCTGCTTGGCCTTGGCCTCGGCCGCCTTCTTCTGTTCCTGGTACTTGAACTTGCCGTAATCCATCAGGCGGCAGACGGGAGGATTGGCCGTGGCGGCGATTTCCACCAGGTCCACATCCAGATCGCCCGCCATGCGCAGGGCTTCCTGCAGGCTCACGATGCCTATGGCTTCGTTGTCCGGCCCGGTCAGGCGTACCTCGGGGGCCATGATTTCACGGTTCAGCCTGTGCTTGCGTTCCTCGCGGTGACGGCGGTCACGGTATTCAGTAGCGATGGTTTTCACCTCTGTTCAATTTGACTACGAAAAGCGTAGCCGCTCGCGCACGTCCGGCGTGCACCAAAGCGTGGTTTGACCAACAATCATTCAAGCCTTGGAGGCGATGTCCCGTGCGATCCGTTCGACGAAAGCGTCGAGAGACATCACGCCCAGGTCCACATTGCCCCGGGCACGCACCGCGACTGCGCCAGCCGCCTTTTCCTTGTCGCCCGCGACGAGGATATACGGGGGCTTTTGCAGCGCCTGCTCGCGTATTTTATACGTAATCTTCTGGTTGCCGAGCGCGGTCACTACCCTAAGGTCTTGATTCGGCAACGCTTTTTTGAGCTTTTCGGCGATTTCGCGACAGTAGTCGGCCTGCGCATCCGTGATGTTGAGCACCACCACCTGCACTGGCGCGAGCCAGGCGGGCAGGGCGCCGGCGTGCTGCTCGATCAGGATGCCGATGAAGCGCTCCAGGCTGCCGACGATGGCGCGGTGCAGCATCACCGGGCGGTGGCGCGCGCCGTCCTCGCCGACGTATTCGGCGTCCAGCCGCTCGGGCATCGAAAAATCGACCTGGATGGTGCCGCACTGCCACTGGCGACCGATCGCGTCCTTGAGCGTGTACTCGATCTTGGGGCCGTAGAACGCGCCTTCGCCGGGCGAGAGTTCGTAATGGCAGCCCGAGGCGTTCAGGCTCTCGATCAGCGCCGCCTCGGCCTTGTCCCAGCTCTCGTCCGAGCCGATGCGTGCCTCGGGACGCGTCGCGATCTTGTAGATGATGTCGGAAAAGCCGAAGTCGGCATAGACCTTTTGCAGCAAGGCCGTGTAGGCCGTGCACTCGGCCAGGATCTGGTCCTCGGTGCAGAAGATGTGCCCGTCGTCCTGCGTGAAGGCGCGCACGCGCATGATGCCGTGCAGGCCGCCTGTGGGCTCGTTTCTGTGGCACTGGCCGAACTCGCCATAGCGCAGCGGCAGGTCGCGGTAGCTCTTCACGCCCTGCTTGAAGATCAGGATGTGGCCCGGGCAGTTCATGGGTTTCAGGGCGTAGTCGCGCTTTTCGCTCTCCGTCGTGAACATGTTTTCGCGGTACTTGTCCCAGTGCCCGGTCTTTTCCCAGAGCGTCTTGTCCAGGATCTGCGGCGCCTTCACTTCCTGGTAGCCGTTGTCGCGGTACACCTGCCGCATGTACTGCTCCACCTCCTGCCAGATGGCCCAGCCGCGCGGGTGCCAGAACACCGTGCCGGGTGAATGCTCGTCGATGTGAAACAGGTCGAGCTCGCGCCCCAGGCGCCGGTGGTCGCGCTTCTCGGCCTCTTCGAGCATCGTGAGGTAGTGCTGCAGATCGTCCTTGCTCGCCCAGGCGGTGCCGTAGATGCGCTGCAGCATCTCGTTGCGGTGGTCACCGCGCCAATAGGCCCCGGCCACCTTCATCAGCTTGAAGTGCTTGAGTTTGCCGGTGCTTGGCACGTGGGGTCCGCGGCACAGGTCTTCGAAGCCGCCTTCGCGGTACAGGCTCACTTCCTGGTCCTGCGGAATGCTCTGGATGATCTCCGCCTTGTAGTGCTCGCCCAGGCCCTTGAAATACTGCACGGCTTCGTCACGCGGCAGCACGCGGCGCACCACGGGCTCATCCTTGGCAGCGAGTTCCGCCATGCGCTTTTCGATGGCGGCCAGGTCCTCGGGCGTGAAAGGACGCTTGTAGCTGAAGTCGTAGTAGAAGCCGTTTTCGATCACCGGGCCGATGGTGACCTGCGCATCCGGGAACAGCTCCTTGACGGCGTAGGCCAGCAGGTGGGCGGTGGAGTGGCGGATGACTTCCAGCCCCTCGGCGTCCTTGGCTGTGAGGATGGCGAGCCGGCTGTCACGGGCGATGGAAAAGCTCGTGTCGACCACCTTGTCGTCCACCTTGCCCGCGATGGCGGCCTTGGCCAGTCCCGCTCCGATCGAGGCGGCAACATCGGCGACGGTGACGGGCCCCGGAAACTGGCGCTGCGAACCGTCGGGGAGCGTGATCTGAACCATGGCGTGATCCTTGGGAATAGGGCGTTCGAAAAACAAAAAAGCGCGGAACAAGGGTCCGCGCTGGCAAGTTTGGGCAAGGGAATTTGAAGCAGGCGCGAACCATCAGCCCCTGGGGCCGAAATCCTTTTGCGTGGTAGTTCGCGGTGTCATAACCGATGATGCCTTTCTCGCCCTTGTTGCTCGAAATGAGGCTGATTCTAGCCCGATCGCCGTTTTACGCCACGCAGTCGGCGAAATAGCGCACCGTGCCGTTTTCATCCTCGATCTCGACGAGGCCGTGGATGTCGGTCTCGAACCCCGGGCACAGACGCGAAAATTCGCGCGCGAACTTCAGGTAATCGACGATCTTGCGGTTGAACACCTCGCCCGGGATCAACAGCGGGATGCCGGGCGGGTAGGGCGTGATGAGGCTGGTGGTGACACGCCCTTCGAGCTGGTCGATCTCCACGCGCTCGGTCTTGCGTGCTGCGATGTGGGCGAAGGCATCGCTCGGCTTCATCGCCGGGGTCAGCGGCGAGAGGTACATCTCGGTGGTGAGGCGCGCCACGTTGTAGCGCGCATACAGTTCGTGCACGTGCTGGCACAGGTCCTTCAGGCCCATGTGCTCATAGCGGCGGTGCTGCTGGCAGAACTCCGGCAGGATGCGCCACATCGGGTGGTTCTTCTCGTAATCGTCCTTGAACTGCTGCAGCGCGGTCAGCATGGTGTTCCAGCGGCCCTTGGTGATGCCGATGGTGAACATGATGAAGAAGCTGTAGAGCCCGGTCTTTTCCACCACCACGCCGTGCTCGGCCAGGTACTTGGTGACGATGCTCGCTGGAATGCCCACCTTGTGGAACTTGCCGTCCAGATCCAGCCCCGGCGTGACGATGGTCGACTTGATCGGGTCGAGCATGTTGAAGCCGTCGGCCAGGTCGCCGAAGCCATGCCATTTGCTGCCGTTCTTGCGGCCCTTGCCGTCGCTGCGGATGATCCAGTCCTCGGCGCGGCCTATGCCCTCCTCGGCGATCTTTTCCGGCCCCCAGACCTTGAACCACCAGTCGTCCTTGCCGAACTCCCGCTCCACCTTGCGCATCGCACGGCGGAAGTTCAGCGCTTCCAGGATCGACTCCTCCACCAGCGCGGTGCCGCCCGGCGGCTCCATCATCGCGGCGGCCACGTCGCAACTGGCGATGATGCTGTACTGCGGGCTCGTGGAGGTGTGCATCAGGTAGGCCTCGTTGAACAAGTGCCTGTCCAGCTTGGTCGTCTGGCTGTCCTGCACCAGCACGTGCGAGGCCTGGCTGATGCCCGCGAGCAGCTTGTGAATCGATTGCGTCGCGTACACCACCGACTTCTTCGGCCGCGCGCGCTTCTTGCCCATCGCGTGGTAGTTGCCGTAGAACGGGTGAAAGGCCGCGTGCGGCACCCAGGCTTCGTCGAAGTGCAGGTTGTCCACGTAGCCGTCGAGCAGGCCCTTGATGGTCTCGGTGTTGTAGAGCACGCCGTCGTAGGTGGACTGCGTGAGCGTGAGAATGCGCGGGCGCACCTTCTTCGCATCCACCCCCTTGAGCAGCGGGTTGGCGCGGATCTTGGCCTGGATGGTGGCGGGCTCGAATTCGCTTTGCGGAATCGGGCCGATGATGCCGAAATGGTTGCGCGTGGGCTTGAGGAACACCGGAATCGCGCCCGTCATGATGATCGAGTGCAGGATGGACTTGTGGCAGTTGCGGTCCACCACCACCACGTCGCCCGGCGCCACCGTGTGGTGCCAGACCATCTTGTTGCTCGTCGAGGTGCCGTTGGTGACAAAGAAGCAGTGGTCGGCGTTGAAGATGCGCGCCGCGTTGCGCTCGCTCTCGCCGATCGCGCCGTCGTGGTCCAGCAGCTGCCCCAGCTCCTCGACGGCATTGCACACGTCCGCGCGCAGCATGTTCTCGCCGTAGAACTGGTGGTACATCTGACCGATGGGGCTTTTCAGGAAGGCGACGCCGCCCGAGTGCCCCGGGCAGTGCCAGGAGTAGGAGCCGTCCTCGGCGTAGTCGAGCAGCGCCTTGAAGAAGGGCGGCTGGATGGTTTCCAGGTAGCTCTTGGCTTCTCGGATGATGTGGCGCGCGACGAATTCCGGCGTGTCCTCGAACATGTGGATGAAGCCGTGCAGCTCGCGCAGGATGTCGTTGGGCAGGTGACGGCTGGTCTTGGTCTCGCCGTAGATGTAGATCGGCACGTCCACGTTTTTGCGCCGCACCTCGCCGATGAAGGAGCGCAGGCTGTGCACGATGGGGTCCTGTCCCGCGCCCAGCGTGAATTCCTCGTCGTCGATCGAGAGGATGAAGGCGCTGGCACGGCTTTGTTGCTGCGCGAACTGCGTCAGGTCGCCGTAGCTGGTGACGCCCAGCACCTCGAAGCCTTCTTCCTCGATCGCCTGCGCGAGCGCGCGGATGCCCAGACCCGAGGTGTTGTCGGAGCGGTAGTCCTCATCGATGATGACAATCGGAAAACGGAATTTCATGGGCTGCCTCCGGCATGCTCGGGATGACAAAACGGCGCGAAGTGTATGAAAAAAGCCGGGGCTGTGCGTAAGTGGGTGTGCTTGGGGTGCCGATTGACGCAGAATGCGGCTACGCTTGAATGTATCTTGTGCTGAACAGGGAGGCTTTGTCATGGAACTCAACGCTTCCACCCTATGGTGGCTGGCCACGGGGGTGGTCGTCATCGTGGAGTTGCTGAGCGGAACGTTCTATCTGTTGATGTTGGCCATCGGCCTCGCGGCAGGTGCCGTGGCGGCGCACCTTGGCCTGGGTGGTGTGGCGCAGATCGTTGTTTGCGCGGTGGTGGGGTCGGGAGGCGTGTTCACCGCGTACTGGGTCAAGCGGCATCGTCCGGGCGATCCGTCGGCGCGCGCGGACCGCAGTGTCAACCTGGATGTGGGCGAGCGTATCCAGGTTGACGCATGGGAGTCCGATGGAACGGCCATGGTGAAATACCGTGGCGCCAACTGGACGGCCATCCACCGTCCGGGAGTGACGCCCATGCCGGGCGCGCACCGCGTGGTCGAGTTGATCGGCAACCGCCTGATGGTGGAATCCGTGTCGCGCGACGAGGAACAAAAACCGAACAGCCATTGACAGGGGGAAGGTTGACCATGGAAATTGCCATAGCCATTTTCATCATTGCCGTGATCTTCATCGTTCGTGCGGTGAAGATCGTGCCTCAGCAGCACGCCTGGGTCGTCGAGCGCCTGGGCAAATATGCGGGCACGCTGGCGCCGGGGCCGAAGTTCATCATCCCGTTCATCGATCGGGTGGCGTACAAGCACAGCCTGAAGGAGATCCCGCTGGACGTGCCCAGTCAGGTCTGCATCACGCGCGACAACACGCAGCTGCAGGTCGATGGCATGCTGTATTTCCAGGTCACGGACCCGATGCGCGCGAGCTATGGATCGAGCAACTACATCGTGGCCATCACGCAGCTGGCGCAGACAACGCTGCGCAGCGTCATCGGCAAGC
Organism: Comamonas sp. SCN 67-35; assembly: GCA_001725255.1. Classification (GTDB taxonomy): domain Bacteria; phylum Pseudomonadota; class Gammaproteobacteria; order Burkholderiales; family Burkholderiaceae_C; genus Comamonas_C. The sequence goes on along the minus strand of MEFV01000009.1, from coordinate 6,106 downwards.
TCGAATTGGACAAGACCTTCGAGGAGCGGGACATCATCAACGCCCAGGTGGTCGAAGCGATTGATCAGGCCGCGCTCAATTGGGGCGTGAAGGTGCTGCGCTACGAAATCAAGGACCTCACGCCACCGGCGGAAATCCTGCGCGCCATGCAGGCGCAGATCACGGCGGAGCGCGAAAAACGCGCGGTGATCGCCACGTCCGAAGGCAAGCGCCAGGAAGAAATCAACCTGGCCGAAGGCCAGAAGCAGGCCGCGATCGCGAAATCCGAGGGCGAGAAGCAGGCGCAGATCAACAACGCCGAGGGCGAGGCGGCCGCCATTCTGGCTGTGGCCCGGGCCACGGCCGAGGCCATCGAACGCGTCGCGGCGGCCATACGTCAGCCAGCGGGTGACCAGGCGGTCCAGCTCAAGGTGGCGGAAAAGGCCGTGGACGCCTACAGCCGCCTGGCATCGGACGCGACCACCACGCTGGTCGTGCCGAGCAACATGACGGAGGTGTCCGCTCTGATCACATCGGCGATGAAGATGATCCAGTTGGGGCAGCGTGCAAGCTGATTTCCGCGTTGTTTGCCTGCCCTGCGAGAGCCACCGCACATTGCTTCCACCGAGACGATGTTTCTGACGATACCCACCCTGCTGACCTGGGCGCGCATTGTCGCCATACCGTTGATCGTCGGCGTGTTCTATCTGCCCCTGGCAAGCGCGACGCGCAACGAAGTGGCGACGGTGCTGTTCATCGTTTTTGCGGCAACGGATTGGTTCGATGGCTATCTCGCGCGCAAGCTCGATCAAACCTCTGCATTTGGCGCGTTTCTCGACCCGGTCGCCGACAAGTTCCTGGTGAGTGCATCGCTGCTGGTGCTGGTGCACCTGCATCGCGTGGACGTGTTTGTCGCGCTCATCATCATCGGGCGTGAAATCGCGATTAGTGCGCTGCGCGAGTGGATGGCGCACATCGGCGCCAGCAAGAGTGTGGCCGTGCACATGCTGGGCAAGCTCAAGACCACGGTGCAGATGATCGCCATCCCCTTTCTGCTGTACGACGGGCGGATTCTGGATGGGCTCGACACGGGTGTCTGGGGAACGTGGCTCATCTGGCTGGCGGCGGTGCTGACCGTGTGGTCCATGGTCTACTATCTGCAGCGTGCCCTGCCGGAAATCCGGGCGCGTGCCAAGTAAACGGGAGCATGGCGCCGGGCCTGTGTGACCGCGAGAAATGCGACTAGAATTTGCCCGGTCGCGAATCAGGATTCAGACGGATTGACACCTGAAAGTGCGGCGGTTTTAATGGGTGCGGCTGCCGGATGCAGCCGCTGGTGCTTCACTCGTCGGCGCACCCGGAGTTGGCTTCGGTTTGGCGTGTGGGCATGAGACAGAACCAACTATTTCATTCATCCTTTCCATGAGAGGCTCCTTGTGAACAAAACCGAACTGATCGAGCACATTGCAAACCACGCTGACATCTCCAAGGCGGCCGCCACGCGAGCGTTGGAGTCCACCATCGATGCCGTCAAGAAGACGCTGAAGAAAGGTGGAACGGTGTCGCTCGTCGGGTTCGGGACATTTGCCGTGGGCAAGCGTGCTGCGCGCACGGGCCGCAATCCCCGCACCGGCGCGACGATTAAAATCAAGGCTGCCAAGGTGCCGAAGTTCCGTCCCGGCAAGGCGTTGAAGGATGCCTTGAACTGATGGTCGATTGATGAAAGGGTGCTTAGCTCAGTTGGTAGAGCGGCGCCTTTACACGGCGTAGGTCGGCGGTTCGAGACCGTCAGCACCCACCAATCACAACGCGAAGGCGAACATCGGGTTCGCCTTTTGTTTTGCTGTCGTTACGAGAAACCAGTCCATGTTTGAAGCCATCCGAAAGCACTCCAAGGTCGTCATGGGGATCTTGTTTTTGCTGATCATTCCCTCGTTTGTGCTCTTCGGGATCGATGGCAATTACTTCTCTGGAAACAGCGCGACCGTGGCCAGTGTCGACGGCAAGGCCATCACGAAGACCGAGTGGGACAACGCCCACCGCACCGAGAGCGACCGCATCCGTGCTCAGCAACCGGGCATCGACGGCAAGCTGCTCGATTCGCCTCAGGCACGCTATGCCACGCTGGAAAAGCTCGTGCGTGATCGGGTGCTGTCAGCCGCTGCGCGGCACATGCATCTGATGGCGAGCGACGCGCAGCTGGCTCGCGAGCTGCAGAAAATTCCGGCGATCGCGCAGTTGCGCAAGCCCGATGGCAGTCTTGATACGCAGGCGTACCGTGCATTGGTGGCCGCGCAGGGTTTGACTCCGGAAGGGTTCGAGGCGCAGGTGCGCAATGAGCTCTCCGTCAACCAGGTGCTTGGCGGGGCTGTGTCCACTTCCTTTGCCAGCCCCGTGGAAAGCAAATTGGGGCTGGATGCGCTTTTGCAGCGCCGTGAAATCCAGATCGCGCGCTTTGATGCGAAGGACTATGTCTCCAAGGTGACGGTGGACGACGCGCAGATGCAGGCGTTCTACGCGGCGCACCCGGAGTTGTTCCGTCAGACCGAAGAGGCATCCGTCGAGTACGTCGTGCTGGATTTGGATGCCATCAAAAATGGCCTGTCGGTGAGTGAAGACGACTTGCGCACGTACTACAAGGAAAACCAGGATCGGCTGGCGGGCAAAGAGGAGCGCCGCGCCAGCCATATCCTGATCAACGCGCCCAAGGATGAACCGGCTGCCGAGCGAGAAAAGGCCAGGCAGAAGGCCGAAGAGCTGCTTGCCCAGGTGCGCAAGGATCCGTCCAGCTTCGCCGAACTGGCCAGGAAATACTCCCAGGATCCGGGTTCCGCACCGCAGGGCGGCGATCTGGGCTTCTTCGCGCGTGACGCCATGGTCAAACCTTTTGCGGATGCTGTTTTTGCAATGAAGAAGGGCGATATCAGTGATGTGGTGGAGACCGATTTTGGTTACCACATCATCAAGCTGACCGACGTCAAGACGCCGAAAGTGCCGAGCTTTGATGAAGTCCGGCCGAAGCTCGAGGCCGAGCTGCGTCAGCAGCAGGCACAACGCAAGTTTGCCGAAGTGGCCGAAACGTTCTCCAATCTCGTCTACGAGCAGCCCGATAGCCTCCAGCCGGTGGCCGACAAGCTGAAATTGAAGATCCAGACGGCAACGGGCGTGATGCGCAAGCCGCAGGCGGGCGCCAAGGGAGCACTGGCCAGCCCGCGTTTCCTCGAGGCACTGTTTGCCCCCGAGTCGATCCAGAGCAAGCGCAACACCGAGGCCACGGAAATCGGCAGCAACGTGCTGGTGGCCGGCCGGATCACGGCGTATCAGCCAGCCGAGGCCTTGCCTTTTGACAAGGCCAAGGATCGGGTCCGCAGCGCCTACGTCGCGCAACAATCCGCCGAACTTGCTCGTGCCGATGGCTCGGCCAAGCTGGCGCAGTGGCAAAAGTCGCCCGACAGCGCAACTGGATTGGCCCCGGCGATCACGGTTTCGCGTGATCAGCCTCAGGGGCAGCCACCCAAGCTGGTGAGCGCGGTGTTGGGTGCTCCGGCCGATCAACTGCCTGCATGGGCCGGCATCGATCTCGGGCCGCAGGGTTACGCCGTCGCGAAGATCGAGCGCATCGTGCCGCGCAGCGACGATGATGCGCAGCAAAGGGCCATGCAGCAGCAGTATCTGCAGGCGTGGACGCAAGCGGAAGCGCTCGCCTATTACGATGCGCTCAAGCAGCGCTACAAGGCGCAGATCAAGGTGGAGCGCCCTGCGGCGCAAACTGATGATCAGGAGTAGCCGGACAGGTTTCGTGTGGTGAATACCAACTATAATGAGCGGCTTCGGTGGCTGTAGCTCAGTTGGTAGAGTCCAGGATTGTGATTCCTGTTGTCGTGGGTTCGAGCCCCATCAGCCACCCCAGACTACATAAAGAAACCCCGCTATGCAAACGCTAGCGGGGTTTGTCTTTTTCCAAGTCGTGTAGCCACCATGTAGCCAACGGTGCAGGGTTTTGTGTCGTGTAGCGGGCATGTAGCCACCCAGCACCAGAAAAAGAAAAGCCCCGCAGCGGGGGCTTGCATGGGGGTGTTGCTCAAATGCGCGTTATCGGCAACCCGGCAGCGTTACCAGTTCCATAACCTCGCACGCCTGCACGTCAAAGGTCAGGCTCGCCGGGTCAGCAGCAGCGCACGCTTTGCGCAGTCTGGCCTTAGCCGATGCTTCGGCCTTGCGTGCATCATCGAATGCTCGGGATGCCATCGCGTACTGTGGGTGTCGCCAGTCAGGCACGCGCCGGGCAACCTCGATACGGGCCAGCCGTGCGCGATTCCATGCCAGCGCAGCAGTGGTCACGGCTTCAAGTAGTGCGGTTTGATTCATTGGTGCGGTGTCTTTCACTTCGCTTTTTCATGGTAGTAGGGCAGCAGCGCCTTTGCCGCGTTCACCCGTAGGCGCAGCGGTGCCCTCTCATGGTTCACCAGCGCCAAAAGCCACCGCCGCGGGTCGTCGACCACGGGCAAGCCCTCAATCAGCCTCGGGCGGTTGCGCGAACCCAGCGGCCTTCCAGCACCAGGACGACGGCCACCCCAGCCCGAGCTACTCGTTTTGCGTGGGCGGGTCATTTGATTGTTTTCTGTAGGGGGAATTTTTCTGCGCGTGAGGAACCGGGCGGTTTCCGGCCTTGAGATTCGTAGGGTTCCGATGCCCCCCCCTGCGCAGCGAACCATGCAAGGGGGTACTGCATGCCTTGCCTCAACCGGCAGACAAAGCTTTCACGGCAGCATCGCGCGTGCGGCGTGCGGCAATATGGGCGGATTGCTCGGCAACGTCGATTGGAAGTTGCTTGCTGTCCACGTAAGCGCTAGCCTCGCGCAACCACGCTGGCGCATATCCCCCGTCCGGGTCGCTGGTGTCAAAGTAGTTCTCGCCACGCGGCAGGAAAGCCATCGCCGGTAGGTGCCCGGTGCTGTAGCCTGCTTGCTCGATGGCTTCGCGGTATTGCACCTCGGCACAGTTCGCGGCGTGCAGTTCCTCGACTGCCTTGATGACACGTGCCACCAATGCCGCATGCTCTTCGGCGGCGGCACGGCAGACGCGGTGCGAATGCTCACCACGGATGCGCGTTACCTCGGCTCGCTGGTGTTCGATGGCACGGCGAAGAGTTGCAATCCTGCGTGCGGTATCCACAATGCGCTTGCCCAAATCGTCGGGGACGGCATTACCAGATAGCAGCTCGTCGGCCAGCGCGATAGGGTCGCCCGCCTCATTCTGCGGTTTGGAATCGCGCGCAGTCCGCTTGGCGTCCAACTCGGTTGCCACCTGCTGCTCGCCAGCAAGCGCGCTCATGTAGCCCCCAAGTTTGGCGATGGCTTCGCGGTAGTCGGCCTGGGTGTCGATGTTTTGCAGTTCGGTCATGGTTTGTCTTTCGTCGATTGATGATGTAAACGGGGTGGCGGTGCCCGGCCTTTCACGGCCCCTGCGGCTCACCCATCACAAAGCCCGCCCGGTGTTTTCGGTTCCAAAGAGAGCGCGCTGCGGGCGGTAAAAGTGCGGCGCGCTTTCCCCCATACCCCCTAGGCACTGCCCGCACTGCCCGCAGTAGGTGCGGCAGGTGCGACAGGTGCGGGTTCTTCATATGTGCCCGCACTGCCCGCAGTGCCCGCAGTCTCAGACGGCAACCCGGCAAAATCCCGGCCTTTGCCGGTGACGTACCAGGCTTCGCGCTGGTGCCTGTCCGCCCCTCGGTAGGCGGCGGCCTCAAGATACCCCGCACGCTGGGCGCGGCGCAGCAAATCAAACACCCCGGCAGGCTTGCGGCCCTTCGGATAGGTGCTCTCGCTGCTCAACAGCTTTGCGGCATTCGTGCGCGCGGTTGTTGCGACTGCCACGCGCTCGCCACGCTCGGAATACTCCGCAATCAGCTTCAGTAGTGCCACGGTGTCCGCGCGCTCGGCAATGTGCGCAACAACACCAGCGGCGGGCGTGTCCAGTTCTGGCAGGCCACCATGCGGCCAGTGCAGCGTGAGCGGCGCGGCCAATGGCCCTAGTATGTTGACACATAAATAACGAAACATGTATACACTCCGATTATCGCCAATGGGCTCACGGAGGTGTTGTCATGCGCCAGACGCAACTGAAG
>MEFV01000008.1 GCA_001725255.1 Comamonas sp. SCN 67-35 | reverse complement strand
AGCTCGTTCAGGTCGTATTCGGTGTTCTCAAATCGGGGAAACCTTTCGACTCCAGCTTGCATATGGCTTGACACGCATAACAGTATCTTCAGCCGCGAAAGGGCGATTCGCGGCTGAAGCCGCTCCCACAGGGGGTCACCTCGTTCATCGCGGATGACCGAGCGTTCGATGCACCCCATAATCAAAAACCAGTTTACAAGCCAAATCGGCCTCCAACGCTTTACCATCAAGCGGTATTAGCTATCGTAAGCAAAGCACGTCCGTGATCACCGCCAGCCAGTTCATCGCCAAATGGGGCCCCGGTGGCACCTGCGCCCAGCTCAATGAAGAGCAGGGCGCGCAAAGCCACTTCCTCGATCTGTGCGAGCTGCTGGCCGTGCCCAAGCCGGGCGAGGACGTGGGCACGGACTACCTGTTCGAGCAGAAGTCGCTCGTGCTGGGCGAGACGCGCGGCTATGCCGACGTGTTTTACCGCGACCACTTCGCGTGGGAGAACAAGGCGCCGGGCAAGAACCTGGACGCCGCGCTCAAGCAGCTCTTGCAGTACAGCCTGGCGCTGGCCAACCCGCCGCTGCTCGTCGTCTGCGACCGGCTCACGATCCGCATCCACACGCAGTTCAACGGCCACCCGAGCGAGACGCACCTCGTGCGCGTGCAAGACCTCGCCGACCCCAATGCGCAGGCGCTGCTGCGCCGCCTGTGGCTGGCACCCGAATCGTTCCGGCCGCGCCAGAGCACGCGCGACATCACCGAGGCCGCCGCGCAAAGCTTCGCCACCCTGGCCGCGCAACTGGCCGCGCGCGGCGCCCCGGGCGAGCAGGTGGCGCACTTCCTCACGCAGTGCGTGTTCTGCCTGTTCGCCGAAGACGTGGGGCTGCTGCCCGAACGCATGTTCGAGCGCCTGGTGGACAACCGCCACCTCACCAGCGAACGCCTGACCGACGGCCTGCGCCAGCTCTTCGCCACCATGCAGACCGGCGGGCTGTACGGGCCCGACGACATCCCCTGGTTCAACGGCGGGCTGTTCGCGCACATCGACCTGCCGCGCCTGCAGATCACCGACGTGACCGAGCTGCGCAACGCCGCGCGGCTGAACTGGAGCGCGATCGACGTCAGCATCTTCGGCACGCTGTTCGAACGCGGCCTGGACCCCGCCAAGCGCAGCCAGCTCGGCGCGCACTACACCGACCCGGCGACGATTGCCCGCCTGATCGAGCCCGTCATCACCCGCCCGCTGCTACGCGAATGGGAGCAGGTGGCGCGGGAACTGCAAGCGCTGACGGCCAAAATCAAGCGCCACGGCGACGCCGCGTACAAGAAGGCGCACGCGCGCTTCGTGCAGTGGCTGGAGCGCCTGCGGGCGTTTCGCGTGCTCGATCCGGCCTGCGGCAGCGGCAACTTTCTCTTCCTGGGCCTGAAGGCGCTCAAGGACATCGAGCTGCACGGCATCACCGCCGCGGCCGGCCTGGGGCTGGACCGCGAGCAGGACCTCGTCACCGGCGTGCACAACCTGCTGGGCATCGAGCTCAACCGCTACGCGGCGGAACTCGCGCGCATCTCCATCTGGATCGGCGAAATCCAGTGGCGCATCGCCCACGGCTACCCGCCCAAGACCAACCCGGTGCTGGAGCCGCTGGAGCAGATCGAATGCCGTGATGCGCTGCTGGCGTGGCAGGGCGATTGCGACGCGCGGCAGGCAAGCGAGGCGCAGTGGCCGAAGGCCGATGTGGTGGTCGGCAATCCGCCGTTTTTGGGAACCAAGAAGCAATGGGGAGAACTCGGCGTCGAGTATTCCGAGCAACTGCGCGGAACCTACGCGGCGCGCGTGCCCGGTTTCGCCGACCTCGTCTGCTACTGGTTCGAGAAAGCGAGAGCGCAGATGGAAGCCGGGCAGTTGGACCGCGCGGGCCTGGTCGCGACGAACTCCATACGCGGAGGGAAGAATCGCGAAGTCCTCGATCGCGTGCTGAAGACCACACGCATCTTCGAGGCCTGGAGCGACGAGGAATGGGTCAACGAAGGCGCGGCGGTGCGCGTGTCGCTCGTGGTCTTTGGCCAGAGCACGCAGCCGTCGACACTCAATGGCGAGCCGGTGGCAGACATCCACGCCGACCTCACCAGTGACGTCAACCTCACGAGCGCCTCGAAGCTCGTGCAGAACGTGAATGCCGGCTTCGTTGCCACCGTCAAGGCCGGCGCGTTCGACATTCCCGGCCAACTCGCCCGGCAATGGCTGATGCTCCCCAACCCCAATGGCCGCTCGAACGCCGAAGTCGTGAAGCCGTGGGCCAACGGCATGGACATGACACGGCGCTGGTCGGATACGTGGATCATTGATTTCGGCGTGGACATGTCGGAGGGCGATGCAGCGCTATTTGAAACACCGTTCGCCCACGTTGCCAGACACGTCAAACCACTGCGCGACCAAAACAAGCGCAAGAGCTATCGGGAGCGATGGTGGCTCATGGCGGAGCCGATACCGAAAATGCGTCGCGCGCTCATACCGTTGCCGCGTTTCGCTGCTACGCCCGTAGTGGCAAAACATCGACTGTTCGTCTGGATGGACAAATCCGTTCTGCCCGATCACCAACTTGTCGTCATCGCTCGCGCCGACGACGCCACCTTCGGCATCCTGCACAGCCGCTTTCACGAACTCTGGTCGCTGCGCATGTGTACCTGGCTGGGCGTAGGCAACGACCCGCGCTACACCCCCACCACCTGCTTCGAAACCTTCCCCTTCCCCACCGGCCTCACCCCCTTTGACACCGCCCACCAGCGCACCGAGCCACTCGCCAGCGGCGCGCTGATCCCGGCGGGGCTGGATGAAACGTCCAATTCAAATCAGCCTCTAGCACAAGTGGAGCGGGTGCTAGAAGCTATCGCCCAACACACACTGCGCCCGCACGCCAGCGCCATCGCCGAGGCCGCGCACCGGCTCGACACGCTGCGCCGCCAGTGGCTCAACCCGCCCGAATGGACGCGCGCCGTGCCCGAGGTGGTGCCGCTGGGCCTGGCGCGCTCGCCCTACCCCGACCGGATCGAGCCGCGCACCGACCTCAGCGAAGCCGACGCCAAGGCGCTGCAAAAGCGCACACTGACGAACCTCTACAACCAGCGCCCCGCCTGGCTCGCGCAGGCGCACGCGCAGCTTGACGCCGCGGTGGCCGCCGCCTACGGCTGGGCCGACTACACCCCCGCGATGGCCGACGACGAAATCCTGCGGCGCCTGCTGGCGCTGAACCTGGCGCGCGCGGCGGATTGAGTTGCGTCAAGGCAGGCGCTTCCACGCCGTGCCGATCAACTGCCACTGCCGTGCGATGTCTTGCGGGGATTCGAGGGCCATCAAGCCGTCCAACAACGCGCAGAGTTCGTTCTTGCTCGCCAGTGCGGCCTCGGAAAAAAGAGCGTCGAAGCGATGCGGGCCGCCTCTGACGGCTTCTTCGGGTGGCCACATGGAGCGGGTGGCCTCGAAGTTGCGCCGCGCCTGGCTCAGGCTCACTCCGTGGTTGGGGCCGCTCCCCCATGCTTCGTCGGCATCGGGGTCGTCTTGACCTTCGCACTCCCATTGGCACACCCTGCACATGTCATGACTCTGTCGGTTGCCCAGGGTTGGATAACCGCAGACAGGGCAGGCCCAGTGGCCCTCGTTGTGCGTTTTCCGGTGGCGCTCGAAGAACATGCGCCGGGTGGCGAACGCGCTGCCTTCCCACTCCTTCGGGGGAGTCCAGTGTTCAAGATGGCCCAGCGTTTCCCACCAACTCTTGAATGGATAGGCGTTGCGGTCTTCGGGTGGGGTGATGCTCATGGAATGTTGCACGTGGCTGCGCGGGCGGAAAACGGCACGACGGTGCTGCGCAAGGCCACCCGCGAAAAGCGCGCCGCCTTGAGAGGATCGGACGGCAGGCGGGGGACTTGAACCCCATCGACATCCGCAGTTGCGGCGCCTCGCCTCCAGGGAGCGAATCTACCTGCCGAAGCCCGAGGGTAAGGCGCGGCCGCGATCGAAGTCAACGACCGCCCGGTGCTCCCTCCTCACCCAGCTCTGAAACCAGCGCCCCGCCTGGCTCGCGCAGGCGCAGCTTGATGCCGCGGTGGCGGAGGCCTTCTAAAATGAACCTCGCACCGGGCGCGAAAGCGGCTGGCGACTGGGCCTATAGCCGCCTGGAAAATGACCCCTGCCCCAGTTGGCTGCGGGAGCTTTATCCCCGGTGCACCTCATTTTCTCCTGGTGAGCGGCATGTCTCAGACTCCTTCCCCAGAGGGGGAGGGAGCAAGGCGCAGGGCGTTCATGCCCTTGCGATCGCGGCTGATCAGGTTCCAGAGAATCCGGCCGCTTTCCATCTGCCGGTTCACCAGCAGAACGCCCTGTTTGCTGTCAACCTCTTGCAAAGGAGCCGCCCATGTCCAGAGCCGTCCCCGCCACCCCCGAGCAGATCGGCGACGGCGAAGACCATCTGGTGGATGTGCACGACCCCGAGGTGCCCGCGGGCGTGCGCGACAAAGTGCTCGGGCTAATGCAGCCCGGCGATCAGCTCTGGCGCTGCCCGCGACGGGACGCGCCGCGCGGGCTGCCGGGTGTGTTGGGCATGGGCACGCGCGGCGTGGTCATCGAATGGTGGTTGGTGGATGCCCAGGGTGAACTGATCGAGGCGTTCTGGGAAAAGGCGCAAGCAAGCGATCACGCCGTCTGATACGGCTCAGGCGCTGGCGGCGCCGTCCCAGGCGATGCGCAGCCGCCGCGTGGCCGCGGTCACATCCGGCTGTCCGCAGATGGCGCTGACCACGGCCACGCCGGCCGCGCCGCGGCGGCGTACCTCGCCCACGCGGCTGGCGTCGATGCCGCCGATGGCAACGCACGGCCAGGGGCTGGCGCGCGCGATGTCGGCCAGCACCTCGGGGCCACCCGCGGGCGCGGCGTCGGGCTTGGTGCGCTGCGCCCAGACCGGTCCGACGCCCAGATAGTCGAGCGTGCCCTCGGGCAGCGCGAGCGCGGCCTGCAGGTGCGCCGGGGTCTGCACCGACAAACCGAGCCAGTGTCGATCGCCCAGAATGCGCCGCGCCTGTACCGGGCTGATGTCGCCCTGGCCGACGTGCGCGCCGGCGGCGCCGATCTCGGCCACGAGATGCACGCGGTCGTTGACGATCAGCGGCACGCCGCTGCCCGCGAGCACCTGCATGAGTTCGCGCCCGAGCGCGACGAAGGCGGCGTCGCTCGCCTGCGGCTCGCGCAGCTGCACCAGCGTCGCGCCCGCCGCCACGGCCTCGGCCACGGTGCGCGCCACGCCGTGTGCGCCGCACAGGCGCGTGTCGGTGATGAGGTACAGCCGCAGATCGAGCGGCGCGCGCGCCATGGGCGGTCTCAGGCGAGCTTCAGGCGCTGCGCGAGCGCCTCGGGCGTGAGCAGGTGGAGTTGGTCGATCAGCGCGACGGCAAAGCTGCCCGGGCCGTGGCTGGCCCGCGCCGCCTCGTCGGCCGCCACGGTGAGCAGCGCGGTGGCCGCCGCCGCCGCCAGCAGCGCATCGTCGGTGACGCCTGCGAAACCGGCCATCAGCGCACCGAGCGCGCAGCCCGCGCCGGTCACGCGCGTGAGGTGCGGGTGGCCGTTGGCGATGCGCACGAGCCGCACGCCGTCGGTGATCTGATCGACCGCGCCGCTCACGGCCACCACCGTGTGGCGCTCACGCGCCAGAAGCGCGGCGACCTCGACGGCCTGGTCGGCCCCGGCCGTGGATTCCACGCCCTTGCCGCCACTGCCGCCGGCCAGCGCCAGGATTTCCGAGCCGTTGCCGCGCACGATGGTGGGCGGGAGCCCGGCCAGCAGTTCCAGCGCGATCGACGTGCGCCAGGGCACGGCGCCCGCGGCCACCGGGTCGAGCACCCAGGGCACGCCCGCGCCATGTGCCCCGCGCACGGCGGCGCGCATGGCCTGCGCGGTCTCCTGATACGGCGTGCCCAGGTTGACGAGCACGCCCGCGCTGATCGCGGCAAAGCCCTCGGCCTCCTGCGCGTTGTCCACCATCGCCGGAGCGCAGCCCGCCGCCAGCAGCACGTTGGCGGTGAAGTTGGCGACGACGATGTTGGTCAGGCACTGCACCAGCGGCGCGCGCTCGCGCAGGCTGCGCAGCGCCTCGGCGAAGCGCTGTGGCGCCAGGGGATTGAGATTCAGGGAGCGGGTCATGAGGACATTCCTACGCCAGGATGATCTGGATCAGGTTCAACGGGTGTGCTCTCAGCACGGAAGGCTCCGTGCACCCCGCGTCAAAGGGGGAATCTTAGCGCGGCCTCGCCCGTCAGCAGAGCCGCCAGCGCGCTCAGCGCCGCGCCCACGGGCTGCTCGACCTTGAGCGCCAGCGATGCGTCGGCACGCGTGCAGCCCAGATTCACGGCGGCCACGGGCTTGCCCGCCTGCACCGCCGCGCGCACGAAGCGCAAGCCCGAATACACCATGAGCGATGAACCGGCCACGAGCAGCGCGTCCGCGCGCTCCAGCGCCTGCAGCACGGCCTGCACGCGCTCGCGCGGCACGTTTTCGCCGAAGAACACCACGTCGGGCTTGAGCACGCCCGCGCACGCGGGGCAGGCGGGCACCTCGAAACCCGAAAAATCCAGCTCCTGCACCAGCGCATCTCCATCGGGCGCGGTGGCCACGTCCTGCGGCAGATGCGCGCGCAGCCAGCCGTCGTTGGCCGCGTGCAGCATCTGCTGCAGGCGCTGGCGCGGCCAGTGCGCCTGGCAGCCCAGGCAGCGCACGCGGTCGAGCCGGCCATGCAGATCGATCACGCGCCGGCTGCCGGCCGCGTCGTGCAGGCCATCGACGTTCTGCGTGACCAGCAGCCGCACATGCCCCGCCGCCTCCAGTTGCGCCAGCGCCGCATGCGCCGGGCCGGGGCGGCTGGCGGCGATGCGCGGCCAGCCGATCATGCTGCGCACCCAGTAGCGCCGGCGCGCCGCTGCATCGCCGACGAAGGCCTGGTAATTCATCGGTGCGGGGCGCTTCCACCGGCCCTGCAGATCGCGGTAATCGGGGATGCCGCTCTCGGTGCTGCAGCCCGCGCCGGTGAGCACGAGCAGCCGCGGGTGGCGGCGGATGAATTCGGCCAGGGCGGGAATGTCGGCGGGCATGGCCCGGCCATGATGCCGCAAACGCGGGCTGCGCGTCAGCGAGCCAGCGCGCACATCTGCGTGGCCAGCCTGAGCAGCGCCTGCCACGGCTCGGTCGGCCAGCCGGGGGCCTTCAGTCCCTTGACGATGCCGTCCACACGGTGTGCCGCCACCAGCAGGCGCGTGAGCTGGCGCCGCTGCAGACGCGGCAGCACGCGTTCGTACAGGCGCTCCTTCCTGCCCCAGACGCGCGCCTCGCGCAGCGCCATCGGCAGCGGGCGGCCGGCGTCCATCGCATCCTTCACGCGCTTGAGCCCGCGGATGTCCTCGGCCAGCGCCCAGTGCACGAGCACCTCGGCCTCACCCTCGGCGCGCAGGCCGTCGAGCATGCGCTGCACGCGCGCCACCTGCCCGGCGAGCACCGCCTCGCTCAGTTGAAACACGTCGTAGCGCGCGACGTTGAGCACCGCCGATTCCACCTGTTCGGCCGAAAGCTCGCCCGCCGGATACAGCAGGGCGAGCTTCTGGATCTCCTGGTGCGCCGCGAGCAGGTTGCCCTCGACGCGGTCGGCGAAGAACTGCAGCGTGTGCTGGCCCTCGGCGCCCGCGGCCACGCGCTGGCCCTGGGCCGCCAGGCGCTCGGCGATCCAGCCGGGCAGGCGCTCGCGCGCGATGGGCTCGATGGCGATGCTCACGCCCGCGCCTTCAAGCGCCGAGAACCACGCCCCCGAGCGCGTGGCTTTATCGAGGCGCGGCAGGCTCACGAGCGTGAGCACGCTGTCGCCGCCTGCGCTGGCCTGCGCGATCTGCTGCAGCGCGCTGGAGCCGTCCTTGCCGGGTTTGCCGCCGGGGATGCGGATGTCGATGATCTGCCGGTCGGCGAACAGGCTCAAGGACCCGCCCGCGGCCAGCACCGCGCTCCAGTCGAAGTGCGCGCCGCTCACGGTGTAGCTCGTGCGCTCGGTGTAGCCGCGCTCGCGCGCCGCGCCGCGGATCGCGTCCTGCGCCTCCTGCTGCAGCAGCGGCTCGTCGCCGTGCAGCACGTACAGCGGCTTCACGCCCTTTTGCAGGTGGGCGGCCAACTGGTTCAGCGCAAGCTGCATGGACGCCCCTGACTCAGTGATCCATGGCGCTGAGCACCATCCGCATCGCATGAAACTGGCGCGGCCCTTGCGCGGGCAGCCGCGCAAGGGCCGCCCCGCCGCGCTGGCTGCGTCCCCCTGCCCGCAACGCACAGCGTTGCGAGAGCGGGGGGAAGGCGCGAAGCGACTCAGGGGGGTGTTTCATTTCACTGCGGCACCTTCACGGCCGCGAGGCGTCGCACGATCTGCTGCACCAGGTCGATGCGCATGTTGCGGTACAGCAGCGCCTCTTCCGACTCCTTGGCGAGCGAGACCGATTCGGCGTAGCTCACGTCCTCGGTGCGCGCCAGGCGCGTATCGCCGATCCACTCGCGCCCATGGGCGTCCTTGAGGCGAAAGTGCACCGCCAGGCCCAGCTGCAGCTCGCGCACCTGCCCGGCCGTGGTCAGGCCCACGACGGTGCGCGTGCGCTCTTCGCCGAAGAGTTCGAGCATGGCCTCGGCCTGCTTGATCTGCGCCGGGTCGGTGATGAGCACGAGGCGCCCTCCCGCGCCCTGCAGGGTGCGGATCATGTCCTTGTTCAGCGACGTGCCGCCGGTGGGCACGTACAGCGAGTTGAACGCGAAATCGGGCGCGCCACGCAGGTGAAAGCCGCAGCCCGCCAGGGGCGCGGCAGCAAGCGTGGCAAGCAGGGTGCGGCGGTGCATCTCGAATGTGCTCAGACGACGATGTTCACCAGGCGCCCGGGCACGATGATGATCTTCTTCGGCGCCGCGCCCTGCATGAATTTCTGCGCCTCGGGGTTGGCCAGCGCCGCCGCCTCGATCGTGGCCTTGTCCGCGCCCGCGCTCACGTGGATCGCGCCGCGCAGCTTGCCGCCCACCTGCAGCATGAGCTCGATCTCGTCCTGGCGCAGCGCCTCGGGATCGACCTTGGGCCAGGGCGCATCGAGCAGGTCGCCGAGCACGCCGGCGTAGCCCAGCTCCTGCCAAAGCACGTGCGTGAGGTGCGGCGTGGCCGGGTAGAGCACGCGCAGCAGGATGGAATAGCCTTCGATCAGCGCCACCTGCGCGCCCGCATCCTCCAGCGCCTTGAAGCTTTCGAGCGCGTTGAGCATCTTCATCGCGCCCGAGACCACGGTGTTGTACTGCATGCGCTGGTAGTCGTAGTCCACCTGCTTGAGCACGCCGTGGATCTCCAGGCGCAGCGCCTTCGCGGCCTTGCCGAACTCGACGTCGCGCAGGCTCGCGGCACCGGTCGCGCTGGCGATGGCGGCGCTCGGGTCCATGGTGGACAGCCGATGGCCGAAGCCCCAGACGCGGCGCAGGAAGCGGCTGCTGCCCTCCACGGCCGAGTCGTTCCATTCGAGCGTGAGCTCGGGCGGCGAGGTGAACATGGTGTACAGGCGCGCGGTGTCGGCGCCGTACTTCTCGATCAGCTCCTGCGGATCGACGCCGTTGTTCTTGGACTTGGACATCGTGCCCACGCCCTCGTAGTCGATCGCCGCGCCCACGGGGAGCAGCCCGTCGCCGCTTTCGGCCGGATGAATGAGCCGCGCGCCCACGATCTTGCCCGAGGCGTCGAGCACATGCTCCACGTCCCTGGGCCAGAAATAGTCCTTGCCGCCCTTGGCGGTGCGCCGGCTGTAGATGTGGTTGAGCACCATGCCCTGCGTGAGCAGCCGCGTGAAGGGTTCGTCGACCTTCACCAGGCCCAGGTCGCGCATCACCTTGGTCCAGAAGCGCGCGTACAGCAGGTGCAGGATGGCGTGCTCGATGCCGCCGATGTACTGGTCCATCGGCATCCAGTAGTCCGTGCCCGCGGCCACCATCTGCTCGCTGTTCTTCGCATCGCAGTAGCGCATGAAGTACCACGAGCTGTCGACGAAGGTGTCCATGGTGTCGGTCTCGCGCCGCGCGGGTTTGCCGCAGCACGGACAGGGCACGTTCAGGAAGGCCGCGCTCTTGTTCAGCGGGTTGCCGCTGCCGTCGGGCACGAGGTCCTGCGGCAGCACCACGGGCAGATCCTTCTCGGGCACCGGCACCACGCCGCAGTCGTCGCAATGGATGATGGGAATCGGCGTGCCCCAGTAGCGCTGGCGCGAGATGCCCCAGTCGCGCAGGCGCCAGGTGGTCTTCTTCTCGCCCAGACCCTTCTCGGCCAGCAGCGCGGCGACCTTGTCCACCGCCTGCGCCTGGCCGAGGCCGTCGAGCACGCCGGAGTTCACGCACACGCATTTCTGCTTGTCGCCGTACCACTCCTGCCAGCCGGCCAGCGAGAAGCTTTCGCCCTCCACGGCCACGACCTGCTCGATGGCGATGCCGTATTTTTTGGCGAAGGCGAAGTCGCGCTCGTCGTGCGCGGGCACGCCCATGACGGCGCCGTCGCCGTAGCTCATGAGCACGTAGTTGCCGACCCAGACGTCGACCGGCTTGCCGGTCAGCGGGTGCGTCACGCTCAATCCCGTGGGCAGGCCCTCTTTTTCCTTCAGCGCCAGCTCCGCCTCGGTCGTGCCGCCTTCCTTGCAGTGCTGGATGAATGCGGCAAGCTCGGGGTTGGTGGCCGCCGCGTGCGTCGCCAGCGGATGCTCGGGCGCGACGGCGCAGAAGGTCACGCCCATGATGGTGTCGGCTCGCGTCGTGAAGACGTACATGCGGCCGTCCTGGATCAACTGGCCGTTGGCGCCCTTGATGTCGTGCGTGAATGCAAAGCGCACGCCGCTGGACTTGCCGATCCAGTTCTCCTGCATCAGCCGCACCTTGTCGGGCCAGCCGGTCAAGGTCGCCTTCTCGCCGTCGAGCTGCACGTGGTCGAGCAGCTCCTGCGCGTAGTCGGTGATCTTCAGGTAATAGCCGGGAATCTCGCGCTTTTCCACCAGCGCGCCGGTGCGCCAGCCGCGCCCGTCGATCACCTGCTCATTCGCCAGCACCGTCTGATCGACCGGGTCCCAGTTGACCACCTGCGTCTTGCGGTAGGCGATGCCTTTTTCGAGCATTTTCAGGAACAGCCACTGGTTCCACTTGTAGTACGTCGGGTCGCAGGTGGCGACCTCGCGGCTCCAGTCGATGGCCAGGCCCATGGCCTGCATCTGCTGCTTCATGTAGGCGATGTTCTCGTAGGTCCACTTCGCGGGCGGCACCTTGTGCTTGAGCGCGGCGTTCTCGGCCGGCAGGCCGAAGGCGTCCCAGCCCATGGGCATGAGCACGTTCATGCCCTGCATGCGCAGGCTGCGCGTGAGCATGTCGTTGATGGTGTAGTTGCGCACATGACCCATGTGCAGCTTGCCGCTGGGGTAGGGCAGCATGGAGCAGGCGTAGAACTTCTTCTTGTTCTCGTCTTCGCTCACGCGGTAGGCATCGGTGGCGTTCCAGTGGGCGTGCGCGGCGCGCTCCACGGCAGCGGGGTCGTATCGGTCTTGCATGGAAGCTGGGAAAGGGGAAAGCCGCGTTCACGGGCGCGGACGGTCACAAGCCGGTCATTCTAGTAGCGCGACTGCCGCGCACCCGCCCGCACACGGATGGCCCCGTGGGCGCACGCGGATGGTCATTAAAAACAAGAGCTGCCCACGCGCTGCAGCAAATGGTTTCAAATGGCTTTGTATCTGAAACCCAGTATCAACATTCGCTTGCAGCTCCTGTTTTCAGATATGCTCACCCTGCTTGAAAACCACGCGGCCGATGGGCACGCAATCCGGCCCGGCGCAAGCCTTGCGCGGGTAGCGCGCCTGGTCGGGATGGTCCGCCACCAGCCACCAGCCGCCGTCGCGCTGGATGCGGCGCACCAGCACCTCGCCGTAGAAGTTGATGGCGAACACCTGGCCGTCGCGCAGCAGGGTCTCGGCGGTGTCGATCACGAAGACGTCGCCCACGTGCAGCGACGGCTCCATGCCGCCCGTCTTGACGCGCAGCGCCAGCAGCCGTGCGGGCACGTGGCTGCGGCGCGCCAGCCAGCGCCGGTGCAGTAACAGCGGCGCATCCTCGTCGTTGTCGTCGGGCAAGACGGTGTAGCCGATGAGGCCGGGACGCACGCGCAGTTGCACGGGGCGTAATTCGTACACCTCGGGTCCGGCACCGAAGTCGTACTCGGCTGATGCCTCGTGCACGGCGGGCGTGGGCGCGAGCGAGAACCAGCCCTGCATGCCGCGCAGGTTCTCGATGTGGCGCACGGTCTTGTCAGAGATGGCGCGGTTGCCCTGCAGCATCTGGCGCACGAAGGCGCCGCCGCGATAGCCCAGCAGCCGGCCGAAGGACGCCACGTTGCCCTCGGCCAGCTTCCTCACGGCATCGGCCAGACGTGCGCGGCGCGACTCCTGAATCTGACTTTCGTCCATCAGGACAACGTAGCATCCATGATTTATTCATTTGCTATCATGTTGTCGTAGCAATTGCTAACATTCCATGCCCGTATTTTCTGGTCATCCGGACGTCTCAGGCAACGCCATCGCCATCATGGACGGCGAGTTGCGCATCGCCCGCGTCAATACCGGTTTCGCGCGGCTGCTGGGACACGACGGCGTTCAGGCGCTGGGCCGGCGCCCGAGCGAACTGCTGTGCGGACCCGATACCGACGCCAGCGCCCTGGACGCGCTGCGCACCGCCGCCGCCAGCGGGCAGGAACTGCAGACCCCCGTGCGGGTGTACGCCGGCGACGGGCGCGCGCTGTGGGTCACGGCCACGGTCAGCGCGCTGCACGGCGCCATGGGCGCACCACGACGGGTGGCGCTGGTGCTGCGCGACACGGCGCGCGCGCCCGTCCACGAAGCCCTGCGGCACAAGGTGCTCGATGCCATGGCGCATGGCGTGCCGCTGCGCGACGCGGCCCTGCTGCTGTGCCGCGAGGTGGAAAAATCCGCGCCCGACGTCATCGCCGTGCTGCTGCAGGCCGATGCCGACGGCCACCTGCGCCTCATCGCCGCGCCCAGCCTGCCGCCGGAGCTCGATTGCCTGGCCCCCATGGCCAATAACGGCCAGGCCCAGATCGCGCTGTGCGACTGCCACGCCGCCGCGGCTGCCGGCGAGCCCGTGCTGACCACCGACATCGCCAGCGATCCGCGCTGGGCGCCCGTGCGCGAGCGCTTCATGGCCCACGGCCTTCAGGCCTGCAGCGCCCACCCCATCATCGCCCATGACGGCACCGTGATCGGCGTGCTGGTGTTCTACTACCGCGATCGACACCGCCAGGATGCGCTGCACGAGCCGCTGGCGCACGCCAGCCTGCACCTGTGCGCGCTGCTGCTGGAGCGCGAACGCGAGCGCGCCCACATCCATCAGCTCGCCTACTACGACGCCCTCACGGGCCTGGCCAACCGCGGCATGCTCAACGCACAGGCCGCGCGCATGCTGCACGAGGCCCAGCGCAACGCCGCGCCGCTGGCGCTGGTGTTCATCGACCTGGACCACTTCAAGCAGACCAACGACACGCAAGGCCACCTGGCCGGCGACGCGCTGCTGCGCGCCGTGGCCCAGCGGCTGCAGGACGGCGCCCGCGCCAGCGACGTGGCCGCGCGCCTGGGCGGCGACGAATTCGTGCTGCTGCTCACGCACTGCGACACGCGCCAGGCCGCCGTCACCGTCGAACGGCTGCTCGCCGCCATCGCTCAACCGGTACCGGTGAACGGCGTCACGCTGTGCCCGCGCGCCAGTGTGGGCATCGCCATGTTCCCCGAGGACGGCGACAACCCCGACACCCTGCTGCACTGCGCCGACGTGGCCATGTACCGGGCCAAGACCGCGGGTGGCCAGCGCTGGTGCTTTCACAGCACGACCATGGACGACCGGGCCCGCAAACTCTCACTGCTGGAGGCCGACCTGTGCCAGGCCCTGCGCACCGGCGCCCTGGCGCTGCACTACCAGCCGCAACTGCGCGGCGCGGCGCTGCACGGCGTGGAGGCGCTGCTGCGCTGGACGCACCCGCTGCTCGGCCCCATCGCGCCCGAGCACCTGGCGCGCACCGCCGGGGAATGCGGCCTGAGCGCCGCGCTCACGCAATGGGTGCTGCGCGAAGCCTGCCGCCAGATGGCCGACTGGCACGCGCGCGCCGTCGCCGTCCCCCGCGTGGCGGTGAACCTGCAGGCGAGCGACTTCCTCGACCCCGACCTGCCCGAAACGATCACGCACGCGCTCGCGGCCCATGGCCTGCCGCCCTCGGCCCTGGTGGTGGAGACGACCGAAGAGGCTCTGTCCACGCCCGACGCGCACGCCCTGGCCACCGCCCGGGCCGTGCGCGAGCGCGGCATCGCGCTGGCGCTGGACAACTTCGGCACCGGCTACTCCAGCCTGGGCACGCTGCACCTGCTGCCCATCAGCGAGCTCAAGCTCGACAGAAGCTTCGTGCGCGACATCGAAACCAGCGCCACGGCCCGCGCGCTCACGGGGGCGATGCTGCACATCGCCCGCGGCCTCGATCTGGACGTGGTGGCCGAAGGCGTGGAAACCGCCGCCCAGCAGCAATTCCTGCGTGCGCACGGCTGCAAGGTGCTGCAGGGCTACCTGCTGTCGCCGCCGCTGCCCGCCGAGGCACTCGAAAGCTGGCTTGCGCAGCACGGCCGCAGGGCACGAATTTCAAAATAAAAGCAGCCGAAATCCTTTTCCATCAAGCGTCATAAGCTATCTTTTTCGTGAATATTCGGGCTGCGCCGCAAAGCCGATGCGCGCCAGCCCCGCAGCCTGCGCCATGCCGATGATCTCGACCACGCGGCCATAGGGCACGGCGGCGTCGGCGCGCAGCTGCAGTTCGGCGTCGGGCTGCTGTGCGGCCAGGTTTTTGAGGCGCTCGGCCAGCGCATCCGCCGCGACGGGCGCGTCGTTGACGAAGACCTCTCCCGCCTTGTCCAGCACCACGGAAATGGCCGAGGCGGCCACCCCCGGCTGCGCCGAGGCAGCGCGCGGCAGTTCGAGCCGGATGCTGCTCGCGAGCAGCGGCGCCGCGAGGATGAAGATCACCACCAGCACCAGCATCACGTCCACCAGCGGCGTGACGTTGATCTCGCTCATGGGGCGAGATGCCGCGGGCTCGCTCAGGCGGCCGAAGGCCATGTCAGCGCGGCCCCGGCGCATCGGCCACGAAGGCGCGCAGGTCATGCGCCAGGCCTTCGAGCTCGGCCTCGATCTCCCCCACGGAGCGCCCGAACCCGTTGTAGGCCAGCACGGCCGGGATCGCCGCCGCCAAGCCCGCCGCCGTCATGATGAGCGCTTCACCCACCGGGCCCGCGAGGCGCTCGATGCTGATCTGGCCGCTGCCCGCGAGCTGCGTGAGCGCGTGCTGGATGCCCCACACGGTGCCCAGCAGCCCGACGAAGGGCGCGGTGGCACCCACGGTGGCAAGCAGCACCTGGCCGTGACGCAGGCGCGCGAGCGCCGCATGCAGCGCCCCCCGCAGCGCGCGCGTGGCGCGCTGCAGGGGCGTGACCTGCTGCGCCAGCGCCGCCGAGCCACCGCCGTTCTGCAGCGCTGCGGCCGCCTGTACCAGCGGCCACACCAGCGCGTGGCGATCGAGCGCGCGCACACGCTCGACAGCCTGCGCCAGCGCGGGCGCGGCCCAGAGCGCCTCGGCCGCGCGCGCCACGTCGGTGCGGGCATGCGCCATCAGGCGCAGCTTGGCGAGAATGACGACCCAGCTCGCGACCGACATCGCCAGCAGCACCGCGGCACAGGCCTGGATGACCGCGTCGGCCTCGGCCAGCCACTGCAGCGCGTTCATGGCCGGGTCATGGGCAAATCAGGGGCAAATGGCGGTGCCGTTCAGCGCAGGCCGAGCACGTCGAACATGTCGAACAGCCCGCGCGGCTTGTCCGCGAGCCAGCGCACGGCGCGCAGGCTCCCCTGCGCATACCCGGCACGGCTGCCCGAGCGGTGCGTGATCTCCACGCGCTCTCCGGTGCCCGCGAACAGCACCGTGTGGTCGCCCACGATGTCGCCGCCGCGCACCGTGGCGAAGCCGATGCTGCCGCTCTTGCGCTCACCGGTATAGCCGTAGCGCTCGTAGACCGCGCGGTCCTGCAGCTTGGTGCCCTGCGCGGTGGCGATCACCTCGCCCATCTTCAGCGCCGTGCCCGAGGGCGCATCGACCTTGTGCTTGTGGTGCGCCTCGATGATCTCGATGTCATAGCCGTCATCGAGCGCCTTCGCGGCCAGCTCCAGCAGCTTCATCGTCACGTTCACGCCCACGCTCATGTTGGGCGAAAACACGATCGCCACCCGCTCGGCCGCCTGCGCCAGCGCCGCCTTGCCCGCGTCATCGAACCCCGTGGTGCCGATCACCATCTGCACGCCGAGCTCGGCGCAGATGCGGGCGTGCGCCAGCGTGCCTTCGGGGCGGGTGAAGTCGATCAGCACGTCGCAGCCGGCCAGGCCCGCGCGCGGGTCGGCCGTGACGGCCACGCCGCTCGTGCGTCCGAGAAACGCCGTCGCGTCCTGCCCGATGGCGGGGCTCGCGGCCACGTCCAGCGCCCCGGCGAGCACGGCGTCCGCGCTTTCGCCCACGGCCTCGATCAGCATGCGGCCCATGCGGCCGCTGGCTCCGGCAACGGCGATGCGCCGCGCAGTGGTGGAAGTCATGCCATCCTCATTCAATCAAAAACGGACAGGGGCCGGACGCCGCACGATGCGCCAGAGCGCGTTCAACGGCTCCCCGGGTCCAGCGGCGGGTAGGACGACGGCGCGGGCTCCGCAGCCTCCACGGGCTTGCCGGTGCTTTCCGGTGCCTTGGCCTTGGGGTAGCGCGCCAGCTGCGCCTCGGTGGCCTCCAGCGGCGGCACCTTGGCATTCTTGACCTTGGACGCGAGCGAGGCGACGAATTCCTGCTCGGTCGGCATCTCGTCACCCTCGATGCGATCGAACCGGTCGCCGTCGAAGAACACCGTCAGGTGGCGCGACTGATCCGCCACGCCCTGGCGGCGGATCGTGAACACGTATTCCCAGCGGTTGTCGTGAAACAGGCTGGTCATCAGCGGCGTGCCCAGGATTTCGCGCACCTGCTGGCGGCTCATGCCGGGCTTGAGGGCATCGACCTGCTCGCTCGAGACGAAATTGCCCTGCACGATGTCGGCTCGGTAGGGCGTGACCATGGTGGCAAGGCGCTCTCCCGAACCCGCGCAGCCTGCGACGAGGCCCACGGCAAGCACGACGGCGGCGCTCAGGCGCACATCCCAACGGGGGGTGACTGGCATGGTTATGGCTATCCGGACTATGATCGGTTTCATTGTAGCGACAGGCACCGGCCTGCCATGCCGCCCGACACCACACCATGACGACGAACATCGAAGAGCTCAAGAGCACCGGCCTGAAGGCGACGCTGCCGCGTCTGAAGATCATGGAGATCTTCCAGCAGGGCAAACAGCGCCACATGACGGCCGAGGACGTGTTTCGCGTGCTGCTCGAAGATCGCTCGGACATAGGTCTCGCCACCGTCTACCGCGTGCTCACGCAGTTCGAGCAGGCCGGCATCCTGATGCGCAGCAACTTCGATGGCGGCAAGGCGGTGTACGAACTCAACGAGGGCCAGCACCACGACCACTTCGTCTGCACCGGCTGCGGCAAGGTGGAGGAATTCTTCGACGGCGAAATCGAAAAGCGCCAGCAGCGCATCGCCAAGGATCGCGGCTGGCAGGTGCACGACCACGCCATGGCGCTCTACGGCCTGTGCGCCGAGTGCGCCGCCAAGCACTGACCCGGCGGCCGACGCGGCCTACTGCGGCTCCTTGCCGCTGGCCATCGCGTCGCGGTGGCGCGCGATGAACTCCTGGTAGGTGTCGATGCCGCGAAACTGCAGGATGGTGTTGCGCACGGCCGCTTCCACCAGCACGGCGATGTTGCGCCCCGCCACCACCTCGACAACGACCTTGCGGATGGGCACGCCCAGCACGTCCTGCGTGAGCGGCTCGCCCGGCAGGCGCTCGTAGTCGCGCTCCAGCGTCTCCTTGCGCACCAGGTGCACGATCAGGCGCAGCCGCATGCGCCGGCGCACCGCGTTTTCGCCGAAGATCGCGCGGATGTCGAGCAGCCCGATGCCGCGCACCTCCATGAGATTGCGCAGCAGCTCGGGGCAACGCCCCTCGATCGTGCTCTGGTTGATGCGCGAGAGGTCGACCACGTCGTCGGCCACGAGGCCGTTGCCGCGCGTGATCAGCTCCAGCCCCAGCTCGCTCTTGCCCAGGCCCGATTCCCCGGTGATGAGCACGCCCAGGCCCAGGATGTCCATGAACACGCCGTGCAGCGAGGTGCGTTCGGCGAAGTGCTTGGCAAGAAACCCGCGCAGCACGTCGATCACGAACGCCGAGGACTCGGCCGTGGCGAACAGCGGCAGCTGTCCCCGGTCGCACATCTGCAGCAGCTCGCCGGGCGGCTCCTTGCCGTCAGCCAGCACCAGCACGGGCGGCTCCAGCGTCAGGATGCGCGCCAGGCGCCGCTGGCAATCGGCCGCGCTGCCCCGCGTGAGGTAGGCCACCTCGCGCTCGCCGATGATCTGCATGCGATAGGGGTGGATGTAGTTCAGGTGCCCGACGAGGTCGGCGCTGGAGCTGGCCGCGCGCACCGCGACGTCCTCGAAACGGCGCTCGCCCGCGCCCTGCCCCGCGAGCCACTGCCAGCGCAGCAGCGTGGAAAACTCCTGAAAGAGAGCGTCGGCGTTGACGACGTTGGCTTTCATGGTGCCCGTCGCGTGCCTGAGGAAATCAGGCGCTCTGTACCGCCTGTGTGCTTTGCCAGCCCGCGATCAGGCCATGCAGCTCGGCGGCATCGGTGCAGCCCTTGATGCGCTCGCGCAGCGGCGTGTCGCCCAGCAGCTCGGCGATCTCGGAGAGGATCTCCAGGTGCTTCTGCGTCGCCGCCTCAGGCACCAGCAGAAAGATGAGCAGGCTCACCGGCTGCTCGTCGGGGGCGTCGAATCCTATGGGCTGCGCCAGGCGGAATACCGCGGCCATCGGCGCCTTCAGCCCCTTGATGCGTCCGTGCGGGATCGCCACGCCGTAGCCCAGCCCGGTCGAGCCCAGGCGCTCGCGCGCAAACAGGCTGTCGGTGATCAGGGCGCGCGAGAGCCCGTGCTGGCTCTCGAAAAGCAGGCCGGCCTCTTCAAACGCACGCTTCTTGCTGGTGGCATCAACGCCCACGAGCACCTGCGCGGGAGGCAATATGGAAGCTAGTCGATTCATGGCGATGGGCCGCAATTATGCACAATCAGCGTAAACCCTGACAAAGGATACATCCAGGCACAAAAAACCGCCCTTGGTCGGGAGGCGGGAGGCGGCCTGCACGACCGTTGGCGCCGAGCAGGCACAGGGGCTCGATGTCGAACCGAGGGCGCGCGTGCTCGCGCTGAACACGCGGTGCCGGTGCTATGCTGCGCCGCCCTCCCCCGCAAACCCCATGCAAGACGGAACACTGCTGGCGGCCGTGGACCTCGGGTCCAACAGCTTTCGCCTCGAAATCGGCCGTGTCGAACACGGCCATATCCACCGCATCGAATACCTCAAGGAAACCGTGCGCCAGGGCGCCGGGCTCGATGCCGAGCGCAACCTCACGCCCGACGCCATGCAGCGCGGCTGGGACTGCCTGGCGCGTTTCGCCGAGCGCCTGGCCGGTTTCAAGCGCCACCATGTGCGCGCCGTCGCCACGCAGACGCTGCGCGAGGCCCGCAACCGCGAGGAGTTCCTTCGCCGCGGCAGCCAGATTCTGGGCTTTCCCATCGACGTGGTCTCCGGTCCTGAAGAGGCGCGCCTGATCTACCAGGGCGTGACGCGCCTGTTGCCGCAATCGGATGAGCGGCGGCTGGTGGCGGACATCGGCGGGCGCTCGACCGAGCTGATCGTGGGGCAGCAGTTCACGCCCGGCGCCGTCGCCTCCTTCCGGGTGGGCAGCGTCTCATGGTCTGCGCGCTACTTCCCGAACGGCGCGCTCACGCCGCGCGCCTTCCAGGACGCGGAAATCGCCGCTGGCGCGGTGCTCGACGAAGCCGCGCAAACCTTCCGCAACGAGCTGTGGGACGTGGCCTACGGTTCCTCGGGCACGATAGGCGCCGTGGGCTCCATCCTCGCGGCGGCCGGCTGGGAAGAAGGACACATCACGCGCGAGGGCCTCGAATGGCTGCACGCCGAGCTGCTGCGCGCGCGCCACGTCGATCGCGTGCGCCTGCCGGGCCTGAAGGACGAGCGGCGCCCGGTGATCGGCGGCGGCCTGAGCATCGTGCGCGCGCTGTTCGCGCTGCTGGGCATCGACCGGATGACGGTGGCGCAGGGCGCGCTGCGCCAGGGCGCGCTGTACGACCTGCTGGAGCGCGAACAGCCGGACACCGACCTGCGCGCGAGCACCGTGCGCGCGCTGATGCAGCGCTTCGCCGTGGACGAGGGACACGCCGGGCGCGTGGCGCAACTGGCCGTGCGGCTGTTCACCGAGGCGGCCGCGCCCGGCGGCGAACGCGCCGCGCGCAAGCTCGATTGGGCCGCGCGCCTGCACGAGATCGGCTGCCGCATCTCGCACGACGACTACCACCGCCACGGCGCCTACATCCTCGACCACACCGACGCCGCCGGCTTCGCGCTGCCCGAGCTGCACGCGCTGAGCCTGCTGGTGCTGGGCCACCGCGGCAAACCGCGCAAGCTGGAGGCCGACCTGGACGATCCGGTGCTCGCGCTGCAACTGATGTGCCTGCGCACCGCCGTCGCCCTGTGCCACGCGCGCCGCGAACCCGACGTTCAGGGCCTGACGCTGCGGCTGGAGGGCCACCGCTGCACCGTGCATTCGCGCCCCGGCTGGGCCGCGGCCTTCCCGCAATCGGCCCACCTGCTGCGCGAGGAGGCACAGGCCTGGCAGAAGACACCCTGGGAATACATCGTCGAGCCGACGTGATGGCGCACGCGGAAAAAACGATATAAACTGTTTATACCGTTTACAACTCCGCTTTCATCATGCCTCGCACACCTGCCGCCAAAACCCCATCGAAGGCCGTGCCCGCCCAGACCGCCGCAGTCAAGAAGGCCGCCGCGCCCGCCCCCGCGCCCGCGCCTGCACCGGCGGACAAGGAAGTCAAAACCCGCAAGCCCAAGCTGGTGCGCGACGGCTTCACCATGCCCAAGGATGAATACGCCGCCATCGATGCGCTCAAGCAGCGCGCGGCCACGCTGGGGCGCCCGGTGAAGAAGAGCGAACTGCTGCGCGCGGGCCTGAAGCTGCTGCTCGGGCTGGACGACGCCGCGCTGATCACGACCCTGCAGGCGCTGACGACCATCAAGACCGGCCGCCCGAAGGCGGCACGCAAATAGACACATCGAGGCACTGCCGAAGCTCTCCCATCAAGCGCCGGCAGCTCGCCTGTCGATGGCGAATCAGAAAAAATCCGGCGAACGCACCGCCAGCAGGATGGTCTCCTCGGTCTCCTGGCGGCGGCGGTGGCGCAGCCACCAGACGGCCCCCTTGCGGATTGCGCAGTCGGACGCCTTCAGGCCCAGCAGACGCGCGGCCGTCTGGCCCAGCATGGGCTGGTGGCCGATGACCAGCACCGCGCTGCGGGAGTCGGGCCACTGGGCCAGCGCCAGCAGTTCGTCGGGGCTGCCGCCGGGCAGCAGCTCGGCGCGCAGCTTGATCTTGCGGCCCAGCGCGCGCGCCGTCTGCTCGGCGCGCCGCGCGGGACTGGCCAGCACGCGCAGGCCATCGGGCAGTTGCTGCTCCAGCCAGACGGCCATGCGCGCGGCCTGCTTCTCGCCGCGGTGCGTCAGCGGCCGGGACATGTACTCGCTGTCGTTGTCGCCGCTTTTGGCTTCGGCGTGGCGCCAGAGTATGAGATCCATCACTGTTCCTGCGGCGGCGTGGCCGTGGGGGGCGGCGCGTAACGTGCCATGAGCGCGTTCTGCGCGCCCGTGCCGTCCAGCGCGCGCGGCGCGCGGGCGTAGTGGCCATCGGGCTTGAGTGTCCAGGCATCGCGGTCATCGTGCAGATAGGCCACCAGGCACTCGTCGATGATGCGCTGGCGCAGCTTGCGGTCGGTCACTGGCCAGGCCAGCTCCACGCGGCGCAACATGTTGCGGTTCATCCAGTCGGCGCTGGAGAGATACAACTCTTCCTGCGTGCCGGCGCAGAAGTAGAACACCCGCGTGTGCTCCAGAAAGCGCCCGATGACCGAGCGCACGCGGATGCGGTCGGTGACACCAGGCACCTGGGCGGGCAGCATGCAGGCGCCGCGCACGATGAGGTCGATGCGCGCGCCGCGCTGCCCCGCGCGCACCAGCGCCCGAATCAGGTCTTCGTCGGTCAGCGCGTTCATCTTGGCAACGATGCGCCCGCCCTCGCCGCGCTCGGCCGCCAGGCCCGCGGCGTCGATCTTTCCGATCAGGCTGCGATGCAGGTCGAACGGCGCCAGCAGCAACCGCGACAGTTTCGGCCTGCGGTTCTGGTTGGCCAGATGATCGAACACGGCGTCCATGTCGGCCGTGATCTGCTCGTCGGCGGTGAGATGGCTCAGGTCGGTGTACAGGCGCGCGGTGCGCGGGTTGTAGTTGCCGGTCGAAAGATGCCCGTAGCGACGCAGCCGGGCGCCTTCGCGGCGCGTGACGAGCAGCATCTTGGCGTGCGTCTTCAGACCGACCACGCCATAGACCACCTGCGCGCCGACGGATTCCAGCGCCTCGGCCCAGTTGATGTTGGCCTCCTCGTCGAAGCGCGCCTTCAGTTCCACCACCGCCGTCACCTCCTTGCCGCGCAGCATCGCCTCGCGCAGCAGCTCCAGCAGCTCGGAATCGGCGCCGGTGCGGTAGATGGTCTGCTTGATGGCCAGCACCTGGGGGTCGTTCACCGCCTCGCGCAGGAAGGCCAGCACGCCGTCGAAACTCTCGAACGGCTGGTGGATCAGCACGTCGCGCCGGCGCAGTTGCGCCATGATCGCGCCGGGCCGCGGCAGCTTGGCGGGCCAGGCCGGGCGCCAGGGCGGAAACAGCAGCGCCGGATCGTCGACCAGCTCCACGAGCTGCCCCATGCGTACCAGATTGACCGGGCCCTGCACGCGGTACAGCGCGGCTGCGGGCAGCGCGAACTGGGTCTGCAGGAAGTCCGCGAGAAAGGGCGTGCAACCGGCCGAGACCTCCAGCCGCACGGCCTGCCCGTAGTGGCGATGCTGCAGCTCCTGGCGCAGCGCCGTGCGCAGGTTGCGCACGTCCTCCTCGTCCACCGCCATGTCCGAATGGCGCGTCACGCGAAACTGCGAGAACTCGCACACCTGCCGCCCCGGAAACAGCTCGGCCAGGTGCGTGCGGATCATGCTCGACAGACTGGCGAAGTGCCGCCCCCGCCGCGCCACCTTGGTCGGCAGGCGCATCAGCCGCGGCAGCGCACGCGGCACCTTGACGATGGCAATTTCATTCTCGCGCCCGAAGGCATCGCTGCCGCGCAGGCGCACGATGAAGTTCAGCGACTTGTTGGCCACCTGCGGGAACGGGTGCGCCGGGTCCAGCCCGACGGGGATCAGGAGCGGGCGCACCTCGCGGCGGAAATGCTCGCCCGCCCAGCGTCGCTGCGCGGCCGTGCGCTGGCCGTGAGAGAGGATGCGGATGCCTCGCGCCGCGAGCGCGGGCACCAGCGCGTCGTTGAACAGCGTGTACTGGCGCGCCACCAGTTCGTGCGCCTTGCGCGCCAGCGCGTCAAAGGAGGCGGCGGTGCTGGCATGCCCGTCATCGCCCCCTCGGGCCGCGTCGAGATGGGCCGCGGCCCGCACCTCGAAGAACTCGTCGAGATTGGACGAGACGATGCACAGATAGCGCAGGCGTTCCAGCAGCGGAACGTCCTCGCGCACCGCCCAGTCCAGCACCCGCTCGTTGAACGCCAGAATGCTGTGGTCTCGGTCGAGCAGCACCAGGTACGCCGACGAGTTGGGCGCCGCCGGTGAACTGAATGCGGCCGGCGAGCCCCATGCGACCGCCGGGTCGGATGCCGCCGACGCGGGCTCTGCGCCTGCCACCACCTCCGCCGCGGCGCATCCGGGGGCGGCGGGGACGGTCAGCGAAATCTTCATGTCGGCACAAGGGCAAAAAAGGATGCCGACAGTATTGGGCGCGACCGTGACAGACTCGTGACATCGGCCGGCGCACAAAAAAACCGCCCCTCGGGGCGGTTGCGTGGATGAAGGGAACGCTCAGGCGGCGGCCCCGGCGGCCTGCATCAGGCTGCGGTGCACCTCGGCCTGGTGATCCTGCACCCGCGTCTTGTGGCGCACCACCTGGCGATCGAGCTTGTCCACGAGCGCGTCGATCGCGGCATAGAGATCGAAGTGACTGGCCTCGGCAAACAGGTCCGAGCCCTTGACGCGCACGCTGCATTCGGCGCGCTGGCGTTTTTCCTTCTCTTTCTGCTTCTCCACCGTGAGCAGCACCTTGATGTCGACCATCTGGTCGAAATGCCGCATGAGCCGATCGAGCTTGGACGTGACGTAGCCGCGCAAGGCGGGGGTCACTTCGAGGTGATGGCCACTGATCGTCAAATTCATGGGAATCTCCTGTGATTGCACCGTTGGACAATGTCACCGGCGGCAAAGCCGGAGACGGCTGACGAAGCTGTCTGGCGAATTGGAGCCACTATGCGCCGCAAAGTTGCCCCGCGCAAACCCTCATCCGAGCAGCGCGCATGGCCTTGTCCCGCAAAACCGGCAAAACGCTGCACAATGGCGGGATTGCCAGCCCAACGACCCGCGCCGCTTGAGAGGCTGAGACTCTTTCCCCCATGCCCGCCTCGCATGCCCAAACACCCCTGCTCATCGTTGCAAATGCTCGCCATAGCCCGTGCTATGTCTGCGCTTTGCGCCTCGATCAGAGGTGTTTGGGCACGCCTTTCTGGCACGGCGGAAAAACCCTCAACCTCTGACTGGGCGGCGCGCCTTTTTCCATGACCGTTTCCGCCCCCGACGCCCTGCACACCTCCTCCCTCACGTCCCTGAAGCTGCTGGCGCGCGGCAAGGTGCGCGACAACTACGCCGTGGGCGAGGACCGCATCCTGATGGTCGCGAGCGACCGCCTCTCGGCCTTCGACGTGATCATGGGCGAGCCCATCCCCGGCAAGGGCCAGCTGCTCACGCAGATGGCGCTGTTCTGGTTCGCCCGGCTCGGCCACATCATCCCCAACCACCTCACGGGCGAGGCGCCCGAGAGCGTGGTCACGCCCGCCGAGGTGGCCCAGGTGCAGGGCCGCGCCATGCTGGTGCGGCGCCTTGAGCCCATCGCCATCGAGGCCGTGGTGCGCGGCTACCTGGCGGGCAGCGGCTGGAAGGAATACCAGGCGAGCCGCAGCGTCTGCGGCGTGGCGCTGCCGGGCGGCTTGACGAACGCCGCGCGCCTGCCCCGGCCCATCTACACGCCCGCGGCCAAGGCCACGTCGGGGCACGACGAGAACATCACCTACGAGAAGACGGTGGCGATGGTGGGCGAGGCGCTGGCCGGCCAAATCCGCGACACCGCCATCGCGCTGTACGAAGCCGCGGCCGCCTATGCGCTCACGCGCGGCCTGATCATTGCCGACACCAAGTTCGAATTCGGCCTGGCCAAGGACGGCACGCTGGTGCTGATGGACGAGGTGCTCACGCCCGACAGCTCGCGCTACTGGCCCGTGGAGGGCTACGAGGCGGCGCTGGCGGCGGGCAGCAACCCGCCGAGCTACGACAAGCAGTTCGTGCGCGACTGGCTGGAGCAGGCGCAGGTGAACGGCCGGCCCTGGAACAAGACCGCGCCCGCGCCGCACCTGCCGCAGGACGTGATCGAGAAAACCGCCGCCAAGTACCGCGAGGCTTTCGAGCGGCTCACTGGCTGATCTGCGCCGCGGGCGGCAGGGGCGCCAGGCCCCGCTCCTCGGCCTGCAGGCGCAAGAGCGGCGTGCCGTCGCTGGCGCGCAGCTCCAGCATCCGGCCGCGCTGCCGGTACGACGCAACCTTGGGCAGGCGCTCGAAAAACGCCGCCTCGGCCAGGCCGCCATCCAGGCAAAGCTTGAGCGACGCGCTCAAACCGATGAACCGCAGGCGGGCGCCGTCCAGCTGGTACCGCCCCGCCAGGCGATTGCACCCGCCCGAGCCGCTCAGACGCGCCTCACCCGCATGCAGCAGCAGGTGTGCGGGCTGGGCATGGGCGGCCGGCGCACCCACGGCCCCGGGAGCATCCACGATGTCCACGAGCCGCCACCAGGTCTGGCGCAGCGCCACCGTGGCCTGCGCCGTGGCCGCCAGCGGCGGCACGCGCGCCAGCAGCACGTCGGCGCGGCGCAGCCCGGGGTCAAGCAGCACGGGCACGTCGCGCTCGGTGGCGAGCAGCCGCTGCTCATCGGTCGACACGCTGGCACGCACACGGTAGCGCGCGCCTGGCTCGATCTGCGCCTGCCGGTACGCCAGACGCAGGGCATAGGGCGGCGCGCCTGCGTCATCCAGGCGCTGGCGCGCGAGCACCGTGGGCGGCGCGCCGTCGCTGTCCCAGCGCAGCAGCGCCGCCTCGAAGACGACCGGCGCGGGGAGAGCGACCGGCTGGCGCGTGACGGCCGCGCCCGTGATCCACGCATCGGGCGGCGGCACGCTCGCGCAGCCGACGAGCCAGAGCGCCGCGAGCAGCGCCCCGGCGCCTGCCCGGCGTGCGCGCATCAGCTCAGCACGACGCTGGACAGCCGCCGGCGGTAAGTGGCCACCACAGGGTCTTGCGGCGGAATCTGGCCATCGGCCACCTTGACCTCGGGCGGCTCGATCAGGTCGAGGATGGCGACATAGGCCTTGCGCGCCGCGCCCTCGTTCCAGCCCTTGTCGCGCATGAGGATTTCCAGCAGTTCATCCATCGCGTCCGTGAAGCGGTGCACGGCCAGCAGGATGCGCGCGCGGTCCAGGCGCGCCTCGAAGTCGCGCTTGTTGGCCGCGATCCGGCCGTCGAGCGCGACGATGGCGCTCTCGCCCGCAGGCTGGGCCGCGAGGAAGTCGATCGCATTGATCCACAACTGCAGGGCCGCAAGCCGCCGCGAGATCTCCACCTTCGCGGCCACGGGCGCGAACGCCACCTTGGCGGCATCGAGCTCGCCGCGCTGCAGCAGCAGCTTGACGAGCCCGAAGCGCGCATCGTCGTTGGCCGGGTCGGCCGCCACGGCGTCCTGCAGCCGCTGCAGGGCATCGCCCGCCTCGGGCGCGTCCTGCACTGCATCCTCCTGCGCCTCCTCGGCCGGGGGCAGGTGCTTGTCCAGGAAGGCGCGCACCTGGCTTTCGGGCAGCGCGCCCATGAAGCCATCGACCGGCTGGCCGTCCATCATCAGCACCACGGTGGGGATGCTGCGCACGCCGAACATCGCGGCGAGCTGCTGCTCTTGGTCGGAGTCGATCTTGGCGAGCTTGAAGCGCCCGGCGTAGTCGGTCTCGAGCTTTTCGAGAATGGGGCCCAGCGTCTTGCACGGGCCGCACCACGGGGCCCAGAAATCCACCAACACGGGGACCGCGCTGGATGCGGCGATCACCTCTGCTTCAAAATTCGCGACGGTGACGTCAATCATGGGTTCGCTCCTGAAAACACCCCGGCAAACCACCTGCCGGAGGAAATGCGTCGATTGTCCGGCAAGCGGGCGATCGTGATGGCGCAGGAGGACGCCAAAACCGCTCCCACGCCCCGCAGGCGTCAGGCAGGTGGGCGCGCACGCACGTAAAATCAAGGGCCTTTGACCGTCTGGCGTGCCGCGCGCCGCCCAGCCCCATGAATTCCATCCAGATCGGCGTCGTCATGGGCTCTTCCAGTGACTGGGAGACCCTGCAGCACGCCGTCGCCATCCTGCAGCACTTCGGCATCGCGCACGAGGCGCGCGTCGTCTCCGCGCACCGCATGCCCGACGAGATGTTCGCGTACGCCGAGCAGGCGGCGGCGCGCGGCCTCAAGGCCATCATCGCGGGCGCCGGGGGCGCGGCGCACCTGCCCGGCATGCTCGCGGCCAAGACCACGGTGCCGGTGCTGGGTGTGCCGGTGGCCAGCCGCCACCTGCAGGGCGTGGATTCGCTGTACTCCATCGTGCAGATGCCCAAGGGCGTGCCGGTGGCCACCTTCGCCATCGGCCCGGCCGGTGCGGCCAATGCGGCGCTGTTCGCCGTGGCGCTGCTGGCGGGTGAGCAGCCGGCGCTGCGCGAGCGGCTTGAAGCCTACCGGCGCGAGCAGACCGCGGCCGCGCAGGCCATGCGGCTGCCACCGGCCGCGCCATGACGCAAGGCGTGATCCTGCCGGGCGCGACGCTCGGCGCGAGCCGTCAAAGCACGCTGGGCGTGCTGGGCGGCGGGCAGCTCGGGCGCATGTTCGTGCATGCTGCGCAGGCCATGGGCTACTTCACCGCCGTGCTCGACCCCGACGCCGACAGCCCCGCCGGGCGCGTAAGCCACCACCATATCCGCGCCGGTTACGAAGACGCGCAGGGTCTGGACGAACTCGCCCGGCTGTGCGCCGCCGTCACCACCGAATTCGAGAACGTGCCCGCGGGCGCGCTGCGCACGCTCGCGCAGCGCATCGCCGTCTCACCCGACGCTCACGCCGTGGCCGTGGCGCAGCACCGAGCGCGCGAGAAGGCGCATTTCATGCACTGCGGCGTGCCGGTGGCGCCGCATGCGGTGATCGAAACCGCCGAACAGCTTGCGGCCGTGGCGGACGAGCTGCTGCCCGGCATCCTCAAAACCGCCACGCTGGGCTACGACGGCAAGGGCCAGGCGCGCGTGGCCACGCGGGCGCAGCTCGCAGCGGCGTGGGAGCAGCTGCATCGCGCGCCCTGCGTGCTCGAAAAGATGCTGCCGCTGGCGCTCGAATGCTCGGTGGTGCTGGCGCGCGGGCGCGATGGCACCGTGGTGAACCTGCCCGTGCAGCGCAACCTGCACCGCGAGGGCATTCTGGCGGTCACCGAAGTTTTCGAAGGAAATGTGACTCCAGCCCTTGCACAACAAGCGTTAACAGCTGCGCAATCGATAGCGCAAGAGCTTCACTACGTGGGCGTGCTCTGCGTCGAATTCTTCGTACTGCAGGACGGGCGGCTCGTGGTCAACGAGATCGCGCCGCGCCCGCACAACAGCGGGCACTGGAGCATCGACGGCTCGGACGTCTCGCAGTTCGAGCTGCAGGTGCGCGCCATGACCGGCCTGCCGCTCACGGCGCCGCGCCAGCACAGCCCGGCCATCATGCTCAACCTGCTGGGCGACCTGTGGTTCGCGCATTCGGCCAGCGCCGCCACGCCGCCGTGGGACGCGGTGCTGCGCCTGGAAGGCGCCCACCTGCACCTGTACGGCAAGCGCGAGGCGCGGCGCGGGCGCAAGATGGGGCACCTGACCCTCACCGGCGCCACGCCCGAGGCGGCGCGCGCCACGGCACTGCAAGCCGCGCGCATCCTCGGCATCGACGCCTTCTGAACCATGATCCTGGACGGCACGCTCGAAAGCTCCGTGCAGGCCGCCGTCGCGGCGCTGGCGCGCGGCGAGCTGCTGGGCCTGCCGACCGAAACCGTCTACGGCCTTGCGGCCAACGCCGATGACGAGGCGGCCGTGGCGCGCATCTTCAGCACCAAGGGCCGTCCCGCCAACCACCCGCTGATCGTGCATGTGGCCAGCCCCGAGGGCGTGGCGCACTACGCGCGCGAGGTGCCTGGCTTCGCGCAGCGGCTGATCGATGCCTTCTGGCCCGGCCCGCTCACGCTCATCCTGCCGCGGCGCGACGGGGTCGCCCGCGCCGCCGCCGGCGGGCAGGAGAGCATCGGCCTGCGCTGCCCCTCGCACCCGGTGGCGCGGCGCGTGCTGGCGGCCTGCGCCGCGCACGAGCCGCCGCTGCACGGCCTGGCGGCGCCCAGCGCCAACCGATTCGGGCGCGTGAGCCCGACGACGGCGGCACACGTGCGGGAGGAATTCGGCGAGGCGCTGCTCGTGCTCGACGGCGGGGCGTGCGCGGTCGGCATCGAATCGACCATCGTCGACTGCACGCGCGGCCAGCCCGTGCTGCTGCGCCCCGGCGTGCTCGATCCCGTCGATCTGGCCCGCGCCTGCGGCCAGCGCATTCTCTCGAAAGAGGAGCTGAGCGCGCATACCCCACGGGCCTCAGGAACGCTTTTGGCTCATTACGCACCCAAGGCGACGCTGCGGCTGATGAGTGCCAGGGAGCTGCAGGCGGGCCTGAACGTGCTGGGCGACGATGCCGTGCACGTGGCCGTCTATGCCCGCAGCCGCCTGCGCCTGCCCACGCCGCGCATGCCCTTCGTCCAGATGCCCGAAGCCCCGGCCGACGCGGCGCACGAGCTCTTTGCCCAGCTGCGCGCGTTCGACGAGCGCGGCGCGCGCCTGATCTGGGTCGAGGTGCCGCCCGAAGACCCGTCCTGGGACGGCGTGCGCGACCGCCTTCAGCGCGCCGCCGCCGCGGGCTGACCCCTCCCGAGTCCTTTACACTCGCTCCCAATCTTTTGGAGAACCATCTCATGGCAGCACTTTGGTTGCGCCGCTCCCTCCTGGCCGCGGCCTGCGTCTCGACCGCCTGGCTGGCCGCCTGCGGCTCCAGCGTCGAGAAAGCCTTCGTCCCCCAACGCATGATCGCCTTCGGCGACAGCATGGCCTACCTGGGCGACGCCACGGGCAGCGGCCGCTACACCGTCAACGACGGCAGCGTGAACAACTGGACGATCCAGGTCGCGCAGCACTACGGCCTGACGCTCGCCTCTGCCGCCGCCGGCGGCATGAGCTACGCGCAAGGCAACGCCCGCATCAACGCCAAGCCCGACGCGGCCGGCAATGCCGCCACCGCAACGATTGCCGAGCAGGTGGACCATTTCCTTGCCACCCAGACGGTGCAGCCCAAGGACATGGCGCTGATGAGCGCCGGCACGGCCGACCTCATCGTGGGCATGCAGGCGGTGCGGACCGGCACCCAGACCGCCGCCCAGTACGTCGCGCAGGCCACCCAGGCCGGCGCCGATCTGGCCGCGCAGGTCCGCCGCCTGTCGGGCGCGAATCTGCACGTGGTCGTCGCCGGGGTCTACCGCCTCGGACGCACGCCCTGGGCCACGACGCTGGGGCAGCCGGACCTGCTCACCAGCGCCAGCGACGCCTTCAACAACAGCCTGCTGCTGAACATCCAGGACCTGGGCGCGAACGTGCGCTACATCGAGATGGCCGGCTACGTGAACCCGATCAACGACACCTACCACCGTCCCTGGAACTACATCGGCTTCGTCAACAGCACGAGCCCGGTCTGCACCTCGGTCGATGCGGGGCCGGGCATAGGCACAGGCGCGGGCCAGGTCAATTCCTCGCTGTGCACCAGCGGCACGCTGGTCGGCGGCGCAGACCCCAACACCTACGAATTCGCCGATCAGGTCTATGTCACGCCCGCCTCGCAGCGCCAGCTGGGCGATCACGCCTACAACGACGTGCTGCGCGAGACCTGGTAGCACAAGAATCCGCCTTCGATTCTCCCCTTGCGGGAGCGGCTTCTGCCGCGAAGGTCATGCACCGGCATTCGCGGCTGAAGCCGCTCCCACAATTTCCATCAACCCACAAAAAACGCACCCGAGGGTGCGTTTTTTGATGTCTGCGTGCCGCGCCTACTTGCGCGCCATCACGCGCATCATCTCCAGGCACTTGTTCGAGTAACCCCACTCGTTGTCGTACCAGACAACGAGCTTGACGAAGTTGTCGTCCAGCGCGATGCCCGCGTCGGCGTCGAAGATGGAGGTGCGCGCGTCGCCGCGGAAGTCGGTGGCCACCACCTTGTCCTCGGTGTAGCCGAGCACGCCCTTGAGCGCACCCTGGCTCTGCGCCTTCATCTCGGCCTTGATCTCGTCGTACGTGGCGCCCTTTTCCAGCTCCACCGTCAGGTCCACGACCGAGACATCGGACGTGGGCACGCGAAAGCTCATGCCGGTGAGCTTCTTGTCGAGCGCCGGAATCACCTTGCCCACCGCCTTGGCCGCGCCGGTGCTGCTGGGGATGATGTTTTCCAGAATGCCGCGCCCGCCGCGCCAGTCCTTGTTGCTCGGGCCGTCCACGGTCTTCTGCGTGGCCGTGGCCGCGTGCACCGTGGTCATCAGGCCGCGCTTGATGCCCCACTTGTCGTGCAGCACCTTGGCCACGGGCGCGAGGCAGTTGGTGGTGCACGAGGCGTTGGAGGCAATCGCCTGCCCGGCGTATTCCTTCTCGTTCACGCCGAAGACGAACATCGGCGTGTCGTCCTTGCTGGGGGCGGACATCAGCACCTTCCTCGCGCCCGCATCGATGTGCTTCTGCGCCGCTTCCTTGGTGAGGAACAGGCCCGTGGATTCGAGCACGATCTCGGCGCCCACGTCGCCCCACTTGAGGCTGGCCGGGTCTTTTTCGGCCGTCAGGCGGATCTTCCTGCCGTTGACGATAAGCGTGTGGCCATCGACCGAGACCTCGCCGTCGAAGCGCCCGTGCACGCTGTCGTGCTTGAGCATGTAGGCGAGGTAGTCGGGTTCGAGCAGGTCGTTGATGCCCACGACCTCGATGTCGGGGAAGTTCTGCACCGCCGCGCGCAGCACGTTGCGACCGATGCGGCCAAAGCCGTTGATGCCAATCTTGATCGTCATAGCCTCAATCACTCCAGGAGTTGCCTAAAAATCATTTGCGCCTGAGCGCCGCCCGCACCGTGGCGGCGACATTCTCGGCCGTGAAGCCGAAGTGCGGCAGCAGCACCTTGGCCGGGGCCGATTCACCAAAGCGGTCCAGCCCCACCACCGCCGCGCAGCCGTACTTCCACCAGCCGTCGGTCACGCCCATCTCCACGGCAATGCGCGGCAGGCCCTCGGGCAGCACCAGCTTCTTGTATTTGACGCTTTCGCGGTCAAACGCGGTTGTACTCGGCATGGAGACCACACGCACGGCGATTTTTTGGCTGGCAAGCAATTTTTGTGCGGCCAGCGCCAATTGCACCTCGGAGCCCGTCGCGATGATCACCGCCTGCGCCTTTTTCTTCAGGCCCGCGTCCTGCGGCTCGGCCAGGATGTAGGCGCCGCGCGAGATGTCGCCCAGCGCCTTCTTGGGCAGATAGGGCAGGTTCTGGCGCGACAGCAGCAGCGCCGTGGGCCGCTGCGCGTTGGTCAGCGCCACGCTCCAGGCCACCGCCGTCTCGGCCGTATCGGCCGGGCGCCAGACGTCCAGCCCCGGAATCAGGCGCAGGCTGGCCGCGTGCTCCACCGGCTGGTGCGTGGGGCCGTCCTCGCCCAGGCCGATCGAGTCGTGCGTGAGCACGTGCACCACGCGCACTTTCATCAGCGCCGCCATGCGGATCGCGTTGCGGCTGTAGTCGGAAAACGTCGCGAAGGTGCCGCCGTAGGGGATGAAGCCGCCGTGCAGCGTGATGCCGTTCATGATCGCGGCCATGCCGAACTCGCGCACGCCGTAGTTGATGTGCCGGCCCGTGCTGCCGTCTTCGCCCCGCACCACGGCGCCCGTGGCGTCGAAGCGCAGTTGCGGCGTGCTCCTGGTGTTCGTGAGGTTGGAGCCCGTGAGGTCGGCGCTGCCGCCCAGCAGCTCGGGCAACTTCGCGGTGAAGGCTTCGAGCGTGATCTGGCTCGCCTTGCGGCTGGCCACGGTCTCGGCCTTGGTGTGCGCCTCGACGACGGCGTCCACCGCCGTCTGCGCGAAGTGTTTCGGCAGCTCGCCCGCCATGCGGCGCGTGAACTCGGCCGCGAGTTCGGGGTAGGCCTTGGCATAGGCGGCAAAGCGCTTGTTCCACGCGGCTTCGCGCTGGGCGCCCGCAGCCCTAGCGTCCCAGTCGGCATAGACCCCGGCCGGAATCTCGAACGGCCCGTGCGTCCAACCCAGACGCTCGCGCGTGAGCGCGATTTCGTCCGCGCCCAGCGGTTCGCCGTGCGCCTTGGCGGTGTTCGCGCGGTTGGGGCTGCCCTGGCCGATGTGCGTCTTGCAGATGATGAGCGTGGGACGGTCGGTTTCCTCGCGCGCCTGCGCGATCGCCGCATCGACGATGTCGGGGTTGTGCCCGTCGATCGGGCCGATCACGTTCCACTGGTAGGCGTTGAAGCGCTGCGCCACGTCGTCCACGTACCAGGGGCTGACCTTGCCGTCGATGCTGATGCCGTTGTCGTCGTAGAGCGCGATCAGCTTGTTCAATTTCCACGCGCCCGCGAGCGCGCAGGCCTCGTGGCTGATGCCTTCCATCAGGCAGCCGTCGCCCAGGAACACATAGGTGTGGTGATCGACCACCGTGTGCCCCTCGCGGTTGAACTCGGCCGCCAGCAGTTTCTCGGCCAGCGCCATGCCCACGGCGTTGGCCGTACCCTGGCCCAGCGGCCCGGTGGTGGTTTCCACGCCCGGCGTCACGCCCACCTCGGGATGCCCGGCGGTGCGGCTGTGCAACTGGCGGAAGTGCTTGAGTTCGTCCATCGGCAGGTCGTAGCCGGTGAGGTGCAAGAGCGCGTACAGCAGCATCGAACCGTGGCCGTTGGAGAGCACGAAGCGGTCGCGATTGGCCCAATGCGGGTGGGCCGGGTTGTGCGACAGGTGCCGCCCCCACAGCGCCACGGCCATGTCGGCCATGCCCATGGGCGCGCCGGGGTGGCCCGAATTGGCGAGTTGAACGGCATCCATTGCGAGCGCGCGGATCGCGTTCGCCATCAGTGAGGCATTGGCCATGCGGGAAACGCGCCACGCGGCGCGCGGGGGAAAAGGACGGCGGGTATTTTACCGGCGCGGTCGCCTCAGGCCGGGTCGACGTCCTTGGAACTTGCCAACCACCTCACCTGGGCCACAGCGCCCACAGCCGCAGCCCCTGCTTGAGCCGCCCCGCAAGCTCCCCCGCCTCGGCGCCCGAGCCGGCGAAGTAATCGGCCCGCACCGCGCCGACGATGGCGCTGCCGGTGTCCTGCGCCATCACCAGGCGTTCGAGCCGCGCCGTCGGCCCGTTGCTCACCAGCCAGACCGGCGTGCCGTAGGGGATGCTGCTGCGATCGACGGCGATCGAGCGGCCGGACGTGAGCGGCACGCCCTGCGCGCCGCGCGGGCCGGATTCGGCGGTGACGGCGTCCAGCGGTTCCTCGCGAAAGAACACGTAGCGCGGGTTGGCCCAGAGCATCTCCTGCACGCGGCCCGGGTTGGCCTGCGCCCACGCGCTGATGCCGGGCCAGGTGGCGTCGCGCACCAGGCCGCGCTCGAGCAGCCAGCGGCCCACGCTCTGGTAGGGCTGGTTGTTGGTGCCGGCAAACGCCAGGCGCACCAGGCGCGTGCTGCCGTCCGCCTCGTGCAGGCGCAGGCGCCCCGTGCCCTGGATGTGCAGCACCATGGCCTCGATGGGGTCGCGCACCCAGGCGATCACGCGGCCCGCGAGCTGCGCCTGCGCCTCGGGCAGCGTGTCGATCTGCCGGCGCGTGTACCAGGGGGCCTTGGCAGGCAGGCCGGGCGGGGGGGCGTAGATCGGCACCTCGTAGCCGTTGCCGCGCACGCGCGCGCCGTCCAGCTCGGGCTCGAAGTAGCTCGTCAGCAGCCCGTCGGGGTTGC
Source organism: Comamonas sp. SCN 67-35 (assembly GCA_001725255.1). Classification (GTDB taxonomy): domain Bacteria; phylum Pseudomonadota; class Gammaproteobacteria; order Burkholderiales; family Burkholderiaceae_C; genus Comamonas_C. The sequence goes on along the minus strand of MEFV01000008.1, from coordinate 334,918 downwards.
CATCGGCCGCCTCGATGCGGTAGGGGCGCAGGCGCTCCTGTATCCAGGCGCGCTGCTCGTCGTCGCTGGCGATCGACAGGCGCCGCACCTCGGGACACAGCGGCGCGAATGCTGGCGCGGGGCGCTCGCAATTGCGCAGCCACGCGTCCCAGGCTTCATGTAGGGGATCGCGCGGCCAGCCGGGCAGCTCGCTCCAGTCCACCGGCACCCAGCGGCTGCGGTAGGCCGCAAGCGTGCCGGGTACGGCCGTGGGGCCGCCCAGAGGGCCTAGCTGGGGCGGGCCAACCGTGCCGACGGCCTCTGCCCCGCCCGCGGGCGCGGGAGGACGCGTGCCACATGCGGCAAGCACTCCTACAATGAAGAATCCGATGGTGAGACGCAAGAGGCGCAACGACATGCTGCTGATTTTCCTTGAAGCGATGCTCGCGCTCGTGTTGTTCCTGCTGCTGATCTGGTGGACGATGTTCTCGGGACGCAAGGGCGGCGAACTGCACCGCGATGCCGACGAGGCGCCAGACGCCCAACCACCGGGCAAGAATCCCAAGCCATAGCGAAAGGAAAACATCATGCGCCACAACGCCACACTTTCGATCATCGCCGCAGCCGCCCTGCTCGCGGGCTGCGCCAACATGAGCGACACCCAGCGACACACCGCCACGGGCGCGGGCATAGGCGCGCTAGGCGGCGCGGCCCTGGGGGCGATCGCGGGCGACTCGGCGGGCACGGGGGCCGTGGTGGGCGCGGGCCTGGGCGCGCTGGGCGGCTACATCTGGTCACAGCACATGGAGCAGCAAAAGCGCGACATGCAGGCGGCCACGCAGGGCAGCGGCGTGACGGTGTCGCAGACAGCGGACAACCAGCTCAAGCTGGACATCCCGAGCGACATTTCGTTCGCCACCGGCCGCGCGGACATCGAACCCAATCTGCGCACCGTGCTCGACCGCTTCGCGCAGAGCCTGCGCGCCAACCCCGGCACCGAGGTGCGCATCATCGGCCACACCGACTCCACGGGTTCGGACGCGGTCAACGACCCGCTCTCGGTGGCGCGCGCCAGCAGCACGCGCAACTACCTGACCGATCGCGGAGTAGACCCCGCGCGCATCCAGGTGGCGGGGCGCGGCTCGCACGAACCCATTGCCAGCAACGCCACGGCCGAGGGCCGCGCGCGCAACCGCCGCGTCGAGATTTACGTGGGCGAGCGTCAACGCGGGTAGGCGCGTCCGGGGGGGCGCCCATGCAAGCGCCGCCCTACAACACGCGGTGGTCGAGCGCGGGCAGTTGAGCGCGCACCTCGCGCAGGCGTCCCGCATCGAGCTCGGCCAGCACCACGGCGGCGCCCTCGGCCTGCTGCGCCAGCACCTCGCCCCAGGGGTCGACGATCATGCTGTGGCCCCAGGTGCGTCGGCCGTTTTCATGCTGGCCGCCCTGCGCAGCCGCGAGCACGAAGGCCTGGTTCTCGATCGCGCGGGCGCGCAGCAGCACCTCCCAGTGCGCGCGCCCCGTGGTCCAGGTGAAGGCGCTGGGCACCAGCAGCAGATCGCACCCCGCCCGCGCATGCGCACGGTACAGCTCGGGAAAGCGCAAGTCGTAGCAGACCGAGAGCCCCACGCGCCAGGTTGAGCCGTCACGCGCGGCGAGGTCGAAATGCACCGGCGCATCGCCCGGCTCGATGCTGCGCGCCTCGTGAAAGTGCTCGTCGCCACGGTCGAAGCCGAAAAGGTGGATCTTGTCGTAGCGCGCCACGCACACGCCCAGCGGGTCGAAGACCAGCGAGCTGTTGCGCACGCGCACCGCATCGCCGCTGGTGAGCGGCAGCGTGCCGCCCACGAGCCACAGCCCGCACTCGCGCGCGGCCTGAGCCAGAAAACGCTGCACCGGGCCGTCGCCAAAGGGCTCGGCCAGCGCCAGCTTGTCCTGGTCGCTCGCGCCCATGAGGCAGAAGTACTCGGGCAGCACCGCCAGCTCGGCGCCCGCCTGCGCGGCCTGCTCCAGCAGGGCGCGCGCATGCGCGAGGTTGTCGGCCAGCACCTGGCCGGAGACCATCTGCAGGGATGCGGCTTTCATGGGGTGTCTCCTTTCCCGGTTGGCGCATCGGCGCCGCCCGGTTCGATCTGCGTCACCTGCGGATCGCTCCAGGTGCCCTCGATGCGGAACTCCCGCGTCGCGGCCTTCACGAGTTTGTCACCAAGCACGGCCTGTGCCAGGAAGCTGCTCAGACCCACCACGGGATTGATGACCGTGGCGATGAGCGAGGCGGTGAGCGTGTTGAGCTGCGGCACCACCACCACATGCAGGTCCTCGGTCTCGTTGGCGATGTCGGCGTGGCCTTCCATCAGCACGGCGGCGTTCACGCCCTTCATCTGCAGATTGTTGGTGCGCGCGATGCCCTTGTCGACCTGCACGTCGGCACGCACGAAGTCGAAGGAAAACCCGGCGCTGAAAATGTCGCGGAAGTCCAGCGTCAGGCGCCGGGGCAGCGCCTGCAGGCTGAGCACGCCCAGCAGCTTGGAGATACCCGGGTCGGCCTTGAGGAACTGGCCGGCCGTCATGTCCAGCTTCATCTGCCCGGTCATGCTCGCGTAGTCAGGGGTGACCGGCGAGCCGAGCCAGCCGATCTGCCCATCGAGCTCGCCCGCGCCCCGGCTCACCACGCCGGGCATGCCCATGCGGGTCAGCAGCTCGCCCGAGTCGCGCACCTTCAGCGCGAACTTGAGCACGGTGCGCCGCCGCTCGTTGGGCCCGGCGTTGCCCAGCAGTGCCCAGTTGCCGCTGGAGGTGAAGCTGGCCTCGGGCATCTCCAGGTTCAGGCTGGAGAGGCGCCACTCGCGCTGGCCGTCGGCGCTGACGCGATTGTTCGCCTGCAGCGTGAGCCGGCCCAGACGCTTGCCGCGCAGCTCGAAATCCTGCGCCTGCACATCCAGCGCGGGCAGCTCGCTGAGGTCGCCCTCGTCCAGCAGCGCATCGACCTGCGTCTCCTCCGTCCTGGGCAGTGCCAGGCGCGACAGGCGCGCATGCACCAGCCCCTGCGGCGCGGCCGCATCGGGCGCGCGGTAGGCGATCCGGCCTTCGAGCTCGCGCGCCGACACCTGCGCGCTCCAGCTTTTGTCCTGCGCCTGCGCCTGCGCCACGACGTCATGCAGCGTGCGCTGCTTCCAGGTGAGCGCGCCCACGCGCAGATCGACGCTGCGCGGCTCCCAGGGCGAGGGGGGCGCGGCGGAGGAACCACCCGCCAGGGCGCTCCAGGCATCGAGGTCCAGCGTCTGCAGCGCCACATGCGCCTGCACGCCACGGCCCATGGGCTGCGCCGCCACGCCCGGCCCGAGCACGATGGTGCCCGCCAGCACCGGCGGCACGCCCGCCCCGTCGGCCGAGATCGCGCGCAGGTAATTGAAGGCGAAGACCCCGCCCACCGTGAGCCGCAGGTTCTCCCGCGCGGGCTCGCCCTTGCCGGTGCTGGCCAGCAGCCGGGTTTCGTAGCGCACCGGCAGGGCCTGGTCGGCCGGCTTGGCCAGGGGCGCGGGCAGATCGAGCGCCATGCCTTGCAGGTCGGTGGTGACGAGCAGCTCGGGCACGCCCTCGCGCACGCCGAGCGTCAGCGCATAGCGGCTGGCGCCGTGCGAGCGCGCCGCCAGCGCGGCCAGCGTCCGGTCGCCCGCCGCGGCCTGGCGCAGGCCCTCGGCCGTGGCCGCGCCATCGGCCTGAATGCGCAGCTGTGGCACCGCGCCCTTGACCTGTGGGCGCAGCCCACCGCTGAGCTGCACCTCGCCGCCGAGCGCCTGGGCGCGCACCTGCTCCAGCTCGAAACCGCGCTCGGAAAATTTCACGACGCCACGCGTTTGCGTCAGCGCCGGCGCCTCGCGCGCCACGCGCACCTCATTGCCTGACAGCGTGATGCGGCCCTGCACCTGGCTTTTCGCCATGGCCTCGATGGGCAGGCGCAGCTGCAGCCGCAGCGAGGCGTCTCCCGTGCCGGTCATCGCGTCGAACATGCCTTCGGTGAGCTGCGCCACCTGCGAGCCGCGCACGAAGGACAGCATGTCGGCGAGTGGCCCGCGCACGTCACCCTGAACCTCCACCAGCGGCCGGGACAGGTCCGCGATCCGGGCGCTGACCTGCTGCACTTTCAGCAGCTTCGCCCCCTGGACGTGCCCCGTCGCGCCCTCCACGCGCATGCCCGCGCGGTCGAACACCAGCGAACCCGACAGCCCCGCCAGCGCCGGCCAGGGCTTGTCGCCCGGCTCGGCGAGCGCCGGCGGCACGTAGACCAGCGTGGTGTCCCTGACCTGCGCGGCGATGTGGAATTCACCGCTCCTGTCCTCGTCGAAGGGCAGATGGCGCAGATCGCCCTTGACGCGGAATTTCACGTCGCTGCTCGTGCCCGCGGTGATGGCATCGCGCACGTAGTGGCGCGCGTCGTCTCCGACGGCCAGCGGCAGGTAGCGGTACACGCGCGTGCCGTCGGCGCGCGTGAGGCTGCCCGAGAGATCGAGCACCCCGGGCAGGTAGGCCTCGTCGCCTTCGCCCGTGTGCCAATGCAGCCGCGCCTGGCCCTGCGCATCGGCGTTGGCAAAGCGCAGATCGTCGCTCTGCACCGCGATGCGCGCGCCGTCGATCTGCCAGCGCACCGTGGCGCCGAGAGTCTGCACCGGCACGCACGGGTCTTCAAAGACGCCCGGCAGCAGCAGCGCGCCGTCGGCGATCGACAGGCTCGCGCTGCCGCCCGCCTGCGTGAGCTCGAAGCTGCCGGCGGCGCCGCGCAGGCCGAACGCCTTGGGCGAGCAATCGGCGGCGTTGGCGGCCAGCGCCAGCGCCGACACGCGCCCCTTGGCGCTGTAGCCGGTCAACGCATCCGGCGCGCCCTGCCAGCTCGCCTGCAGCTGCTGCACGCGCCCCTCCGGGGTGTAGCGCTCCAGCGCCTCGCGCAACTCGCGATCGAGCGGCACGCGTGTGGCAATGCGCGTGAGCAAGGCCAGATCCAGCACGTCGGCACGCAGCTCGCCGTGCTGCGCCGCGCCCGTGCCCTGCGTGCGCAAGGCCAGCGAGCCGCTTTGCCAGGCCAGCCCGTCATCGGTGAGGAAATGCAGGTCCCGCGCCGACAGATCGAGCCCCCCCGGGAGGGGCCGCAGCGTCACTCGCGCGCCCAGCTCATCGAGCGCCAGCGGCTGCAAGGCCCGGCTCCACTGCATGCGCACCTGCCGCAGCGCCACGTCGGAAACCACGCGCTCGAGCCGCCCCTGGCGCATGTCGGCCCAGGCGCGCAGCGCGCCCTGACCCGCATCCACCTTCATGCCACGCAAGTCCACATGGGGCGCGAGCTGCGCCAGATCGACATGGGGCCACTCGGCGTACCACTGGCCGCTCCAATGCGTCCAGGCCCTGCCCAAGGGGTCCCACAGCGGCTCCTGCAGCTGCGCCCTGAGCGACAGTCGGTCGCCCCAGGACGCGGGCGGCGTCGCGTCCACGCGCAGCGCGTGGCGCCACGGCCCGCCACGCAGCACCAGATCGACGCCGTCAAACACCACGGCGGGCAGCGCGCGCTGCTCGTCCAGCCACTGCACCTCGCCGCCGCGCACCACCACCTCGGCCTGCGAGAGCAGCCAGTCGAGCGCCGACGCGTCGCCCGCGGCCCCCTGCACCGGCAGGCCCGCCACGAACAGGCGCCCCGCCGCGTCGCGGCGCAGCTGCAGCCGGGGCGCCTCGACATAGAGCTGCTGCAGCCCCAGGCGCAGCACCGAGCGCGGCGAGAGCGTGATCACCACGCGCGGCAGGCGCAGGGCTTCCTGCCCCTGCGCATCCAGCAGTTGCACACCGTCGAGCTCGATCGTGGGGAACACGCCCTCGCTGCGGGCCGAAAGGCGCTGCACCCGCACGTCCACGCCCAGCAGCCGCTGCGCCCTCTCCTGCAGCAGCGGGCGGAAATTGTCGATACGCGGCACAATCCAGAAATGCAGCCCCGCCCATGCCAGCGCCAGCAGCAGCCAGAACGTCAGCACGCCTGCCAGGGCCCATCGCGCCACGCTCGCGAGAAGGCCGAGCCAGCGGGGGAAATGTGTGGACGCCTCGGTCATGACGTTGGGTTGCAATGTCAGGAATTATGACCCGCCGCCATTGAAGAGAGAGGCCACTCGCACCACCGCGCGGGCCAACCCGATGATGACCCATGCCACAGAGGCCACCACCCATGCCGGCGGCCTGGCCGCCCATTCGCGCCTGTACCAGCGCCTGCACCGGCGCTACGACACGGCGTGGTCGCTGCTGGCGCCCGGCATGCCCGGCCGCGCGGCGATGGCGGCCGCGTGCGAGCAGTTGCTGGCGCAGGGCAAGGATCTCCCCACCAGCCTGCGCATCCTGCGCCAACTGGTGGTCGAGCGTCTCATGGTGCTCGATTGCGAGCACGGCGCGCCGCTCGACGCCGTCTGCACGGCGCTCACCACGCTGGCCGAGGTGGCGCTCGACCGCGCCTGCCGGCAGGCGCGCACGGAGCTGGACGCGCTGCACGGCGCGCCGCTGGCGCCCGGCGGCGCGCCCGCGCAGCTCTGGTGCATCGGCATGGGCAAGCTCGGCGCGCGCGAGCTCAACGTCTCCAGCGACGTGGACCTGATCTTCATCTACGAGAACGACGGCGAAACCACGGGCCTGGCCGACGGACGCGGCCGGATCTCCAACCATGAGTACTTCGTGCGCGCGGTCAAGCGCGTCGGCGCGCTCATCGGCGACCAGACGGCCGATGGCTTCGTCTTCCGCGTCGATCTGGCGCTGCGCCCGCACGGCCATTCGGGGCCGCTGGCGATCTCGCTGCCCGCGCTCGAGGACTACCTGCGCCTGCACGGGCGCGAGTGGGAGCGCTTCGCCTGGCTCAAGAGCCGCGTGGTGGCGCCCGCCGAGTGCGTCGCCCAGCCCCAGGTGCAGGCGCTGCGCCAGGTGGTCCTGCCCTTCGTGTTCCGGCGCTACCTGGACTACGCGGTCTTCGATGCGCTCAGGGCGCTGCACCGGCAGATCCGCCAGGACGCGCAGCGCCGCTGCGCCGGCCACCCCGAGCGCGCCAACGATGTCAAGCTCTCGCGCGGCGGCATCCGCGAGATCGAGTTCACCGTGCAGCTCGTGCAGGTGGTGCGCGGCGGGCAGTTCCCCGAGCTGCGCTGCCGCCCGACGCTGGAGGCGCTCGAACGCCTGGCCCGCGCCGGCCTGATGCCGCCCGAGAGCAGCGAGGCGCTGGCGCAGGCCTACGTCTTCCTGCGCCGCGTCGAGCACCGCATCCAGTACCTGGACGACCAGCAGACCCACGTGCTGCCCGTGAGCGACGAGGACATCACCTGGATCGCCCACACCATGGGCCTGGGCTGCTGCGAGTTCCTGCGCCAGCTCGACGCCCACCGTGAGCGCGTGGCGCACGAGTTCGACGAACTGCTCGGCGGCCCGCCCAAGAAGACCTGCTCCGGACCCGGCTGCAAACAGGCCGACGACGCGCCCGCCGACTGGGACGCGGTCATCCAGGCCCAGCCCGCCGCCGTGGCCGAGCGCATGCGCCAGTGGCGCGAGCAGCCGCGCGTGCAGCAGCTCAGCGACAAGGCGACGGGCCGCCTGCTGCGCATCCTGCGCCAGACCGGACTGTGGCTGCAGGACGGCAGCGCCACCGAGGCCGGAGCGCTGCGCCTGATAGCCTGGCTGGAGTTGCTGCTGCGCCGCGAGAGCTATCTGGCGCTGCTCGTGGAGCGTCCGCTGGTGCTGAACCGGCTCATTTCCCTGCTGGGCGCGGCGCGCTGGCCCGCGCACTACCTGCAGCAGCACCCCGGCGTGATCGACGAACTGGCGAGCGAGGCCCTGTTCGGCGAGCGCTTCGACGCGCAGGCCTTCCGCCAGGAGCTGCACGAGCGCCGCGCGGCGCTGGCCTCCACCAGCGAGGACGACGAGGAGGCGCTGCTGAACCTGCTGCGCCGCGCCCACCATGCCGAGGTGTTCCGCACGCTGGCGCGCGACGTGGAAGGGCGCCTCACGGTGGAGCAGGTGGCCGACGATCTTTCGCTGCTGGCCGACACGCTGCTCAGCATCACCGTGCACTGGTGCTGGGAGCACTTCAAGGGCCGCCACCGCGAGGCGCCACAGCTGGCCATCATCGGCTACGGCAAGCTCGGCGGCAAGGAGCTCGGCTACGGCAGCGACCTCGATATCGTCTTCGCGTTCGACGACACGGCCGACAACGCCCCGGAGTTGTACGCCGCGTTCGTGCGCAAGCTCATGTCTTGGCTCACCGTCAAGACCGGCGAGGGTGACCTCTACGAAATCGACACCCAACTGCGCCCCAACGGCAATTCGGGGCTGCTCGTCACCTCGTTCGACGCCTACGCCGCCTACCAGCAGCAGCGCGGCAGCAACACCGCCTGGACCTGGGAGCACCAGGCGATGACGCGCGCGCGCTGCGTGCTCGGCTCGGACGCCCTGCACGCGCGCTTCGACGCCGTGCGCGAGGCCGTGATCACCGCGCCGCGCGAACGGGCGCAACTGGCGCATGAAATCCTCGCGATGCGCGAGCGCCTGCGTGAGGCCCATCGCGCGAGCGGCGCGCTGTTCGACCTCAAGCATGGCCAGGGCGGCATGGTGGATGTGGAATTCGCCGTGCAATACCTCGTGCTCGCGCATTCGGCCACGCACGCCGGGCTGCGCGAGAACAAGGGCAACATCGGCCTGCTGGAGCGTGCCGAGCAGGCGGGCCTGTTGCCGCCCGGCGTCGGGCATGCGGCCGCCGACGCCTACCGCACGCTGCGCCAGGCGCAGCATCGCGCGCGGCTGAACGAGGAGCCCACGCGCGTGCCGCCGCAGCAACTGGCGCAGGAGCGCCGGGCCGTGCTGGCGCTGTGGAACGCCGTGTTCACCGCCCGGGAGAACGCACCGGGCTGACCAGCCGAGGGTTTCCATGGTTGCCGCGCCCATGATGCGAGCGCAAGGATGCGCGACGCCGGCGACACCCGGGCCGCCGTTGTTTGCTGCAGCGCAACAACGCACCTCGTAAAATCCGCTGTTTGGCTGCGACCACGTCTGCACGCCTGATTCGGCGCACCCACGAGGCGCGCCCGTACCGCGATAGGCATACATGATCGAACTGCGGGACATCACCCAGATCTACCCCGGCCCGAACGGCCCCGTGACGGCGCTGCACGGCGTCAGCCTGCGGATCGCCGCGGGCGAGGTGTTCGGCATCATCGGGCGCTCGGGCGCGGGCAAGAGCTCGCTCGTGCGCGTCATCAATCTGCTCAACCGCCCGACGCACGGACAGGTGCGGGTGGACGGGCGCGAGCTCACGCGGCTGCCCGAGGCCGAGTTGCGCGCCGCGCGCCGCGAGATCGGCATGGTGTTCCAGCATTTCAACCTGCTGTCCTCGCGCACGGTGTACGACAACGCGGCGCTGCCGCTGGAGCTCGCGGGCATGGACAAGGCAGCGATCCGTGAACGTGTGACACCGCTGCTGGAACTGGTGGGCCTGGCCGAACTGGCCGAGCGCTACCCGGCGCAGATTTCGGGGGGGCAGAAGCAGCGCGTGGGCATTGCGCGAGCGCTGGCGAGCCGCCCCAAGGTGCTGCTCTCGGACGAGGCCACGAGCGCGCTCGACCCCGAAACCACGCGCTCCATCCTCGATCTGCTGCGCCGCGTCAACCGTGAGCTGGGCGTGACGGTGGTGCTCATCACGCACCAGATGCAGGTGATCAAGCAGATCGCCGACCGCGTGGCGGTGATCGACGCCGGGCGCATCGTGGAAATGGGCCCGGTGCTGGAGCTGTTCACGCGCCCGCGCGAGGCGATCACGCGCAGCCTGATCGACGAGATCGTGCCGCAGACCCTGCCCGCCGCCGTGCTCGCCCGCGTGCGCGAACTCGACCAGGGCCTGGCGCAGGGCCGGGTCGGGCGCCTCGTGCGCCTGTCGTACGCGGGTGACCAGGCCTACGAGCCCATCCTCTCGCACCTGATCCGCGAGCGCGGGCTGGAGCTGTCCATCCTGCACGGGCAGATCGATGAAATCCAGGGGCAGGCGTTCGGCTCGCTGGCCATTTACCTGAGCGGCACGCCCACGGACATCGAACGCGCCACCGAGGACCTGCAGGCACGCGGCGTGCTTGCACAGGTGCAGGAAGCAGCGGTGACGGAGGATCGCCATGTTTGACAACTTCACTCCCATGATGCTCGCGCTCTTTGGCACATCGCTGTGGGAAACCGTGATCATGGTCGGCATTTCGGGCGCAATCGGCGGCCTGCTGGGCATCCCGCTGGGCGTGTTCCTGCGCCTGACGGACCACAAGGGCATCCTGGGCAACCGCCCGGCCAACGTGGTGGTGGGCGGCCTCGTGAACGCGGTTCGCTCCACGCCCTTCATCATCCTGCTCGTGGCCATCATTCCGTTCACGCGCCTCGTCACCGGCACGTCGATCGGCACCTGGGCCGCGATCGTGCCGATGACCCTCGCGGCGGCGCCCTTCATCGCACGCCTGGTGGAGACGGCGCTGCGCGAGGTCGACGCGGGGCTGATCGAAGCGGCGCAATCGATGGGCGCGAGCACCTGGCAGATCGTCTGGAAAGTGCTGCTGCCCGAGGCGCTGCCCGGCATCGTCGCGGGGCTGACCATCGCGCTCGTGAGCCTGACCGGCTACTCGGCGATGGCGGGCGCCGTGGGCGGCGGCGGCCTGGGGGATCTCGGCATCCGCTACGGCTACCAGCGCTTCCTGCCCGACGTGATGCTGGCCGTGGTGCTGATTCTCATCGTCTTCGTGCAGGGGCTGCAGAGCCTCGGCGACTGGCTGGTGCGGCGCCTCACGCACCGCTGATCACAACCACGCGTCATGTACTCATGGCGCATGGTTTGTTGTGTGGTGCAACATCAACGACTAGCATCTGGTGCACCAACCCGAAGATATCGAAACATGAAAGCGCGCCTTCGCACCGATGGCGGCGTTGCAAATCCTCGCGATACCACCCGGTATCGCTGTGGTTTGCGCCTTGCCCTCGGCACGAATCCATCCCTTTCATCTTGTTCCGATACCTTCGGGTTGGTGCACTTGTCTGATTTTTCCCGAGGTTCATTCATGTATTCCAAGCGTTCCTTCCTGCAAGCCGCCCTGGCGCTCACCGGCGCCGCCGCCCTGGGGCATGCCGCCCATGCCCAGGACAAGACCATCAAGATCGGCGTCACGGCCGGTCCGCACGCGCAGATCATGGAGCGGGTCAAGCAGGTGGCGGCAAAGGACGGGCTCAAGATCGACATCGTCGAATTCAGCGACTACGTGCAGCCGAACGCGGCACTGGCCTCGGGCGACCTGGACGCCAACAGCTACCAGCACAAGCCCTACCTGGACGCGCAGATCAAGGACCGCGGCTACAAGTTCACCGTGGCGGCCAACACCGTGACCTTCCCGATCGGGCTGTATTCCAGGAAGATCAAGAAGCTCGCCGAGCTCAAGGAAGGCGCGCGCTTCGGCATCCCGAACGACCCGACCAACGGCGGGCGCGTGCTGCTGCTGCTGCAGTCGCAGGGCCTCATCAAGCTCAAGGACGGCGCGGGCCTGAAGGCGACGCCGCTGGACATCGTCTCCAACCCGAAGCAGCTCAAGTTCATCGAGCTCGACGCCGCGCAACTGCCGCGCTCGCTCGACGACCTGGACGCCTCGGCGATCAACACCAACTTCGCGATCTCCGCCGGGCTCGATCCCAAGCGCGACGCCATCGCCATGGAAGACCCGGACGGCCCCTACGTGAACATCCTCGTGGTGCGCAGCGCCGACAAGGATGCGCCCTGGGTCGCCAAGCTGGTCAAGGCCTACCACAGCGACGAAATCCGCCGGTTCATCGACACCCAGTTCAAGGGTTCGATCATCGCGGGCTGGTGACCGGTGCGGGGCTGTCGCCCCGTCACGTACGCTGCAGGCCGCCGGGGCCGTCCATGCGACACTTGGCGCTTTTGCCAAACCGACGGCCCATGCAGCGCCTCCTACCGCCCTTCATCGCCCTGCTCACCTCGCTCTGGCTGGCCACCGGCCAGGCGGCCGAGCCTGCCGCCAAGGCGCAGCCGGCGCTCACGGTGAGCACCACCACGCCGGTGCGCGGCCTGCTGGCCGAGCACCTTTCGGCCAACGGCAACATCGCCGCGTGGCAGGAAGCGAGCGTGGGCGCGGAGATCGGCGGCCTGCGCATCGCCGACGTGCTGGTGAACGTGGGCGATGCGGTGCGCAAGGGCCAGGTGCTCGCCCGTTTCGCCACCGACCTCGTGCAGGGCGACGTGGCGCAGGCGCGCGCCGCGCTCCGGCAGGCGCAGGCCGCCGTGGCCGAGGCGCAGGCCAACGCCGCGCGCGCCCAGGCCCTGAGCGGCAGCGGCGCGATGAGCGCGCAGCAGATCCAGCAGTACGCCACCGCCGAGCAGAGCGCCGCCGCGAGCGTGGCCGCGGCCGAGGCGGCGCTGGGTACCCAGTTGCTGCGCCTGAAGCACACCGAGGTCCTGGCCCCCGACGGCGGCATCATCTCCTCGCGCACGGCCACCGTGGGCGCCGTGGTCAACGTCGGTGCCGAGCTGTTTCGCATGGTGCGCCAGGGGCGCCTGGAGTGGCGCGCCGAGGTCAACGCCTCCGACCTCGCGCGCCTGCGCGCGGGCACCCAGGCCCTGATCACGACCACGAGCGGCGCGCAGGTGCGGGGCCGGGTGCGCATGCTCGGGCCGACGGTGGACGTGAACACGCGCAACGCGCTCGTCTACGTGGACGTGCCGGGCCAGGCCGGCCTGCGCGCCGGCCTGTACGCCAGCGGCGAATTCCTGCTGGGCGACAAGCAGGCGCTGTCGGTGCCGCTGTCGGCCGTGGTCGTGCGCGACGGCTTCCCCAGCGTGTTCGAGCTGCAGGGGAACGACCACGTGGTGCTGCGCCGCGTGCGCACCGGCCAGCGCGTGGGCGAGCGCATCGAGGTCACCGAGGGCCTGGCCGATCACGCGCGCATCGTCGAGCGCGGCGGGACGTTCCTGAACGACGGCGACTTGGTGCAGGTGGTCGAGAATTCAGAACAAAAACAGGCTGAGAGCGGCTCCAGCCAAGCGCAAGCAGCTACGAAAACAAAGTAATCATGAACGTCTCTGCCTGGAGCATCCGCAACCCCGTTCCGGCGGCGATGCTGTTCGTGCTGCTCACGCTCGCGGGGCTGATGTCGTTCCGCTCCATGAAGGTGCAGAACTTTCCCGACATGGACCTGCCGGTGGTGATCGTCACCGCCCTCTTGCCCGGCGCCGCGCCCGAGCAGCTCGAGAGCGACATCGCGCAGCGCCTGGAAAACGCCATCGCCACGACGCAGGGGCTCAAGCACATCACGAGCACACTGACCGATGGGCTCGTCACCATCGCCGCCGAGTACGTGCTGGAAAAGCCCGGGCAGGAGGCGGTGGACGACGTGCGCACGGCCGTGGCGCGCGTGCGCGCCGACCTGCCGGCGGACGTGCGCGACCCCATCGTCGCCAAGTTCGACCTCAACAGCCAGCCCATCCTCGCCTACGCGATCGCCTCCAGCCGCTGGGACGACGAGGCGCTGTCGTGGTTCGTCGACGACACGCTGCAGCGGCGCCTGCTGGCGGTGCCCGGCGTGGGCGCGGTCACGCGCGTGGGCGGCGTCACGCGCGAGGTGCGCGTGCTGCTCGATCCGCTCAAGCTGCAGGCGCTGGGCGCGACGGCGGCCGAGGTCTCGCGCCAGTTGCGCCAGGTGCAGTTGGAGAGCGCCGGCGGGCGCGCCGACCTGGGAACGGGCGAGCAGGCGGTACGCACGCTGGCCACGGTGCGCACGGCCGAGGAGGTGGCGCGCATCCAGATCGCGCTCGCGGGCGGGCGCACGGTGCGCCTGGACCAGCTCGCCAGCGTGAGCGACACCTTCGCCGAGCCGCGCGCCGCCGCGCTGCTGGGCGACGAGAAGGTCATCGGCTTCGAGGTCTCGCGCAGCAAGGGCGCGAGCGAAGTGGAAGTGGGCGCGGGCGTGCAGCAGGTGCTCGCCAAGCTGCAGGCCGACTACCCGCACCTCTCGCTCACCAAGACGGTGGACTTCGTGGACATCGCGCAGGACGAGTACGACAGCTCCATGCGCCTGCTCTACGAAGGCGCGCTGCTGGCGGTGGTGGTGGTCTGGCTGTTCCTGCATTCGGCGCGCGCCACGCTGATCTCGGCCGTGGCGCTGCCGCTGTCGATGATTCCGGCCTTCGTCGGCATGCAGTACTTCGGCTTCACGATCAACATCCTCACGCTGCTCGCGCTCTCGCTCGTCGTCGGCATCCTGGTGGACGACGCCATCGTCGAGGTCGAGAACATCGTGCGCCACCAGGGCATGGGCAAGACGCCCTACCAGGCGGCGATGGAGGCGGCCGACGAGATCGGCCTGGCGGTCGTCGCCACCACCTTCACGCTGATCGCGGTGTTCCTGCCCACGGCCTTCATGAGCGGCATTCCGGGGCGCTTCTTCAAGCAGTTCGGCTGGACGGCGGCGCTCGCGGTGTTCGCCTCGCTCGTGGTCGCGCGGCTGCTCACGCCGATGATGTGCGCCTACCTGCTCAAGCCGGTGAAGAACGCGCACAGGGAGCCGGGCTGGCTCAAACTCTACATGCACGCCGTCGGCTGGTGCCTGCACCACCGCTTCACCACGCTGGTGCTGGCGCTGCTGTTCTTCGCCGGGTCGCTCGCGCTCATTCCGCTGCTGCCCTCGGGCTTCATGCCCGCCGACAACAACGCGCAGACGCAGGTGAGCCTGGAGCTGCCCCCGGGCACGCTGCTGCCCGAGACCGAGGCGCTGGTGAAGGAAGCCACCCAGCGCGCCATGGGCGTGGGCCACATCCAGACCATCTACAGCACCATCGGCGGCGGCAGCGCGGGCTCGGACCCCATCACCGGCAGCGGCGCGGCCGATCCGCGCAAGGCCACGCTCACGCTGCGCATGACGCCGCGCGAGCAGCGCCCGCCCAAGCAGGAGATCGAGAAGCGCCTGCGCGAGGCCATGCGCGACCTGCCCGGCGCGCGCGTGCGCGTGGGCCTGGGCGGCTCCAACGACAAATACATCATGACGCTCAGCAGCGACGACCCGGCCATGCTCGACCGCGTGGCGCGCGACGTGGAGCGCGGCATCCGCACCATCCCCGGCATCGGCGGCGTGACCTCCACCGCCAGCCTGGTGCGCCCCGAGATCTACGTGCGCCCCGACTTCGCGCGCGCCGCCGACCTGGGCGTGACGAGCAGCGCGATCGCCGAGACGCTGCGCGTGGCCACGGTGGGCGACTACGAGCAGAACCTGGCCAAGCTCAACGTCGCGCAGCGCCAGATCCCCATCCTGGTGCGCCTCGACGACGCCGCGCGCGAGGACCTGCACGTGCTCGAACGCCTCACCGTGCCGGGCCAGAAGGGACCGGTGCGCCTGGGCGAGGTGGCCACGCTCACGATGTCGGGCGGCCCGGCCGTGATCCGGCGCTACGACCGCTCGCGCAACGTGCGCTTCGAGATCGAGCTGGGCAGCCGCGGCCTGGGCGAAGTCACGCAGGCCGTGCGCGCGCTGCCCGCCGTGGCGCAGATGCCGTCGAGCGTGCACCTCGTGGACGTGGGCGACGCGGAGATGATGACTGAGCTCTTCGGCAGCTTCGGCATCGCCATGCTCACCGGCGTGGTGTGCATCTACATCGTGCTCGTGATGCTGTTCAAGGATCTGCTGCAGCCCTTCACCATCCTCGTGGCGCTGCCGCTGTCGCTCGGCGGCGCCTTCGTCGCGCTGATGCTCGCGCACCAGAGCTTTTCCATGCCCTCGCTCATCGGTCTGGTAATGCTCATGGGCATCGCCACCAAGAACTCCATCCTGCTCGTCGAATACGCGATCACGGCGCGCCGCGAGCTCGGCATGGCGCGGCTCGACGCGCTGCTGGACGCCTGCCACAAGAGGGCGCGCCCCATCATCATGACGACGCTGGCCATGGGCGCGGGCATGATGCCGATCGCGCTCGGCCTGGGCAGCGCCGACATGAGCTTTCGCGCGCCCATGGCCATGGCGGTGATCGGCGGGCTGCTGACCTCCACGGTGCTGAGCCTGCTCGTGGTGCCGGCGGTGTTCACCTACGTCGACGATTTCGAGCACTGGATCAGGCGCCTCGCCAGCCCGCGCGGCCACGCGCGCGGCGCGCCGGCGCACCCGGCCGGGGATAATGCCCCGCCGGGTACACCGACATGAACCTGGTTGCGATCGACATCGATTCCCTGCCCGTGGGCCAGCCGCTGCCGTTCGCGCTGCGTTCGGCCAAGGGCGCGCTGCTGGCGCCGCGCGGCTACACCATCGCCTCGCGCGAGGAGCTCGACGGCCTCAGGGGACGCGGCATCGACATCTGCGTGGACACCGACGAGGCCTCGGCGAGCCACCGCCACTTCATGAACCAGTTGCAGCAGATGCTGCGCAAGGACACCCCGCTGGGGCAGATCGCGGCGCTGAAGCTCTCGCTCTCGGGGCGCTCGGCCCGGGCCGCCACGAGCGGCGGCCCGCCCGACTGGCGCGGACTGCAGCAGCGCACCACCCAGCTGCTCTACACGCCGACGCAGCCGGAGTTCCTGGACCACCTCGCCCGCCTGGCCGCGGAGCTGGACCAGCTCTGCCGCGAGGGCCCGGACGCGACGCTGCTGGCGTTGATCTTCCTCTCGGGCCAGCAGCCGCACCAGTACAGCGCCACGCATGCCATGCTCGTGGCCTGCGCCGGCATGCTGACCGCGCGCCAGACGCTGCAGTGGCCCGAGCCCCAGGTGCTGCAATTGGGCCACGCCGCACTCACGATGAACGTCGCCATGGCCGAGCTGCAGGACACGCTGGCGCAGCAGACCGAGGCGCTGACGCCCGGGCAGTTGCAGGCCATCCACGATCACGCCCGGCAGTCCGAGGCGCTGCTGCGCCAATGCGGCGTGCGCGACGCGGTCTGGCTGCGGGCGGTGAGCCAGCACCACCAGCTCGCCAGCGGCGCGCTCGACGCGCAGGACGCCGCCGGGCAGATGGCGCGCCTCATCCAGCGCGCCGACGTGTTCGGCGCCCGCATCGCACCGCGCGCCACGCGCCGCGCCATGCCCGTGACCGCCGCGGTTCAGGCCAGCTACTACAACGACCGGCGCGAGGTGGACGAGGCCGGCGCGGCGCTGCTGCGCACGCTGGGCGTGTACCCGCCGGGGGCCTTCGTGCGCCTGGCGAGCGACGAGGTGGCCGTGGTGCTGCGCCGCGGCGCCAGCGCCACCACGCCGCGCGTGGCCGTGGTGATCGGCCGCTCGGGCATGCCCACGGGCGAGCCCATCCCGCGCGACACAGCGCAGGCCGCATACAAGATCACCGCCTCCCTGGCGCCCCACGAGGTGCGCCTGCAGGTGTCGCTCGAGCGACTCCTGAAACTGCCCTGACCCCCCGGAAATCACGCGCAATCCACGGAACTTTCCGTTTTCTGAACACTCGTAAACCGAGTGAACCGCAGCAGGCATTCTGCGGTAGCATATGTAAGGGGTAGTAAACGATTTATAGCTGTGAAGTCTTCCGGTTCGTCCGGTTGCCCTCCTGAGGCGGCCTCTCCTCCCTCCCTCTCTTCTTTCGTTTCAGGACGCTTCGCAGCTTTTTTATGCAACGCAAAGCCCGCCACCCGGTCCCGGGGGCGGGCTTTGCGCATCAGGCGCAGCCGCCGCTACTGCACGCGCGGCTGGGTGTCGGCGAAACTCTGGCGCTGCGCCAGCTTGTCGAAGAGACGCGCCAGGTTGGCATGCTCGCCGCGCCAGTCGATCTCGGGCAGGCGAAACGCCAGCCAGCCGAGCGCGCAGCCCACCGCCACGTCCGCCAAGCTCAGGTAGATGCCGGTGCAGAACGGCTTGTCGCCCAGGCCCTGGTCGATGGCGCGCAGGCTCGCACGCACCTTGCCGAGCTGGCGGTCCATCCACGCCTGACTGCGCTCGCCCTCCTGGCGCCCGGGCCAGTGGGCTTCCAGCCAGGCGAGCACGCCCGCGTCCAGCAGCCCGTCGGCCAGCGCCTCCCAGGTCTTGACCTCGGCGCGCTCGCGCCCCGAGGCCGGTATCAGCCGCTGCACCGGCGAGAGCGTATCGAGGTATTCGACGATCACGCGCGAATCGAACATCGCATCGCCCCCGTCGAGCACCAGGCAGGGCACCTTGCCCAGCGGGTTGGAGCGGCCGACCGCCGCCTGATCGGACCAGACGTTGTCCAGCTCGAACTGATAGTCCAGCTTCTTCTCGGCCAGCACCACGCGCACCTTGCGCACATAGGGGCTGGTCAGGGTTCCGATGAGCTTCATGGGGCGGTGGCCGAGCGCAGGGGCGCGGCCGCGGCTGTTGGCGAAGCAGTCATTCTAGGGGGATGTCCCTCCTACAATCGCGGCCCATGGAACTCTCGCAGCTCACCGCCCTTTCGCCCCTGGACGGGCGCTACGCCGCCAAGCTCGCTGCCCTGCGCCCCCTGATGAGCGAAACCGGCTACATGCACCGGCGCGTGCAGGTGGAGGTCGCCTGGTTCATCGCGCTCTCGGATGCGGGGTTTGCCGAATTCGCTCCTTTGTCAAGAGCTGCCCGCGCTTACCTGCAGGGCCTTGCAACCCGATTCGATGCCGAAGACTGCGCCGCGATCAAGGCGATCGAGAAAACCACCAACCACGACGTGAAGGCGGTCGAATACTGGCTCAAGGCCCGGTTCGAAGGCCACCCGGAGCTGCTGGCCGCCGCCGAATTCGTGCACTTCGCCTGCACCAGCGAGGACATCAACAACACCAGCCACGCGCTGCAGATCAAGAGCGCGCGCGACGCGGTGCTGCTGCCGGCCCTGCAGGCCCTCGTCGACAGGCTGCGCACCATGGCGCGCCAGTACGCGGCCGTGCCCATGCTCAGCCGCACCCACGGCCAGACCGCCAGCCCCACCACCGTGGGCAAGGAGATCGCCAACGTGCTGGTGCGCCTGGAGCGCGCCGTGCACCAGATCGCCGAGGTGCGGATCCTCGCAAAGATGAACGGCGCCGTCGGCAACTACAACGCCCACTTGGCCGCCTGGCCCGAGTTCGACTGGGAGGCGTTCAGCAAGAAAGTGGTCGAAACGCCCGAGCCGCAGGGCCTGGGCCTCGCCTTCCAGCCCTACAGCATCCAGATCGAGCCGCACGACTACATGGCCGAGCTGTTCGATGCCATCGCGCGTGCCAACACCATCCTGATCGACCTCTCGCGCGACGTCTGGGGCTACGTGAGCCTGGGCTACTTCAAGCAGAAGCTCAAGGAAGGCGAGATCGGCTCGTCCACCATGCCGCACAAGGTCAACCCGATCGACTTCGAGAACGCCGAGGGCAACCTGGGCCTGGCCAACGCACTGCTGCGCCACCTGGCCGAGAAGCTGCCGATCAGCCGCTGGCAGCGCGACCTCACCGACTCCACCGTGCTGCGCAACATCGGCGTGGCGCTGGGCTACGCGGTGCTGGCCTACGGCTCTTTGACGACGGGGCTCGCCAAGCTCGAACTCAACGAGGCGAAGCTCGCCGAAGACCTCGACCACGCCTGGGAAGTGCTCGCCGAGCCCATCCAAACCGTGATGCGCCGCTTCGCCGTGCCCGGCGCCTACGAAAAACTCAAGGCCGTGACGCGCGGCCACGCCGTGACGCGCGAGGCCCTGCACGAACTGATCCGCGCGCTGGAGATTCCGCAAACCGAGAAAGACCGGCTGCTGACGCTGACGCCGGCGGCGTACGTGGGCAAGGCGGCGGTGCTGGCGGCACGCGCGTGAGGCGCGCGCCGTCCGCTACCATGCGCCGCATATCCACCGGCGCAGGCCGCAAGGAGGCAGCATGGCACTCGTCGCATTCAGCGTGATCCTGATTTTTCTCGGCATCGTCTGCGGGGCGGCGCTGGTGGCCGCGGCGCTGGGCTGGGCGGCGGTGACCGGGGCGGCCCTCTGGGTGCTGTTTCCGCTGCTGGTCATCGGCGGCTTCACGCTGCTGGCGATGGGCGCGAGCCACGCGGCGGTGCGCCAGGTCTCGCGCCCGGCGGCCCTGGCGCTGCTGGCGCTGGCATTGCTCGCCGCCGTGGCGCTGGTGGCGGGCGCCATCGGGCTGGCCCCGCGGGATGCGGCCGGCGCGAGCGCCTGGCCCATGTGGTACGTGCTGATCGTGGCGGGCGGCATCGGCGTGACGGGTGCGGCGGCGTTCCGCGGCCGCGCCGCCCCGGCGCACGAAGACTGAGCGGCCTGCCGATGGCGCTCAAATCCACCGTCTTCAAGGCCGAGCTGCAGCTCGCCGACATCGACCACGGCTGCTACACCGACCTCTCGCTCACGCTCGCGCGCCACCCCAGCGAAACCGACGAGCGCATGATGGTGCGCCTCGCGGCCCTGGCGCTCAACGCGCATCAGGTGCAGGACGTGTGTAGCGGCGACGCGCGCATCGGCTTCGGCGCGGGCCTGTCCAGCCCCGACGAGCCCGACGTGCAGATGCAGGACTACACCGGCCGCACGCGGCTGTGGACCGAGGTCGGCCAACCTGACGAGAAGGCGCTCGCCAAGGCCTGCAGCAAGGCGGACGCCGTGCTCGTCTACGCCTACGGCCCGGCGGCCGAGGTCTGGTGGCGCGGCGCGCAGGCCAAACTCGCGCGCCTGGACAGGCTCGGCGTCTGGCGCATCCCCGCCGACCAGGCCCGGGCGCTGGCGCCGCTGGCCGAGCGCAGCATGCAGTTGCAGGCCACGATCCAGGAAGGGCAGCTCACGCTGTCGGGCCGCGCCGCCAGCGCGACGCTGGAGCCCGTGCGCTGGAAATAGGCCCCGAGGCCATCCGCTGAAATATCAGGCTTTTCGGCCTGAAAGGCAGGGCAGGCAAGCGCGGGAAGCTATGGAATTCATCAGCCTCGCGGCAGTTTCCAGAACGCGAACGCCCCCGCCAGCAGCAGGGCGCTCATCGACAGCAGCGCGGCGGTGAACGGCTCCAGGCCCACGCTCGGCGCGAGGCTGGCGGCCATGCCGCTGACCGATTGCATCAGCGAGACGCCGAGGAACATCGCCATGGTCAGCAGCGAAAGCGCCCGCCCGCGCACCTCGGGCGGGTAGCTCGCGTGCACGTAGCCGTACTGCAGCACCATGTAGCCGGACATCAGCCCGAAGACGATGGCGAGCAGCGCATCGACCCACGCGACGCGCACCAGGGCCATGGCGGCCACGAGCAGCGCGGCGAGTACGGCCAGCGCGATGAGCCAGTGCTGGCGCCCGCGTCCGCCGGGCGCGATGCGGCCGAAGAGCATGGGGCTGCCGATGCTCGCCGCGGTCATCGCGAACGCGACGTTGCCGCTCTGCACCAGCGAGAAATCGAAGCGCTGCACCAGCAGCGGCCCGAGCCACAGCCCCCGGATGGTGATGTAGGTGGCGTAGGCGACGAGCGCGTAGGCCACCAGGCCGCGCGTCTGCGGCAGCCTGAAGAGCGCGAGCATCCCGGCGAGCGCGGCCCGCGGCGAAGGGCGCGGGGCCGCTGCGCCGCCGGCCAGGAGGGGCGGCTCGCGCACGCGCCAGGCGATCAGCAGCCAGGTGGCGAGCGCCGCCAGCGCCAGCGCGCCGAAGCCCCAGCGCCACGAGCTGCGCTCGATCAGCCAGGCCAGCGGCGTGGCCGTGAGCAGCATGCCGGCGTAGCCTATGCTCATCACCGCGCCCGAGACCGGCGTGAAGCGCTCGGGCGCGAAATGGCGGCTGATGAACACGGTGCAGACGAGGAAGGCGGGCGAGCAGCCCGTGCCGATCAGCAACTGCCCCAGCATGAGCGCGCCGTAGCCGTCGGTCTGCGAGGAGAGCGCCGCGCCGGCGATGGTGAGCGGAAACGCCAGCATGATGGTGCGGCGCACGCCCCAGACGTCGAGCGACACGCCCATGGCCACCTGCATCACGCCGAACGCGAGGTGGTAGGCGGCCGACCAGTTGCCCAGTTGCTGCGCGCCCAGCCGCAGTTCCTGCGTGAGCGGCGGCCCCATGATGGCCGCGAGCGAGCGGAACGCCTGGCTCAGGACGAAGGCGAACGAGAGCGCCAGCAGCATGCCCCAGGCGGCACGCGCGGCCAGCGGCGAAGCGGGGCGGGCGGCGCTCATCGCGGCATCAGCGTGCCGCAGTTCCAGCACTGCTCGAAACCCCCTTCGATCATCTCGCCGCACGCGGGGCAGCACCAGCGCCGCTGCGGCAGGCGCTGGAGTTCATCGAGCAGGGCCCGGGCGCGCGGCACGTGCTCGTCGTGTTCCAGCCAGATCTCGGGCAGGCACTCGCTGGGCGGCAACTGCCCCGCGGCCGAGCTCAGGTACTGGCGCTGCACGGTGGCGGGCAGGCCGGCCTCGCACAGCAGGTCGCGCCAGACGGTGGCGATCGCGATGTTGGGGGCTTGGGTGAGGCGTTGCACGACGGTGGCCGATGGGCGGTTCCGGCGATCATAGGCCGCTTGTGGTCTAATCCGTCTCCTTCAAGGGGGAGTAGCTCCCCGCCGATGCGGTGGCCGCCACCGGCCGTCGGCGGTTGGCCCGGCCGTCATCACGAAGCGTTCGCGCTTCCGGCCCGCCAGACGCGGCATGCGCCGCGCCGAGCAAGACCTTTGAGCCCCGGGACAACCGTGCGCGGCTCAAGGTGCCTCTGCCTGCAGGAAGGCGGCCCATCGCAAGCCGCCGCAGTGGCCCATAACCACCGGCCAGGCGGCTGCCGTCAGCGGCCTGCCGGACTTTCAGGACAGCCACCATGGATTTGGAATTCTTCCTGCACGCGCCCTTCTGGATCGCGCTCGGCCAGCTCATCATCATCGACATCCTGCTCGGCGGCGACAACGCGGTCGTGATCGCGCTCGCCTGCCACAAGCTGCCGCCCGCGCAGCGCACCCAGGGCATCGTCTGGGGCACGGCGGCGGCGATCGGGCTGCGCGTGGTGCTCATCGTCTTCGCGATGACGCTGCTCACGCTGCCCTTCCTCAAGCTCGTGGGCGCGGTGCTGCTGATCTGGATCGGCGTCAAGCTCATCGCCCCGCAGGAAGAAGGGCACGAGAACATCCAGAGCAGCGACAAGCTGCTGGCGGCGATCAAGACCATCGTCGTGGCCGACGTGGTGATGAGCCTGGACAACGTCATCGCCATCGCCGCCGCCGCCAAGAACGCGGGGCAGTCGCACGAGCTGGTGCTGGTGATCCTGGGCCTCCTGATCTCGGTGCCCATCATCGTCGGCGGCTCGCAGCTCGTGATGCGCATCATGGAGCGCTTCCCGATCGTGATCGTGCTCGGCGGCATGCTGCTGGGCTGGATCGCCGGCGGCATGCTGGTGACCGACCCGGTCTTCACCCACCCGGATGAATGGCTCTGGGCGCCCAAGCTCGGCACGCTGAACGCCGACGGCCTGGCCGACGTGCATGGTGCGATCTACTACGGCGCCCACCTGGCGGGCGCGCTGCTGGTGCTGGCGATCGGCAAGTGGCTGGCCGCGCGCCATGCGGCCAGGGCTAGCGCCTGAGCGCCGCGCCCTGCTATGCTGGCGTGATGCGCATTCTCTTCAAATGGGCCCTGCACGCGGTGGCGCTGCTGTGCGTGGCCTACCTCTACAGCGGCGTCGAAGTGCACAGCTTCGCCAGCGCGCTGGGCGCCGCCTTCGTGATCGGGCTGCTCAACACCCTGCTGCGCCCGGTGCTGGTCATCCTGACGCTGCCGGTCACCATCGTCACGATCGGGCTGTTCCTGTTCGTGATCAACGCGCTGATGTTCTGGGCCGCTTCGGGCCTGCTGGGCCAGGGCTTTCAGGTGCACGGCTTCGGCGCCGCGCTGATCGGCTCGGTGATCTACTCGCTGCTCGGGCTACTGATCGAGGCGGCGCTCGCGCGTCTGTTCGTCCAGCAGTGATTTCACGGCGCGCAGGCGCGTGTCGATGACCGAGGCCTCGATGTAGTCCTGCGAGCTGCTGCTCTTGCGCGCCAGGTCCTGCCCCGCGCGAAAGCGGTCCACGGCCCCCGCGTAGTCGTAGTGCGCCACCTGCGCCTCGGCCTCGGCGCGGATGGAGCGCAGCACCTGCCCCTCATCGCGCCAGACCTGCGCCAGCGCCTGCCAGACGGCCCCATCGTGCGGGTGCAGCGTCACCCAGGTCTGCATCGCGCCCACGACGGAGGCGGCATCGCCCGTGGCCAGCAGCGCCTGCGCGCGCAGCAGCATCTCGGGCCGCGGCTCCTTGTCCGCCGCCGGCCCCAGCGCCTTGAGCGCCGCAGGCGCGTCGCCGCCGGCCAGCGCCAGCTCCGCCTCCATCAGCCGCGCCTGCCGCTCGGCCGCCGCGTGGCCGCGCACATCGGCCTGCAGCGCCGTGAAGATCGTGCGCGCGAGCTTGTATTCCTTCAGTTGCTCGGCGGCCAGCACCGCCTGCGTGCGCGCGCCGACGCGCTCGATCAGGGAACGCCCGGACAGGCGCGCCTCCTGCGCCTCGGCGATCCACTGGCGCCAGCGCTCGACGCCGGGGCGCATCAGCACGCCGGCGCGCGCCACCATCATCGCGTGCTCCAGCGGCTCGGGCGGCGCGGGCGGCAGGTCCTTGGGCAGGCGGGCGTGCATGTCGGCGATGCGCTGGCTCGTGAGCGGGTGGCTGCGCAGCCAGGGCCAGCTACCGTTGTCGTTCAGGCGATTGGCTGTCTGCAGCTTGTCGAACATCTGCACGAAGCCCTGGGGCGCGAAGCCCGCGGGCTGCATCAGCGAGAAGCCCATGCGGTCGGCCTCCTGCTCCATGCCGCGCGAGAAATTGAGCTGGTTCTGCACCGCCAGCGCCTGCCCGCCCACCATCAGCGCCTGCCCGGCATCGGGGCTACGCCCGGCGATGATGGCGCCCAGGATCATCGTGCCGATCATCAAGGGCGTGGCGCGCTTGTCCTGCGCGATCAGGCGCGAGATGTGCCGCTGCGTGACGTGCGAGAGCTCGTGCGCGAGCACCGAGGCGAGCTGGTCGGGCGTGTCGACCACCGCCAGCAGCCCCAGGTGCAGGCCGAAGAAGCCGCCGGGCAGCGCGAAGGCGTTCACCGTGCGGTCGCGGATCAGGAGGATCTTCCAGGCATAGCGCTCGTGCATCTCCGGCGTCATCTCGCCGCGCGCGAGCGCCGCGCGCACCAGCCGGTCGAACACGCCCTGGGCGTATTCCTGCAGCACCGCATCCTGGACGTAGCTCGGGTCGCGGTAGAGCTCGGCCACGATGCGCTCGCCGAGCTGGCGCTCGCTCGCGAGCGACATCTCGTCCCCATCGCCCAGCGCCGGCAGGCCCTGCGCCCGGGCCGCCAGGGGCGAGAGCGCCAGCCATGCTGCAAGGGCAATAGCTGTCAGCGCTTGCCAATATTGGGCCAGAGCCGATTTTTGCTTGAAACTTTTCACACCGTGCCTCGGGGCGTGCCACCACGCAGAGCCGTATGATGCCCGCTCCGTGTGAAGGTTTCCCCACTGCCGCGCGCCATGCCCGATTCCCCGCTCACCCACTTCGACGCCCAGGGCCAGGCCCACATGGTCGACGTCGGCGCCAAGGCCGCGACGCACCGCATCGCCATCGCCACCGGCCGCATCCGCATGCAGGCCGCCACCTTCGCGCTGATCGCCTCGGGCGGCGCGAAGAAGGGCGACGTGCTGGGCGTGGCGCGCATCGCCGGCCTCATGGCGAGCAAGAAGACGGGTGAGCTCATCCCGCTGTGCCACCCGATCGCGCTCACGCGCGCGGCGGTGGACTTCGAGCTGCTCGCCGGCCAGCACGCCGTGCAGTGCACCGCCCGCGCCGAGACCGTGGGCCCGACGGGCGTGGAAATGGAAGCGCTCACCGCCGTGCAGGTGGCGCTGCTGACCATCTACGACATGTGCAAGGCGGTCGATCGCGCCATGGTGATCGAGGACGTGCGCCTGCTGGAAAAGCGCGGGGGCAAGTCGGGGAGCTATGTGGCGGCAAGCGCCTAGCGGCAACGCAAGGGCCGTTCAACGCTCGTTCTTGCCGATGCCCGCAACCAGCTTGCGCGCCATGCTCCAGCGGTGCACCTCGCTGGGGCCGTCGTAGATCCGAAACGCGCGCATGTCCATGAAGATGCGCATCACGGCCGCTTCGCCCGTCACGCCCTGCCCACCCAGAATCTGCACGCAGCGGTCCACCACTCTCCACTCGGCTTCCGAGCACACCACCTTGGCGCGACTGGACTCGAAGTTGCACTTCTCCCCTTTGTCCAGCAGCCAGGCGGTATGCCAGATGTGCAGCCGGGCGGTCTGCAGATCCATGTCGTTGTCAGCCAGCATGAAGCCGACGCCTTCATGTTCAGCCAGCGGTTTCCCGAAGGCGCGGCGCCGGGCCGCATAGGCGAGCGCCACATCGTGGGCGCGTCGCGCCTGCCCCAGCCAGCGCATGCAATGCGTCAGGCGCGCGGGTGCAAGCCGTATCTGCGCATAGCGAAATCCCTTGCCCACCTCCCCCAGGACGTCTTGCGCAGGAATCCGCACGCTGTCGAAGCGAAGCACGCCATGCCCTCCCGTGAAGCAGCGGTCCATGCTGTCCATGTTGCGCTCCAAGGTGATCCCCAGGCGATCCATGTCGGTGAGGAACATCGTCGCGGAACCGTCCTCCATGCGCGCCATGACAATCGCGTAATCAGCCCCATCTGCCCCCGTAATGAACCACTTCGCCCCGCTGATCACGTAGTCCTGGCCATCGCGCCGAGCGACCGTCTGCAGCATGGACGGGTCGGCCCCCGCTCCGGGGGAGGGTTCGGTCATGGCAAAGCAGGACCGTGTCTTCCCGCTCACCTGGGGGCGCAGCCAGCGCTCCTTCTGTGCCGGCGTGGCCACCTCTTGCATGAGGTGGATGTTCCCTTCGTCAGGCGCGTGGATGTTCAGGGCCGTCGGTCCCAGCCAGGAGTAGCCCGCCTCCTCGAAAACCACGGCTTTGCCCACATGGCTCAAACCCATGCCGCCCATTTCGACGCAAGCATGCGGCGTCAACAGGCCCGCCGCCCTGGCCCGCCCGACCAGCTCGCGGCGCAAGCTTTCGCTCGGGCCATGGGGGCCCGCGCCCTCGTCATTCTCGAGCGGTATCACCTCCCGGGCGATGAAAGCGCGGACGCGATCACGAAGATCGAGCAACTCACGGGGTAGTTCAAAGTCCATCGGAAGTTCTCCGGAATGCGCAAACTCAATGATGGATGGCGCGCTCCCACGCGTCCAGCGTGGATTCGAGGATCGCTTCGCTCAGTGTCGGATGCGGAAACACCGTATGCATCAACTCCGCCTCCGTCGCTTCCATCGTCCGCGCCATCGCAATGCTGTGAATCAACTCCGTCACCTCGGCGCCGACCATGTGCGCGCCCAGCAGCTCACCGCTCTGCGCGTCGAACACCATCTTGACGAGCCCTTCGGGCTCGCCCAGCGCCAAGGCCTTCCCATTGGCGGCAAAGCGGTGGCGCCCCACTTTCACGGCGCGGCCTTGCGCCTTTGCCTGCGCTTCGGTGAGACCGACGCTGGCCACCTGGGGCGAGCTGTAGGTACAGCCTGGAACACGGCCCGGCTCCAACGGCGCCACCCCGGGAACACCGGCGATGTGCTCCACGCAAGCCACCGCTTCATGGCTGGCCTTGTGTGCCAGCCACGGGGCGCCGGCCAGATCCCCGATGGCATGGATACCGGGCTCGTCCGTCTCGTTGAAGGACCCCGTCAGCACGTGCGTTCCCTCGACGCGCACCTTCGTCCGCTCCAGCCCGAGATTCTCAACGTTCCCGCGGATACCGATCGCCTGGATGACCCGTTCGGCGCTGACCTGCAGCCGTTCGCCAGATGCGGTCCGTAAAGTCGCTTTCACGCCGGAGCCTGCGTCCTCGACGGCTTCCACCCTGGTGCCCACGAAAAAACGAAGCCCCTGGCGCTCGAAGGCCGCTTGCGCCACAGCGGAAATCTCGTCGTCCTCCGCAGGCAGAATGCGTTCCATCATTTCGACGACCGTGACCTCCGCTCCGAGAGCACGGTAAAAGCAACCCAATTCGATCCCGATGGCCCCCGATCCGATCACCAGCAACGAACGCGGCAGGGCCTCTGGCGTAATCGCTTCCTTATAAGTCCACAACCGAGCGGGGGAGGCGGCCAGCCCGGGGAGTGTTCGCGCCCGCGCGCCCGTGGCAAGGATCACGCGCTTGGCCACCAGCGTCATCGGGCCGGCGGCACGCTGCACATGGACCTCGTGCCGTCCGTCCCCCAAGGCCCCCCCGAGCCGGGCCGTGCCCTCGATCACCGTGATACGGTTCTTCTTCATGAGGTACCGGACACCCGCCGACAGTTGTCCCGCGATGGCACGGGAGCGCCCCACCAGCCGCGCCATATCGACCGAAACCGGACCCGCCAGGTCGAAGCCATGCGCGGCCACATCCTGCATATCCCTGAACAACTGCGCCGAGCGCAACAACGCCTTGGTCGGGATGCATCCCCAATTCAGGCAGACTCCGCCCAGATGCTCACGCTCGACGAGCACCGTCCTCATGCCGAGCTGCGAGGCCCGGATGGCGGCGGTATAGCCGCCCGGACCGCCGCCGATGACGGCGAGGTCGAAAGAACGATCGGCAAGATCAGCCGGCATGGCTAAGCATCCTTGGATGAAGCGAAGCCGCGCGCACCCTGCGGCGCCTCCGCGGCACGAATTTCAGGCGACGAAGACGCCCCCCGAAAGCAATTGCCGGTAGAGGCGCACGGCATCGCCGACCTCCACCGATTTCGGAGGACTGGCGTCGAGGTACATCTGCGACACGTAGTTGCGGATACCGGTCAAAAAATGCGCCGCCAGCGGCAAATCCTTTTCGCCGATCTTCAGGAACCCCTTGCGACACTGCACCCGGAGCGCGCTTTCAAAATCGCGCAACGTCCTGTCGAAGTTCCGCGCATAGGCCGCAGGCGCATACACCCGCGCCTCGGAAAACACCCGATAGAACTCCGGGTTGTCAGCCAGGTACTCCAGATAGGCCCGGAAGCTGGCCACCTCGCGCTCCAGCCCCCACGGCAGATGCTTGATATGGTCAACCACATAGGCCACCATCTGCTCGCCGAGCGACGGCAGCAGTTCATCGAGCAGCGCCTGGCGAGTCCCGAAGTGGTAGTACAGCCCCCCAGCCGCAATTCCCGCTTCCTCGGCAATGCGCGAAGACGAGGCCTTGTCGTATCCGACGCGTCCCACTACTTTGGCGGCGGCCAGGATCAGACGCTCGCGCGTCAGTTCCGACTTCCTCCGCGGCACCACTGGCTCGGCCGCGGCTGGCGTTTTGGCAAGATCAGAGGTCATAGGTAGGCAGCAGAGAGTTCGGCGAAGGCGCCTCGTTCCAGGAAATCCGCACTGGCGCCGCGCAATGCCACCGTACCGCGGCGTAGTACAAAGGCATGATGCGATGCCTTGAGCGCCAGCATGGCCATCTGCTCGGTCAGGACCACAGTGACGCCGGAAGCACGTGCGAACGCATCGATGAATTCGTAGATCTGCGTGACGATGATCGGAGCCAGGCCCAACGAGGGCTCATCGAGCAGCAGCAAACGTGGTGACCGTATGGTCGCGCACGACAGAATCAGCATCTGCTGTTGCCCGCCGCTCAGCAGACCACAAGCAAGGTTTGCGCGATCCCCAAGAATGGGGAAGCGGGCGTACACCTCGTCCAGCGAGGCGCGCAAAGGCGCCCCTCGGCGGCCGAAATTCCAGGCCAGCTCCAGATTCTCCTGCACGGTGAGCTGGCGAAACAGGCGACGCCCCTCCATCGCGTGGGCAATGCCGAATCGTGACCGCTCGGTGGCCGACATGGGGCCGAGATCCCGCCCGTCGAATCGAATCCGGCCTGCATAGTCTCCCGCCAGCCCGGAAATCGCGCGCAGGAGCGACGACTTGCCCGCGCCGTTCGCCCCCAGGACCGCAGCCTTGCTTCCCGAGGGAACACTCAGTGACACATCCGCAAGAGCCTGGATGGCCCCGTATCGCACGGTCAGGTGCTCGATCTCAAGCATGTCCGGCCGCCTCATCGCCAAGGTAGGCGCCGATGACTTCAGCGTTCTCGCGCATCCCTTTCATATCGCCGCGGTAGATGATGCGTCCACTATCGAGGACGACCACATCGTCTACCAGGCTTGCCAGGAAATCCATGTGGTGTTCGATGAGCAGCAAGGACAGGCCCATCCCCTTGAGCCGGGTTATCACCGTGGCCAAGCGTACCATTTCGACATCCGTCAAACCGGCCGCAGGCTCGTCGAGCATCAGAATGCGCGGCTCGGCAAGCAGCATGCGGCCCAGCTCGGCCATGCGGCGATGCCCATAGGGCAGGCTCTCGACCACGGCATCTGCGATACCTTCGAGTTCGAGCAAGGCGAGAATCGCGTTGCAGCGCTCCAGCTCGCGCACTTCAGCCGCGCGTGCACCGGGCAGCGCCAATGCGGCCTCGATCCAGCCGTAACCCAGGCTTCGATGGGCTCCCAGCATGAGGTTCTCGCGCACGGTGAAGTGCGGAATCAGCCGGGGATCCTGGAACGTCCTGACCACCCCATGCGAGGCCATCTGGTAATCCGCCAAACCCGTCACGTCACGGGAACCCAGCGCGATCGTTCCCCCTGTCGGCTTGTAGATGCCGCTGATCACGTTGACCAGGGTGCTCTTGCCCGACCCGTTGGGCCCAACGAGTCCCGTGATATGTCCGGCCCGAATCTCCAGCGATACCGAGTCCAGGGCCGTCAACCCACCGAACCGCATGGTGACGTCGCGCACCGACAACGACTCCGCGCCTTCTTCCACCGGCAGCGGTCGAGCCCCCTCGGCATGCCGGCGCCCGGCATCGCGCAAAGCTCGGGGACGCACGAATCGCGGAGGGGAAAACAGAAGACCGCCCAACCCCTTGGGCAGCACGATCAGGGAGAACGCCAGGATGAGGCCATAGACGATGTACTGGTATTCGGCGAACGCCTGCAGGCGCTCCGGCAAGAACGCAAAGAACACAGCGCTGACCACTTGTCCTGCACTGCTCAGCAGGCCGCCCACGATGGAGATGACCAGAACCTCCACCGAACGGGATATCCCGAAACTATCGGGGCCGATGTAGCCCACGAGATGCGCGTAAAAAACGCCGGCAAGCCC
Source organism: Comamonas sp. SCN 67-35 (assembly GCA_001725255.1). Lineage (GTDB taxonomy): Bacteria > Pseudomonadota > Gammaproteobacteria > Burkholderiales > Burkholderiaceae_C > Comamonas_C. The sequence continues at coordinate 303,808 of MEFV01000008.1, read as the reverse complement.
GGCAAGCCCGCCGCTGATGGCATAAGCGAACTGCCTGGCGCGCCCACGCGCTATCCCGACGCTCCCGGCGGCATATTCGCTATGGTGAATGGCGCACAGGGCCCGGCCAAACCGGCTCTGCGACAGATTCCGCACGAAAATCAGCACGCCCGCGGCGACGACCACCAGCACACGGAAAAAGTCGCCCTCATCCAAATTCATCCCCAGCACCGAAAGCGTGCGCAGGCTCGCGGAAGGGATGCCGCTGAATCCACTGACGCCACCTGTCAGGCTCGTCCACTCGCGCGCGACCTCGAAAAAGATCTGCCCGAACCCCAAGGTCATCATCGCGAGATAGACCTCGCGTACCCGGCCGGCCGGAAAGGACAGCAAGTAGGCTGCAAGCGCACCGGCGACCGTCGCGGCCGGGATGGAAAGCAGCAGGCTCAACCCGAGCGTCTTGGTCAGCAGGGCGGAACCGTAGGCGCCCATGCCGAAAAAGGCTGCATGCCCCAGAGAAATTTGTCCCGCGAGGCCGGTGAGGACCAACAGGCTCTGCGCGAAGATCGTGGATACCAGCGCGAACGCAAGGATCTGTATGGTCGCGGTGCTCGACACCGCAGGCGCACCCAGGAGCACAGCGACAAGAACGAGCAAGGTGGCCGGGTGCATGACCGCCCGGGTCAACCGCCCGCGCAGCGGGGACACGGCACCGCAATGCCGCATGCCGTCTTGGGGCGTCGTGTCCATCATGCCTTCGTCACCTCGGGACGGCCGAAGAGCCCCTGCGGACGCAGCGCCAGCACCAGGACCAGCACGGCGAAAGCGATACCGTGTTCGGCGGCCGTAGAGATGTATCCCCCGACCAGTTTGCTCAGAATGCCAACGGCGATCCCCCCCACGAGCGCGCCGACCGAACTGCCCATCCCTCCGACGACGGCGGCAACGAAGCCGAGAAGAACCAGTTCGAAGCCGAACGCGGGATCGATGGTGCCACCGATCTGCGCCACGAGAACCCCGGCAATTCCGGCAAGTACGCTCGATGCGATGAAAGAGCCGGTCACGATCCACTTCACGGGCAACCCTTGCACCTCGCCCAGCTCCGCGTCCTGCGCCACCGCGCGCACCGCGGAGCCGAACACGGTACGGCGCATCAACAGCTCCAGGAGGCCAATGGTCATCACGGACACCGCGAAGACGGCCGCGTACTGCAGTGAAAGCGGTTGACCCGCGACACTCATCACGTCCGACGCGCGAAACAGCATCTCGGGAAAAGCGAGCGCCTGCGAGCCGAAAAGCCGGGCCGCTATGCCCTGCAGCAGAATGCCGAAACCCAGCGTGGAGATCACCCAACCCAGACTTCCCGCTGCCTTCAGGGCAGGGCGCACCGCCAATCGCTCCACCATGACGCCGATCGCGGCCACGATCCCGATCCCCACGAGAAGCGAAGCCCACAGATTCCAGCCCCTGGACGCGAGGATCGCCGTCGTGATGGCACAGATCATCATGACCGCGCCCTGGCCGAAATTGAGCGTTCGCGTGGTCCAGAAAGTGAAATTCAGACCCACCGCCACAAGGGCGTAGACCGAACCGACGCAGGCGCCGGCGATAAGGAGGGAAAAGAGGAAGTCCATGGGCAGGTTCACGGCTTGGCGCGCGGCAGCGCGCCCCTGACCGCTTACTCCTTCACCAGCTCTAGCACGACACGGTTATCGCGCTTGACCATCTGGAACAGGCCCAGATCCTCTGGGCGAAGCGCTTCATGCTGCGTCGGCGAGAAAGTGATCGCTCCGATCGAAGCTCCGGGCAGGTCCTTGGTCTGATCGATGGCCCGAATCACTGCGGCAGGTTCCGTGGAGCCCGCGCGACGAATGCCGTCGACCAGAATGTTCACGCAGTCGTAGCCAGTTCCAACGACCGACGCCATTGAAATGGAGGGATTCGCGGCATCCGGCCCGTACCAGCGATCCGTACCATACTGCGCGCGATACGCATCGACAAAGCGCTGGGACACCTCGGGCATGGGCCGGCGGCCAAACGTGAGGGTGCTGACAGAGCGGGTGCCCAGTGCGAGATCGCCTGCTCCTTCGATGTAGGGCGCCGTGGCCGCCCCGTTGGTGCCGTAGATCGGTACGTTCAGATTCAGGCGACTCAGATTTTTCCGGATCATGGCGAAATCGGCGCCGAGGCCGATCACCAGCACGCTATCGACGCCAGCCCTCTGCAAACGCACCACCTGCGCCGTCATGTCCTGACTGCGCTGGTTGTACGACTCCAGACTCACCTTCACACTGCCATTGATATCCGAAATATCCTCCTTCACCATCTCCGCACCGGTGGTGCCGTACGCAGTGCTTTCGTGCAGGATCCCCACGTTCTTGTGGGAATGTGCCAGGACTTCTGCCAGGCGCCGCGCCTCGGCCGCGTTGGTGATGGCCACGGAGAACACGTTCTTGCGCGGTGGCTGATGAATGCCCTTGGGATAGACAATGGTGGGCGACTGCGCCATCGGATTGCACATGGGCCGCCCATCAGCTTCGACCATGTCGACCGTCGCCAGTACGGGACCGCTTCCCGCAGGGGCGATCACGCCGACAATTTCCTTGTTGTCCAGGATACGGCGCATATTCTGCACGGCGCGATCAGGGACCAGTTGGTCGTCGAGCACCTCCGCCAGTTCTACCTTGCGGCCGTCGACGCCCCCTCTGCGATTCCACTCCTCCACCGCCAGCGCGGCGCCACGACGAATGCCCTCTCCGAACTCGTTGAACGGCCCAGTCAACGCGGCAGTCAGGCCAAGTTTGATGGGCGCCTGCTGGCTGAGGGCAGGCTGCGCCGCAAGCAGCGCGGTCGTGAACACGGAAAGGGCGAAAGTAGCTTTGATGCAGTTCATGCTTTGTCTCCAAGGTTGGTTTGGTCACTTTCGAGGCGCCCTGAAACGCGCAGCACGCGCGCGCCCAGGCTGCTGCTGCGCAGACCTTCGACACTCAGTAGTTGCAGCAGGGTCATGATTTCGGCCGGGCTCGCTCCATGGCCAAGGGCATTTCGGATATGGATACGCAGGCCGGGCTCAAATAAATGATGCGTCGCTGCGTCGATGGCGATATAGACGAATTCCTTGACCTTCGGCTCCAGTACACCTGTGAACCACGGATGCGAGGAATAAGCCGTGTACGCTTCGAAGAAATCCGGCGAACTACGCAGGAGGTCATCCCACAAGGGGCTCCAATAGCCCCTCTGGCGAACGAAGTCCTGCTTGATCTGCTCGCGGCGCGCATCGTTCTGCGCTGGTCCCAGTTCGCCCTCGCGACCCAGCGCTCGTAATTCCTCTGCCAGCATCGGTACGCCGACCGAGCAGCTATGGATGCCGAGCACGGCGCTCAAATGGCACACTTCCAGCACTTCTTCACGGCTGGCGCCCGACTGCAGCGCATGAGCAATGTCCTGCTGCACCGCCTCGTCGTCCAGGTGCGTGACTGAAACATCGAACGCCAGGCGCAACAACGCGCACAGTTTGGAAGAGAGCATGCCCGAAGCGATCGGGGCTTCAGCAAGACGGACTGCGCAAGCAAAGAACTCCGCGTCCAGCTCGAGCAGCGCTTCACTGCCCGCGTCCCAGTACCCGCGCGCGGCCATGAAGCGGTTTTTCAATTCAGTCCGGTCGTGGGTCACGATGAATCCCGGGTCGTGGGGTGGAGAAGCGAGCTGTCTGCATACATCCGGCGCAACTCGCGCTTGAGGACCTTGCCCGTGGCATTGCGCGGCAGCTCCGCCACCAGCAGCAATTCCTTGGGAACCTTGAAACCACCCAGATGCGCCCGACAATGGGCCGTCAACGCCTGCAGATCGAGCACAGCCCCCGGTGTCAGCGCCACGATGGCCACCGGACGTTCTCCCCAGTGGTCGTCCGGCACGCCAATCACCGCGGCATCGCGCACTTGCGGCAACAAATAAATCACGCGCTCGATCTCCGAGGAGGCAATGTTCTCGCCGCCCGAGATGATCATGTCCTTGATGCGATCCGTGAGGTACAGGAATCCGTCCGCGTCCAGGTGCCCGGCGTCTCCCGTCCGGAACCAGTCTCCATGGAAAGATGCACGGGTCTTCTCCGGATCGTTCCAATAGCCCCGCGTGATCTTCGGTCCACGCAGGCAGATCTCACCCGTTCGACCAGGCGGCAGGATCTCGCCATCCACGCTACGGATCTGGATTTCCACATGCAGTGTCGCCCGGCCGGCCGAGCCGATCTTCTCGATCTCCCGCCCAGCCGCCATGAAGGTGTCGCCGCTGCAGGATTCGGTGAGACCGTAGGCATCGATGTAGCGAGCGTTGCGGAAATAGTCCGAGAAGGCCCGGATGCGGGATTCCGGGGTCTTCTCGCCGCCCCCGCAGACCCAGCGGAGGGAAGAGACGTCGTACCGGTCCCGCTCCGGGCACGCCAGCAGCATTCCGGTCATGACCGGGACCAGGGCCACGCCAGTGATCCGCTCGGAGTCGAAAGCCGCCAGCACGGCCTGCGGGTCGAAGTCCCGGTGCAACACGATCGTGCCGCCACACCACAGGACGGCGATTCCCGGCAAATCGTAGGCGCCCACATGGTAAAGAGGAAGCGTCACCAGAAGGCGCGTATCGGGAGACAGACCGAACTCCATCTGGTGAGCCGCGTTCTTCCAGTAGAAATTCCCATACGAGTGCATGACCCCCTTGGGGCGTGCGGTCGTCCCGGACGTATACATCAGGCGCATCAGGTCGTCGGGCCAACGAACGGCCACCTCCGCAGGAGCACACGCTCCAGTCAGCCGCCCCATGTCCTGCTGGGCATCCGCATCCACCGCCACGATCCTATCGACTCCCCCCGCGCGAGACAGCAGATCGTCGTCGACCAATAGCAGCCGTGCGCCCGCGTCCCTGGCGATGTACGTCACCTCTTCCGCCGAAAGACGGTAGTTCACGGGCAACAGCACCGCGCCCACATGGCTGGTCGCAAAGGCAATTTCCAGGAACGCAGCGCTGTTCTTCATCAGGACGGCGACCACGTCGCCGGTACCGACGCCTTGCCGCACCAACCAACCACCGAGTCGCTCGATGCGGCGCAGGAACTCCATGTAGGAAATGCGTTGATTCCCGTACACAAGCGCCGTCTTCCCGGGCGTTCGCTGCGCATGAAAACGGATGAAGCCGGAGAGGTTGACCATTGCAGTGTCAATAGGAGCGCGGCATGCCAAGGTCGTGCATGGCGATGAAATTCAGGATCATTTCCTGCGGTACAGGCGCAAACTGGGAAAGACGTGCATCGCGCCAGAGGCGTTCGACATGGCTTTCACGCGCGAAGCCCATGCCGCCCATCGAATGCATGGCACGCTCCGTGGCCTGCGCAAGCGCTTCCGCGGCCAGGTATTTGGCGGTATTGGCCTCGGTGGCGTAGGGCCGCTTGTTGTCGCACAGCCAGGCCGCCTTGAAGTTCATCTCACGTGCGCACGACAGCATGGCGTGGGCCTCGGCCAGAGGGAATTGCACCCCCTGGTAACTGCTGATGGCCCGATTGCCGAAAACCCTGCGCTGATTGGCGTACTCCACGCCGAGCCGGATGGCCAGCCTCGCGGAGCCGATAGCCGCGGCCGTGGTGACCAGCCGCTCCGTGTTGAGAACGTCGAACAGCTCGACCCAGGCCATGTGCTCGGTGCCCACCAGCTCGTCCTCGGTCACCTCTACGTCGTCGAAAAAAACGCTGCTCGAGCTGAGCGTGTGCGTGCCGAGCTTGTCGATGGGATGGCAGGTCAACCCCTTGCGCTGCGTATCAATCATGAACAGCGAAATGCCGTGCGTCTTGCGCTCCACCTCTTCCAGCTTGCGGGTACGCGCCACGACCAGCATCTTGTGGGAATCGGGTACCGCCGTGATCCAGATCTTCCGCCCGTTGATCTTCCATCCCGATGAAGTACGTTCGGCGAACGTCTTGATATGGGTCGTATTCACACCCGCGTCCGGTTCGGTCAGCGCCATGCAGAAGCGCATCTCGCCGGCCACCATCTTGGGCAGATACTCTCGCCGCGCTGCTTCCTGGCCGTGTTCCGCCAGGGCCACGCCCCCGAATACCGGGTTCAGGATGAACAGTTGCCCCACGGTCGAACCTGCTCCGGCCGCAGCCAGTTCTTCGATCGCCAGCACCAGTTCCAGCATGCCCAGGCCGGAGCCGCCATAGGCTTCAGGCAGGGCGATGCCACAAAGACCGGTGTCGCAGACCGCCCGCCAGAGCTCACCCGGGAATTCGTGCGCCGCATCCTTCGCGCGCCAGTAGTCGACACCGAAGTCCGCGCCGACGCGGCGCGCCGTCTCCTGGATCATCCGCTGTTCTTCACCCAGATCAAAATTCACTTGCGATCCTTGCTGCTATATGCCTGCCAAAAGCGCCACCGGCCGCTGCACGATGGACTTCAGTCGATTGAGGAACCCGAGGGCAGAGACACCGGTGTGGATCCGATGGTCCGCAGACAGCACAAGCCCCAGTTCGCGCCGCAATACTGGCCTGCCGTCCGCATCCGGGCGGAAGCACGACTGAACACTGCCGACGCCAAGAATGGCGCTCTGCCCTGGCACGATGATCGAGCTCATATAACGAACGTCATGCATGCCCGCGTTGGAGATGGTGATGGCGCCGCCCTGGACATCCGCCGCGCGCAGCGACGCGGTTCTTGCGCGCCCTATCGCCGCATCGACCGAGCGAACGATGCCGAAGAAGGATTGCGAGGCCAGGTCACGGATCACCGGACTCATCAGCCCGTGGGATGTATCGACCGCAAGCCCCACATCCACCGTCGGCAGATCCAGCAAGCCGCCCTCCAGCCACACGCGATTCATCGCGGGGGTCTGACGCAATGCCTCGACGACGGCTGCGACCAGGAAATGCGTGACCGAGACTCGGGGCCGCCCCGGAAGCTCATTGATGGAGCGCCTCAGAACGAACAGTTCCCCTACATCCACGTCGATGCTGAGATAGAAGTGCGGAATCTCGCGCTTGGAGGCGGTCACTCGCGCAGCCATCGTCCGCTGGCTGGCGGTAGGCGCGACCGGACCAGCAGCAGACTCCGGGGCATGCGCGCGCGCACTGAAATCGGACGACGTGCGCTCGCGCGCGTCTTCGTGCGCCTGGAGCGCTGCCTCGACGTCAGCCGCCAACACGCGCCCGCGAGGCCCCGACCCCGTAACCCCTGTCAGATCCAACCCATGGGTGGCCGCACGACGACGCGCCAATGGCGTCGCAACGACTCGTGGAAATGATGCCTCGTCTTTGGCTACTGGGGTAGAGGACTGACGCACCTGATGAGCCTTACGCGGCGACGCGGCGGCAACCGGAGACGTTGGCGCGCTTGCCGGTGGCCTTTCGCTGTCGGTAGGCCCGGCCATGGTGTCGTCGCCATCGAGCGACCATCTGCCGATTTCCGTTCCCACCGGAACCGTCTCGCCGGCCGGCACCAGGATTTCATGGAGGACACCGTCCGCGGGTGCATCGAATTCCACCGCAGCCTTGTCACTCTCGACGACGAATATCGTCTGGCCAGCCGTGAACCGCGCACCGGGCACGATGCACCACTCCAATACGGCCCCCTCCGTCATGGTGAGGCCGAGTTTGGGCAGAACGAGTTGGCGGTTCGCAGCCATGTTTCAAACACCCTTGAATTGCGCGGGCCGCTTCTCGAGGAACGCACGGCAGCCTTCGTGCATGTCATGGCTTTCGAACGCCAGGGCAATCAGACTGTGCTCATACGCCAGCGCGGCATTCAACGGCATATCGCCGCCTTGCAGCAGTGCCCGCTTGATCAATTTCAACGCGAGCGGAGACTTGGTTGCCATCTTTTGCGCGAAAGCCAATGCGTTTTCCATGACGATCTCCTTCGCAACCACCCGATTGGCGATGCCGAGCGCCAGGGCTTCCTGGGCGGTGATCCACTCCCCGGTGAACATCAGCTCCTTGGCCTTGCACAAGGGAATCTGGCGCAACAGGCGCTGCGTGCCACCCGCGCCCGGGAACATGCCCAGGTTGATTTCCGGCAATCCAAGGCGGACGTGCTCTCCAAGAATGCGGATGTCCACGCACAGCAGGATCTCGGTTCCACCGCCCAGGGCCAGCCCGTTGACCGCGGCAATGGTCACCTTGTCGTAGGTTTCGAAGCGGCGGAACACCCGGTGGATGATCTCGCCCATGTCGTTGTAATGGTCGATGCTGCGGCGCGATTCCAGGTCCGCGATGTCGCCGCCGGCGATGAATGCCTTTTCACCGGCGCCGGTGAGGATCACCGCGTGCACTTCGGGATCGACCGCAAACTGGTCGAGCGCTTGCTCGACGCACAAGAGCTGCTCGCGGCCCCATGCGTTATGCACGTCGGGGCGGTTGATGGTGATGACGCCAGCCGCACCTTTGCGCTCGACGAGCACCCATTCATCGCGCATTTGCCACCCCTTCTCGTCCCATGAGTTCGTGCACGGCGTCGACCACGTCCTTCGCGCCCGGCATGAATGCCTCCTCCAGGGACGGCGCGAATGGCGAAGGCGTGAAGGGGGCGCCCACCCGAAGCACCGGCGCGTCGAGTTCATCGAAACCTTCGTGGGCGATCGTGGCGGCGATTTCAGCACCGACCCCGAACGACATCACGGCCTCGTGCGCGACCACCACGCGATGGGTGCGCGCAACCGATCCCAGCACGGCCTGCTTGTCCCAGGGCTGCAGGCTGCGCAGATCCATCACCTCCAGATCGATCCCATCGGCCGCAAGCGTGTCGGCCGCCTCCAGGGCGCGGTGCACCATCGCTCCGTAAGCGACCACGCTCGCGTCGCGCCCGGCGCGGGCGATCCTCGCCTTGCCGATGGGCACTGTCTCGGCCGGTGCCGCGATGGCCCCCTTGATCCCATAGAGGGCCTTGTTCTCGACGAAGACCACCGGGTTCGGGTCGTCGATCGCTGAACGCAACAGCGCATAGGCATCCGCGGGCGTCGCAGGGCATACGACCTTCAGCCCCGGGACATGAGCGAGCCACGCCTCCAGGCACTGCGAGTGCTGGGGACCGGCGTTCTGGCCGCCGCCGTGGGGCGTGCGCAGGACCATGGGCACTCGCGCCTGCCCTCCAAACATGAAATGCGCTTTCGCCGCCTGGTTCACCAACTGATCCATGGCCAGGGTGATGAAATCCATGAACATGATCTCGACCACAGGCTTCAACCCGCTGAGGGCCGCTCCAAGGGCCGCTCCGGTCATCGCAGCTTCTGAAATCGGCGTGTCGATCACGCGCTCGGCGAAACGCTCCCGAAGCCCCCGCGTCACATTGAAGGGGCCACCTGCTCGTCCGATGTCCTCCCCCATCAAAACCACGGTCTCATCTGCATCCATGGCGTCGGCAAGCGCCTGATTCAGCGCTCGCACCATGCGCAATTCAGTACTGGTGCTCATGCGTAGACACCCTTCGAAGCTTCTTCGAATACCGGACGCGTGCCGACCGCAGCGGCTTGGGCTGCCGTGTCGACAAGCGCCTTCACCCGCGTCTCGATCTCGACGATGGGGCCGCTGGAAATCGTTTCCAATTTTTTCCGGGCCGCGGCGAGAGGATCGGTCGCTTCCCTTGAGTCCTCGACGCCTTTGCGATAGGCCTGCGGGTCGCCTTCGTAGTGCCCCTTCACGCGCAAGGTCATGCACTCGAGAGCCGCGGGACCTTTGCCAGCACGCATCTGGCCAACCAGATCGAGAGACGCCGCGTGCACGGCCTCGACATCGTTTCCATCCACCAGCCGATACGGGATGTCGAATGTTCCTGCGAGCTTCTCGAACGTGCCAACGTATTGGGAATTCGTCGGGGAAAACTCGGACCAGCCGTTGTTTTCGCAAACGAACAATACTGGCAGCCGTTTCAGCGCAGCCAGGTTCATCGACTCATATAAGACACCTTCGGCCAACGCACCATCGCCGAAAAACACACCAGAGATGTTGTCCGTGCCCAGTCTGGCGTGCGCCAAGGCACTGCCGACCGCGATGGGGATCCCTCCTCCGACAATGCCGTTGGCACCGAGCATGCCGACCGAGAAGTCGGCAACGTGCAATGACCCTCCGCGCCCGCGGCATGGGCCCTCTTGATTTCCGCTGATCTCGTGGAACAGATCCAGCGGAGCCATCCCTTTCGCGATGCCATGCCCATGACCCCGATGGGTAGACGCCACTGTATCGGTCTTGCGCATGGCGGCGGTCACCCCCACGGCCACGGCCTCCTGACCGATGCTGAGATGAATGAAGCCAGGGATTTTCCCGTCGTTGAATCGCTCGGCCAACCGTATCTCGCACTCACGCACCAGAAGCATGCGCCGGTACAGATCGATCAGAGGGAGCGGCTGTGGGGTGTCGTCTCGTACCGCAGCGGATTTAAGTTTGGCCATGTCGCACAGTTCGACGCTGAAAGTGCCGCAACTTTAGATGTATTTGATTTTTGAGTCAATATTCAATATATTATGGGAAACCCTAGGGTGTGGCATCGTGTCGTGACAGCCTACGGACAGAAAGAAAGGACGTCTCCAATGACCAGGCAAGTGGCTCTATTGACGGGCGCTGGCGGCGGTATTGGTCGGGCTTGCGCGCGCAGGCTGGTTGCGCAGGGCCTCGCCGTAGTCCTCGTGGATCTGGACAAACGTCGCCTGGAAGCGGTTGCACACGACATAGGAGGTGAGTCCCTGTGCGTGGCCGCCGATGTGAGTGACGAGCAGCAAGCCGTTGACTACGTCAAGGCAGCGCTGGACCATTACGGACGGATCGATCAGGCCTTCCTGAACGCCGGCATCGAAGGTCCTGCCGGGCTCATCATGGATACCTCCGTGGAGTCATTCGACCGCGTGATGCAGGTCAACGTACGCGGCGTTTGGCTGGGGCTGGCGCAATTGATACCAGCGATGGGACGGGCCGGTGGCGGTAGCATCGTGATCACCTCCTCGATCGCCGGCATTCGAGGCTCGGCGCGCCACGCACCCTATGTAGCGAGCAAACATGCTGTCATTGGCCTGATGAGGTCCGCTTCCATCGAGAGTGCACCGCAAGGGATTCGTGTCAATGCGGTGTGCCCTGGCGCCGTAGACACACGGATGATGGAAGCCATTCAAGTAGGCGCGAATCCAGCTCAGCCACTCGAAGTACGCGCAAAGATCGAAGCCGCTATTCCTCAGAAACGCTATGCCAGCCCCGACGAAGTGGCTGCAATGATGTGTTTCATCGCCGGATCCGAGGCGAGATACTGCACCGGCTCGGTGTTCACGGTCGATGGCGGCGCAACGGCCGGACCCATCCGCTGAATCACTGCGGCAGCGCCCGCTCCAGGATCGCCTGCACGCCAGCACCGCGCAGGTCCACCGCCCCGGCCACGCGCCCGCCCAGATCGCCTTGGCCGAGCCGCGTGGCGATGAAGGCCTCGGCAACGAAGGCCGGTGCGTGCTGGCGCAGCAGGCAGCCCTGGGCCAGCAGCACCAGCCGCTGCACGAAGACGCGGCCGAGCGCTTCCAATTCCTCGGGCGCCGTGGCCACCATCGCGGCGAGCGACTGCATCAGCGCCTTCAGGCGCGGCTCGCCCTGCGCGACGGGGGCCAGTTCCGCGAGCAGCGCCTGCGCCGCCTCGGGCTCGCGCGAGAGCGCGCGCAGCACGTCGAGGCACATGACGTTGCCCGAGCCTTCCCAGATCGAGTTGACCGGCGCCTCCAGGAACAGCCGCCCGACGATGCCGTCCAGGATGTAGCCGTTGCCACCCAGCACCTCCATGGTCTCGCCGGTGAGTTCCACGCCGCGCTTGCAGACCCAGAACTTGGCCGCGGGCGTCATCATGCGCTTCCAGGCGCGCTCGGCGGGCGTGTCGTCGCGCTCGTAGGCGCGCGCCAGGCGCATCAGGAGCACCAGCGCGGCCTCGCTCTCCAGCGCCATGTCCGCGAGCACCGTGCGCATCAGCGGCTGCTCCGCGAGCGCCTTGCCGAATGCATGGCGCCTGCGGGTGTAGGCGATCGCCTGCACCAGCGCCTGGCGCAGGATCGCTGCACTGCCGACGACGCAGTTGAGCCGCGTGAACGTGGCCATCTCGATGATGGTGCGTATGCCCTTGCCTTCCTCGCCCATGAGGATGCCCCAGGCATCGTTGAATTCCACCTCGCTGCTGGAGTTGCTGCGGTTGCCCACCTTGTCCTTCAGGCGCTGGATGTTCACCGCGTTCTTCGTGCCGTCCGGGCGCCAGCGCGGCACGTAGAAGCACGCGAACGGCCCGCCCTCGCCCACGCGTGCGACGACCAGGTGCGCGTCGCACATCGGCGCCGAGAAGAACCACTTGTGCCCGCGCAGCAGGTAGCCCTGCCCGCGCCCGCCCGCCCCGACGGGCGTGGCCACGGTGGTGTTGGCGCGTACGTCCGAGCCGCCCTGCTTTTCCGTCATGCCCATGCCGACCCAGATGCTTTCCTTTTGCGCCGCCGGCAGGTCGCGCGGGTCGTAGGCATCGCTGTAGAGCTTGCCGCCCAGCTCGGCCCAGAGCGCCTCCTCCCGCTTGATGAGCGGGATGCAGGCCTGCGTCATCGTCGCCGGGCACAGCGTGCCCTGCTCGACCTGGCCGTGCAGATAGAAACCGGCCGCCCACGCCGTCCAGCGGCCCGCGCGGCGTTCCTTGAATGGGAGCGAAATCAGGCCCTCGCCGCGGTACATCGCCATGAGCTGGTGCCAGCCCGGGTGGAACTCCACCTGGTCGATACGCCGCCCGCGTGCGTCGAACGCATGCAGCTCGGGCGTATGGCGATTGGCCATGGCCGCCAGCTCGTAGGTGTCGGACTGGCCGAGCAGCCGCGCGTAGCCCGAGAGCTGGGGCAGCGCCCATTCGGCGCCGTCGCGCACGATGGCTGCGGCCAGCGCCGGGTCGGTGGCCAGCAGATCGTAGTCGCGCAGCTCCGAGACCTGGTTGAAAACATCGTGGGTATGCCAGTTCATGTCCTGTCTCCTTCATGCGCCTGGAAGCGCCGCGCAAGCGCCGCGCACGTCATCAACTGCACCTGGTGATACACCATCAAGGGCAGCAGCAAGGCCCCCATGGTGCCACCGGCGAACAGCACCTGGGCAATAGGCACACCGGTCGCCAGGCTTTTCTGCGAACCGCCGAAGAGCACCGTGATGCGGTCGGGCAGCGCAAAGCCCAGTCGCCCCGTGGCCCAGTGGCACAGCCCCAGGGCCAGCGCCAGCATCACGCCGCACACCAGCACGAGCAGCAGCAGGCGCTGCAGCGGCAACTGCCGCCAGAGGCCATCGACCACCGCCTGGCTGAACGCGGTGTAGATCACGAGGTAGATCGAGGACTGGTCGACATGCCTGAGCACGCCCCGGTGGCGGCCGACCCAGCCCGCGATCCAGCGGCGCACCAGTTGCCCGGCGGCGAAGGGCAGCAGCAACTGCACCATCACCCGCATGAGCGCCTGGCCGAAATCGATGCCCTGCACGGCCGAGCCCAGCAGCACGAGCACCAGCGCGGGCGTGAGAAACACCCCCAGCAGGCTGGAAACCGCCGCCGCGCAGACCGCCGCCGAGACGTTGCCGCGCGCCATGGACGTGAGCGCGATCGCCGACTGCACGGTGGACGGCAGCACGCAGAAGTAGAGCACACCGCGCGCCAGTTCCGGCCCCAGCACGGCCGTGAGCAGCGGCTGGGCCGCCCAGCCCAGCAGCGGAAAGCCGATGAAGGTGACCGCCAGCACGAAGCCGTGCAGCCGCCAGTGCGCAAGGCCCTGCAGCACCGCCGAAAACGAGAGTTTGGCGCCATGCAGGAAGAACAGCAGCGCGATGGCCGCGTTGGTGAGGCCGCCCGCCCAGCGCGCCGCCTCGCCCCTCACCGGCACCACGCTCGCGAGCGCGATGAGCGCGACCAGCGTCAGGACGAACGCGTCCGGCAGCCAGCTCGGTCGGCGCATCGCGGGGACGGCTCAGGGCGCCAGCGGCAGGCTGCGCTTGTGGCCGCTCGCGTCGTAGGTCGCGATGATGCGCGCCGCCGCCCGCTCGCTCACGGGCTCACCGTGCAGGAAGGCGTCGATCTCGGCATAGGTGACGCCGTACGCCACCTCGTCGGGCTTGCCCGGCGCGAGGTTCTCCAGATCGGCCGTGGGCGTCTTGTCCACCAGATGCGCCGGGGCGCCCAGGTGGCGCGCAATGGCGCGGACCTGCCCCTTCACGAGGCCCGTGAGCGGCGCCAGATCGCAGGCACCATCGCCGAACTTGGTGAAAAAGCCCATTACCGCCTCGGCCGCGTGGTCGGTGCCGATCACGAGACCGTTGTGCGCGTTCGCGATCGCGTACTGCGCCACCATGCGGCAGCGCGCCTTGATGTTGCCGAGCACGAAGTCGCGTCGCGCGGACGCCAGTTGCGCCAGCGCGGCAATCGGCGCCGCCAGCGCGCTCACCGCAGGTTCGATCGGCACCGTGAGTGTTTCGTCGGCACGGATGAAGTCCAGCGCCATGCGCGCGTCCGCCTCGTCGAACTGCACACCGTAGGGCAGGCGCACCGCGATGAAGCGATAAGCGGCGTCGCCCGTGTCGGCGCGCAGCGCCTGCACCGCCAGCTGCGCCAGCCGCCCCGCGAGCGTGGAATCGATGCCGCCGCTGATGCCCAGCACCAGCGTGTGCAGGCCGCTCGCGCGCAGCGTTTCGGCGATGAAGGCGAGGCGGCGCTCGCACTCGGCCACAAGCGCCGCCTCGCCCGCAAACGGCGGCACGACCCTGAGCGCCGCGGCGATTTCACGCTGGCGATCCATCATGGCCTTTCCTCCCTCAACGCCCGGCGCCGCGCCAGACCCTGGGCTCGAACTGCAGCGTGGCGAAGTGATCCTGCAGCGTCTCGGCGCGGCGGATGCGCTCGACCTGGCCATTGGCCCCCAGCAGCAGCTCCTGCGGACGCAGGCGCCCGTTGTAGTTGAAGCCCATGGCGTGGCCGTGCGCGCCGGTGTCGTGGATGACGAGCAGATCGCCGTTGTCCACCGAGGGCAGCGGGCGCTCGATGGCGAACTTGTCGTTGTTCTCGCACAGCGAGCCGACGACATCGACCGGCGCATCCGCGGCCGTCGGCGTCTTGCCCAGCACGTCGATGTGGTGGTAGGCGCCATACATGCCGGGGCGCATCAGCGCCGACATGCAGGCATCGACGCCGACGAAATGGCGGTAAGTGTCCTTGCGATTGATCGCGCGCGTGACGAGCACGCCATGCGGCCCGGTGATGTAGCGCCCGCTTTCCATGAACACCGCGGGCGCGTAGCCCTCGCGCTGGCGAAAGGCCGCGAGCAGGGCGCCGGCCTCGTTGCCGAGCGCCGCCACGTCGAACGCCTCGTCCTCGGGCCGGTAGGGAATGCCCAGGCCGCCGCCCATGTTGATGAACTCGAAGCGGATGGACAGCTCCTTGCCCGCCCAGGCGATGACGCCCAGCAGCATGCGCACCGTCTGCACCACGTAGCGGTAATCGCGCTCGTTGGACGCGAGCATGGTGTGCAGGCCGAAGCGCCGCGCGCCACGCGCCTGCGCGGCGCGAAAGGCGTCGAGCAGCTGATCGTGCGCCACGCCGTACTTGGCCTCCACGGGGTTGCCGATGATGCTGTTGCCGCTGCGCGCCGGACCCGGGTTGTAGCGAAAGCACACCAGCTCGGGCATCCGCGGCACCTTGGCGACGAGGCTGATGTCGTCCAGGTTCAGGATGCAGCCGCCGTCCAGGGCGGCCGCCTCGAACTCCTCGGCCGAGGTGTTGTTGGACGTGAACATGATGTCCTCGCCCCGCGCGCCGGCGGCACGCGCGAGCTCGAGCTCGGCCACCGAGCTGCAGTCGAAGCCGAAGCCCAGCTCGCGCATCAGGGCAAGGATGCGCGGATTGGGCAACGCCTTGACGGCGTAATACTCGCGAAAGCGCGGCACGCCCGCGAAGGCGCGCTGGAGCGCGGCGCCGGTCTCGCGGATGCCGGCTTCGTCGTAGATGTGAAACGGCGTGCCGAAATGCTCGGCCAGCTGCGGCAGCACAGGAAACAGGCGCTCCTTGAAGGCATGGGACATGGGCATGGTGTCTGACCTCGATCGTGACTTACTTCAGCGCGTCGGCCATGCGCTGCATGGCGGTGCGCACATTCTCGAAACTGTTGAACGCGCTGATGCGGATGTGCTTCTCGCCACAACGCCCGAAGCCCACGCCCGGCGTACAGACCACGCCCGCATCGCGCAGCAGCAGATCGAAGAACTCCCACGCGTCGCGCCCGGTATCGACCCAGATGTAGGGCGAGTTGTCGCCGCCCGTGCACGCCAGGCCCATGCCCTGCAGCGACTTGCGGATGTAGGCGGCGTTGTTCAGGTAGAAGTCGATCAGCTCGCGCACCTGCGGCCGGCCCTCGGCGCTGTAAACGGCCTCGGCCGCGCGCTGCACCGGGTACGAGACACCGTTGAACTTGGTGGTGTGCCGGCGGCTCCAGAGATCGCGCACCGAGACCGGCTTGCCCGCGTCGTCCCAGGCCGTGCATGCCTCGGGCACGACGGTGTAGGCGCAGCGCACGCCGGTGAAGCCCGCCGTCTTGGAGAAGCTGCGAAACTCGATCGCCACTTCCTTGGCACCGGCAATCTCGTAGATGGAATGCGGCAGGCGCTCATCGCGGATGAAGGCCTCGTAGGCCGCATCGAACAGGATCAGTGCCTTGTGCGCGCGGGCCCAGTCCACCCAGGCCTGCAACTGCTCGCGCGTGGCCGTCGCCCCCGTGGGGTTGTTCGGAAAGCACAGGTAGATCAGGTCCACGTCCTGCGTCGGCAGTGCGGGCACGTAGCCATTGGCCGCCGTGCAGTCCAGGTAGGTGAAGCCCGGATAACGCCCGTCCCGCGCCGCGCCGGTGCGCCCGGCCATGACGTTGGTGTCCACATACACCGGATAGACCGGGTCGGGAATGGCCACGCGCACATCCTGTGCGAACAGCTCCTGGATGTTGCCGGTGTCGCACTTGGCGCCGTCGCTGACGAAGATCTCGTCGGCCGAAATGTCGGCGCCGCGCGCGCGAAAGTCGTGCTCTGCGATCGTCTCGCGCAGGAAGTCGTAGCCCTGTTCGGGGCCGTAGCCGCGGAACGTCGCCTCGCTCGCTAGCTCGTCGGCCGCCTTGTGCATGGCGGCGATGCAGGCGGGTGGCAGCGCCCGCGTCACGTCGCCTATGCCCAGGCGGATGATCTCGCGCCCGGGGTGCTCGGCCTGGAAGGTCCGCACGCGGCGGGCGATGTCGGCAAACAGGTAGTTCGCCTGCAATTTCTGGTAGTTGCTGTTGATCCTGATCATGGAGTGCCCCTGCCGCCGCGGTGTCGTGGCGGGCGGGCGATTGTGCGCCAAGCGCGAAGGAGATGCCACGCAGCCGACGATCGCTCACGGCCGGCGCGGTGGGCCGTCCGCTCCAGGGCAGGTATTTCACTATACTTGTTGAAGCGCATTGTGGCCTTCCAGCGAGCTCTCATGACCATACCGCTTCCTTTGGACACGCCGACAATGATGGTCATGGTGACCGCGGGCACCATGGCCTTGGCCGTTGCCATGGCCGTGGTGCGCCCGGATCGGCGAGAAGGCATCGGCCTGTGGGCGCTCGCGCTCGTGGCGCACGCGGTGACGTATCTGCTGTTCATGACGCACGGGTGGGCGCCGAACTGGATCAGCATGGTTCTGGCCAACACGCTGCTCGCGGTTGCGTTCGCGCTGCTGCTGGCCGCCGTGAGCCAGTTCCACGGCCGCACCCCGCAACGCTTGTCCGTCCTCCTTCCCATCGCCCTGACGGCCGTGTTGCTGGTGATCTTCCAGGGCCACGATCAAATGCGGCGACTGGTCATCAGTTTCCTGCTGGCCGTCCAGATCGGCCTGATCCTGTGGGCCTTGTGGCGCCCCGAGCCACCGCGCCAGCGGCGCGGTGCCCTGCTCATCAGTGCGGCGCTGGGCATCGAGGGAGTACTGCTGCTGGGGCGTGGCATCTGGTACGCGGTGCACGATGGCCCGCCCCGGATCATCACGAGCAACGGCCTGGGCCAGAGCCTGACCTTCCTCACCTCCTTCATCGTCGTGCAGCTGGCGACGCTCGGTTTCATCCTCATGACCAAGGACAGGGCCGAGGCAGTCAACCACGAACTCGCCAACTACGACATGCTGACCGGCATTGCCAACCGCCGCCTGCTGCAGCAGACCCTGCGGCGCGATGCCGAGCGCGCGATGCGCGAACACGCGCCCTACGCCGTGATGATGGCGGATATCGACCATTTCAAGGCCGTGAACGACACGCACGGCCACCTCGCCGGCGACGCGGTGCTGCGCCACATCGCGCACCTGCTGCAGGCGCGCGTGCGTGGGCAGGACATGGTGGGGCGCTGGGGCGGCGAGGAATTCCTGGTGCTGCTGCCCGCCACCACGCTCGAAGGTGCGCGCCACCTGGCCGAGGCCGTGCGCGCCGGCGTCTGCGACGCGCCCGGCCACTACGACGGCATCCCCCTGCCCGTGACCATCAGCATCGGCATCTGCGCCGACATCCTGCAACCGGGCGATCGACCACGCCTGCTCGTCGACGCGGCCGACAAGGCGCTGTACGCGGCCAAGCAGGGCGGGCGCAACCGTGTGGAGCATGCGCCGCTGACGCGCCCACACGAATTGCGCGGCGCGCGGCCAGCACCTGTCCGCAGCTGAGCTGCTGCGCAGTTCTCGACAAAGACGTCACGAATGGTTACATTCTGACCACACTCGCGCAAGGTGTACCAGCGCCCTCTGCATCACCCATCATGGCCGTCATGCCGCCCCTCGACACCGCGACGATCCTCGTGATGAGCATCGTCGCCACGACGGCCATGGCGCTGGCCCTGGCAGTCATGCGGCCGCGACGCAGCGAAGGGTTGGGGCTGTGGGCGCTCGCCCTCGTGGTGTACGCGATCACCCACGGCCTGGTGCTGATGCGCGGGGCGATGCCGCTCACGCTCAACATCGTGCTCTCCAACACCTTGATGAGTCTCGCCCTGGCTCTGCTGCTGTGCGCCATCGCGCAATTCCAGGCGCAGCCTGCGCCGCGCCTGACCGCCGCTCTTCCTGTCGTGGCCACCGCCGCGCTGATGTTCGCCAGCATCGACAGCTACCACGCCCGGTTGCTGTTCGCCGGCGTCATCTGGGCCGCACAACTGGCGCTGACCGTGCGGGCGTTGTGGCGTCCGCGCGCGCCCAACCAGCGGCGCGGCGCGCTGCTCATCAGCGCGGCGCTCGGGTTTCAATGCGTACTGCTGCTGGCGCGTGCTCTCTGGTTCATGGTGAACCCCCTGCCTTTCACCGATTTCATGCACGGGGACGACACCGGCAAGCTGGCGCTGGTATCATCGCTCGCGGCGCTGGTGATGGCTTCGCTGGGGTTCGTGCTGCTGGCCAAGGATCGCGCCGACGCCGTCAACGAGCATCTGGCCAGCAGCGACAGTCTCACGGGCATCGCCAACCGGCGCCAGCTGCTGCAGACGCTCACGCGCGACGTCGCGTGCGCGGCGCGCCTGAACCAACCCTACGCCGTGCTCATGGTGGACGTGGACCACTTCAAGGACGTCAACGACCGGCTCGGGCACGCGGGCGGCGACGCGGTGCTCTGCCACATTGCCCGGCTGCTGCAGCGGCATCTGCGGGCGCAGGATCTGGTCGGCCGCTGGGGCGGCGAAGAGTTCGTGCTGCTGCTGCCTCACACCTCGCCCGAGGCGGCCCGGGGCGTGGCCGAGAAGCTGCGCCAGCTGGTGGAGGAAACCCCCTGCAGCCACAAGGGCCAGTCCATCGACGTCACCGTCAGCGTGGGCTGCTGCGCCGAGGAACTCGGCCCCGGTGACGAAGCCGGGCAACTGATCGAAGCCGCCGACAGGGCGCTGTACGCCGCCAAGCGCGCGGGGCGCAACCGCGTCGAGAGCGCACCCCTCACGCGCATGCATGTTCTGGAGGGCGCGCTCGCCATCCCCGGCCGGGTGCGGTAAGTTACCGGTCTTTGCATCACCCCGCGAGGGCATTCCATGCACGCCTTTGACAGCACGCTCGCCGGCCGACGCCTGGCGCAGGCCTGGGACGAGGACATCACGCGCCAGATCACCGACTACATCGCCATTCCGGCCAAATCCCCGGCCTTTGCCGCAGACTGGCGCGAGCTCGGGCACATCGATACCGTGGTGCGCAACGCCGCGGCCTGGGCCGAGCACCAGCAGGTGGCGGGCCTGAAGCTCGAAGTGGTGCGCCTGCCGGGGCGCACGCCGCTGATCTTCTTCGAGGTGCCGGCCGCGCACAGCGCGGGCACGCAGACCGCGCTGATGTACGGGCACCTGGACAAGCAGCCCGAGTTCGAGGGCTGGAGGAGCGAGCTCGGTCCCTGGACGCCCGTGATCCAGGACGACAGGCTCTACGGCCGTGGCGGCGCCGACGACGGCTATGCGATCTACGCCAGCATTGCCGCGATCAAGGAGCTGCAGCGCCAGGGCGTGGCACACCCGCGCATCGTCGGCCTGTTCGAGACCTGCGAGGAAAGCGGCTCGGGCGATCTGTTGCCCTACGTGGATGCGCTGCGCACGCGTCTGGGCGACGTAGCGCTCGTCGTGTGCCTGGATTCGGGCGCGGGCAACTACGACCAGCTCTGGCTCACCACCAGCCTGCGCGGCATGGCCAGCGGCACGCTGAAGGTGCAGATCCTCACCGAAGGCGTGCACTCGGGCGACTCCTCGGGCCTCGTGCCTTCGTCGTTTCGCATCGTGCGCCAGGTGCTCGACCGACTCGAAGACTCGGCCACCGGACGTTTGCTGCCCGAGAGCTTTCACTGCGACATTCCGCCCGAGCGCATCGCGCAGGCCCGGGCCACGGCCACGATCCTGGGCGACTCGGTGATCCGCAACTATCCCTGGGCGCACTACGACTGCGGCGCCGGAGAGCAAACGGCGCTGCCCACGACGGACGACCCGGCGCAGGCGCTGCTGCGCCGCACCTGGGAGCCCACGCTCTCGATCACCGGCGCCGAAGGCCTGCCGGCACTCAAGGACGCGGGCAACGTGCTGCGTCCCTACACCGCGTTCAAGCTCAGCCTGCGCGTGCCGCCGCTGGTGGACGCCGGAGCCTGCGTGGCCGAGATGAAGCGCCTCCTCGAAGACAACGCGCCGTATCAGGCGCGCGTGACCTTCCACGCCGACGGCGCGGCCAACGGCTGGAATGCGCCGGCCGTCGCGCCGTGGCTCGCCGGCGCGCTCGACGCAGCCAGCCAGGCGCAGTTCGGCGCGCCCTGCGGCTACATCGGCCAGGGCGGAACAATTCCGCTGATGAACATCCTGAGCCAGGGCTTTCCCAAGGCGCAGATGATGGTCTGCGGCGTGCTCGGGCCCCACAGCAACGCGCACGGCCCCAATGAGTTCCTGCACCTGCCCTACGCCAAGCGGCTCACCGCCGCCGTGGCGCAGGTGCTCGCCAACATGCCCTGAAGACACGGCGGCGACGCCGCTCTTTCGCGGACGCGCCGCTTCCAGACGGCCTTCTCCCTTGTTTCAAAAAGGTTGTTGACACGTCTGTTGCGTTTCCATAAGATAGTAATAACTTACTTTCTTAAGAAGCCATGGAAACGCCATCCCCTTCCAAACACCTGCCGGCCGATGAGCGCCGGGCCGCGACGGTCGAAGCCGTCGTGGCGCTGGCCGCGCAAACCAACCCCAGCGACATCTCCACCACCGCGATCGCCAAACACATGGGCGTGACGCAGGGCGCGCTGTTCAAGCACTTCCCGACCAAGGAATCGATCATTGAAGCGGTGATGGGCTGGGTGGCCGACCGGCTGCTCGCGCGCATCGACGCAGCGACGCGCAAGGCGGCCACGCCGCTGGCCGCGCTGGAAGCGGTCTTCATGACGCACGTGGAGTTCGTCACCATCCACCCGGGCGTGCCGCGCATGCTCTTTGGCGAGTTGCAACGCGCCGAGATGAACGGCCCCAAGCGCCTGGTGCAGGCGCTGATCGCACGCTACAGCGAGCGCGTACGCGCTCTGCTCGCGCAGGGCAAGGCCGCGGGCGAGATCCGCGCCAACATGGACGAAGGCTCGGCCGCGCTGCTGTTCGTCGGCATGGTGCAGGGCCTGGTCATGCAGTCGCTGCTCGCGGGTGACGTGCGGCAGATGAGCGACCAGGCCGCCGGAGTCTTCGCCTTGTTTCGTGATGCCTTGACGGGAGCGCAAGCATGAAATTTCCTCTTCCCAGGCGCCGCACGCTGGCGCTCTTCGCCGTGCTCGTGCCGCTGGCCGTGCTGCTGGGCTACGTGGCCCTGCGCTCGGGGCCGCTCGCGCCCGTGAACGTGACCGAAGCCAGGGTACAGGCCCGGGCGATCGAGCCCGCGCTTTTCGGCATCGGCACGGTCCAGGCGCGCCACACGCAGAACCTGGGCGCGACACTGCCGGCGCGCGTGCGCAGCCTGAGCGTGGACGTGGGCGACGCGGTGCGCGCCGGGCAGGTGCTGGGCGAGCTCGACCCCGTGGACCTGGACGAGCGCCTGCGCGCCCAGGATGCGGTGCGCGCACGGGCGCAGGCCAGCCTGCGCGAGGCTCAGGCACGCCAGGCCTTTGCAGCCGAGCAGGCCAGGCGCTACGCCGATCTGCTGGCCGCGCGTTCCACGAGCGAAGAAGCGGCGCGCGCCAAGCAGCAGGAACTGGCCAGCGCCGACGCGCAGCTCACCGCCGCGCGCGAAGAGGTGCGGCGCATGGACGCCGAGCTGGCTGCGCTGCGCGCGCAGCGCAGCCACTGGCGCCTGGTGGCCGCGAGCGATGGCGTGGTCACCGCGCGCGAGGTCGAGCCGGGCAGCACCGTGGTCGCGGGGCAGACGGTGCTGGAGATCGTGGATCCGCGCAGCCTGTGGATCAACGTGCGGCTCGATCAGGTGCATGCCGCGGGGCTCACGCGCGACCTGCCCGCGCGCGTGGCGCTGCGCTCGAGCGCCGGGCGTGAGCTTGCGGCGCACGTGCTGCGCGTCGAGCCCAAGGCCGACGCCATCACCGAGGAGATGCTGGCCAAGGTGGTGTTCAATCAAGCTCCGGTAGCGCTGCCGCCGCTGGGTGAACTGGCCGAGGTGACGATCCACCTGCCGCCGCTCCCCAGCACCCCGGTCGTGCCCAACGCCGCGCTGCAGCGCCAGGACGGGCGAACGGGCGTGTGGAAGATCGTCGATGGCCGCGCGCGGTTCGCACCCGTGCGGATCGGCGACGCCGACCTCGAAGGCCACGTGCAGGTGCTCGACGGCCTGAGCGAGGGCGACCGGATCATCGTCTACAGCGAGAAGGCCCTGGCACGCAACGCCCGCGTGCACGTGGTGGCCGAACTCGCACGGACCGCATCATGATCTCGCTCGCAGGGCGCGACATCCTGCACAGCTGGGGCAAGTTCGTCTTCACCGGCGTCGGATTGGGCCTCTTGATCGGCGTCACGCTGGTGATGGCGGGCGTGTACCGCGGCATGGTGGACGACGGGCAGGCGCTGCTGGACAACAGCCGCGCCGACCTCTGGGTGGTGCAGCAGGACACCATGGGGCCGTACGCCGAATCGTCCAACCTCGCCGACGACGCCTGGCGCCAGCTGATGGCGCTGCCCGGCGTGGCGCGCGCGGCCAACGTGACCTACTTCACGATGCAGGTGCGCAAACCCGAGCACGCCGGCGGGCGCGACGTGCGCGCCATGGTCGTGGGCATCGCCGCCGACGCCACGCCCGGAACTCCGGGCGCGCCGCCCTACCTCGTCGCCGGGCGCCAGCTCACGCGCGGGCACTACGAGGCCGTGGCCGACATCGCCAGCGGTTTCGCGCTGGGCGACGTCATCACCATCCGCCGGCACCGCTACACCGTGGTCGGCCTGACGCGGCGCATGGTCTCCTCCAGCGGCGATCCCATGGTCTTCATCCCGCTCAAGGATGCGCAGCAGGCGCAGTTTCTCAAGGACAACGACGCGATCGAAGCGGGGCGGCGGCGCACCGCGGACAACCCCGCGTTCAACCGCCCGGGCGTGCCCGGCCTGCTCGATGCGGTGAACGCCGCGCAGTCGGCCAGCACCTCGGTCAATGCGGTGCTGGTGCGCCTGACGCCCGGCGCGAATGCCGACGCGGTGGCGCGCGACATCGAACACTCGCTGCGCTTCACAGTGCATACGCGCGCGCAGATGCAGGAGATTCTGGTGAGCAAACTCATCGCCACGTCGGCCAAGCAGATCGGCATGTTCCTCGTGATCCTCGCGATCGTGAGCGCGGCGATCGTCGCCTTCATCATCTACACGCTCACCATGGACAAGATCCGCGAGATCGCCGTGCTCAAGCTCATCGGCACCCGCAACCGCACCATCGCCGCGATGATCCTGCAGCAGGCCCTGGCGCTGGGCGCGATCGGCTTTGCCGTGGGCAAGATCAGCGCCACCTGGTCGGCGCCGATCTTCCCAAAGTATGTGTTGCTGGTGCCGCAGGACTCGATGGCGGGATTTCTGGCGGTGATGGGCATCTGCGCGTTGGCGAGCATCGTCGCGATCCGCGTGGCGCTGCGCATCGACCCGGCCGAGGCGATCGGAGGCTGAAATGGCAGGATATGGCATCCACATCGAAGGCCTCTCCAAGCGCTACGGCAGCGGCGACACCGCGGTGCTCGCGCTCAAGGACGTGAACATGCGCGTGGCGCCGGGCGAGGTCGTGGGGCTGATCGGCCCCTCGGGCTCGGGCAAGAGCACGCTGCTCAAGTGCCTGGGCGCGGTGATCGACCCCACCACCGGGCGCATGACCCTGGGCGACGAGGTGATCTTCGACGGCGGCTGGAAGGTGCGCGACCTACGCGCGCTGCGCCGCGACAAGATCGGCTTCGTCTTCCAGGCGCCCTACCTGATCCCGTTCCTGGACGTGATCGACAACGTCGCGCTGCTGCCCATGCTCGCGGGCGTGCCCAACGGCCAGGCGCGCGAGCGGGCGCTGGAGCTGCTCACGGCGCTGGACGTGCAGCACCGCGCGCAGGCGATGCCGACGCAGCTCTCGGGCGGCGAGCAGCAGCGCGTGGCGATCGCGCGCGGGCTGGTGAACCGCCCGCCGGTGATCCTGGCCGACGAGCCCACGGCGCCGCTCGATTCCGAGCGCGCGCTGGCGGTGGTGCGCATCCTCAACGAGATGGCGCGCCAGTACCAGACAGCCATCATCGTCGTGACGCACGACGAAAAAATCATCCCGACATTCAAGCGCCTGTACCACATCCGCGATGGCGTGACCCACGAGGAAGCGGGCGAAGGAAGGAGTTTCTGATGCAGGCCATCCCCCACACGCTCGCGGCCGCGGCGCTCGCTGCCGTGCTCGCCGGTTGCGCCAGCGGCCCGGAGTTCATCGCCCCGGCCGCGCCCGCGGTCACGCACTACACGAGCACCCCGAGCCGCACGCCAACGGTGCAGGCCGACGTGCCCCTGGGCAACGCGCAGCGCATCGCCGAGGACCTGCCGGTCGAGGCCACTTGGTGGCGCGCGTTCGGCTCGGCGGCGCTCGACGACACCATCGCCCGTGCGCTGCAGGCCAGCCCGACGCTGGCCGCGGCGCAGGCGCGCCTGGCCGAAGCGCAGGCGCTGCAGCAGGCGCGAAGCGGCGCCACCGAACTGCCGCGGGTCGATCTCGGCGCGGGCGTGCAGCGCCAGCACGCGAGCCCGGCGGCGCAGGGACAAAGCGGCGACGGCCGCACCTTCGGCCTGTACAGCGCAAGCGTCGGCGTGCACTACCAGCTCGATCTCTCGGGCGCCAACCGGCGCACGCTGGAGGCACTGGCCGCGCGCAGCGACTGGCGCCGCCACGAACTCGCCGCTGCGCGGCTCACGCTGGCCGGGCAGATCGCCGGCACGGCCATCGCGCGTGCCCGGCTCGCCGCGCAGATCGACGCGAACCACACGCTTCTGCTCTCGCAAGAAGAACAGGTGGCGCTGGCACAGCGGCGCGTCACGCTCGGTCAGGCCGCACCCGACGAGGCCATGGCGCTGCAGAGCCAGGCCGCGCAGACTCGCGCCACGCTGCCGCTGCTGCGCCTGCAGCTGGAGCAGGCAGAGCACCTGCTCGCCGTGCTCGCGGGCCAGGCGCCGGGCACAGCCGAGATCCACGCGTTCACGCTGCGGGACTTCACGCTGCCGGCCGATCTGCCGCTCGTCGTGCCCTCTGAGCTCGTGCGCCAGCGCCCCGACATCCAGGCCAGCGAAGCACTGCTGCACGCCGCGCACGCCGAACGCGGCGCGACCATCGCCGGGCGCTACCCGCAACTGAACCTGAGCGCGGCAATCGGCAGCCAGGCGCTCACCAGCGGCGCGCTGTTCGGCGGAGGATCAGCGCTGTGGTCGCTGGCCGGACAGCTCACCCAGCCGCTGTTCAACGCCGCGCAACCAGCACAGGAGCGCGCAGCCGACGCGGCACTGGACGCCGCCACCGCCCAATACCAGAGCGTGGTGCTGCAGGCCCTGCGCAGCGTAGCCGACGCGCTGCGCGCCATAGCCAACGACGCCCAGGCGCTGCAGGCCTTGGCCGACGCCGACACCGCCGCGCAGGCCGCGCTGCAAACCGCCAGCGAGCGCCACCGCCTGGGCTCGATCAGCTACGCGCAGCTGCTGCTGACCCAGCAGCAGGCGCAGCAGGTGCACATGCAGCTCGCGAGCGCGCAGGCACAGCGGCTCACCGACACCGTGGCGCTGTACCAGGCGATCGGCAGCGATCCGCTGAGGGAATGATCCATGGCGCCTCCCGCGCCACAGGCGGGCGGGAGGCTGCCGATATGATTTCGCGAACGATGTCGTCACCCTCGCACGCCACCACCATGCTGCAGCCTCCCCGCCCCCAGGGCCTGAGCGAAGGTGAGGCGCGCCGGCGCCTGGTCGAGCACGGCCCCAACGCCATCGAGGACCGCGAACGGCACTCCTTCGCCGACACGCTGCGCGAGGTGATGCGCGAGCCGATGTTCCTGCTGCTGCTGGTGGCTTCGGCCATCTACCTGCTGGTGGGCGATCTGGGTGAGGGCCTGCTGCTGGTCGGCTTCGCGCTGCTGTCGGTGGGACTGGTGATCTTTCAGCAGCGGCGCGGCGAGCGCGCGCTCGATGCGCTGCGCGAACTGGCCGAGCCGCAGACGCGCGTGCTGCGCGGCGGCCAGCTGCGCCGCGTACCCACGCGCGAGATCGTGCCGGGCGACTGGATCGCGCTGGGCGAGGGCGAACGCGTGGCCGCCGACGCCGTGCTGCGTCAGGCTCAGGCGCTGACGGTGGACGAGTCGCTGCTAACTGGCGAATCGGTGCCGGTGCGCAAGCTGCCCAGCGACGCCACGGCAGCCGATGTGGCGGCCGGCCCGCCGGGCGGCGACGACCTGCCGCAGGTCTACGCCGGTACCTTGGTCACCGCAGGTCACGGACTGGCCGAGGTCAGCGCCACCGGCCGCCACACGCAGGTGGGGCGCATCGGATCTTCGCTCGCGGCCATCGAGCCGGCACCGACACCGCTGCAGCAGAGCCTGCACGGGGTGGTGCGGCTGTTCGGCACGCTGGCGCTGGGCGGCAGTGCGCTGCTGTTACTGTGGTATGGGCTGCGCAGCGGCGACTGGGTGCAGGGGGTGCTGTCCGGCATCGCCCTGGGCATGGCCATGCTGCCCGAGGAATTTCCGATGGCGATGGCGGTATTCCTGGCCATGGGCAGCTGGCGCCTCGCGCGCATCCAGGTGCTGGCGCGCCAGCCCGCCGTGGTCGAGGCGCTGGGCGCTGTCACGGTGCTGTGCGTGGACAAGACCGGCACGCTGACCGAAAACCGCATGGCCCTGCGCCGCCTGGTCACGCCCGAGGCCGACGCCGTCGCCCAACCCGGCGCGCCGCTGCCCGAGCCGGTGCACCGGCTGCTCGAATACGCCATGCTAGCCTCGCGCCGCGGCAGCACCGATCCGATGGACCGCGCCCTGCTGGCGCACGGCGACCAGGCGCTGGACGACACCGAGCACCTGCACCCCGACTGGCGGCTGGAGCAGGAATACGCGCTCACGCCCGAGCTGCTGGCCATGTCGCAGGCCTGGCTGGACAAGGACGGCCGGCGCCGCGTGGCCGCCAAGGGCGCGCCCGAGGCGGTGATCGACCTGTGCCACCTGGCCCCCGAGGCGGGCGCGGCCATCCTGGCGCAGATGCGTGCGCTCGCCGAATCCGGCCTGCGCGTGCTGGCCGTGGCCGAGGGCAGCGCCGCCGGGGCAGCGCCAGCGCCCGAACAGCACGACTACGACTTCCGCTTCCTGGGCCTGGTCGGCTTCGAGGACCCGCTGCGCGCCAGCGTGCCAGCGGCAGTGGCGCAGGCGCGCGGCGCAGGCATCGCGGTGGCCATGATCACCGGCGACCACGCCGCCACCGCGCTGGCCATCGCGCGCCAGGCCGGCATCGACGCAGACGCCGGCGCGCTCACGGGCGAGCAGATCGCCGCACTGGACGACGTCGCACTGGCCGAGGCGGTGCGCCGCGTGCGCGTGTTCGCGCGCGTGCTGCCCGAGCAGAAGCTGCGCCTGGTGCAGGCGCTGCAGAGCGACGGCGAGACCGTAGCCATGACCGGCGACGGCGTCAA
The DNA here is from genome assembly GCA_001725255.1 of Comamonas sp. SCN 67-35. GTDB lineage: Bacteria > Pseudomonadota > Gammaproteobacteria > Burkholderiales > Burkholderiaceae_C > Comamonas_C. The sequence continues at coordinate 275,225 of MEFV01000008.1, read as the reverse complement.
CGACGCGCCGGCGCTGAAGGCGGCGCACATCGGCATCGCCATGGGCGTGCGCGGCACGGACGTGGCGCGCGAGGCGGCCGACCTGGTGCTGCTGGACGAGGAGTTCGGGCGCATCGTCGGCGGCGTGCGCATGGGCCGGCGCATCTTCGACAACCTGCGCAAGGTGATGCGCTACATCGTCGCCATCCACGTGCCGATCGCCGGCCTCGCGCTGCTGCCGGTGCTGCTGGGCCTGCCGCCCCTGATGCTGCCGGCGCACGTGGTGCTGACCGAGATGGTGATTGACCCGATCTGCTCGCTGGCCTTCGAGGGCGCGCCCGAGGACTCGCGCCTGATGCAGCGCCCGCCACGCAGCACGCGCGAGGGCCTGGTGGGCTGGCCGATGCTGCTGCAGGGGCTGGTGCAGGGCGGCAGCGTGCTGGTCGCCACCCTGCTGGCCTACCTGCTGGCGCTGCGCGCCGGCCAGGACGCCGACGTGGCGCGCACGCTCGCGGTGATCGGACTGATGGCGGGCAACCTGCTGCTGGTGGCCGCCAATCTGAGCACTGGCCTGGGCTGGCGCGCCCTGCTGGCGCCGGGCGCACGTGTGTTCTGGGTCGTTGCCGCCATCGCCTCCGCGGTACTGGCGCTGGCCATCGTCGCGCCACCGGTGCGCGCGCTGCTGCACTTCGGCCAGCCGCCGCTGCCGGAGCTGGGTCTGGCCCTGGCTGCCGTGGCCGTGGCCGTGGGTGCAGGGGTGCTGCTGAGCAACGCGCTGGCGCGCCGATCGGGGGGCACGGCGCCGGAGGGTGGCTCAGCGCCGCGCAAGAGCGGCAAATCCTGAAACCATAGCTGCTAGCGCTTTTTGGATAAGGGCTTGAGCCCGATTCTTCTTGAAATTCGACCGCAGATTTTGCAGCGGCAGGCCCTCATCTCTGCCCTCTCCCAGAGGAAGAGGGTGAAGGTTCAGAACGTGCCGGGATACAACCCGCCGTCCAGCAGCAGGTTCTGCCCCGTGAGGTAGCCCGCCTGCTGGCTGCAGACGAAGGCGCAGAGCGCGCCGAATTCCGCGGGCGTACCGAAGCGCCGGGCGGGCACCTGCGCGGCCTGGGCCTGGCGCACCTCGGCCAGCGATTGGCCGGTTTTCCGCGCGGCGGCCTCCAGCGTGGCGTTCAGGCGGTCGGTGTCGAACTTGCCGGGCAGCAGATTGTTCACCGTCACGCCGCGCGCGGCCAGCCCCGAGCGCGCCAGGCCCGCGACGAAGCCGGTAAGGCCGCTGCGCGCGCCGTTGGACAGCGCCAGGATGTCGATCGGCGCCTTCACCGCGCTGGACGTGATGTTCAGGATGCGGCCAAAGCCGCGCTCGGCCATGCCGTCGACCACGGCCTTGATGAGCTCGATCGGCGTGAGCATGTTGGCGTTCACGGCACGCTGCCAGTCCTCGCTCGTGAAGTGGCGAAAGTCCCCGGTGGGCGGGCCGCCGGCGTTGGTCAGCACAATGTCGAAATCGCGCCCCGGCCCGCCCGGCGCGCTCCACACGGCCTCGCGCCCCTCGGGCGTGGTGATGTCGCAGGCAACGGCGAGCACTTCAGGTTCTTTTTGGCCTGCAGCGCTTGTCCAGCGGGCGCTAATAGCTCTTAATTCAGTAGCTGTCTGCCGCAGCGGCGCCTCGGTGCGGGCGTTGATGAGCACGTTCACGCCTTCGCTCACCAGGGCCTCGGCGCAGCCACGGCCCAGTCCCTTGCTCGCGCCGCAGACCAGCGCCCAGCGCCCGGCGATTCCCAGATCCATGGTGGTTTCTCCTTGCTTCGTGAGCCCCGATCATGCCCCGATCGCGGCGCAAGGGTCATGCGCTGGCGGGGAGCACCAGGCGCATGCGCAGACCGCCCAGCGGCGAGGCGAGCGCCTCGATGCGTCCGCCATAGGTCTGCGCCAGCGTGCGCACGATGTCCAGGCCCAGGCCCGCGCCGCCGTTGGTGTCGCTGAGCTGCGCGCCGCGCTCGAACATGCGCTCGCGCTCGGCCTCGGGGATGCCGGGGCCGTCGTCGTCGATGGTGAAGACGATCTGGGCGCCCTCTTGCCGCGCATCGGCGAGCACGCGCGAGCGCGCCCACTTGCCGGCGTTGTCGAGCAGGTTGCCGAGCATTTCGTAGAGGTCCTGCGCCTCGCCGCGAAAGCGCGCCTCCTGCGCGCCGGGCGCCACTTCGAAGCTGACGCCGCGCGCCGCGTGCAGCCGCGCCATGGTGCGTGCGAGCGCAGCCAGCGGTTCGAGCACCGGCGTGGCCAGACCCGTGGCACGCACGGCGGCGCTGGCGCGGGCACGCGCCAGATGCCAGTCGACCTGGCGGCGCGCGATCTCGGCCTGCTCGCGCACCAGGGTCGCGAGCGGCGTGTCCTGCCCGCCCGCGGCATTGGCCAGGATGGTGAGCGGCGTATTGACCGCGTGCGCGAGGTTGCCGGCCTGCGCGCGGGCGCGCTGCACCATCTCGGCGTTCTCGCTCAGCACATGGTTGAACTCATCCACGAGCGGCGTCAGCTCCTGCGGGAAGCGCCCGGCCAGCGCGCTCGCGCCGCCACTCCTCACGGCCGCGAGCTTTTCGCGCAGCAGCGCCAGCGGCGCCAGCAGCAGGCGCAGCTGCAGCGCCACCGCCGCGAGCAGGCCGACGGCCAGCACCGCCAGCGCAAACAGCAGCAGACGCGTGAAGCGCGCAATGGGCTCGGCCACCAGCTGTTCATCGACCGCCACCGCGACCCGCAGCGGCGGCGCACCGTCCTCGGGCAGTTCAAGCGTGCGCGCCAGCGCGAGCAGGGCACGGCCCTGGGCGCCGCTCAGGTGCAGCAGGCGGTCTCCGCGGCCCGGATCTGCGGGCAGGGCCAGGGTTTCGTCCCAGAGCGAGCGCGAACGCGCCGCGGCCGCCCGGGGCGAGGCCCCGCGCGTGTCGATCTGCCAGTACCAGCCCGAAAGCGGCTGCGCAAAACGCGCCTCGGGCATCGCCCCCACCTCAAGCTGCCCGTCGACCCAGTCGATGGCGCCGCTCAATTCGTCGAGCTGCATCGTGAGCTGCGCCTGCCACTGCTGCGTGATGTGGTCGCGAAACAGCGCCGTGAGGCCCCAGCCCGTGCCCGCGAGCGTGAGCGCCACCCAGGCGAGCGTGCCCGCGAGCAGCCGCCAGCGCAGCGACGCCATCATGCGCCGCTGTCCGCCTGCACCAGCCGGTAGCCCAGGCCGCGCACGGTCTCGATGCTGCCCTCGGGCAGTTTCTTGCGCAGGCGGGCGATGAAGACCTCGATGGTGTTGGAGTCGCGGTCGCTCCCTTCGGAGTAGATGTGCTCGGACAGTTCGGTGCGCGAGAGCACCTCGCCCTTGCGCTGCATCAGGAGCTGCAGCAGCTTGAATTCATGGCTCGTGAGCACCAGCGGCTGGCCGTCGACGAGCACGCGCGCGCTGCGCGTGTCGAGCACGATGGCGCCGCAGTGCCACACGCTGCTCGCGTGTTCGCTGCCGCGGCGCAAGAGCGCGCGCAAGCGCGCCAGCAGCTCTTCCATGTGAAACGGCTTGGCCAGGTAGTCGTCCGCCCCCGCGTCCATGCCCTGCACCTTCTCCTGCCAGCTCGAGCGCGCGGTGAGAATCAGCACCGGCATGCCGCGCCCGGCCGCGCGCCAGTGGCGCAACGCCGAAAGGCCATCGAGCACCGGCAGGCCCAGGTCGAGCACCACCGCGTCGAAGTCCTCCACCTCGCCCAGGTATTGCGCCTCGCGGCCATCGGCGGCCTGTTCCACGGTGTGGCCGGCCGCCGCGATCGCCTGCACGAGCTGCGCCCGCAGGGTCGGTTCATCTTCCACCACGAGGATGCGCATCAGTGTTTGCCCTTCTGCCTGACCTTGAGGACCTGCGCATTTTGCGCGTCCACGTCCAGCTTGGCCACGCGGCCATCGGGCTGCAGCAGGCGGATTTCGTAGATGTATTGCCCTTGCTCGTGCTCGAACTCCACCTTGAGCACCTGCCCCGGCCAGCCCTGCTCCTGCAGTCGGGCGAGCACGGTGCTCAGCGGCAGCACCAGCCCCTCGGCCAGCGCCTGGCGCGCGCGTTCGTGATCGTCATCGGCGTGCAGGGCGCCCCAGGGCAGCAGCATGGCCAGACCCACGGCGCAGACGGCGAAGTGGCGGCGGCGAATGAGGGTGGACGTGTTCATGACCGCAAGGTATAGCGCAGCCATGATGAACGGCGGCTGAATGCCCGCGCCATGCCTCACATCATGCGCAGCACGTGGCCCGAGCGGTCGAACGCCACCATGTCCCGCAACCGGCCGCCGTTGATCGCGTTGACCATGAAGCGCAACGGCTGCTCGGCCGCATCGCTGCCGGGGGCGATGCCGGCGCGCCCCGACAGCGTGCTGACGAAGACCACGTCCCAATGCATGCCGGTCTGCTCCGACTCGGCGCGCAGCGCGGCAAAACTCGCGACCTCTTCAGGCGCCTTGTCCACGCACAGGCGCGGCTGCAGGTGGCCGCCCTCGCCGCGCTCGAAGCGCTCGCGCTGTGCCGCGCTGGCGTCCGCCGCGAGCTCGCGCTCGGCGAACACGAACAGCAGGCGCTGCGGCTCGTCCTGCCGGTGCGCGGCCTGAAGCAAATCGTCAAAACTTTCAAGCGAGTCCGTGCTGGCCATGGTGCAGATTCCTGTAGGGCGAGAGGGGTCCACGGCGAACTGTAGCGTGACGGCGCCCGCACGCGGCCGTTCATCATGCCCATGCCCCCTGCACGACGTCACATGAACGCCACATGAACGCCGGCTTCAGGATCGGTTCACACCACTCTTTCCACAATGCCTGCAGGCCCGACACGGTTCGAGCCCGGAACACCAACAAGACGGAATTCATCATGGCGACCACCCCACGCACACGCTACCCCACGGCGCTCATCACCCTGCACTGGCTCACGCTGGCGCTGATGCTGGGCGTGTACGCGCTCATCGAGCTGCACGACCTGCTGCCCAAGGGCAGCGACGCGCGCGCGCTGGTCAAGGCCTGGCACGAAACGCTGGGCGTGACGGTCTTTGCCGTGGTGCTGGCGCGCCTGCCGCTGCGCCTCGTGCTGGGCGTGCCGCCCGCGCTGGCCAACACGCCACGCTGGCAGCACCAGCTCGCAAGCGCCATGCACTGGGCGCTCTATGGCCTGCTGATCGCCGCGCCCCTGCTCGGCTACCTGAGCCTGAACGCGAAGGGCACGCCGGTGCCGTTCTTCGGCCTGCAGATGCCGGCGTTCATCGGCCCCGATCGCACCCTGATGCGCCAGATCAAGGAAATCCATGAAACCGTGGGCACAATGGGTTACTGGCTCATCGGTCTGCACGCCGGCGCCGCGCTGGCACACCACTACCTGATGCATGACGACACACTGCGCCGCATGGGGCTCTCGCGCCCGACCCCGGCGGCGCTCACGTCCACCCCGGGCATGCACAGGAGCACGCCATGACATCCAGGACCCCTCTCTTCGTCGCCGCGCTCGCGCTGGCCGCGCTGCCCGCCCTGGCCAGCGACGACTGCGATGCGCCCGTCGAGCGCTGGCAATCGCGCGAGGCGGTGCAGCAGATGGCGGCCAGCCAGGGTTGGACGGTGCAGCGCCTGAAGATCGACGACGGCTGCTACGAACTGCACGCCACCGACGCACAGGGGCGCAGCCTCAAGGCCAAGGTGGACCCCGAGACGCTGCAGATCATCAAGATCAAGCAGCGCAAGGAGCGCCGCCGCGATCAGCGCCGCGACCATGAGGAACGCGGCGATGCCGGCGCGCAGGCACCGGCTGCATCCCCCTCCACACCGGACGCACCGGCCGTGGCCCCCATCTTCACGCCGGGCGCCACGCCGCGGGCCCGCATCGAGTGAATCCCCTTCGTCCCAACAGGAGCCTGTCATGTCCAAACCCCTGCTCACCACCCTTGCCGCCGCCTGCGTGCTGGCCGTGCCCGCGCTGGCGCACAGCCGCCAGGTGACGCTGACCACCCAGCTCAAGAGCTACGGCGGCGACGGCGCCTACCTCGCCATCTATCTGACCGACGCCAAGGGCGCCTACGCCGGCACCCTGTGGGTGGCGGGCGGCAAGGCCAAGTACTACAAGCACCTGTCGGACTGGAACCGGCTGTCCGCGCGCGACATCAAGCGTCTCGCGGGCGTGACGGGCGCGAGCGTGGGCGCGGGGCGCAAGCTCACCGTCACCGCCGACCTGGCCGATGCGCTGATCGACGCGGGCTACGAAATCCGCATCGACGCGGCGGTGGAAGACCAGCGCGACAGCCCATCCGAAGTCCGCGTGCCGCTGACCCGCGCCAACGCCAGCCAGCCGCAGGCGGGCAAGCAGTACATCCAGTCGCTGACGTATCAACTGCAGTAAGAAGGGGCGCACGCATGGGCTGGAAGGCAATCCACCGCTGGCTCGGCCTGGTGCTGGGCACGCTTGCCATGGTGCTGGGTCTGAGCGGCGCGCTGCTGGCCTTTGACCCGCTGCAGCAGGCCTGGCAGGCACCGGCCACCGCCGACGATCTGCCCGTGGCCGCGCTGGTGCAGCGCGTGCAGCAGACCATTCCCCGCATCGAGGAAGTGCGCCGCCTGCCTTCGGGCGTGGTCGTGGTCTATTCCTTCGAGGGCGACCAGGCGCGCGCCGTGCGCGTCGATCCGGCCGACGGCACCATCCTCGGCCCCTACCAGGCCTCGGCCCTGCCACGCTGGGTCAAGAACCTGCACCGCACGCTGCTCGCGGGCGACACGGGGCGCTGGGGCGCGGCCCTCACGGCGCTGGCCATGCTGGTGCTCAGCGGCTCGGGCCTGGCGCTGCTGCTGCGGCGCATGGGCGGCTGGCGCCGCCTGGGCGCCCGCGTGCGCGGCACGCTGGCGCAGCGCGTGCACGTGGTGAGCGGGCGCATCGTGCTGGCGGTGCTGCTGCTGACCTCGGTGACGGCGCTCTACATGAGCTCGACCACGCTGGGGCTGGTGTCGCTGGACGCCGCGCCCGAGCCCGAGGTCGCATCGGCCGTCACCGGCCAGGGCGAACGCGCGGCCGCCGACATCGCGCTGCTGCGGCAGGTGACGCTCAAGGACCTGCGCGCGCTCAGCTTCCCCGACGCCTCCGACCCCGAGGACACCTGGAAACTCACCACACACGGCGGCACCACCTGGCTCGACCGCACCTCCGGCGAGCCGCTGGCCACGCAGCCCGCCGCGACGGCGCAACGGCTGTACGACCTGGCGCTGATGCTGCACGCGGGCGAGGGCGCGTGGTGGTTCTGGGCCGTGGTGCTGGGCCTGGTGGGCGCGAGCGTGCCGCTGTTCTGGGTTTCGGGCGTGCTGATCTGGTGGCGCGCGCGCCAGGACCGTCCACACCTCACGAACAACAGCGCGCTCGCGCAGGCCGACATGCTGATCTTCGTGGCCAGCGAAGGCGGCAGCACCTGGGGCTTCGCGCAGGCGCTGCATGACGCGCTGGTGCGCGCCGGGCACCGCGTGCACAGCGCGCCGCTGGAGCAGTTCGCCAGTGGCCCCAGGGCGCGCCAGATCTTCGTGCTCGCGGCCACCTACGGCGAGGGCCAGGCGCCCGCGCACGCCAGCGGCGCGCTCGCGCGCATCGCCGCGCTCAAGGCGGGCGCGGCGCCGGTGACGGTGCTCGGGTTTGGTGACCGGCAGTTCCCCGCGTACTGCGCGTTCGCCAACGATCTCGATGCACTGCTGCGCGAGCGGGGCTGGCCCGCTCTGCTGCCGCTGGAGCGCATCCACCAGCAATCGGCGCAGCAGTTCGCGCGCTGGGGCGAGGCGCTGGCCAACGCGCTGGGCGAGGCGCTGACGCTCGACTACCGCCCGCGCCTGCCCGCGACCACCGCGCTCACGCTGGTCTCGCGCCAGGACTACGCGGGCATCGATGGCCAGAACGCGGCCATCCTGCGCTTTGCCTGGCCCGCGCAAAGTGCCTGGGACCGGCTGCGCGGGCGCGGCCTGGCGCGCTTCGCCGCGGGCGACCTGATCGCCATCGTGCCGCCGGGCTCGCCCGTGCCGCGCTACTACTCGCTGGCCTCGGGCCGCGAGGACGGCTTCGTCGAAATCTGCGTGCGCCATCTGGCGGGCGGCCTGTGCTCGACCTTCCTGCTGGGCCTCAAGCCCGGCGAACACGCGCAGGCCTTCATCCGCGAAAACCCCGGCTTCGCCCTGCCCGCGGGCAGGCGCCCGGTGCTGCTGATCGGCGCGGGCACCGGGGTGGCGCCGCTGGCCGGTTTCATCCGCCGCAACGACAGGCGTGTGCCCATGCACCTGTGGTTCGGCGCGCGCGACCCGGCGCGTGACTATTACTTCCAGCCCGAGATCGAACGCTGGCAGGGCGAAGGCCGCGTGGCCAGCGTGCGCACCGCGTTCTCGCGCGTGCCGGACGGCGGCGGCTACGTGCAGGACGCGCTGCGGCGCGACGCCGAGCGCGTGCGCACCCTGGTGGCCCAGGGCTCACTGGTGCGCGTGTGCGGAAGCCGCCCGATGGCACACGGCGTGGCCGAGGCGCTGGACGACATCCTCGGCCCGCTGCACCTGAGCGTGGCACAACTCAAGGCCAGGGACCGCTATGCCGAAGACGTCTTCTGAAGCGGCCACGCGCCTGACCCTGCACGGCCCGACCATGGGCACGCGCTGGTCGGCCACGATCGATGCGCCGCCCGGGCTCGATCGCGCCGCGCTGCAGCGCGATCTGGCCGCCGCCGTGCAGCGGGTGGATGCGCAGATGTCGCCCTGGAAGCGCGAGAGCGACCTCGCGCGCCTGAACCAGGCCGCGCCCGATCACTGGGTGAGCCTGCCGCCCGAGATGCTGGCCGTGCTGGCGCGGGCGCTGCAGATCGCGCGACTGAGCGCGGGCGCGTTCGACCCCACCGTGGGCGCGCTGGTCGATGCCTGGGGCTTTGGCGCGGCGCGCGAGCAGCCCGACCCGGCGGCCATCGAGGCCGCGCGCGGCGCGGCTGCGGCTGCGGGCCACACCCAGCTCGAACTCGACGAGGCCGCGGGCCGGGTGCGCAAGCACGCGCCGATGCAGCTCGACCTGTGCGGCATCGCCAAGGGCTACGCCGTGGACTGCATGGCGGCGGTGCTGCGGCGTCACGGCGTGGCGCATGCCCTGGCGGCGCTCGACGGCGAGCTGCGCGCCGTGGGCAGCCAGGCCGGTGGCCAGCCCTGGCCCGTGGCGCTGGAGAGCCCCGAGCCGGGCCGCCGCGCCGTGCAGGGCGTGATCGAGCTGCAGGACCTCGCCGTCGCCACCTCGGGCGACTACCGGCGCTTCTGGCAGGTCGGCGAAGCCCGCCTGGCGCACACCATGGATCCGCGCCGCGGCGCGCCGCTGAACAACGCCGTGGCCTCGGTCACGGTGCTGGCCGAGGACTGCATGGACGCCGACGCCTGGGCCACCGCGCTGCTCGTGGCCGGGCCGGGCGAGGGGCTGGCGCTGGCGCAGCGCCTCAAGCTGGAGGCGCTGTGGCTGCTGCGCCGCGAAGGCCAGCTGGTGCAGCTCGGGCTGGGACGGTTCGCCAGCGTGAACGACGGCTGAACCCGGCGTTCAGCACCGGTTCATGACCCGCGCCGCACACTGCAGTCACAGTCACTTTCGACTGGCATACAGGCAAAGGAGAGCACCATGAAATCGACCACACTGCTGGCTTGCACCCTCGTCCTCGCCACCCTGGGCAGCAGCCCGCTGCTGGCCCGGGACCGGTCCGACGACCACGCAAAACGGCCTCACGCCACGGCGCAGACACAGCAACAGCAGCCGGGCGGATTCGATCACGACATGCAGGCCGTGGCGCACACCGCCGCCGACGGCGAACCCGGCTGGGGCTGGCAATATTTCTGCGACCCCGTCCATGCGCGCGCCGTCGTGATCAGCCCCGACGGTCAGTACTACCTGAGCCGCGGCAAGGGGCTGCGCTGGGTGGCGGGAGTGCAGAGTTGAGGAAAGCGCCGAGCGCCCGGCGCCTGCGGCTTCAGCGCAGCGCGGGTGTCTCGGTCAGCGCGGCCGCGAGGTCGGTCTCACCGCCGACAACGCGGCGCGCGCCGTTGAAGCGCTTCTTCCAGTAACTGCCCTGCATGTCTTCGACCCGTACCCTGAGGCCGCTGCGCGGGGAATGGATGAACTTGCCGTCGCCGATGTAGATGCCCACGTGGCTGAAGGCATGGCGCATGGTGTTGAAGAACACCAGATCGCCGGGCTGCAGATCCTTCTTGTCGATCTTTTCGGTGCTGCGGGCCTGATCGGCCGCCTTGCGCGGCAGCACGAGGCCGCGCGTCTGCTCGAAGATGCTGCGCACGAAGCCGCTGCAGTCGAAACCGGTTTCGGCGCTCGTGCCGCCACGGCGGTAGGGCACGCCCAGGAAGCCCATGGCCGTGGACACGAGATTGGTGGTGCGGTCGGCCACGTCGTGCGCCTGCCCGGCCATGCTGTGACCCAGATCGGCCAGCTGACCGGAGACGTTTTCCGCCCACGTCAGCGGCGCCGTTGCCTCCGCCGGGGCCAATTCAGGCGCGGCAAAGACGCTCGTGCTGCAGGTCAGCAGCAAGGTGAGGAACCAACGGGGCATAGGGGCGCAAGGTTAACCGACTTCGTGGGCCATCCGCCGCCCGCGATGTGTAATTTAATGAAAATCCACGGCAACGCAGACCATCCATGCGCTATAAGCTATTAACTAAATAGCGTCATGCGGTCCATGGAATGCTCGGCCGTCCGACGGCGCTTCCCCGGGCCGATGCGAGTCACCCAGGCAGCGGATCGGCAAAGCCCCTGGAATCGACGTGCACCATCGCCCCGTCCGCATTGAACTGCACGCTGCCCGCGCGCAGGTCGTGGCGCAGGTGAATGCGCTGTCCGCACAGGGTGAAATCGACCGCGCCCTGCAGCGCCACACCGATCTCGAGCCGGGCTCCGCGCGCGCGCGCCAGCTGCTGCTCCAGGGCATCGCGCTGCTGCTGCAGCCGCGTCAACTGCGCCAGCGCGTCCTGCAGCGACGCCTCGGCGCGCTCAAGCAGCCCCTTGGGGTCGCCGTGCTGGCGCAGGTGGTCGATGACCTTGCGCAGGCTGGGCGCGCGCTGCTGCTGCGTGTCCTGCTCGTGCACGGTCAGGCGCAGCTGTTCCTCCAGCACCGGGTTCGCGCCCAGCACCAGCCGCGTCACTCCCACGTCGGCAGAGCCGACGTAAGGCGCGGCAATGCTCATCATGGCGCTGGCGCTGCCGCCCAGCAGCCGTCCGCGCTGCGGCACCTCGCGGCCGACGCTGATGCGGTCGAGCGCATGCAGCTCGCATTCGAGCGCGTTCTGGCGGATCACGAGTTCGGTGCCCGCGCGCAGCTCGGAGATTTCGGCAAACCGCACGTCGATGGCGCCCTCGGCCTGAAGGCGCGCACGCGCGATCACGCCGCCCTTGACGACGATGCTGCCGCGCGCCTGCACGATGCCTCCATCGACCGCGCCGCCCACGATGACGTCGCCGCTGGCCTGCACCTGCATGCCCTGCGCGATGTCGCCATCGACGTGCACGCTGCCGTCGTAGCGGATGTTGCCGGCCGCGATGTCCACCTCGGCCAGATGCAGCACAGGCTCGACCATGACGCCGGCGCGCACCAGCACGGGCTGTCCGGTGATGGCCGCCACAAGCAGATTGGGGTCTTTCTCGCTGATGGCCACGCCGCTGAGCTTGTCGGCGAAGGGCACGTCGCGCCCCGGACGCGGCGCCAGCACCTTGCCCAGCACCGTCACGCCGGGCGTGCCGGGCGTGGCGGGCTTGCGGCGCATGAGCAGCGCGCCCGACTCCACCAGCACAATGACGCCGCCGTGCTCGCGGTAGTTGATGCGCCCGTCGGCATCGACCTTGGGCGCGCGGTCGGGCGCGGCGGCGATGAGTTCGAGAAATTCGGCGTCCTCGCCATCGACAGCCAGCACGCCACGGGCCGCGATCACGGGTTGCGCCCCCTGCGTCAGCACGGCCTGCGCGATGGCCGCCGCGTCGATGCCGGCCACCACGCCCGCGCCCGTGAGCGCCTCGCGCACGGCCTCTTCGCTGGCCGGGGCACCGCCCTGCGCCGCGGTGATGCTGACCTGGGCCTGCATCGCATCGCGCGCGACCTCCACCCGCACGACCGCATCGACCGGATGGGCCAGCAGCAGCACGACGCGCTCCTGCGGGCCCGTGCCCATCTGCACCGCACGCTCGATGGCCTCTTCGTTGATCTGGCAGGCGCCAAAACCCTGCTCCGTCATCCACCGCAGCAGGGCCGCCCGATCGAACGGCGCACGCTCGGCACTGGGCTCCATGGTGAGAACCACGTCGCCTGCCGCCGATGTGCTCAGTTGCATGCCACGGGCGTCCAAACGTATCTCCTGTTGCGTGTCGCGCGCCGATTCACCGGCGCGCCGGTTCTATGCTACATGGTATATGGCACCAATGGTCGCCTGGCACCAGCACGAATTGCTGCCCCTGCATGCGGGGAAGACCTCGTCTACACAGGCGCGTCACGCGCTCAGCAGGCCCGCCCCCGTGCCGCGCGTGAACGCTTCCTCGAACACCGAATAGCCCGACCAGTCGGCATGCGCGAACGCCAGGCGCGCCGTGGCGGGCGTGGGCGGCAAGGGGATTCGCTCTCCGTTCAATAGCTTGTAACGCTTGTCTGACAATGTTTTCAGGCCAATTTGGCTTAAAAACTGCTGTTCACCCGGCCGCGGGATGGACATGGCATGCCCGTAGCGCGTGATCTCCATGCGCGTGGCACGTTCGCCGATGTCGGGGTGGGGGCGCGCCAGCGCCGCGAGGATGGCGTCGCGCCACGCCGTCCAGGGGCGCGCGAGCAGCGCGGCGCGGCCCTCGGGCCCGTCGCCCAGCGCCTGGTAGTAGCTGAGCACCGTGGGGCCGGCGATCTGCGCGCCCACGTTCAGGCGCTGGTGTCCGGCATCGACGTAGCCCAGACCGCCGCGCGTCTCATGGTCGTACAGCACGTTGTCCCACGCGGGCGCGGCGCCGGGATGGTCCTGCAGCGGCCGGTCGATGTGGATGTTGGCCACGAGCCAGGGCGCCCAGGCCAGGCGCCGGGCCGCCTCGCTCAGGAAGTCGGGCGGGTTTTGCACCACCCGCGCCGCCATGAAGACCGGCAGCGCGACGATGCAGCGCGCGGCCTGCCAGCGCACGACTTCGCCGCTGGCGTGCACCAGTGCATCCACCTCCACGCCATGGCGGCCCTCGGCGATCCGCAGCACGCTCGCGCCGGTGCGCAGCTGCGTGCCCGGCTGCAGCGCGGCGGCCAGGCGCCGCGTGAGCCAGCCATTGCCCTCGGACCAGGTGAGCACCGCGTCGCGCTCTTCGCTCGACGCATTGCCCTGTGCATCGTCCGGCGCCTGAAAGCCGTGGCGGCTGGCGAAGTAGTGGATGCCGGCCCAGGCCGAAACCACGCGGCTGCCCGCGCCGTAGTCGTCGCGGCAGCAGTAGTCGAGGTACCAGCGCAGGTGCGCGTCGTCCAAGCCTTCCTGCGCCAGCCAGTCCTCGAAGACGAGCGCATCGAGCGACGCCACCGCGGGCGACAGGGGCGCATCGGCCCGCCAGGTGCGCAGCGTGGGCATGGCGAAGCGGGCGGCGCGCGAGAGCTCGTCCACGCGCCGCGCGAAACGCCGGTACTGCGCCAGCGTGCTGCTACTCACGCCATCGACGGGCAGCAGCCCCTCGTGCCAGTGCCCCTGCCAGTACAGGCGCTCCTGCGGACTGTGGCACAGCGTGCGCTCGTCGTAGCGCCAGCGCCCGGCCACGCGCCGGCGCAGGCCCAGTTCCTCCAGGAAATCCTGCACCTCGCGCGCCTCGTCGCCCGGCACGGGCAGGTAGTGCGCGCCGCGCGGGCAGGCGATGCCCCGCACCTGCGTGGCGCGGCTGTTGCCGCCGGCTTCGTCCTCCAGCTCCAGCAGCACGAGGTCTTCGACGCCCGCCAGGCGCAGCGCCCGCGCGGCCGCGAGCCCCGCGACGCCGCCCCCGGCGATCACGACACGCGCGCGCTCGGTGCGCGAGGGCGGTGGCAGGCGCCCCTGCGCCAGCGCATCGCGCAGCGCGTGGCCGCGGCGCACGTCGATGCCGGTGAAGCCGCCCGGGAGCTCCCGCGCCGCGGGCGTGCAGGCCGCGAGCGCGCCGGCGGCCGTCAGGCAAAGAAAGGGGCGGCGCTGCATGAACGCGAGAGGGACGCGCGGGACGCCCCGGGGCGCCTACTGCACCTGGCGCACGTCCAGCCCCGCCGCGCGCAGGCGCTCGATCACCTCGGCGGAGTGCTCGCGGCTCCTCGTCTGCAGCACCATCTCGATCTCGACGTTCTGCGCCGCCAGCAGCGTGAAGGCGCGCTGGTGATGCACCTCGTCCACATTGGCGCCGGCCTGCGCCACGAGCGAGGTGATGCGCGCCAGGCTCCCGGGCACGTCGCGCGCGCTCACCACCACGCGCGCCAGACGCCCGGAGCGCACCATGGCGCGGCCGATGATCTGCGCCAGCAGCTGCGGGTCCATGTTGCCGCCCGAGAGCACCATGCCGACCTTCTTGCCCTCAAAGCGGGCCTTGTGGCGCACCAGCGCCGCCAGCGCCGCGGCACCCGCGCCCTCGGCCAGGGTCTTCTCGATTTCCAGCAGCAGCACGATGGCCTGCTCGACATCGCCCTCATCGACGAGCAGCAGATCGTCCACGCGCTCGCGGATCACCTCCACGCAATGCACGCCCGGCGCGCCCACGGCGATGCCCTCGGCGATGGTGCTCGCGCCCTGTTCGTAGCTGGTGCCCTGGATGGCGTTGACCATGGCCGGAAAACGCTGCACCTGCACGCCCACGATCTCGATCGCCGGCTTGATCGCCTTGGCCGCCGTGGCGATGCCCGAGATCAGGCCGCCGCCGCCCACGGGCACCACGATCACTTCCAGATCGGGCTGCGCCGCGAGCATCTCGATGGCGAGCGTGCCCTGCCCGGCCATGATGGCTTCGTCGTCGTAGGGATGGATCAGCGTGAGCTGCTCGCGAGCGGCGAGTTCACGCGCGTGCACTGCCGCCTCTTCCAGCGTATTGCCATGCAGGATCACGCGGGCGCCAAAGCCCTGGGTGCGCGCCACCTTCACGCTCGGGGTAAAGCTCGGCATGACAATGGTGGCAGGAATGCCCAGCTGCAGAGCGTGGTAGGCCACGCCCTGCGCATGGTTGCCCGCGCTCATGGCGATGACGCCGCGCTGGCGCTCGTCCTGCGACAGTTGCACGAGCTTGTTGCACGCGCCGCGCTCCTTGAACGAGCCGGTGAACTGCAGGTTTTCCATCTTGAGGAACACCTGCGCCCCGGTGATTTCCGAGAGCGTACGCGACTCCACGCATGGGGTATTGAGCACCTGGCCGGCCACGCGGGTCGCGGCCTGTTCGACATCGGCAAATTGCAGCATTTCTGTTTCCTTGTGGGATGGAACCGGGGGTCAGTGCGATACACGCCCCCATTCCTGCTCGTAAGTGTGCACCAGGACCTGGTTGGACAGGCGGTTGACCTCGGCGGGCACGCGCGCCATGTCGCGCGGAAAATCCAGCATCGCCGCCAGCGCGCCCGCGTCCAGGAAACGCAGGCCCGCGGGCAGCGCGGCGGGCGCGCGCCACGGCCGGCGGCTGGCGATGACGAAGCCCCATTCGCCAAAACTCGGCACGTGCGCGTGGTAGGGCACGGCCGCCAGGCCCACCGATTCGATCGTGCGCACCACGGTCCAGAAGCTCTGGCGCGCGACCAGCGGCGAGGTGGTCTGCACCACCGCGTAGCCGCTCGCCGCCAGGCGCTCGGCCAGCAGCGCGTAGAAGCTGTTGGTGTAGAGCTTGCCGATCGCGAAATTGGTGGGATCGGGGAAGTCGACCACGATCACGTCGAAGGTGTCCTTGCCGTGCTGCAGCCACTGGAAGGCGTCCTCGTTGACCACATGCACGCGCGGGTCGGTCAGCGCGTGGTGGTTGAGCCGCGCCAGTTGCGGCGTATCGGAAAAGAGCCGCGTCATCGCCGGGTCGAGCTCCACCAGCGTGACCGACTCGACCCCCGGGTACTTGAGGATCTCGCGCACCGCCATGCCGTCGCCGCCGCCCAGCACCGCCACCTTTTTCGGTGCGCCGTGCGCCGCCATCGCCGGGTGCACCAGCGCCTCATGGTAGCGGTATTCGTCGCTCTCGGCGAACTGCAGGTTGCCGTTGAGGTACAGCCGGTAGCCGCCCCGCCCGTGCGTGACGACGATGCGCTGGTAGGGCGTGGTAGCGGCGAACGCGATCGGGCTCTGGTAGAAGTGGTCCTCGGCCAGCGTGGTGATTTTTTCCGCGCCCGCCATGCCCGCGCCCAGCAGCGCCAGCACCATCACGCATGCGGCGACGTGCTCGGCGCGGCGCGGCAGTTCACGGCGGAACAGCCACAACGCCCACACGGCGACTAGCGCATTCATGATGCCGAACAGCAGCCCCGAGCGCACCAGCCCCAGCCGCGGCACCAGCAGCAGCGGAAACGCCAGCGACACCGCCAGCGCGCCGAGGTAGTCGAAGGTGAGCACCTGGCTCACCAGGTCCTTGAACTTCACGTCGCGCTGCAGGATGCGCATCACCAGCGGAATCTCCAGCCCCACCAGCGTGCCCACCGCCATCACCATGAGGTAGAGCAGGAAGTGAAACGCCCCCGGCAGCCAGGCATTGGCGGCGAAGAGCGCCCCGGGCATGGTGCCGCCCACCAGCGCCACCAGCAGCTCGATGCGCAGGAAGTGCGCGGCCAGCGGCCGGTTCAGATAGCGCGACAGCCACGAGCCCACGCCCATGGCGAAGAGGTAGGTGCCGATGACGGTGGAGAACTGCAGGATCGAGTCGCCCAGCAGGTAGGACGCGAGCGCCCCCGCCGCCAGCTCGTACAGCAGCCCGCAGGCGGCGATGACGAAGACGCTGATGAACAGCGCGACGGCAATGGGGCGGGGCGCGGGTGCAGCGTCCGTCATGCGAGCACGGCATCCAGCTGCCGGGCGAGTCCCTCGGCTGTGAGCCAGCCGAACACTGCGCGCCCCGCGCTGACACGCGCCCAGAGCTCGCCGACCTGGCGCTTTTCGATTTCGTAAGGGTCGTTCAGCAGATGCGCACCCTTGTATTCGAGCAGCGCCACGCGCCCATCCACCAGCTCGGCGACGAAGTCGGCGTAGAAGTGCCCACGCGAGGTCGGCAGGGCAAAGCCGCACGGGGCAGTGTCGAGGTTGCGCACCCAGTGGCGCACGCGCGGATGACGGTCGATGAGCTGGGCGCAGGTGAATTCCTCGCCGCTGTCCTTCAAATCGGCCAGCACCGGAAAGTAGTGTCTGGAAAACCGGTAGCGCCCCGCGTAGCGCGTGGCCACGGGCGCGGGGTAGCGGTCGGGCTCGAAGACATGCGGATGCGCCCAGTCGGGCTCGACCAGCCAGGCGCCGCCCGTATCGCCCTCGCCCAGCACCTTTTGCCGAAAGGCGCGCCGCGCCGCGCTCTGGCCCAGATCGGCGGCGTGATGTTCGATGGCCCGCGCCAGGCGAAAACGCCCCTGCGCCAACGCCACCAGCGGCACGCCACGGCTGTGCAACTGGTAATCGATCACGGCCGCCAGCCAGGCGCGACGTTGCGGCTGCGTCAGGCCCGCCAGGTGTTCCGACTTGAACAACGACTGGTCGAGCCAGCCCACCAGCGTCTGCGCGTCGATGCTGCTCGCGTGCCAGTCCATCGGCATTTGGGCGCCATCGGCCAGGCGCAGGGTCACGCGCTGGTCCTGCACATCGATCTCGATCACGTCGGGCTCTTGCGCCGTCTGAAAGCCGGGCAATTGCACCGCCGCCGGCGCAAGCCAGTCGATTTCCACCGTCTCCAGCACCGCCTCGCGCTCCAGCGGCCACAACGGCGCCTGCGCCTGCGCGCGCCAGGCCAGATGCGGCAGCGGCGCGAACGGCAGGCCATGCGAGGCAGGCGCGGCCTGCGCCGCCACCAGCGCGCCGTGCTGCGCCAGCTGCTGGCGCAGCTGCGCCTGTTTCCTGGCGCCTCGCACCAGGGTCAGCAGCAGCGCTTCAGTCTCCTGCCCGATGGGGCCGACCAGCATCACCCCGCGCGCGTCACCCTCGGGCGCCCGTTGCACGCCAGGCTGCGCCAGCAATTCGGGGGTGGCCGCCAGACCCTCAAGGAACGTAGCTATCGGCGCTTGCCTGGTGGGCGCTGGAGACTGATTTGAATCAGAAACATCCCACAAAGACAGGCTGCCTTGCGCAGCGATCATGCTGGCCACGTCCAGCGCCTCGAAGCCCATGTGGCCAATCAAGCGGTCCGCCAACGCGTGGGCCGCCTGAGAAAACTCCGCCGCGCACACATGAGCGTAGGCACGATTGAGCGCCTCGCGCCCGCGCCGCGCTGCGTAGGGCATGCGCAGCACGCGGCCCAGCAGTTGCTCCACGGCCGTGGCGCTGCCGAGTTTTTGCAGGCTGCACAGCACGTAGGCAAACGAGCAGTCCCAGCCCTCGCGCAGCGCCTGCACGGTGATGACGTAGCGCACCGGGCAGTCGCGAGCGGCCAGCCGGATGTCTTCCAACCCGCGCTCCTTGCCCGTCGCCACCACGATCTGGCTGGCGGGCAGCTTCAATTCATCGACCAGGTGGTCGCGCAGCTTCTCGGGCGGCATCTCCTCGTCCGCGCTCGTGGCCTGAAAGAGCACGATGGGCCGCACATAGCCCGCGCCCGCGGCTTCGTCCTTGAGCGCCTCGGCCTCCAGCTGCCGCTGCGTCTGCACGGCGGCGAACACGGCAGCGGGCCAGCCCTCGGGGTGCTCGGCCAGCACGATGGGCAGCTTGATCATGTCCTCGGCCGCCAGCTCCTGCGCGCTCACGTGGTAGAGCACATTGGTCTGCGCGGGCAGGGGCGTGGCGGTCAGCTCCAGGATGAAAGAAGGCTGAAGGCGCTTGAGCGCGGTGAAGCTCTTGTCCGTCTTGGTGTTGTGCGCCTCATCCACGATGACGAGGGGCTGCTGCAGCGCCAGCCAGTTGGCCAGGCTCCAGCGCGGCTGATCGATGAAACCGGCCAGCACGCCGGTCGCATCGCGCGCCACATCCTCGGTCGTGACCCGCGCGTCGGGCAGCTCACGCAGCGGCGCCAGCGCCTCTTGCGCCACGCCCTTGAAATGGCGCTCGAAACTCTCGGAGAAGCTGTACACATTGCGCTGGCCCGCGTCCTCGATGCGAAAGCTCTGGATGGTGGCCACCACCACCACGGCCCTGCGGCCCCAGTCCGGCGGGGCGATCTGCGCCACCTCGTCGAGCGTGCAGACCCGCAGCCCCTCGCCATATGCCGCCACCAGCGCCGCGCGGTAGGGGTGGCCGGGCGTCTGCAGGCTGCGGAGGGTTTGCATGCGGATGGCGTCGCTGGGCACCAGCCACAGCGCCACCGGCGCCTCCACCGCGGCCCAGTCACGCGCCAGCAGCGGCACGGCGTGC
This sequence comes from Comamonas sp. SCN 67-35, assembly GCA_001725255.1. Taxonomy (GTDB): domain Bacteria; phylum Pseudomonadota; class Gammaproteobacteria; order Burkholderiales; family Burkholderiaceae_C; genus Comamonas_C. The sequence goes on along the minus strand of MEFV01000008.1, from coordinate 255,753 downwards.
GCGGCCAGCACCGTTTTGCCCCCGCCCGTGGGAATGCGCAGGCACACGCAGGGCACGCGGCCAAAGGCCTCGCCCTGATAGGCATGCCCGGCCTGCGCCGCGAACGCCTGCGCCGCACCCCGCAGGCGCGCGGCCTGGGCGTAGGTGGACAAGGCGGCGAGCGCCTGTTCCTGGTAGGACTTGAGGGTGATGGGGGTCATGACTCATCCATTGGGTCGCTGCGGCATTGGCTAGCAAAAACCCCAAAAGCCAATGCAAGTTGTTGATAAATAATGAATCAATTCACGTGTTTGGCTGCTCATTGGCTGCTCATTGGCTGCTCATTGGCTGCTCATTGGCTGAGGCCAACGCCCAGATCGCACCCCGGGTTGGCTTGCCGATGTTGCGAATCGTCCCCTGCTGCGCCATGTTCCAGAGCAGATCCTTGATGTACTTCTTGCGCCGTGCCGCATCAGGAAACCACATCATCAACTTGGGCAGCAGCAGATCGTCGATCTTGGCCCGGGGCTGGGGCGCCAAGGCCAGCAAACGGGACACCGCATCCTGGTAATCCTGTGCCACGGGGCCGACCTGATTGATGTACGCCACCTCCGCCCCCATCGCCACGGCCACCTGGGCCGATATTCGCAGCCTGGGGCTGCGCCCCTCCACCAGACCTCTGGCACGCAAGCGCTGCGACTGGCTGGCAGCCAACGGGTGGCCCTTTTGGATTTGATCGAGCAGCACCGCCTCGTCCAGGCTCAGATCGGTGCGCGCCATCAACGCACCCACATAGCGCTCATCCAGCGTGCGGCCATGAAGGGTGACGCCGACCGATGCGGGTTGACTCTCGATGGCGTAGTCGGGTAACGGGAAAAAGCGCTCGCGCTGCTTGCGGAACATGCCCTTGACGCCGCTGTTGATCGTCTCCATCAAGTCCAGTTCCACCATGGCATTGGCCAGACAGGCATTGCGGTAACGCTGCTCGGGCTGCGGGGCATGCAACACCTTGTCCACCGAACCGGGCAGAAACTCCCCGTAGTTGAAAAACCGCAGGGTGTCCGGGCTCTCGGTCACCAGGATGCGCCCGCCCTGCGTGTAGTCCTGGTGAGCCACGCAGTTGTGCAAGGCTTCGCGCAGCACCCAGTCGTCGTAATTGGGCAGGTTCAGCGGCGCCACCTCACGCGGCGGCAGCAGGTTGACGTCGATGATGCGGATGCGGGCAATCAGCGCGTCGATGGCCAGAACCAGGGGCAGCTCGAAATGCTGGTGCGTCACATGCTCGCCCCGGTGATCGACCAGCTGCCAGCTGATGCGTGGCGTCGGCCCGCCCAGCAGATGCGTGGCCTGGGGATTGCCCAGCAGCACCAGCGCCGCCCGCGTCAGGCCGCCGCCCACAGCCAGCCGCAGGCCATGCACAAACGCCGTATCCGTCTGCGCCCGCATCTGCGCCACGATGTCCGGCTTGGGCGCGTATCGACGCGCATACAGCTCGCGCGCCCGGGCGATGGCGGGAGCAGACAGCAGCATCCAGTCGTTGGTCACCACGGTGGCCGACCAGTCGTGCAACGCTGACTGCGCACGCAGCGCATCGAGTTTGTGCAGCGCCAGCGCCCCCAGCTTTTCCCCCGCGCGTCCCCAGTAGTGCCCCTTGCAGGCCACCGGCACGCCCCGGGGCGCGGCCGGTATGCGCCACAGCAGCACCCGGGCGGGTGCGCCCTGGGCACCAGGCACGTGCAGCACGTCAGGCGCCCGCAGCACCACGGGCGGTGAAGTCTGCGCCGCAATCGATTCCTTGACGCGGTTGACCTCCTGCATGGCTTGCGCAAACTCGGTGCCCGTGGCCGCACGCAAGCCGCTGGCCCGGTTGATCTTGTCGTCTATGCCCATCACCAGCCAGCCCTCTTCGCGCCGGGCCAGATTGGCCTCGTTGGCCAGGGCCGACACGTACTGCGCCATCTGCTCGAAACTGAACGAGTGTTCGGCGCGCTTGAACTCCAGCCACTCCGTCTCGGTGGGCATGCGCCGCAGATCGTCCAGAAAATCTCCGGTGATTTCAACCATCGCGCCTACCTCGCCTTCACGTCGTAGGGAATGTGCCTGAACGTGACCCGCGCGCGCGCCAGCGTCTCGGGGCCGAGCCGGTTGGCCTCGCCGTAGACCACCAGCGGCGCCTCGGGATGAGGCGTGCTGGCGTGCAGCGCCAGCAGGGCTTCAAGCACGGCACGCGTGAGCACGTTGCCGCTGGCGGGGCGCTTGTCGCCCAGGATGCCGTTGAACAGCAGGTAGTAGGCGGTGCGGCTTTGCAGCACGGGCTCTGGCGTGGTTTCAGGCGAAATCTGCGTCTCACGCTCATCTGTCAAGCGTGGACAGCTCTCAAAAACGGAGTTTGTTCCCAACCACGGCGTCCCCAACCGCCCCTGGGCGGGGTCGTAAGCGCCACCCGTCTCCTGCTGCCAGACGAAGGCCGCGAGCGTGGCGAAGCGCACCTCGGGGTGGATGGCGCCGCTGGCATCGAAGATGGGCGCGCCCAGGGTGCAGAAGCGAAAGCCGCCGCCACCCTGCCAGCCCACGGCCTGGCTGATGCCGCCTGGCTCGCCTTCGATGACTTTCAGCAGGCGTGGCAGGCAATGCGTGGCGGCGTGCTCGCCCATTTCGATGCCGATCCAGCGCCGGCCCAACTTGTGCGCGACGGCGGCCGTGGTGCCCGAGCCGAGAAAGCTGTCGAGGACGAGGTCGCCGGGGTGGGTGGCGATGTCTAGCACTCGCTTTAGTAACGCTTCAGGTTTTGGTGTCGTGAATGACGCCGCATCCGGGAACAACGCACGCATTTCATTCTTCGACGTTCGGTTACTGCCAACAGCATCTTTTGACCAGAACGTACGAGGAACCAAGTCCCCAACCTCGGACAGATACCGCTTGATGCTAGGCCGCGCATCGCCTGTTGGCCCCCACCAAATTCGTCCGTTCGCGTCCAGCTCTCTCAGCCGATCCTCGGAAACGCGCCAAAACCTCCCAGGTGGTGGCTGGAACATCCGCCCAGTCGGGCCAGTGACTGTATAGAGCCCTCGCGAGTACGGCTTATTTGCATACGGGTCACCCGGAAGCCAAGGCCCACGATCGTCGTTATCAGGGTTGGAATAGATGGAATTTGACTCTTCAGTTCTTGCGAGTTTGATGGGAATCCAGTCCGGTGCCTTGCTGTAGACCAGCATGTAATCATGGTCGGACGAAAACTGTCTCGCCGAATTGCGAGGGGAATCGGCTTTTTGCCAAATGACGGTATCTACAAAATTCCCCCGCCCAAACACCTCATCCATCAACACCTTGAGGTAATGCCCCTCGTGGTCGTCGATGGTGACCCAGATCGATCCATCCTCGCTCAGCAGCTCACGCAGCAGCTGCAGGCGCGGCAGCATCATGGAGAGCCACTGGCTGTGCTCCAGCTTGTCGTCGTAATGCTCGAACGCGCTTTGCGTGTTGTAGGGCGGGTCGATGAAGATGCATTTCACCCGGCCGCGGTAGAACGGCAGCAGGGCCTTGAGGGCCGCGAGGTTGTCGCCCTGGATCAGCAGGTTGTCGGTACTCGCGACGGCGTCGCCGTGGCGGGAGACGGTTTGCAGCAGGCGGTAGGGCACCTGGGCGGCGGTGGTGAAGGCGGCGGTGCGGTTGAGCCAGGCTAGCGTGGGCATGTCGTGTTCTGAATGAGCCTGCTATTGTGGTGCAGGCCCCGCCCCGGCCCGCGCCCCGGCGCCTGTCAATGAATCGCCGCCGCCACGATGATGCTGATGCCCAGGCACATCGCCGCCACCACCAGCGCGAGCGCGCGGTTCTGCTTCTCGACGATCTCGCCCCAGAGGTCGTAGGGCGTGATCTTGTCGACGATGATGAAGCACACCCAGAAGACGACGACACCGATGACGGCGTAGGCGATGGAGCCGAAGAAGGCCGCCGGTTTGAGCCATTGCATGTCCATGATGAATCTCCTTGGAAATCGCTATTTGTGAAAACCGCCGCTGGAAGCGCCGCCGAATGAGCCGCCGCTGGTGCGGTTGTAGCCGCCCGAGCCCGAGGAGCAGGTGCCGAGCAGGAACAGCACGATGATGAGCACGATGACGATGAGCGCGATGGTGCCGCAGCCCACGCCCCTGGCGGCGACGAAGGGCCCGACTTCGTCGCGCTTGAAGCGTTCGGCGTCGGCCTCGCGGCCCAGCGCCTGCGCCACCGTCAGGCTGGCCATGCGGCTGCCATAGGACCACGTCACCTCGCTGCCGCCCCTTTCCATCGACAGCAGCCCCTTGCCGGTGCCGGCCGCGTAATCGGCGTTCTCGGTGCGCTGCCCGCGCACCACGGGCCAGTAGAACTCGCCGGCCACGTAGGTGGTTTCGGCACTGTAGCTGCTAGTGCGCGTGTAGTTCACGCCCAGGTAGCGCGCATTCAGGCCGCCCGGCCCCGAGACTGCGGGCGCGCCCGTCGCGGGGCGCACCAGGCTCCAGCCGTCGCTCGCGTCGACGAGGAAGGTGAAGCCCTTTTTCTGGTTGTAGAGCAGGTACTCTTCCCAGCCGAACTGCTCGTCGTCGCCCGGCTCCTGCCCCATGCGGTGCTGAAAGCCCACCACCTGCCAGGGCACGCCCTCGAAGGTGCCGATGCTGCCCAGCGCGATCAGCGGGCGCACCGGCTCGTCCTGCGTCGCGCTCACGAGCTCGGCGCCGATGCCGCGCGTGAGGTCGATCAGGCTGTGACACGAGCCGCAGGTGACGCTCTTGCTGGTTTCAAGCTGCACCGCTACTGGCGCGCCGCAGTGCGGGCAGTCGAACTGGCGCCCATGCTCGTGCTTGACCGACTCGTCCCTCAGGCCCTTGAGCTGCAGGTCTTCGAGCTGCACGGAGCGGCCGATCTCGGCCCGCGGCTCCTGGGCGCCGTAGTCGATGGAGAGCACCTGGCCGTCGTCGCTGCGCAGCTCCACCACGGTGAAGGGCTGGCCCAGCGGCGGCAGCTTGGGCAGCTCGCCCTCGGCCGCCGCCAGATGCGCCTGCAGGTGCGCGGCCACGCTCCAGGCCCGGCCCGCGAGCGTGACGCGCGCGCCCAGCGGCAGCCGGTCCGCGGGCGGCAGCGCCTCGCCCGCGAGCTCGAGCGCCCGGGTGAAGACATAGGCGCCGTTGTCCTCGCCCAGCGTGGCGCCGCGGCCATCGTCGAGCCAGGCGTTCCACTCGGTCCAGCCGCCTTCCTCGCCGCGAAACTGCAGGCGCCCGATCAGCGTGAAGCTCACGCCCTCCCACGTGCCCGTGGCAAAGAGCTGCAGCGGGCTGTGGTCCTCGAACAGCTCGGCCATGCGGCCCACGCGCGAGAGCACGTCGCCGCTGCGCGCCACGGTGCTGTGGCAATAGGCGCAGACCGCGTGCGTGGACTGGGCGCTGCGAAACGCCACCGGCGCGCCGCAGCCGGGGCAGGGCGCGCTGTACTGGCGTTGCGTGGGGCCCGTGGCCATGCTTTATAGGTGTTATCGGCCCCCAGCGCTTGCTGCACAAGCGCTGACAGCTCTCAAAACAAAAGCTAAACGAGCTTCTTGAGCAGCTCGGCCTTCTTGGCGCTGAACTCTTCCTCGGTCAGGATACCCTTGGTCTTGAGCTCGCCGAGTTTTTCCAGCAGCGCCATCACGTCCTCGGGCTTGACGCCCGCCTCGGCTGCGGCCGCCGCAGGCGCGGCGCCGGGCTGCAGGGCCGATTGCATGTTCTGCGCCAGGATCTGCCCCATGGCCACGCCCGCGCCCATACCCAGGCCGGCGCCCGCGAGTCCCCCGCCGTCGCCCCCGGCGCCCACGCCCTTGGCCATCTCGGGAATCGCCTGCGCGGTCTGGTACTGCATGAACTTGCCCATGTCGCCGCCGACCATGCCCATGCCGATCTTCTGGTCGAGCACCTTCTGCAGGTCTTCGGGCAGCGACAGGTTCTGCACCGTCACCTGTTCGACCTTCAGGCCCAGTTTGGCGAATTCCGGTTCAAGCTGTTTGGCCAGCGCGGCGGCGAACATGGTCTGGTTCGCCGCCAGGTCGAGGAAGGCCACGCCGCTGGCGGCGATCGCGTTGCTGATGTTCTGCAGCACCAGGCCGCGCAGCTGCCCTTCGATATCGCCCACCAGGTAGCTCTCGCGCGTACCCGAGACCTCGGTGTAGAAGAGGCGTGGGTCCACGATGCGCCAGGCGTAGTTGCCGAAGGCGCGCAGGCGCACCGCGCCGAATTCCGCGTCGCGGATGGTGATGGGCTGGGGCGTGCCCCACTTCTGGTCGAGCTGCTGGCGCGTGCTGAAGAAGTACACGTCGCTCTTGAACGGCGACTCGAACAGCTTGTCCCAGTGCTTCAGGTTGGTGAGCAGTGGCAGGTTCTGCGTGACCAGCTTGTGCGTGCCCGCGCCGAACACGTCGGCCACCTGGCCTTCGTTGACGAACATTGCCATCTGCGACTCGCGCACCACGAGCTGGCCGCCGTTCTGGATTTCCATGTCGCGCATGGGGTAGCGCCACGCCAGCGTGCCATCGCCGTCCTCGGTCCATTGCAGGACGTCGATGAACTGTTTCTTGAGGAAATCCATCAGGGCCATGGTGGTGCTCCAGCGTCCGGGGACAGAACCGGCGGAGGGCCATCATAGCGACGTGCATCGGTGCCGGCTATGACCGCCGTAGCGAAAATCCATTGGCCAAACACAATGAGAACGATTATCATTTACGCATCCAATGGAGGAAGACGCCATGTCCCGCCTGCGCCACATCGCCCACGACAACCTGCCGACCCTGATGAAAACCGCCACCTACTACGTGATCCACGTCTGCGTGGCCGCGATCGTCGCCTACCTGGTGACGGGCAATCTCTGGGCCTCGCTCACGCTGAGTCTGCTGGAGCCCAGCGTGCAGGCGCTGGCTTTCTTCTTTCACGAAAAAGCCTGGGCGCGCGCGCTCGCGCGGCGGGCTCAGGCCAGGATGTCCAGCAGCGTGCCGGTCGTGGCCTGAGCCATGCGCAGCACGAAGACATTGGCCTTGTAGGCGAGGCTGGCGGCGATCTGCTCGACCGCCTCACGCTCCAGCGCCACGCCGGGATGGTCGGCGCGCACCACCTGCGCGCTCACGCCCGCGCGCGGCGCCAGCGCCTGCTCGCGCACGCGCTGCGGCGTGAAGCCCGGCGTGTTCATGTTGGCGATGTTGTGCGCGCTCACGTCCATGCGCAGTTGCGCGGCCTGCAGACCGGTTTGCGCGATGGCGGCGAGAGAGGACATGCCCGGCTCATCGGCAGCCTGGCGCAAAACTTGAGGGCTTTCAGCGTCGCGCCTGCGCCCGGTACTGCCCCGGCCCCACACCCTGCCAGTGCTTGAACGCGTGATGGAACGCCGGAACCTCCTGGTAGCCGAGCAGCGCGGCGATGCGCGCGATCGGCAGCTCGGAACCTTCAAGGTAGTGGCGGGCAAGCTCGTGGCGCGTGCCGTCCAGCAGCGCCTGGAAGGCCAGTCCCGCCTGCGCCAGGCGCCGTTGCAGCGTGCGCGTGGACAGGTGCAGTTCGCCCGCCACGTCCGCCAGCCGCACCTCCTCGTGCCCCAGCCGGCGCAGCACGCACTGGCGCACCTGCGCCGCGATCGCCGGCTCATGCGGGCGCCGCGCCTGCAGCAGCGCCTGCGCGTGGCGGCTGAGCAGCGGCAGCAGCGCCTGGTCGGCCTGCGGAATCGGCCAGTCAAGCACCTGCGCGGGAAAGACCGCGCGGTTGGCCGCGCAGCCGCCGCGCACGCGCGCGCCACTGGCCTCTTCGATGGCGCGCGCCGTGGCCGCGTCGCAGCGGTGCATGAACTCCAGCGTGAACCCGGCGATGGCGCGCCCCGCGAGCCACTGGGCACAGGTGTGGATGCCCGCGAAGACCGACTCCGTGAGCGCCTCGCCCGCCGGATGGCCGCCGCAGTGGCTGACCCAGCCATATTCGACCGCGGCGCCCCGGCGCGCGAAAGACGAACGCCCGAGGTCGTGCACCAGCGACTCGAAGCGCAGCACCTGCGCCAGCGCCTCGCCCAGCGTCGGGCAAGCCAACAGCAGAATGCCGTTGACGCCGTAGCTCGTCGGCTTGACGCTCTGCCCCAGCCGCCAGCCAAAGCCGCGCCCGGCCGTTTGCAGCGCGCATTGCAGCAGCGCGAGGTAGCTGGCGACGGGCAGGTCCTCGTCGCCCGGCGCCTCGCGCCCGAGCGCCCGCGCCAACGCGTGGCGCGGCACGTCGGCGGCCAAGGCCGCATCCCAGAGCGTGCGCGCATACGGCGCGATGACGCGCGGTGCCGGTGCGTTTGGCGTGATCGAACAAGCGGATGGCGGCATGGCGAAATGGCAAACAGGCGGCACGCGCCTACAGTGGCGGGCGCAACCACGGGAGTATGCAGGCATGCGACGCTGGAACGGCTGGGGCGACGAGGCCACCTCGATGGCGCTGGGCGAATCCGCCCGCGCCATGCTCGCCGAGCACCTGGGGCCGGGGCATCCCACGCCCGATGTGCCACGCGAGGCGCTGCTGGCGCGCATCCCGGCGTCCCGCCTGCCCGAGCACCTTCTGATCGACCGCACGCCCGATGCGCGCCTGGCCGCCGCCTGGGGCGAGAGCTACGCCGACTGGATCCGAAAACGCCTGGGCCACCTGCCGCCCGTGCCCGACGGCGTGGCCCACCCTGTCTCGGATGAAGAGGTGCGCGCGCTGCTCGACCTGGCCCACGCCCGGCACTGGGTGGTGATCCCCATCGGCGGCGGCACCAGCGTGGCGGGGCACCTCGATTGCCCGCTCGGCGAGCTCCCGGTGCTGGCGATCGCGCTCACGCGCCTGAACCGGCTGGTGCATCTGGATACGGCGAGCCAGCTCGCCACCTTCGGCGCAGGCACGCCCGGCCCGCTGGTGGAGGCGCAGCTGCGCGCGCACGGCTACACGCTGGGGCATTTTCCGCAGTCGTTCGAATACTCGACCGTGGGCGGCTGGGTCGTCACGCGCTCCAGCGGCCAGCAGTCGCTGCGCTACGGACGCATCGAGCAGCTCTTCGCCGGAGGGCGGCTACAGACCCCCGTGGGGCCGCTCTTGCTGCCGACCTTCCCGGCCGCCAGCGCCGGGCCCGATCTGCGCGAGATCGTGCTCGGCAGCGAAGGGCGCCTCGGCATCCTGACCGAGGCGGTGATGCGCGTGACGCGCCTGCCCGGGCACGAGCGCTTTCACGCCTTCTTCCTGCCCGACTGGGCGCGCGCCGAAGAGGCGGTGCGCACGCTGGTGCAGCAGCGCCTGCCGCTGTCGATGCTGCGCCTCTCGAACGCCGTTGAAACCGAGACCAACCTGCGCCTGGCCGGGCACGAGCGCGCCATCGCCTGGCTGGAAAAATACCTGGCCTGGCGCGGCTGCGGCGCGGGCAAATGCCTGCTGATGCTGGGCGTGAGCGCCGACCCCGCCACCGCCCGCCACGCGCTACGCCAGGCGCGCCGCTGGCTGGCGCGCCACGGCGCCGTCTTCATCGGCCCGGCGCTGGGGAGCAAATGGGCGACGAATCGCTTCAAGGGCCCGTATCTGCGCAACACGCTCTGGGATCTGGGCTACAGCGTGGACACGATAGAGACCGCCGTCGACTGGCCGCGCGTCACGCCGCTGATGCAGGCGATGGAGCAGGCCGCGCGCGACGCCTTCGCGCCCTCTGGCACGCCGGTGCACGCCTTCACGCACCTCTCGCACGTCTACCCCGAGGGCAGCAGCATCTACGCGCAGTACGTCTGGCCGACGGCCGAGGGCGGGTTCGAGCCGAATTTCGCGCGCTGGCGCGCGCTCAAGACCGCCGTGGCGGCGCAGATCGCCGCGCACGGCGCCACCGTGAGCCACCAGCACGGCGTGGGGCGCGACCACGCCGCGCATCTGGCGCAGGAGAAGGGCCCGCTGGGCATGGCCACGCTTGCGCGCCTGTGCGAGCAGTTCGACCCGCACGGCATCATGAACCCCGGCAAGCTGCTGCAGGACGGCGGGCCATGGGCCGATTGAGCGACGCGCCGCAGGGCGCCTTTCCACCGCGCGAAGCCACGCTGGCGCGCCTCGGTGACGAGGTGTGGGACCTGCTCGTGATCGGCGGCGGCATCAGCGGCGCGGGCGTGGCGCAGCAGGCGGCGCAGGCGGGCTGGCGCGTGCTGCTCGCCGAGCAGCGCGACTTCGCCTGGGGCGCATCGAGCCGCTCGTCCAAACTCGTGCACGGCGGCCTGCGCTACCTCAAGCAGGGCGACCTCAAGACCACGCTGCACGCGGTGCGCGAGCGCGAGCGCCTGCTGCGCGAGGCCCCGGCGCTGGTGCGCTTGCAGAGCTTCCTCTGGGCCGATTGCGCGCGCCGCCCCACGGGGCGCTGGCTGATGCAGGCCGGCCTCATGGTGTACGACCGCATGGCGCGCCAGCACAGCCACCACCGGGCCGACTTGGCCGCGACGCAGTGGCTCGCCCCGGGCCTCGCGCCTCCAGGATTGCGCGGCAGCCTCGTCTTCCACGACGCGAGCACCGACGACGCGCGCCTGGTGCTGCGCGTGCTGCAGGAGGCAAGGCAGCAGGGCGCCGTCACGCTCAACGACCTGGGCGTGCGAGGGGTGCACGGGCAGGGCGGCGGCTTCAGTGTGCAACTGCACGATGCGCTCACGGGGCGCGAGCACACCGTGCGGGCGCGCTGCGTCGTCAACACCACCGGCGCCTGGGGCGACCGGCTGCGCGGCGCCGGCCGCACGCTGCTGCGCCCGCTGCGCGGCAGCCACCTCATCGTGCCCTTCTGGCGCCTGCCGGTGGCGCAGGCGATCAGCTTCATGCACCCGGCCGACGGCCGCCCGGTGTTCTTCTACCCCTGGGAGGGCGCGACGCTGATCGGCACCACCGATCTCGATCACGGCGACGACCTCGACCAGGAGGCGCGCATCAGCGCCGCCGAGGCGCGCTACCTGCTGGATGCCGTGAACGGCCAGTTTCCGGATGCGCGGCTGACGGCGGCGGATGTGCTCTCGTGCTTCTCGGGCGTGCGCCCCGTCATCGCCGATGGCCACGCGCAGGCCTCGCGCGCCACGCGCGAGCACCTGGTGCGCGACGAGGGCGGTTTCATCACGCTCGCGGGCGGCAAGCTCACCACCTTCCGCCTGATGGCGCAGGATGCGCTGGCGCTGGCCGCGCGCCACGTGGGCCGCGCCTGGACCGCCAGCGATGCGCCGGTTTTCCAGCCCGCAAGCCGCTTGAACCCGGCGCTTTCCCCCGCCGTGCAGGCACGGCTGCAGGCGCGCTACGGCAATGGCGCCGGGGCGCTGTGCGCGGGCGCCACGGCGGCGCAGCTCGAACGCATCGCGGGCACGCCCACGCTCTGGATCGAACTGCGGGTGGCTGCGCGCCACGAGGCCGTGCACCACCTGGACGACCTGCTGCTGCGCCGCACCCGCCTGGGCCTGCTGCTGCCGCGTGGCGGCGAGGCGCTGCTCGATCAGGTGCAGGCGCTGTGCGCCCCGGCGCTGGGCTGGTCGCCCGCGCGCTGGGACCAGGAGCGCCAGCGCTACCGTGCCCTCATCGCCCGGCACTACCAGTTGCCGGATATGGGTCAAATCGGCCTCCAGCCCTTGTCAGTCAAGCGCGGGTAGCTACACCCTTCATAGTCATCGCACGATGCCCCCGCCCTGCCTGCTCGCCATCGACCACGGCACGCAAAGCGTGCGCGCGCTGCTGTTCGACCTGCGGGGCAATCTGCTGGACAAGGCGCAGGTGGCCATCACCCACTACCGCTCGCCCGAGCCCGGCTGGATGGAATGCGAGCCCGAGGACTTCTGGCAGACGCTGTGCACGGCGACGCGCGAACTCATGGCGCGCACCACGGTGCCACCGGCCTCGATCGCGGGCGTGGTCGTCACCACGCAGCGCGCCGTGCCCGTCACGCTCGACGCACACGGCCAGCCGCTGCGCCCCTCGATGATCTGGCTGGACCAGCGCCGTGCGGCCCGCGCGCCGCGCCTGCCCTGGTGGTGGGAGGCGGCCTTCGCCGGCATCGGCATGCGCGCCACGGTGCGGCACTTCCAGCACGAGGCCGAGGCCAACTGGATCGCGCAGCACCAGCCCGAGCTCTGGGCGCGCGTGGACAAGTTCCTGCTGCTCCCGGGCTGGCTGCACTGGCGCCTGGCGGGGCGCATGGTCGATTCGGTGGCCTCGCAGGTCGGCTACGTGCCCTTCGACTACAAGCACGGGCGCTGGGCGGGCGCGCACGACTGGAAGTGGCACGCGCTGCCGGTGCGCCGCGCGATGCTGCCCGAACTCGTGCCCGCGGGCACGGTGATCGGCCGCGTCACGCCCGAGGCGGCGGCGCAGACCGGCCTCCCGGCGGGGCTGCCCGTGATTGCCGGCGCGGCCGACAAGGCCTGCGAGGTGCTCGGCGCGGGCTGCCTCACGCCCGAGATCGGATGCCTCTCTTACGGCACGGCCGCCACCTTCAACACCACCACCGCACGCTATCTGGAGGCCACGCGCTTCATCCCGCCCTACCCGGCGGCGATCCCCGGCCACTACAACACCGAAATCCAGATCACGCGCGGCTTCTGGATGGTCAACTGGTTCAAGGAGCAGTTCGGCCAGAACGAGGCGATGGAGGCCACGCGCCTGGGCGTCACGCCCGAGAGCCTGTTCGACGCCCTCGTGGGCCGCGTGCCCGCCGGGTCGCTGGGCCTGACACTGCAGCCCTTCTGGAACCCCGGCATCAAGGTGCCCGGCCCCGAGGCCAAGGGCGCCGTGATCGGCTTCGGCGACGTGCACACGCGCGCACACCTGTACCGCGCCATCCTCGAAGGACTGGCCTACGCGCTGCGCGAGGCCAGGGAGCGCATCGAGCGGCGCGGTGGCGCGCGCATCACGCGCCTGCGCGTGGCGGGCGGCGGCTCGCAGAGCGACGCGGCGATGCAGATCACCGCCGACGTCTTCAACCTGCCGTGCGAGCGCGCGCACCTGTACGAGACCAGCGGCCTGGGCGCGGCCATCATCGCCAGCGTCGGCCTGGGCCTGCACGCCAATTTCGCCAGCGCCGCGCAGGCGATGACGCGCGTGGGCCGCGTCTTCACGCCCGACCCCGCACACGTGCGCACCTACGAGCAGCTCTACCGGCGCGTCTACCGGCGCATGTACGATCGCCTGAAGCCGCTGTACGCCGACATCCGTGCCATCACCGGCTACCCCTCCACCGACTGAAGCCGGGACCCCACGATGTTCCCATCCTCCTTCAGCCGCGAAGGCCTGCACGGAGCCATTCGCGGCTGAAGCCGCTCCCACCACAAAGCGTCACCCCATCAAGCGCCTGCTGCTCGCCGCCCTGCTCGCCCTGTGCGCCAGCCCCGCCGCCTGGGCCTGGAGCAACCATGCGCTGGCCTCCTACCGCGCCTTCGAGGTATTGCCCGAAGTCAGCCAGGCCGCGCCCGTGACGGCCGAGCCGCTGGAAGACTTCCTCGCCGACCAGGCCCCGGCCATCGCCCGGCTGATCGATGCGCAGGACGCCTGGGCGCGCGCGCACATCGTCCACTACCCGCCGCTGCCCGCCGCGCTGCGTCTGGACCCTGCCGTGGCCAGCCAGGGCCCGCAGGCGCTGCGCAAGGCCTTCCTGATGGCGCTGCGCGTCTCACCCGAAAGCCGCCTGGCGCTCTACGTGCAGCCCGACCCCTGGGGGCCCGAGCCCACAGCCGCGCGCATGCCGCACGACGCCGTGAGCGCGCTGCCGCTGAGCGCCGAAGACGGCGAAAAGCACCGCTTCGTGCGCCTGGAGCCGGGCGAGAAGGTGGCGCCGCTCGCCGTGCTCGCCAGCGCCAGCGACGAGCCCGACTACGGCATGGACGTGAACCTCTGGGAAGACAGCCCCTCGGCCTGGGGGCCGCTCTACGGCTTCGGCAAGCTGCCGTTCGGCAACCCGAGCCTGAGCTTCGCCACGCAGGCGCCGTTTCACATGGGCTATTACCACGAGTCGGCGCTGATCTACGCCGCCGCCGGTTTTCTCAAGCGCACCTACCCCGAACTGCGGCTGCACCAGTACATGGGCCTTGCCGAGCTGGCCTTCCAAAGCGGCCATCCGTACTGGGGCTGGCGCTTCACGGGCCTGGCGTCGCACTACGCGCAGGACCTGACCCAGCCCTACCACGCGAGTCTCGCGCCGGGGTTCTCGACGGCGCGGCTCATCGGCATCCAGTTGCTGGCGGTGCTCGGCCTGCCCGCGCGCAAGAACGACATGGTGGTGCTGCTGTCCAACCGCCACTTCGTGCTCGAACGCTATGAAAGCCAGATGATCCAGGCCAGCGCCAGGGCGCGCCAGACGACGGCGCTGGAGAACGCGCTGCACGACACGAAGACCGACGCGAGCTATGGCTCATGGAACGACGACACGCTGCGCGATGTGGTCTCGCTGGAATCGTCTTCCATGGGCAAGGCCGTCACCGACCAGATGCTCGCCTCGGTGCCGTCCAGATATGTGGACGACCCGACGTTCGACTTCGGCGTGCACGCGGGCCGGATCGACCTCATGGCCGAGGTCGCTCGCCAGGGACCGGCATCGCGCGCGGCGCTGGAGACCAGCATCGCCACGCTGATGCGCCACTTCGGCGCACACAGCCGCAACCTCGTTCGCGCCATCCTGCAGCCACCGCGCCAGCCCTGAGGCATGTGCGGGCCCGTCATCACCCGCCCACGAAAAAGGGCACACGGCGAACCGCGTGCCCCTGCGTCTGACGGCCGGCAGCGACCGGCCTCATCGCGCCATCCGATCAGGACTGATAGCCGCTGGCCGGACGGAAGCCGTGGGTCAGCGCTTCACGCGTGGCTTCGCGCACCTGCGCACGGCTCAGATCGCTCGTCGTGGCCGTTTGAGCGACCGGCAGATTGCCTGCGAGCGGCGCCTGTGCCGACACAGTGGCACGCTGCACCTGGCTGGCGCCCGCGGCGACGCTCTGTGCCTGGAAGAAGGGCGCTTCGCCCGCGGCAGGCTGCGAGCCCGCGGCAAAAGCGGTGCCGGAAGCGAGCAGCACGGCGGCGACGGAAGCAAAAGCGAAATTCTTGCGGATCATGGTCTTTCTCCTGAAAACGTGACAAACCAAACAAAAAAACATTCGGTCAATGGGTGGCCTGAGCCACTTCCCTTACCGGAGGAGCGCTGTGGCGCCCTTCGATGACTCGTAGTGTGAGGGTTTTCCCTAGTCTTTAAAAGACTGGTTTTTGAATTTGATTGTTTCCAATAAAGAAACAATCTGCCTGGCAACTCGCTTGCCCTGCACCCGCAAGGGCTACCCACGGCGCTGCCGCCAAGCCACTGCGACGAGCCTCGCAACCGCGGGCGTCCCGCAGCCGGTGGGCACGGGTCCGCCGTTTCTTCCGCGGGGGAAACGGCAACTCAGCGGGTCGCGACGATTTCAGGGGCCAAGGCACACCCTCGATGCGAAGCACCAAGGCAACGCTGATCCACCGGCGCACCAGGAACCTGCGTGCCATGCAGCTGCTCCTGCGGTACGCCAAGATAGAGTGGACGAGCTTGACACCGCATGGCGAAGGCTCGAGGCTCGACCTCCAGCCCACCAGCATCTGCCAATCGCCCGGAGAGGGTTGTTTTGATCGAGAGATTGTTCAGTTCCATCCTGCCATTCATCGAGCACCTCCATATGCTCGGTTATTGGGCGGCCTTCTTGGCTGCTCTGCTGGAAACGGCGCTTGTGGTCGGACTTTTTCTGCCCGGCTCGACGTTGCTTCTGATGCTGGGGGCCCTGGCGGCCGGCAGTTACCTGGACTTCGGCGATCTGTTGTTATTCGCCATTGCTGGCGCTGTCGTTGGTGATAATTTCAATTACTGGCTGGGAGAGCGTTATGGCAATAAATGGACGCGTGATGGCATCTGGTTCCTGACCCCTGGTCATTTCGAGCAGGCTCACCGATTTTTTGACCGGCATGGCGCCAGGAGCGTTTTTCTGGGGCGCTTCATACCCAGCGTCAAGGAAATTGCGCCATTCGTCGCCGGTACCGTGGGAATGAGATACCGCACCTTCCTTTTCTGGAACTTCCTGGGAGCGATCGGCTGGGGAGCACAGTGGGTCGGCGGCGGCTATCTGTTCGGACAGTCGCTAAAGGTTGCGCAAACGTGGATGTCACGGGCCGGAATGGTGTTGGTGGCTGTGCTTGTCACTTGGGCGCTGCTTTGGCTCCTGCAACGCTTCGTTGCGCGCAGGGGTCGTGACATATGGCGGGTCGCAGGTTCTCTCATTCGCTCGACAAAGGCGGCTCTGGGTCGCAATGCCTACGTTCGGCGATGGGTACACGAACATCCAGACAGCATCCGCTTCCTCACGGAACGGATCGATCGCACCCATTTTCAAGGCCTGCCGCTGACGGTTCTCGCCTTGGCATTCACCTATGTTCTGGCCTTGTTCGCCGGCATCGTCGAGGATGTTGTCACTTCCGATCCGATTGTCGCGATTGATCACGCAACGTCCCAGCTGGTTGCCGCTTTTCGCGTGCCGGAGATCATTCCTCCGTTCGTTTGGATCACCGATCTGGGCCAGTCGTCGGTGGTCGGGGTGCTGTTGGCTGCGGTGGCGCTGCTGCTCTGGCTTTTGAACCGGAAATACGCGATTGTGGGTTTGTTGGTGTCTGGCCTGGGGGCGGCAGCTTTTAGCGCCCTGAGCAAGTTGGCGTTCGAGCGACCCAGGCCGACCGAAGCCGCCCTGCTTGAAACTTCTTATTCGTTTCCGAGCGGACACGCAACCGCCGCTGTCGCCTTTTACGGGTTCCTTGGCTACCTGCTCATGCGCTCTGCAACCCGATGGAAGGTGCGGCTCAACCTGTTCTTTTGGACTGTCGGGCTTGTGCTCCTGATCGGCCTCAGTCGCATCATTCTCGGCGTGCACTATTTAAGTGACATCTGGGCGGGTTACCTGGTTGGTGCACTTTGGCTTATTGTGGGCATCAGCCTGACGGAATGGCTGACTGCAAGCGGGAAAATTGATTGGAATATGCCAACCAGACGCCACCAGAAAACGGTGGCTTTCGGCTTGATCGCGATCACGATCGCCGGGTTTGTTGCCTATGCCGCCACTCGCACGCTGCCAGTCCCGGCTCCTGCACCGGAAGCAATCATCCACGTCAATCATCCTTTGGATGACATGCTGCGCGCTCAAAAACTCGCGAGCACATCGTCTCTTTTCGGCGCACCGGAACAACCGCTTTCGTTTGCCATCGCCACGCCAAGTGCGCAAGCATTGTCCGGTCTTTTGAGCCGAGCGGGCTGGCTCCCGGCCGATACTCCTGATCTGAAGAATTTGCTGCGCCTTGCCCGACAGGGTTTGGACTACACCACGGCACCGCTCGCGCCGGCGCTCTGGAATGACCGTGTCAATGAGCTGGCTTTCGAGCGGCCGATCGAGAACCCGCAAGGCAAGGAGGTCGTCACCGTCAGGCTATGGCAAACGCCTTTTCGTGTCGGTGCGCAACAGGTCTTCGTGGGGGTGGCACGGACATACAACGGTATTCGCTGGAGCGTTCTGCACACGGTCTCACCCGATGTGGATGCAGCAGCAGAACGATTCATTCAATCGCTCAAGCAGTCGATGCCACCATTGAACCTCTGCCAACGTTCGTTGACCGCTCCGATGACGGGTTCGTATCTGATGGGCGAATCTTTCTTCACACGGGGGCAGTTATGGCTGCTCGATCAGGGTGACCGCATCGGCGCCGCAGGTCTTTGTGATGTTCAAGGGGCGAGACAATGAAAAATCAGTCATTCCAAAAAAGTACGCATGTGCTTTTTGGTATCCGTTCCCCACGGGCGGAAGAAACAAATTAACAGACGCGGCCGCCAAGATCACGAAAACCGAAACATGACCAAGCACTTTGATTTCATCGTCGTCGGCGGTGGCCTGGCCGGCGCCACGGCGGTGGAAACCCTGCGGACCGAGGGCGCCGAGGGAAGCATTCTCCTGCTCGGTGCCGAGTCGCATCTGCCCTACCACCGGCCGCCGCTGTCGAAGATCGCCCTCACGGCCGAGCAGGCGCCGCCACCCAGGCAGGTGCTCAGCAAGGCTCGATACGGCGAGTTGGCGGTCGAACTGCTTCTCGGCACCCCTGTTTCCGCCATCGATCCCGGGCGGAAATCCGTTCGTACCAAGCCCGGCGCGGAGATCCACTACGAGCAACTGCTCGTCGCCACCGGGGCATCGCCCAAGCGCTTGTCGCTGCCCGGCGCAGCACTGCCGGGCGTCTTCTATCTTCGATCGCTGGACGACGCTGAAGCCATCCGCGCCCGTGCGCGAGATGCACGGCGGGCCGTGGTGGTCGGCGGCAGCTTCATCGGCCTGGAGGTCGCGGCCTCGCTGCGGCAGATCGGCCTGGAAGTCACCTTGCTCGAACGCAGCGAATTGCTCGGGAAACTCCACATGCCGGGGGTTTCGGTTTTTCTCCAGCGCGGCTTCGACCAGCATGGCGTGGACATCATCGTCGGCGACAGTCCGGCGGCATTTCACGGCGAAACGGCGGTCGAGGCGGTACGAACGCAGGGTGGCCGGACCATCTCCTGCGACATGGTGGTGATCGGCGTCGGCGTGAACCCGGAAACCGGTTTCCTGCAGGGCAGCGGCATCGCAGTGGACAACGGCATCGTCGTCGATCGCTTCCTGCAGTCGAGTCAGCCCGGGGTCTTCGCCGCTGGTGACGTGGCCAATTTCTTCGACCCCATCTTCAGCCGCCAGCGCCGCGTCGAACATTGGGACAACGCCATCCGGCAGGGCCGCACCGCGGCCCGCAACATGCTCGGCCAGCGCGTGCCTTACGACGAAGTCACCTATTTCTACAGCGAGATGTTCGATCTGAGCTTCAACATGCTCGGTCACATCGACGCCAGTGATGAAAGGATAGAGCGCGGATCACTGCAGTCGAAATCCTTCGCGACCTTCTATCTGCAGGGTGACGTGCCCCGCGCGCTGTTCTCGTTCGGGCGGCCGACGGAAGAGACCAAGGTGACCGAGCTGCTCATCAAGCACCGGGTGAACCTCAAGTCGAGCAAGGCGCGCCTGTCCGATCCGGACTACACGCTGAGCCACATCCCCAACCAGACCATCTACATCCTGCAGGGCGGGGGCGCCTTTGGCGGGTTCGAATGCGGCGCGGTCCGGGCGTTGCAAGAGTCCGGCGTCCGCCCGGACGTGGTCGCCGGCGTGTCGATCGGCGCCTTCAATGGCGCCATCATCGCCGGCAATCCCGACCGCGCTGCAGAGGCACTGACCGCCTTCTGGAACGATCTGGCCATCGCCACGCCGTTCATTGCAGACGAGAATTTGCGCCGGGACTTGGCGTGCGGGCAGATCGCGCTGTTCGGCGTGCCTCAATTTTTCACGCCGCGCTGGTTCCAGCCGATGCTTGGCCCGGAGCAGTGGCCGCACCGCTGGGCCAGCCTTTACGACAACGCGCCCGCCGTCAAGCTGCTTGAAAAATACGTCGACTTCGGCAAGCTGAGGTCCAGCCCGGTTCGGCTCATGGTGAGCGCGGTCGATGTGCAGACCAGCGAACTCGTCGTCTTCGACAGCTATGTGGACGACCTGACGTCCGCGCACATCATCGCCAGCGGCAGCCTGCCGCCCGGCTTCCCGTGGACGACGATCGACGGCAGGCATTACTGGGACGGCGGCATCGTCAGCAATTCACCGCTGGATCTGGTCGTGCAGCGCTGCGGATCGGCCGGCAAGCGCGTCTTCATCATCGACCTGTTCCCCGGCAAGCGCAACGCCATGCCCGCCAACCTCGCCGAAACCATGGCCCGGCAGAGCGAAATCCTCTACTCGGAACGCATTCACAATGACCTGAGAACACGCACCCTGGTGCGCGATTTCCGCAGACTGGTCGACGAAATCGTCGCCGATCTGCCGGCCACAGCCGCCGAGCGCATCCGCCATCGCCCGCGCTTCATCGCGATGATGGGCGAGGATGCGCCGATGACGATCACCCGCATCGTCCGCGAAAACAGCGAGGATGAACCGTCATCCAGGGACTACGACTTCTCGCGCCAGACCATCGACCAACTGATCGAGTCGGGCTACCGCATGACGCGCAAGGCGCTGCAGCGTTGAGCTTGATCACCGGTGTGATGAAAGGAGTCGCGGAACGCGGATGACCGCAGCGGCCTCCTGCTTCGTGCAGAACTCGTCAAGCAACACGTTCACACGTCGATATTGCCCGCGTGCAGCGCATTGGTCTCGATGAACTCGCGCCGCGGCTCGACGTCGTCGCCCATCAGCATGGTGAAGACCTGGTCGGCCTCGACCGCGTCGGTCACCTGCACGCGCAGCATGCGGCGCGTGGCGGGGTCCATGGTGGTTTCCCAGAGCTGCTCGGGGTTCATTTCGCCCAGGCCCTTGTAGCGCTGGCGGCTGGTGGTGCGCTCGGCTTCGGAGAGCAGCCAGCGCATGGCCTGGCGGAAGTCGCTGACCTTTTCTTCCTTCTTCTTGTCGCCCTCGCCGCGCATCACGCGGGCGCCTTCGGCGAGCAGGCCGTGAAAATTCTTGGCGCCTTCGGCCAGCGCCTCGTAGTCGCTGCCGGCGATGAAGTCCTGCGCCACGATGCTGCTCTTGATGTTGCCGTGGTGGTGGCGGCTGATGCGCAGCAGCAGGCCGCCGTGGCGCGGGTCGGTTTCAGCGGTCACTTCGGCCTCGGTGCCCGCGTGGTCGAGTTCGCGCAGCTTGGCCTGCAGCTTGTCGGCGCTGGCCCGCGCCGCCTCCAGGCTGGAGAGGTCGAGCACCACGCCATCGGCCACCGCGCGCAGCGCCTCGGCGTCCATGTAGGCCGAGAGGCGCTCGATGATGGCTTCCATGCGCTGGTGCTGGCGCGCCAGATCGGCCAGCTCCGTGCCTTCGAGCGTGCGCGGCTCGGCCCCGCCGGTGTTCACCGCCGCGCCGACCAGCGCCACGCGCAACAGGAACTGGTCCAGCGCCGGACCGTCCTTCAGGTACAGCTCTTCCTTGCCGTTCTTCACCTTGTACAGCGGCGGCTGCGCGATGTAGACGTGGCCGCGCTCGACCAGCTCGGGCATCTGGCGGTAGAAGAAGGTGAGCAGCAGCGTGCGGATGTGCGCGCCGTCCACGTCGGCGTCGGTCATGAGGATGACGCGGTGGTAGCGCAGCTTGGCGATGTCGAAATCATCCGCGCCACTCTTGCCGTTGCCATTGCCGTTCTCGTCGTCGCTCGCCGCCTTGCCGATGCCGGTGCCCAGCGCCGTGATGAGGGTGATGATTTCCTGGCTGGACAGCAGCTTTTCGTAGCGCGCCTTCTCCACGTTCAGGATCTTGCCGCGCAGCGGCAGGATGGCCTGGAACTTGCGGTCGCGCCCCTGCTTGGCGCTGCCGCCGGCGCTGTCGCCCTCGACGATGTAGATCTCGCACAGCGCCGGGTCTTTTTCCTGGCAGTCGGCGAGCTTGCCGGGCATGCCCATGCCGTCGAGCACGCCCTTGCGCCGCGTCATCTCGCGCGCCTTGCGCGCGGCCTCGCGCGCGCGCGCCGCCTCGACGATCTTGCCGCAGAGGATCTTGGCGTCGTTGGGCTTTTCTTCGAGGTAGTCGGCCAGCAGCTTGCCGACGATGTCCTCCACCGGCGCGCGCACTTCGCTGCTCACCAGTTTGTCCTTGGTCTGGCTGCTGAACTTGGGCTCGGGCACCTTGACCGAGAGCACGCAGCACAGGCCCTCGCGCATGTCGTCGCCGGTGACTTCCACCTTGGCCTTCTTGGCCAGTTCGTTGTCGGCGATGTACTTGCCGATCACCCGCGTCATCGCCGCGCGCAGGCCCGTGAGGTGCGTGCCGCCGTCGCGCTGCGGGATGTTGTTGGTGAAACAGAGGACCTGTTCGTTGTAGCCGTCGTTCCACTGCATCGCCACCTCGACGCCGATCTCGGTGCCGGGGATGCCGCCGTAGGTTTCGGCCGGGCGCGAACCGCTGGCGTAGAACGGCGTGGGGTGCAGCACCTTCTTGCCGGTGCTGATGAACTTGACGAAGCCGAGCACGCCGCCCGCGCCCGAGAAGTCGTCTTCCTTGCCGGTGCGCTCGTCGATCAGGCGGATGCGCACGCCGTTGTTCAGGAACGAAAGCTCGCGCAGACGCTTGGCCAGCGTCTCGTAATGGAAGTCGTGGTTGTCGCCGAAGATTTCCACGTCGGGCAGGAAGCGCACGCTGGTGCCGCGGTCCTCGGTGGTGCCGGTAATCTTCATCGGCGAGGTCTCGAAGCCGTCGACCACCTCGATCTGGCGGTTCTGCGCCGCGCCGCGCGCGAACTCGATCTGATGCACCTGGCCATCGCGGCGCACCGTCAGGCGCAGCCACTTGCTGAGCGCGTTCACGCACGAAACGCCCACGCCGTGCAGCCCGCCCGAGACCTTGTAGCTGTTCTGGTTGAACTTGCCGCCCGCGTGCAGTTCAGTGAGCGCGATCTCGGCGGCCGAGCGCTTGGGCTCGTGCTTGTCGTCCATCTTCACGCCGGTGGGAATGCCGCGGCCGTTGTCGGTCACGCTCAAGCTGCCGTCGGCGTGGATGGTGACGGCGATGTCGTCGCAGTAACCGGCGAGCGCCTCGTCGATGGAGTTGTCCACCACCTCGAACACCAGGTGGTGCAGCCCGGTGCCATCGGACGTGTCGCCGATGTACATGCCGGGGCGCTTGCGCACCGCCTCCAGCCCTTCGAGGATCTGGATGGCGGATTCGCCGTAGCCGCTGGCGTTGCCGGGCCCTGCGGGCGCGGCATGGTGGTTCTCGTGGTTCTCGTTGGTCATCGCAGCAGCTTCGGGGAAACGCGGTGCGTCTCCGCAAATGTTCAATATCAAAAGCAGCTCCGGCGCTTTACAGACAAGCGCCAGAAGCTATCAAATTCGCATGGGCATCACGACATACTTGAAGTGCTCGTTGCCCGGAATCTGAAAGACCACCGAGCTGCTGCCATCCATCATGTCGATGCGCACCATCTCCTGGCTCATGTTGGTGAGCACGTCGATGAGGTACGTGACGTTGAAGCCGATCTCGATCGGTTCGCCGTCGTAATCGATGTCGAGTTCATCGACGGCCTCTTCCTGCTCGGCGTTGTTGCTGGAGACGCGCAAGGATCCCGGCTCGATGTTCAGGCGCACGCCCTTGAACTTCTCGCTCGTCATGATGGCCGAGCGCTGCAGGCTCGCGAGCAACGGCGCGCGCCCGAGCGTGATGCTCTGCGTGTAGTTGCGCGGGATCACGCGGTTGTAGTCGGGGAACTTGCCCTCGACAAGCTTGGTGACGAACTCCATGCCGCCGAAGGTGAAGCGAGCCTGGTTGCCCGCGAACTGCATCTGGATCGCACCCTCGGCGTCCGAGAGCAGGCGCTGCAATTCGAGCACCGTCTTGCGCGGCAGGATCACCTCCTGCTTGGGCACTTCCACTTCCAGCTCGGCGGCGGTGAACGCGAGGCGGTGACCGTCGGTGGCCACGAGCGAGAGCGTCTTGCCCTCGGCGACGAACAGGATGCCGTTCAAGTAGTAGCGGATGTCCTGCACCGCCATCGCGAACGAGACCTGCGCCAGCAGTTCCTTGAGCACCTTCTGCGGCACGCTGAACGCCGGGCCGAAGCTGCTCGATTCCTGCACCAGCGGGAAATCCTCGGCCGGCAGCGTGTGCAGCGTGAAGCGGCTCTTGCCGCCCTTGAGCACGAGTCTGGAGGCGCCCGAATCCAGGCTCACCGTCTGGTCGGCGGGCAGGGTCTTGAGGATGTCGATCAACTTGCGAGCGCCCACGGTGGTGGCGAAGTCGCCCACGTCGCCGCCGAGTTCCACCACGGTGCGGATCTGGATTTCCTGGTCGCTCGTGGTGAACTGCAGCGCGCTGGCGGTCTTGCGAATGAGCACGTTGGCCAGAATGGGCACCGTGTGACGGCGCTCGACGATGCCGGATACCGCTTGCAGAACCGCCAGAAATTTGTCTTGGGTGCTCTTCAGGACAATCATCGGGTGAACCTCGGTGAAATGAATGACGAAAAAACAGAGGCTGGCGAAACAGGACTGCGCATGGGTTCTTTCACGCCCACTCAGCCCTTGAGGGTCTGTTCGAGCACGTGCAACTCCTGGTTGAGCTCGGTGAGCTGCTGGCGTTCGCCGCCGATCTTGCGCACCGCGTGCAGCACGGTGGTGTGGTCACGTCCGCCGAAGAGCTCGCCGATCTCGGGCAGGCTCTTCTGCGTGAGCTCCTTGGCCAGGTACATCGCGATCTGGCGCGGGCGCGCGATGCTCGCCGGGCGCTTCTTGCTGTACATGTCGGCGACCTTGATCTTGTAGTAGTCGGCCACCGTCTTCTGGATGTTCTCGACGCTGATCTGGCGGTTCTGGATGCTGAGCAGATCGCGCAGCGCCTCGCGCGCGGCGGCAATCGAGATTTCCTTGGCATTGAAGCGCGCGTAGGCCAGCACCTTGCGCAGCGCGCCTTCGAGCTCGCGCACGTTGGAGCGCACGTTCTTGGCCACGAAGAACGCCACCTCCTCGGGCATCTGCGCGCCCTCGGCCTGCGCCTTGTTGATGAGAATGGCCACGCGCATCTCCAGTTCGGGCGGCTCGATCGCGACCGACAGGCCCGCGTCGAAGCGCGACACCAGCCGCTCGTGGATGTTGGTCAGGCCCTTGGGATAGGTGTCCGACGTCATCACGATATGGCTCTTCTTGGCCAGCAGCGCCTCGAAGGCGTTGAAGAACTCCTCCTGCGTGCGGTCCTTGTTGGCGAAGAACTGCACATCGTCGATCAGGAGCAGATCGAGCGAGTGGTAGCTTTCCTTGAACGATTCGAAGGCGTTGTGCCGCACCGCGCGCACCACGTCGGAGACGAACTGCTCGGCGTGGATGTAGCGCACTTTCGCCGTCGCGCGCTCGGCCAGCAACTGGTTGCCCACGGCGTGCATCAGATGGGTCTTGCCCAGGCCCACGCCGCCGTAGATGAACAGCGGGTTGTACATCTGCCCCGGCTGCGCGGCCACATGCATCGCCGCCGAACGCGCCATGCGGTTGGCCGTTCCCTCGACCAGCGTGGCGAAGGTGAGCGCCGGATTCAGGCGCGAATGCGGCGCCGGCGTGGGCGCGGGCATGACCTCGGGCTCCTCAAAGGCCATCTCGTCCGCCAGCGGCTGGGCTGGCGCGCGCGGCGCGTGCTCGGCCACCACCCTGGGCGTGGCGCGCCGGGGCGCCAGCGCAAGCTCCAGCTGCACGGGCTCGCCCACGGCCGCCTGCAGCGCGGCGGCAATCTGCGCGCCATACTGGGCGCGCACCCCATCGAGCTTGAAGCGATTGGCGACGAACAGGGTGACGCGCGAGAGATCGGGCGCGACCTCCACCTTCAGAGGCTTGATCCAGGTGTTGAACTGCTGCTCGGGCAGCTGCTGCGCCAGCTGCGTGAGACAGGCCTGCCACAACTCCTGCGCAGCAGGGTCTTGCGCATTCGCGGCGGCGGTTTTCACGGTGGCGGAAAAGGGGACTCCCTCGTACATCGGGGCGATTCTTTTGGGGAAAGTGCTTCAAACCCCGTACGAACCGCACAGGGTTTGGAGGCGCTTCCTTGGTTGTCTGTAAAGCACGAAACAAGACCGGCCATTCTAGCCTGCGAGGAAGTTATCCACAACCCGGAGCGGGCGACGCGCACGCTCCCCGCCCGAAGCTTTCCGTGAAAAAATTTGCCGCGCATCATGAGTGCTGCGATAATCGCCCGTTTCCCTGAAGAGTCTTTTCGGGGCCGTCCGTGCGTGGCGCCGTGCAGGCGTTTGATGGTGCGTGCTCTTCGCTCTTGCCGCAAGAGCGCACCTGCCTGGCTTTGGCGCTACCGAATTTCCAAGGATCGATCATGAAACGTACCTATCAGCCCTCCAAGACGCGCCGCGCGCGCACTCACGGTTTCCTCGTGCGCATGAAGACGCGCGGCGGCCGCGCCGTGATCAACGCACGCCGCGCCAAGGGTCGCAAGCGCCTGGCGGTCTGAGCGGGCGCCGCGCGCGCAGCCTCTGCTCGTGCAGCCCTGACAGCGCTTGCGCCGCGCCGTTGCCCCATGCATCGGCTGAAAACCCGTCCCCAATTCCAGGCCACGATGACCGCAGGCACCCTGGCCCGTACGGCGCATTTCGCGCTGCATGGCCTAGCGCTGGACGCGCCGCATCCCCTGTTTGCCCACGGCGAGCTCTGGCTGGGCGCGCTGGTGCCCAAGCGCTGGGCGCGCCGCGCCGTCACGCGCAACGCCATTCGCCGGCAGATCTACGCCGTGGCTGAGCAGCAGGCGCCCACGCTGGCCCACGCGGCCTACGTGGTGCGGCTGCGCACGGCCTTCGATCGCGAGCAGTTCGTGAGCGCGGCCTCGCACGCGCTCAAGCGCGCCGTGCGCGCCGAGCTGCTGCTGCTCTTCGCCCGCCTGCCCAGGCCGGACGCCCGGTCATGATGCGGCGCCTGCTCATGGCGATGGTGCGCGGCTACCAGCTGCTGCTGAGCCCCTGGCTGGGCAACAGCTGCCGCTTCGAGCCGACCTGCTCCAATTACGCCTTGCAGGCCCTGCAGCGCCACGGCGCGGCGGTCGGCGGCTACCTCACCCTCAAGCGCATCGCGCGCTGCCACCCATGGTGCGACGGCGGACACGATCCCGTGCCCGATACGATGCCGCGCGAGCTGCGCCTGTTCTCCCGCCTGAACAGCGCCGCCCAACCTCCTTCTTCCCGCACAAGCGAACACTCATGAACGACATTCGCCGCACCATCCTGTGGGTGATCTTTGGCTTTTCCATGGTTCTGCTGTGGGACAAATGGCAGGTCTACAACGGCAGGCAGGCCACCTTCTTCCCGTCACCGGCCACGCAGACGACCGCGAGCACATCCTCCGCGCACCCGGCCAGCAGCCCGGCGAGCATGCCCGCGGCCAGTCCGAGCGCGGCCCAGCCGCCGCAGCCTGCCGCGCCAAGCGCCAGCGCCGCGGCCGTGCCCACCACCGCGCCCGCGCAGCCCGCGATCGCGCATGAGCTCGTGACCGTCTCGACCGATGTGCTCAAGCTCACCTTCGACAACGAGGGCGGCTCGCTCGTGAAGGGCGAGCTGCTGCACCACAAGGGCAGCCAGGACGACCCCAAGCCCTTCGTGCTGCTGGAAGAAGACGCCAGGCACCTGTACGTCGCGCAGACCGGCCTGATCGGCGGGCCCTTCCCCACCCACAAGACCATCATGCACGTGGCCCCCGGCCCGCGCGAGCTGGGCAGCGCGGACAACGAACTCACCGTGCGCTTCGAGTCGCCCGATCTGGGCGGCGTGAAGCTCGTGAAGACCTACACGCTCAAGCGCGGCGCCTACGACATCGCGGTGCGCCATGAGGTGGTCAACACCGGCACGGCCGCCGTGGCGCCGCAGCTGTACCTGCAGCTGGTGCGCGATGGCAACGAGCCCGATGGCGCCGTGCCGTTTTATTCCACCTTCACCGGCCCGGCGGTCTACACCAGCGCCAAGAAGTATCAGAAGATCACCTTCAAGGCGATCCGGGAAAAGAAGGTCGAGATCCCCGCCGAATCGACCGACGGCTACATCGCCATGGTGCAGCATTACTTCGCCACCGCCTGGCTGCTGCCCGAAGGCACGCCGCGCCAGCTGCATGTGAATGCCGCCGACATCGGCTCGCAGGTGCCCGACTGCTGCTACCGGGCGCAGGAAATCACCCCCTTCGGCGAACTGGCGCCCGGGCAGACCAAGACCATAGACGCGCGGCTGTTCGTCGGCCCCCAGGTGGAGACCGTGCTCGAAGGCCTCACCCCGGGGCTGGAGCTGATCAAGGATTACGGCTACCTCACCATCCTCGCCAAGCCGCTGTACTGGCTGCTCGAGAAGATCCACAACCTCCTGGGCAACTGGGGCTGGTCCATCGTCGGCCTGGTGGTGCTGCTCAAGCTGGCGTTCTACTGGCTCAACGCCAAGGCGTATTCGAGCATGGCCAAGATGAAGGCGCTGAATCCGCGCATCCAGGACCTGCGCACCCGCCTCAAGGACAAGCCGCAGCAGATGCAGCAGGAGATGATGCGCATCTACCGCGAGGAAAAGGTCAATCCGCTGGGCGGGTGTCTGCCGATCGCGATCCAGATCCCGGTGTTCATCGCGCTGTACTGGGTGCTGCTGTCGAGCGTGGAAATGCGCCACGCGCCATGGATAGGCTGGGTGACGGACCTCTCGACCAAGGACCCGTACTTCATCCTGCCCATCCTGATGACGATCTCCACGCTGTTCCAGACGGCACTCAACCCCGCGCCGCCCGATCCGATGCAGGCCAAGCTGATGTGGATCATGCCGCTGGCATTCAGCTTCATGTTCTTCATGTTCCCGGCGGGCCTGGTGCTCTACTGGCTCACGAACAACATCCTGTCGATCGCGCAGCAGTGGGTGATCAACACCCGCCTGGGCGTGCCGCCGCGCCTGCACCTGCCCAAGTTCCGCTGACGGACGGGAAAGCCCGCGTATGCCTTCAGGCGCGGTCGATCGCTGGAAGCCGCACGTCACCGTCGCGGCGGTGGCCGAGCAGGACGGGCGTTTTCTGCTGGTGGAAGAAGAAACGAGCGACGGCCTCAAGCTCAACAACCCGGCCGGCCACCTGGAGCCGGGCGAAACCCCGGCGCAGGGCTGCGCGCGCGAGGTGCTGGAAGAGGCCGCCTGGGATTTCGAGCCGCTCTCGCTCGTCGGCGTCTACCTGAACCGGTTCACCAAGACACGTACCGGCGAGGACATCACCTACCTGCGCTTTGCCTTCTGCGGGCGCCTGCTCGCGCATCACGGCTGGCGTGCGCTCGACACCGGCATCGTGCGCACCGTGTGGATGACCCCCGAGGAGATCCGCTCCTGCCGCGAGCGCCACAGGAGCCCGCTGCTGCTCAGGAGCCTGGAAGACTACCTTGCGGGCCAGCGCTTCGACCTGTCGCTGATGCACGTGGACCCGAGCGTGCTTGGCCGGTGAGCCAGTGATAGAAGCGGATCGCATCCGCATAGCCCTTGACCGACAGGCGCTCGTTGGTGCCGTGAAAGCGCTTCAGATCCTCGCTGTTGGCGCGCACCGGCGAGAACTTGAAGATGTGGTCGCTGATGGGCTCGTAGTGCACCGAATCGGTCGCCGCCACCATCAGGCCGGGCGCGACCAGCGCATCGGGGAAGACCTCGCGGATGGTCTGGTTCAGCCTCCGGTACTGCACCGAACCCGTCGGCGCCACCTTGGAAGCCTCCTTGGCACCGGGCAGGGCTTCGACCTTGACGTGAGCCATGTCCACCACCTTGCCCACGGCCGAGCGCACATGCGCCATCACACCGTCCCGCGTGTCGCCGGGCAGGATGCGGAAGTTCACCGTCGCGTCGGCGCGCCCGGGCAGTACGTTCTCCTTGTTGCCGGCGCGGGCGATGGTCAGTGCCGTGGTGGTGCGCAGCATGGCGTTGGTGCTGCCCGCCGCCTCGAGCTGCTTTTGCACCAGCGGGCCGAAGAGCCAGAGGTTGGACAGCGCGACGCGCGAGAAGCCCCCCATCTCGGGCGCGAGCACGTCGAACATCTCACCCGCCACGCCGCGGATGGCCGCGGGCATCTGGTCGTTTTCCAGCGCGTTCAGCGCCGCGGCCATCATCGCGATCGCGCTGGTGCCGTGTTTCGGCGGCATCGACGAGTGCCCCGGTGTCGCCGTGGTAGCGAGCGCCACCGACATGTAGCCCTTCTCGGCCACGCCGATGAGCGCCGCCGGTTTTTTCAGCCCCGGCATCACGCCGTCGAGCACCAGCAGGCCCTCGTCGAGCACGAAATCGAGCTGCGCGCCCCGGCTCTTGAGCAGCGCGGCGATCTGGGCCGCGCCGCGCAGACCGCTCACCTCCTCGTCGGCGCCGTAGGCGAGGTAAATGGTGCGCGGCGGTTTGTAGCCGCTGGCGATCAGCATTTCCACCGCTTCCATCTGCGAAAACAGATTGCCCTTGTCGTCCCACGAGCCCCGGCCCCAGATGTAGCCGTCCTTGACAAAACCGGCAAACGGCGGCTCCTGCCAGTCGCCCTCGGTGCCGGGCGCCACCGGCACCACGTCCTGGTGCGCGGCCAGCAGGATGGCCTTGGCCTTCGGGTCCTGCCCTTCCCACGTGTACAGCAGCGACAGGCCGTTCACCACCTCACGCCTGAGCGTGGCATGCACCTTGGGGAATTCTTTTTCCAGCAGCGCATGCAGCGCGAGGAACTGGTCCTGATTCAGGTTGGCATCGGTGGCCGACGAGATGGTTTTGAGCCGCACCGCCTGCGCCAGGCGCTCGGCCGCCGCCGCTTCGTCGATGGCCAGCGGCGCGAGCGGCGCCACCTGCAACTGGCGCGAGCCCTTGCGCCAAGTGTTGACGGCAACCGCCACCACCAGGGCGAGGACGAAGATCAGCAGGGCACCGAGGGTTTTCTTCCACATATGAACTGGTCTCCTTGATTGGTGATGGTTCTGCATGCCCTCGTGACTCATGCTGCGGCACCCTGTTCGCGCACGGGCAAGGCCTGGGCCTCGACGGGCATCAACTGCAATATGCCAAAAAGCAATTCGAACGCAGTGAACCCGAGAATGATGGCGCTGGCTCCAGAGAAGACCGCATGGATTTGCCACGTCATGAAAAGCAGTCTTGCCACAGCATCCAGCCTTCCCAAGGGCACCGACGGGTAAAGAATGCGCGCCAGCGCCCAGACCACGACCACCGACCCCAGCAGGTTGGCGAACAGTACGTGCATGGGCTCCAATTCAGGGGCCGCTCCCGGAAGGCCCAGGCTCCCGGCCGTCCAGGCGAGCAACGTGTAAATCCAAGTGAATGTCCATGGCAAAACGAACAACCAGGTGGCCAGCAGGTCGTACCATGCGCTGTACCGTACCATGCGGATGAAGCGGTCTTGTTGCATCGCGAGCTCCCGTGAAGTGCAAAGACCGCAGTGTCAACCTTGAACCATGCTTCAATGTCAAGCGTTTTCGAAGGCAACCCATGCTCATCGGCGAATTGGCCACCACCAGCGGCCTGTCTCGTGAGACGCTGCGGTTCTACGAGAAACTCGGTCTGATTCATTCCCGAAGGCTGCCCAACGGCTACCGTCGGTACTCTCCCGAGACTCTGACCCTCGTCATGTACATCAGGACCGCTCAACAACTCGGCTTCAGCTTGTCCGAGATCGGGCGCGAAATCCCTCGACTTTGGCAAGGCGCGGTTTCAGACGCTGACATCGCGCAGGTTTTGCAGAACAAATTGGCCGACATCGATCAACGCATTGAGGCGCTGCAATCCCTGCGCGACGATCTGGCCGCACGCCTGGCCTCGGCATGCCCGTTGCGCACGCCATCGTCCACCTCACCGCATCCGGCTACCATGGCCGACGGCTCCACCCGTGGTGCAGCACGGCGGGCATGACGTCGATTCCCTCCACGGCCAGGGCGGTACGGCACATCCCATCCACGCGCCGCAGAGGTCAGCATTCGGGCCGCCGATAATCCGACGCATGCACAAGCACCGCATCGTGGTGGGCCTGTCGGGCGGCGTCGATTCCGCCGTCACCGCCCATCTACTCCAAGCGCAGGGTCACGAGGTCGTCGGTATCTTCATGAAGAACTGGGAAGATGACGACGACGATGAATACTGCTCCAGCCGCCAGGATTTCCTGGACGCCGCCAGCGTCGCCGACGTGCTCGGCATCGAGATCGAGCACGTGAACTTCGCTGCCGAGTACAAGGATCGCGTGTTCGCCGAGTTCCTGCGCGAATACCAGGCCGGGCGCACGCCCAACCCCGACGTGCTGTGCAACGCCGAGATCAAGTTCAAGGCCTTCCTCGACCACGCGATGCGCCTGGGGGCCGAGAAAATCGCCACCGGCCACTACGCGCGCGTGCGCTTGAACGAAGAGACCCAACGGCACGAACTGCTCAAGGGCGTGGACCCGGCCAAGGACCAGAGCTATTTCCTGCATCGCCTGAATCAGGCGCAGCTCGCGAAGACGCTGTTCCCCGTGGGTGAGCTGAAGAAAACCGAGGTGCGCCGCATTGCGGCCGAGCTCAAGCTGCCGAACGCGAAGAAGAAGGATTCGACCGGCATCTGCTTCATCGGAGAACGGCCCTTTCGCGAATTCCTGAACCGCTACATCGCACGCGAGCCGGGGCCCATCCAGGATGACCGCGGGCGCACGCTCGGGCGCCACATGGGCCTGTCGTTTTACACGCTGGGCCAGCGCCAGGGCCTAGGCATCGGTGGCGTGAAGGACAAGGGCGCGCCGCGCGGCGGGGGCGATCACGCGCCGTGGTTCGTCGCGAGGAAGGACCTCGCCACGCACACGCTGCGCGTGGTGCAGGGGCACGACCACCCGTGGCTGCTGTCGCATGAACTCACCGCGCAGGACGCTAGCTGGGTGGCGGGCCGCGCGCCCGCGCCGGGCCGCTACAGCGCCAAGACGCGCTACCGCCAGCAGGATGCGGCCTGCACGCTGGCGCTCGCTGGAGACGGCGCGTTCGCGCTGGCCTTCGAGCAGGCGCAGTGGGCCGTCACCCCGGGCCAGTCGGCCGTGCTCTACGACGGCGAGGTGTGCCTGGGCGGCGGCGTGATCGACACCGCTAGAACGAACTGCCCGGCTGCCTGAGAAACTCGATTTCCTCGGGCGTGCTCGCGCGCCCCAGCGCCGCGTTGCGGTGCGGGTAGCGGCCGAAGCGCACGATGATGTCCGCGTGCCGCTGCGCGAAATCGAGGTTCACGGGCTGCGCCAGCGCGGTGTACAGGCGCAGCGACTCCCGCTGCACCACGCCCGATTCGCTGTGCATGAAAGGCAGATAGGCGAACGCGCGCTGCACCACCGGCAGGCGCCGGTCCAGCCCCTGCGCCACGAGTTCCTGTGCCAGCACCAGCGCCATCGCATCCTGCGCAAAGGCCAGGCCACTGCCACGGTGCAGATTGCGCGAGAACTGGTCGAGCACAATGATCTCCGCGAGGCGCCCCGGCGCATCCACGCGCCAGCGCCACAGCTCACCGCGCGCGGCGGCCTCGTGCAGCGCGGCAAAGCGCACGCGGATCGCGGCGTCGAAGGCCTCGTCCCTGGCAAACCATTGTTGGGGTGTGCTCTCGTCGAACCAGAAGGCCAGCACGCTGGCCGCGGGGATCGTCGTGTCGTTCATGGGGCGAGTATGGTCCTGGTTCATGAATAATAACGAAATATGGCTCAAACGCTTTTCAGGTAAGCGCTGTCAGCTATACCAATAGGAGTAAACCGTATGCAGACCTGGGATGTCGCCATCGTCGGTGCGGGCATGGCGGGCGCCTCGCTCGCCTGGGAGCTGACGCGCGCGGGCGTGTCGGTGCTGCTGCTGGAACGCGAATCGCAGCCCGGCACCCACAGCACCGGCCGCTCGGCCGCGCTGTTCATCGAGACCTATGGCACCGAGGCGATCCGCGCGCTCACGCGCGCCAGCCGCGCCTTCTACGAGACACCGCCCGCGGGTTTCGCCGACACCCCCATCCTCACGCCGCGCGGCGTCGCCTACGTGGCCACATCGGACGAACAGACGGAGCTGGCAGCGCTGCGGGCCGAACTGCAACCGCACGCGCCCGACCTGCAGGCCCTGGACCGCGAGGCGCTGCTCGGACTCCTGCCCTGCCTGCGCCCGGAGGTGGTCGCCGAGGGCCTGCTCGATCCCGGCGCCGCCGACATCGACGTGCACGCGCTGCACCAGGGCTATCTGCGCGGCCTGCGCCAGCAGGGCGGCACGCTGCGCTGCGACAGCGAAGTGCTGGGCCTGCGGCGCGAGGATGACCGCTGGCTGCTGCAATTGCCTCAGGGCGCCACGGTGGCCGCGCGCCGCGTGGTCAACGCCGCCGGCGCCTGGGCCGACGTGCTGGCGCAGCGCGCAGGCGCGGCGCCCGTGGGGCTCGTTCCCAAGCGGCGCACCGCCTTCACCTTTCCCGTGCCCGCGGGCATGGACGCCACGCACTGGCCGGCCGCGATCGGCGTGGCGGAAGACTGGTACTTCAAGCCCGACGCGGGCCAGTTGCTCGGCTCACCGGCCAACGCCGACCCCGTACAGCCGCACGACGTGGTGGCCGAGGAGCTGGACGTGGCCATGGCCATCGCGCGCATCGAGGAAGTGAGCCTGCTCACCATCCGCCGACCCACGCACACCTGGGCGGGCCTGCGCTCCTTCGTCGCCGACGGCGAATTCGTGATCGGCGAGGACGACGCGCTGGAGGGCTTTTTCTGGCTCGCCGCGCAAGGCGGCTACGGCATCCAGAGCGCCGCGGGTTATGCGCTGCTGGCGCGCAACCTGCTGCTGGGCGAACCGCTCGACGAGCGTCTGCGGGCCCAGGGCATCACGCCCGCCATGGCCACGCGACTCGCGCCCGCGCGCTTCAGGTGAGCGGGCGCGCGGCGTTGAGCTGCTCGCGCGTGGACTGCGCGGCGGCACGCGCCGCTGCGGCGAAATCCGCCTCGCCAGAGGCGTAGAGGATGGCGCGCGAGGAATTGACGACGATGGGGCCGCTCTCGCGCCAGCCCGCGCGCACCGTGGCGCGCACGTCGCCCCCCTGCGCGCCCACGCCGGGGATCAGCAGCGGCACCGTGGGCGCGAGCGCGCGCACGCGTTCGATTTCGGCGGGGTAGGTGGCGCCGACCACCAGGCCCAGCTGGCCGTTGGTGTTCCATGGCCCCTGCACCAACTGCGCCAGATGTTCGTACAGCAGCGGCTGGCCCGGCACATCGGCCAGGCGCTGCGCCTGCAGATCGCTGCCCCCGGGGTTAGAGGTGCGGCACAGCAGGAAGGCGCCCTTGCCGGGGTAGCGCAGGTAGGGCTCGACCGAATCCTGCCCCATGAAGGGCGAGAGCGTGACGGCGTCGGCGCCATAGCGCTCGAAGGCCTCGCGCGCGTACTGCTCGGCGGTGGAGCCGATGTCGCCGCGCTTGGCGTCCAGGATCACGGGCACGTGCGGCGCGTTGCAGCGAATGTGCTGCATCAGGCGTTCGAGCTGGTCTTCGGCGCGCTGCGCGGCAAAGTAGGCGATCTGCGGCTTGAAGGCGCACACGAGGTCGGCCGTGGCATCGACGATGGCGGCGCAGAAGTCGTAGATCCTGCGCGCATCCCCCTGCAGCGCCGCTGGAAAGCGCGCCGGGTCGGGATCGAGCCCCACGCAGAGCATCGAGTCGTTGCGGCGGCTGGCGCCCTGCAGCAGTTCGAGGAAGTCCATGGGGCGGATTCTATGGCGCCCATCACCCGCGCGGTCACGCTGCACAATCGCCCTCCATGCCCGCCTTTTCACGCCGCCAGCTCATCGTCCTGCTGCTGCTCACCATCGTCTGGGGCCTGAACTGGCCCATCCTCAAGATCAGCGTCGCGGACTTCCCTCCGCTCACCTTCCGCACCGTCTCGCTGTGGCTGAGCCTGCCGGTCTACGCGCTGGTGCTGACGTGGCAGCGCACGGGGTTTGCGATCGCGCGCGCGCACTGGCCGCGCGTGGCCTGGCTCGCACTCTTCAACGTGGCCGGCTGGAACGCGCTGATGATCCTCGCCATCCCGCTGCTCACCAGCGGACGCGCGGCCATCCTCGGCTACACCATGCCGATCTTCTCGGCGGTGATCGGGCAGATCGTGTTCCGCGACCGGCTGAGCGCGCGCGGCTGGATGGGCGTGGCGGGGGCCGCCGCCGGGGTGATCCTGCTGCTGTGGAACGAAATCGCGCGGCTCACGGGCAGCGGCGCGGGCGTGGCGTTGATGCTGGCCGCGGCGCTGTCGTGGGCGCTGGGCACGCAGCTGCTGCGCCGCTCCACGCTGGCGGTGCCGCTCATCACGCTCACGTTCTGGATGACGGTGCTCTCGGTGATCGCGCTCACGCCGCTGGCCTGGTTCGTCGAGGGCGGGCGCTGGCACCTGCCCGGCTCCGTCACCACCTTCGGCATCCTCTACAACGCGGTGCTGGCGCTCGCGTTCGCCCAGACGGCCTGGTTCTTTCTTGCGCGCACACTGCCGCCGATCGCCTCCACGCTCAGTGTGATGATGATTCCGGTGATCGGCGTGTTCGTCGGCGCCTGGTGGCTGCGCGAAACGCTGCACTGGCAGGACTGGAGCGCGATGGCGCTGATCCTGCTGGCGATCGCCTCGGTGCTCTGGCCCGCGCGAGCGCCATCGCCGCCTCAATGAAAAAACCGCCCGAAGGCGGTCTTTGACATGGCGCGAAACGCTCAGCGCGCCTGCACGAGCAGTTGCCGCACGTCGCGGTCCACCGGCAAGGCGTAGTCGTGGCCGCGGATGATGCGGCTGTCTTCCATGCGCACGAGCTTGAGGCTCACATAGGTGAAATTGGCCGCGGGGGAATACGTGCCCACCAGCACCATGGAAGCATTGTGCTGGCGCGCGATGTCCTTGATCTCGCGCGAAAGCAGCAGCTCGCCCGCGTCCTGCTTGATGAAGACGGCGCCGCGCAGCTTGATTTCCTTGACGTCGAAACCGCTCATCGCCATGGAATTGGCGTACTGCTCGGACAGCGTGCGCCCCAGGGGAGCCGCGCTGTTCAGGTCATTGACGTTGACCACGGTGGCCACGAGCACCGGACCGGGTCCGGTGGCGGAAATATCGAGCCCCGCCAGCAGCTGACGCACGGCGTCACGGCTGCTTTGCAGCATGGGCGCCTCGGCCGCCTGCTTGTAAGTGGGTTCGAGACGGATCTGCGCCGACTGCTGCGCGCAACCCGCGGCGAACAGCGTGGCGACCAGGCTCAGGGCAAGTGCGCGTTTCATTGCGAGACCACCTTCATGTTGACGGCGCGGTAGTACGAAGGCCGCATGAACAGCGGCGTATCGACGTTTTCGAGGTAATACACGTCGGTCTTGCGCGCCACGTACTGGCCATCGCGCGTGACGGTGGTCGTGAGGATCAGCTCGGTGTTGGTCGGGCCGCCCGAATTGATGCTGGCGGCGTAATCCATGCCCACGGCCAGACCCAGACCGGCGACGATCTTGGTGTCGATGTGCTCCAGGCGCAGGCCGTAGGCCGCGGCCAAGCCGCCCGCGAGCATGGTGAACGCGCCCGGGATGAAGTGCGGGCGATCGCTGTTGTGGCGCACCACCTGCGTGCCGTAGCTCACCGCCAGCGCCGCGGCGGGATCGGTGCGCACGACGGCGCCGTCATGCACCAGCTGCGTGATCAGGAAATCGCGGAAACCCAGGTCGAAGGCGCTGGGGTTGCTGGGCGCGACCACGTGCAGCGGCGTGGCGTCGCCGATGCCGGCGGATTCGAGCATGGCACGGGTCTGGAACGCCACATCGCGCGCCACCAGATCCCAATGCCCGGCCGAGCGCACCTTGTACTGGCTGGTGTATTCGAAATTCTTCGCCACCGGGATCGGTGCGGTTTCGCAGCCGACCAGCGCCGTGAGGGCAGCGGCGGCGGCGGTCCATATGAGAACCCTGGTCAGGGGCATGATCCTCTCCTCTATTGATGACGCCGCGAGGCGCAATCACGCGCGTCCCGCTGGCTTGAAGGCGGTTTTTAGCACCAAATGTGTCAAAAACAAACATTCACGCGACGATTGCCAGCTGGACACGCGGCATTGTGTTGTTTCATTCGCACGTCCCCGCAAGTCATGGCTGCAACTGCGCGCGGCGCTGCAGAACCTCGAAGGCTGGCAAGGTTTTTCCTTCGAGCACTTCGAGAAACGCCCCGCCGCCGGTCGAGATGTAGCTCACATCCTTCTCGATGCCGAAGCGGGCGATGGCGGCCAGAGTATCGCCGCCGCCCGCGATGCTGAAGGCCGGGCTGGCCGCGATCGCGCGGGCGATGGTCTCGGTGCCATGGGCGAAGGCATCGAATTCAAAGACGCCGACGGGGCCGTTCCAGACGATCGTGCCCGCGCTCTCGAGTTGCGCGGCCAGCAGCGCCGCCGTCTCGGGGCCGATGTCCAGGATCATGTCCTGCGCCGTCACTGCGCTCGCCGCCTTGAGAGTCGCTGGCGCCTGGGCACTGAACTCGCCGGCCACCACGACGTCGGTCGGAATCGGCACCTCGGCGCCACGCGCGGCCATCGCGGCCATGACGGCCTTCGCTTCCTCGACCAGCGCCGGTTCGGCCAGGCTCTTGCCGATCGGCAGGCCCGCGGCCAGCATGAAGGTGTTGGCGATGCCGCCGCCCACGATGAGCCGGTCGACCTTGTCCGCCAGGCTCTTGAGGATGGTGAGCTTGGTCGACACCTTGGAACCGGCGACGATGGCCACGAGCGGACGCCTGGGATGCGCCAGCGCCTGCGTGAGCGCGTCGATCTCGGCCGCCAGCAGCGGCCCGGCGCAGGCCACGGGTGCGTATTCGGCGATGCCGTAGGTCGTTCCCTCGGCGCGGTGGGCGGTGCCGAAGGCGTCGTTCACGTAGATGTCGCACAGCCGCGCCATCTGCCGCGCCAGTTCGGGATCGTTCTTTTTCTCGCCCTTGTTCACACGGCAGTTTTCCAGCAGCACCACCTCACCCGGTGCCACGCTCACCCCGCCGAGCCAGTCGGCCACGAGCGGCACCTCGCGTCCGAGCAGCTCGCCCAGGCGCGCGGCCACCGGGGCCAGCGAATCCTCGGGGCGCAGCACCCCCTCGGTCGGGCGGCCCAGGTGGCTCGTGACCATGACGGCCGCGCCCGCGTCCAGCGCCATGCGGATGCACGGCAGCGAGGCGCGGATGCGCGTGTCCTCGGTGATGCGCGCACCATCGAGCGGCACGTTCAGGTCGGCGCGGATGAACACGCGCCGGCCACGGGCCTGGCCCTGGGCGCAGAGGTCGGAGAAACGAAGAATGTCCATGGTGAGTGTCCAAATGGGTCGAAAGCAGCGCGCGGATTGTAGGAAGCGCGGCCTGGAGCGTGTCTACCCTCCTACCAGCCCATGGCGATGTGCAGCGGCAGGTAGACGGCCATGCCGACGACGATGGTGCCCAGGATGCTGCGCCGCCAGAAGTACCACGCGCTGGCCAGAAGCACCGCGGGCACGCGGGCGTCGGCCAGCGTCTGGATCAGGTGGCCGTCCTTCATCAGCACCTCGGGTGCGACGACGGCCGCGATCGCCGCCAGCGGCGCGTACTTGAGCCCGCGGCGCAGCCAGTCGGGCAGGGGCAGTTCCCGATTGGCGATGAGAAAGAACGCGCGCGTCACCACCGTCACCACCGTGAGGCCGGCGATGGTGATGAGCGTGAGCCACCACGGCTGGTTCATGGGTCACTCCGTTCCTGCGTCGGTGCCAGCGCCGCGCGCTCTTGCGTGCGTCGCCGGGCGCGATCCATGGATTCCGTCGCCAGCCCCACGGTCACCGCGACCGCCACCGCCAGCAGGATGTTGAGCTTGAGCGGCAGTGCATAGGCGGCCACGGCCGCGGTGCAGCCCGTGATCGTCGCGAGCCAGCTGGCGCGATCGACGAGCATGGCCAGCAGGATGCCCAGCAGCGCCAGCACCCCGGCAAAGCCCAGGCCCCATTCGAGCGGCACCGCATCGGCCAGGATGATGCCGGCAATCGACGCCACCTGCCACGCCAGCCACAGCACGCTGGCCGCGCCCCAGAAGTAGGGCAGCTGTCCCGGCTGGCGCTCGGTCGTCGGAAAACGCTTGAGGAAGCCGACGAAGATCACGTCGCCGCTCAGATACCCGATGAGGATGCGGTGCCAGCGCGGCAGGTGCCCGAAATAATCGCGCCACAGGCTGCTGAAGATCACGAAGCGCAGGTTCACGCAGGTGGCGGTGAGCCAGATCACCCACAGCGGCGCGCCCGTGGCCATGAGCGGCAGTACCGCCAGCTGCGCGCTGCCGGCGAACACCGTGAGGGACATGATGAGCGCCATGGTCACCGACATGCCGGTCTTGACCATGGCCACGCCCGTGACCAGCGCCCAGGCGGCGATGCCCAGCGCCAGTCCCGCCATGTCCAGCGCGCCCAGGCGGTAGTGCGGACTGCGCACCACGTCCAGCACGGCGTGCAGGGACATGGCCGGCCGCGTCACGCGCTGCTCGCGCCCAGCACGTCGCCGGGTGTCAGGCCATGGCCACGCAGGAAATCCGCCGCAGGCAGGCGCTTGCCGCCCGCGCGCTGCAGCATGGTGAGCCTGAGCACCGAGCCCGCGCCACAAACCACGCCGATACCGCGATCATCCGCATACAGAATATGGCCGCAGGGCTTGTCTGGTATGCGCTGGCTACTCTCAATTTCGCAGTTCCAGAT
Organism: Comamonas sp. SCN 67-35; assembly: GCA_001725255.1. GTDB lineage: Bacteria > Pseudomonadota > Gammaproteobacteria > Burkholderiales > Burkholderiaceae_C > Comamonas_C. Next base: position 215,553 of record MEFV01000008.1, on the reverse strand, counting down.
TTTGAGCGTCTCCCCTGCATGCGAGGTGTGCGCGCCCGGTGCAGGGTTGAAGGCGTGCACCCGGCGCATCAGCGTAGCCGCGGGCAGGGCCCAGTCGATTGCGGCTTCGGCCTTCTCGACCTTGCGCGCGTAAGTCACGCCTTCCGCGGGCTGCGTCGTCGCCTGCAGCTCGCCCTGCTCCAGCTCCTTGAGCGCACGCACGATGAGCGCGGCGCCCAGCGTGGCAAGCTCGTCGTGCAGATGGCCCGTGGTGTCTGCGGGCCCGATGGACAGCGCTTCGCGCAGCAGCATGTCTCCGGTATCGAGCCCGGCGTCCATGCGCATGATGGTCACGCCCGTCTCGCCGTCGCCCGCTTCGATGGCGCGATGGATGGGCGCGGCGCCGCGCCAGCGCGGCAGCAGGCTCGCGTGGATGTTCAGGCAGCCGTGGCGCGGCAGATCGAGCACCCATTGCGGCAGGATCAGGCCGTAGGCGGCCACCACCATCGCATCGGGGTGCGCCGCGACCAGCAGATCACGGGCCAGACGCGCGTCCTCGGGGTACTTGCCATCCAGGCGCAGGCCGCGCGGCTGCGCGAGCGCCAGGCCGCGGCCCTGCGCGTACTGCTTGACCGGCGAAGCCTGAAGCTGCATGCCACGCCCGGCCGGGCGATCGGGCTGGGTCAGCACCAGCACCACCTCGTGCCCCGCATCGACCAGGGCCTGCAGCGCCACCCGCGCGAATTGCGGCGTGCCCGCGAAAACGATGCGCATGCCTTGCCTCCTCAGCGCGCCGGATCGAAATCGCCGAGGATCTCGTCGGTGAACATCACGCGCCGCACGATGCCCTCGGGGTCCAGGTGCACGTGCGCCTGGCGCGGCGTGAGATTCTCCATGAGTCGATAAGTCCAGATGTCACCATCGAAACGCGCCACGCGCTCCACCAGCGCCGGAGGGCCGAAAGTGGCGAGCACCGTGGCGCGCGTATCCACGCCGTCGCGCAGCGCCTGAAACCGCGCCTCGGTCAGCACCTGCGTGACCGACACCAGACGGCGTTGCGCATCGAAATCCAGGTGATAGACCTGCTGCCCGGCCGGCTGGCGGCTGTAGAGCAGGCGCTCGCCGCCCCCGGCCAGGGGCTCGGTCAGCGTCGGCTGCCCCAGAGCCTGGCGCACCGCATCCAGCGATGTCCCCGGCTTCTGCCACTGAGGCGATGCACACCCCGCGAGCACGAAGACGATGCTGACCAGCAGCGCGCGGCGCAGGGAGGTCATGCGTTCACCGGCGCTTGCCTGGCCTCTTTTTCCTGCTTGAGCAGCTTGGTCTTGATGCGCCCGCGCTTGAGCGCCGAAAGATAGTCGACGAACACGCGGCCCATGAGGTGATCCATCTCGTGCTGGATGCACACGGCCAGCAGACCCTCGGCCTCGATCACGCGCGAGACGCCGTCGGCATCGAGCGCCTGCACGCGCACCGCGGCCGAGCGCTCCACGCGCTCGTAGATACCAGGCACCGACAGGCAGCCTTCATCGCCCAGATGTTTTTCCTCGCTCAGCCACAGGGTCTGCGGATTGATCAGCACCGTAGGCTGATCGCGCGTCTCCGAGACGTCGATCACGATGACGCGCTCATGCACGTCCACCTGGGTGGCCGCGAGACCGATGCCGTCCGCGGCATACATCGTGGCGATCATGTCGGCCACCAGCATGCGGATGCGCGCGTCCACGGACTGAACCGGCCGGGCCACCTTGTGCAGCCGCGCATCGGGATAACGGAGGATGGGAAGAATTGCCATGGGAAGTACCAAATATGTCGTTATTCTCGCCACTTTCGAGCGCGAGAGTCGCGCGAGGGGGCAATAATCGTTGCTCGATCAAGAGCTTGGACTGAAAATCTCTCTTGATTTGTGCTCATCGCGCACGCGGGCCGAGGCTCACGCTGCGGCAAGAGGGATTTTCCACATGCAAGACAAAAGCAACGCAACGACAGCCGCCACGCCGGGCCACACGGCGATCGCCGCGTCGATCATCGCAGCGGCGCTGCTGTCCACATTGCCTTCGGGGGCCGTCTGGGCACAAAAGTTTCCGATCTCGCCCCAGCAGCGCGCCACGGCCCAGCAGACGGCCGCGCGCGGCGTGCCCGTTGCGGACCTTGCCCCGAACGCACCTGACACCTACGTGGTCAAGCGCGGCGACACCCTCTGGGCCATTTCCGGCATCTACCTCAAGCAGCCGTGGCGCTGGCCCGAACTCTGGGGCATGAACCTCAAGGCCATCGCCAATCCGCATCTCATCTATCCGGGGCAGACGCTGTATCTGGACCGGACCGGCGGCTACGCGCGTCTGCGCACGGGTGGAGCGAATGAGACCATCCGCGTCTCCCCGCGCACGCGCTACGAGAGCCTCTCCGACACGGCGCTGCCCACGCTCAATCCGCAGTTGATCGAGCCCTTCCTGGTCGAGCCCGAGGTCGTCGACGAGCTCTCGTTCGAGCAGGCGCCGCGCATCGTGGCCACGCGCGGCGAGCACACCATCATGGGCAACGGCGAACGCGCCTATGCGCGCGGGTCCGATGGCAAGCCGCTCGGGATGAATGCGGACACACCGCGCCAGTGGCGCGTCTACCGCAACGTGGTCGCCATGAAAGACCCCGGCACCGGAGAGATTCTGGGCTACGAGGCGCAATACGTCGCCCGCGCCACGCTGGTGCGCGGCGAATCCGAGCAGGAAAGCCCGGCGGGCGAGGGCAAGGTTCAGGTCGATCTCGTGCCCGCCACCGTGGAACTTTCCGGCGCCAAGGAGGAAGTGCGCCCTGGTGACCGGCTGCTGCCCGCGGCCAAGCAGGGCTTCGTGAACTACGTGCCGCGCGCGCCCAAACAAGCGGTGGACGCGCAGGTGGTGTCGCTGTACGGCAGCTCGGTCCTGCGGTATGCGGGGCAGAACCAGGTGGTGGCCATCAACCGCGGCACACAGGACGGGATGGAAGTCGGCCAGGTGCTCACCGTGCTCAGCGGCGGCGAGCACATCCAGGACAAGACCGACGAGCACAAGGCCACGATCAAGCTGCCCAGCGAGGTCAACGGCACCGCAATGGTGTTTCGCACCTTCGAGCGCGTGTCCTACGCCCTGCTGCTGCGCGTGAACGACACGGTGCAGGTAGGCGACCATCTGGTCAACCCGAAGTAAGCGCACCCGCCACAGGCCGCCGTGGAGCAAGGCGAACTCGCCGCGTGGTTGCGCCTGACGACGGCGCCCGGCATCGGAGCGAGCGCCGCGCGCAGGCTGCTGGCGCGGTTCGGCCTGCCGCAGGCCCTCTTCGAGCAACGGGCCGACGATTGGCGCGACTGCCTGAGCCCCGTGCAGTGGCGGGCACTGCAGGACCATTGCGGCGACACACTGAACGCGCACATCGAGCGCACACTGCAGTGGCTGGGCGCATCACCCGGGGCAGGTGTGGCGCGCACGATCATCACCCTGGCCGACACGCGCTACCCGCCCGCGCTGCTGGCCACGCCTGACCCGCCCGTGCTGCTGTACGTCGAGGGTGCCGAGCGCTTTCTGCGGGAGGATGCACCGCCTTCCGCCACGCGACTTGCCATCGTCGGCAGCCGCAACCCCACGGCGCAGGGCCGGGAAAATGCCCGCCGTTTCGCCCAGGCGCTGCGCGAGGCGGGGCTGTGCATCGTCTCCGGCCTGGCGCGCGGCGTGGACGGCGCGGCGCACGAGGGCGCCCTGGCGGCCGCCCCCGACGAGGCCAGCCCCGCCACGATCGCCATCGTCGGCACCGGGCTCGACCAGGTCTATCCCCGCGCCCATGAGGCGCTGGCCGCGCGCATCGCCGAGCACGGCCTGATGATGAGCGAATACCCGCTGGGCACGCCGCCGCTGGCGGGCAATTTCCCCCGGCGCAACCGCATCATCTCCGGGCTCTCGGCGGGCACGCTGGTGGTCGAAGCCGCGCTCGCCTCCGGCTCGCTCATCACCGCGCGGCTCGCAAGCGAACAGGGGCGCGAGGTCTTCGCCATCCCCGGCTCCATCCACGCGCCGCAATCGCGCGGCTGCCACGCACTGATCCGCCAGGGCGCGAAGCTCGTGGAGACGGCGCAGGACATCCTCGAAGAACTGCAACTGCCCCACCCGGCGCCCGTGCACGGTGAAATGACGAACGACGCCGAGCCCCTCGCGGACGACCCCCTGATGCAGGCCCTGGGGTTCGACCCCATCGGCATCGATGCGCTGGTCGAGCGCACCGGCATGGACGCCGCAAGCGTGCAGGCGCGCCTGCTCGAACTGGAGCTCGCGGGCAGCGTCGCGCGCCTGCCGGGCGCGCGGTTCCAGCGTACCGGCGCGGCCTGAAGCCACACGGCCATCGCCGCTTCGCGTTACACTCGGGCGCAGCACGCAGTCACGAAAAGAAGTCGAGGAGCCCACACCATGTCGGATCAACCCAGCACCGCCCACGAATCCACGGCCGAAGCCGATCCCGTTGAAGCGGTGACCTCGGTCATTCCCTTCATCATCCCCGCCTACGGCGTGATGCTGATCTTCATTCTGGCGATGATCGCGGTCACCGTCGGCTGAACGAGCCCCCGACCTGCGCACAAGCCCCGCAACGCGGGGCTTTTTCATGCGTGCGACAGATTGATGGCGCATAACGTTATGCGTCGTTTTCATAGTTTTCCCGGCATGGCTCCGGACAAATTCGCGGGCGCTTCCTAGAATCGGGCTCCGGACCGGCGCATGCTGTGCACGCTGGCTGATGGAAAGCCTTTTTTCAAAGGCAGCGCGCATGCACCTCGCCAGGCGACGGCCCAGGCCGGGTGCCCCTTGGTTCGCTTCCTTTGAAAAGACCGTTTTCAACTCCAGGAAGCCCGCCGATGAACGCCCCCTCCGATCCCGACCTGAACATCCAGGCCCCCGCCTACGTGAAGAATGCCAGGCTCATCGCCTGGGTCGCCGACATGGCCGCGCTGTGCAAGCCCGCGCGCATTCACTGGTGTGACGGCAGTCAAGAAGAGTACGAGCGGTTGTGCCAGGAGCTCGTCGACGCGGGCACCTTCAAGCGCCTGAACCCCGCCAAACGCCCCGGCTCCTACCTGGCCTGGTCCGACCCCTCGGACGTGGCGCGCGTCGAAGGCCGCACCTTCATCTGCTCCGAGAAGAAGGAAGATGCGGGCCCGACCAACAACTGGATGGCGCCCGCCGAGATGCGCGCCACGCTGGCGCCGCTGTTCGATGGGTGCATGGCCGGGCGCACGATGTACGTGATTGCGTTTTCCATGGGGCCACTGGGCAGTCCGATCGCACAGATCGGCGTGGAACTCTCCGACAGCGCCTACGTGGCCGTGAACATGAAGCTGATGACTCGCATGGGCCGAGCGGTGCATGACGTGATCGGCACGGACGGTGCCTTCGTGCCCTGCATGCACACGGTGGGCGTGCCACTTGCGCCCGGCGAGAAGGACCGGACCGCCTGGCCGTGCAACGAAACCAAGTACATCGTGCACTACCCCGAAACGCGCGAGATCTGGAGCTACGGCTCGGGCTACGGCGGCAACGCGCTGCTGGGCAAGAAATGCCTGGCACTGCGCATCGCCTCGACCATGGGACGCGACGAAGGCTGGCTGGCCGAGCACATGCTGATCCTGGGCGTGCAGAACCCCGAGGGCAAAAAGTACCATGTGGCTGCCGCCTTCCCCAGCGCCTGCGGCAAGACCAATTTCTCCATGCTCGTGCCGCCCAAGGCGTTCGAGGGCTGGAAGGTCACGACCATCGGCGACGACATCGCCTGGATCAAGCCGCAGGCCGACGGTTCGCTGCGCGCGATCAACCCCGAAGCGGGCTATTTCGGCGTGGCACCGGGCACGAACATGCAGACCAATCCCAACTGCATGCTGAGCCTGAAGCGCGACGTGATCTTCACCAACGTGGCGCTGACCGACGACGGCGACGTCTGGTGGGAAGGCATGGAGAAGGACACCGGCCACTTGCCCGAACACCTGCTCGACTGGAAGGGCCAGGACTGGACGCCACGGATTGCTAGGGAAACCGGCGCCAAGGCCGCGCACCCGAACGCGCGCTTCACCGCGGCCGCCACCAACAACCCGGCACTGGACGCGGCCTGGGACGACCCCGCCGGCGTGCGGATCGACACCATCATCTTCGGCGGGCGGCGCTCGACCACCGTGCCGCTCGTGACCGAGGCGCGCAACTGGCAGGAAGGCGTGTACATGGCCGCCACCATGGGCAGCGAAACGACGGCCGCGGCCGTCGGCCAGCAGGGCGTGGTGCGCCGAGATCCGTTTGCCATGCTGCCGTTCACCGGCTACAACATGAGCGACTACTTCCAGCACTGGCTCGACCTGGGCCGCCAGCTCAAGGCGCGGGGCGCGACGCTGCCGCTCATCTATTGCGTGAACTGGTTTCGCAAGGACGCGGACGGCAAATTCGTCTGGCCGGGCTACGGCGAGAACATGCGCGTGCTCAAGTGGATGCTCGATCGGCTCGAAGGCCGGGTTCAGGGGCACGAAACCGCCTTCGGCGTGGCGCCACGGTACAGCGAAATCAACTGGCAGGGGCTGGAATTTTCGCCGGCGCAGTTCGAGACCGTGACGCGCCTGGATACGGCCGACTGGGACGAAGAACTCAAGCTGCACGACGCGCATTTCGACAAGCTCGCCCATCACCTGCCCCAGGAGCTGCTGGACATCCGGGCAGCGCTGGCGCAGCGCATCCACGCCTGAAGCGGCCGCACGCGCTCCGGGGGCGGCGATTCCCGGCGCGCGCGCGGGGCTATCGCGCAAAACCCTCGCGGCGAGGCCGCTACCATCCCTGCCTTGCGCGGCCCATCGACTGCGCGATGTTCACCCTTTGCGCGATGAAACTCCGCTCTTTCCTTCTCGCCGCCGCGCTTGTCGCGGCCAGCGCCCTCGCTCCCGCGCGGGCGGCCGCCCCCACGGTTCAGGGCCGGATCCACTTTCTCTTTCTCGACGGCAACGAGCTGCCCATGGCGGGCCTGACCCTCTCGGGCACCTGTGAATCGCGCCTGGGTTCGTTCTGGAACCCCACCAGGCACCAGGCGTCCTGGTCGTGCACCACCGGCAGCGACGGCGCCTGCAACGCCGCCATAGAGACGCTGGCCGCCCCCGACGGCACGCCCGTGCCGTGCCGGGGAACGGATCGCAGCACGGTGCAGGAAAAGGGCGCGGCCCCCGAGCGCATCAGCTATCTCGCCTTCTTCGCCAAGGGCGCTACGGACAACTACGCGCTGGTGCAGAAACGCACGGGCTGGAAGGACGGGCAATACAGCTTCAAATCGGTGGACAGCACCGAACTCTTCGACGCGCTGGCCCTGCGCTACCGCAGCAGCTATTACGCCGGGCACCTGCAGAAAACGTCGACGCCGCAGGGCACCACCGTCTGGAGCCTGCAGACCGCACACCCGCAGGAAAACCCGGACGAGCAGAACCTCGTGTACCTGTACGCCCAGCGCGGCCCGGACGAGTCGGCGGCGCACGTCAGCGTGATGATGGTCCTCACCTACGTCGACGAGGTGATCCACCGCTACGACAAGGCGCAGTTCGAGGGCATGAAGGGCGAAGAGACCGTGCCGCTCAAGACCTTGTCGGACAGCAACACCTGCAGCGTGCGCGACCTGCTCTCGGGTCAATGCAAGTACCGCGAGGAGCTGAGCCTGCCGCTGCCAATGGCCCTGGTGAACCAGCTGGCAGGCCAATACCGCGAAGGCGTGCCCGGCAACTGGCGCCTGCGCATCACGACGCCGCGCGGCCAGCAGCTCGACTTCCTGATCGCCCATGCCGAATTCGCCGCGCTCGCGCAGGCACTGAAGCCATGAACGCGCGGGCGCACACCGTATGATGGTGCCCACACCCTGCCTGCAACCCACGTCGGAGGTCCGATGAACATCCTGCTCGCTGTCGATGGCAGCGCCTACACCCGCAAGATGCTGGACTACCTCGCCAGCCACGATGAAATGCTGGGGCCCGAGCACCAGTACACCGCGATCACTGTGCAGCTGCCCCTGCCGCCGCGTGCCCGTGGGGCACTGAGCAAGGAAGCCGTCGATCAATACTATGCCGACGAGGCCGAAGCGGTGATGCAGCCCGTGCGTGAATTTCTCACACGCAAGGGCGTTCAGGCGCAGACCCTCGCCAAGGTCGGCCTGATCGCCGACACCATCGCCGACGTGGCCACGCAGACGCCGTTCGACCTCATCGTCATGGGCACGCACGGCCACGGCGCGCTGGGCAAGCTGGTGATGGGCTCGGTCAGTACCAAGGTACTGGCCAAGTGCAGCGTGCCGGTGCTGCTGGTGCGCTGACAGAGCGCGATGAACCCACTGCGCCAGACGCTCCCGCTGCTGGCCTTGAGCGCTGCAGTGGTACTGGCGGGCTGCGCCGCGATGAGCCAGGAAGAATGCCGCACCGCCGACTGGGGCGAACAAGGCATGCGCGACGCGCTCGATGGCTACCCGCGCTCGCGCCTGGCGGATATCCGCGAGGCCTGCGCCAAAGCAGGCGTGGCGCCCATCGAATCGCTGTACTGGAACGGCTGGAATGCGGGCATCACGCGCTTCTGCACCCCGGAAAACGGCGAACGCTGGGGACGTGAGGGCCGCGGCTACCACAACTCCTGTCCGCCACAAATCGAAGCCGGGTTTCTGGATCGCTATCGGGCGGGGCGGCGCGTGCACGACGCCGAGCAGGTCCTCGAGCAGTTGCAACGCGAGCAGGACCGCGTGCAGTGGCGGTTGAATGGCGAAAGAGACGAGGCGCGGCGCCAATGGCTGCGCGCCAGCCTGCGTGACCTGGATCTGCGCCTGGCCATGGCACGCGACGACCTGGCACGCGCCGAATGGCGCCTGCGCACGGGCCGCTGAGCACTGCCCCGGCGAGCAACGCGGGCGGCAGTCCGCGCGACAGCATGAGGGGCGCAAGGCCGGGATAATCACAGGCCAGACCTTCTCCACCCCCAAGCCACTCCATCGTGAAACCTCTGCACCCCGCGCACCTTGCCATGCCTGCCGACGAGCAGCGCGCGCTGCGTGACGCGCTGGGCATGTTCGCCACGGGCGTGACCATCGTGACGACGCTCGCGCCCGACGGCACGCCGGTGGGGCTCACGGTCAATTCGTTCAACTCCGTCTCGCTCGCGCCGCCCCTGGTGCTCTGGAGCCTGGCGCACAAGGCGTTGTCGCTGGAGGTGTTCACGCAGGCGACGCACTACGCCATTCACGTGCTCACCGCCGCACAGCACGAACTGGCGGTGCGTTTTGCCACGCGCAACGCCGACCGCTGGATCGGCACCGCCTGGCACCCCGGCAAGACCGGTGTGCCGGTGCTCGCAGGGGCTGCGGCCGTCTTCGAATGCGCAAGCCGCCACCAGTACCCCGGGGGCGATCACACGATTCTGGTGGGCGAGGTGCTGCACAGCACGCACCACACAGGCAGCGCGCCCCTGCTCTATCACAGCGGCCTGTTCTACACCGAGCACCCCCTGGGCAACAGCGCGGATGCCGCGGATGCCGCGGATGGCGCGGGCGTGCGGACCCGGTCATGAACAAGGCGTTCACCCGGGAAAGCGACGGCGACGAGGACGACGATGCCGCCCCCGCGCCGCAGATTCCTGCGGGAGCGAAGAACTACATCACCCCGCAGGGCTGCGCGCGCCTGCGTGCCGAGCTGCTGCAGCTCATCGACGAGGAGCGCCCCAAGGTGGTGGACGTGGTGCACTGGGCCGCGCTCAACGGCGACCGCTCGGAAAACGGCGACTATCTCTATGGCAAGAAACGCCTGCGCGAGATCGACCGGCGCATCCGCTTCCTGACCAAGCGCCTGGAGATCGCCGAGGTGGTCGACCCGAGCGCGCACGCGGGCAGCGACCAGGTGTTCTTCGGCGCGACGGTGACCTACGCCGACGACCTGGGCGAAGAGCGCACCGTGACCATCCTGGGCATCGACGAGGTGGACACGAGCCGCCAGCAGGTGAGTTGGGTCTCGCCGGTGGCGCGTGCGCTGCTCAAGGCGCGCGAGGGCGACGAAGTGCCGCTGCAGACACCCGCCGGACCGCGCACGCTGGAGGTGCTGGCGGTGCGCTATCCAGAGCCGCCCCGGGCCTGATCAGCCCCGCGCGGCCTCGGGCAGTTCGATCTTGACTTCCAGCACCTCGAGTTCATCCTGGCGCTCGAAGTGCACCTTCAGGTCCTCGGGGTTGATGCGCACGTACTTGGAGATCACGGCCACGAGCTCGCGCTGCAGCGCCGGCAGGTAGTCGGGCTGGCCGGGATTGCGCCCGCTTCGCTCGTGCGCGAGGATGATCTGCAGCCGCTCCTTGGCGACGGCGGCCGATTTCTTCTTCTCGCCCAGCAGAAATGACAGCAGGGACATGACGATTCACCTCCCTCCGAAGATGCGTTTGAAGAAGCCGGGCTTCACGGCATCGGTGAAGCGCAGCGGCTTGTCTTCGCCGAGAAAGCGCGCGATCACGTCCTTGTAGGCCTCGGAAACGTCCGAGCCCGCCATGTGGATCGCCGGCATGCCCTGGTTGGAGGCCTGCAGCACGGTTTCCGACTCGGGAATCACGCCGATCAGCTTGATGCGCAGGATGTCCTGGATGTCCTGCAGGCTCAGCATCTGGCCGTCTTCCACGCGATTGGCGTTGTAGCGGGTGATGAGCAGGTGTTCCTTGATCGGCTCGGCGCCTTCGACGGCGCGCTTGGTCTTGCTTGAAAGCATGCCCAGGATGCGGTCGGAGTCGCGCACCGAGGAAACCTCGGGATTGGTGACGAGCAGCGCCTCGTCGGCAAAGTGCATCGCGGCGAGCGCCCCGCTTTCGATGCCCGCGGGCGAATCGCAGACGATGTACTCGAAACCCATCTCCGCCAGGTCCTTGAGCACTTTTTCGACGCCCTCGATGGTGAGCGCTTCCTTGTCGCGCGTCTGGCTGGCGGCGAGGATGAAGAGGTTTTCGAGCTGCTTGTCCTTGATCAGCGCCTGGTTGAGGTTGGCCTCGCCCTGGATGACGTTGATGAAGTCGTAGACCACACGGCGCTCGCAGCCCATGATGAGGTCGAGGTTGCGCAGACCGACGTCGAAGTCGATCACGGCGGTCTTGTGCCCGGCAAGCGCCAGGCCAGCAGCGAAGGCGGCGCTGGTGGTGGTCTTGCCCACGCCTCCCTTGCCGGAGGTGACGACGACGATCTTGGCCATGTGTGCGGTTTCCTTGCGTTGTGTGCCCGCTGCCCTACAGCGGTTCAAAAATCAGTTTCTCGCCTTCCAGACGCACCTGCGCGGCCTTGCCGCGCACGTTCTCCGGCAGCTCATTGTCGGTGGTGCGGTACATGCCGGCGATCGAGACCAGCTGCGGCTCCAGGCAGGTGGTGTAGATGCGCGCGGTGGCGTCGCCGCGCGCGCCCGCCATCGCCCGCCCGCGCAGCGGCGCATAGACGTGGATGCTGCCGTCGGCGATCACCTCGGCGCCAAAATTCACGATGGCCAGCACCACGAGATCGCCGCCGCGCGCATAGATCTGCTGCCCCGAGCGCACGGGCTTGTCGATCACCAGCGTGGGCACGGACGCGGCGGGGAGTTCCTGCGCTCCCCGCGCCTCGTGGACCTCATGCACGGTCTCGACCGGGACGGGCGCCGGGCGCTGGGGCGCCTCGGGGGCCGCCGCCAGGCCGGCCTCGAACGCGGCCTGCATCTGTGTCTCGCTGCCGCCGCGCACGGCCACGGGGCGGGTGCGGTGCTCCTTGAGCAGCGCCACGAGCGCGGGAAAGTCAATGGGGCGTGTCTCGTCCCTGACGGCCGCGAGATCGATGACCACCAGGTCGTCATCGAAGAAAGACTGGTCATCGCCCAGCTGGCGCCGGAACTCGGCTTCGATCTGCGCGCCGTCGCTGCTCTTGAGCACCACCGCCACCACGGGCAACTGGGTGCTTTTGAGATCAAAGCTGGTACGGGCGGCGCCCGGGGTTTCAACGGCCATGGATCGCGAAGGGAAACTGCCAGGAGTCTGTCGGACCTGGGAATCGTGAAAGTGTACTGTGACGGCCCGGACGATCACCCGCGCGACGCACGCATTTTCATGGCGTCCGGATAATCGCGCGATGCCCGCGTCGCGAAAAAATCACCTCGATACCCTGGCCACCGCTCTGCTGCTCGCCTGCAGCCTGTACTGGGGGTTTCAACAAGTGCTCTCCAAGGCGACGGTGACCGAGGTGGCGCCGATCTACCAGGCCTTCTGGCGCTTTGCACTGGGCACGCTGGCGCTGCTGCTGTGGTGCCGCCTGCGCGGCATTTCGCTCTCGGGCGCGCGCGAGCCGCCGGGCGTGACGCGCGCCGCGGTGCTCTCGGGGCTGCTGTTCGCCGCGGAATTCACCGGGCTGTTTCTCGCCTTCAAGTACACCACGGCCTCGCGCGCCACGATCTTCCTGTACTGCTCGCCCTTCTGGGTGGCGCTGGTGCTGCCGCACTTCGTCAGGAGCGAGAGGCTCAATCGCGTGCAATGGCTGGGCCTGGTTTGTGCGTTTTTCGGCGTGCTGCTGGCGCTGAGCGATGGCTGGCGCACGCCCGATGCCGCGCACGCCAGTGCCTGGATGGGCGACCTGCTGGCCCTGGCCGGGGGCCTGTTCTGGGGCCTCACCACCTGCATGCTGCGCGCATCAAAGCTGCAGCACGCGCGCCCGGAAAAGCAGCTGCTGTGGCAGATGGGCGTGACCTCGGCCGTGCTGCCGCTGGTCTCGTGGCTGCTGGGCGAGCGCTGGCAGCTCGGCTTCAGCGCCTTTGCCTGGTCGTCGCTGCTGGTTCAGGGGCTGATCGGCGCCTTCGCGAGCTACCTCGTGTGGATGTGGATGCTCTCGCGCTACCCGGCCACGCGCATGTCGGTCTTCGTCTTCCTCACGCCGGTGTTCACGCTCGTCGTCGGGGCGCTGTGGCTGCACGAGCCGGTGACGGCGACGCTGCTGGCGGCGCTCGTGCTCGTGGCCGGCGGCATCGTGCTCGTCAACCGCCGGGGTGCCGCTGCGGGCACGGACCCCGAGGCGGAGGCCGTCGCATGAACCGCGCCCTGCTGCTGCTCACGCTGTGCCAGGGCCTGTTCCTGATCAACAACGTCACCTTCATCGCGATCAACGGGCTCGTGGGCCTGCAACTCGCGCCGTTCAGCTGGATGGCGACGCTGCCGGTGATGGGCTATGTGGTGGGCGGGGCGATCGCGGCGCCGCTGGTGGCACGATCGCAGGCGCGTTTCGGGCGCCGGGGGTCGTTCCAGATCGGCCTGCTGGTGGCGCTCGGCTCGGCGCTGCTGGCCGCGTACGCGGCGCAGACGCGCCAGTTCTGGCTGCTGATGCTGGCCACCGTGGTCGCGGGCTACTACAACGCCAACGGGCAGCTGTACCGCTTCGCGGCGGCCGAACTCACGCGGCCCGACTGGCACGAGAAGGCGGTCTCGCTGGTGCTCGCGGGCGGGCTGCTGGGCGCGGTGGTCGGCCCCAACATGGCGGCGTGGACACGCACGCTGCTGCCCACGCCCTTCGTCGCGGCCTACCTCACGCTGGCCCTCGTCGCGCTGCTCGCCATGGGCGTGATGGCGCTGATCGACTTCCCGCCCGCTCCAGTACTGGCCCCCCATGCGCCCCGGGGCCGGCCGCTCGCGCAGATCATGCGCCAGCCGGTGTTCATCGTCGCCACGCTGGGCGCGGCGATCGGCTACGGCGTGATGAACCTGCTGATGGCGGCGACGCCGCTGGCGATGCAGGTCTGCGGCTTCGAGTTCGGCGCCACCGCCACGGTGCTGCAGTGGCACGTGATCGGCATGTACGCACCGGGCTTTTTTACCGGGCACCTGATCCGGCGCTTCGGCGTGCTCTCCGTCATGGGCGTGGGCGTGCTGCTGAACGCGGCGTGCGTGGCGATCGCGCTCTCGGGCGTCGATCTGCAGCATTTCCTCGCGGCGCTGATCCTGCTGGGCGTGGGCTGGAATTTTCTCTTCACCGGCAGCACCACGCTGGCGCTGCAGGCCTACCAGCCCGAGGAAAAGGATCGCGCGCAGGCGGCGATCAACTTCTGCGTGTTCGCCACCATGGCGGTGACCTCGTTCTCGTCGGGCGCGCTCGTGACCACGCAGGGCTGGAACTGGCTGAACGTCGGCTCGGTGCCCGCGCTGGTGCTGATGGCGGCGGCGCTGGCGTGGCTGGGGGCACGGCGCGCCTCCATTCGCGCCACATAAACCATAGCCACCAACGCACGCCCATCAAGCGCTGGGGTCGATTTTCGCCATCAACTCTCCTGCCTGCAGCAAGGCTCCCGCGCGCGCGATTGGCGCGAGGCGCCCGGCGCACGGTGCGGCCACGGCCGTTTCCATCTTCATGGCTTCGAGCGTGGCGATGACCTCGCCCGCCCGTACCGCGTCGCCCTCGGCACGGTGCCAGCGCACCAGACTGCCCGTGAGCGGCGCGAGCACGTCGCCCGGCTGACTCGCGGCGGGCGCGGGAGGAGATGGCGCTTGGCCCTGCGATGCGCCGGCCGCGGCCAGCGCCAGGTCGGCGGGCAGGCCGAGCCGCATGCGCTTGCCGTCGAGCTCGATCCAGCTGCGGCGCAGCGCCGCAGGCGCGGGCGGGCCGGGGCGCTCGGCGGGCTCGAACGTCGCGGCCATCTCGGTCTCGATCCAGCGCGTGTGCACCGCAAAGCCCTGCTCGGCGGTGAAGGCCGGGGCCTGCAGCACCGCGCGGTGAAACGCCAGCACGCTGGCCACGCCCTCGATGGTGAACTCCGAAAGCGCCCGGCGCGCGCGCGCCAGCGCCTGTTCGCGCGTGGCGCCGGTGACGATCAGCTTGGCCATCAGCGAATCGAAGCTGCCGGGAACGACCGAGCCTTGCGCCACGCCCGTTTCCAGCCGCACACCGGGGCCGCCGGGCGCGTCGAAGCGCGTGATCCGGCCTGGCGTGGGCAGGTAGCCGCGCCCCGGATCTTCGGCGTTGATGCGAAATTCGATGCTGTGTCCGCGCGCGGGCGGCGTCTCGGTGAACGACAGCGGCAGGCCGTCGGCCACGCGCAGTTGTTCGATCACGAGATCGACGCCCGTGGTCTCCTCGGTCACCGGGTGCTCGACCTGCAGGCGGGTGTTCACTTCCAGGAAGGAGATCTGGCCGCCCTGCCCGAGCAGGAATTCCACCGTGCCCACGCTCTCGTAGCCTGCGGCGGCGCAGATGTCGCGCGCCGCGCGGCACACCGCCTCGCGCTGCGCGTCGTTGAGAAACGGCGCGGGCGCCTCCTCGACCAGCTTCTGGTTGCGCCGCTGCAGCGAGCAGTCGCGCGTGCCGACCACGACCACGTGACCGTGCCGGTCGGCGAGGATCTGCGCCTCGATGTGGCGCGGCCGATCCAGGAACTGCTCGATGAAGCACTCGCCGCGGCCGAACGCCGCCGTGGCCTCGCGCACCGCCGAGGCGTAGAGCTCGGCCACCTCGTCCATGCGCCACGCGACCTTCAGGCCGCGGCCACCGCCGCCAAACGCCGCCTTGATCGCGATCGGCAGACCATGCGCGGCCGCAAAGGCCACGGCCTCCTCGGCGCCGTGCACCGGCCCGTCGGTGCCCGCCACCAGCGGCGCGCCCACCCGCAGCGCGATGGCGCGCGCGGCCACCTTGTCGCCGAGCGCGGCCATGGTCTCGGGGCGCGGACCGATCCAGACCAGACCCGCATCCAGCACCGCCTGCGCGAACTCGGCGCGCTCGGAGAGAAAGCCGTAGCCCGGGTGCACCGCATCGGCGCCGCTCTTTCGGGCGATGGCCAGCAGCTTGTCGATGGCGAGATAGGTCTCGGCTGGGCGCGTGCCTTCGAGCGCCCAGGCCTCGTCGGCGGCGCGCACATGCAGCGCGTCGGCGTCCGGGTCGGCATAGACGGCGACCGAACGCGCGCCGTAATCGCGGCAGGCGCGGGCCACCCGGATGGCGATTTCGCCCCGGTTGGCGATCAATACTTTGCGGATCATCACAGACCTCCGCAGCAGCCAGGGGATGGGCCGGCGAAATCACCATGGCCTGCTGCGCAGGCCCGGCGATGTGCAGAAACACCCGCTGCGCGGCTGTTTTCGCCCCGGTTGGCAATCGGCACTTTCTGAATCATCTTCAGCTCTCCTCGAACGGCGCCACGACGCGAAAACGCACCTGGCAGCCCACCGGAATCTGCGCCGCCAGCGCCAGGTGGTGGCTGGCCACGACGGCGATCACCGGGTAGCCGCCGGTGAGCGGGTGATCGGCCAGGAACAGCACCGACTGCCCCCCTGCGGGCACCTGGATCGCGCCGGTGACGGTGCCTTCGCTCGGCAACTCGTCATGGCGGCTGCGCGCGAGCGCCTGGGCGCCCTGCAGCCGCATGCCGATGCGGTTGGACTGCGGCGTGACCCGCCAGGGCTGGCTCTGCAGCAGCGCCAGCGCCTCGGGCGTGAACCAGTCGGTGCGCGGGCCGGCGAGCACGTCCAGCAGCACCGTCTCGCCGGCGCGGGGCAGGTCGGGCGGCGCCGCTTCCAGTGGCTGCACCGCGCGCAGCAGGTGCGCGGGCAGCGCCGTGCCCACGGCGATGCGCTGCCCGGCTTGCAGCGCGGGCGGACCGACCTGCGCCAGCGTGTCGGTGGCGCAACTGCCGAGCACGGGCGCCACGTCCCAGCCGCCGCGCACCGCCAGGTAGCAGCGCACCCCGGCCACGGGCGTGCCCAGGGCCAGCACATCGCCATCGTCAAGCGCCACCGGCGCGTGCGGTTCGACCGGCCAGGCGCGGCCGTCGGCGGCATGCAGCGTGAGCGGAGTCTGCGCGCCGCACACGGCCAGCAGCGTGCGCCCATGGCTGCGCAGGCGCAAACCGCCGAGCAGGTGCTCGAGCACCGGCGCGTCGATGGGGTTGCCCACGAGACGGTTGGCGCGGTGCATGGCCTGCGGGTCGAGCGCGCCCGAGGGCGAGATGCCGAGCCCGGCGAGACCGTGGCGGCCGCCATCCTGCACCAGGGTCTGCAGTCCGGTGGCCTCGAATTCAATAGCTGCTTGCGCTTGATGAGATTGGGTTTGAGTCGAATTTGGCTCTGATACTCCGGGGGCGGAGAAGGGCTCGCGCTCGTGCGCACGCGCGGGGGGCGCGGCCGCCGCATCCGCCGCATCCGCATCGACGAAGCGCACCTCGAAGCCCGGTTGCACCAGCGCCGGCTCGGCGCGCGCCAGGTCCCACATCGGCACGTCGGTCACGCCGATCAACTGCCAGCCGCCGGGCGAGGCCGCGGGATAGACCGCGCTGAAGCCGCCCGCGAGCGCCACCGAACCGGCGGGCACCCGGGTGCGCGGGCTCTGGCGGCGCGCGATGGCGCCAAAACTCGGGTGCCCGCCGGTCAGGTAGACGAAGCCGGGTGCGAAGCCCGCGAACGCCGCCTGCCAGGGCACGGCGGTGTGGCGCGCGACGACTTCCGACGCCGTGATGCCCATGAGGCGGGCCACGTCGGCGAGGTCTTCACCGCGGTAGTGCACCGGGAT
This sequence comes from Comamonas sp. SCN 67-35, assembly GCA_001725255.1. Taxonomy (GTDB): domain Bacteria; phylum Pseudomonadota; class Gammaproteobacteria; order Burkholderiales; family Burkholderiaceae_C; genus Comamonas_C. The sequence continues at coordinate 198,039 of MEFV01000008.1, read as the reverse complement.
GTGCACCACGCGCGCGGGCGCGGCGTCGCTCTGCCCCACGTCGGCACCGTCGGCGCGCTCGCGCAGCGCCGCCACCAGCGCCGCACGCGCGATGGCGTGCGGGTGGTAATGCACCAGCAGCGTGCGCGCCGCCGGAATCAGCTCGTGCACGCCCGCAACGGGACGCGCCTGCACCGCGCGGTACAGCGCGAGCGTGTGCGCGAGGTCGGCCAGTTCGACCAGCAGCGCCGCGTCGCCCGCAGGCAGAAAGCGCATGTCAGCGGCCACCGGCAAACGCGGCCAGCGGCACGCCCGCCGTCGACAGGCGCTCACGGATGCGCCGCGCCATGTCCACCGCGCCCGGGCTGTCGCCGTGCACGCAGATCGAATCGGCCGCAATGCGCACCGGCTGGCCGGTGATCGACGTCAGCGTGCCACTTTCGGCCCAGCGCAGCATGCGCTCGGCGACCGCGTCGGCATCGTGCAGCACTGCGCCCGGCAGGCGGCGCGAGACCAGCGTGCCATCGTCGTTGTAGGCGCGGTCGGCGAAGGCCTCGGCCACCACCGTCAGGCCCCGCGAACGCGCGCGCGCGATCAGCGGCGAGCCCGCCAGCGCCAGCAGCGTGAGCGCCGGGTCGACGGCAAGCAGCGCCTCGATCACGTCGCTGCCCTGGCGCTCGTCGTGCGCGATGGTGTTGTACAGCGCGCCGTGCGGCTTGACATAGGCCACGCGCGTGCCCGCGGCCGCGGCCAGGCCCTGCAGCGCACCGATCTGGTAGATCACGTCGGCCACGAGTTCGCGGCTCGTCGGGTCCATGTTGCGCCGGCCAAAGCCGACGAGATCGGGGTAGGCCACGTGCGCGCCCACCACCACGCCGCGCCCCGCGGCGGCCTTCAGGGTCTGCAGGATGCCGGCCGGGTCGCCCGCGTGAAACCCGCAGGCCACGTTGGCGCTGGTGACGATGGCCAGCATGGCCGCGTCGTCGCCCATGCGCCAGGCGCCGTAGCTCTCGCCCAGATCGCTGTTGATGTCCATGACTCACTCCATCGCCGCCACGAAGGGCTGGAATTGTTGAACAATTGGCACATTGCCGCCAGACACGAATCCGCCATGCCACCGCTCCCGTCCCATGACCGCGCCACGGCGCCGAACCTGGCCGACTCCGTCGCCGACACCATCCGCGCGCAGCTGATCGACGGCCAGCTCAAGGCCGGCCAGCGCCTGTCGGAAGCGACCCTCAGCGACCAGTTGGGCATCTCGCGCAACACGCTGCGCGAGGTCTTCCGCAGCCTGATCAAGGAGGGGTTGCTGCGCCACGAACCCCATCGCGGCGTGTCCGTGGTCGTGCCCACGATTGCCGACATCATCGACATCTACCGCGTGCGCCGGCTCATCGAAGGCCAGGCGCTGGAAAAATCCTGGCCCCTGCACCCCGCGCACAAGCGCATGCAGCAGGCGGTGGCCGCAGGCATGGCCGCGCGCGACGCGGACGACTGGCGCCAGGTGGGCTCGGCCAACATGGCGTTTCACGCGGGCATCGTGGCGCTGGGCGACAGCGTGCGCCTGAGCACCATGTTCTCGCACATCGCCGCCGAGCTGCGCCTGGCCTTCGGCCTGCTCGACGACGCCGAATACCTGCACGCCCCCTTCGTCGACTACAACGCCCGGCTGCTGCAACTGTTCATGGACGGGCAGCCCGCGGCCGCCGCGCGCGAGCTGGAAGCCTACCTGGTGCAGTCCGAGCGCATGGTGCTGGCGGTCTACACGGGCGAGGGGCACTGAACGCCGGCGGCGTGTCATGGCACGAATCGCATCCTGTGATTGTTCAACAATGTGAGCATATTCAATCAACAAAATATTTGCATTGTTGGAAACCCTAAGGTGACGCTGAGCAAGTCCCCGCTGCGTTGACCCTCGCCCCGCATGCTGCACTACCTCAACGAGATCCGCCGCCGCGCCACGCGCATGTTCCTCACCGTGACCAAAATCATGCTGCCGGTCATGGTGCTGGTGTATGTGGCCGAGCGCCTGGGGCTGGTCGCGCTGGCGGGCCGGGCGCTGCAGCCCGCGATGGCCTGGATCGGGCTGCCCGCGCAGGCCGGCATCGTCTGGGCCACCACGGTGCTGACCAACATCTATGGCGGCATCGCCGTCATCGCCGCGCTCTCGGGCGAGCTGCACCTCACCACCGCGCAGATCAGCGCGCTGGGCGCGATGATGCTGTTCGCGCACAACCTGCCCACCGAGCAGGCCGTGGTGCGCCGCGCCGGGGCCAGCGCGCTCTTCACCGGTGGCCTGCGCCTGGTCGTGGGCGCGGCCTACGGCGCGGCCGTGGCCTGGGCGTGCCGCCTGGGCGGCTGGCTGCAGGAGCCGGTGTCGCTCGCCTGGCTGTCCAGCGGCGGCCAGGCGCGCACCGGGCCGCTGGATGTGGGGCCGTGGCTGGTCTCCACCGCACGCTCGCTGCTGCTGATCTGGCTCATCATCTGCGTGCTCGTCATCGTGCTGGACGCGCTGCAGCGCCTGGGCTTCACGCGCTGGCTCACGCGCCAGCTCGCGCCGGTACTGCGCCTCACGGGCCTGACCGAGGCCGCCGCGCCGCTCACCACCATCGGCATGCTCATGGGCCTGGCCTATGGCGGCGCGCTCATCATTGAGGCCAGCGAGCGGGAAAACTACGACCGGCGCACGCTGCTGCTGGCGCTGTGCTGGCTCTCGCTGTTCCACGCGGTGCTGGAGGACACCCTGCTCATCGCGGCGCTGGGCGCCAACGTCTGGATCATCCTGGTGCTGCGCGGCCTGACCGTGCTGCTCATCATGATGATGCTGGCCGCCGCCACGCAGGCGCACACGCGCTGGGGCCGGCGGCTGGCGCGGATGCCCGCGCCCTGAGGCCAGCGTCAAGGACGTACATCAAGGCACGGGGGCTCACCACGTCTCGCCGAAGGGCCGCGCCTCGATCTCGAAGGACCAGGCCGAGCGCGGCTGGTGCGTGAGCCACCAGGCCGATTCGGCCACGGCCGCGGGCTGCACGAAGAAGCTCTCGGGCTTGTCCGGCCGCTGCGCGCGCGTGCGCGGCAGGTCCACGATGCCGTCGATGATGATGAGCGCCACATGGATGCCCTGCGGCCAGAGCTGGCGCGCCATCGATTCGGCCAGCGCGCGCTGCGCCGCCTTGGCCTGCGCGAACGCCGCCGCGCCCGCGCCGCCGCGCCGCGAAGCCGTCGCGCCGATGATCACGATGGCGCCGCCGCCGCGCTGCTTCATGCCCGGCAGCACCGCCTGCATGGCCGTGAACAGGCCCAGCGTGTTCACGCGCCAGCACTGCTCCAGATCGGCGCCGCTCACCTGCTCCACGCTGCCCCAGGCGCCCGAGCCCGCGTTGTAGATGAGCGTGCCCACCGGCCCCTGCTGCGCCGCCACCTGCGCGAACGCGGCCTGCACCGCTTCGGGCTGGCTCGCGTCGCACGCATAGGCGCGTGCCGCAGGCAGCTCCCGCGCGAGCTGCGACGAAAAATCCGTGCCGCGCGACAGCAGCGCCACGGGGCTGCCGTCCGCGGCAAAACGCCGTGCCAGTGCGGCACCATTGCCGGGGCCCATGCCGACGATGGCGCTGACCGCCCGCGTCACGCGCCCGCCCCCACCCGGCGAAACCCGGTGCACGCCAGCGCGGCGCGCAAGGCCTCAGCGCCTTCGGGCGCGGCCTGCGGCACATCCAGACATTGGGTCATGATGATTCACTCCTGCGGCCGATGGTAGTGCCTTGAGCGCCGCATCGCCCGGCGCATCCGTCTTCACCACGAAAACGACTTAAAGCCATAGCTATCGTCGCCTGTCTGTATTGGCCTGCGGGCATGAAGCACCATGAATCCCGCAGGGATGTACCCATCCCGCTCCCGAGCCACTTGCTCTTCTTGGGCGGACCATCGCAGGCGATTCAATCAATGCTCTGGGTCCGACCACGGTTGCCACCTGCAGAACCCAAAGGCACCGACAGACTCAGCCGTGTTCCGATATCTGGCGCACTGCGGATGCTCAGATGCCCTCCCAATGCTGCAGCACGCTGGCGCATCCCGCCAAGCCCCTTGCCCATGGCATGGTGCGCGTTCCCTTCGGGTGTACTCGCCAGCCCTTTCCCGTTGTCGTTGATTTCCAATTCAAGCGTCTGACGCGATTTCATACAGCGCAGACAGAGTCGGACCTGACTCGCCCCTGAGTGGCGCACCACGTTGCCCAGAGCCTCCTGGGCAATGCGCAACACCTCTCGCGCACGCGCACCGTCGAACTGCTCGAGCTCCTGTGCAAATGCCACATGCCAGTGCAGTTCGATCCCGGAGGCCTGCAATAGCGGTTGCAGGCGATAGCGCAGACTGGCCAGCAACTGCACAACCGATGCTGCCTCATCGGCTCCGTCCACCAAAAGCTTGAGTTCGAGCAGGCACTCGTGCAATGCCGCCGCAGTCGCTCGCTCCTGAGGTGTGTTGCGGCCCAGCGAAGACAAAATCGCGCTCAGCTGCGAGCCCAAACCATCATGCAAGTCCTGAGCCCATTGCTGGCGGACATGCAAGTCCGCCTCTGTCCCTCTCCGCCCCGGATGACCCAGGCGCCGGGTCATGAGCAACCACGGCACAGCCAGCGCGGGCAGAACAAAAACCTGCGCCCAGGAAACCGTCAGTACGCCGTCACTGCCCTCTCCGAGCAGATCGGAGGCCATGGCATTGAGCGCGGCCGTGGCGGCAAGAAACACCGTCCAGCCGCGCGAAGACACCTTGTAACGCCATAAGGCATGGGCCAGCAGCGCCACCAAAACACCGGCACAGCCCATATTGAACCACGCCCACGCCGCAACCATCAATCCAGCGGCCGAGCCGGCCAATCCCGGTGACACCGCCAGAGCCAGCCCCAGCCACAGCTGCACACCGAGCAGCTGGCGATACACACGCAGCGCGCCCTTGAACAAGGCCATCAAAAACAGGGCAACACCAGAGATCAGGCATTGGTAGAGCAAGCGCATGGGTAAGGCGTAGGCTGCAGCGGGCCAGCCTCTGCCATGGGCCCAAAGCTCCAGTGCCGCGAAAGCAGCAAACGGAATGGCCGCCCCCAGGTACAGCCAATCCAGACGCTGCTGCCGGCGCAAGGCGCCCACCAAGGCGCTTCCCCACAGCGTCAGAGCCGTCAACAAAAGAGACCATTGCGCCGCCATGATGGATCCGTGTCCAAAGCGACCTTCGCCAGCGCAGGCCGGCAAGGGTCAGCCGAGCAGGCCCCATTGCGAAGCCTGGATGACAGCCTGTATTCGGGTGCGCACCTGGAGCTTTCGGTAGACGTTTTTGACGTGCGCATTGACGGTCTGATCGCTGATGCCCAGGCGTTTGCCGATCTCACAGCTGGTGTAGCCCGATGCCACGAGATGCAGAATTTCCCGTTCACGCCCGGTGAGCTTTTCCCCTCCCTGCTGTGCCCGGGGCCCCGGTGCCGACGCAGGTGAAGCGACGCCATCGATGCGCTTGAGCAAACGCCGCGCCAGGCTTGGCGTAATGGCTGCTCCTCCATGGACCACTTGCAGCACTGCCTGAGGAAAGTTGTCAAACCAGGAGTTCTTCACCAGATAGCCTGCCGCCCCCAGTTCGAAGGCACGGATGGCATGCTGCTCGTCCTCCGTGGCCGAGATCACGATCGCCTCGGCGCGCGGGTGCGTGGCCTTCATGTGTTCGATCAACTCGTACCCCGAACCATCGCCCAGGTTCAGATCCACAAGCATCACACTGAATGCATGCTGTGCCATCAAGCGCTTGCCTGTGCGCAGAGAATCGGCCTGCCCCAGCAGATCGATGCGCGCATCGGCCAGCAACTCCTGCGAAATGACACGACGGATATGTGCATCGTCATCGACCACGATGACGCCAACGGCAGGTTGCAACGGCCCGTCCAGATAGTACGTCCAGGCCGCAGTTGCGGTGTGTGTATCCGATCCGGCCATAGCGCCCGGGGTAGTTCCCTCTTGCGCCAGGTTGGCGAATCGATGAATGGAATTGGCCATGGCGTTCCCCCCCTTTTGAGAAAGAGCAAGACCTGATCTGCCGCTGGCGGCGGTACGGGTTTGCACTCCAGCGACTACTGCCTGGCCGGCAAACGTGGGCACAGACTGGAAGCAAGAAAATCCAAACATTCAACACAATCGTGGATCGGTGACCCAGTCGCTGACGTGGCGCATGAGGTGCGTTTTGGCCACCGGCTCGATCCCGGTCAGATCCGCCTTCACTGGATCGACGCCACGCAATCGCCCTGCGCAAACTCTGGAGTGCGCTGCCGCGCTGGCCAGCAGTGTTTGCAGGCGCTGGCGTTGCCGCGCCGGCGGCGCTGTGCGAGAAGTCGATATGGGGCAGCATGCATGCGATTACAGACGGCGGTGCGCATGTGAATCTTGCGCCAGCGCAAGGCGGAGTGCCGTGCAGTGCACGAAGCTCCCGCGCAATGTGATGGAGGAGGGCGCGCGCGCGCCGGCCGGGCGATGGCAAAACACCTCGGCAAACCCCGCCCCGGACCATGCCGGACATCGTTGCCAAACCGGGCGTCCTGGGCTGCCGCGCGGCGGTGGTGATCACGGCCGGCCCGACGGTGGACAGCCAACACGCACACGGGCGCGCTGTTGGGTTAACACCGCGCCGCCGGCGCAGCGTTTTCCAGCGCCGGCACCTTCTTCGCCAACTTTTCTGCCGTGGCACGGACGAATCCGGATTCCAAGACCGCGAAACCGCTTTCGGGCACTTGCGCCCTGGCGGACCCGGACCCTCAAAAAAGCATTCGCTCCTTTGACGCGGGACGACTTTTGGAAAGTCGCCATGTCTTTCGTCGCAAATTTAAGAAAAAACTATCGATTCCAAGAACATTTGCAATAAAAACATTTGGATGCATTTAACACCTGGGTACGAATACAGCAATTTTGAGAGCAAACAATTCTTTGAATAAGGTCGGGAGCAGAGAAGTCCTCCAATGAACAGGATGTTCATCCCCTTTTGGTTGTACCCACTTGAAGCGATTGGTAAGCGGCTGAAAGAGTCAGAAACTGGACCCCGACAAAGCCGGACACCGCACACTTCGAGGCACACAGGAGATCGGTGGCAGGCAGCGTCACAGCACCCGGCAAGCGCCCTCCATGGGCACCGGCCGGACATCGTGGAGCCACACCTTTTGGAGGATAGCCATCATGAAACATCTTCTTACGCTACTCGTGATTGCCGGCGCATCGAACTTCGCCTTTGCCTTTGGAGGCGGTGGCGGCAACCCGCCGCCCCCCACCAACAACACCCCGCCTGCCTGCGACGTTTGCACCCACCAGGTGATCATCAAGGCGCCTCTGAACCAGAGCACCAGCCTGACATGGAGCTCTTCGGTCGCCACCGCCAGTGGCAATGACTCGAGCGCGAACAACAACATGTCGAGCAACACGGCCGGGGTGTTGATCGACGCCGCGACCAACCAGGGCACTTCGCTGTCCATGAGCCACGTCGAAGCCACCGCCAGCGGCAACAGCAGCAAGGCGCAGAACAACATCGCCAGCAACATTGGCTCCGTCGGTGTGGGCGCAGCGCTGAACCAGTACGCATCGCTCAGCGGTTCGTATGTCAAGGCACTGGCCTCGGGCAACAACTCGCGCGCGGTGCAGAACATCTCCAGCAACAACGGCTGCCAGACCTGCCAGTGACGGGCTGGTATTGACCTGATACGGCTTTTTCATCCTGCCCATCACCGACGGCAAGCCTGTGCCGGTGCGTCAGCACCTCACGGCTACCCGACGGCGTGAAGCGAACGATGGGAAAGCGGCATCAGCCAAAACAACGGCGGCGGGGTAGTGGCTTTTCACGCTCCGCCGTCTCTTCACGCTGCAAAGGAGAGAAATGATGACATCCGGCACTTTGCATACCGGGTTGCTCACAGCCGCTCTGACACTGACAGCCACCGCCTGGGCCCAGGGAGCCCCTGGCAGCGACCCCATCGTCCTCGGCGGTGCGGTGAGCTACCAGGCCTTGCCCACGCCCACAGTACAAGCCTCAGGCCAGATCGACGGCAACATCGGCATCCCCTCGTGGATGCAAGCCAAGATTTCCCGCTACGAAGCCAAGGCCTTCGCTCAGCTCGAGGGAGAAAGCGGCGTGGTGAAGACGGAGAACGACGTCATCAGCGTCCAGAAAGGCAATGCGCTGGCGCGTACCTGCACGACCAACGTCTCCAGCAACACCGGCGCAGCCGCTGCCGGCCCCAGTGGCCACTATGGCCCCAATGGCAGCGCGGACCAGATCACGGTACTGCGCGGCGATCTCGTGACCATTTGCAAATAGGCGTCACGGGAGCATGCCGCCCCGTCAAACCATGCCCGGCCAGCAGCGCGCAGCGCCGGGCATGGTGCGCCCTCATAGCGGGTGAGCCACCCTTCAGCACAGAGAAAACGACAACGCGGCGACAGACAGGAGGACACCATGACAAGCAATCATGCAGTGCAACGCCCGGTCACACAGGGACACGACTCTCAAGGTCGCAGCATGCGCTCGGCGCTTTTGCTGCTCGCTGCAGCGAGCCTGATCGCCGGCTGCGCCACGCCCCTGTCACCCAAGGAGGATGCGCCCTTCCAGTCCTACGCCAGCGCCAACGATCATCCTGCCCATCGCCCGTCGCGCTCGATGTCGAGCTTCAGCAACTCGCTGGCCTGCATGGACGAGATGATGCGCGAGGCCGAAGTGCCCACCACACTGATCACCAGCAAATTCATCGCCGACTACACCGGCAGAGTGCCCGTGGCAGCCAAGGAGATGGTGATCACGGCCTTGTCGCAAATGTCCCGACGTTCGAACGCCTTTCGCTACGTCGACTTCGAGGTGGACATCGCGCGCCAGGATACGGTGCAAAACCTCTCGACCATCTTGCTCAACAACAATCAGATGGAGCTGCAACGCCCCGCGCTCTATGTCTCCGGCGGCGTCTCCTTCGTCGATCAGAACGTGATCTCCACACGCCACGGCGCCGGCATATCGGGCCCGCGCGTGGAAATTGGCTACGACCGCAATCGAGGCGCGACGATCGTCGGGCTGGAAATGCACCTGGGTGATTTCCGTACGCGCACCATCATCCCCGGTCTGGATTCCGCCAACGAAGTCATCATCGGCAGCTCTGGGCAGGGGCTGGATCTGGCTGGCCGCATCGGCACTTACGGCGTGCAATTCAACGTCGGCCGCGACCTGACACAAGGCACGGGTGCAGCGATGCGCACGCTGGTCGATCTGGCATTGATCGAGCTTGCGGGCAAATGGACCCACTTGCCCTACTGGAGCTGCCTGACGCTGGACAACACACACCCCGAATTCCAGCGCCAGCTGCGTGAATGGTACGACCAGGGTGATCCGATGACGCGCCAACGCCTGGTCGAAAATTACCTGGTCAGTCGCGGTTACCTCACCGCTTCCGAGCTTCCGCTATCGAGCAGCAGTACCTTGCTGCGCGAAGCGATCGGGCGATTCCAGGCCGACAAGGGTGCCGTCGTCACCGGCGTGATCGACTTCTCCGTCTATGAACGTGCGCTGCGCGACTTTGTCGCCATCGACGCCGACGGCAACCTGACGCGCGTCGGCTGGCCCGAGCTGGAAGCCGGGCGTCAGCCAGTGTCCCCCCTGGCCATCGACATGCAGATAGAGAACATGGTCAAGGACCGCAGCGCCTTCACGCCCGGAACACAAATCTTTGCCTCGGTCACGGTCTCGCGAGCGGCGCATCTGTTCTGCTACATCAATGACGCCAATGGCAACATCGTCAGGCTTCAGCCCAACCATCTGAGCGCCTCTTCCCTGGTGTCGGCCAACCAGGCCATACGCCTGCCTGACTGGATGGTGCCCTTCCCAGCCTATGTGATCAACGCCGGAGCCAAGGGACATGAAGCATTGATGTGCATCGCCAGCGACGAAGACCCGATGACGCGCATGCCGACACAGCTGAACATGCCTGCCCTCACCCCCATCACGGCAGTCCAGACCCTGGATCAGCTGCGCCGGGAGTTTGAGTCCGCCGTAGGCGAGAAACACATGGCCGCACAGACCCTGGAGTGGAACATTCTGCCGCCGCCACCGCAGCCCGCAGCCAAGGCCGATGCAGCCGCAACCAGCGCCAAGCCGCAATAAGGCATTGCCATGCCCAGCCCCTTCGCCTGGTGTCCGTGGCACGCCATTAGCGCCCTGCCCGGTCGGCGTCGGCATCTGAGCGCCATCGCTCTGTGCATCGCTGCCGTCTCGGCACAGGCCGCCATGGTGCGCGCTGCCACCTTGCCCGAGATTCAGGCTCCCGCCGTCCCTGGCGCGAAAAAGACGGTGCTGCTGGCCCAGAGGCCCGAGATTCGCTTACCCCAAACACCCGCTCAAGAAGGACCTCAAACGGATGGCACGATGACGCCCCAAGGGCCTCAGGTGCCTGCCAACGCCCAGCCATCCGGCCCCACCATGCCCAGTGCGCGCAGCTCTTTGGCGAGCGCCGCGCCCCTGGATCCGGCTCTGCAAAAGGAGTTGGCGCAACTGCAAAGACAGGCTTCACCCAAGTCGGGCTACGGCAGCACCTCCGTTTCGGCCAATGCCGCCTGGCTGCTTGGCTTGATCGCATTGCACGAGAACACAGCCCCTCGCAGCACTGCACAGGCGCTGGTATGGTTTGAGAGAGCGGCGCGCCATGGTCGCCAGCCGCTGGCCTGGTCAGGTGTCGCCTGGTGCGAGATGCAAGGATGTGCCGGCCCTCCTGACCCCTCCCTCGCCCGTCAAGCCATTGATCGCTTGCGGCCGGCATACCGTCCACGCGCCCTGTATCTGCAGTGGCTGCTGGACACTCGTCAGCACGCTTCCAGCAGCGCGGCTGTCAGTGGTCCCGAAGGCGTCAGCAATCTGCGTCTGCCGCTGCACGACCTTCTGGAGCAGGCGGCAGGGGAAGGCGATGCACAAGCACGCGTGGAACTCGGCATCGAGGCCGTGGTCAATGGCGATCTCCAGGGGGCGCGCGCCTATTTTCAGGCGGCCGCCACCCATTCACCCGCCGCAGCCGACAATCTTCAGTTGCTCGATGGCCAAGTCGCCAAGCCGGCGCAGCAGCAGACCACGGCCTCGAGCGAGGCCGAGAAGCTGCTCGAACGCGCACGCATGGCACACCGTGGCACGGGCCGCCCACCCGACTACGCCCAGGCCTTGCGCCTCTACCAGGCCGCCGCCGCCCAGGGCAGCGCCAGCGCCAGGCGCATGCTGGCTCTGATCTTCTCCCGGCCCCAGCCCGATGGCACGATCAACCTGGCGTGGATGGCTCAACTGGCCTGGCTCGATACGTCCAACACCTTGCCACAGCTGCAGGCGCACACCCTCTCGCGCATGATGCGCCGTGATCCCACACCGCTGTTTGATCTGCTGCCTCCGGCATGGCAGCGCGCACTGGCCTCTTCCGCGCCGTGAGCGCAAGTGAGCCGCACCGGCCATCGAGGAGGCCGCGCAGTGCTCTTGAAAACATAGCTATTGGCGCTCCCTGCGTATGCGTTGGAAGCCAAAAATACCGCAAGCCAACGCAGCGCGTCCAGGCGAAGGCCAGCCAAGCTGAACTCAAAGTCGGCACGGAGCATTGACGATCCCACACCAGATGCCGGATATACGACTGCAGGTGCTCTACCCACTGGTCCCCAATATCTGCCGCAACAGGGACACTGCCCGAGACGAGCGATCAGCAGGTAGCCGAGCTGGTGACGCAACATCGTGATCGACGTCGCCACATGGCGCTGCGCTCGCAGGACTGCCACGGGGGACGCAATCCTCGGGAAGAGCCGGCACCTTGCCTTCGATGAAGTTTCTTTTGCCACCGAGCGGCTTGCGGGCGACGAGACGTTCAGCCATCAGGAATCCGCAGGCAGCGATGCTCAAGGCCGCATGGTGGTCAGGCATCGAGGCCGGCGGCCGTTTCCTCGGTTGTGCGCAGGTGCCCGGCCACGTCGCAGGCGCGGCCGGGGCTTCAGAGAGGGCGGGTTGCGCGATGCTTTGACGCCCTCACACCCGCTCGAAGATCGCCGCGATCCCCTGCCCGCCGCCGATGCACAGGGTCACGAGCGCGTAGCGCCCGCCCGTGCGGTGCAGCTCGGCGATGGCCTTGGTGGTGATGATCGCGCCCGTCGCGCCCACGGGGTGGCCGAGCGAGATGCCCGAGCCGTTGGGGTTGACCTTGGCCGGATCCATGCCCAGCTCCTGCGTGACGGCGCAGGCCTGCGCGGCAAAGGCTTCGTTGGCTTCGATCACGTCGAGGTCGGCGAGCTTCATGCCCGTGCGCTTCAAGACCATCTGCGTCGCCGGCACCGGGCCGATGCCCATGTAGTTGGGGTCCACGCCCGCGTGCGCGTAGCCGACGAGGCGCGCCAGGGGCTTGACGCCCAGCGCCTGCACCCGGTCGCCGCCCACCAGCACCACGGCGCCCGCGCCGTCGTTGATGCCGGAGGCGTTGCCCGCGGTCACCGTGCCGCCTTCCTTCTTGAACACCGGCTTCATGCCGGCCAGCGCCTGCACCGTGGTGTCGGCGCGCACGTGCTCGTCGGTGTCGAAGACCGTCACGCCCTTGCGCGTCTTGATCTCGATCGGGACGATCTGCTCCTTGAAGTAGCCCGCGGCCTGCGCGGCGGCAGCGCGCCTGTGGCTCTCGGCGGCAAGCTGGTCCTGCATCTCGCGGCTGATGTGGTAGCGCTCGGCGATGTTCTCGGCCGTCACGCCCATGTGCAGCTTCTGCCACGGGTCGTGCAGGATGCCGATCATGTAGTCGACGAGCTTGGCGTCGCCCATGCGCGTGCCCCAGCGTGCGGCGGTGTCGAAGAAGGGGCCGCGGCTCATCGATTCGGAGCCGCCGCCCACGGCGACGTCGCAGTCGCCCAAGGCAATGGCCTGCGCCGCCGAGACGATGGCCTGCAGGCCCGAGCCGCACAGGCGGTTGACGTTGAACGCGGGCGTCTCGATGGGGCAGCCCGCGTCGATCGCCGCCACGCGCGAGAGGTAGGCGTCGCGCACGTCGGTAGGAATCACGTTGCCGATGACCACATGGCCCACCGCCTTGGGGTCGACCCCCGCGCGGGCCATCGCGGCCTTGACCACGGTGGTGGCGAGCTGGGTGTTGGGTACGTCCTTCAAGGCGCCGCCAAAGCTGCCGACCGCAGTGCGGGCGGTGCCGATCACGAAAACTTCACGTGGGGACATGGAAAACTCCTGGGTTCAAGAATCAGTGGCCGTGAAACTGCGGTGCGCGCCGCTCGAAGAAGGCTGCCAGCCCTTCGCGCAGATCGGCGCCCCGCGCACAGTCTTCAAAGGATTGTGCTTCAGCCTGCAGCGCACCGGCCAGGTCGCGGTCGAAGCTGCCGCGCATCAGGCGGCGCATGTGGCCGTAGGCCCGGGTGGGGCCGCTGGCGAGCCGCTCGGCGAAGGCGCGCGTGGCCGCTTCCAGCTCGGCGGCGGGCAGCACGCGGTTGACGAGGCCCAGGCGCAGCGCGTCCTCGCAACTGATGTTCTCGCCCAGCAGCGCGATCTCCAGCGCGTGGCGCAGGCCCACCAGGCGCGGCAGCGCCCACGAGCCGCCAACATCGCAGTTGGTGCCGAGATTGATATACGCGAGGTTGAACTTCGTGCCCTCGGCCGCGAGCACGAAGTCGCACATCAGCATCAGCGACAGCCCGCCGCCGGCCGAGGCGCCATGCACCTGCGCGATGACGGGCGCGTCGATCCGGTGCATCAGCGAGACCGCTTCGTTCAGCGGCGGGAGCAGATCGCGCACGCCCTGCACCGGATCGGCGCGCAGCGTGGCGAGGTCGCCGCCCGCGATGAAGGCGCGCCCCGCGCCCTTGAGCACCACGGCGCGCACCGCTTTGTCGGCCGCGATTTCGCGCATCGCCGCGAGGAAGGCGTGGGCCATGGCCACGTCGAGCGCGTTGAGCGCCTCGGGGCGGTTGAACTGCAGCGTGACGATGGCGCCGTCGCGCGAGACGAGCAGGGTGCTTTCGGACATGCGTACTCCTTGATCAATAGCTGTCAGCGCTTGGATGACGGGCGTTTCAGCCTCATTTGGCTTGAATAGCTTGGTGCCGCGCCGGCATCCGTCAACGATACATCGCCTCGATCTCCGGCGCATACGCCTGGTAGATGCTGGCGCGGCGCACCTTCATCGTGGCGGTGACTTCGCCGTCGTCGTGGTCCAGCTCTTTCGTCAGCAGATGGAACCTGCGGATCTGCGCCACCTGCGCCAGGTGGGCGTTGCCACGCGCGATCTCTTCATCGATGAGCTGGCGCACCTCGGGCGTTTGCACCAGCGAGCGGAAATGCGTGAACGCCAGGCGCCGCGCCTCGGCCCATTTGCCGACGGTCTCGAAGTCGATCATCACCAGCGCGCCGACGAACTTGCGCGCATCGGCGACGATGATGCATTCCTTGATGAAGGGACTGGCCTTCATGGTGTTCTCGATCTCCGACGGCGTGATGTTCTTGCCGCCCGCGGTGATCATGATGTCCTTGAGGCGATCGACGATCTTGAGCTGCCCGCCCTCCTCGCGCACCACGTCGCCGGTGTGCAGCCACCCATGGACGATGGTCTGCGCCGTCGCCTCGGGGTTCTTGTAGTAGCCGGCGAAGACCATGTCGCCGCGGATCTGGAACTCGCCGTTGTCGGCGATGCGGTACTCGACGCCCTCGGTCACCGGGCCGACGGTGCCGATCGCCACGTCGTCGAGCCTGTGGCCGGTGACCATGCCGGTCGATTCGGTCAGGCCATAGACTTCGATGAGCGGCACGCCCAGCGTGCGAAAGAACCGCACCACGTCGGGCGCGATGGGCGCCGCGCCGGTGAGCGCCACGCTCGCTTCGCGCAGGCCGATGAAGTTTTGCAGTGCGCGCAGGATCAGCCAGTAATACGCGCCAAAGCGCAGCTTCTGCGCCAGCGACCAGCTTTTGCGCGGCTGGTCGGCCAGCGGCGCGCAGGCGGCCATGGCGCGCGCAAAGAGCACCCGGCGCAGCGCGCCCGTCTCCTGCATCTTGATGCTGATGGCCGCGTGCAGCTTCTCCCAGATGCGCGGCACGCCCAGGAACATGCTGGGCGCGACTTCGCGCAGGTCTTCCTGCACGGTGCGGATGGATTCGCCGAAGTTCACCGTGGAGCCGAGATAGATCGGCGTGAAGGTGGTCAGCATCTGCTCGGCCACGTGGCACAGCGGCAGGTACGACAGGTGCGAGGCGCGCGCATCCAGGCGCAGGCGCTCCACGATGCCGGGCACCACGCCGCGGATGTTACGCCACGAGATCATCGCGCCCTTGGGCTTGCCGGTGGACCCCGACGTGTAGATCATCAGGCCGATGTCGTCCATCGTCTGGCGCGCCAGCGCCTCGTCGATGAGGTGCGCTTGGGCGCTCTCGCGCCCCAGCCGCTGCACCTCGTCAAAGGTGGCGATGAGCGCGCGCTGCTCGGGCGTGAAGCTGCGCAGGCCCTTGGTTTCGATGACGATGATTTTCCTGAGGCGCGGCAGTTCGGAGAGCGCATCGAGCACCTTGTCCGTCTGCTCCTGGTCTTCGCAGACCACCATGTCCACGTCGGCGTGGCCGATCACATAGGACACCTCGGGCGAGGGGCTGGTCGGGTACACGCCCACGGTGATGGCGCCCAGCAGCCCCGCACCCATCTGCGCCAGCACCCATTCGATGCGGTTCTCGGAAATCACGCCCAGGCGAGCGCCCGGCTCCAGCCCCAGTGCCGCCAGGCCGAGTGCGAACTGGCACGCGCGTTCGTGGTACTGCGCCCAGGTGAAGGGCTTCCAGATGCCGAAATCCTTTTGCCGGATGGCCACGCGCGTGGCGTCGGTGCGCGCGCGTTCACGCAGCATCTGCGGCAAAGTAAGCTCAGGAAGGTTCATATCTTCTGCGTTCCATGGCGCTGCGCACGTGGCACAACATCGAAAACTGGCGCAACCAAGGCCAGCGGCCACCGCGCAAGGGCCGCCCCGCCGCGCTGGTGGCGTCCCCCTTCCCGCGCGCAGCGCGAGAGAAGGGGGAAGGCGCGCAGCGCCTCAGGGGGATGCGCTTTATTACGACAGCCACCGCTTCCTGCGCTTGTAGTGTTTGATGTCCTTGAAGCTCCTGGCCTCGCCGCCGCCGCCCATGCCGAGGTAGAACTCGCGCACGTCGGCGTCGCCCGCCAGGCGCTCGGCCGTGCCGTCGATCACGATCTTGCCGCCCTCCATGATGTAACCGCGATGCGCCACCGCGAGCGCCACGGTGGCGTTCTGCTCCACCAGCAGCATGCTGGTGCCGTGCTCGGCGTTGATGCGCGCGATGATGGTGAAGATGTCCTCGGTCAGCATGGGCGAGATGCCAAGCGAGGGCTCGTCGAGCAGCATCAGCGTGGGCCGGGCGATCAGCGCGCGCCCGATCGCCAGCATCTGCTGCTCGCCGCCCGAGAGATAACCCGCCAGGCCCTTGCGGCGTTCGAACAGGCGCGGAAAGTACTGATAGACCAGATCGAAATCGGGCTTGCCCACGCCCTCGCGGCCGCTGAGCGCATAGGTCGAGGCGACGAGGTTTTCCTCCACCGTCAGGTCCTCGAAGACGTGGCGCCCCTCCATCACGTGCGAGACGCCCCGGCGCACGAGCTGCTGCGGCGCCAGGCGCGCCGTGTCCTGCCCGCAAAAGCGGATGCTGCCCGAGGCCAGCAGCCCGTCTTCCAGCGGCAGCAGGTTGGAGATCGCCTTGAGCGTGGTGCTCTTGCCCGCGCCGTTGCTGCCCAGGAGCGCCACGATCTCGCCGCGCGGCACCGCGAGCGACAGGCCGCGCAGGGCCTGCACGACCTTGTTGTAGACGACCTCGATGTTGTTGACTTCGAGGACGAGGTCCGTGGCGTTCTGGGTCATGTCCCGTCGTTACAGCTTGATCCAGTCCGACGCGGGCACCATCTTCTGCGCCTTCATGTCGGCCTTGTACACGCGCCCCACGGGAATGGAGTTGCCGGCGATGGTGATCGGCACGCCGATCAGGCCGCCGGTGTCGAAGTCCTTGAGCGTGTTCAGCGCCGCCTTCATGTTGCCGCCCGTGAGCGGTTTGCCGGCATCCAGGCAGCGCTTGACCGATTCGAGGAACAGCATCGCCGCGAGCATGCCCTGCGTGTAGGCCGTGCTCTGGTACTGCGGGCGCATCGCGCGGATCTTCTCCAGCATGGGCGCGGGCTCGGTGTCGTAGTAGTAGCGGTAGGGCATCACGCCCATGAAGCCGTCGCCGTCGGGCCCCATCTTCATCACGGTGGAGCTGTCCATGGTCCAGAAGGTGCCCATCCACTTGGTCGTCATGCCCTGCTGCTTGCCCTGGGTGATGAACTCGGGAATGGGCGCGAGGATGTAGCCGTGAAAGATGGTGTAGTCGGGCGCGGCGCGGCGCAGCTTGATTACCTCGCCCGAGACGTCCACGCTGCCCGCGGCCGTCATGATCTTGATGGGCACCGTCAGGCCCAGCGCCTTGGCCGCGGCCTCGCTCTTTTCGATCGGGTCGCGCCCGAACTCGGAATCGGAATAGACGAAGGCCACCTTGGCGCCGGGTTTTTCCTTGGCGATGTGCTTGAGCAGGATGCCGAACATTTCGGTGTAGTCCGGGCCGACGAGGAACTGGTGCGGGTACTTCTTCGGGTCGTTGAGCTCGCTGGCGAACGAGGCGCCGGCCATCAGGATGTTGCCGTTGCGGTCGAGCTCGGGGTTGATGGTCTTGGCAAAGCCGGTGGAATCGCCGTAGTAGACGTTGACCTTGTTCTGGCTCGTGATCTTCTTGAAGGCCGCGACCGACACGTCCACCTTGTACGCGGTGTCCTCGGGAACGTAGCGCACCTTGCGGCCCTTGATGCCGCCCGCGTCGTTGATGATCTTGACGTAATCCTGCATGCCGTCGTTGATGCCCACGCCGGCGAAGGCGAACACGCCGGTCATGGGGATCGAGCCACCGATGACGATCTCGCTCGCGTCCTGCGCCAGCACCGTGAGCGGCGGCGTGAGCGCGGCGAGGCCGGTGGCGGCCGCGCCCAGCATCAGGCTGCGGCGGCGCGGGGAAAGGGTTTGCGGGTTCATGTCAGTCTCCTTGCGATGGATGAAGCGTGGCTAGTTTTTGAAAGGCCACAGGTGAAAGAACCGGCGCGTGCGCCGCCACATTTCCGCGAGCCCCAGCGGCTCGAAGACCAGAAAAACGATGATGAGCAGCCCGAAGATCACGAGGCGCACCGGCGCAAGAAACACGGTGAGATCGGCGCCGCCGGGCAGCAGGTCGAAGATGAGCTTGAGCAGCTCGGGCACCATGGTCATGAAGGCCGCGCCCAGGATGGAGCCCAGCGTCGAGCCCATGCCGCCGACGATGATCGCCGCGAGGAAAAAGATCGACATCGACAGCGGAAAGCTCTCGGGCGTGATCACGCGAAAGAAGTAGGCGAACAAGCCCCCCGCCACGCCCGCGTAGAACGATGACAGGCCGAACGAGAGCAGCTTGTACTTGAGCAGCGGGATGCCCAGCACCTCGGCCGAGATGTCGCGGTCGCGAATGGCGATGAAGGCGCGGCCGATGCGCGTGCGAAACAGGTTGGCCGCGCCCAGCAGCATCAGCACGGTGACGGGCACGATCAGCCAGTACAGCCGAAACGACGTGTCCAGATCGACGCCGAAGGCGCGCGCCGGGCGCATCGACAGGCCCGTGGTGCCGCCGGTGAACTGGAAGTTGGCGAACAGGAAGTGCGCGATGAAGGTCGCCGCGATGGTGACGATGGCCAGATACAGGCCCTTGACGCGCAGCGAGGGCACGCCGACGATGACACCGCCCAGCATGGCCACCACGCCCGCTGCCAAGAGATTCAGTGCCAGCGGCGTGCCCCAACGCAACTGCAGGATGGCCACCGTGTAGGCCCCCAGGCCCATGAAGGCCGCCTGCCCCAGGCTCACGAGCCCGGTGTAGCCCGTGAGGATGTTCAGCCCCGCGCTGCTCGCGACGTTGATGGCGACGAGGCAGGCCATGTAGAGCCAGTAGTCGTTGGCTACGAAGGGAAAGAGCAGCAGCGCCGCCGCCGCGATGGCGAGCCACGCATGCTGCGTGCGCGAGTCGAACAGCGCGGCATCGGCGACGTAGCTTTCCTTGAAGGTTCCTATGCGCATGGCTCTGGCCTACAGCCTTTCGATCTCGTGCGTGCCGAACAGCCCGTAGGGCCGCACCATCAGGATGGTGACGAGCACGATGAAGGTGGCAAGCAGCTTGTATTCGCCGCCCAGGTAGGCGCCCGCGAGCCCCTCCACCAGCCCCATCAGGAGGCCCGCCACCAGCGCGCCGAGCACGCTGTCCAGCCCGCCCACGATCACCACCACCAGCACCGTGAGGCCGAACACGCCCATGGATGAGGAGATGCCGCCGATCGAGCCGACGATGATCCCCGAGACCGCCGCGAGCATGGCGGACACCACCCACGAGAGCGAGAACACGCGCGGCACGTTGATGCCCACCGCATAGGCCGCGGCCTGGTCGCTCGCGGTGGCGCGCAGGGCCACGCCGCCGCGCCAGAAGCGAAACACCAGCAGCACCGCCGCGATGAAGACCGCCGCGATGACCGCGCCCCAGAACACCTTGGGCGCGAGGAAGGCGTCGCCGATCATGATCGCCTGGGTCGGCATGAAATCCGGCAGGCGCTTCTGGTCGGCCGACCAGATCATCTCCACCAGGCCCACGAGCACCGAGCCCAGGCCTATCGTGACCATGAAGGCCGAGATCGGCGGCTCGCCCAGCAGCGGGCGGATCATGCTGCGCTCGATCACCGCGCCCAGCACGCCGCTCGCGAGCACCGCCGCGGCAATCGCCAGCCACAGCGGCAGCGCCCACATCGCGGCGAAGGTGAAGAACAGGTAGGCGCCGGCCATCAGCATCTCGCCGATGGCCAGGTTGACCACGCGCGTGGCCTTGTAGACCATGACGAAGGCCAGGCCCGCCAGCGCGTACAGGCCGCCGCTGGCGATGCCGGTGAGGCCGATCTCGAAGAGGTAGCCCCAGTCCATCAGACGGCCTCCGCGCGGGCGCTACCTGCGGCGCGCAGCTTGCGCCGAAGCGCATCCACGTCGCCCGAGCCGAGGTAGGCGCGCGCCACCTCGGGGTCGGCCTGCACCTGGCCGGGCGTGCCACGCGCGATCACCTGGCCGAAGTTGAGCACGACCACGTGGTCGGACAGGTCCATCACCATGCCCATGTCGTGCTCGACCATCAGCACCGTCACACCCCATTCGGCGCGCACGTCCAGGATGAAGCGCGCCATGTCCTCGGTCTCCTCGCGGTTCATGCCGGCCACAGGCTCGTCGAGCATGAGGATTTCGGGCTGCATGGCGAGCGCCCGCGCCATCTCCACGCGCTTTTGCAGGCCGTAGGACAGCGCCGAGACCGGCGCGTGGCGGATGTGGTCGATCTCCAGGAAATCGATGATGCGTTCCTCCACATCGCGGCGCAGTTCGGCCTCTTCGCGGCGCGCGCGCCCCAGGTACAGCAGCGCGTCGAACACGTTGGTCTTCAGGTGCGCATGGCGGCCGAGCTTGATGTTGTCCAGCACCGTCATGCCGCGAAACAGCGCGATGTTCTGAAAGCTGCGCGCCAGCCCCATCTTCGCGCGCCGGGGCGCGGGAATGCGCGTGATGTCCTGGCCCCTGAAGGTGATGCGGCCCTGCGACGGGCGGTAAAAGCCCGAGATGGTGTTGAAGAGCGAGGTCTTGCCCGCGCCGTTGGGCCCGATCACGGCGGTGATCGAGCCCGGGCGCACCGCGAAGCTCACGTCCGAGAGCGCGCGCACGCCGCCGAACGCCAGCGTCACGCCCTGCGCTTCAAGCAGGGGGGCGGGGCTGTCAGAAGTGGCGCCGGCGTGCATCTCAGGGTTTGTTCGCGTGTTGAAGTTGGCTACTCGTGCGTAAACTAGTTACTTGAAAGTAAATTCTGGACAAAATCTCCCCCGTGGACATCAGGACTTACCCGAATGAAGGCAAGGCCGACGTCAGGAAAGCGACATGACTGCTGAACACAAGGCGGGCGCGCAGCCCGGCAAGGCGAGCAGCGCGCGGCGCGCGCGCGCCGTGGTCTCTCCGTGGGCCGCGCCTTCGGCGCGCGAGCAGCAGCGCGAGGCCAAGCGCAACGCGGTGCTGACCACGGCCGCTCGCATGTTCAATGAGCGCGGCTTTCATGCCACCTCGCTCGACGACATCGCCGCCAGCCTGAACGTGACCAAGCCCACGCTGTACTACTACGTCAAGAACAAGGACGAGATCCTGCTGGCCTGCGTGAACAAGGGCCTGCGCATGACGCTCGATGGCATCGAGGCCTCGCGCCAGGCGGGCGGCAACGCGCTCGACCAGCTGCGCGCGTGCATGCAGGTCTATGCCGAAATCGTCGTGCAGCCCTTCGGCATGTGCCTGATCCGCGTGGGCGACGAGGAGGTGCCCGAGCCCAGCCGCACCGAGCTCAGGCGCATGAAGTCCGAGATCGACCTGGCGTTTCGCCGCCTGGTGGCGCGGGGCGTGCAGGAAGGCTCGATCGCGCCGTGCGACCCCAAGATCATGGCCTTCGTCATCGCCGGGGCGCTGAGCTGGATCGGGCGCTGGTACCAGCCCGAGGGCAGCTACAGCGCGCAGCAGGTGATCGAGCAGTGCCTGGCGGCGCTGCTCGGCGGGGTGCTCACACGAGCGTCTGAGCCGAAGCGGGCAGCCCGAAAAAGCGGTCGAACACCCAGTTGAAGAGATAGGTGTAGACGAGAAAGAACACCAGCAGCGCCGCCTCCATCGCGAGCGCCTGCCAGAGCGTGACGCCGAACCACCACGCCATGACCGGCACGAGGATGAGCGCAAGCCCGCCCTCGAAGCCGATGGCATGCGCCACGCGCCGTCCGATCGAGCGGCCCTTGACGCTCTGACGCGCCTCCCACCATTCGAAGGCGCTGTTGAAGCTGACGTTCCAGATCACGGCGACGGCCGAGGCCACCACGGCCATCACACCCGATTCGCCCGGCTGCTGGCCGATCACGACGAACAGCAGGCTGGACGCGATGATGGCGACGATTTCGTAGATGGTGACGTAGATCACCCGCCGCCAGGGGCCTTGCAGGCCGCTGGCCTGGTGTGGTTCAGACATCGCGCAAGTATAAAAAGACGGCTGGCGTGCTGTTAGGCTCGCGATCTCCGACGGGGCAAGAGATGGCGAGAGGTGGCGAGAGGTGAACGGGAGTGAAGGTCTGATGTCTATGCGTTGCACTCTGGTGGGCATGCCGGGTTCGGGCAAATCGACCGTGGGCCGCCATCTTGCGCGGCGCCTGGCCTGCCCCTTCGTGGACATGGATCAGCTGCTCGAAGAACGTCTGGGCTGCAGCATCCGCGACTACTTCGACGCCCATGGCGAAGCCGCGTTTCGCGACCGCGAGGCCGCGCTGCTGGCCGAACTGGCCGCCAATGGCGCGGGCGCGGTGCTCTCCACCGGCGGCGGCACGGTGCTGCGCGAGGGCAACCGCGCGCTGCTGCGCACCGCCTGCGCCCCGGTGTTCTATCTGCGCGCGAGCGCCGACGAGATCTGGCGCCGCCTGCGCCACGACCACAAACGCCCGCTGCTGCAGGTGGACGACCCGCAGGAGCGCCTGCGCGCGCTCTACCAGACGCGCGATCCGCTGTACCGGGAGGTGGCGCACTACGTGATCGAGACGCGCCGCGCCACGGTGCAGGGGCTGGTCAACATGGTGCAGATGCAGCTGGAGCTGGCGGAGGCGGGTGCGGGAACCGCGCCGCGCTGAAAGACACGGCTCACACCGTGAGAGCGGACGGCAAAGTTTGTGCAAATGCCGCTGGTCCGCGTGTTCAGAGCTCGTCCGACCGACCGCCGCGCACCACCCGGCGCACCACGTCGGCGGCGAACCCCCGGCTGGCGAGAAAGCGCATCTGCCGGGCGCGCTCCTGAGGAGTGTCCGCGGCGGGTGCGCTGCCAAAACGCCGGGTCCAGACGGCGCGGGCGCGCTCGAGCTCGCTGCCCGTCAGCTGCGCGGCGGCCCTTTGAACCAGGTCGTCGCCCAGGCCCTTGCGCCTGAGTTCCTGCAGCACACGCTGCGTGCCCAGCAGCGGCGCGCGCCGGTGCAGCACCGATTCGGCCACGCGCGCCTCGTCGATGAACCCCTTGGCCTGCAGCGCATCGAGCAGCGCGCCAAGGTCATCGCCTTCCTGTACGTGCCGACCCAGCTTGGCGACGAGTTCACTGCGCGAATGCTCGCGCTGGGCCAGCAGGCGCAGCGCGCGGGCCTTGAGACTCAGGGCTGAAGCTGTCATTCATTGAAAAGTGAGCTACTCACGCTTGTCTGGCAAGCGTTTGAGCCACTTTTATCAAATCATTCGCCCTTGGCCGGTTTTTCGGCGGCCTTGGGTTCATCGGCCGCGGGCCGCAGCGAGACGCCCAGCGATTCGCGCACCTTGTTCTCGATCTCGCGCGCGAGGTCGGGGTTTTCGCGCAGGAACTCGCGCGCGTTGTCGCGTCCCTGGCCGATCTTCTCGCCATTGTAGGCGTACCAGGCACCGCTTTTTTCGAGGATGCGCGCGTTCACGCCCATGTCGATGACTTCGCCCTCGCGCGAGATGCCGGCGCCGAACAGGATGTCGAATTCGGCCGTCTTGAACGGCGGGCTGACCTTGTTCTTCACCACCTTGACCCGGGTCTCGTTGCCGATGGCTTCGTCGCCCTTCTTGATCGTGCCGATGCGCCGGATATCGAGGCGCACCGAGGCATAGAACTTCAGCGCGTTGCCGCCCGTCGTGGTCTCGGGGCTGCCGAACATGACGCCGATCTTCATGCGGATCTGGTTGATGAAGATGACCATGCAGTTGGTCTTCTTGATGGTGGCCGTGAGCTTGCGCAGCGCCTGGCTCATGAGGCGCGCCTGCAGGCCGGGCAGGGCGTCGCCCATCTCGCCCTCGATCTCGGCCTTTGGCACCAGGGCGGCAACCGAGTCCACGACGATGAGATCGACCGCGCCCGAGCGCACCAGGCTGTCGACGATCTCCAGCGCCTGCTCGCCGGTGTCGGGCTGGCTGATGAGGATCTCGTTGACGTTGACGCCGAGCTTTTGCGCGTAGGCGGTATCGAGCGCGTGCTCGGCGTCGATGAAGGCGCAGGTGCCGCCGAGCTTCTGCATCTCGGCAATCACCTGCAGCGTGAGCGTGGTCTTGCCCGAACTCTCGGGCCCGTAGATCTCGACGACGCGTCCGCGCGGCAGGCCGCCCACGCCCAGCGCGATATCCAGGCCGAGCGAGCCGGTGGAGACGACCTGGATGTCTTCAATGGCCTCGCCCTCGCCCAGCCGCATGATGGTGCCCTTGCCGAACTGCTTTTCGATCTGCGCGAGCGCGGCCGCGAGGGCCTTGGCCTTCTCGGTCTGGGCGGGGGTGGTCTTGACGGCGGTGTCCATGCAAACTCCTTTTGAAAACTGGATGGTTGAACAGTAGTTTAGAGGGTGTTCTGTAAATTTCCATGAATTTTTGGTCAGTTTGCCTGACAATCTACGCATGCCACTGGACAAGCTCCCCGACGACCGCTGGCGCCAGTCGCACCTGGGACGACTGCTGGGTCATGCGCTGCGGCGTTTCGACGCCCGCGTGCTGCAGCTGATGGCGCGCGACGTGCGCGTGCCGCTGTCGCTGTCGAACCTGGCGGCGCGCGAGAAGGTGGGGGCGGCGCACATCCACATCACGCGCCACCTGTCGCTCGCGGGTGATCGCCTCACCGACCTGGCCGATCGCGCGGGCATGACCAAGCAGGCCATGGCCGCGCTGGTGGCGCAGTGCGAGGCCTGGGGCCTCGTCACGCGCGAGGCCGATGCGCACGACGCCCGCGCGCGCATCGTGCGCTTCACCGACACGGGGCTGGCCTGGCTCGAAGCCTTCCGCACCAGCGTGGCGCAGGCGCAGGCCGAGCTGCGCGCCGAAGTGGGCGAGGAGGTGGCCACCGTCGTGACGCTCGGGCTGGAGATTTACGGCGCGGGCGACGGGCAATGACCCCGACGGGGACTCGCCTAAAATTTCACCACCCCGCGCACCCCAGACCCAGATCAGGGGGCCGATCTCGGGCGCCGATACCAGGAGACAGCCGCATGCGCATCCTCATTGCCGAAGACGATCAGGTTCTCGCCGATGCGCTCCTGCGCTCGCTGCGCGCGGCGGGCGCGGTCGTGGACCACGTGGCCAATGGCAGCGAAGCCGATGCCGCCTTGATGACCAACCATGAATTCGACCTGCTCATCCTCGACCTGGGCCTGCCGCGCATGCACGGGCTGGAGGTGCTCAGGCGCCTCAGAAGCCGCTCCTCGCCCCTGCCGGTGCTGATCCTCACGGCGGCCGACAGCGTCGAAGAACGGGTCAAGGGCCTGGATCTGGGCGCGGACGACTACATGGCCAAGCCCTTTTCGCTGCAGGAGATGGAGGCGCGTGTGCGTGCGCTCACGCGCCGCAGCCTGGGCACCACCACCAACGTGCTGCGCCACGGGCCGCTCACCTACGACCCGGTGGGCCGCATGGCGAGCATCGATGGCGAAGTGGTGGAACTGTCGGGGCGCGAACTCGGCCTGCTCGAAGTGCTGCTGCAGCGCGCCGGGCGCCTGGTTTCCAAGGATCAGCTCGTCGAGCACCTGTGCGAATGGGGCGAGGAGGTGAGCAACAACGCCATCGAGGTCTACGTGCACCGCCTGCGCAAGAAGATCGAGCGCGGCCCGCTGCGCATCGCCACCGTGCGCGGGCTGGGCTACTGCCTGCAGAAGATCGATTCGCCGTCGGCCTGAATGTCCACCCCTGGCGGCGGCCCGGTGACTGCCCCTCGGCTACCATTGCCCGGCCATGAGCCGCCTGCGCCGCCTCCCCTTCGCTGAATGAAACACCCTCGCGCGCCTGGCACGGATTCACGATGAAGCGGCACGAGCAGCGCTCCCTCTTCGGCGAGATCCTCGACTGGATGCTCACGCCGCTGCTGCTGCTGTGGCCCATCAGCCTGGCGCTGACCTGGTTCGTGGCACAGGGCCTGGCGAACAAGCCGTTCGACCGGACGCTGGAGTACAACGCCTACGCGCTTGCCGAGCTGCTGTCGGTGCAGGACGGCCATGTGCGCGTGAACCTCACCCCTTCCGGCACCGGCGTGCTGCGCGCCGACGAATCGGACGTGGTGTACTTTCAGGTGCTTGCGCCCAGCGGCGCGCTGCTCGCGGGCGAGCGCGATCTGCCGGCGCCGCCGCCCGGCGCCGTGGTCTCCGGCGACGAAGTGCACCTGCGCGACGCCGAACTGCACGGCACCGATGTGCGCGTCGCCTACATCTGGGTGCATCTGATGGAAGCGGATTTCCGCCCCGCGCTGGTGCAGGTGGCCGAGACGCGCAACAAGCGCAGCGTGCTGGCCACGGAGATCATCAAGGGCGTGCTGCTGCCCCAGGTCTTCGTGCTGCCGCTGGCGCTGCTGCTCGTGTGGCTGGCGCTCACGCGCGGCATCAAGCCCCTGCACCAGCTCGAAGAGCGTATCCGCCGCCGCAAACCGGGCGATCTTTCGCCGCTGGACAACAAGGCCGTGCCCATCGAAGTGGCGCCGCTGGTGGAGTCGGTCAACGACCTGCTCGATCGTCTGCACGACTCGGTCGCGACGCAAAAGCGCTTCCTCGCCGATGCGGCGCACCAGCTCAAGACGCCACTGGCGGGCCTGCGCATGCAGGCCGATCTGGCGCAGCGCGGCAGCACCAGCACCGAGGAGCTGAAGAAGTCACTGCTGCAGATCGGCCGGGCCTCGGTGCGCGCCACGCACGCCGTCAACCAGCTGCTGGCGCTGGCCCGCGCCGAGGGCGGCGCCGCGACGCTGCAGCGCGAGCACGTGAACCTGGCCGAGATCGTGATCGAGGCCGTGCACGACAGCGTGCCTCATGCCCTGGAAAAGCACATCGACCTGGGCTACGACGGCGCCAGCGTCGAGGATATCCACGCCCGGCTCGAAGGCAACGCCACCCTGCTCGCGGAGCTGGTGCGCAACCTGCTGGACAACGCGATCAACTACACGCCTTCGAGCCGGAACCAGCCGGGCGTGGTGACCGCGCGCGTCGTCACCGACCCGTTCGGCCAGGTCCTGCTCCTGCAGGTGGAAAACTCCGGGCCGGGGATTCCCGCATCCGAACGGGAACTCATTTTCCAGCCCTTTTACCGCTCGCTGGGCCACGAGGCCGACGGCTCGGGCCTGGGTCTGTCCATCGTGCGCGAGATCGCCCGCCAGCACGGCGCGCAGATCACGGTCGATGCGCTGCAACCCGGGGCGCCGCAGCCGGGCACGCGCTTCACCGTTCGCTTTGCTCCGCTGGCGCTGCCGCAGGGGCTGCCGATCGCATAGTCCGGTCCGGCCTACCTGCAGGGCTGCAGGGGCGTGTCGCCCCAGTTGATGGTGAGGCCCGCGATCTGCGAGCGCACCGCGCTCGTGGCGGCGGGCAGACGCAGCAGGTGGCGCGTTTCAGCAGCCCGCTCCTGCACCACCCGGGCCGTCTTGATGCCGTTCGAGGTCAGATCCGCCAGACCGCGCTGGGCCGCCTCCTCGGTGGAGAAGCGCCCCAGCGCCAGACCGGGCTCGAACGCCTGCCCGGGCCGGTCGAACGCCACCTTGAGCGCGCGCAGTTCGGTGCGCTTCCTGGCCACCGTTTCCTCGTCCGCGAAGCGCCCCATGTAGACCATCCAGCGCCCGGAGATTTCCACGGGGTCCAGCGTCCAGCTGCCGGCGGGCAGCACGGCCAGCGCGCTGCGCAGCGCCGCGGCGCGCGCGTCGTTCATGGGGCCCGCCTGCAGGCAGACGCCGGCCTGCACGCGACCATCGGAGCCCGCACTGGCGGTGCCGCCCGCGCTGCCTGGCGCATCGGCGCTCCCGGCGGGGACGGGCACGGGTGCGACGGGCGCCATGGCGGGAGCGGTCGGGGGCGTCGGAGGCTTCTGCGCCTGACCGGCATTCACCGCGCCACCAGGCGCCACGATCTGCAGCGATTGCGGCGCGATCTGCTGCTTCAGGCGCTCGGGCTCGCGCTCGGTGTGCGGCGCGAACCCCCAGGGCGCGAGCAGGCCATTGCTCCAGCCGTAGTAGCCCACGTTGGCGAGGATCAGCACGAGGACGGCGAGGCGCAGCATCGCGGGTCAGCTCCCGTGGGCCGTCAGTGCCGAGGGGCGCACGCTCACTTCGGCGCTCGTGATGCGCTGCACGCCCTGCGCGGTCTGCACCCGCAGCGCGCCGTCGTCGTCCACGCCGCGCGCCGTGCCCTGCACGCCGTTGCTCAGCGTCACGGCGCGGCCCTTGAGGTGGTCGCGCCGCTCAAAGCGCGCCTGAAACGGTGCGAAGCCCGACTCGGCAAAGCCCAGCAGCGTGCGCACCAGCGGCAGGGCGTAGCGCAGCAGGGCCGCGGGGCCGTCCAGGCGCTCGTCCACATCCTGCAGGCAGGCGGGGGGGGTACGCAGGCCGTCCCCCGGCGGGGGCCGCAGGTTCAGGCCGATGCCGACGATGACGCAGCGCCTGCCGCTGCCGTCGGCGATCTCGGTGGTTTCGATCAGGATGCCCGCGAGCTTGCGCCCGTCATCGAGCCACAGATCGTTGGGCCACTTGAGCTGCAGGCGCGGCGCCGCACCGGCACGCGCGGGTAGCTGCGGCTGCAGGCTCTCGGCCAGCGCCACGCCCACCGCCAGCGACAGGCCCGACCAGTCGCGCGGCGCGTAGGGCAAGGCGAGCGAGACGGCAAGCACATCGCCCGCGCCGCTGTACCAGGTGCGGCCCTGACGCCCGCGGCCGGCGGTCTGTTCCTCGGCGATGAGCAGCGTGGGCACGAGCGCCCCGCGGCGCGCGCGGCGCAGCAGTTCGGTGTTGCTCGAATCGATGCTCGCCAGCACCTCGACCACCAGACCGGGCAGCAGCGGCGCGAGCTGCTCGCGCAGCGCATCGAGCGGCCAGTCGGTGCGGCTCATGCGCCCTTGCCTTCAACTTTGCCCTTGCGCCCGGGCACGTAGGGCCGCCAGCCGCGCTTGGGCGCGAGCAGGGTGCCGCGGCAGTGCCTGCTGCCGCAGCGGCAGGGGTACTCGGCCTTGAGCCTGGGGGTGTAGCGCTCTTCGATGATCAGGCCGTAGTCGTAGTTCAGCTCCTCGCCCGCTTTGATGCCGCGCAGCGCGGTGATGAAGATGCGTCCATCCACTTCGTCGGCCCAGCAGTTGGGCTCGCACGAATGGTTGATCCAGCGCGCGGCGTTGCCGCCGACCTTGGCGTCGATCACGTGGTCTTCATCGACGTGAAAGTAGAAGGTATGGTTGGGGTCGCTCGGGTCGTGCGGGTGGCGCCGCTGCGCCTCGTCCCAGGAGATCACCTCGCCCACGTATTCGATCACCACCTCGCCCTCGGCGATGGGCCGCAGCGCGAACACGCCCTTGCCGTGCACGCCCGAGCGGCGCACCTGGATGCGCCTGCCGCGCGGGGCTTGACGAGTGCCGGAAGAGGCCATGCTGAAAATCTCTGCTACCTTGTATGCATACACACCTGCGCGCGCGTGCGCGTGGGGTCGCCCATTGTAGAAGTGCTTCACCCACAGTCATGAGCAAAACTCTCGTCATCGCGGAAAAACCCTCGGTCGCGCAGGACATCGTGCGCGCCCTCACCCCCACCACGGGCAAATTCGACAAACACGACGACCATTTCGAGAACGAACACTATGTGGTCACCAGTGCGGTCGGCCACCTGGTCGAGATCCAGGCGCCCGAGGAGTTCGACGTCAAGCGCGGCAAATGGAGCTTCGCCCACCTGCCGGTGATCCCGCCGCGCTTTGACCTCAAGCCCGTGGACAAGACCAAGAGCCGCCTGGCCGCCGTCGTGCGCCTGGCCAAACGCAAGGACGTGGGCGAGCTCATCAACGCCTGCGACGCGGGGCGCGAGGGCGAGTTGATCTTTCGCCTGATCGAGCAGTACGCGGGGGGCAGCAAGGGCACGCTGGGCAAGCCCATGCGCCGCCTGTGGCTGCAGAGCATGACGCCGCAGGCGATCCGCGACGGCTTCGACAAGCTGCGCAGCGAGCAGCAGATGCAGGGCCTGGCCGACGCCGCGAGGAGCCGCAGCGAGGCCGACTGGCTCGTGGGCATCAACGGCACGCGCGCGATGACCGCGTTCAATTCGCAGGGCGGCGGCTTCTTCCTGACCACCGTCGGCCGCGTGCAGACGCCCACCCTCTCGCTCGTGGTCGAGCGCGAGGAAAAAATCCGCGCCTTCGTGAGCCGCGACTACTGGGAAATCCACGGCACGTTCGCCGCGCAGGCGGGCGAGTACCTGGGCAAGTGGTTCGACCCGCACTTCAAGAAGGGCGACGATCCCGAGGCCCGCGCCGACCGCGTCTGGAGCGCGCAGCAAGCCCGGCAGATCGCCGACGCGGTGCGCGGCAAACCCGCCACGGTGACGGAAGAGTCCAAGCCCAGCACGCAGGCCAGCCCGCTGCTGTTCGACCTCACCAGCCTGCAGCGCGAGGCCAACGGCAAATTCGGCTTTTCCGCCAAGACCACGCTGGCGCTGGCGCAGGCGCTGTATGAAAAGCACAAGGCGCTGACCTACCCGCGTACCGACGCGCGCGCGCTGCCCGAGGACTACCTGCCCACCACGCGCCAGACGCTTGCGATGCTGGCCGAGTCGCACATGGCGCATCTGGCGCCGTTCGCGCGCCAGGCGCTCGATGGCGACTACGTGCGCCCGAGCAAGCGCATCTTCGACAACAGCAAGATCAGCGACCACTTCGCCATCATCCCGACGACGCAGGCGCCGCACGGCCTCTCGGACGCCGAGCAGAAGCTCTACGACCTGGTGGCGCGCCGCTTCATGGCGGTGTTCTTTCCCAGCGCCGAGTACCAGATCACCACGCGCATCTCGACGGTGGAGCAGCACCCGTTCAAGACAGAAGGCAAGGTGCTGGTCAGGCCCGGCTGGCTCGCGATCTACGGCAAGGAGGCCGCCGCCGAAACCGAGGGCGGCAAGGACGGCGACAAGGGCCAGCCGCTGGTGGCTGTGCAGCCCGGCGAGCGCCCCGTGGCCGAGCACGCCGAGGCCAAGGGCCTGAAAACCAAGCCGCCCGCGCGCTACTCCGAAGCCACGCTGCTGGGCGCGATGGAGAGCGCGGGCAAGCAGATCGACGACGACGAACTGCGCGAGGCCATGCAGGAAAAAGGCCTGGGCACGCCCGCCACGCGCGCGGCCATCATCGAAGGCCTGCTCACCGAAAAATACATGCTGCGCGAAGGCCGCGAGCTCATCCCCACGGCCAAGGCCTTCCAGCTCATGACCCTGCTGCGCGGGCTGGAGGTCGAGGAGCTGTGCCGCGCCGACCTCACCGGCGAATGGGAATACAAGCTCGCGCAGATGGAAAAGGGCCAGCTCTCGCGCGCCGCCTTCATGCGGCAGATCGCCGACATGACCGAGCGCATGGTGAAAAAGGCCAAGGAATACGACCGCGACACCATCCCCGGAGACTACGCCACGCTCTCGGCCCCCTGCCCGAACTGCGGCGGCGTGGTCAAGGAAAACTACCGCCGGTACGCGTGCACGGGCAAGGACGGAGGCGAAGGCTGCGGCTTCTCGTTCGGCAAATCCCCCGCCGGGCGCACCTTCGAGGTGGCCGAGGCCGACGAACTCCTGCGCACGCGGCGCATCGGGCCGCTCTCGGGCTTTCGCTCCAAGGCCGGCTGGCCGTTCACCGCCGAGATCGCCATCGTGCGCGACGAAGAGGCGGGCAACTTCAAGCTCGAATTCGACTTTGGCGACGACAAGAAAGACGAGGAAACCGGCGAGCTGGTGGAATTCACCGACGAAGCCCTCGGCGCCTGCCCGGCCTGCGGCGGCGAGGTGCACGAGCACGGCAGCAACTACGTCTGCGCGCGCGCCGTGCCCACCGCTGCGCAGCTCGTGCCCAGCTGCACCTTCAAGAGCGGCAAGATCATCCTGCAGCAGCCCATCGAACGCGCGCAGATGCAAAAGCTGCTGGCAAGCGGCAAGACCGACGTGCTCGACAAGTTCATCTCCAACCGCACGCGCCGCCCCTTCAAGGCGCGCCTGGCCTGGGACGCGGGCGCGGGCAAGGTGAACTTCGAGTTCGAGCCGCGCGACAGCAAATACCCGCCACGCAAGACGGCAGCAACAAAAACAGGAGCTGTCCGCGCAGGCGCAGCAAGCGCTGCAGCCAAAAAAACCTCAAAACCCGCCGCCAAACCTGCCGCGAAAACCGCTGCCAAAAGGGCACCGCGCAAAACCACCGCCGCCAGCGGCAAGGCGCCGAGCGCGCTGCTCGCGGCCGTGATCGGCGCCGAACCCGTCAGCCGCCCCGAGGCGGTCAAGAAGATCTGGGTCTACATCAAGGAGCACGCGCTGCAGGACCCGCAGGACAAACGCCAGATCGTCGCCGACGACAAGCTGCGCGCCGTCTTCGGCAAGGAGCGCGCGGGCATGTTCGAGCTCGCGGGCATCCTGGGGCAGCATCTCGCATGAATGATTTCGTGGCGCATGACGGGGAGGCGACCGTCATGGCGTCATGCCCGCCGCAGCCGGGCGGTCATGGTTCGCTCCTGCGAACGCAAGACCCGACGCGCGCTCAGCCTGCGCGTGCCATCGGCGCCACGCCTGTCAACGCCGCATGCAGCCAGAACGCAAACGCGGCCCACGCTGCCGCGCCCACCACGATCACCAGCAGCGTGGGCACCGCCTTGCCCGGCGCAACCACCGCGCCCTGCGCCCGGTCGCGCTGGCGTGCGGCGCGAAAATCCAACACGGCCCACAGCAGCACGGCGCCAAACAGCAGCAGGTCGGCAAGCTTGCCGGTGGCCAGCAGATGGCCGAAGGCCCAGAGCTTGACGCCCAGAATCATCGGATGGTGCAGCCGCGCCCGAACGGCATTGCGCGGCACATAGGCCGCCACCACCAGGATGAAGGCCAGCAGCGTGAACAGCGAGTTCAGGTGCTTGAGCGCCACCGGCGGGCTCCAGAGCAGCACCGGCTGCTGGCGCGCCTGCGCGTAGCCCCAGACGATCAGCGCCAGGCCCGCCAGGGCGACGAGGGAATACAGGCCCTTCCAGGCCATGGGGCCGAGCCGCGCCACGGTGCGCGTGCGCCAGCCTTCCGCCACGATGCGCACCGAATGCATGCCGAGAAACAGCAACAGCCCAAGAATCAAGGTGCTCATGATGGAGGAATCGCTTTGGTGAATGAATGGGGCAGGCCATTATCAGTGTCAGCGCAATGCGAGATACTGGGCCAGACCATGCATGCCTTCTTCGTCCCTTGGCTGTGGCGCAAGCCGCGTACCCGGTGGGTGCGCCGCGCCGGGCCTTCGGGCACCTGCCCGCAGACCTTCGCGGGGCGGCCATGCTGAGCCGCGGCGAGCGCACCGCCTGGGCCGTCGTTGCCGCGGCAATCCTCGCTGGCGCCGCCGCTGCCTGGTTCACGCGCGAGGCCTGGCTGCCCGAGGCCGGGCCGTGGCTGCAGCAGCTCTGGCGCAAGAGCACCCGCCCCGGGCTAGAAACCCTGCCGCCGGGCAAGCGGCCCGCGCCGTCAGGAAATGCCGCCAGGGGCGATGCCGCGCTGCCGCCCCCACCGCCGCGCAAATGCGTGGCCACCGATGGGCGCGTGACCTACACCAACGCGCCATGCCCCAAGGGGGCGCAGGAACAGGCGGTGGATGGGGCGGTGAGTGTGTTGCCGCAGTGAGGGTGGGACAGGGTACGCTATCAAGAAATCGTCGTTGATGACTTCTACGAGGCGGCGGATTCAAACATTGCTGAGACGTCATGAATATTAATCTCTCGATCAAACAACCCGGACTTCCGGGAATGTGCCCGATTGCGGATGCGGTCGAGAGACTCGCGCGTGACTCTGATCGCAGTGAACGTGGTGCCATCTTCACACGCCGCGAAGTGGTGGACTTCATGCTGGATTTGGCGGGTTACACGGCAGACCGTCCGCTATACCAAATGCGCCTGTTGGAGCCGTCATTTGGAGGCGGTGAATTCCTCCTTGCCGTGGCTTCACGACTGGTGACAGCCGCAAAAGCAGCGGGCGCGGTCGAGGACTTGGTGGATTGCATCCGCGCCGTGGAACTCCATCGCAACACCTATCTGGATACTCGCTCCAAAATCATCGGTTTTTTGGAACAATCGGGCTTCGCGCCGAAGGAATCACACCGGATTGTTGATGCGTGGTTGCTGCACGGCGACTTTCTGCTCTCGGAGATTCAAGGGCCATTCGACTTCGTGGTGGGCAATCCACCGTATGTCCGTCAGGAACTGATTCCCGTGCCGTTGTTGGCGGAGTACCGACGCCGCTACGAGTCGCTCTATGACAGAGCGGATCTCTACGTTCCATTCATCGAGCGTTCGCTCAGCCTGTTGGCCAAGGGCGGCCAGTTCGTATTCATCTGCGCCAATCGCTGGACGAAAAACAGATACGGCGGGCCTCTTCGTGCCATTGTGGCGAGGGCCTTTCACCTGAAGGCTTATGTGGACATGGTGGACACGCCAGCTTTCGATTCGGATGTGACCGCCTATCCCGCAATCACGCTGATCCAGCGGACGGAGCCCGGTCCGACCCTCGTTGCCAAACAACCAGGGCTTGTGCCCGCTGAACTCGCAAAGCTTGCCCGTGCACTACGGGCGGGGAAGGCGTGCAGTGAACTGGCTATATCGGAAATCGGGCAAGCGGGCATCGGCTCGCAGCCGTGGGTACTCGGTTCGTCGGAAAAACGGGAGCTTTTGCGACGCCTGGAAATGAGGTTCCCCACACTGGAAGAAGCTGGATGCAAGGTCGGCATCGGGGTTGCGACTGGAGCGGACAAGGCTTTCATTGCGCCCATGACCCAGTTGGATGTGGAGCCCTCTCGCAAGGTGCCACTTGCCACGACGAGGGACATCGCAAGCGGCGAGGTGCGCTGGCTCGGCTTGGGCGTGGTCAACCCGTTCGAGGACGATGGCAAGCTTGCCGACCTCGCAAAATATCCCAAGCTGCGTGCCCACCTTGAACGGCACCACGACGTCATTGCAAGTCGCCATGTCGCGCACAAGGCGCCGGCGAACTGGTATCGGACCATAGACAGAATCACACCCTCGCTGGCAAAACGCCCCAAGCTGCTCATCCCGGATATCAAGGGCTCGGCGCACGTGGTCTATGAGAGTGGCGAACTCTACCCGCACCACAACCTGTACTTCGTGATCTCTGACCAATGGAATTTGCGCGCCTTGCAGGCGGTGTTGCTGTCCAGCGTGGCGCGGCAATTCGTTGAGTCATATTCCACGACGATGAGAGGCGGTTTCCTGCGCTTTCAGGCCCAGTATCTGCGCCGAATCCGTTTGCCAAACTGGGCCTCTGTCCCAGAGGCGATGCGCACGCGCCTGGTTCAGGCCGCCGCGTCACTGGACCTTGGAGAATGCGATCGTGCGGCTTGTGAGCTCTTTGGGCTGACAGCAGAAGAAGCGGACATCCTGGCCCGCGAGAGCACAACCTGATAGAGCGAACGGCATGGCATTGAATCTCTGTGATTTCGAGAAAAAGGCAAACACGGCCGTGAAGGCTTTTTGGCGAACGCGGGATGACGCAAAACGTAAACAGAAGGAATCGGGCAAGTCGGACCAGGGAGAGCGAGCGGGTGTCACCGGCGGCAAGAACATGGACGGTTTCGCGAATCTGGTCACTGACCTAGTGAAGGCGAATGGCCTGCCGAACGCCCAGATTCATCTGAAACGTGCCGTTCTGACGCTGCCGGGGTTCTTTCGTCCGACCAAGTTGTGGGACATGCTCGTGATCGACAAAGGGCGGCTTATCGCTGCACTGGAATTCAAAAGCCACGTCGGCCCTTCATTCGGGAACAACTTCAACAACCGGACGGAGGAGGCCATCGGAACGTCGCACGATCTTTGGACCGCGTACCGCGATGGAGCTTTCGGCCAGCAAGAACGGCCGTTCATAGGCTGGCTGATGGTGGTCGAGGATGCTCCGGGATCACGTGCTCCAGTGCGTGACTCATCGCCGCATTTTCCAGTGTTCCCCGAGTTCGCCGGGGCAACTTATCTGCAGCGGTACGACATCCTGTGCAAGAAGCTGGTCAAGGAACAGCTCTACTCGGCAGCTTCGGTGATTGCCACTCCCCGCGCCGCAGTGGCTGATGGAGCCTACGGCGAACTATCGCCCATGACTGGACTGCGCTCCTTTGTGGCATCACTGGCCGGGCATATCGCGGCGGAGTCAGCCAGATCGTAATTTGATGTACCGGTGAGGGGCGTACTCCCGAGTACGGCGGGTTTATTTGACGCAGGACACCTTGCGACCTGCCAGCACCCCGTCTCCAGGCCCACTACGATACGCACACCCGCCACAGCCGTGGCGGCAGTCCGGCCCCACTCTCAGGAAACACACACGCCATGTTCAGCCACGTCATGCTCGGCGCGAGCGATCTCGAAGCCTCCAGGCAGTTCTATGACGCCATGCTCGGCGCGCTCGGCACGGCACCCGGGGTGGCGCACAAGAACCGCTACTTCTATCGCGGCCCCACGGGCACGTTCGCGATTTCCACGCCGATCAATGGCGAGCCGGCCACCTTCGGCAATGGCGCGACCACGGGTTTCGTCGCCACGTCGCCCGAGCAGGTGGACGCGGCGCACGCGGCCGGCGTGGCCACCGGTGGCGTGAGCTGCGAAGACCCGCCGGGCTGGCGCGAGCTCGGCGGCGGCGTGCGCCTGTACCTCGCCTATCTGCGCGACCCCGCGGGCAACAAGCTGTGCCTGTCGCACCGACCCGCCCGGGCCGCCTGAACCGCCGACCGCAGGAATATCAACATGCAATTGGCCAAACAATGGGTGCTGGTCACGGGCGGAGCCCGGGGCCTGGGCGCGGCGATCACGCGCGCGCTGGCACGCGAAGGCGCGGGCGTCATCATCAACTACCACCAGAGTGCGGCGGCGGCGCAAAGCCTGGCGCGCGAGCTGGGGCCGCGCGCCATCGCGCTGCAGGCCGACGTGACCGATGCGGCCGCCGTGCGCGAACTGGTGCGGCAGGCGCGCGAGGCCACCGGCGAGCCCATCAACGCGGTGGTGAACAACGCGCTGGCGCAGTTCAAGTTCGACGGCGATGCGCGTCCCAAGCTGGGCGACATTGCCTGGGAGCGCTTTGCCCAGCAGATCGAGGGTGCGGTCAAGGGCGCGCTCAACACCATGCAGGCACTGCTGCCGGACATGCGCGCGCAGGGCTTCGGGCGCATCGTCAACGTGGGCACCAACCTGTTCCAGAACCCGGTCGTGCCCTACCACGACTACACGGCGGCGAAGGCGGCGCTGCTCTCGCTCACGCGCACGGCCGCGGGCGACCTGGGGCCCGACGGCGTCACGGTGAACATGGTCTCGGGCGGGCTGCTGCGCACCACGGACGCGAGCAGCGCCACGCCCGAGGCGGTGTTCGACCTGATCGCCGGCCTCACGCCGCTGCGCCGCGTGACCACGCCCGCGGAGTTCGCCGACGCGGTGCTGTTCTTCCTCTCGCCCTGGGCACGCGCCGTCACGGGGCAGAACCTGGTCGTCGATGGCGGCCTGGTCAAGGATTGAAAAGGAGTTGCTTATGACCTGGACCCATCCCATCACGGCCAAATGGCCCGCGAAGCACCCCGAGCGCATCCAGCTGTATTCGCTGCCCACGCCCAATGGCGTGAAGGCCTCGATCGTGCTGGAGGAGCTCGGCCTGCCGTACGAGCCGCACCTCGTGAGCTTCGAGACCAACGACCAGCTCACGCCCGAGTTTCTCTCGCTCAACCCGAACAACAAGATCCCGGCCATCCTCGACCCCGACGGGCCGGGCGGGCGGCCGCTGGCACTGTGGGAATCGGGCGCGATCCTCGTTTATCTGGCCGAGAAGACGGGCCGGCTGTTGCCGTCCGAGCCCGCGGCGCGCTACGAGACGCTGCAGTGGCTGATGTGGCAGGTGGGCGGTGTCGGGCCGATGTTCGGGCAGCTGGGGTTTTTCCACAAGTTCGCGGGCAAGGACTTCGAGGACAAGCGCCCACGCGATCGCTACGTGGCCGAGTCCCGGCGCTTGCTCCGGGTGCTGGAGCAGCGCCTCATGGGCCGCGACTGGATCATGGGCAGCGACTACACCATCGCCGACATCGCCGTCTTTCCCTGGGTGCGCAACCTGATCGGCTTCTACGAGGCGGCCGACCTCGTGGGCTGGGGCAGCTACCCGCAGGTGCAGCGCGTGCTCGACATGTTCGTCGCGCGGCCCGCGGTGCAGCGCGGCCTGGCGATCCCTGCGCGCGGCTGAACGCGATGCAAAGACGGGCGGTAGGTGCCGCGGCGCTCGCGCTGCTGCTGGGCGCGGGCGCCTGCACCACGGGGCGCCCCGGCGTGAGGAGCGTGACGCTGTCGCTCGAACGCCTGCAGGCCACGGTGGCCGAGCGCTTTCCGCAGCGCTTCGGCGCGCCCGGCCTGCTCGATCTGACCCTGCAGGCGCCACGGCTCGGTCTGCGGCCCGAGGAGAACCGGCTGGCCGCGCAGCTCGTGCTCGACGCCCGGGGTCCGCTGCTCGCGCGACCGGTCACCGGGCAGGCTGATGTGGACTTCGGTCTGCGCTATGAAAAAAGCGACCACACGCTGCGCGCGACCGATCTGCGCCTGCGCGGCCTGAGCCTGCCCGACGTGCCGCCCGCCACCGCCCAGGCGCTGCGCCAGTGGCTCGCGCAGTGGGTGCGCGAGTCGCTGCACGAGGTGGTGGTGCATCGCCTGCGCGAAAAGGATCTGATGCTGGCCGAGAACCTGGGCCTGCAGCCGGGCGCGATCACCGTCACGCCCGAGGGCCTGCGGGTGGAGCTGGTCCCGGCGCCCCTGTGAGCGCACGGCGGATCACCCAACGCAAGCACGGGCGCATACATCCAGCTAGCATCGAGGTTTACCCCAGACGGCTCTCCCATGCCCCCCATCGCCTCCGCCACCGCACCGGACAGCGCCGCCATCGCCGGCACGCGCTACCGCGTGCTGGGTGCGATCAGCTTCTCGCACATGCTCAACGACATGATCCAGTCGTTGATCCTGGCGATCTACCCGATCCTCAAGGGCGAGTTCAGCCTGAGCTTTCTGCAGATCGGCCTGATCACGCTCACCTACCAGCTCACCGCATCGATGCTGCAGCCGCTCGTGGGCCTGTACACCGACAGGCACCCCAAGCCGCATTCGCTGGCCTTCGGCATGGGCTCGACGCTGTGCGGGCTGCTGCTGCTGTCCGTGGCGCCCAATTTCGGCATGATTCTCGTGGCGGCGGCGCTGGTGGGCACGGGCTCGTCGGTGTTTCACCCCGAGTCCTCGCGCATCGCGCGGCTGGCCTCGGGCGGGCAGCATGGCCTGGCGCAGTCCATCTTCCAGGTGGGCGGCAACACCGGCTCGGCGCTCGGGCCGCTGCTGGCGGCTCTCATCGTGCTGCCGCAGGGGCAGGGCGCGATCGCCTGGTTCGCGCTCGCGGCGCTCGTGGCCATCGCCGTGCTCTGGCAGATCGGCAACTGGTATCAACGCCAGTTTTTGAGCCGCCCGGCCGCCGCCAGGAAGGTGAGCGCGGCCCCGAGCCCCGTGGTGCCGCACCGCCTGGTGGTGCGCGCGATCGCCGTGCTGTTGATCCTGATCTTCTCCAAGTATTTCTACCTGACCAGCATCACGAGCTACTACACCTTTTACCTGATCCATCATTTCGGCGTGTCGGTGCAGTCCTCGCAGATCCACCTCTTCGTCTTCCTGTTCGCGGTGGCGGCGGGCACGCTCGCGGGCGGGCCGATCGGCGACCGGATCGGGCGCAAGCCCGTCATCTGGGTCTCCATCCTGGGCGTGGCGCCGTTCACGCTGGCGCTGCCGCACGTGGGCCTGATGTGGACGGGCGTGCTCACCTTCGTCATCGGCCTGGTGATCGCCTCGGCGTTTTCCGCCATCCTCGTGTACGCGCAGGAGCTGATGCCGGGCAAGATCGGCGCGGTCTCGGGCATGTTCTTCGGCTTTGCCTTCGGCATGGGCGGCATCGGCGCGGCCGTGCTGGGCGTGCTGGCCGACAGCCAGGGCATAGAGTTCGTCTACCAGGTCTGCGCCTTCCTGCCGCTGCTGGGTCTGCTCACCGTGTTCCTGCCCGATATCGAGCACCGCCGCCGCGCCTGATTTCAACTTCCATCACCGAGGTCTCACGCATGCAGATCACCAAGGACAGCGCCGTCACCCTGCAGTACAAACTGAGCGACCCCGCGAGCGGCGCCACGCTCGACACCGGTCACACCGCCTACCTGCATGGCGGCTACGAGGGCATCTTCGCCAGGGTCGAGCAGGCGCTCGAAGGCCAGGAGGTGGGCCACGCCACGGCCATCGAACTGGCGATCGAAGAGGCCTTCGGGCCGCGCGACGAAAGCCTGGTGCTGACCATCCCCAAGAGCGAATTCCCGCCCGGCGTGAAGGTCGGCGGCCACCTGCAGCGCCTGGGCGAGGACGGCCAGCCGCGCTACTACAGCGTCGTCAAGATCAAGGGGCCGGTGGTGCATCTGGATGGCAACCACCCGCTCGCGGGCAAGGCGCTGCGCTTTGCCTGCAAGGTGACGGAGGTGCGCCCCGCGACGGCCGAGGAACTGGCCCACCGCCACGTGCATGGCGGGCACG
Organism: Comamonas sp. SCN 67-35; assembly: GCA_001725255.1. GTDB lineage: Bacteria > Pseudomonadota > Gammaproteobacteria > Burkholderiales > Burkholderiaceae_C > Comamonas_C. The sequence continues at coordinate 157,321 of MEFV01000008.1, read as the reverse complement.
GCCATCATCACTGAGAAGTATCAAAACAATAGCTGCTCACGCTTGTTTCACAAGCGTTATAGCCTGATTTTTATCAAAACCGCGTCAGCAGCGCCTGGCGCAGCAGGCGCGAGGCGCGATCGCGGATGTGCAACGGGCTGCTGCCCGGCCAGCGGTGGTGGCGCGCGCGCTGGCAGGCATCGAGAAAATCATGCAGCAGGGGCGCGGAGTCCAGCGTCACGTCGGCGCGCGTGCGGAACTCCGGGTGCCACTGCGTCGCGGCGATGTAGCCCTTGCCGTGGCGCGCGGTGCGCCGGATGGCCTCGGGAATGTGGTCGGGCACGCTGTAGGCCTCCACCGTGAAACCCGGCGCCAGCTCCTTGATGCCCTGGTGGTGGATGCTGTTGACCGTGCCCTGCATGTGGGCCGGGTACAGGCGGGCCAGACGCGTGCGCGGCTCGATCTGCACGGCATGCACGTGCCGGTCGTACTGCACCGGGTCGCGGTGGCGCTGCGCGCCCGGCACCTGCGTTTCGATGTCCTGGTAGAGCGAACCGCCGAACGCCACGTTGATGATCTGCAGGCCGCGGCAGACGCCGAAGATGGGCTTGCCCGCCTGCTCGAAGGCTTCGATGAGCGCCAGGTCGTAGAGGTCGCGCACGCGGTCGCCCTCCCACTCGGGCTTGAGCGCGATCTCGCCGTAGTGGCCGGGCCAGACGTCCGAGCCGCCGTGCAGCACCACGCCGTCCAGCCACTGCGCGTAGTGCTTGAGCGTGACGTCGCCACGCGCGGTCTCGCCCATCGGGCAGGGAATGACCACGAGCAACGCCCCCGCGGACATGACCCAGTGCGCGATCGACTGCTCGATGTACTGCAGCGTCTTGCCCGTGAACAGGTGGCGCTGCGGGTCCGCATAGGAAAAACAGGCCGAAAGGCCAATCTTCAGGCGTATCGGTTCAGTCATTTCTGCTTTGTAGCACTGTCCGGGCACGACCGCGCGCGGTGGCGCACCGGCGCGCTCGGATGTTGCTTTGATGCGCCGCGCCGGGGTGCGCGGCGCGGTAAGCTAGCGGGGCAAGGTCCCGCTGTGGGGGCCAGGAGCAAGGAGCCGAGAATGCAAGTGCACGTCAACACCGACCGGCAGATCCAGGGTGGCGAACCGCTCGCGCACTGGGTGGAGCAGGAGACCCTCACACGCCTGGCACGCTTTCGCGAGCAGGTCACGCGCGTGGAGATCTTCCTGAGCGACGAAAACGGTGGCAAGGCCGGCGCCAGCGACAAGCGCTGCCGCATGGAGGCGCGCCCCGCGGGTCTGCCGCCCGTGACCGTCACGGCCACGGCCGACAAGCTTGCCGATGCCTTCACCGGCGCGGCCGAGAAACTCGTTCGCGCGCTCGACGCCGACATCGGCCGCGGCAAGAACCACAAGGGCAGCGAAACCATCCGCACAGGCGAATGAGGCCACGCCGCGCCGCCCGCCGCGGCCTGCGGCCGGGGCGCAAAAAAGCGGTCAGCGGAGTTCCGCTGACCGCCTGTCTGCGGTGCAGGTCTACACGGGAATGGACAGCCCCAGCCCGGACTGCTGCGCGGTACGGCGCGCATCCAGGCTCCAGCCACCGGCGCCGTGTGCGGTGAGCGCCAGCAGGCCGCCGGCCGTGGCCAGCTCGGCCAGCACGATGATCTGGCCCGTCATGTCGCTGAGCGCGGGATGGAAGATCAGGAGGGACAGCAGCGAGAAACCAGCCAGCAGGAAGGCTGCAATGCGCGTATGCCAGCCCAGCAGCACGGCGAAACCGCAGCCGATCTCGGTCACGATGACGAGCGGCAGCAGAAAGCTCGGCACGCCATACGCGTCCATGTACTTCACGAAGCCGGCGTAACCGGTGATCTTCATGAAGCCGAAGATGATGAAGAACGCCGTCAGCATGACGCGCCCCGCCAGATCGGCGGCGTTACCCCACGAACTGCCGCGCGCCACATATTGCTTGGTCATGATGTTCACCTGTAATCAGAAACTGCGCGACGGGTATCTCAGAACGCCACGTTGCCCGAGGCGGCAGGAAAGCCCGAGACGTCATGCGCGGCCTGCACCGCCTCGTGCCTGACCTCGCTGCGGCCCAAGGCGCTGGCGGCGTGATCGACGGCACCGGCGACGGCGCTGTTTTCGCCGGCGGCCGGCAGTTGCCCGCGGATTTGCGCCGAGACTTCAGCGCGCGTCAGCGTGCTGGATGCGGCCGCTGCGTCGCCCGCCAGCGGCAGGTTGCCGGCAGCGGGCTGCCCAGCGTAGGCGCTGGCTGAAGCGACGCCCGCAAAAACAGTGGCCAAAGCGGCGATCGCGATCTTGAAATGGGTCATGGTGATTCTCCAGTAAGTGGCAGCTGGACGGCTGCCGGGTTCAAACGTTGTCCATGACCGTTACTCTATTGGTTTGATATACGCTAATAAATATCCAGGATAGCTATTCATAATCTCATTTTTGAGACGACTGAAAGGCAGGCAGCGGTGAAGCAGCCGGGCTGCCTATTCGGCGACAGACCGCTCCCCGATCACATCCTTCAAGGTCTCGATGAAGGCCTCTGTCCGCTTGGGCAGCAAGCGCCGGCCGGCAGTGACGCACCAGATGGTGGTCGGCGGCAGAGTCCAGCCGGGCAGCACGGGCACCAGCGCTTTCTGGTCGCCGCCAACGCGCTGCGCATGGCGTGCCGACATGCCGACAATGCCCAGGCCACGCAAGGCGAGGGTGCGCAGCAGGCCCACGGAGTTGGCACCGAGCGTGCGCTTGGGCAAGCCTTGCCAACGCTCGTTGCCGCTGCTCAATTCCCAGTCCTGGTGTTCGCCGGTGCCGCCGAGCAAGGTGAGACCCGTATGTTCATGCAATTGCTCGGGCGTCTGCGGCGCCTCGTGGCGACACAGGTAGTCCGGGCTGGCATACAGCCCGTTGTGCAGGACGGCCACGCGCCGGGCCACGAGCGCATTGTCGTCGGGCAGGGTGCTCGCCGCGCGAACCGCCACGTCAAAGCGTTCGGCCACCAGATCCACGCGACGCGCCGACAGATCCAGCTCCAGTTTCACATCGGGGTATCGATCGGTGAAGCGCACCAGCACGTCGGTCAGGGCCAGTTCCTCATAGTCGGGCGGCAGGGTCACGCGCAAGGTGCCTTGTGGCGCCACGCGGCGCTGCTGCGCGTAGGCCACCGCATCGGCCGCCCCGTCCGCCAGGTGCCGGGCGTAGTGCAGCATCTGCTCACCGAACTCGGTGAGCACCAAACGCCTCGTGCTGCGCTGCAACAGACGCTCGCCGAACTCGTTTTCCAGCGCCGCCAGGCGGCGCGAGAGCGTCGCCTTGGGCACGCCGGTGTGCTCGGCCGCCAGCGTGAAGCTGCCGGCATCCACCACCTGGACAAACAGGATCAAGTCGTTGGCATGGAGAGCGTCATCTGGCATGGCTCGCAATTGTTCCACAAACGGAACAGAATCCGATTGATTAACGTATTTATGTGAATAAACAGTGCCAATAGAATTTACCCAGGCAAGGCAGTCGCACATCGGCCGGGAGGCCTGATCGGCGCGCCAAGCCACGTTGGAGCACGAAAGACATGGGACTTCTGGTTGACGGGCATTGGCAGGACAAGTGGTACGACACCCAAAGCACGGGGGGCCGCTTTGTGCGCGGCGAGGCGCAGTTTCGCCACTGGGTCACGGCCGACGGCAGTGCCGGACCCACGGGCGAAGCCGGATTCAAGGCCGAGGCCGGACGCTACCAGCTGTACGTGTCGCTCGCCTGCCCCTGGGCCAGCCGGACCTTGATCTTTCGTGCGATCAAGGGTCTGCGGGACATGATCGGCGCGTCGGTCGTCCATCCCTGCATGGCGGAGCACGGCTGGACGTTTGATCCCGCGCCGGGCGTCACTCAGGATCCGGTGGCCGATTCCAGGTACCTCTACGAGCTGTACCTGCGCGCCGACGCCAGCTACACGGGGCGTGTCACGGTCCCGCTGCTCTGGGATCTGCAGCGGGACACCATCGTGAGCAACGAGTCGGCGGACATCATCCGCATGTTCAATTCGGCCTTCGACGGCGTCGGCGCCAAGGTGGGCGACTACGCGCCGGCTCGTTGGCTGCCGCGCATCGATGCCATCAACGCCGAGATCTACGACCGCGTGAACAACGGCGTGTACAAGGCCGGCTTCGCCACGGAGCAGGCGGTGTACGAACAGGAGGTGCGCGCGCTGTTCGCCGAGCTCGACCGCCTCGAGCGCCTGCTCGGCCGGCAGCGGTACCTGCTGGGCGAGCGTGTGACCGAGGCCGACTGGCGGCTGTTCACGACGCTGATCCGTTTCGACGCGGTGTATTACGGGCACTTCAAGTGCAATCTGCGGCGCCTGGTCGACTACCCCAACCTGTGGAGCTACACACGCGAGCTGTACCAATGGCCCGGCGTTGCACAGACGGTTGACTTCAGCCACATCCAGCAGCACTACTACCGCAGCCACAAGACCATCAATCCCAATGGCATCGTGCCGCTCGGGCCGCTACTGGATCTGAGCCGCCCTGGCGACCGCAAGCTCTAGAGATGGGCCGTCCGAGCGATCAAGAACAAACCCTGCGGGTCAAGCCTGCCTGACCCGTTCAAGCAGGCCGTTCTCGCCATCGACCAGCCATTCACAAAAATCGCGCTTAAAAGGGAATATCGTCTTCCATGTCATCGAACCCGGAGCCCGCCTGGGGCGCCTGCGGGGCGGCCACCGGCGCGGGCGCCGGGCGCTGCACGGGCGCGGGACGCGCACCGGCCGGGGCCTGCCGGCGCTGCGGTGCATCAAAGCTGCCAGCCTCGCCAAACCCTTCCTCATCGGCATAGGCGCCCGCACCGCCCTGCCCCTGACGGCTGCCCAGCATCTGCATCACGTCCACGCGGATATCGGTGCTGTAGCGCTCCTGGCCGTCCTGCCCCTGCCACTTGCGCGTGCGGATGCTGCCTTCCACATAGATCTGGCTGCCCTTGCGCAGGTACTGCGCGGCGATCTCGGCGAGCTTGCCGTTGAACACCAGCCGGTGCCACTCGGTGTGGTCGCGCTGCTCGCCGGTCTGCTTGTCGCGCCATTTGTTGGTGGTGGCCAGCGTGACGTTGGTCACCTGGTCGCCGCTGGGAAAGGTACGGGTTTCCGGGTCGCGCCCGAGATTGCCGACGAGGATGACCTTGTTGACCGATGCCATGGGAATGTGTCCTTGAAAGTAGCCCCGGCGATGACGCAGAGAAGCCCGGGCCAGATGGGTGAAGCGCAGCCCCTGCCAGACCGCAGGTGCGCAGCATACCGGCTTTGCCGCCGTGGGGAAATGGTCTCTTCAGTGCCGCGCCGCGCGCGCGATGGGCTTGAGCGGCCAGGTCCAGGCGAACCACGCGAGTGTGATGAGCGAGGTGGCGGTGAACAGCCCCGTGGCACCCCCCCATTTCACCAGCAGCCCACCCACCGCGCCGCCCAGGAACAGGCCGATCGATTGCAGCGTGTTGTACGTGCCCAGCGCCGCGCCGCGCAGGTTGTCCGGCGACATGCGCGAGGCCAGGCTCGGCTGCGTGGCTTCGAGCACATTGAAACCACAGAAAAACACGAACAGTGTGACGCCCAGCGCCCAGAGCGACGGCGTGGCGCCGCTGGCCGCCAGCACGCCGAAGCCCACCTGCCCGGCCAGCACCAGGCCGATCGAGAGCAGCAGCGCCGCGCGCAGCCTGCCATGGCGCTCCATCGAGAACAGCCCGCCCATCGCGATGAGCGAGAGAACAATGGCCGACAGATAGATCTCCCAGTGCTGCGCCTTGGGCAGCCCCGCCTGCACCAGCATGGCCGGCACCGACACCCACATCGACATCTGCACCGTGTGCAGCGCGCAAACCCCCAGATTCACGCGCATCAGGTCGCCGTGGCGCAGCACCTCGGAATAGTGCCCGCGCGGCGCGTCGGCGTGATGGCGCGGCTCGGGCGGAACCACCCAGAGCACGGTGGCGATGCCCGCGAGCGTGAGCGCGAAGGTCAGCCCGAACAGGCCCGAGAGGCCGATCCACGCGGTGAGCAGCGGCGCCGCCACGAGGGCGATGGCGAACATCAGGCCGATGCTGATGCCCACCAGCGCCATCGCCTTGGTGCGCACCACATCGCGCGTCTGGTCCGCCAGCAGCGCGGTGACGGCGGCCGAGACCGCACCCGCGCCCTGGATCGAGCGGCCGATGAGCAGTCCCGTGAGCGTGGTCGCCAGCGTCGCCACGAGGCTGCCGATGGCAAAGACAGTCAGGCCGATGATGATGACGCGCTTGCGCCCGTAGCGGTCCGAGGCCATGCCCATGGGCAATTGCAGAAAGGCCTGCGTCATGCCGTAGCTGCCCATCGCGAGGCCTACCATCGCGATGTCCTCGCCGCCGGGGTACTTGCGCGCCTCCAGCATGAAGACGGGCAGCACCAGAAACAGCCCCAGCATGCGCAGCGCGAAGATCAGCGCCAGGCTGATGCTGGAGCGCCGCTCGGTGGCGGTCATGCGCCGGTCCGAAGCGTCGGAAAAGGAGGCGGAAGTCGGGATGGAGGAAGCAGACATAGGCGTAGAAGCGCTCGGGCAGGTGAGTCCCCCACCCAGCGGTGTATTGTCGTTTATTGCCGTCATCGTCTCGAGCATGGAGGCATTGACCGCACCGTCGTCATGCAGCAGGGGCCTCTCGTGGAGCATCTCATCGATCAACTGATCGCACATTACGGACTGCTGGCCGTCTTCGTTGGTTCCCTGGCGGAAGGAGAAACCGCTGCCATCCTGGGCGGCTTCTTCGCGCACCAGCAGGCCTTTGCCTGGTGGCAGACGGCCCTGGCCGCGTTTTGCGGCGCCACGCTGGGCGACACCGGGTTCTTTCTCATCGGCCGGCACTTCGCCGACCACCCGTGGGTGCGGCGTCTGCGCACACGCCCGGGATTCGACCGGGCGGATCGGTTCGTGCGCCACCATCCCAATCTGTTCGTGCTCACCAACCGCTATATCTACGGCATGCGCCTGGTGGGAGGCGTGGCCGCCGGTCTTGCGCAAATCGATCTCAGGCGCTTCCTGGTGCTCAACCTTCTTTCCGCCCTGGTGTGGGCCGTGTTGTTCAGCAGTCTCGGTTACCTCTTCGGCCTCGGGGCCCAGCAGTTTCTGGGCCGGGCGCTGCTCGCGCACCAGCGCCTGGGACTGGCTGCGCTCATGCTGCTGGCCGCCGCCGGGCTGGCCTTGGTCGGCCACCTGTACAGGAAACGTTCGCGCAACCGATAATGCCCGGTTGCCCATGAACAAGCCTGCCGAACCCGTGCCGTTTTCCGATCCCGCCCAGGAGTTGCCGCTTGCGCAGGCGCTGCGGCGCCAGTGCATCAGCATTCGCGGGGCGCGCACCCACAATCTCAAAAACATCGACCTGGACATCCCCAGCCACCGGCTCGTCGTGGTCACGGGGCTGTCGGGCTCGGGCAAGTCCTCGCTGGCGTTCGACACGCTCTATGCCGAGGGGCAGAGGCGCTATGTGGAAAGCCTCTCGACCTACGCGCGCCAGTTCCTCGGGCGCCTGGACAAGCCCGACGTGGATCTGATCGAGGGCCTGTCGCCCGCGATCGCGATCGAACAGAAGGCCACGAGCCACAACCCGCGCTCCACCGTGGGCACGGTCACCGAGATCCACGACTACCTGCGCCTGCTCTACGCGCGCGCGGGCACGCCCCGCTGCCCCGAGCACGACCTGCCGCTGGCGGCGCAGACGGTGAGCCAGATGGTCGATGCGCTCATCACGCTGCCCGAAGGCACGCGGCTGATGCTGCTGGCGCCGCTGGCGCGGCAGAAGAAGGGCGAATTCACCGAGACCTTCGCGCAAATGCAGCAGCTCGGCTACGTGCGCTTTCGCATCGACGGGCAGGTCGCGGAGGCGCACGAGCTGCCGCCGCTCAAAAAGAACGAGAAGCATGACATCGACGTCGTGATCGACCGCGTAAAGGTGCGCCCGGACCTCGCGCAGCGCCTCGCGGAGAGCATCGAGGCGGTGCTGCGCGTCGGCGCCCACGAGGGCGCGGGCCGGGTGATTGCGCTGGACATGGACAGCGGCCAGGAGCATCTTTTTTCGAGCAAGTACGCCTGCCCGGTGTGCAGCTATTCGCTGCCCGAACTCGAGCCGCGCCTGTTTTCGTTCAACTCGCCCACCGGCGCGTGCCCGGCCTGCGACGGCCTGGGCCAGCAGGAGGTGTTCGACGCGGCGCGCGTCGTCGCGTTTCCCGGCATCAGCCTGGCCAGCGGCGCCATCGCCGGGTGGGATCGCAGGAACGCACTGTACTTCGGCATGCTCTCGAACCTGGCGGCGCATTACGGTTTCGACGTGGACACGCCCTTCGAAGACCTGCCGCAACGGGTGCGCGACGTGATCCTGCACGGCTCGGGCGAGGAGGAGATCGCCTTCACCTATTTCGCCGATGGCGGCAAGCCCGTCGTCAAGCGTCATCCGTTCGAGGGCGTGCTGCCCAATCTCGCGCGACGCTGGCGCGAAACCGATGCGCCCACCGTGCGCGAGGCGCTGGCCAAGCTGCGCAGCACGCAGACGTGCGGCGAGTGCCATGGCGCGCGCCTGCGTCGCGAAGCGCGCCACGTCTTCATCGGCGAAGGCGGCGAGCGGCGAGCGCTGCACCAGGTCACGCACATGACGCTGCTGGACGCGCACGCCTGGTTTACGCATCTCGATCTCGCCGGAGCGAAGGCCGAGATCGCGCGCAAGATCGTGCACGAGATCGCCACGCGCCTGGCCTTCCTCAACGACGTGGGGCTGCCCTACCTGAGCCTGGCGCGCAGCGCCGAGACACTCTCGGGCGGCGAGGCGCAGCGCATCCGCCTCGCGAGCCAGATCGGCTCGGGCCTCACGGGCGTGATGTACGTGCTCGACGAGCCCAGCATCGGCCTGCACCAGCGCGACAACGACCGGCTGATCGCCACGCTCAAGCACCTGCGCGATCTGGGCAACAGCGTGATCGTGGTCGAGCACGACGAGGACATGATCCGCGCGGCCGATTTCTGCGTGGACATGGGCCCGGGCGCGGGCGTGCACGGCGGGCGCGTGATGGCCCAGGGCACCTGGCAGCAGCTGTGCGCCACGCCCGAATCACCCACGGGGCAATACCTCAGCGGCGCCAGGACCATTGCCGTCCCCGCTGCGCGCGCCCCATGGCTGCCTGCCGCGCGGCCCGGGCAGACGCAACGGCTGCGCGTGCTCGGCGCGAGCGGCCACAACCTCCAGCACGTGAACGTGGATTTCCCCGTGGGGCTGCTGACCTGCGTCACGGGCGTTTCCGGCTCGGGCAAATCGACGCTGGTCAACGACACGCTCTACCGCGCCGCGGCGCGGCGGATTCACCGCACGCACGATGAACCGGCGCCGCACGAGGACATCGAGGGGCTGGAGCTGATCGACAAGGTGATCGCGGTCGATCAATCCCCGATCGGTCGCACCCCGCGCAGCAACCCGGCCACCTACACGGGGCTGTTCACGCCGATCCGCGAGCTCATGGCCGAAACGAACACCGCCAAGGAACGCGGCTACGGCCCCGGGCGCTTTTCCTTCAACGTCGCGGGCGGACGCTGCGAAGCCTGCGAGGGCGATGGCGTGGTGCGCGTGGAGATGCACTTCCTGCCCGACGTCTACGTGCCCTGCGACGTCTGCCACGGCCAGCGCTACAACCGCGAAACGCTGCAGGTGCAGTGGAAGGGCCGCAACATCGCGCAGATCCTGGAAATGACGGTGGAAGAAGCCGCCGCGTTCTTTCAGGACGTGCCCGCCATCGCGAGGAAGCTGCAGACGCTGCTGGATGTGGGTCTGTCCTACATCCGCCTGGGCCAGAGCGCCACCACGCTCTCGGGCGGCGAGGCCCAGCGCGTCAAGCTCGCGCAGGAGCTCTCGCGGCGCGACACGGGCCGCACGCTCTATATCCTGGACGAGCCGACGACGGGCCTGCACTTCGCCGACATCGCCCTGCTGCTCGACGTGCTCAAGCGCCTGCGCGACGCGGGCAACACCATCGTCGTGATCGAGCACAACCTGGACGTGGTCAAGACGGCCGACTGGCTCATCGACATGGGCCCCGAGGGCGGCGCGGGCGGCGGTCGGGTGGTGGCCACCGGCACGCCCGAGGACGTGGCGGCCAACCCTGCGAGCCACACCGGACGCTACTTGCGCCGCTACCTGCCCGGCGCCTGAGAGCGGCCACGCCGCCCCGGCGAGCCGGGCTCCGCTCGCGCAAACTGTTCAGGACGAAGGCGCGCAGCGGCGCGGCCACGCCGGTCGGCGCCCCGTGAGCTGGCTCACGATCACGGCCTTGAGCGGCGGAAAACGCTCGGACGCCGCCAGTACCGCCCGGCGCAGCGCACGCGCTGGCGCGCGCTCGTCGGTGTACAGGCGCACGATGGCGTTGGTGCCGGCAAAGATCGGCCAGGCGTGCAGGCGGTGCGCGCGCTCGTAGCCCGCGAGCTCCCGTGCGTCGCCAATGTCCATGCCGCGCCTGCGCGCGAGCATCACGGTGCGCTGAAGCGCCTGCACGCCCGAAAGACCCAGATTGAAGCCATGTGCCGTAACGGGGTGCGTGCCCACCGCCGCATCGCCCGCCAGCGCGCAGCGCGGCCCGGCGAAGCGGTGCGCCCAGACCGCGACGAGCGGGTAGCTGTGGCGCTCGCCCACCAGCGTCATCGCGCCCAGCCGGTGCTGGAACTGCGTCGCGATGCGCGCGGCGTAGTCCGCAGGCGTGAGCGCGAGCAGCTGCTGCGCCTGCGCGCCATCGACGGTCACCACCGCCGAGACCTGATGACTGCCGCTTTCGGGGTCGGGCGGCAGCGGCAGGATGGCGAGCGTGCTGTCGTGGTCGAAGCATTCGTGGGTAACCTGCGCGGGGTCTTTTTCGACGTGCAGGCGGCAGACGATGACGCTGCGCCCGAAGTCGTGCATCGAAGCGCCGATGCCGAGCTGGCGCCGCACCCCGGAGAAGCGGCTGTCGGCGGCAACGAGCAGCGGCGCGTGCAAGGTCTGCGCCACGCCATTGGCGTCGTTGAATTCCACCGTCGCCGCGTCGGCGTCGACGCGCACGCCCGTGACCTTCGCGCCCGTGAGGATTTCGATACCCGGCGTCTGGCTCGCCACCTCCCACGCGGTGCGCCTGAGCGCATGGTTGGGCACGATCCAGCCCAGGTTGTCCACGCCCGTGCCACCCGCGTGCAGCTGCATGGCGCCTTGCTGCCCGGGCGCGCCGTTGTGCACCTGCGCCTCGCGCAGCAGTCCGATTTCATGCGCCTGCAGGCGCTGCCAGGTGCCAAGCTGCTGCAGCAGCGCGCGGCTGGGATGCGTGAGCGCGATTTCTCTCCCATCGGGCGGGGGATCGGCCAGCACCTCGGCGCTCTGCAGCTCCAGCACCGTGGCGCTCAGGCCCGCCTGGGCCAGCGCGATGGAGAGGCTCAGGCCTGTCGGGCCCGCGCCGACGATGAGGACGTCGCTGTGCTGCATGGGGTGTGCCGCCTTGGGATGAGGGAAAGTCCAGATTGTGGCCGCACCCGCACTGCCATGCCCGGTGGCGCCGCCGCGCGCACACCCAGCCCGGCATTTATGAAACATATTGTCATATACAAGGGCCGAGGTTTCGTGACTCGGACCTTGATCAACGCAGTCTCTTCAGGAAATCTGGTAGAAACCATGATCAACCAGCCGTTCCGAGTCTTGCATTCCTTCTCCGAACGGTATGACAATATATTGACTTAAATATCTGATACACAGGCGTTCCCTGTCCCGTGGCCGCGAATGAAAGGAAAAACCATGCGATTTGCCGATTACCACCAGCTCGCCTTCGAGCGCAAGCCCGACGGCGTGCTGCTCATCACCATGAACCGGCCCGAGAAATACAACGCCACCGACGAGGAGCTGCATGGCGAACTGGCCCGCGTGTGGGACGATGTCTCCAGGGACGAAGAGACCCGCGTGGCCGTGATCACCGGAGCGGGCAAGGCCTTTTCCGCCGGTGGCGATCTGGCCATGGTCGAGCGCCTCGCAGGCAACCATGAGCGCGTGCAGCACATGCTGCGCGAGATGAGCGAGATGGTCTATGGCATGGTCAACTGCGACAAGCCCATCGTCTCGGCGATCAATGGCGTCGCGGTGGGCGCGGGCACGGTGGTCGGTCTGATGGCCGACATTTCCATCTGCGCCGAGGATGCACGCATCGGCGACGGCCACGTCAAGCTCGGCGTGGCCGCGGGCGACCACGCGGCCATCGTCTGGCCGCTGCTCGTGGGTCCGGCCAAGGCCAAGTACTACCTGCTCACCGGCGAAATGATCCTGGGCCGGGAGGCCGAGCGCATCGGGCTCGTGTCCAAGGCCCTGCCCAGGGAGCAGGTGCTGGACGAGGCCTTGCGGGTCGCACAGGTTCTGGGCACCCTGTCGCAACCGGCCGTGCGCCTGACCAAGCGCTCGCTCAATGGCTGGCTTCGCAGCGCCGGCGCGATTTTCGACCAGTCGGCCGCGTACGAGATGCTGTGCTTCATGGGCCCCGACGTGGTCGAGGGCTGCGCCGCCCTGCGTGAAAAGCGCGCGCCGCAATTTCCGTCCACGCGATCGGCGACAGGCGAAGGCAAGGCATGACGGCAGCGGCCTGACCCTGGCGGAATGAGCCGCGCGCGGCGGCGAGAAGGTCCGAAAGCGGCGCTTGTGCGCGCACCCTGGCGCGGCCGATGCGCTGACGGGGACTCACCCCGGTTCAGCGGGCGGCAGCGTCTTCCTGTGCTTCGTCGCTGCCGCCCTGGGCGCGGTCGATGCGCTGCATGTTCTCCAGCAGCTGCAGCAGGTAGTGCAGGGTGTGCGCGGTGTCGTTGACCGAAAACCCCTGGAGTGCGTCCTCGTAGTAGGCAAATATCCTGGGCTGCGCTTCCACCTGCCAGACGCGTCGGCCGGCCTCGGTCATCGAGACCAGGCGCGAGCGGCGGTCTCGCGGATCGGCCACCAGATCGACGTGTCCGTCGCGCTGCATGCGGCCGATCACACCCGAGAGATTCTGCCGGCTCACCATCAGGTAGCGCGCAAGATCGCCCACGCTCATGCCCTGCGCGGCCCGCGGCCGGGAGATCGCCCCAAGGACCGCCCACTGCTGCGTGGTCAGCCCCTGCCCCTCGATGGCCCGCGTGCCGGTCTTGTGCAACATGTTGGCGCATTGGTAGAGCCGAAAGAACACCCGGTTCGCAAGTTCCATGCGCGCATCGTCAAGTCGTGTCATAGGTGGCGGTGGTGAATTTCGCGAAACTTCGCATTGCGGCCCCGGGGTCGATGAGCGGGGGAAATGGCGGCCACGTTCCAGAGTCATGCGTTTCCCTGGAATGTACCGCGCCGGTCAGCGGCAGCCCTTTTGCCACCTGAAAAACACGCCCTGCCACGTCCACCCTGACTGCGTCACCAGTTCGGCCAGCAGGTGCGGCAGCGCGGCGGGGTCGGCGGCGCCGCGTTGGCCGACTTCGACCCGATCACCCGTGATGCGCAGCGCCAGCGCCCGCCGCGCGGTCTCGCTGGGCGGCGTCACGGTCAGGCTGGCGTCGTGAACGGTGAAGGCATCCGGGTGCGTGCCATCGCGCGGCTGGATGCCCTGGCGCATCTGCGTCTCGTCGGCGTTCATCGGCTTGTCGCCGCGCACCAGCGAGGTCTCGCGCGCCAGCACGCAACGGCGTTCGGCCACGAAGTTCAGGCGCACACGCAGGCTGCGCGCGCCGTCTCGAAAGTGCCGGGTGACGGTGATCTGCCCGGGCTCGTCCATCGATGCCTCGACCACCAGATCGAGCCCGGCCTGCGCAAGCGAGAGCATGCGCTGCATCAGCCGGTGTTCGGCCACGGGCAGGGCGCCGGGCGCCGGCGGCACGCGCGCCACCCAGGGGGCGAGCCACGCCGCGTAGCCGGCGAGCAGCACCAGCCACAGTGCGCCATAGGCCAGCAGGAAGCGCCACGGCGTGTCCACACTGCCGCTCAGCACATGCCAGCCGGGCACCATGGAGGCGAGCAGGGTGATCACCCAGACGGTGAGGGCCCACTGCGAGCGCTCGCCACCGCCTTGCACCAGCGCGGCCAGCAGGGGCAGGACGGCGGGCAGGCAGGCGGCAGCGAGCGTGCCGATGGGCAGGGGGCCGGTTTTGCCACCGCGCACCCACACCCAGCCCAGCACCGCGGCGCCGAGGACGGTCAGCACCAGCACCGCGCCGACCAGCGGCGCATTGAAGACCCGGTTCATCGCGCTCCCCCTCGGGCATCAGTGTATCGATGCCGGGGCGCGAACTAGGCGTCCGTGCGCCGCACGCCCTCGTACCCCAGGTGGTGCAGGCATTCACGCAGGATCAGCAGCGCGGCCGCGGCCGGCGCATCGAGCGCCATGCCCGCAGCAGCACCCGGCTGGCCGAGCGCTGCTGCGGCCAGGCGCTCGAAGCGTGCTTCCACCGCATCGCGCGACAGCCGCATGCCGTCGTCCGTCAGGCCCAGCGCAGCCAGGGGCAAGGGGCCGACAATCGCCAGTTCGCCGCGCGCGCCGTGGACCAGGCCGCTTGCGCTCAGCGCGTCTTCGACCAGATCGATGGCGCGCTCGACTTCGACGGCCGTGGGCGGATGGTGGCGAAAGCAGCGCTCCAGGATGTCCTGCACGCCGACACCGATCACCGCCTCGGCGCCGTCGCCACCGGACAGCGTGACGCGGTGGGCATCGAGCCGCAGCAGGGTGGCGGGCCGTGTCATGGCGTCGCCTCGTCAGTCCTGCCGGGCCAGGGCGCGATCCGCCGAATAGCGCCCCGCACCGGTGAACAGCAGCGACAGCGCAGCCGCGCCCAGCGCCAGGGCGTACTCGTAGCCTCCGGCGGCCGCGAAGAAGCCCTTGTCCCAGTGCGCCGCGAAGATCGCGACCAGCATGGCGAAGACCAGCGCCGCCGCGGCCGGACGCACCAGCAGCCCCGCGATCAGCGCCAGCCCGCCGAAGAACTCGGCTAGGCCCGCAAGCAGCGCCAGCAGGTAGCCCGGATTCAGGCCGATCGAGCCAAAGAACTGCCCCGTGCCTTCAAGTCCGTAGCCGCCGAACCAGCCGAACAGCTTTTGCGCGCCGTGCGCCGCGAAGATGATGCCGACGGGAAGGCGCAGCGCCAGCGCCCCGCCGCTGTCGGCCGTGGTCAGCAGGCGATGGAAGAAAGATTTGCTCATGGTGTTGCTCCAGACATGCAGCACATCGCTGCGATGGAAGAACTTTATAGATTCATGATCAGTCAATAAACAGCCATTTGATTTACACATTGTTCCTGATAAAAGGATAATTCGCCATGGACAAGTTTCAGGAAATGAGCGCCTTCGCCGCCGTGGTGGACGCAGGCAGCTTCGTGCGCGCCGCCGACGCGCTCGACCTGTCCAAGACGGCGGTCTCGCGCCTGGTCAGCGACCTGGAGACGCGCCTGGGCACCCGGCTGCTGCACCGCACGACGCGCAAGCTCTCGCTGACCGAGGCGGGCGCGCTCTTTCACGATCGGTGCCGGCAACTGCTCGACGGCGTGGCCGAGGCCGAGGCCGAGCTCAGTTCTCACTCGGGCGAGGCGGTGGGGCGCCTGCGCATCAATGTGCCGGTGACCTTCGGCCTGATGCACCTGGCGCCGCTGTGGCCCGCCTTCATGGCGCAGCACCCGCGCGTGGTGCTGGACGTCACGCTGTCGGATCGCTTCGTCGATCTGGTGGACGAGGGCTACGATCTCGCGGTGCGCATCGCGCGGCTGCCCGCGTCCTCGCTCGTGAGCCGCCAGCTCACCAGCACGCGGATGCTGCTGTGCGCCTCGCCGCAGTACCTGCGCGCGCACGGCACGCCGGCGCAGCCCGAGGATCTGGCGCAGCACGCGTTGATCACCTACACGCTGATGGCCTCGGGCGAGCAGTGGGAGCTGCAGGGGCCCGAGGGTGCGGTCAGCGTCAAGGTCGATCCGCGCATGCGCACCAACAACGGCGACACCTGCTGCGCCGCGGCGCTGCACCACCAGGGCATCATTTTCCAGCCCTCGTTCATGGTGGCCGAGCACCTGGCCTCGGGCGCGCTGGTGCAGGTGCTGCCCCGGTACCGCTCGGCCGACGTCGGCGTCTACGTCGTCTATCCGACACGCAAGCACCTCACGCCCAAGGTGCGCGCACTCATCGACTTCCTGGCCGAGGCGCTTCGCGCGCCGGCGTGGCGGATATGACGGCACGCCGGCCCTCGCGGGCCTGAAGAACCTGCGGCAGACGGGTTTCGATCCAGTCGGCCAGCCCCCGAACCCGCTCGGCGGCCTCGCGGCCCAGCGGCGTCAGGCGGTATTCGACGTGGGGCGGGACCACGTCGAAGGCAATGCGATCAACCAGGCCATCGCTCTCCAGCCACTGCAGCGTCTGTGCCAGCATCCGCTCGCTGACGCCGCCGACGGCGCGGCGCAGTCCGCTGAAGCGATGCACACCGGTGGCCAGCACCAGCAGCACCAGCACGCCCCAGCGGCTGGTGACGTGCTTGAGCACCTCGCGCGACGGACAGGCGGCGTCCAGCAGTTCGCCCCGGCGCAGTTTGCCGGTCAGGGTGGCCTCGTCGTCGCCGAGCGGCGATTTTGCGGATTTCATACTTACCTTTATGTGTGTACTTTAAAAAAGTACGTGTAAATCCTAAACTCGGGCTTTCGATTCGTCAATCCATGGGAACCCATATGAACATCGCCATCACCGGAGCCACCGGCCAGCTCGGCCGCCTCGTCATCGAAGGCCTGCGCGCCACGCTGCCCGCCGACCGATTCATCGCGCTCGCTCGCACCCCCGCCAAAGCGGCGGATCTGGGCGTGCCAGTGCGTGCGGCGGACTACGACCGCCCCGACACGCTGGACCAGGCGCTGGCCGGCATCGACACGCTGCTGATGATTTCCGGCAGCGAGGTCGGCCGGCGCGTGCCGCAGCACCGCAACGTCATCGACGCCGCCCGGCGGGCGGGCGTGCACCACATCGTCTACACCAGCCTGCTGCACGCCGACCGCTCCACCCTGAGCCTGGCGCCCGAGCACCTCGAAACCGAGGCGCTGCTGAAGGCCTCGGGCCTGGCCGTCACGCTGCTGCGCAACGGCTGGTACACCGAGAACTACACCGCCTCGGCCAGGCAGGCGCTCGCGCATGGCGCGCTCATCGGCAGCGCCGGGGCCGGCCGCATCGCCTCGGCCGCGCGCGCCGACTACGCCGCTGCGGCGGTGGCGGTGCTCACCTCCACCGGTCACGAGGGCAAGACCTATGAGCTGGCCGGAGATGCGGCCTGGACGCTGGCCGAGCTGGCTGCGGAAATCTCGCGCCAGAGCGGCAAGGACATCCCTTACCGCGACCTGCCGGTCGCCGACTACACCGCCGCCCTGGTCGCCGCGGGCGTGCCCGTACCCTGGGCCCAGGCGTTGCCCGCCCTCGACGTCGAAGCCGCCAAGGGGGCGCTGTTCGACGACGGGCATGCGCTCTCCCGGCTCATCGGGCGGCCCACCACACCGCTGCGGGTCTCGGTGGCCTCCGCGCTTCAGGACTGAAGCCAAGCCGTTCACCGCTCGCGAAATGATGGCTGATCGCGCTTGATTGACAAGCGCTGGAGCCTGTTCTCAATCTTGCCCTTCGTGGCCGGCGGCGCGGTCCCGGGTTCTCGCCCCGTGACCCAGCCCGATACGGACTCAGGATCAGGCGGGAGAGGGCAGGCGCTGGCCGCTGGCGCTCAGCAGCCCCGAGAGTTCGCGTACGCTCTCTTCGAGCGTCTGGCGCAGGGGCCGCCAGGCGAGCCAGGTCAGGTGCGCCTCCAGCGTGCAGGGGCAATCGTTCTGCGCTGCGGCGATCAGGGCCAGCATGCGCGCCTCGTCGGTCGTCAGCGCGTGCGGGCCGGGGGGGTTCACGGTCAGGCAGCGGCGCTGCGCCACCGCCAGCGCGCACAGGAAGGTGCAGAACGCGCGAAACACCTCGCGGCCCTCGGCGCCGCACGAGCAGCGGAACTGCTGCGCGATCAACGGGCAGTCGATCCCGTGCACCATGGTCATGCGCCACGCGTTCACCAGCAGTTGCGTGCAGTCGTCGTGCCGGGTTCGCGGGCGGGGTTCGGACATGGGCAGCATGGCGTGCGTCTCGGAGATCTGTCGGAAGCACCAGTATATATGCGAATCGTTCTCATTTGCAATAGTTCGGATCATGGTGACGCCTAGGCGTCGCGCCCGATTGGCAGCACTGCGCCGCTTGCCAATAATGGGCCCATGAGCATTTCCTCCACCCGTCCACCCTACGTCCCCCTCATCCGGCTCTACCAGGATTGGCTGCGCCAAAGCCGCGGCCTCGTGTTCGCCGACTACCACGCGCTGTGGCAGTGGTCGGTGAGCGATCTCGAAGCCTTCTGGCAGAGCATCTGGGACTACGCCGATCTGTGCTCGCCCACGCCGCATCGCGCGGCGCTCGGGCGCAACGTCATGCCCGGCGCCGAGTGGTTTCCCGGCGCGCAGGTGAACTACGCGCAGCAGGTGCTGCGCCACGTGGATGCGGCACACGCCGCGGGCCAGCTGGCCCTGATCGCCGAAAACGAATGCGGCCAGCTGCGTGAACTCACCTGGCCCGCGCTGCGCCAGCAGGTCGCCTCGCTCGCGCTGCACCTCAAGGCGCAAGGCGTGCGGCCGGGCGACCGCGTCGCCGCCTACCTGCCCAACATCCCCGAGACCATCATCGCCTTCCTAGCCTGCGCCAGCGTTGGCGCCGTCTGGAGCGTCTGCGCACCGGACATGGGCACCAACGCCGTGCTCGATCGCTTCAGGCAGATCACACCCACGGTGCTGATCACGGTCAACGGCGTGACCTGGGGCGGCCGCGCCATGGACCGCGGCGACGTGGTGGCGCAATTGCGCCGGGAGCTGCCGAGCGTGCGGCATGTGGTCGGCATACGGTATCTCGATGCTTCTGAACCAATAGCTGACAGCGCAGACTGGACAAGCGTTACAAGTCGAAATGATGCGGAAGTAGCGGCCTTTGCCCCGGCCTGGCTGGCGTTCGATCACCCGCTGTGGATCGTCTACTCCAGCGGCACCACGGGCCTGCCCAAGCCCATCGTGCATTCGCACGGCGGCATCCTCGTCGAATCCATGGTCACCGGCATGCACAGCGACGTCGGCTGCAGCTACGCGCCCAACAACTTCGGCGAGCGCTTCTGCTGGTACAGCTCCACGGGCTGGGTGATGTGGAACATCCAGGTGGGGGGCCTGCTCACCGGCACCACCTGCGTGATTTTCGACGGCAGCCCCGCCGGGGCGAAGGACGCGCCCGACTGGAGCACGCTCTGGCGCTTTGCCGCGCGCCACGGCGTCACGTTTCTGGGCAGCGGCGCGGCGTTCTACGGTGGCTGCATGAAGGCCGGGGTCGATCTCGCGCAATGCGGCGATCTCTCGCGCATCCGCGCCATAGGCACCACCGGCTCGCCACTCTCGGCCGAGGTGCAGCAGTGGGGCACGGCGCAGTTCCGCGCCATCGCAAAGACCAAGGCGCAACAGGACATCTGGTGGTTCAACGTCTCGGGCGGCACCGACTTCGCCGGCGGCTTCATCGCCGGCACGCCCGAGCTGCCGCAAGAGCCCGGCGTGATGCAGTGCCGCATGCTCGGCGCGGCCGTTGAAAGCTGGGACGAAAACGGCCACCCGGTGATCGGCCAAGTCGGCGAGCTGGTCTGCACCCAGCCGATTCCGTCGATGCCCCTGCATTTCTGGAACGACCCCGGTCATGCCCGCTATCTGGCCAGCTACTTCGAGATGTTCCCGCCCGGCCATGGCCGCAAGCCCGGCGGCGGCGACCTCGGCCCCGAGGCGGGCAGCGTCTGGCGCCACGGCGATTGGCTGCGCATCGGCGACGAACAGGGCGAGGGCGAGTGGTGCGTGATCTACGGCCGCTCGGATGCCACCATCAACCGCCACGGCCTGCGCATGGGCACGAGCGAGATCTACAGCGCGGTGGAACGCCTGCCCGAGGTGCTCGATTCGATGGTGGTCGATCTCGAATACCTGGGACGCGAAAGCTACATGCCGCTCTTCGTCGTGCTGCGCCCCGGCCATGCGCTCGACGGCGCGCTGAAAAGCCGCATCAACGACGCGATCCGCCAGGCCCTGAGCCCGCGCTTCATGCCCAACGAGATCTTTCAGGTGCCGGAAATCCCGCGCACGCTCTCGGGCAAGAAGCAGGAGCTGCCGATCAAGAAGCTGCTGCTGGGCCAGGCCATCGACAAGGTGGTGAACCGCGAGGCGATGGCCAACCCCGGCGCGCTGCAGTGGTATGTGGAGTTCGCGCAGCGTCGGCCGCGCTGAGGCGCGCCGCTCACAACCAGTTGCCCGACCCCTGCGGCATGCGGATCGTCATCGCCGGATCGCCGCCCGTGACCAGCGCGCCGATGATCACGCTCAGGATCGAGACGAAGAGACTGGCGAGCAGCGCCGTCCAGAAGCCGTCGATGTGAAAGCCGCGCACCAGCGCCGACACCAGCAGGATCACGAGCGCATTGATGACGAGCAGGAACAGCCCGAAGGTCACGAGCGTGAGCGGCAGCGTCAGCATGATCAGGAGCGGGCGCACCAGGGCATTGGCAAAACCCAGCAGCAGCGCCGAGACGATGAGCGCGCCCGTGCCGTCGAACCTCACCCCGCGAAAAACATAGCTTGCCACCCACAGCGCAAGCGCGGTAATGGCCCATTGGGTGAGGAAAGGCGTGAGGTTGGCGAACATGCGCGCCATCATATCCGTGGCCCGCGAAAAAACGCACAGCCGACGAATGCGCCGCGAGGATGCCAGGCATGTCCGCTGCGAACGCGGACAGGTATCCCGCCAGTGATGGCAAGCGGACGGACGCATGCATGCCGCCCCATGCAAGCCTACGATGGGCGATGCCCATGCAGTCACCAGGAGCCACCATGCCCGTCCAGTCCACCCCCGCGCCGAACGCCCAGGTCCAGCGCATGCACGCCGCCATCGACAAGGTCGTGGCCGTCGGTCCCGGATTTCTGCGCGGCGACGTGGACGTCCAGCACATGACGGACACCATGATCGGCGCGGTCCGCGACTACGCCGAACAGGAAAGAACCGCGGGGGGCGACGGCCTGCCGCACGGCGTCGAGGCTGAGCGCCTGCACGAGGTGCTGCGCGAGCTGCTCGGCTGCGGCTCGGGCTTTCAGGCCCGACGCTGCGACGCCGCGTGCGTGGCGCGCACCATCACTTTCATGGTTGACGAGTTCGGCGCGCATTGAGGCGCGCCGCGGCTCACAGCGCGCCTTCCAGGGCCCGTGCCTCCTGCTGCAGCCCGGTGCTTTCACGTTCGCGCGGTCGCGGTTGCGCGATGCGCCGGTCCAGCACGATGCGCGCCGGCGCGCCGCCCATCACGATCACGCGGTCGGCCAGGTAGACCGCTTCTTCGATGTCGTGCGTGACGAAGAGCACGGCCGGCCCAGCGCGCCGCCAGATGCCCAGCAGCTCATCCTGCAGTTTCTGGCGCGTGAGCGCATCCACGGCGCTGAAGGGCTCGTCCATGAGCAGCAATTGCGGATGCAGCGCCAGCGCGCGTGCGATGCCCACGCGCTGCGCCTGCCCGCCCGAGAGTTGAAACGGCCAGCGCTCGCCCAGCTCGGCCACCAGCGCCAGCGCCATGGCCTCGTCGACGCGGTCTTCGATGGCCTTGCGTTCCATGTCCAGCCCCTGTAGCCCGTAGGCCACGTTGGCGCGAACCCGGCGCCAGGGCAGCAGGCGCGTGTCCTGGAACACGAAGGCGCTGGGGCGCTCATTTTCCGTCGGCCGTGCCTGCAGTTGCACCGACCCGGCGCTGGCGCCTGTCAGGCCCGCGCAGCAGCGCAGCAGCGTGGACTTGCCCACGCCGGAGCGGCCGACGATGGCGATGAATTCTCCGGGTTCGACGCTCAGGTGAATGCCCTCGAAGGTGGCCCGTTCGCTGCCCGGGTAGGCGTAGGCGAGGCCGTGCGTCGTCAGGACGGGCGCCATTGCGTGGCCAGCCTTTCCAGCCGCACGAAGACCGCGTCGAACACGGCGTAGATGAGCGAGATCACCAGCATGTAGGCGGCCACGGTGGCGTAATCGCCCACGCCCGCGGCCACGTTCATTTCCTGGCCGATGCCGGGCATGCCGATCAGCTCCGCGGCGATCAGAGCCATGAGCGCCGCGCCGATACCGGTTTCCATGCCCGCGAGGATGCCGGGAGCCGCCGCGGGCAACGTCACGTCCAGCAGCCGCCGCAGCCGCCCGCCCTGCCCGAAGGCGCGCGCCAGCTCGTCATAGCGCGGATCGACGCCACGCACCGCGGCATGCGTGGTGTAGTAGTTGACCCAGAACACGCCGATGCCGATGACGAAGGCCGCGCCCCTGTGGCTGATCTGGAACCAGGCGATCGCAAAGATCACCCATGCCAGCGGCGGGATGGGGCGCAGAACGCGCACCACGCCGGCAAGCAGCTGATCGACCAGCGTCGAAAGCGCCGCGGCCGCGCCCAGCGCACAGCCCAGGGCCGTGCCGAGCAACAGCCCCCAGACATAGTGGACAAGGCTGGACTGGATCGCCGTCTGCAATCGCCCTGCGTCCCATTCCGCCAGCAGCGCCCCGGGGACGGAAAACGGATCGGGGATGGTGCCGTCACCGCCGACGCCCGATGCCTGCGCGATCTTCCAAAGGGCCACGAATGCGACGAGGCCGATCGCGCCCCGGACGCTGCTGCCGCGCAGCCATGCGCGCCATGGGAATCGCGCTCCGGCTGCCGCCGGTGCGCCGGGGGTGGAGACGTTCGCGCCAGCCACCCAGACGGGAGGCGTGGTATGGCTCATTGCCCGCCTCCCTTGACCGCGTCGTAGAAGCTCGCATCGAAGAGCTCATCCACCTTCAACGGCTTCTTGAACACGCCCATGGAGCTTTGAAACTGGTAGAGATCGGCGGTGTCGTGCAGCAGGAAGCGCGGGTCGGCATCGAAGGTGGCGCGCTTGAGCGCGGCGTGGATCACCTCGATGGGCAGGCGCCCTCCACCGATGTGCTTCTGCACGGCCAGGGCCGCTTTTTGCGGCTCGTTTTGCAGCAGCTGCGAGGCCTCGTAGTGCGCCTGCACCAGTTCACGCACGGTGTCCGGATGTTCCTTGATGAGCTTTTCGCGCACCAGCAGGCCGGCGCCGGCCGCGCCGTACTTCACCTGATCGACGATTTTCGCGTCGGGCTTACGCGCCAGCACGATGTCCGCGGCTGGATCGGGCGAGAGCGTGCCATCCACCGCGCCGGTAAGCAGCGACTGCACCACCTGGTTTTCTCCCTGATAGATGATCTGCACGCTGTCCAGGCCCGCCTTGGTCTGATCGCGCAGCCAGTACTGCAGCGAGGCCGCCGGCACCGAACCGATGGGGAAGGTGGTGAGCCTGGGCTTGCGTCCCTGTTCCTTGGTAAATCGCGCGATCGCCTCGGCCGGTGTGACGCCCTTCGTGAAATAGCGCGCCAGGTTGCCCAGCGCCAGAACGTGGGCCGGACCGTATTCATTGCCCGCCACGAAACGCACCTCGGCGCCATTGGCGCGGGCCACCATGGCGGGGCCGGAACCGACGTAAGCCACGTCCAGCTGCCCCGACATCAGCGCCTGGACGATCTCCGGGCCGTTCTGGAACATGACCAGCCTGGCCTGCGCGAGCGGGTTGTGCCGGGTCAGTCCCTCGGTGATCACGAAGGTCTGCGCGTCCGGCATGATGGGCATGTAGCCCACCTGCAACTGCGGGGCCGCGTGGGATGTAAGCGCGGCACACAGCGCCGCGGCGGTGCCGATCAACAGGTGCCGCAGAGGGTGAAGAAAGCGCATCGTGGTTTCCGGAAGCTCGATGCGGCGATTTTATATATTTATTTATGATATAAAATAATTTTTATATATACAAATATATATTAATTCAACTTCAAGACACACGTCCGCGTCCAGCTCTGGCCTTGGCCTGCCACAGCCACAACAGCAGTCCGGCAAGCACAACGTAGACGGTGCTCCAGAGTGCGCTGGCGAGCACCAGATGCGCGGTCGAGGTGCCGCTGATGCGCACGATGGCCGCCACGCCCAGCAGCAACGCGCCGGCGTAGGCCCAGCCCAGCCGGTTGGCGTCCCCGACGCAGCGGAACATGCGCGTGCGCAGCATGACCGTGTAGGTCAGCGTTCCCAGCGCTCCGGCGGTGATGGCGTGCAAGGCCGTGATGGGCGAGTGCCCCAGCAGCAGTGCGCCACCCGTGAGGGCCCAGCCCACGATGAGCCAGAGATAGCCGGTCAGCAGCGCCAGCAGGTCAGGCTGGTCATGGCACCACCAGAACTGCCAGCGCACGATGCGCACCAGCGCCAGCAGCGTGGCGCCCAGCAGCAACGCGCCCGCCCCCTGGCGCATCAGCGGCGCGCCGGTGGCCACCGCGACGATGCCGATCGCCAGCACGCACAGTAGCGTCACTTCCAGGCGCGGCTGCACCACGTGCACGAGCGGCGCGCGCCGGGTACGGATATGCCCCGCCACCGCCGGTGCGAGGATGCGTCCGCCCATGAAGAACATCAGGCTGCTCAGCAGCAGCACCGCGGTGAGCGTGACGGTGTGCAGCTCACGGCTTTGCCGCGCCAGATGAAAGCTCAGCGCCGCCAGCGCCAGCCCCATGACGATGAACGCCACCGAGCGGTTGCTCCATTTGCTCGCGCGCAGGTAGGTGGGCGCAACGAGCAGCGCCAGCCCCGCGACGAACAGACCATTGAGACCGAGCGCCATGCGGCTTGCGGGCGCAAGCAGGAAGGCCAGCCGCGCCAGGAGCCAGGCCAGCAGCAACAGTGCGCTTGCGCCGTGCGTGCCAGGCTTGAGGGTGTATCCCGCGACCACCGCCAGCGCGAAGCCGAAGAGCATTTCATGGGCATGCCCGAGCCCGCTGTGCAGCCCGGGAGGGGCCGCCAGCAAGCCCGCCTGGCCGAGCACGGACCACGGAAGAATGATCGCGCCGTAAAGCGCGGCGATCGGGAACCAGTAAGCGCCGGGAAAGTACCAGGGTCCCTTGGACGGGCTGGGGCGAGCAGGCACACGTGCCATCGTTCGCGGCGCGCGCTCTTACTGTTCGCTCGTGATGGGCTTGACCGAGCCGCAATGGGCCGACAGCCATTTGCCCTGTTGCGTGATGGTCATCTCTTCGGGCTTGCCGTCCCGGGTGGTCTTGACCTTGAACTGACCGCTGTACATCGTGGGGCCATCGAAGGTGATGGTCCCCTCGCCCGAGCTCGGGGCTTCGTTGTCGACCCCTTTGCACTGGAAGTTGATGTGCAGGGTGTTGGCGCCGCTGCGGCTGTTCTTGTAGGTGCAGCCTTCCCTGGATTGCACCCTGTCCATGTCGACATCCTTCTGCGTCATGCAGATCCTGGCCGACTGCCCCGCGTTCGACGGATTTATGCCGCGCGCGGCCATCATCTCCTGCATCTGGCGGCGCTGTTCGGGCGGCATCCCGGCCAGCTGTTCCTGCATCTGCGCCAGGGCGGCTTCCATCTGGCCGCTGCTGCTTTTGACGTGCGCCTGCACTTCCCACAGGCCCGGGCGCATTTTCGTGTTCTGCGCCAGCGCACACGTGCCGGCGCCAGCCAGGAACACCAGGGCGAGCGCGATTCGGTGGGGGGCAGACATCACAACGTACTCCTCGAAAGGCGCCGACGATACGCCAGCACAGTGCCGAAATGGCTATTCTTGCCCATCGGCGCCGCAGAGCACAAGCACCTACATCCGGGACGGCAGTGCGGTCGCCAGGCCCGGGAAGTACCAGAGGATGACGAGCATGCACAGCATCAGCAGGAAGTAAGGCAGGCACACCCGCGCCAGCCAGGTGATCTGCTTGCCCGTCATGCCCTGCAGCACGAAGAGATTGAAGCCCACGGGCGGGGTGATCTGGGCCGTCTCCACCGTGATCACGAGGAAGATGCCGAACCACAGCGGATCGATGCCCGCGGCCTGGATGATGGGCAGCACCACTCCCATGGTGAGCACGATGGTGGAAATGCCATCTAGAAAGCATCCCATCACGATGTAGAAGATGCCCAGCGCCACCATCAGCAGGGCGGGCGACAGGTGCAGGCTGCCCACGTACTGCGCGAGCTGGCGCGGCAGGCCCATGTAGCCCATGGCCAGCGTGAGGAAGGACGCGCCCGCGAGGATGAGCGCGATCATGCAGTACAGGCGCGTGCCGCCCATGAGCGCATCGCGAAAGTTCTGCCAGGTGAGCGACCGCTGCCACGCCGAGAGGATGAGCGCGCCCCCCACGCCGATCGCCGCCGCCTCGGTGGCGGTGGCAATGCCGGTGTACATCGAGGCGATCACGGCGACGATGAGCAGCACCACGGGAATGAGGTGACGCGCCTCGGCGAGCTTCTGTCCGAAACTCATCTCGACGTCCGCCTTGGGCACCTGTTCGGGGTGCCGCAGCGCCCAGAAGATGATCCAGCCACTGAAGAGCGCGGCCAGCAGCAGGCCCGGCAGCACGCCCGCCATGAAGAGTTTGGCGATCGAGAGCTCGGCCGAAACCCCGTAGATGATGAGGATGATGGACGGCGGAATCAGCAGGCCCAGCGTGGCCGGACCGCCCAGGGTACCGATCACCTGCTCCTCGGGGTAGCCGCGGCGCAGCAGCTCGGGCAGATTCATCTTGCCCACCGTGACGCAGGTGGCGGCCGACGAACCCGAGACCGCGGCGAAGATGGTGCAGCCCGCCACGTTGGCGTGCAGCAGCCGCCCGGGCAGCTTGTTCACCCATGGCGCCAGGCCGCGGAACATGTTGGCCGACAGGTTGGTTCGGTAAAGGATTTCGCCCATCCAGACGAACAGCGGCAGTGCGGTGAGCGTCCAGCTGCTGCTCGAGCCCCAGATCGTGACAGCCATCGCGTCGCCCGCCGCGCGCGCGGTGAAGAAGGCCATGCCGAACCAGGCCACGCCCGCGAGCGTGAGCCCGACCCAGATGCCCCCGGCGAGCATCGCGAAAAGCACCACGAGTAGCGTGATGCTGGCGGCGATTTCACTCATGATGTGCATCCTCCTGACTGGCCGCCTCGCGCTTGCCCAGCAGCTCCAGCACCAGCTCGTCGCAGAACGCGATGAAGAAAATCACCGTGCCCACGGCCATGGGAATCTGCGGAATCCACAGCGGCGTGGCGTCGATGCCCACGGAGATGTCATTGATGTCCCGCGACTGCCAGACGAGGTGGCACGAGTAGAACGCGAGAAAGCCCGCAAGCAGCGTGGCGGCGCCGAGCGCCAGCACCTCCGCCACCTTCTGCGCCCGGCCCCTGAGCGCGCTCAGCAGCAGAGTCACGCGAATGTGCTCGCCGTGCTTGAGCGTGCCCGCCAGCGCCATGAAGCCCGCGCCCGCCGTGGCATAGCCCGCATAGGCATCGCTGCCGGTGGCGGAAAAGCCGAAGAAGCGGCTGGCGATGGTCAGGGCCACCATCATGAACACGCTCACCATGAAAGCCCCCGCGAGCCAGCTGCTCGCGTTGTACAGGCCGTCGAGCCATTTGCGCATCGCACTCTCCAGGGTGTGGACGGCGCTCACGCGTGTGGCACCCGTCCAGGCGGCTTACTTGCTCTTGTTGTAGGCCTCGAGCAGCGCCTTGCCGTCCGGCCCGGCCTTCTCCAGCCACTCCTTGACGACGACATCGCCCACCTTGCCCAGATCGCCCATGAGCTGGGCCGAGGGTTCGATGATCTGCATGCCACCCTTCTTCAGGGTATCGAGCGAGCGCTCATCGACCTCGCGCGAGGACTTCCAGCCGCGCTCCTCGGCGGCGGCGGCGGCTTTGCGCACGGCCTCCTGTTCGGCCTTGGGCAAGGCGGCAAAGGCCTTCTTGTTCACGGTGACCGCGTTTTTCGGAATCCACGCCTGCACCTTGTAGAAGTACTTGAGGTTTTCGTAGAGCTTGTTGTCCGCACCCGTGGCGCTGGACGTGATGAGCCCCTCGATCACGCCCGTGGCCAGCGCCTGCGAGAGCTCCGCCTCCTGGATCGTGACCGGCTGCGCGCCGACAAGCTCGCCGATGCGCGCCGTGGTGGGCGAGTACACGCGCCACTTCAGGCCCTTGAGGTCCGCCGCCGAATGGATCTGCTTGTTGCTGTAGATGCTCTGCGGCGGCCAGGCCACCGAATACAGCAGCGTCTGGCCCTGCTTGTCCAGGATGCTTTCAAGGTAGGGCTTTTGCGCCTGGTACAGCTTGAACGCCTCGTCGTAATTCTTTGCAAGAAAAGGCAGGCCATCGGCGCCGAAGATCTGCGCCTCGTTCTGGAAGCTCACGAGGAAGAATTCGCCCATCTGCGCGTTGCCCGTCTGCACCGCCCGCTTGATCTCGGGCATCTTGAAGAGCGAAGCGCCAAAGTGCGGCTGGATCTTGAGCGCGCCGTTCGTGGCCGCGGCCACGTCATCGACGAACTGCTGGTTGTTCCTGGAGTGGAAGTTGATCGCCGGATAGGCCGTGGCGAAATCCCACTTGGTCTCGGCGTGGGCGGAGCCTGCCAGCCCGAAGCCGGTGGCAAGCGCGGCGGTGGCACAAAAGTCGCGACGTTTCATGGGGTCTCCATAGCCAGAAAAGAAATGGAAAGCCGCCAGGTCCATCGTCAGAAGGGGCCCGGCGTTCGGGATGCCGCATCCAGAGCGGTTGGCCAAAGATAGCCGTGGATCACGCTCAAGGCTATTAGGGTTTTCAACAATATGACAAATATGTTCATTCATCAAAACATGATTGTTCAACGATGTTCGATGGCATTCAGATGAGAGGCCGGGCTGGGGCCGCCTGGTTCCATCGCGCATTTCGCGGAGATTGCGGGCGCACGACTGCAGGGAGCGCGTGGCCTGCATACACTGCCTTGTTCTTCTCTTCAGGCGGGCACGGACATGGCGGGTTTTGATTTCGATCTCTTCGTGATAGGGGGTGGTTCGGGCGGCGTGCGGGCGGCGCGCTTTGCCGGTCAGCGCGGCGCGCGCGTGGCCCTGGCCGAGAGCGCGCGCATGGGCGGCACCTGCGTCAACGTGGGCTGCATTCCCAAAAAGCTCTACAGCTACGCCGCCGAATACGCCGAGGGTTTTGTCGATGCGAAAGGCTATGGCTGGCGCCTGGACGCGCCACCCACGCTGGACTGGGAGGCACTCAAGGCCAACCGCGCGAAAGCCATCACCCACCTGAACGGCATCTATGAAAAGCTGATGGTCGGCGCGCAGGTGCGGCGCATGCAGGGCCATGCGCGGCTGCTGGACGGGCACACCGTCGAGGTGCGCCACGACGATGGGCAGATCACGCGCCACAGCGCCGCCACCATCCTGCTGGCCACCGGCGGCGAGCCCTGGGTGCCCGAGCTGCCGGGGCGCGAATGCGTCGTCACCTCCAACGACATCTTCGACCTGCCGCGCTTTCCCCGGCGCCTCGTCGTCGTCGGCGGTGGCTACATCGCCTGTGAGTTCGCCAGCATTTTCCACGGCATGGGCAGTGAGGTGACGCTGCTGTACCGCGGCACCCAGATCCTGCGCGGCTTCGACAACGAGGTGCGTGACTTCGCCGCCGAGGAAATGCGCAAGGCGGGCGTGGACATCCGCGTGCAGGCCGACGTGACGCGCGTCGAGGCGGTAGGCGACGGCCGCCGCGTGCATCTGAAGGACGGCAGCGTGGTGGAGGCCGACGTGGTGCTCTACGCCACCGGTCGGCGCGCGAACGTGCGGGGCCTGGGGCTGGAGGCCGCGGGCGTGCGCCAGACCGAGCACGGCGCCATCGCTGTGGACGAGCACTACGCCACCAGCGCGCCCGGCATCTATGCGCTGGGCGACGTGGTGGGTCGCCTGGAGCTCACGCCCGTGGCGCTGGCCGAGGCCATGGCGCTGGTCGATCATCTCTTTGGCCCCGCACCCGGAAAACCGAAGCGGACCATGGATTACGAGAACGTGCCCACGGCCGTCTTCACCCACCCTCCGATCGGCACGGTGGGCCTTTCGGAGCAGGCGGCGCGCGAAAGATACGGCGCGGTGCGCATCTACCGCAGCGACTTCCGGCCCCTGCAGCACAGCCTCTCGGGGCGCAGCGAGCGCACCATGGTCAAGCTCGTCGTCGACGATGCAAGCGACCGGGTGGTGGGCGCGCACATCGTGGGCGCGGACGCCGGCGAGATCATCCAGGGCTTTGCCGTGGCGCTCAAGTGCGGCGCGACCAAGGCGCAGTTCGATGCCACCATAGGCATCCACCCGACCAGTGCCGAGGAATTCGTCACGCTGCGCGAGGTGAGCCGAACCTGAGTGGCGTTCCGCCATCCGGCATGAACGTGCTGCCACCCGCCCTGCTGCGGGCCTATGAAGAGACCGAGTACCACGTCGGCGGCGACACGCCGCTGGTATTGCGCATCGGCCAGCACAGCGCCGCGCTGAAGGCGCTGCACCAGAGGTACGCGGTGGCGTGCAGTGCGGTTCTGACCGCCGCTAACCCCCACAGCCAGCTCCACGACCCGGCCAGCAACGCGCTGCGCCAGCGGGGACTGGCGCACGACATTGCGGCGCTTGGCCTGCCATGCGTCGATGCCAGGGGCCAGCATCCGGCCAATGGCTGGCCCGCGGAAGCCAGCTTCTGGGTGCCAGGCATTGATATTCAGATGGCCCGGCAGCTCGGCATGCGCTGGGAACAGAACGCCTTCGTTTTCTGCGGCGCCGATGCGGTTGCGCGGCTCGTGCTGCCAGGCTGTGGAAAACCTGGCTCCAAAGCCTGAACAACTTGCGACTTATCCACAGGCCACGCTTGTGGCGGCGACTTGTCCCCATTCGGACCAAGTCGTCCACGGTCTTTCAGGACCGGGTTATCACAGCACCCAATGCATTGAAATTCAAAAGGAAAACCAACTTATCCCATCCCGCCGCGAGGGTCTACTACTACCACTATTTTTTCAACTCCTCTTATTGCGGCTTGATAGTAATGACGGAGGACGAACAAGTCGCGCTCCTCAACGCAACATGGCGTAACCCACGACGATGGCCGCGACCAATCCGACCGCATCGGCCAGCAGGGCACAGACCAGCGCGTGGCGGGTGTGCTGGACGCCGACGCTTCCGAAGTACACGGCAAGCACGTAGAAGGTGGTTTCAGTCGAGCCCTGGATGATGCTGGCCAGGCGCCCGACGAAGGAATCAACGCCGTAGGTCTGCAGCACATCGATCATCAGGCCGCGCGCACCGGCGCCCGAGAGCACTTTCATCAGGCCCACGGGCAGTGCGGGCAGGAAGTCCGTATCCAGGCCCAGCGCGGCGACGATGTGGCCCAGCACGGCAAGGATGGCGTCCATGCCGCCAGAGGCGCGAAACACGGCTATGGCGACCAGGATGGCCACGAGGTAGGGCACGATCTGCACCGCCACGTCAAAGCCCTGGCGCGCGCCCTCGATGAAGGCGTCGTACACGTTGATGCGCCGCCACAGGCCCGTCAGCAGAAACAGCGCGACGATGGCCAGGATGATGGCCGCGCCCGTGGTGCCGGCGATGCGCGCGGCCTGCTCGGCCGGCAGGCGCGCGAGCAGGGCGACGCCGCCCAGCAGCAATCCGCCGACGGCCAGCACCGGCAGCAGCAGGCGCGCGCGCCACAGCGGCAGGCGCTGCGCCACGGCCACCGCGAGCACGCCGGTGAGCAGCCCGATGAAGGTGACGATGAGCGTGGGCAGGAAGATGTCGGCGGCGTTGAAGCCCGCACCCACATGCTGCTGCAGCGCCACACTCTGGCGGATGGCGATGACCGAGGTGGGGATGAGCGTGAGCCCGGCCGTGTTCATCACCACGAACATGATCTGCGCGTTGCTCGCCGTGCCCGGCGCTTCGCGGTTGAGTGTCTGCAGCTCCTGCATGGCGGTCAGGCCCAGGGGCGTGGCGGCGTTGTCCAGGCCCAGCAGGTTGGCCGAGATGTTGAGCGTCATCGCACCCTGCGCGGGGTGGCCCGCGGGCACTTCGGGAAAGAGGCGTCTGAGCAGCGGCTGGGCCAGGCGGGCGAGCCCTTGCACCATGCCTGCCTTTTCGCCGATCTTCATCAGGCCCAGCCACAGCGCCATGATGCCCGCCAGGCCGAGCGAGATTTCAAAGCCCGAACGCGCGCCATCGAACATGGCGGTGAGCAGCTGCTGAAAGATGTCGGCGTCGCCCAGCGCCCAGCGCACGCAGGCGGTGATGAACGCGATGAGGAAAAAGCCGATCCAGACCGCGTTCAGTGCCATGGTTTCACGCGCCGGTCTGCGGGGTGCTCTGTTCGCCACCGAGCGCGGCGATGAGGTCGGGCAGCATCTGGCTCAGCTCGCCGATGGTGAGTGCCACGTCGGCATCGAAGTCGTCGTCGCTGCGCTGGCTTTCCTGCTGCTCGGTTTCGAGCAGCGCCACGCGGCGCAGTTGCAGGCCCTCGGTGAGCACGAAGCTCACGCGGCCCTGCCAGGTCATTGCCAGCCGTGTGGGCAGCTTGCCTGCGCGGATGTGCTCGGGCACTTCGGCGATGTCGAGCGGATGGCGGGCATAGCGCACCACGGCCTTGTCCGCGGCGGAGGACTTGAGCTCGCACTCGTTGTCGATGGAAAAGCCCGCGGGTGCCTGCTGCTCCAGCAGCCAGGTGCTCATGGCTGTCTGTGGGCTTTGCCGGGTATCGAGCAGCGCGAGTGCCAGGCCGTCGACGGACTTGACCAGGGCGGTGACCACGGCGTCGGCCCGGGTCTGGTTGCTGGTGTCCAGCAGAAGCAGGCGCTGGCGTGGATCGATCCAGATCATGATGCTGCGCCGTTGCGTGAAGGCCAGCGGCAGCAGATCGAGGCGCGCTTCGTCCTTGAGGTCGCGCCTTTCCTTGCGCCCCGGGGTTCGCCCGCTCTCCTGGGTGATGCGCTGCACTTTTTCGTCCACGCGTTGTGCCACCACGGCAGCGGGCAGCATGCGGGTTTCAGTCTGCCAGCATGCGACCCAGTGCCCGGCAATGGATTCGACGAACGCCCCATGTTCCTGTCCGCGCGGCGGGCACCAGCCGCCCGATTGCTCCTGCGTGGCGCCACAGGGCGCGAAGGGTGCGGCCGTCAGGGCTGCCTGCAGCCGTTGAAGCTCGAGCTGCGATGAGGGTGCGATGCAATAAACGATGAGATTCTTGAACACGTTGATATGAAAAATCGAGCTGCTCGCGTAATGTGGATCAGTGTTTGAAAGGTATTTGACTTGAAAATTTGTCGATACCCTGAACGGATGCCGAAAAAATTTCCGCAACTTTACACAGTCGCAGCATCGGCTCACGCAGGCCTTACATGGGGCTCGCACACTGACGCCATCAATCACCACCGGGAAAGGACCCGACCATGATGAACGCACGCAAGCCCGTCATCGCCGCCGTGGCGGCAGCGCTGCTGGCCTGGGGCGCGAGCTCCGCCATCGCGGCTTCCGACACGCAGGCGCCCGAGACCCCGTCTGCGGCGACGGCGCCCATGCAGCGCGGCTACATGAACCCGCAGAAGTGGCAGCAGCGGCAGGCCGAGCGTGCACAGGCACTCAAGGCCAAGCTGCAGCTCACGGACGCGCAGCTGCCGGCCTGGGATGCCTTGCAGAAGGCGATGCAGTTGCCGACCCACGCGCGGATCGACCGCGACGACATGCGCAAGCTCACCACGCCGGAACGCATTGACCGCATGCGTGCCCTGCATGAGCAGCGCGCCGCCGAGGCGGATCGGCGCGGAGAGGCAATCAAGACCTTCTATGCCCAGCTCACGCCCGAGCAGCAGAAGGTGTTTGATGCCCAGGCCATGCACGGCCCGCGCATGGGCCACGATGGGCGTCACGGCGCTCGCCATCGCGGCGGCGCGGGCCAGCCGGGAGCAGCCGCTTCCTGATTGGGTGAGCGGCATTGGGCGATGGGGAATGGTTTAGACTGTTACGAATTGATGGATGAACACCCCATTGCCTCATGACCGAAACGAGATCTCTGGTATTTCTTGGTTTGTGTTCCCTGGCCAGCGCCGCCATGGCGCAATTGCCCGCGCAAACGCCTTCGGTTTACCTCCAGAGGGACGTGGCATCGCATGGCACGGACGCGTTCACGCTGGGCGCCACCCTGCCCTGGGGAGAATGGCAGAAGCCGCTGGGCAGCGGGGTACTTTCGGGCTTCTGGGATGCCTACGTCAGCCGCTGGAGCTATGACGGCGTGGGCCGTGATCACCTGTGGCTGCTGGGGCTCACCCCCACGCTGCGCTGGACGCCCGACGAGGGGCGTTCGCCGTGGTTCTTCCAGGCAGGCATTGGTGTCACCGTGAGCGATCACCTCTACCGCAGCGTGGACAAGCAGTTCAGCACCGCCTTCAATTTTGCAAGCCACCTGGGGGTGGGCCTGAGGTTCGGTCAGGAGCGGCGACAGGAAGTGATGCTGCGCGTGCAGCACCTGTCCAACGCCAGCATCAAGTCCCCCAATCCCGGCATCAACTACGTGCAGCTGCGCTACGGCTACCACTGGTAGCGGCGTGCGTCACGGCCTGCGAAAGCTCGCCATCTGGCGCGACCAGTAGGGGCCATCGAGCCGGTCCAGCCGTACCGTGCCACCTGTGGATGGCGCATGCACGAAACGTCCCTGGCCCACGTAGATGCCCGCGTGCGTCGGCTGGCCGCGGCCAAACAGCACCAGGTCGCCACTGCGCAGCTGGGTGCGCGAAAGCGGCTGTCCGTAGCCGTTCAGCTGCGCCACCGTGCGCGGCGGCTTCATGTCGGTCTGGTTGCGGTAGACGTAGCCGATCAGCCCGCTGCAGTCAAATCCCCCCTCGGGCGTGTTGCCACCGTAGCGGTAAGGCGTGCCGACCAGGCCGAGTGCGTTGATGGCGATGTCGCTCGCCTGCCCGTCCGAGATCTCGCTGGTGGGTGCGGGCCCGGTCGTGCTCAGATCGTAGGGGTCATGCGAAGAGACCGGAGGCGCGGAGCCGCAGGCCGCCAGCAGCCATGCGGCTGCAAGGGGCA
Source organism: Comamonas sp. SCN 67-35 (assembly GCA_001725255.1). Lineage (GTDB taxonomy): Bacteria > Pseudomonadota > Gammaproteobacteria > Burkholderiales > Burkholderiaceae_C > Comamonas_C. The sequence goes on along the minus strand of MEFV01000008.1, from coordinate 122,304 downwards.
GAAGGGCGCGTGCGAGCATGACACTAGGGTAGCAGCATGCGCCGCCTTATCCAAGCGTGCGCCTGTCCCAGTTTTCCAAACTGTGGCTGTCTAGCCTCCGGCCCACCAGTTTTTCCCATGAGGCGGGCAGCGGCAGTTTCGACAGCGCGCGCAGGTCGGCCAGATTGAGCACGTCGGTGTAGAGCAGATGGATCACGCGTGACAGCGGCCACTCGGGGTGGGGGCGGGCCATCAGCTGCAGCTCATCGCCGGCTTGGACCATCCCGGGCTTGAGCACACGGTAATACCACCCGGTGCGCCCGCTGCGCTGCACGCGCAGCGCCATGTCGGCCACGCCAAGGCGCACGTTGAGCTTCCAGCAGGGCTGGCGGCTTTGCGAGACTTCGAGCAGGCAGGTGCCCGCGCGCACCTGGTCACCCAGGCAGATGTCCGATTCCGTCACCCCGGTGCTGGAGAAGTTCTCGCCAAACGCTGGAGGCGCGGCCAGCACCGGCAACTCGCCGAGCTCGGCGCGCCAGGCCTCGTAATGCTCGCGGGCGTAGTGATGAATGGCCTTGTCCGGGCCGCCATGCACGCGCAGATCGCCTTGTTCGTCGCCTTCAAGACCCAGCGCGGTCGCCCTGACGGGCCCGGACACCGCTTGCTTGGCGATGGCGCTGAGGCCCCCCGGGCGGCCGTCCATATGCCGATACGGCTGGGCTCGGCCATGCAGGACGGTGTGGATGGTTCCCAGAATCTGGTTGGGCATGGTTTCAATGGGGCTCGGTTGCCCCGGCATTGTCCCCTCGTGGATGCCAGCGGCGCAGCAGCAGCGCATTGCCCATCACGCTCACCGAGCTCATGGCCATCGCGGAACCGGCAATGACCGGGTTCAGGTAGCCCAGCGCCGCCAGCGGAATGCCAGCCACGTTGTAGATGAAGGCCCAGAACAGGTTCTGGCGGATTTTCATCACGGTGCGGTGCGAGATGTCCAGCGCCGCCACCACGAGGGCGGGATCCCCGCGCATCAGCGTGATGCCGGCCGCGTGCATGGCCACGTCCGTGCCGTTGCCCATGGCGATGCCGACATCGGCGGCGGCCAGCGCCGGAGCGTCGTTCACGCCGTCACCCACCATGGCCACCACCGTGGCGCCGGCCTGCAATTGCCGCACGGCAGAGGCCTTGTCGGCGGGGAGCACTTCGGCAAGAACTTCCCCGTGTTCCGGCTGCAGCCCCAGGCGCCTGGCCATGGCCTCGGCCGCGCCGCGGTTGTCGCCCGAAATCATCACGCTGCGCAGGCCGCGCGCGCGCAGTGCGGCAAGGGCTTGCCGGGCGCCGGGTTTGGGCTCGTCGCCGAAGGCGAGCAGCGCGCGGATGCGCAGGCCCTGGGCAGAGCGCTCGGCCACGGCGGAAAGTGTGGCGCCCTGCGCCTGCAGGGAGGCGGCCTTCGCCTCCAGACCGTCAAAATGGGCGTCCAGCTCCCGCATCCAGCGCAGGCTGCCGATGAGGTAGCTCTGGCCCCGCACCTCGCCCTCGGTGCCGCGGCCAGGCACGGCGCGCACGGCATCGGGTGGCACGAATGAGAGCCCGCGTTCGCGCGCCGCGCTCTGAACCGCGCGGGCAAGTGGGTGCTCGCTGCCGCTTTGCACGCTGGCGATGGCCGACAGCAACGCCGCTTCGTCTTCACCGGCGGCGGCGACGAAGTCCGTCAGCCTGGGCTGGCCCACCGTGAGCGTACCCGTCTTGTCGAAGGCGACGGTCGCCACCTTGTGCGCGATCTCCAGCGCCTGCGCGTCCTTGATCAGGATGCCGTGGCGCGCAGCGGCCCCCGTGCCCGCCATGATGGCCGCGGGCGTGGCCAGACCGAGCGCGCAGGGGCAGGCGATGACGAGCACGGCCACGGCGCGGATCAGCGCCGTCTCCAGCCCCGTGCCGAACCACAGCCAGCCGAGCAGCGTGAGACACGCGATCAGGAGGACGGCCGGCACGAACACGGCGGAGACCTGATCGACGAGGCGCTGAATCGGCGCCTTGGCCGCCTGCGCATCCTGCACGAGGCGAATGATGCGCGCCAGCACCGTTTCGCTGCCCGTGGCGGTGACGCTGAGCACGATGCGGCCGTCGCCGTTGATCGAGCCGCCGGTGAGAGGGCCGCCCGCGCCGCGCGCCACCGGCAGCGGCTCGCCCGTGAGCATGGATTCGTCCACCTGGGTTTCGCCCTCGATCAGTCGTCCATCGACCGGGATGCGCTCGCCGGGGCGCACCACGAGGTGATCGCCCACCATGATTTCGGCGACCGGCACATCGACTTCGCCATCGCGCCCGAGCAGATGGACGGTTTCCGGGCGCAGGGCATGCAGGGCGCGTATCGCGGCCGTTGTCTGGTGCTTGGCGCGGGTCTCCAGCCATTTCCCCAGCAGCACCAGGGTGATCACGACGGCGGACGCTTCGAAGTACAGGTGTGGCGTGTGTCCTGCGGGCGCGGTGAGCCACAGCCAGAGCGAGAGGCCATACCCTGCGCTCGTGCCCAGCGCCACGAGCAGATCCATGTTGCCCGTGAGCGCGCGGGCCGCATGCCACCCGGCCTTGTAAAAGCGCGCCCCGAGGATGAATTGCACGGGCGTGGTGAGAAGAAACTGCAGCCAGGCCGGGAGCATCCAGTGCCGGCCCAACAGGTCGCCGAACATGGGCAGCACCAGCGGGGCGGACAGCAGCAGCCCCAGACCCACGGGTGCGAAGCCGGTCCATGGGCCTTCGCGATCGAGCTGTGCCTGCTGTTCGGCGAGCGAGCGCGGCTCGTACCCGGCGTCACGGATGGCGCGGCGCGCGAGCCGGTCGATGTCGGGGGAGGGCGCAGCCAGCTTCAGGTGCACGGACTCCGTGGCCAGATTGACCGCGGCATCGGCGACGCCCGGGACCCTGCGCAGCGCGCGTTCCACGCGCGAGACGCAACTGGCGCAGGTCATGCCGCCCACGCCCAGGTCGAGCGTGTCGGTGGCGGAGGGATCAGCGGTCGTCGTCATGGTGGCTCCACAAGGGTGAACGAACGGTCGGCAGCGTAAACATTGACATCATGAGAGAGTCAAGTCCTGCGCGAGCAGCTGCATGCCACAATCGCGCGCTTGTCCCAGGATGGCCTTGATCGGCCCATTGCAGCTCATGGAACCCATCATCGCAAAGCTGACAGAGCAATTTCAGTTGCCGCTGAACAGCCCGGTTCTGATTTTTTCGCTCATCCTTTTCATCATCCTGCTGGCACCCATTCTGCTGGAGAAGGTGCGCACGCCCGACATCATCGGGCTCATTCTGGCCGGCATATTGATCGGCCCGCACGGCTTCAATCTCCTGGAGAAGAGCCTGTTCGTCGATGTGTTCTCGACCATCGGCCTGCTCTACATCATGTTTCTCGCGGGGCTGGAGCTCAATCTGATCGAGTTCAGGGCCAACGCCAATCGCAGCATCGTCTTCGGCATCGCCACCTTCACGATTCCGTTTGCCCTGGGTTATCCCGTCTGCCACTATCTGCTGGGCATGGATGTCTCGGCGAGTTTGCTCGTTTCCAGCATTTTTGCCACGCACACGCTCGTGACCTATCCGATCGCGAGCAAGTACGGCGTGACCAAGGACCCGAGCGTGCCCATCACCGTGGGCGGCACCATCCTGACCGACACCGGGGTGCTGGTGGTGCTGGCCGTGATTCTGGGCGCGCACAACGGCGATCTCACGTCGCAATTCTGGACGCGCCTCGTGATCTCGCTCGTGGTTTTTGTCGCCTTCATGGCCCTGGTGGTGCCGTGGATCGCCAGGCGTTTCTTCGAAAGGCAGGCGCACCAGAAACACTCGCACTACATCTTCGTGCTGGCCATCGTGTTCCTCTCGGCCTTTCTCTCCGAGGTGGCGAGCCTGGAGCCCATCATCGGCGCGTTCGCCGCGGGCCTGGCGCTCAACCGCCAGATTCCCAATTCCTCGGCGCTGATGAACCGCATCGAGTACCTCGGCAATTCGCTGTTCATTCCCTTCTTCCTCATCAGCGTGGGGATGATCGTCAACGTGCGCGTGGTGTTCGACGGCTTCACCGTGCTTTTGACGGCCGTGGCGCTGGCGATCGTGGCGTTTGCCGGGAAGTACCTGGCCGCAGACCTGACGGCGCGGCTCTTTCGCCTCAGGGCCGAGCAGCGCGACCTGATCTTCGGCCTGAGTTCGGCGCACGCGGCGGCCACGCTGGCGGTGGTGATCGTGGGTTACCGCGCCGGCATCGTCGACGACCGCGTCATCAACGCCATCATCGTGATCATCCTCGTCTCGTGCGTGGTCGCCTCCATCATCACCGAGAAGGCCGCCCGCCAGCTCGAAAGCACGGCCGAGCACGCACAGGACGTGGCGCGCAATGGCAACCACAACGACGAGCAGATACTCATCTCGCTGTCGGACATCACGGAATCTGAAAATCTGGTTCGCCTGGCAGTCCTGGTGCGCGAGAAGAAATCCAGCCACCCGCTGGCGGTGGTGACCGTGGTGCCCAATACCGAAGAAGCCGAGGACAACGTGGCGCGGGCCAAGCAGGCGCTGGAAGACGTGCGCGCCGAGGCGAGCGGGGCGGACGTGGAGCTCAGCGTCATGGCCACGATAGACCACCACCCCGGCGTCGGCATCAGCCGCACGGCGCGCGAGATCGGCGCGGACCTCATCGTCATGGGCTGGCCGCAGAAAACCGGCTTCATCGCCGGCTTCATCGGCAACAAATTCGGCAGCGTGCTCTACCAGACCCGCAAGACCGTGTTTGTCTGCCATCTGGATGCGCCGTCGAGCAAGTACACCGGCATCTTCGTCATCCTTCCACCACTGGCCGAGACGGCGGAGCATTTCGATCTGTACTGGCGCAAGATCGCCAAGCTCGCGGCCGAGCATTCGGTACCCGTGCAGCTGAACTGCGGCAGCGCGACGCATCGGGCGGTTCGTGAAAGTCTGAAGAAGCAAAAGCTCGGGCTGAAGGTGGAGTACACGGAGTTCAGCGATTGGGATGAATTCTTCATCGTGTTCCGCAAGATGTCCGACACCGATCTGCTGATCCTGGTCTCGGCGCGCGAGGGAGAAGCGGCCCATACGCCCTACCTGGACCAGTTGCCGCTCAAGCTCGAAAAGCACTTCCCGGCACTCAACAAGATCCTGATTTATCCCTGACATGCATCAAAACCTTGACCTTATCATCATGTCAAACCACAGAATCGGTACCCGTCATTGATTCAAGCCTGAAGGAGGCACGCACCATGCAATACCAGTTCGATGTCAAGGGCATGACCTGTGGCCACTGCGAGCGGGCCGTCGTGCATGCCGTTCGCGAGGTGGACACCGATGCCGTGGTCAAGGTGGACCTGTCCACGGGGCGGGTGGATGTGGAAAGCGAGAAGTCACGCGACGCGATCGCCAATGCCATCCGCGAGGAGGGCTACGAGGTCGCTGCATGACACCGGGTGGCGCGGGGCACTGGCCGGTGGCCATAGGCGAGGCGGCCGCGCGCTCGCACGTCTCGGCGCGCATGATCCGCCACTATGAATCGCTCGGGCTTCTGCCCAGGGTGGCGCGCACGGACAGCGGCTATCGCCAGTACACCGAGGCGGATGTGCACACGTTGCGCTTCATCCGCCGCGCGCGCGACCTGGGCTTTTCCATCGAAGAGATCTCGGCCCTGCTCGGCCTGTGGCAGGACCGCAGCCGTGCCAGCAGCCAGGTCAAGCAGATCGCTCTCAGGCAAGTCGAAAAGCTGGAGCAGCGCATCGCCGCGATGCAGGACATGCAGCGCAGTCTGCAGGCGCTGGTGAGTTCCTGCCACGGCGATGACCGGCCCGAATGCCCCATCCTGGATGAACTGGCGTCCTGACGGGGCGCGAATTCAGGCCGTGAGTGCCGGGTAGTCGGTATAACCCTTGCTCGTGCCGCCGTAAAACGTGGTCTTGTCCCAGGCGTTGAGCGGCGCACCGCGCTTCAGGCGCTCGGCCAGATCGGGGTTGGCGATTGCGTCGCGGCCGAAGGCCACCACGTCGGCCGCGCCGCTGGCCACGGCCTGCAGCGCCATCTCCCGCGTGTAGCCATTGTTCACCATCCAGGCGCCCGTGCCGCCTGCGTTGCGGTAAGCCGCCTTGAACGCGGCGTTGTCGAAGGGGCGATCCTCGATCACGCGCGGCCCGCCCGTCGCGCCTTCGATCACGTGGATGTAGGCGAGACCGAGCGGGGCCAACGCCTGTACCAGTCGCTCGAACAGGGCCTGCGGATGACTGTCGCGCGCGTCGTTGGCGGGCGTGACGGGTGAGAGACGGATGCCGACGCGCCCGCCGCCCACGGCATCGACCGCAGCACGCACGGCCTGCACGGCGAAGCGGATGCGGTTTTCCACGCTGCCGCCGTACGCGTCGGTGCGATGGTTGCTGCCGTCCTTGAGGAATTGGTCGATCAGGTAGCCGTTGGCGCCGTGCAGCTCCACGCCGTCGAAGCCGGCCACGTGCACCGCGTCATGCGCAGCGCGGGCGTAGGTTTCGATGATCGCGGGCAATTCGTCCAGCAGGAGTGCGCGCGGCTCGGACGTGGGCGCGAAGTGCCCCGCGCCGGTCTGCTCGTCAAGGATGAAAGTGCGCGATTGCGCGGTGATGGCCGAGGGAGCCACCGGCGCCTGGCCGTGGGGTTGCAGGGAAACATGCGAAACCCGGCCCACGTGCCAGAGCTGTGTGACGATGCAGCCGCCTTTTGCATGGACCGCATCGGTAACCCGCCGCCAGCCAGCAAGCTGCTCGGGCGTATAGAGGCCGGGCACGTCGGCATAGCCCTGGCCCTGGTGGCTGATGGCCGTGCCTTCGGTGATGAGCAGCCCGTTGCCCGCGCGCTGCGCGTAGTACTCGGCGTTCATTGCCACCGGGATGCCGCCGGGCGAGCGGTTGCGGGTGCATGGTGCCATGGCGATGCGGTTGGCCAGATGCAGATCACCGGCCTGCAGGGGGTCGAAAAGAGTGGTCATGTCGATGGTTCGAAGGTTCTGTTTCACGTGAAACACACCGAAAGCGGTGCGGTGGGACAATAACGCCCCCTGCCTTTTCATGTGCGCTCAGATGTTGTATCCCGAGGAATTTGATGTCATTGTCGTGGGTGGCGGTCACGCCGGCTCCGAGGCGGCGCTGGCGAGCGCGCGCATGGGTTGCAGAACGCTGCTGCTCACGCACAACATCGAGACGCTGGGGCAGATGAGCTGCAATCCCAGCATCGGCGGCATCGGCAAGGGGCATCTGGTCAAGGAAGTGGATGCGCTGGGTGGCGCGATGGCGCTTGCCACCGACGAGGCGGGCATCCAGTTTCGCATTCTCAACAGCAGCAAGGGCCCGGCGGTGCGTGCGACGCGGGCACAGGCCGACCGGCTGCTGTACAAGGGGGCGATTCGTTCTCGCCTGGAAAACCAGCCCAATTTGCTGCTGTTTCAGCAGGCCGTCGATGATCTGATGCTCGAAGGCGATCGCGTCGTGGGCGCCGTCACGCAAGTGGGGGTGCGCTTTCGTGCGCGCGCCGTGGTGCTCACGGCGGGCACCTTTCTCAACGGCAAGATTCACGTGGGGCTCAATCACTACCAGGGCGGGCGGGCGGGAGACCCTCCGGCGCTGAGCCTGGCCAGCCGCCTGAAGGAATTGCAGTTGCCGCAGGGGCGTCTGAAGACCGGCACGCCGCCGCGCCTCGACGGCCGCACCATCGATTTTTCGCGCTGTGCCGAGCAGCCGGGGGATGGCATGCCGGGTGGGGTGAATGAGGGCGTTCTGCCGGTGTTCAGCACCATGGGCCGGGCGGCGATGCATCCGCGCCAGATGCCGTGCTGGATCACCAACACCAATGCGCGCACGCACGACATCATCCGTTCGGGGCTGGACCGCAGCCCGATGTTCACGGGGGTGATCGAAGGCACGGGCCCGCGCTATTGTCCGAGCGTGGAAGACAAGATCCATCGCTTCGCCGACAAGGAGAGTCATCAGATTTTCCTGGAACCCGAGGGCCTGACCACCCACGAGTTCTACCCCAACGGTATCTCCACCAGCCTGCCGTTCGACATCCAGTACCAGCTGGTGCACAGCATCGAGGGACTGGAGCATGCACACATCCTGCGCCCCGGTTACGCCATCGAATACGACTATTTCGATCCGCGTGCGCTCAAGAGCAGTTTCGAGACGCAGCAGATTCACGGCCTGTATTTCGCTGGACAAATCAACGGCACCACCGGTTATGAAGAGGCGGCGGCCCAGGGCCTGTTCGCCGGACTCAACGCGGCGCTGCAATGCCGTGGTAACGCGCCCTGGCTGCCCCGGCGCGATGAGGCCTATCTGGGTGTGCTGGTCGATGATCTGATCACGAAGGGTGTGACCGAGCCGTACCGCATGTTCACGAGCCGCGCCGAATTCCGCCTGCAGCTGCGCGAGGACAATGCCGACATGCGTCTGACGGAGATCGGTCGGCGCATGGGCTTGGTGGATGATGCGCGCTGGGATGTGTTCTGCCGCAAGCGCGATGCTGTTTCACGTGAAACCGAGCGGCTCAAGTCGTGCTGGGTCAACCCCCGGATCGTCGATGCGCAGGAAAGCGAGAGCCTGCTGGGCAAGGCGTTGGAGCATGAATACAGCCTGTTCGATCTCCTGCGTCGCCCAGGCGTCGATTACGAGGTTTTGATGGGTTTGGGTGACGGGCGCTTCGCCAGTACCGATGTTTCACGTGAAACCCTGGGCGAGCTGCATGGCCCGGTAATCGAGCAGGTGGAAATCGCCGCCAAGTATTCAGGCTATATCGACCGGCAGAAGGAAGAGGTCGAGCGTGCCGCGCATTACGAAAATCTGGCGCTTCCGGCGGATCTGGACTACATGCAGGTGAGTTCACTCTCGTTCGAGGTGCGGCAGAAGCTGCAGAAGCACCGGCCGCAGACGCTGGGACAGGCTTCGCGCATTTCGGGTGTCACGCCGGCGGCCGTGTCGTTGTTGCTGGTGCATCTGAAGAAGGGGCACTTCAAGGACATGCAACGACGAGAGGCTGCATGAGCGCGGCCTTGCGCGAACCGCTCCTGGCAGGCCTGGATGACCTGGGTCTGGTGTTGCATGAGGCACAGCAGGAAAGCCTGTTGGCCTTCCTCTCGTTGCTGCAACAATGGAACCGCGTGTACAACCTCACGTCCGTGCGCGACCCTGGGGAGATGCTCACGCACCATCTGCTGGACAGCCTGACCGCCGTCGTTGCGCTGCGCCGGTGGTTGCAGGAGGCGGGCGCCGACGCGCCTGCGCGCCTGCTCGATGTGGGGTCGGGCGGCGGTCTGCCGGGCGTGGTGTTTGCCATCTGCTTGCCGGAACTGGCGGTGAGCTGTGTCGATGCCGTGGCCAAGAAGGCCGCATTCATTCAGCAGGCGGCAGGCGCCTTGCAATTGCGCAATCTGCGTGGCGTGCACGCCCGGGTGGAGAAGCTGGCCGGGGAATTCGATGTGGTCAGCAGTCGCGCGTTTGCTTCTCTTGCGGATTTCACGAGCTGCTCGCTGCATCTGCTGGCGCCTCGGGGGGTGTGGCTTGCCATGAAGGGAAAGGTGCCCACTGAGGAAATGGCGACCTTGCCGCCCGATGTGGCGGTGTTTCACGTGGAACCATTGCGGGTGCCGCAGCTGGATGCCGAACGTTGCATCGTGTGGATGCGGCCCCGCATGGCACTACACTAGCCGCACCCCTTGGCCCGCATTTCTCGCGGCCGCATTCCCGTTTTCACTGCTGCAGCCATGGCCAAGATTTTCTGCATCGCCAATCAGAAGGGTGGCGTCGGCAAGACCACCACCACCGTCAATCTGGCGGCCGGCCTGGCCCGCATCGGCCAGCGCGTGCTCATGGTTGATCTCGACCCCCAGGGCAACGCGACCATGGGCTCGGGCGTGGACAAGCGGGCCCTGCGGCAGTCGGTGTACGACGTGCTCCTGGGGTCCGCCACGGTGCGGGAGGCGGCCACACATGCCGAGGCGTGTGGCTACCATGTGCTGGGTGCCAATCGCGAGCTTTCGGGTGCGGAAGTCGAACTTGTCGATCTGGATCAACGTGAAAGCCGCCTGAAGCTGGCGCTTGCCGCGGTCGACGGGGAGTACGACTTCGTCCTCATCGACTGCCCGCCCAGCTTGAGTCTGCTCACCCTCAACGGCCTGTGCAGCGCGCACGGCGTGATCGTGCCGATGCAGTGTGAATATTTCGCGCTCGAGGGGTTGACCGACCTTGTCAACACCATCAAGCAGGTACATGCCAATCTCAATCCGGACCTTGAGCTCATCGGCCTGCTGCGTGTGATGTTCGACCCGCGCATCACGCTGCAGCAGCAGGTGGGCGAGCAGCTCAAGGCACATTTCGGCGACAAGGTCTTTGACACCGTGATCCCGCGCAACGTGCGCCTGGCGGAGGCGCCGAGCTATGGTCTGCCCGGCGTGGTGTTCGATCCCGGTGCCAAGGGCAGCCAGGCTTTTGTGGAATTTGCCCGCGAGCTGGTCGCTCGCACGCAACTCAATCGATAAGGACGCACATGGCAACGAAGAAACCCAGAGGCCTGGGTCGTGGGCTGGAAGCGCTGCTCGGCCCCAAAGTTCCTGAACGCACCGATTCGCCTCTGACCGGCGCGGCGGATGGGCCGGGCAGCCTGCCGCTCGATGTCATCGTGCCCGGCGTCTATCAACCCCGCACGCGCATGGATGAGGGTGCGCTGTACGAGCTGGCTGAAAGCATCAAGACGCAGGGCATCATGCAGCCCATTCTGGTGCGCAAGCTCTCGCAGGGCGAGCACGCGGGCAAGTACGAGATCATCGCGGGCGAGCGGCGCTTTCGTGCGGCGCGCCTGGCTGGTTTGGCCGAAGTGCCGGTGCTGGTGCGCGAGGTGCCCGATGAAGCGGCGGCCACCATGGCGCTCATCGAGAACATCCAGCGCGAGGACCTCAATCCGCTGGAAGAAGCGCAGGGTCTGCAGCGGCTGATCCGTGAGTTCGGCTACACGCACGAGCAGGTGGCGCAGGCGGTGGGGCGTTCGCGCAGCGCCGCCAGCAATCTGCTGCGCCTGCTCAACCTCGCCGAACCGGTGCAGACCATGCTGATGGCCGGTGATATCGACATGGGCCACGCCCGGGCGCTGCTGGCGCTGGAGCGGGCGGCGCAGATCACGGCGGGCAACCAGATCGTGGCGAAGAAGCTCTCGGTGCGCGAGGCCGAGCGGCTTGTGAAAAAGCTGGGCGCCGAGTTCACCCTGGTGCCGCAAAAGCCCAAGAAAGAGAAGTCGCGCGACATCCGGCGCGTCGAGGAGGAACTCTCCGATCTGCTCACCGCAGAGGTCGAGGTGCGCGTGAAAAAACGCGTCAAGCGTGGCAGCCGTACCGAGGAGATGGGCGAGATCGCCATCCAGTTCGGGTCGCTCGATGCGCTCGGCGGTCTGATCGAACGCCTGCGTGGATAGCCCTTGACGCGGCTGCGCCCACCCTGGCCGCTGCCCGCGGTGCTGGCGTGGGCGCTGTGCTGGCTCGTGTATCTGACGGCGTTGCGCGCGCTGGCGCCGGTGGCCGCGATGCTGCTGGCATCGGCGGTCGGCGTGCTGGCCAGCCTGGTGGTCGTGCGCTGGTGGCGCCGCGCACTGGTGGCGCTGGGGTTTCCGCTGTCACTCGCGCTCACGGGCAGTGCATTGCTGCCCCCGTGGGCCTGGCTGTTGCCCGTGGCCATGTTGCTGCTGCTCTACCCGGTGCACGCGTGGCGCGATGCGCCGCTTTTCCCCACCCCCGAAGGGGCGCTCGACGGGTTGGCGCAGTGCGTGCCCTTGCCTGATGGTGCGCGTGTGCTCGATGCCGGTTGCGGCGTGGGCGACGGCCTGCGGGCGCTGCGCCGGGCCTACCCGCGGGCGCGGCTCGAAGGCCTGGAGTGGAGCTGGCCGCTGCGCTGGATCTGCGCCTTGCGCTGCCCCTGGGCGCGCGTGCGCCGCAGTGACATCTGGGGCGCCGACTGGAGCGGCTACCAGATGGTTTACCTGTTCCAGCGCCCGGAGAGCATGAGCCGCGCGCTGATCAAAAGCGGCGAAATGGTGCCGGGTAGCTGGCTGGTGAGCCTGGAATTCGCGCTGCCCGATGTGCCCGCGAGCGCGCGGCTGCAGGCGCCGGGAGGGCGTTGCATATGGATTTACCGTGCGCCTTGCCTGGAGACAGCTGCCGCTTTCACTGTTTCTTGACCTTGGGCAAATTTCACTTGCGCAGAGTGTTAAATCTTTCAAAATGTAAAAAAAATCCCGGTATCCTCCGCTCCCAGTCGGCCCCGTAGGGAGAGCGCGGGCTGCGCCAACCCGAAAAGAGGAGAGAGAGATGACCACACCCCGTTCGTACCGGGCGACGCGCGTCTGGGCGGCGCTGATGCTGAGCGCCTTCATGGCTGGTTGCGCCAACATGGCCAGCCACGACGAACTGGCCACCGAGGTGCAGACCGCCAGCCGCGCCGGGGGCATTCCGGCAGCCATCGCGCGGCTCGATGCCTCGGCCACGTCGGACAGCGACAAGAAGGCGCTGCTCTACAACCTGGAACGCGGTGAGCTGCTGCGCCTGGAAAACCACTACGACGAGAGCACGCAATCCTTCATGGTGGCCGACGAGCGCGTGAAGGAGTGGGAAGACACAGCCAGAAGCACCCCCGAAAAACTCATGGGCAACGTGGGCGCGGCGCTGATCAGCGAACGCCTGAAAACCTACGAGGGCGAGGACTACGAGAAGGTGTTTCTCACCACGCGCCTGGCGCTCAATCGCATCGCGCTGGGCGATCTGGATGGCGCGCGGGTGGACGTCAAGCGCACGCACGAGCGCGAGGCGGTGATCGCCGAATTCCGCGCCAAGGAAGTGGCCGAGGCCGAGAAAGAGGCCGAGGGCAAGGGCGCGACCAAGGGCGGCGCCGAGATCAACGGCTACCCGGTGGAAACGCTCAACGACCCCGAGGTGCTGGAACTCAAGAACGGTTATTCCAACGCGCTGAGCCATTACCTCTCGGGCTTTCTCTACGAGGTGCTCAACGAGCCCGACCTGGCCGCGCCCGGCTATCGCCACGCGATCGAGCTCAAGCCCGGCACCGCCGTGCTCGATGAAGGCCTGCGCGGGCTGGACGAGCGCACCAGCTTCACCTGGAAGCGCCGCCAGCAGATGACGGACGTGCTCTTCATCGTCGAGGCCGGTGACGCGCCTGCACGCAAGCCCAAGGGCTTCACGCTGCCCGTGCCCACGGGGCGCGGCCTGGTGACGGCGAGCATTTCCTATCCAGTGATCGATCCTTCTGGCGATGCCCTGCTCACCAAGCTGGCCATGGACCAGCAGGAGCTGGCGCTGGAGCGCGTCGTCGACGTGAACGTGATGGCGCGGCGCGCGCTCAAGGACCAGATGCCTGGCATGGTGCTGCGCGGCTTCACGCGGGCCCTGGCCAAGGGCGTGATGCAGGATCAGTTGCAGAAGAATGCGGGCCTGTTCGGAGCCATCGTCGGCATGGTCGCTTCGGTAGCGACCGAGAAGGCCGACGACCGCATGTGGCGCATGCTGCCGGGGCGCATCTACGTGGCGCGCGGCTATCTGCCGCCGGGGTCGCACCAGCTTGCGATCGACGGGCGAGGCGTCACCGGCAAGGTGGACATCGGCGGTCAGTATGCGCTGGTGCCGCTGCGCATCTATGGCGACCGGGTGCTGGTGGGTGAAGTGGCCAGGATCGGTACGCTCGCGCCCGATGCGGCTGCGGCTGCGGCTGCGCCGGATATGGCAAGCAAGTCCGTGGCCGTACAGAACAAGTGACGTTCGTTATCGAAAAGGAGGGGATCACCATGCGATTTCGTGTGTTGTTGGGTGCCGCCGTGCTCGGCGCCGCCACGCTGAGCGGGCCGGTTCTGGCCCAGCAGGATCCGGCCACGCCGCCGGCCGTTGCCGCCAAAGTGGCGCTACGCGGACCGGCGCAGGGCATTGCCATCACCGAAATGCGCCTTGTGCGGCGCAACGACGTGCTGGTGGTGCAGGCCGATTTCACCAATATGGAGCAGCCCGACCGCACCGTGTTCTACCGCTTCAAGTGGTTGGACGGCGTTGGCAACCAGGTGGGCGATGGCGAGGTGTGGAAGCAGATGCGGATGCTGGGCCTGGCCCAGCAGACGGTCAAGAGCGTCGCGCCCCATGCGGCAGCCGTTGACCTGCGCCTGGAAATGAACGTCGAGTCGCGCTGAGGCGCATCCCTGATGAGAAGAGAGGATCCCATGCAATATTCACTGGGCCGTGTGACGCTGGCAGCTGCCACGCTGGCGCTGGCGGCGTGCCAATCCACCTATGTTTCTTCGCCCGTCGTGCGCTTTGACCGGCAGGTCAGCTACGGCGACACCAAGGCCGTGGAGCTCGTCACCAACGAGTTCGGCTCGACCGACCTGCAGATGATCGCCGAGAGGATGACGGGCAGCCTGCTGGAGACCGGCATCTTCCAGGGGCGCCCGACAGTGACGATCTCGCGCGTGAAGAACAAGACCAGCGAGTACATCGACACGACCAACGTGATGAACTCGATCCAGACCACGCTGGTGAAGTCCGGCAAGGTGCGCTTCACGCGCTCGATTGCCGAGATGCAGGAAGGCGTCGATGAATTGCAGCGGCAGAACCAGAGCGGCCTGTACAAGCAGGGCACGACGGCCAAGGTAGGGCGCATGACGGCGGCCAAATACCAGCTTGAAGGCGAGCTCACGAGCATCGTGAAGCAGAGTGCCAGCACCAAGGACGTGTTCTACAAGTTCACGCTCAAGATGTTCGACGTGGAAGAAGGCACGATCGAATGGCAGGACGAGAAAGAAATCCGCAAGACCAGTCAGCGCTGAAGGAGCAGTGAGCATGCAACGCAGAACCACCCTGGGTCTGGCCTGTGCCGTGTTGGCCACGGGCGCCCTCACGGCCAGCGGCGCAGCCCTGGCGCAAGCGGGCGGCGCGCCGGTGCGCATCGCCGTCACCAACCTCGCTTATGCACAGCAGGTGTCGGAGTATTTCGTCGTCGGCACGCGCCAGAGCAGCAGCCAGGTCAATGCGCGCAGCAACTACCGCGACAGCGGCAGCTACGGTATGACCAGCGGCTCGCATTCGGCATCGGGCAGCGAATCGCTGCAGGCGTCCGAGCAATCGAGCGGCACTTATGTAGGTGGACGCTACAGCTACATCGAGCAGCGCGACCTGGCGGGCTACACCAACGACATCAAGGGCGCGCTGCTGCAGGGCACGTTCTTCAAGCTGGTGCAGGGCAAGGGCTTTGACGCGGGCGCGCCGCAATCGAGCAAGGCCGAACAGGTGCTCAACCAGGTGCAGGGCGGCAAGATGGTCACGCCGCGCGCTCAGCCCTCGGTGACCGACATCATCGCGCGCATCAAAAAGGGCGAGTTCCCGGGTGCCGACTACGTGCTCTTCGGCTCGGTCAGTGCGATCGACTTCACCGATGCGCTCTCGCCGCTGCAGGGTACGGCGAGCGCAACGCGCCAGTACGGGCTGCAGCTGCTCGCGGATTTCTCGCTGATCAATACCAAGACCCATGAGATCAAGGCGGCATTCTCGGCCCAGGGGCAGGGAGATGACACCAAGATCCTCTCCAACCGTGGCGACATCGCGCCGCCCAACCGCGCCAAGGTGATGCGCGAAACATCGCTGTCGTTGGCGCACGATGTGTACTACCAGCTCATGGGGCAGTTGGGCCTGACGGACCCCAATCTCGCGAGTCGCGCGCGGCCCACGGCGCCCATGGCCTACCCGGCCGGGCAGCCGCCGGTGGTCACGCCACAGCCCGAGCAAGTCATCATCCTGCGCTGAGGGCAAAGCCCCTGCGTGCCATTGGCGTGGTGCTCCGGGCGGGGCTGGCGCTGCTGACGCTGGGCTTGTGCGCGGGCGCGTGGGCTTTGGCCTTCACGCCGCACCCCTTGCCGGGGGCGGATGGCACGCCGCTGCAGGCCATCGTGCGCGGGCCGCTAGCGCCGCCGGAACGGTTTCGGGTGGCGGTCATTCCGGGCTCGGGCTGCGCGGGCATGGGCACGGTGGCCGAGCGCTATTTCGCGGGCCTGCTGCATGCGCGCGTACTGGTATTGCACAAGCGCACAGTAGCGGCCGATGCAACGACCGCACCTGCGGACTGTGGAGCCGATTTTGTACGCCACGATGCGCTTGCGCCCTGGCTGGCCGATGCGCAGGCGGCATTGGCCGCGTGGCAGCGCGAGCTGGCATCGCCACCGCTCCCGCTGGTGCTCGTCGGCATCTCCGAAGGGGCCGAATTGCTGCCCGCGCTGGCGGCGCGCTTGCACCCGGCGGCGCTGGTGCTGGTCGGCAGCAGCGGCTTGGACCCCGCGCAGGCCGGTCGGCTGCAGGCCGAGCGCCTGGGCGAACGCGCGGCATGGGATGAACTGGCGCGGGCACAGGCAGGCGCGGCCGACGACGTGAGCGTGGTGCAAGGCCGCAGCCTGCGGTATTGGCGCGACTTCTGGCACTGGCCCGTACAGGTGCTGTTGCTCACGGGGCCGTGGCCGCTGCTGCAGATCTGGGGCGAGGACGATGCGCTGGTGCCGCAGGCCGCCTACCGGCACTTCGAGGCGCTGGCGCAGGGCCGCGCCGCGCCGTACTGCGTGGTGCGCCTCCCCGGTGCCGACCACGGCCTGCAGGCGCCTGGGCACGACGGCGTGCAGTGGCTGTGGGCGCGGCTGGAGCGCTGGGCGCGTGCGCCAGAACGGGGCTGGTGCTCGGTCTTCACTGAGTCTCCCTGAGATGATTGTGGATGCGAATCATTCTTGAGACGGAAAAGGTGCTCGCCGATAGGATGCGGTCCAGGATGTAACGAACTGTGGCGCTCATCCACGCCGCTTCCACCCAGGGATCACTGCATGAACATCGACAAATTCAAGACCGACCACGTTGCCATCCTGAGCGGCATTCAGCGCCTGCGCGATCTCACGCAACTGGGGGTCGCGGCGAGCGATGAAATCGCGACTGCGCTGGTGAAGTTTTCCACCACGATCCGCCTGCATCTGGCGGCCGAGGACAAGTTTCTCTACCCCTCGCTCGAAAAATCGCAGGATCCGCAGGTTGTGGCACTGAGCCGTCGCTTCGAGAACGAGATGGCCGATATCGCCAGCCGTTTCATGACATTCGCGCGCAACTGGAACCTTGGGGCCAAGATCGCCGCCGATTTCGACGGCTTCCGGCGTGCCGCCAACCTGACGCTCAAGCCCGTATGGGACCGCATGCAGCAGGAAAACCGCGAGTTCTATCCGCGCATCGAGGCTTCCTGACCTCCGGGCTCCTCACGCCCGTGCCGTGAAAATCTTGCCGGGGTTGAGGATGTTCTCGGGATCGAGCGCCTGCTTGATCGCGCGCATCATCTCGATCGCCCCGCTGCCCGCTTCCTCGGCCAGAAATCCCATCTTGTGAATGCCCACCCCGTGCTCGCCGGTGCAGGTGCCGCCGAGCGCGAGCGCGCGGCGCACGAGCTGATGGTTGAGTTGCTCGGCGCGCTCGCGCTCGTGCGGATCGTCGGGGTCGATCAAATAGCCCATGTGGAAGTTGCCGTCCCCCACGTGGCCCACGAGGAAGTAGGGGATGCCGCTGGCGTTGGCCTCGGCCACGCTGTCGAGCAGCGCGTCCGCCAGGCGCGAGATCGGCACGCAGGTGTCGGTGGTGATGCAGCGGCAGCCCGGGCGGCTTTGCACGGCGGCGAAATAGGCGTTGTGCCGCGCGGTCCACAGGCGCGTGCGCTCCTCGGGCGTATCGGCCCATTCGAAGTCGGCGCCACCGTGCTCGCTGGCGATCGTCTGCACGGTTTCGGCCTGCTCCTTCACGCTCGCGGGCGAGCCGTGGAACTCCATCAGCAGCAGGGGCTGCTCGCGCAGCGTGAGCTTGCTGTGGCGGTTGACGGCGCGCACGCTGTTGGCGTCGATCAGCTCCACGCGGGCGATCGGCACGCCCAGCTGAATGGTCTGGATGACGGTGCGCACCGCTGCCTCGATGCTGGGGAAGGAACAGATCGCCGCGCTCACGGCTTCGGGCAGCGGGTGCAGGCGCACGGTGATCTCGGTGAAGAGCCCGAGCGTGCCCTCGCTGCCCACCATCAGTCGCGTGAGGTCGTAGCCCGCGCTGCTCTTGCGCGCGTGCGTGCCGGTGCGGATCACCTCGCCGCTGGCGGTGACGACTTCGAGCGCCAGCACGTTCTCGCGCATGGTGCCGTAGCGCACCGCGTTCGTGCCCGAGGCGCGCGTGGCGGTCATGCCGCCGATGCTCGCGTCGGCGCCGGGGTCGATGGGGAAGAACAGGCCCGTGTCCTTCACGGCATCGTTCAGCGCCTTGCGCGTGATGCCCGGCTGCACGGTGACGGTGAGATCCTCGGCGTTGATGGCGAGCACGCGGTTCATGCGGCTCACGTCGATGCAGATGCCGCCTTGCACGGCCAGCACGTGTCCCTCCAGCGACGAGCCCACGCCCCAGGCGATGACGGGCACCGCGTGGTCGTGGGCGAGTCTGACGGCATCGGCCACGTCCTGCGTGCTCTCGGCAAAGACGACGGCGGCCGGAGGCGGGACGGTGGTGAACGCCGATTCGTCGCGCCCGTGCTGCTCGCGCACGGCCATGGCGGTCGAGCATTGCGCGCCAAAGCGCCCGGCAAGCGCGTCGAGCAGGACTTGGGGAATGGGGCGCTGGGCGATGGCGGGTTGCAGATGGGTGGCGATGTCGGGGGCGTTCATGGGTTGGGCCTCGGTAGGCCGAAAAGAATACCACCGAGTGGAATGCCGCCGGGTTCCCGCACGTGCCTGAGGGGGGCCGTGCCTCAAAGGGGTCAACGTTTTGTGTCGGACTCGATCCTGGTGCGTTTCAGGGCTGCTTGCGAGGCATCGGGGGTGGTCGGGGCGGGTGCAGTGGATGCGGGGCTGCCCTGGGTCTGTGGCGCGCGGCTGGGGGTCTGGGCCCGCAGCGCTGCGGGGCCACTCAGGGTGATGGCGGCGAACAGCATCACGCTGCAGGCGTCGAAATTGAAGGGGCGTTGGTGCAGGGGTTTCATGGCGAGCATGGCCTTGCGAGGTGGTACAGGGCTTCATTGCACTGCGTCGTTGCCTGCGAGGCCAGCCTTTTTGCCTGTTGTTGCCCAGGCCAACATCCAGGCGCGAGCTGTAACACCGGCCGGGCATGCCGACTCGCCGCACAATGCGGCGCGCAAGACAAGGAGGTTTTCCATGGGTGAATGTGTGTCGGCGGTGGCCATGCGGCGATGCCCGCGTGTTCCGGGCAGGGCCGGCGCCGCCAGAGCAGGTCGCGCGCCATGGAGGTGATCCTGAGCGCGCAGGCGCTGCGCTGCAGCGTGGAGGGACGCGAGCTGTGGCATGGGCTCGGCTTCAGCGTGCGCTCCGCAGAGCGCTGGGCGATTGCCGGCCCATCGGGCAGCGGCAAGTCGCTGCTGCTGCGCACGCTCGCCGGCCTGGTGACGCCCCAGGCCGGGGAGATCCGATTTGACGGTCGGCCGCTGACGGCCTGGCGGTTGCCTGAATACCGTGCGCGCGTGGTCTACGTGATGCAGCGGCCGGCGCTGCCTGAGGGGCGCGTGCAGGCGGCGCTGGCCGCGCCGTTTGCGCTGCGCGTGCACCGTGGCAAGCACTACTCGGATGAGGTGGCACGCGGCTACCTTGCGACCGTCGGCATCGACGGGACTTTTCTGGAGCAGGAGACCGACCGTCTTTCGGGCGGCGAAGCGCAGATCGTGAACGTGCTGCGTGCGCTCCTGATCGCACCGCGGATATTGCTGCTCGATGAACCGACGGCTGCGCTCGACCCGGCACGCACGGCGTGCGTCGAAGCCCTGGTGCAGGCCTGGCTGCGCGAGGCGGACGACCGTGCCTGTCTCTGGGTGAGTCACGACGGCGCGCAGCGCGCGCGCGTGAGCGACCATGTGCTGACGCTGGGAGCCGCCGCATGAATCCGCGCGACCTGGACATCGGCAACTGGCAACTGGGCTTTGCGGCTGCGCTGATCGTCGTCAACCTCGCGCTGTCGGCATCGCTGCGTCTGGGCCTCACGCGCAGCCTGCTCGTGGCCAGCGTGCGCATGGTGGCGCAGTTGCTGCTGGTCGGATTCATCCTGGACTACATCTTTGCGCTAGACCACCCGCTGCCGGTGGTGCTGATCGGTCTGGTGATGGCGGGGCTTGCGGGCGTGGCCGCCGCCAACCGCACGACGCGGCGTTTTCCGGGCATCTACCTGGACAGCGTGCTGTGCGTGTTCGCGGCGTCGTACGTGGTCACGGGCGCGGCCTTGCTGGGGATCGTCAATGTCGAGCCCTGGTATCGCGCACAGTACGCCATTCCACTGCTCGGCATGGTGCTGGGCAACCTGCTGAACGGCGTGTCTCTGGCGCTGGGCCGTTTCATGGATGGCGTGGCGCGTGACCGTGATCTGATCGAAAGCGCCCTCGCGCTGGGCGCCACCCGCTGGGAGGCGGCGCACCCGCTGATCACCGCGAGCCTGCACACCGGGATGGTGCCCACCATCAACGCCATGATGGTGATGGGCATCGTCAGCCTGCCCGGGATGATGACCGGCCAGATGCTTGCTGGCGCGGCGCCCGCCTCGGCCGTGCGCTATCAGATCGTGATCATGTTCATGATCGCCGCAGCCACCGCGCTGGGTGCGTTCGGGGCCGTGATGCTCGCGTTTCGCGCCCTGTTCAGCGCGCGGCATCAGTTGCGCGGCGAGCGCCTGCGCATGGTGCATGCCGCAAAGCCTGCGCGCTGAGTGGGCGTTCTGGCGAGCCGCCGGCCATCGCCGCACAATCACGGCATTGCAAACCCGGAGGATTTTCATGGGCAAACGTGTGACGGCGGTGGCCACCCGCACCGGAGACGATGGCACGACGGGCCTGGGCAACAACAGCCATGGGCGACGTGGACGAGCTCAACAGCCAGATCGGCCTGCTGCTGTGCGAACCCATGCCGGACGACGTGCGCCAGCTCCTTACCGACATCCAGGATCAGCTGTTCAACCTCGGTGGCGAGCTGTCGATTCCCGGTTTTGCCTTGCTCAAGGACGAGGCACTGGCGCAGCTCGACGAGGCGCTGGCGCACTACAACAAGGCGCTGCCGCGTCTGGAAGAATTCATCCTGCCCGCAGGCACGCGCGCGGCCTGCCTGGCGCACGTGGCGCGCACCGTCGCGCGCCGCGCGGAGCGCGCCGTGGTGTCACTGCAGGAGACCGAGGAGATGCGCCCCGCGCCGCGCAAATACCTCAATCGCCTCTCGGACCTGCTCTTCGTGCTCTCGCGCGTGCTCAACCGCATGAACGAGGGCACCGAGGTGTACTGGAAGAGCGAGAAGCTGGCGCGCTCTCGGGCCGAGGGCTGAAACTTCAGCGCGGCTCCAGCATCGCCATCGTGATACGCGAGGTGCAGGTGGCCTCGCCCGCGTCGTTGACCATGTCGATCTGCCAGACCTGCGTGCGCCGGCCGATGTGCAGGGGGCGCGCCGTGCCCGTCACCCAGCCGCTGGTGGCCGATCGCAGGTGGTTGGCGTTGATTTCGAGTCCGACGGCGCTGTGACCTTCGGGGGAAGCGTAGTACGCTCCCGTGGAGCCCAGCGTTTCGGCCAGCGTCACGCTCACGCCTCCGTGCAGCAAGCCGAAGGGCTGGCGCGTGCGCTTATCCACGGGCACGCGGGCACGCAGGAAGTCGTCACCAATCTCAAGAAACTCGATGCCCAGGTGAGTGGTGGCGGTGCCGGCCTGCCAGGCGGCGATTTCGGCGAGGGAAATGGGTCTTTTCCAGATCGGCATGGGATGTGCAGGGTCTTGCAGGGCGATGGGCTCTGATCTTAGACCTTGCGCCGCCGATCCGGTGTCACCCTGGCGTTAGCGTCTGGGCTGCAGCAGCGCGTTGAGCAGGATCGCGCCGAAGGTTGCGGTGCCGATGCCGCCCAGCGCGAAGTCGCCGAACTTGAGCGTGAACTCGCCTGTGCCCAGCACCAGCGGAATCGCCGCGACGATGAGGTTGTGCGGTTGCGAGAAATCGACCTTGTTGTCCACCCAGATCTTGGCGCCGGTGATCGCGATCAGGCCGAAGACGACGATGGAGACACCCCCCATCACCGGCAGCGGGATCGCCTGGATCAGCGCGCCGAACTTGGGCGAGAAGCCCAGCAGCAGCGCGACGAAGGCGGCGACGAGGAAGACGGCGGTGGAGTAGATGCGCGTGGCGGCCATCACGCCGATGTTCTCGGCGTAGGTCGTGACGCCCGTGCCGCCGCCCGCGCCGCTCACCATGGTGGCCAGGCCATCGCCGATGAAGGCACGGCCCAGGTAGGGGTCGAGGTCCTTGCCGGTCATGGCGGTGACGGCCTTCAGATGCCCGAGGTTCTCGGCCACGAGGATGATGACCACGGGCACGATCAGGACCATGGCGGCGCCGCTGAACACCGGCGTGTGAAACTGCGGCACGCCCAGCCACGGCGCCGCCGCCACGCCCGAGAGGTCGAACGGCTTGCCCAGGCCCATGCCGTTGGTGAAGATGGCGTAGAGCACGGTGGCGATCAACAGGCCCACGACGATCAGGAGGCGCTGCACCATGCCCCTGGTGAACACCGCCACGCCCGCGACGCACAGGAAGGTGAGCGCCTGCATCCAGCTCTCGAAGTTGTTGGCGGCCATGTTCTTGACCGGGATGCCCGCGAGGTTCAGGCCGATGACCGCGACCACCGCGCCCGTGACGACCGGCGGCATGAAGCGCTCGATCCAGCCCGTGCCGATCGCGTGCACGATGAGGCCGACGATCACGTAGACCGCGCCGCAGGCGATGATGCCGCCCAGGGCCACGTCGATGTTGGCGTTCAGGCCCTTGCCCGCGTAGGCGGTGGCGGCGATCACCACGCCGATGAAGGCGAACGAGGAGCCGAGGTAGCTCGGCACCTTGCCGCCGGTGACGAGGAAGAAGATGAGCGTGCCGATGCCGCTCATGAAGACCGCGAGGTTGGGGTCGAACCCCATGAGGATGGGCGCGAGCACCGTGGAGCCGAACATGGCGATCACGTGCTGGATGCCCATGAGGCCGGTTTCCTTCCACGGCAGGCGCTCGTCGGGCGCGATCACGCCGCCGCTTGCGAGCACCTCGGTCGGTATCTGTCTCCAGCTGAAAAGCCCCATCGTTTTCTCCTTGTGTATCAGGGTGGCGCGATGGTAGAGGGTTTGGCGTGCTTGCGGGAGAATATTGGTCAAACAGGGCTCTAACGCTTATGGATAAAGCGTGAGCAGCTATGTTTGCTGATGCTCTTCGAGGCTCGATTGAATGCGCGCGCCCCGTGGTGCCAGGCGTCTGGCGAGCTTGAGCACGGCGCGGTCCTTGCTCAGCAGCGTGGCGCGCCAGGCCAGCGCCAGATCGATGAATTTCTGGTCGTCCGCGTCGCTGCAGCGCCAGGGCGCCGTGGGCGCCTCGGGCACGCGCTCGGTGCGGGCGTCAAAGCGCCGCAGGATGGTGGCCGCCTCGCGCTCGGTGCGTTCGCGCCAGGCGCGGATGGCGGGATAGTCGAGCACACGCGCGAGTTCGCCGCGCATGGCGTCCGTCGCCAGCCAGCGTGTGCCCGCGCTGGCCAGCGCTCGGTGCAGCGTGGCGCAGCGGGGGTCGTCAAAGACCAGCAGGTCGAGCACGATGTTGGTGTCGATCACCAGCACCGCAGTCTCATGCGTCATCGCCTGCCTTGCGTGGCTCGCGCGCGCTGCCGGCCACCATGTCGAAGCGCAGCAAACGGCATTCGATGGGGCCGTTGAAGAGCGGCACGCGGCGCGTGGCCTTCAGTCGCATGGTGCCGGGCAGGTTGCGGTCGGGCGTGAGGATCCACGCCTGCCAGCCCGCGTAGTGGCGCTTCCAGTGCGCCGCGAGCTGGCGAAAGAATTCCTCGCCATTGCCCGTCTGCGCGGTTTCGCGGCCAGTGCGCACGCGCTGGCTCTGCCCGGCGCTGCCGGCCGCGCTGATGCGCTCGCCATACGGCGGGTTGAGCAGCATCACGCCGGGTGGCTCGCAGGGCGGCATGCGCTCGAGCGCATCACCGCCGCGCAGCTGCACGCTCGCAGCCACGCCCGCGCGCTCGGCGTTGCGCCGCCCGAAGTCCACCATGCGGTGCGAAATGTCGCTGCCGAAAATGGGCACAGGGCTGACGGTGATGGCGTCCAGCGCTTCTTTTTTCAGCGCGCTCCAGGCGCTGCCGTCGTGCGGCTTCAGATGCTCGAAGGCGAAGTGGCGCCTGAGGCCCGGCGCGATGCGGCAGGCGATCTGCGCGGCCTCGATCACCACGGTGGCGCTGCCGCAGCACGGGTCGTACAGCGGCAGGCCGGATGCGGGTGTCCAGCCGCTGGCGGCGATCATCGCGGCCGCCAGCGTTTCCTTGAGCGGGGCGTCGCCCTTGTCCTCGCGCCAGCCGCGCTTGAACAGCGGCTCGCCCGAGGTGTCGATGGAGAGCGTGGCCTGCGCCTCGTTCAGGTGCAGGTGGATGCGCACGTCGGGCCAGTGCGTGTCCACGCTGGGGCGTGTGCCGCCGTGCGCGCGAAAACGGTCAGCCACCGCGTCCTTCACGCGCAGTGCGGCAAAGTTCAGGCTCTTGAGCGGGCTGCGCGTGGCGCTCACTTCCACCTTGAAGGTCTGGCGCGCGGTGAACCAGTCTTCCCAGGCGAGCGCATGCGCCATGGCGTACAGGTCGTCCTCGCCGCGATAGGGCTGATGCGCGAGCTGCACCAGCACGCGCTGCGCCAGGCGGCTGTGCAGGTTCAGGAGCATGGCATCGCGCCACATGGTGCGCACATGCACGCCGCCGCGCCCGGCCATCAGATCATCGCCTTCGAGGCCCGTGACGGCATGGACTTCGTCGGCCAGAAAGCCCTCGACGCCGGCGGCGCAGGGTAGAAAAAGGTGCAACTGGTTCATAGCAGGGCGCCAAGGATACGCGAGGCGCCCCGGCCGGGCCGTGCAGCTCGCCCGCATCGGGCAGGCAGCCACGGCAACTCTCGATAAAATCCGTGGCCGTGGCAAAAATCTTCGTTCTGGTCCTGGCGCTGCTCTTTTTCGGTTGCGGGCTGTACATGCACCTGCGCGGCAAGGTGCGCCACAAGGTCCTGCGCCAACTGTTCGATCACTCGACGTTCACCGCGCCGTTCAACGTCTTCATGCTGATGTTCAGCAAGGTACCGCGCACGCCCTACCTGCCCACCAGCACCTTCCCCGAGCTGGCGCCGCTGCAGTCCCACTGGCGCGAGATCCGCGAGGAAGCCGTCAACCTGCAGAAGAACATGCAGATCAAGGCCGCCGCCAACAACGACGACGCGGGCTTCAACTCCTTCTTCAAGACCGGCTGGAAGCGCTTCTACCTCAAGTGGTACGGCGATGCCCACCCGTCGGCCATGACGCTGTGCCCCAGGACCACGGCCCTGGTCAAATCCATTCCCAGCGTGAAGGCGGCCATGTTCGCCGAGCTGCCGCCCGGCGCCAAGCTCAACCTGCACCGCGACCCCTATGCGGGCTCGCTGCGCTACCACCTGGCCGTGCTGGCGCCCGACGACGACCGCTGCCGGATCGTGGTGGACGGCACGCCCTACAGCTGGCGCGAGGGCGAAGGCGTGATCTTCGACGAGACCTACATGCACTGGGCCGAGAACCGCAGCGAAGGCAACCGCATCGTGCTGTTCTGCGACGTGGAGCGCCCCATGACCCATGGCTTTGCCCGGTGGCTCAACCACTGGCTGGGCAAGAACGTGGTGTCCGCCGCCAGCTCGCCCAACAGCGAGGGCGATCCGCGCGGCCTGATCAGCAGGCTGTTCAAGATCTCGTTCTACGCCGGCAAATACCGCCGCGCCTTCCGAAGCTGGAGCCCCACGGTCTACAAGATCACCAAGTTCGGGTTGATGCTGGCCGTACTGGCGCTGTTCATCTGGTGGTTGCTTCCCGACTGACCTCTCGCAAACAAAAACCGCCGACGCCGACTCGGCGGCTTTTGTTTTCCGGCCAGGCTATAGCGCCTTGCGCAAGGTCGCGGTCGGGATCTTGAGCTGCTCGCGGTACTTGGCGACGGTGCGCCGCGCGCAGGCGATGCCCTGCTCCTTGAGCATCTCGGCGAGCTGGCTGTCCGACAGCGGCCGGGCCGGGTCCTCGGCGCCGATGAACTGGCGCAGCAGCGCGCGCACGGCGGTGCTGGAGGCGCTGCCGCCGGTCTCGGTGCCCAGGCCCGAGCCAAAGAAATACTTGAGCTCGTAGGTGCCCTGGGGCGTGGCCATGTACTTGCCGCTGGTCACGCGCGAGATGGTCGATTCGTGCAGGCCCAGTTCCTCGGCGATCTCGCGCATCACCAGCGGGCGCATGGCGAGGTCGCCGTGCATGAAGAAGGATTTCTGCTTTTCGACGATGGCGCGCGAGGTACGCAGGATGGTGTCGAAGCGCTGCTCGATGTTCTTGATGAACCAGCGCGCCTCCTGCAGCCGGGTCTGCAGCGCCTGGTGGCTCTCGTCCTTGCGGTGCTGGCGCAGCGCCTGCGCGTAGGCGTCGTGCACGTGCAGCCGGGGCATCACCTCCGGGTTGAGCTGCACATCCAGGCGCGTCTCCCCGGCCTGCACGCGTTTGCGCACGATCACGTCGGGCGTGACCACGTTGCGGTCCACCTGCGCAAAACGCCGGCCGGGGCGGGGCTCGAGCTGCGCGATCAGGGCCATCGCGGCGCGCGTGTCGTCTTCGCTGGTACCGCAGGCCAGTGACAGGCGCTTGATGTCGCGGCGTGCGAGCCACTGCAGTGGCTGACCACAGATGGCCGTGGCGGCGCACAGCACCTCGGGTCGGTGCGCGCCGGCGCGCTGCAGCGCCCGGATCTGCAGCCGCAGACATTCGGCCAGATCGCGTGCGCCCACGCCCACGGGGTCCAGGTTCTGCAGCAGCTTGAGCGCCACGGCGAAGTGCTCGCTCATCTCGAGCAGGTATTCGGTGTTGTCCGCCCCCACGAGCGACTCCACCAGCGCTTCGATGGCGTCTTCCAGGTAACCGTCCTCGTTGAGCGAGTCGATCAGGTAGGACAGCGCCGCGCGTTCGCCGCGCGACAGACGCAGCGCGAGCGCCTGGCGGTGCAGATGATCGGCCAGGGTTTCGTGCGCACTCTCGCGTTCGCCGGCGTTTTCCTCGTCATCGTCGGCACGCGGCGCTCGGATCGGGGCATCGGCACTCCAGGGGCTGTCGCTGCCGCTGGGGTCGACGTCGCTGTCACCTTCCCAATCGCTCGCGCCCTCGGATTGGCCCCCGGTCTGGGCGCGGGCCGGGTCGGCGTCGAATGCTTCTGAAATCGGAGCCACCTGGTCGCGCTGCACGGCGCGCTCGGACAGGCGCGCGTCGGCGGCTTCTGCCACCGGGTCGTCGCCGATCCGCTCCAGGAAGGGGTTGTCCACGAGCATGGCCTCCACCTCCTGCGCCAGCTCCAGCGTCGACAGCTGCAACAGCCGGATGGACTGCTGCAGCTGCGGCGTGAGTGCCAGGTGCTGGGAGACGCCCAGCGAGAGGCCGACCTTCATGGCGCGGCCCTACATCCGGAAGTGCTCGCCGAGGTAGACGCGGCGCACCTCGGCGTTGTCCACGATCTCGGACGGCACGCCGCGCGCGAGCACCCGCCCTTCGCTGATGATGTAGGCGTGATCGCAGATGCCCAGCGTCTCGCGCACGTTGTGGTCGGTGATGAGCACGCCGATGCCGCGCTCCTTGAGAAAACCGATGATGCGCTGGATCTCGATCACCGCGATCGGGTCGATGCCGGCAAAGGGCTCGTCGAGCAGGATGAAGCGCGGCTGCGTGGCCAGTGCCCGCGCGATTTCCACGCGGCGGCGCTCGCCGCCCGAGAGCGCCAGCGCGGGCGATTCGCGCAGGTGCTCCACGTGCAGGTCCTGCAGCAGCTGGGTCAGGCGCCGCTCGATCTCTGCCGACGCGAGCGGCCTGCCGTTCTCTCCGCGCTGCAGTTCGAGCACCGCGCGCACGTTCTCCTGCACGTCGAGCTTGCGAAAGATCGAGGCCTCCTGCGGCAGGTAGGACAGGCCCAGGTGCGAGCGCCGGTGGATCGGCATGCGGGTGACATCGTGCCCGTCGATGGCGATGGTGCCGCCGTCGCAGCGCACCAGACCCACGATCATGTAGAACGACGTGGTCTTGCCCGCGCCATTGGGGCCGAGCAGGCCGACCACCTCGCCCTTGGACACGTTGAGCGAGACGTCGTGCACCACGGTGCGTCCGCCATAGCTCTTCTTCAGGTGCTCGACCTGCAGCAGGCTGGTGGCAATCGGTGCGGTGGCATCGGCGCGGATCATGGCGCTCACTGCGGGGGCGGCCCGAGTTCGGGGCTGGTGCGCAGAGCCGGGGCGCCCGCCTGCCCTGCGGCGGCGGGTGCCGGCGTCTCCTTGGGCGCGAGCGTGGCGCGCACCCGGCCGTCGGTCTTGTTCCCCGCCTGGCGTGGCGCGCCGTCGACGGTGAAGACGTCGGTGGCGTTGTTGTAGGTGATCAGGGCGCCGCTCACATCATCGGTGAGCACGCCCGCGCGCAGGCGCCGCAGTTCGGCGCTGCGCTTGAGCCTGACCGTGTCGGCGCGTCCATCCCAGACGATTTCCGCGGCCTCGCCTTCCATGTATTCCTCGGGGGCGCCCTTGGCGGTATCGCGCCGCTGGCGAAAGAACGCGCGCTTGCCCGCCGCCGCTGTCACCACGCCGCTCTGGTAGCCCTGCGGGTCCTGGTGCACTTCCACCCGGCCGCCGCGCAGCACGATGGTGCCCTTGGTGATCACGACATTGCCCGTGAACACGCTGGTCTGCGTGGTTTCGTCATGCAGCAGGCTGTCGGCCTCGATGTGCATGGGCTGGTCACGGTCCGCTCGCTCGGCCCGCACGCCGCTGACCACGGTGAGCAGCAGCGCGCCGACGAGCAGCAGGGCGGGAGAGTGTTTCATGGGACGAGACGGGGCACGGTTCTTGCAAATGATTGTAGCGGTCGCTTCCAAAGGAAAGCGCAGGCGCCGCGCCGGTCGCGCGACATGAAAAAAGCGCGTCCCTGACGCGCTTGCAAGAGGGGCCGGTGCGGCCTCAGGCCTTGCGTTGCAGCTGCACCAGGTGATCGACCACCTGCAGCACCGTGCCCATGCTGCCCGTGAGCGTGCCGTCGGTGTAGTAGCGCCCCGCCACGCCCATGGAGGGCACGCCCTCGACGTTGTAGGCGCTCTGCAGCTGCGTCGCCTTGCGCACGTCGTTGGCCACGGTGAACGAGGCGTAGGCCTCCTTGAACTTGGCCGCATCGAGCCCCTGCTTGGCGATCCAGTCGAAGATCAGATCGTCCTTGTTCAGCGGCAGGCGCTCGACGTGGATGGCGCGAAACACCTTGGCGTGCATTTCGGCCACCTTGTCCATGCTTTCGAGCGCGTAGTAGAGCTTTTGCTGCGGCACGAAGCTGGCGTTGAAGGCCACGGGTGCGCGGCGGAAGAACACGTCCTTGGGCAGTGCCTTGATCCAGGCCGAGAGCGTGGGCTCGAAGGCATTGCAGTGCGGGCAGCTGTACCAGAAGAACTCCACCACCTCGATCTGCCCCTTCGGGGCCTCGGTCAGCGCCGGCTTCTTCAGTTCCAGATAGTCGATGCCCTCCTGGAACTTGCCGTCCTTGTCCTTGGCCTGCGCGGCCAGCGGCAGGCCGACGGCTGCGGCAAGGGCCGTGCCGGCCGAAAGGGAAAATTCGCGACGATTCATGCGTGGAGGCTCCGAAATGGCAACGGGTAAGTGTGAGCGGGTTTGACCTGCAAAGGTTCAACGGGGATCGGTGTCAGCGGCTGGCGCTCGCGGCGCTGCCTGTGCTCACGCGCACCAGGATGGACGAAATGCCGGCGCCGTCGAGCTTGCCCTTGAGCTGCTCGGCGTCGTCGCGCCGCGCGAATGGTCCGATGCGCACGCGGTACACCGAGCGCCCGTTCTGCTGCCCTTCGCTCGTGCGCGCGTCCCAGCCCAGCATGGCGAGCTGCGCGCGCTGCGCATCGGCCTCGTCCGCGGCGCGAAAGGCTCCGGCCTGGATGAAGTAGTTGTAGCCGCTGGCGGTGCCTGCCGCCGCGCCCGCCGCCGCTGGCGCGGCCGTGGCGCTGCCCTGCGCCCTGGAGCGCGCGAGGTCGCCCAGGGGGTCGTTGCTCGCGGCGGCGCCGGGCTCGGGTGTCTGCCCCGTCACCGCAGGTGTCGGCAGGTTGGCGGTCGTGCCTGCGGGCGTCTGCGGCTTCGTGCCCGAGCCGCTTGCGCCCTCGCCCACCAGCCCGGCGTTCGGGTTCCAGTTCTTGTTGCGCGCCGCTTCCTTGGCATCCTGGTCCACCAGGCGTGAGCCGCTGCTCAGGAAGGGCACGGGCACCTTGCTGACGTAGGCGGCCACCACCAGCGCGATGCCCAGTCCGACCACCACGCCCAGGATCAAACCCGCCAGCGTGCCCCCTCGTTGTTTGTTGACTGTCATGTTCACATTCGTTGTGGCGCCGAAACGCCAAGCAGGGCCAGACCATTTTCCAGCACCTGGCGCGTGGCCGCCACCAGGGCCAGGCGCGCGAGCTTCACCGGTTCCTCGTCGACCAGAATGCGCTCGGCGTCATAGTAGCTATGGTAGCTGGCGGCGAGTTCGCGCAGGTAGAAGGTCACGTCGTGCGGTGCGTTGCCCGTGGCGGCGGCCGTGAGCATGTCCGGGTATTTGGCCAGCTGCAGCATCAGCGCCTGGGCCGGTTCGCTGGCGAGCGGCGACAGATCGACGTCGGCCAATGGCGCCGTGTCGTGGTCTTCGCGCCAGGCGCGCAGCACCGAGCAGATGCGCGCATGCGCGTACTGCACGTAGTACACCGGGTTGTCGTTGTTCTGCGCGATCGCCAGGTCCACGTCGAAGGTGTACTCGGTGTCGGGCTTGCGGCTGAGCAGAAAGAAGCGCACCGCGTCCTTGCTCGTCCACTCGATGAGGTCGCGCAGCGTCACGTACGAGCCCGCGCGCTTGCTGATCTTGACCTCCTCGCCGCCGCGCACCACGCGCACCATGGTGTGCAGCACGTAGTCGGGGTAGCCCTGGGGAATGCCCACATGAGCCGCCTGCAGCCCGGCGCGCACGCGCGCGATGGTGCCGTGGTGGTCCGTGCCCTGGATGTTCACCGCCTTGGTGTAGCCGCGGCGCCATTTCTGGATATGGTACGCGACGTCGGGCACGAAGTAGGTGTAGTGCCCGTCGCTCTTTCGCATGACGCGGTCCTTGTCGTCGCCGTACTCGGTCGTCCTGAGCCAGAGCGCGCCGTCCTTCTCGTAGGTCTTGCCGTTGGCGACAAGGCGCGCCACCGTCGCCTCGACGTGGCCGTTGGCGTACAGGCTCGACTCGAGGTAGTACCCGTCGAACTTCAGGGCGAAGGCCTGCAGGTCCTTGTCCTGTTCGTTCCTCAGATACGCCACGGCGAACTGGCGCACGTTGTCGTAATCGCCCACGTCGCCGCTGGCGGTGAAGGCGCGGTCGTCGGCCTGCACCGTGGCCCGGGCGAGGAAGGCGTCGGCGATGTCCTGGATGTAGTCGCCGTTGTACGCGGCCTCGGGCCAGCCGGCGTCGCCGGGCTTCACCCCCTGCGCGCGCAGCTGCGTGCTGCGCGTAAGCGTGTCGATCTGCACGCCCGCGTCGTTGTAATAGAACTCGCGGTGCACCTGCCAGCCCTGCGTGGCGTAGAGGTTGCAGATTGCGTCGCCCAGCGCCGCCTGGCGACCGTGGCCCACGTGCAGCGGCCCCGTGGGGTTGGCCGAGACGAATTCGACGAGGATTTTTTCGCC
The DNA here is from genome assembly GCA_001725255.1 of Comamonas sp. SCN 67-35. Lineage (GTDB taxonomy): Bacteria > Pseudomonadota > Gammaproteobacteria > Burkholderiales > Burkholderiaceae_C > Comamonas_C. The sequence continues at coordinate 90,467 of MEFV01000008.1, read as the reverse complement.
GCGATCCGGTTGCCAGCCGAAGCGCTGCTGCTGTCCGAGCACCTCGCGCACCACCTGCTGCTTGGCGGCAGGCTTGAGGCGGATGTTCAGGAAACCCGGCCCGGCGATGTCGATGGCATCGACCCATTGCCGGTACGCGTTGGTGGCGAGCAACGCGGTTTGCAATTGTTCACCAAGTTGTCGGGGGTTGGTTTTCAGCGCCTTGGCCAGTTGCATGGCGGCGGTGCAGGCCCAGTCGCCGTGGGCCGCCACCTTGGGCGATTCGAACGCCGCGCGCGCGCCCGCGCCGGATGAGAGCTTTTCGAGTTCCGCGGCCAGTGCCGCGAGCAGTTCTTGTTTGACGCTGAGCATAAGAGGCGGATTTTAGGGTGTCCCACCTTGCCGCCGCCACCGCGCGCCTTTGCGCCGGGCGCGTCTCGCGGGTCTGCCCGACGGCACAAATCGCGTGCATCACGCTATGCTGCACGCACCTTGCCATCGCGTTGATGGCAAGGAACCAGACATCATCCTTTCAGGAGATTGGCATGAAAAAATGGCTTGCCATGCTGGCTGCCGCCAGTTGCGCCCTTTCCTTTGCCGCGCTGGCGGCCGATGCGCCCGCGACGAAGGCGCCCACGGCCCAGCAGCAGAAGATGACCACGTGCAACGCCGAAGCCAAGACCAAGGCCCTCAAGGGCGATGAGCGCAAGGCTTTCATGAAGGAGTGCCTGAGCGCCAAGAAGGCCGCCGCCGCGCCGGCCACGCAGCAGGACAAGATGAAGACCTGCAATGCCGATGCCAAGACCAAGAAGCTGGCGGGCGACGCGCGCAAGGCCTTCATGAAGGAGTGCCTGAGCGGCGCCAAGGCCGGCTGATCGCCGCCTCGCCAGCCAGACCCCGCAGCGCCGCCGGACCTGCGGGGTTTTCTTTTCAGCGCGTGAGCACGCCCCGCGCCAGAAACACCGCCAGCAGCACGACCACCGCCATCAGGTGCGCGGCCCACATCACGAGCAGTCGCGTCTTCCTCAGGTCTTCGTCGTCGGGCAGCGTGCCATCGGCCTGCAGCCTGGCGCGCCACACCCGGTAGCGGCGCGCGGCCATGGTCAGCAGCACCAGCATTGCCGCCAGCAGCGCGATCTTGGCGTGCAGCAGCGGCTGCGACCAGTACCAGCCCGTGCCCTTCACGCCCCACCACGTACGCGCCAGCCCCGTGGCCACGAGGATGGCGCCCGAGATCAGGCTCAGGCCGTTCACGCGCACCAGGCGGTGCACGACGGCCGGATTCATCCAGTGCGCCCGGCACAGCGCCGTCTCGCTGGTCATGAAGGTGGCCAGCATCAGAAAGGCCATGATGTGGGCGTAGGCCAGCAGGCTTTCGAGGATCACGGGAGGGCATCCTTTCGCGTGTGTAGGCCAGAAGTATTGCCCGCAGGCAAAACCCCCCCTGACCAGAAGGTCGGCCGAGCATACTGCGCGCGCAGGAAATCCATCCACAGCCGCACGCGCAGCGGCAGGTGCTTGCGCTGGGGCAGCAGCAGGAAGATGCCGTTGGGCGGCGCGGCGAAGTCTTCCAGCACGGCCACGAGGCGTCCCGCGGTCACCTCCGCCTGCACTTCCCAGGTCGAGCGCCAGGCAATGCCATGGCCCGCGAGGCACCAGTCGTGCAGCACCTGCCCGTCCGAGCAGTCGAGCGGCCCATCTGGCCTGACGTGCATCACCTCCACGCTGCCGTTGCCCTGCCGGAGGCTGAAGGCCCAGCCGCGCGTCTGCGAGGCGTCGCTGGAGAGCGTGAGGCACTCATGCTGCGTCAGTTCCGAGGGGTGCAGTGGCGTGCCGCGCCGCGCGAGGTATTCCGGCGTGGCCACGCACAGGCGCCGGTTGTCCGCCAGCCGCACGCTCACCAGCGAGGAATCGGTCAGGTCGCCGACGCGCACGCCGCAGTCGTAGCCTTCGGCCGCCAGGTCGATGACGCGGTCCGAGAGGTTCAGCGAGATCGTCACCTCCGGGTGCAGCGCGTGAAACGTCGGCACCAGCGGAGCCACCTTGCGCCTGCCAAAGCCCGCGGGCGCGGTGATGCGCAAATGTCCGGTGGCGCGCACCCCGCCGGCGGAGACGCTGGCCTCGGCGTTGGCCGCGTCGGTGAGCAGGCGCTGGCAGTCTTCGAGGAAGGCGCTGCCCTCGTGCGTGAGCGTGAGGCGCCGTGTGGTGCGCACCAGGAGCCTGACACCCAGGTGCTCTTCGAGCGCATCCAGGCGCCGCCCCATGATGGCCGGGGCCACGCCCTCGGCCCGCGCCGCCGCCGTGAGGCTGCCCCGCGTGGCGACGGACACGAAGGAGGAATAGGCCTTGAATTTATCCATTGGAAGTGGATGAAAACCTTGCTGAATAAGCTCTTGAAGCTATCAAGTTATTGATTCTGCAAGGCAGATCGTTTGTTCAGTTTTGCCAAAAAGTCACAAGTAATTGCCGTTTTGGCCTATTTATGTAGAAGTTTATTTGCAATAAAGTCTATATCACGATCCGCATGCCGGGTCACTGCTTGTTTTGATTCAAGGGGCTTTCCATGACCACACGCACTCGCACCCACGGCCTTCAGGTGGCCGACGAGCTTTATCAGTTCATCAACGCCGAGGTGCTGCCCGGCACCGGCGTCGCACCCGATGCCTTCTGGAAGGGTTTTGACGCGCTCGTGGCCGACCTCGCCCCGAAGAACGCCGCGCTGCTGGCCGAGCGCGAGCGCCTGCAGGCAGCGATCGACACCTGGCACAAGGCCAACCCCGGCCCGATCCGCGACATGGCGGCCTACCGCAAGTTTCTGGAGACCATCGGCTACCTCGTGCCCCCGCCCGAAGGCGTGCAGGCGACGACCGAGCACGTGGATGCGGAGCTTGCCATCCAGGCCGGCCCGCAGCTCGTGGTGCCTATCCTGAACGCGCGCTACGCGCTCAACGCGGCCAACGCGCGCTGGGGCTCTTTGTACGACGCGCTCTATGGCACCGACGTGATCGGCGAGGATGGCGGCGCCGAAAAGGGCAAGGGCTACAACCCGGTGCGCGGCAGCAAGGTGATCGCCTATGCGCGTGCCTTCCTCGATCAGGCGGCGCCGCTGGCGAGCGGTTCGCACGCGGACGCCGCCGGCTACGCCGTGCAGGGCGGCCGGTTGGTGGTCACGCTCAAGGGCGGTTCGGCCGCCGGCCTGAAAAACCCGGCGCAATTCGTCGGCCACCAGGGCGACGCGGCCAGCCCATCGGGCGTGCTGCTGGTGAACAACGGCATCCATGTGGACATCCGCATCGACCGCGCCACGCCCATCGGCCAAGGCGACGCGGCGGGCGTGGCCGACGTGGTCGTCGAGGCCGCGCTCTCGACCATCCTCGATCTGGAGGATTCGATCGCCGCGGTGGACGCCGAAGACAAGGTGCTCGGCTATCGCAACTGGCTCGGCATCCTGCGCGGCACGCTCACCGAAACCTTCGACAAGGGCGGCCGCAAGATGACGCGCGGCCTCAACCCCGACCGGCGCTACGCCGGCGCCAACGGCCAGGAGGTGGTGTTGCCCGGGCGCTCGCTGCTGTTCGTGCGCAACGTCGGCCATTTGATGACCAACCCCGCCATCCTCTGGGGCGCCGAGGGCCGCGAGATCCCCGAAGGCATTCTCGATGCGATGATCACCACGGCCATCGCGATCCACGACCTCAAGGGCCTGGGCGGCGCCAACGGCATCCGCAACTCGCGCACCGGCAGCGTCTACATCGTCAAGCCCAAGATGCATGGCCCGGCCGAGGTGGCCTTCGCCAGCGAAGTCTTCGCGCGCGTCGAGCAGGTGCTGGGGCTGGCCGAGAACACGGTCAAGCTCGGCATCATGGACGAGGAGCGGCGCACCAGCGTCAACCTCAAGGCCTGCATCGCCGCCGCCCCGAGCCGCATCGCCTTCATCAACACCGGCTTCCTCGACCGAACGGGCGACGAGATGCACACCTCGATGCATGCCGGCCCCATGATCCGCAAGGGCGACATGAAGACCAGTGCCTGGATCCAGGCGTACGAGAAGAACAACGTGCTCGTGGGCCTCTCCATGGGCCTGCGTGGCAAGGCGCAGATCGGCAAGGGCATGTGGGCCGCACCCGACCTGATGAAAGCCATGCTGGAGCAGAAGATCGCCCACCCCAGGGCCGGCGCCAACACCGCCTGGGTGCCCAACCCCACGGGCGCCACGCTGCATGCGCTGCACTACCACCAGGTCAACGTGGCCGCCGTCCAGGCCGAGCTGGAGAAGATCGACGCCGATGCCGAGCGCGACAACCTGCTCACCGGCCTGCTCACGGTGCCCGTGAGCAGCAACCCGAACTGGTCCGACGTGGAGAAGCAGCAGGAGCTGGACAACAACATCCAGGGCATCCTGGGCTACGTGGTGCGCTGGGTCGACCAGGGCGTGGGGTGCTCGAAGGTGCCCGACATCAACGACATCGGCCTGATGGAAGACCGCGCCACGCTGCGCATCTCCAGCCAGCACGTGGCCAACTGGCTGTTGCACGGCATCGTGAGCGAAGGCCAGGTGCGCGCCACCTTCGAGCGCATGTCCGCCAAGGTGGACCAGCAGAACGCGGGCGATCCGCTGTACGAGAAGATGCACGACCGCTACAGCGAATCCATGGCCTACCAGGCCGCGTGCGACCTGGTCTTCAAGGGCCTCACGCAGCCCAGCGGCTACACCGAGCCGCTGCTGCACGCCTGGCGCCAGAGGGTCAAGGCGAAGCAGGCCGGGAAGTAAACGATATTGAAAGCGTAGCTGATAACGCTTGTCTGGCAAGCGTTCAAGGCTGATTTCACTTGAAACGGCGCCTGCGGGTGCCGTTGCCGTTTTCAGCGCAGGCCCTTGCGGGGATGGCGGCGGCCGTTCCAGGTTCTTCAGAACAGCTCGGCATCCCCGTGCGACACCCTGCTTTGCAGTTCGCCGCTCTTGACGAGGTCGTCGTAGTAGCGCACCTGGTTGCGTCCGTGCTCCTTGGCGTAGTACAGCGCCTGGTCGGCGCAACCGATGATCTCGACCGGCGTGTCCGACGTGGCGGCGGCAAAGCCGATGCTGATGCTGATGTGGCCGATCTGCGGGAATTCATGAGCTTCGACGGCGGCGCGCAGGCGCTCCAGGGCTGCACGGGCGTTCTCCAGGCTGATGGAGCGCAGCAGCACCACGAACTCTTCGCCGCCGAAGCGAAAAATGCGGTCCTGGCTGCGAAACTGCGCGCGCAGCCGGTTGGCCAGCAGGATCAGGACTTCGTCGCCGTACAGGTGCCCATAGCGGTCGTTGACCAGCTTGAAGTGGTCGATATCCAGCACCGCCAGCCATTGGCCGTGCTCTTCGGTCGCGCCGTTGACCTCGGTGTAGCGCGCGAACTGCTCGTCGAAGGTCTTGCGGTTGAGCAGGCCGGTGAGCGCGTCGCGCTCGCTGTAGTCCAGCAGGCTCTGGTAGTTCTGGTAGACCATGAACACGCCGGTGATCACTTCGCGCTGATGCTGTGTGAGGGGGTGCGAGCGCGTCACTTCCAGGCAGGTGGTGACGTGGTCCCCCAGCCACACCGGCAGCCACAGCACGTGACGTCCGCGCCGGCTTTGCTGCGCGCTCGCCTCGTGCTCGCGGATGCAGCGCGCGAGCTCCGGCAATTCGTCCAGGCCGTGGCTGTTCGGGTCCTGCAGCGCCTCGTGCGGCGTGCAGGCGATACTGCCGTTGCTGCTCCAGCAGCGTGCCCGCACGCGGATCTCGTCGGCGAACGCGAACAACTCGAGCGAGCGCACCTGCAGGTTGCTGCCCAGCGCGAGGATGGTGGAGAGCACCGAGACCTCCAGCCGCAGATGATCGCGGTGGGTGGTCATTTCAGCGAGGTTTTGCAGCAGGGGTTGCATCGGTCCGTGCTCTCCGTCATGCGGTGTACCAGCGCAGTCGCGGCGATGGCGGTGGTGCACCTGCGTCTAGAGACGTTCTACTGGTTCTTCATGGCGATTGTGCCTTACGTCCTGATACGGTTTGTGACCGGGCACGGAGCCGGTCCATCATTGATCTGCCCAGACCCAATCGACCAGGGCATCGAGCGCCGGCCGCGACGCGACCGCGTTGGGGGCGTTGACCAGTGCCACGAGCACGTAGCGTCTCCCGCTCGCGCCTCGCACATAGCCGGCGAGCGCCGCCGCATCGCGCAGTGAGCCCGTCTTCAGGTGCGCCGCTCCGTGGGCCCGCCCCTGGCTCCGTTTGAGCGTGCCATCCACGCCGATGATGGGCAGCGAGGCGAGCAGCTCCGGCATCACAGGCGAGGCCCAGGCCTGCTGCAGCAGCCGCGCCAGCGCCCACGCGCCCACGCGCCCCTCGCGGCTCAGGCCGGCGCCGTTGTCCATCACCAGCTCCGCGGACGCGCCGCCATGCGCGCGCCACCAGTCGTCGAGTACGGCGCGCGCGCTCTGCAGCGTGCCCGTGCCCGTCTGCTCCCGGCCCATCGTGAGCAGAACCTGCTGTGCCATCACGTTGTTGCTGTATTTGTTGATGTCGCGTATCACTTCAGCCAGCGTGGGCGAGGTGCTGGAGAACACCGGTTGCAGGTGATCGGGCACCTGCCCGTCACGCACCACGCCCGTGAGCGTGCCGCCCAGCGCCCGCCACATGCCTTCGATCGCTCGCGCGGCAAAGCCCTGGGGATCGGCGGGTGCGGCGGACCACAGGCGTTCGCCGCAGGCGCTCGGGTAGCTGCCCGCCAGCACGATGCGGCCGGTTTGCGAAAAATCGGCCTGCAAACCGGCGCGCCAGTCGCCGCAGGCCGCCTGTTCCGGCGCCAGAGGCACGCTGCCCGGGATCTGCAGATGGATCATCGGTGGCTCGAAGGCAATGCGCGCGATACCCGCCGCCACGTCCGGGATGAAGTTCAGCGTGAGGGCGTTGAAATTCACGAGCAGCGCATCGGGCGCGACGTTGTAGGGCCGCCAGGGCTCGTCGTCAAAATCGCCGGGATCGCGCGCGGTGACGGAAAACGCGCTGCGGTCGAGCACGATGTCGCCATCGATGTGCCTCACGCCCTGGCCCTGCAGGCGCCTGAGCATCAGCCACAGGCGCTCGGCCACGAGCTTCGGATCGCCCTGGCCGCGGATGTAGACCTGGCCCTTGAGCGTGCCGTCGCGGAGCGTGCCCTGCACGTAGACCGGCGTCTGCCACGTGTAGGCCGGGCCCAGCAGCTCCAGCGCCGCGTAGGTGGTCACGAGCTTCATCACCGAGGCGGGGTTGCGCATCGCCTCGCCATGCCATGCCAGGCGCGCGTCGGCTCCCTGCACCGGCAGCACGACGGCGGAGAGGGCGTCCTGCGGCACCTGGGCCTGCCGCAGCGCCGCGGCGACGGTGGCGGGCAGACCGTCGGACCCGGCCGGCCGGGCCGGCGCGGCACGGCCTGAAAAGCCCGCCAGCGCGCCCCACAGCAGCAGGCAGGTCAATGTCAAGGGTCGAAGCAAACGCATGATGCGCGAGAGTCTAAAACCGGATAATCGAACCCACATGGATCTCCTTGCCTTTGACACCAGTACCGAACGGCTGTCCGTCGCCGTGCAGGCACGCGCGCGCGTGCTGACGCACGAGGGCGCGGGCGGGGCGCAGGCTTCGCGCACGCTGATCCCGGCCCTCCTGGATCTGCTGGCGCGGGCCGGTACCTCGCTGGATCGGCTCGATGCCATCGTGTTCGGCCAGGGGCCGGGCTCGTTCACCGGGCTGCGCACCGCGTGCGCCGTGGCGCAGGGCCTGGCCCTGGGCGCGCGCTCCGGCGCGGGCGTGCCCGTGCTGCCAGTGCCCACGCTGATGGCGGTGGCGGAAGAAGCGCGGCAGGCCTGCGGCTGTACCCAGGTGCTGGCGACGCTCGATGCGCGCATGGGCGAGGTCTATGCGGCCGACTGCGTCTGGGACGACCGCGAACAGCTGTGGCACCTGCCGGGCGAGGCGCGGCTGCTCGCGCCCGAGGCGGTGTGCGTCCCCCCGGGCTGGACGCTGGCGGGCAATGCCGATGCGGCCTACGGGCAGCGGCTGGCGCCCACGGCTGCGCGTGTGGTGGCGCTGCCCACCGCCCAAGCCCTGCTGCGCCTGGCGCCGGCGCTGATCGCCCGGGGCGGCGCCGTCGCCGCCGATCGGGCCCTGCCCCTGTATGTGCGTGACAAGGTGGCGCAGACCACGGCGGAGCGCGAGGCGGCGCGCATGGAGCACGGTGCATGAGTGCGGTGCTGGCCCCCCAGGCGGCTTTCGTGCCGCTCACGCTCGCGCATCTGGATGCGCTCATGGAGATCGAGCAGGTGGCCTATGCGCAGCCCTGGAGCCGCGGCAATTTTCTCGACTCGATCAACATGGGCTACGAGTGCCAGGCGCTGATGGCGGGCGAAGAGATGCTCGGCTATTTCGTGGTCATGATGGGCGTGCAGGAGGCGCATCTGCTCAACATCACCGTGGCGCCGAGGTACCAGCGCCAGGGCTGGGCGCGGCTGATGCTCGAGGCCATTGCCCTGTGGGCGCGGGGCCGGGGCGCGCGCATGCTCTGGCTGGAAGTGCGCGTGGGCAACGAACGCGCCCGTGCGGTCTATGCGGCTGGCGGGTTTCAGAGCGTCGGGGTGCGCCGCAACTATTACCCGGCAGCGCAGGGGCGGCGCGAAGATGCGGTGATGATGTGCCTGACGTTGTGAACCATCTCGACGCGCGTCGGCGGGCCATGCTGGCCGAAATGGGTGTGCGCGTGTGGACCCCGGCCCCGGCGCCCGTCATGGCGGCGCCTGCGCCGCGCGGGCCGGTCCCGGCCGCAGCCTCTGCCGTGGCGCGCCAGACGCCGGTGCCCCCGCCCGCTGCGCCCGTCCCGGTCCCGGCGCCGCACACACCGCACGCGTCGCACACCGCTCAGGCCGGGTGGCGCCTGGAGGCGCCGCAGCCTCTGTATGCCGCTGCGGCCGACGTGGCCGACGTGGCAGGCGCGGGCGCGTCGGCGCCCCGCTGGCTCGTCGCGCTCGACAGTCCCACGCCCGATGATCCGGGCAGCGGCGAGGCCGGTGATCTGCTGCACAACATGCTGCAGGCCATGGGGCTCAAGGGGGAACCTTCGGTCTTCGTCAGCACGGTGCGCCGTGCGGTGCAGGGCGCGCCCGATGACCCGCGGGCCTTGCGGCAGATGCTGGACGATCTGCGGCCGGCCATCGTGCTGGCCCTGGGCCTGAGCGCGGCCCGCTGCGTGCTCGGTGGCGGCGAGCCACTGGAGCGGCTGCGCGCACGCGAGCACCGCCTGCCGGACGGCACGCCGGTGATCGTGAGTTATGCGCCCAGCTACCTGGTGCGCGCGCCCAAGGCCAAGCGCGAAGCCTGGGCCGATCTGCAGCGCGCGATGGCGCTGGCGGCGGGCTCGTCGCCCCCGATGCCATAATTTCAGGTAACCCACAAAGGAGACCCCTCCATGGAAGCCAGCCCCAGTCGTCGGCTTTCAGCCTCCCGATCTGCCTAGGCGGTCCGGGGGTGCTGAAAGCACCCCCTTGCCGCCGCGGAACAACCATCTTCAGGGAGAGCGGGAGCCATGCTCAATATTTTTTCGCTGGTCAACGGCCGGCTGGTTCAGGAAGAATTCGAGTCGCTGGACGAACTGGCGCGCTTCAATCCGGTCTGGGTCGATCTGGAGTCGCCCACGCGCGAGGAAAAGCGCGCGGTCTCCCAGTACTACGGCCTCTCGATTCCCGAAGACGCGATGGATGACGACATCGAGGAGTCGGCGCGTTTTTACGAGGAAGACAACGGCGAACTGCACATCAGGAGCGACTTCCTGATCGACGATGACGACGATCCGCGCTCGGTGCGCGTGGCCTTCATCCTGAACCAGCACAATACCGAGCTCAAGAGCTGCGGCGTGCTGTTTTCCATCCACGAGGAAGACGTGCCGGTGTTTCGCCTCGTGCGCATGCGCGCGCGCCGCGCCCCGGGCCTGATCCAGGACGCGAAGGAGGCGCTGCTCAACCTCTTCGACACCGACGTGGAGTATTCGGCCGACACGCTCGAAGGCATCTACGACGAGCTCAAGAAGGTCAGCACGCAGGTGCTCGAAGGCCAGATGACGGACACGCACGCGCAGCAGGTGCTGGCCGACATCGCGTGGGAGGAAGACCTGAACGGGCGCATCCGGCGCAACATGCTGGACACGCGCCGCGCCGTGAGCTTCATGATGCGCAGCCGCATGCTCAACGCCGAGCAGTTCGAGGACGCGCGCCAGATCCTGCGCGACATCGAGTCGCTGGACAGCCACACCCAGTTCCTCTTCGACAAGATCAACTTCCTGATGGACGCCACGGTCGGCTTCCTGAACATCAACCAGAACAAGATCATCAAGATCTTCTCGGTCGCCAGCGTTGCGCTGCTGCCGCCGACCCTGATCGCCAGCGTCTACGGCATGAATTTCAAGGCCATGCCCGAGCTGGAGTGGCAGCACGGCTACCTGTACGCCATCGTGCTGATGATCGCCAGCGCGCTGGTGCCGATGTTCTACTTTCGCAAGCGCGGCTGGCTGGCCTGAAGCTCAACGGGGAAGGCTGGGCAGCAGCGCCTGCACGATGCGCTCGGCGTAGCCGCTGGCCACGTCGCGCACGAAGCGGCTGAAATCCACATGCGCGCTGTCGTCGGCGCGGTCTGAAATGGTGCGCAGGATGGCACAGGGCACGCCGTAGTCGCTGCAGGCCTGGGCGACGGCCGCGCCTTCCATTTCCACCGCCAGCGCGTCGTGGCCGGCCGCCAGCAGTCCGGTGCGCAGCAGGGCCGATTCCCGGGCCGTGCTCACGAAGCGGTCGCCGCTCACGATCAGGCCGTGATGGATGCGGGCGGGTGCGTGATTTTCAAGAACAGAATCGGCATTTGACCATGCCACACCTGCGCTGGCAGCTCTCAAAAGCAAAGCGCTGAGCGGCGCATCGCACGCCAGCAGCGCCGTGCCGCGCAGCGGCAGTTCCCAGCGCGGGAAGATGGGCGAGGCGTCCATGTCGTGCTGCAGCGTGTGGCGGGCCACCACCACGTCGCCCACGCGCACGCCCTCACCCAAGCCACCGGCCACGCCGGTGAAGATCAGGCGCCGCGCGCCAAAGCGTTCGATGAGCAGCGTGGCGGTGATGGCCGCCGCCACCTTGCCTATGCCCGAGAGCGCCAGCACCACGCGCTGCCCGTGCAGCGTGCCGGTGTGAAACGTGCGCCCCGCGCAGTCGCTGGTGGCGTGGTCCTGGAGCGCGGCGGCCAGGCCGCCCTGCTCCTCGGGCAGGGCGCTGAGGATGGCCGTGACCATCCCCCGCACTCAGGCCGTTTCGCGCAGTTCGCGCCGCAGGATCTTGCCCACGGCGGACTTGGGCAGGTCGGCGGTGCTGAATTCCACGTACTTGGGGCGCTTGTAGCCCGTGAGGTACTGGTGGCAATACTCGCGCACCTTCTCCTCGGTGAGGCTGGGGTCGCTGCGCACGATCACGAGCTTGACCGCCTCGCCGGTCTTCTCGTCGGGCACGCCCACCACGGCGCATTCGAGCACGCCCGGCATCTGCGCAACCACGCCCTCCACCTCGTTGGGATAGACGTTGAAGCCGCTCACCAAGATCATGTCCTTCTTGCGGTCCACGATCTTGAAGTAGCCGCGCGCGTCCATGGTGCCGATGTCGCCGGTCTTGAAGTAGCCGTCGGCCGTCATGACCTTGGCGGTTTCATCGGGGCGCTGCCAGTAGCCGGCCATGACCTGCGGGCCCTTGATCGCGATCTCGCCGGGCTCGCCGCTGGTGGAAATGTCGTTGCCGTCGTTGTCCAGGATGCGCAGCCAGGTGCTGGGCAGCGGCACGCCGATGGTGCCGGAAAACTCCTTGACCGTGACCGGGTTGCAGGTGGCCGACGGGCTGGTTTCCGACAGGCCGTAGCCCTCGCAGATCGGGCAGCCGGTCTTCTCCAGCCAGAGCTGGGCCACGGCGGCCTGCACCGCCATGCCCCCGCCCACGGACACCTTGAGGTTCTTCCAGTTGACGGTGTCGAAATCGGGGTGGTGCGCGAGGCCGTTGAACAGCGTGTTCACGGCCGGAAAGCTGTGGAAGGTGTGCCTGGAGAGCTCCTTGAGCGTGGCGGCCAGATCGCGCGGGTTCGGGATCAGGATGGTCCTGCCGCCCGTGCGCATGGACAGCATCATGTTCACCGTGAATGCGAAGATGTGATAGAGCGGCAGCGCGCAGACCGAGGTCTGTTGCTCGCCCTGGGGCACCTGGCTCATCACGGGCTCGTTCCATGCCTCGGACTGCAGCACGTTGGCGATCACGTTGCGATGCAGCAGCACCGCGCCCTTGGACACGCCCGTGGTGCCGCCCGTGTATTGCAGCAGCGCGATGTCGTCGGGTTTGATGTCGGGTTTGGCGAGCTTCATGCCCGCGCCCTTGTCCAGCGCGTCGTTGAAGCGCACGGCGCCGGGCAGCTCGAAACGTTGCGCACCGCGTAATTGACGATCGTGCCCTTGAGAAAGCCCAGCCGGTCGCCCATGGCGCACAGCACGATGTGCTTGATGGGCGTGCGCGCCAGGCACGCCTGCAGCGTGGTCGCGAAGTTCTCCAGGATGATGATGGCCTGCGCCCCCGAGTCCTTGAGCTGGTGCTCGAGCTCGCGCGGGGTGTAGAGCGGGTTCACATTCACCACCACGTAGCCCGCGCGCAGCACGGCGGCCATGGCCACCGGGTACTGCGGGATGTTGGGCATCATCAGCGCCACGCGCGCGCCGCGCGCCAGCCCCAGGCTCTGCAGATAGGCGGCCATCTGGCGGCTTTGCGCGTCCGCCCGGGCGAAGGTGGTGTCCTTGCCCATGAAGGTGTAGGCGGTGCGGTTGGCGTATTTGGTGAACGCCTCTTCCATCAGCTGTACCAGCGACTGGTACTGCGATGGGTCGATGTCCGCGGGGACGCCTTGCGGATAGGCGGCAAGCCATGGGCGGTCGGTCATTATCAAGTCTCCTGCAATGCTGGTTGGGTGATCTGGTATGAAATCGAAGCGGGTTACAGCGATTTATAAAACGAACGGTCGTGCTTTTTTGAATTATGCGCCCTTGCCGGAGGGCCGAAAAATGGGAGGTGCCGCCCCTGGCAGGGGTTTCATGCCTTGAGCGCGGCCAGCACTTCCTCCAGCATCTTCTTGGCGTCGCCGAACAGCATGCGGTTGTTCTCCTTGTAGAACAGCGGGTTGTCCACCCCGGCATAGCCCGAAGCCATGGAGCGCTTCATCACGATGGAGGTCCTGGCCTTCCAGACCTCGAGTACCGGCATGCCGGCGATCGGGCTGCTCGGGTCTTCGGCCGCGCTGGGGTTGACGATGTCGTTGGCGCCGATGACGATGGCCACGTCGGTGTCCGGGAAGTCGTCGTTGACCTCGTCCATTTCCATCACGATGTCGTAGGGCACCTTGGCCTCGGCCAGCAGCACGTTCATGTGGCCGGGCATGCGACCGGCGACGGGGTGGATGGCAAAGCGCACCTGGATGCCCTTCTCGCGCAGCGTCTGCGTGATCTCGTACACCGTGTGCTGCGCCTGCGCCACCGCCATGCCGTAGCCCGGCACGATGATCACCTGCTTGGCTTCGCGCAGCAGCTCGGCCGTCTCGCCGGCGCTGATGGGCGTGACCTCGCCCTGCGGTTCGGCCGCGTCGCCTTGCCTGGCCGCCGCCGCGCCGCCGCCGGAGCCGAAACCGCCCGCGATCACGCTGATGAAGTTGCGGTTCATCGCGTTGCACATGATGTAGGAGAGGATCGCGCCCGAGGAGCCGACGAGCGCGCCGGTGACGATCAGCAGATCGTTGCTGAGCATGAAGCCCGTGGCCGCCGCCGCCCAGCCCGAGTAGCTGTTGAGCATGGAAATCACCACCGGCATGTCCGCGCCGCCGATGGCCATGATCATGTGCACGCCCAGCAGCACGGCGATCACCGTCATGATGAGCAGCGGCGTCATGCCGGCCTGCACGTCGGGCGCGGCCAGGAAGCGGCTGCCCAGCCAGAGCACCACCAGCAGCGCCACCAGGTTGATCCAGTGGCGCGCCGGCAGCAGCAGCGGCTTGCCGCCGATCTTGCCCGAGAGCTTGCCGAAGGCGATGAGCGAGCCCGAGAAGGTATAGGCGCCGATCAGGATGCCGAGGTAGATCTCCACCTCGTGGATGATCTTCTCCGAGCCTTCGAACCGGATGGACGTATCCACGTAGCTCGCGAAACCCACCACGCAAGCGGCCAGGCCCACCAGGCTGTGCATGAGCGCGATCAGCTCGGGCATCTGCGTCATCTTGACGATGCGCGCAGCCCACAGCCCGATGCCGCCGCCGATCACCAGCGCGAGCACGATCCAGCCCAGGCCCGAGATGTGCACGCGCGGGCCGAACACCGTGGCCAGCACGGCGATCGCCATGCCTATCATGCCCAGCAGATTGCCGCGGCGTGAGGTTTCGGGGTTGGAGAGCCCTCCCAGGCTCAGGACGAACAGAATGGCGGCGCCCAGATAGGCCACCGTCACGAGACTTGCGGACATGGTTGTTCTCTTCCTCGGGTTCTGGTTCTGGTTGGGGCGGCGGGGGTTTACTTGCGGAACATCGCCAGCATGCGGCGCGTGACGGCGAAGCCGCCGAACATGTTGACGCCCGTAAGCACCAGCGCCGCGAACGCGAGCCAGAGGATGAGCGTGTCGGGCCGTCCGTCGGTGCCCGCGCCGGGCGGTGCGATCTGGATCAGCGCGCCAATGGCGATGATGCTGGAAATGGCGTTGGTCACGCTCATCAGCGGCGTGTGCAGTGCGGGCGTGACGTTCCACACCACCATGTAGCCGATGAAGCAGGCCAGCACGAACACCGTGAAGTGGCCGAGGAAGGCGGCGGGTGCGTAGGCGCCGATGGCCCAGAACAGCACGGCGAGCACGGCGAAGACGATGGTCAGCGCCTTGCCCGACATCGGCGCGCCCGGGCCGTGCGCCGATTTCTTCTCCGCCACCGGCGCGGCCGCGGCCTTGGGCGCCGGTTTGGGCGCTGCCTTCAGCGGCGGCGCCGGCCAGGTGACTTCGCCCTCCTTGATGACCGTGAGCCCCCGGATGGCGTCGTCTTCCATGTTGACCAGCGCCACGCCGTCCTTGGCCTTGCACAGCTCTTCGAGCAGGCGCAGCAGGTTGGTGGCGTACAGCGTGGACGACTGCCGCGCCAGGCGCGAGGCGAGATCGGTGTAGCCGATGATGGTGACGCCGTGGCGCACCACGGCCTCGCCGGGCACGGTGAGCTCGCAGTTGCCGCCCTGCTCGCCCGCCATGTCCACGATCACGCTGCCGGGCTTCATGCTCTGCACCATCTCGGCGGTGATGAGCTTGGGAGCCGGCTTGCCGGGAATCAGCGCGGTGGTGATGATGATGTCCGCGTCCCTGGCCTGTTCGGCGTACATCTGGCGCTGCGCGGCCTGGAAACCCTCGCTCATCACCTTGGCGTAGCCGCCGCCGCCCGAGCCCTCTTCCTCATAGTCGACCTTGACGAACTCGCCGCCCAGCGACTTGACCTGGTCGGCCACCTCGGCGCGCGTGTCGTTGGCGCGCACGATGGCGCCCAGGTTGGCCGCCGTGCCGATGGCCGCCAGCCCCGCCACGCCCGCGCCGGCAATGAACACCTTGGCCGGTGGCACCTTGCCCGCCGCCGTGATCTGGCCGTTGAAAAAACGCCCGAAGGCGTTGGCCGCCTCGATCACGGCGCGGTAGCCCGAGACGCCCGCCGTGGACGTGAGCGCATCCATCTTCTGCGCCCGGCTCAGCGTGCGCGGCAGGCAGTCGATCGCCAGCACCGTGGCCTTCTTGGCGGCCAGCTGTTCCATCAGTGCCGGGTTCTGCGCCGGCCAGATGAAGCCGATCAGCGTGCGGCCTTCCGGCATCAGCGCCACTTCCTCGCTGCTCGGCGGGCGCACTTTGAGCACGATGTCCGACCGGGCCCAGAGCGTGGCCGCGTCGGGCAGCACCTCGGCGCCCGCGGCGCGATAGGCGTCATCGCTGAAATGGGCCGCGTCGCCCGCGCCCGATTCGATGGCGACACGGAAGCCGAGCTTGATGATCTTCTCGACGACGTCGGGCACGGTGGCCACGCGTTTTTCGTCGGCCAGTGTCTCGGCGGGCACTCCTATCTGCATCTTGATGGCTCCTGGGTGCGCCTCCCCGGCGCGCAAATGGTATGACGTCTTACTGCAAGCTTACACGATGCGCGCTCCGGTTTTTGCGGTGCATGCCCCGGGCGCGGCAACGGGATTCTCCGGTTTTGCCTTCGATGCCGTGTGTAACCTTGCTGGTAACCCCGATAATTTACCCATGTGTCAGCTTCTGGGCATGAACGCCAACACCCCCACCGACGTGACCTTCAGCTTCACCGGCTTCGCCGAGCGCGCGGGGCACACGGCCGATCACGTCGATGGCTGGGGCATCGCGTTCTTCGAGGGCAAGGGGCTGCGCCACTTCGTCGACCACGAGCGCGCGGTCGATTCACCCGTGGCCGAGCTGATTCGCCGCTACCCGATCAAGAGCCGCAACGTCATCGCCCACATCCGCAAGGCCACGCAGGGCGAGGTGCGGCTGGAGAACTGCCACCCCTTCGTGCGCGAGCTCTGGGGGCAGTACTGGGTGTTCGCGCACAACGGCGATCTGAAGGACTTCCGCCCGCGCCTGCACGCGAGCTTTCATCCCGTGGGCAGCACCGACAGCGAACACGTCTTCTGCTGGATCATGCAGGAGCTCGCCAAGTCGCACGCGGGCGCGCCCAGCGTGCGCGAACTCACGCTCACGCTGCGCGAACTGGCCGCGCACATCGCACCGCACGGCAGCTTCAACTTCCTGCTCTCCAACGGCCAGGCGCTGTGGGCGCATGCGAGCACGCAGCTGCACTGCATCGAGCGCCAGCACCCGTTCGCCGTGGCGCAGTTGAGCGACGAGGACCTGAGCCTGGACTTTTCCACCTGCACCACGCCGACGGACCGCGTGGCCGTGATCGCCACGGCGCCGCTCACGCGCAACGAGCCATGGATGCGGATGCCCGAGCGCAGCCTGCATGTCTTCGTCGATGGACAGCGTCTGCGCGACTGAGGTTCGGCACGGGATTGCGCGAGGCGCATCGGCGACTTTCCCTAGGGTTTACCTGAGGTGACAGCATTGTTTTAAACCCTAGACTGGCTTTGCATCTTCCGATGGAAGGGTTTCTGGCGTCCGTCGGAGCATGGTTTTCTCCACTGCCGAAAGGAGAGTTTCCGATGGACATGCACCGAAGACAGTTCTTCCGCGTCAGCGCCGCGGGACTGATCGGTTCCAGCATGGTGGCCCTGGGTTTTTCGCCCACCGCTGCGCTGGCCGAGACACGCGCTTACAAACTCACGGCCGCCACGGTCACCCGCAGTACCTGCCCGTACTGCTCGGTGAGTTGCGGCATGCTGATCTACACGCTGGGCGACAAGGCGAAAAACGCCACGCGCAAGGTCATCCACGTCGAGGGCGACCCGAGCAACCCGGTGAGCCGCGGCTCGCTGTGCCCCAAGGGCGCGGGTGTGATGGACATGATCAACTCCCCGGCCCGCGTCAAGTTCCCCGAGGTGCGCGAACCCGGCACCAAGGAATGGAAGCGCATTTCCTGGGATGACGCGCTCACGCGCATCGCCAAGCACATGAAGGCGGACCGCGATGCGAACTTCCAGACGAAGAACGATGCGGGCGCCACGGTCAACCGCTGGCTCTCCACGGGGTTTCTGATCTGCAGTTCCTCGAGCAACGAATCGAGCTATCTGTCCGTCAAGGTCGCGCGCGCCCTTGGCATGGTGGGAATCGATACACAAGCACGCGTCTGACACGCACCGACGGTGACCAGTCTGGGCCCGACATTCGGTCGCGGAGCGATGACCAATTCATGGACCGACATCAAAAATGCCGATCTGATTCTTGTGATGGGCGGCAATGCCGCCGAAGCCCACCCGGTTGGCTTCAAATGGGTGGTGGAGGCCATGCAGAAGCGCAAGGCCCGGCTGATCTCGGTGGACCCGCGCTTCAACCGCACGTCCGCGGTCGCGGACTTCTATGCACCGATCCGCAACGGCACCGACATCGCCTTCCTGGGCGGCGTCATCAACTGGCTGCTCACGAACGACAAGATCCACCACGACTACGTCAAGTTCAACACCGACGCCACCTTCCTGCTCAAGCCCGGCTTCAAGCTGGAAAACGGCATCTTCAGCGGCTACGACGAGGCCACGCGCAAGTACGACAAGTCCACCTGGGGCTACCAGCTGGGCGAGGACGGCTACGTCAAGGTCGACGAGACGATGCAGGATCCGCTGTGCGTCTACCAGCAGCTCAAGAAGCACTACAGCCGCTACACGCCCGAGATGGTCTCGCGCATCTGCGGCACGCCGCAGGACAAGTTCCTGAAGATCTGCGAGATGCTGGGCGAGATGTCCGCGCCCGACAAGACCAGCACCATCCTGTATGCGCTGGGCTGGACGCAGCACACCGTGGGCAGCCAGAACATCCGCACCATGGCGATGATCCAGCTGCTGCTCGGGAACATGGGGCGGCCGGGCGGCGGCGTGAACGCGCTGCGCGGGCACTCCAACGTGCAGGGTGTGACCGACATGAACGCCTACGCCGAGGTGCTCTCGGGCTACCTGGGCGCGCCCATGGACGCCGACACCACGTTCGAGGGCTACATCAAGCGGCTCACGCCCAAGGCCATGCGGCCCAACCAGTTCAACTACTGGAGCAACTTCTCGCGCTTCTACGTGAGCCTGATGAAGTCCTACTACGGCAAGGCCGCAACCAAGGAAAACGACTTCTGCTACGACTGGATGCCCAAGTTCCCCGGCGGCTTTGACGTGATGCACATCTTCGAGCTGATGCACCAGGGCAAGGTGGGCGGTTTCATCTCGCAGGGCTTCAACCCGCTGGCCACCGTCGCCAACAAGAACAAGCTGTCGGCGGCGCTCATGAAGTTGAAGTACCTCGTGATGATCGATCCGCTCGAATCGGAGACCGGCGAGTTCTGGCAGAACTTCGGCGAGTTCAACGACGTCAAGCCCGAGTCCATCCAGACCGAGGTCTTCCGCCTGCCGACCGCCTGTTTTGCCGAGGAGCAGGGCAGCTTCACCAATTCCAGCCGCGTCGCGATCTGGAAGGAAGCCGCCGTCGAGCCGCCCGGCGAGGCCAAGGTCGATTCGGAGATCATGGCGCAGCTGTTCGTCAGGCTGCGGGCGATGTACGCCAAGGACGGCGGCGCCTTCCCCGATCCCATCCTCAACCTGGACTGGCCCTACGTCATCCCCGAGGAGCCCACGTCCAGCGAACTGCTCAAGGAGATCAGCGGACGCGCGATCGGCGACGTGCATGCGCCGCCCGACCCGGCCAACCCTTCCGCGCCGCCCGCGGTGCTCGTGAAGGCGGGCCAGCAGGTGCCGGGCTTCGCCATGCTGCGCGACGACGGCTCCACCGCCTGCGGCAACTGGCTGTACGCGGGCGCCTGGTCGGAGGCGGGCAACCTGACGGCGCGCCGCAGCCTGGAGGATCCCACGGGCTGGGGCGTGTACCAGAGCTTCGGCTTCTCCTGGCCGGCCAACCGGCGCATCCTCTACAACCGCGCCAGCGCCGACAAGGACGGCAAGCCCTGGGCGCCGAACAAGAAGTACGAGTACTGGAACGGCAAGACCTGGACCGGCGCGGACGTGCCCGACATGCTGCCCTCGGCCAAGCCGGAGATCGGCATGGGCTCGTTCATCATGAACCCCGAGGGCGTGGCGCGGCTGCACGCGATCGGCATGGCGGACGGTCCCTTCCCCGAGCACTACGAACCGTTCGAAACCCCGATCGGCGTGAACCCGCTGCACCCGGACAACCCCAAGGCGATCAGCAATCCGGCCGCCCGGGTGTTCAAGAGCGACATGGATGCCTTTGGCAAGAAGGAGGAGTTTCCCTACACCGCGACCACCTATCGCCTGACCGAGCACTTTCACACCTGGACCAAGCATGCGCGCCTGAACGCCATCATGCAGCCCGAGGCCTTCGTCGAGATCAGCGAGGAGCTGGCCAAGGAGAAGGGTATCAAGAAGGGCGACAAGGTGAAGATCAGCAGCATCCGCGCGTCGATCATCACCAAGGCCGTGGTCACCAAGCGCATCAAGCCGTTCAACGTGGACGGCAAGCAGGTGCACCTTGTGGGCATACCGTTCCACTGGGGCTTCAAGGGACAGACGAAGAATGGCTACCTGGCCAATGCGTTGACGCCGTTCGTGGGCGACGCCAATTCGCAGACGCCGGAGTTCAAGGCCTTCCTCGTCAACATTGAAAAGGTGTAGCCATGTCGAGTCTGCAATCACTGGATGTGGTCGCCCGCTCGGCCACGACGACACCGCCGCCCCAGGCGCGCACCCACGTGACGGAGGTCGCCAAGCTGATCGACGTCTCCAAGTGCATAGGCTGCAAGGCCTGCCAGGTGGCGTGCTCGGAGTGGAACGACCTGCGCGACGATGTGGGCACCAACATCGGCGTCTACGACAACCCGGCCGACCTGTCCGGCCAGACGTGGACGCTGATGCGTTACTTCGAGGTCGAGCCCGAGCAGGACCATCTCGAATGGCTGATCCGCAAGGACGGCTGCATGCACTGCGAGGACCCGGGGTGCCTGAAGGCCTGCCCTTCGCCCGGTGCCATCGTCAAGTACTCCAACGGCATCGTGGACTTCATCAGCGAGCACTGCATCGGCTGCGGCTACTGCATCAAGGGCTGCCCGTTCGACATCCCGCGCATCAGCCCCAAGGACAACAAGGCGTACAAATGCTCCTTGTGCTCCGACCGGGTGAGCGAGGGGATCGAACCCGCCTGCGTCAAGGCTTGTCCCACGGGCGCCATCACCTTCGGGCCCAAGGAAGACATGCTGGAGCACGCGGTGCAGCGCACCGCCGAGCTCAAGGAGCGCGGCTACAAGAACGCCGGGGTCTACAACCCGGCGGGCGTGGGCGGCACGCACGTCATGTACGTGCTCAAGCACGCCGACCGGCCCGAGCTCACGGGTCTGCCGCGCGATCCGAGCATCAGCCCCATGGTCTCGCTCTGGAAGGGGCTGGCCAAGCCCATCGGCCTGGCGGTCATGGCGGGCGCGGCGTTTGCCGGGTGGTTCCACTACCTGCGCAAGGGGCCGCTGGAGGCCCCCGAGGATGAAACCGAGGACAGCACGCAAGGAGACCGGTCATGAAAACCCCTCAATTGCAACGCTACGACGCGGGCCAGCGCTCCAACCACTGGGCGGTGGTCACGTGCTTCGTGCTCGCGGCCGCCTCGGGCTTCGCGCTCTTTCACCCGGCGCTGTTCTGGCTCACCAACCTGCTGGGCGGCCCGCAGTGGACGCGCATCCTGCATCCCTACCTCGGCATCGCGATGTTCGTGCTGTTCCTGGGCATGTTCTTCATGTTCGTGGGGGCCAACATCTGGCACAAGGAAGACTCCGAGTGGCTGGCAAAGGCCGGCACGCTGATCGCCCAGGGCAATGCCGCGAAGATGCCCGCCGTGGGCAAGTACAACGGCGGACAGAAGTTCGTCTTCTGGGTGTTCACGCTGTGCCTCATCGTGCTGCTGGTGACGGGGGTCATGTTCTGGCAGGCCTGGTTCGCCGCCAGCGTGCCAATCCCGCTGCAGCGCGTGGCCGTGCTGGTGCATGCGCTGGCGGCCTTCATCCTCGTGCTCGGGGTGATCGTGCATGCCTATGCGGCCATCTGGGTCAAGGGCACGCTGGGCGCGATGGTGCGCGGCAAGGTGAGCGCGGCCTGGGCCAGGCACCACCATCCGCTCTGGTATCGCGACCAGATGAAGGCCTCCAGGAAATGAAGAAACCCTTTTGTTGAACCCCAAGCTGCCTGCGGGCGCCTGATGCGCCGGGGCAGCTTCTTTTTTTGCCGATACGCCCTTGAACTCGCCCGACTACCAACCGTTTCAGCACACGCCCGAAGAGATTGCACTGCGCTCGTCGATCGACGTACCGCTGCTGCTCCTGCCCAAGCGCGCCGGCCTGTTTGCCGAGCGCGCGCTGCGCCTGCGCCAGAAGGCCGCGGGCCACCCCATGCACGACTACCTGATGTTCATGGCCGTGGTCTGCGAGGCGCAGCATGCGCGCCTGTCCGGGTTCGCGCCGGTGCCGCTGCCCACGCAGGAACAGATCGACGCGGCCGCGGCCGAAGGGCGGGCCCTGCTGGCCACCGAGGCCTGGCCGCGCGATCCGGCCTGGCGCGGCGAATTGCGCGCGCTGCTGGCGCAGGTGCTGGGCAAGCTCCCGGCCGACAGCCCGGCGCGCACCGGCGTGTCGGCCGTCATCGGCCTGCCCGACCAGACGCTGGAGCAGCAGGCCGACCGGCTGCTCGCGGGCATCACGCTGGGGCTCGACCTGGCCACGGCGCCGCTCATCGCCGCGGGCCTGCAGCTCTATTGGGCGCACCTGGTCACGCGCACCAGCGCGCTGGGCCCGACGGTCTTTCACCCGGTCGAGAACAGCAACCGCTGCCCCTGCTGCGGCAGCGCCCCGGTGGCCAGCCTCACGCGCGTGGGCGGCCGGCAGGAAGGCCAGCGCTACCTGTGCTGCAGCCTGTGCGGCACGCAGTGGCTGATGGAGCGCGTGCAGTGCACGCAGTGTTTTTCCGACAAGAGCGTGCGTTACCGCGGCCTGCAGCCCGCCCAGGCCGCCGCCGAGCCCGAGAAGGCGCCCGCGATCGAGGCCGAGACCTGCGACGAATGCCACCATTACCTCAAGACCATGCACATGGCGCGCGAGGTGCACGTCGAGCCCGTGGCGGACGATCTGGCCACGCTCACGCTCGATCTGCTGGTGTCCGAGGAGGGCTACGTGCGCAGCGGCACCAACATGCTGCTGCTCTTTGGCGACCCTGAAGCCGAACCGGGAGCCTCCTGATGCTGCTGCCTGAAGAATCCGTGGTTCACGGTTCGTCGGCTGAACCCCAACCATCGAACGCCGCCCGGCCGCAGGATCTGCCTGCGCTCGATCGTCTTCTGCGCCTGTCGGCCGTGCAGGCGCTGGCCCTGGCGCATGGCCACACGCTGGTGGCCCAGACGGCGCGCGCGCTGCTGACCGAGCTGCGTGCGCGGGCCATCGCTGGTGGCCTGAGCGTGGACGCGCTGGCGCACGATGCGCTGGCCGATGCCCTGGCGCGGCGCGTGCACGAGCGCCTGGCGCCACGCATGCGCACCGTGCTCAACCTCACGGGCACGGTGCTGCACACCAACCTCGGGCGCGCGCTGCTGCCCGAAGCCGCCATCGCGCACATCACCGCGATGATGGCCGCGCCCAACGACCTGGAGTTCGATCTGGTCACGGGCCGGCGCGGCGACCGCGACAGCATCGTCGAAGGCCTGCTGTGCGAGCTCACCGGGGCCGAGGCCGCGACGGTGGTGAACAACAACGCGGCGGCCGTGCTGCTCACGCTGGCGGCGCTCGCCAGCGGGCGCGAGGTGATCGTTTCGCGCGGCGAGCTCGTCGAGATCGGCGGCGCATTCCGCATGCCCGACGTGATGCAGAGCGTGGGCGCGCGTCTGGTCGAGGTGGGCACGACCAACCGCACCCACCCGCGCGACTACGAAGGCGCGATCGGCGAGCGCACCGCGCTGCTCATGAAGGTGCACACCAGCAACTACCAGGTGCAGGGCTTCACCAGCGCGGTGGCCGAGGCTCAGCTCGCGCCCATCGCCGCCGTGCGCGGCCTGCCGCTGGTGACCGACCTGGGCAGCGGTGCGCTGATCGATCTGGGCGCCTACGGCCTGCCCCCCGAGCCGACGCCGCGGCAGATGCTGGCCGATGGCTGCGCGCTCGTGACCTTCAGCGGCGACAAGCTGCTGGGGGGGCCGCAGGCGGGGCTCATCGTCGGACGCAAGGATCTCGTGGCGCGCATCAAGGCGCACCCCATGAAGCGCGCGCTGCGCATGAGCAAGCTGCCGCTGGCGGCGCTCGAGGCCACGCTTCGGCTGTACCTGCGCCCCGAGCGCCTGACGCAGGACCTGCCCACGCTGCGCCTGCTCACGCGGCCGCTGGCCGCGATCGAAGCCACGGCCCGCGCGGTGGCGCCCGCGCTGCAGGTTGCGCTGGCGCCGCGCTACAGCGTGCAGCAGGTGGCGCTGCAGGGGCAGATCGGCTCGGGCTCGCTGCCCGTGGAGCGCCTGCCGTCCAGCGGCCTGGCGCTCGCACCGGTGGACGCGGCGGGAACGGGCCGGGCGCTCGAAGCGCTGTGCGCCGCGTTGCGCGCCCTGCCCATGCCGGTGATCGGGCGCATTCACGAAGACCGGCTGCTGCTGGACATGCGCTGCCTCGAAAAGCCGGCGCAGCTTCTGGATCAGATCGGCCTTCTGCGCTGGTCTGACAAGCGCAAATAGCTATTGAAAAAGTAGCTTATGATCGTCGGCACCGCAGGCCATATCGATCACGGCAAGACCACGCTGGTGCGCGCGCTCACCGGCGTCGATACCGACCGCCTGCCCGAGGAGAAGAAACGCGGCATCAGCATCGAACTGGGCTACGCCTTTCTCGATGCGCCGGGCGGCGAGCGCATCGGCTTCATCGACGTGCCCGGCCACGAGCGCCTGGTGCACACCATGGTCGCGGGCGCCAGCGGCATCGACTACGCGCTGCTGCTGGTGGCCGCCGACGACGGCCCCATGCCGCAGACGCGCGAGCACCTGGCCGTGCTCTCGCTGCTCGGGATTGCGCGCGGCGCGGTGGTGATCACCAAGATCGACCGCGCGGCCGAGGGTTGCGTGCCCACGCTGCGCGCCGAGATCGAGGCGATGCTCGCGGGCACGAGCCTGCAGGGCGTGCCCGTCGTGGAGGTCAGTGCGCAGACCGGCGCCGGCATCGCCGAGCTGCGCGCGCTGCTGCAGGCTGCCGCGAGCGGGCCGGCGCGCGCCGCGGCGCAGGACGATGAGCCCCGCGCCTTTCGCCTCGCGATCGACCGTGCCTTCACGCTGCAGGGCACCGGCACCGTGGCCACCGGCACCATCCACGCGGGCCATGTGCGCGTGGGCGACGAACTGGCGCTCTCGCCTGCCGCGCCCGGCGTTGGCCCCACGATGCGGGTGCGCAGCCTGCACGCGCAGAACCAGGCGGTCGAGCAGGCGCACGCCGGCCAGCGCTGCGCGGTGGCGCTCGTCGGCGTGGCGCGCGAGGCGCTGGCGCGCGGGCAATGGCTCAGCACGCCGTCGGTGCAACTGGCGACGCAGCGGCTCGATGCCTGGCTCACGCTCTGGCCGGGCGAGGGCCGGCCACTGCGCTCGGGCGCGCACGTGCAGGCGCACCTGGGCGCGGCGCATGTCAACGCCACCGTCGCGCTGCTCGATGCCGACGTGCTCGCGCCCGGCGCCACCGCGCTGGTGCAACTGGTGCTGGCGGGCGCGGTGGGCGCCTGGCACGGCGAGCGCGTGCTGCTGCGCGACAGCGCCGCAACCCGCACGCTGGCGGGCGGACGCGTGCTCGACCCGTTCGCGCCCACGCGCTACCGGCGCACGCCGCAGCGCCTGGCCGAGCTGGCCGCGCTGCAGCAGCCCACGAGCGCCGCTCGCCTGGCCGCGCTGCTGGCGGTGGCGCCGCAGGGCGTGGATCTGGCGCGCTTCGCGGCCGCGCAAGGGCTGGCCCGCCTGCCCGACGGATGGGTACCCAGCACCGCGCTGACGCAGGCGGGTCAAGCGCTCGGCGCCACGCAAACCGAGAGCCACGGCGCGGCGGCGCTGCAGGCGCTCAAGGCCTTTCATGAGCGCCAGCCCGACGAGCTCGGCCCGGACAGCGCGCGCCTGCGCCGCCTGGCCGCGCCGCGCCTGC
Source organism: Comamonas sp. SCN 67-35 (assembly GCA_001725255.1). Lineage (GTDB taxonomy): Bacteria > Pseudomonadota > Gammaproteobacteria > Burkholderiales > Burkholderiaceae_C > Comamonas_C. Next base: position 64,621 of record MEFV01000008.1, on the reverse strand, counting down.
CGCCCGCGCTCTGGCAAGCGCTGCTCGCGGGCATGGCGGCGGCGGGGCAGGTGGTGCTGCACGGTGCGGTGGTGCACCTGCCCGAGCACGGCGCGCAGCTTTCCGAGACCGAGACGCGCATCGCGCAGAAGGTGGCGCCGCTGCTCGCCGCCGCGCGCTTCGAGGGCGCCTGGGCGCGCGACATGGCGCGCGACGCGAAAGAGCCCGAGCCGCTGGTGCGCAGCACGCTCGCGCGCCTGGCGCGCCGCGGCGAGCTGCATCAGGTCGTGAAGGACCTGTACTACCCGCCGCAGGCGATGCATGAGCTCGCTCAGCTGGCGCGTGACGTCGGCGCGGCGCACGGCGGTGTGGTGCTGGCCGCACAGTTTCGCGACGCGACCGGCCTCGGGCGCAAGCGGGCCATTCAGATTCTGGAATACTTCGATCGCATCGGCTTCACGCGCCGCGTGGGCGATATGCACAAGCTGCGCGCGGATTGCACGTGGTTCACCGACGGGTGAGGCGACATGGAAGGGCAACCATCCTGGTGGGTGGGCCGGGCTTCAAACCCGGTGGGCGGCGCCACGCGCTGCCGGGTGGGTTCGACTCCCATGCCCTTCCGCCCCTGGAATTTGAATAGCTGACTACGCACGATCAGCAACGATTTCAAATCAAAATGTAGTTGGAATCCATATATGGCAGGCGTGAGCAGCTTCTCTTTTTGAGAAAGCTCAAAACACCAGCGTGCGCCAGCGCAGATCGATCGCCCGCGCCATGAATTGCACCGCGCCGCCGCGTGCGCAGCCGGGCATCAGTTCGGCGGGATCGACCCCTTGCGCCGCGAGCGCGTCCGAGCAGGCGAACAGGCGTGCGCCGAGCTGCACCGCTTCCTGCAGGTTGTCGGCGATGGTCTTGTTCACGCGCGCGCTGGCGCGCAGGCGCGCGGCCACACGGGGAATCAGCAGGTGCACGCTGGCGGCGGTGAAGTACAGCTCCACCGGCACGTCCATGGCGGCTGCGGCGGCGGCGTGGAAGAACGGCGTCGCCAGGCGCTCGGGGCAGCTGGCGTCGGCCGACCAGAGCATGATCGCGACGCCGGCCGCGTCGTGTTCGGTGAAGCTCATGGCGCGGCGGGCGGCGCGAGTTGCACGCCGTTGGCGCGCGCGTGCCGCGCCATGGCCTCGTGCACCGCGTCGCCGTGCACGAGCTGCGGCACATCGGCCGCGAAATCCGCCAGGCGCAGGCGCGCGATCCAGCCCGCGCCGTACGGGTCCTGGTCCACCAGGCGCGGGCGCTCTTCCAGCCGTTCGTTGATCTCGATGATGGCTCCCGAGACGGCGGTCTTCACCGCCACGATGGATTTGGAGAGCTCGACCACCGCCACGGTGGCGCCCTGCGCGAGCTCGGTGCCCACGCGCTTGGGGCGGCACATGTAGATGTCGCCCGAGAGCGCGATGCCAAGCGCGGTGATGCCCACCGTCGCGCTGGCGCCGTCGGCTTCCAGCCGCGCCCAGACCTGGTGCTCGATCAGGTAGTACAGCTCCGGCGGATGGCTCAGGCGCAGCAGCGGCGTGCTCATGCCGCGATGGTAGCGACTTGGCTACTTCTTGCCGTGCGGGCTCACGTAGTCGCCCGCCTTGGAGTGGAAGGCGATCGCCATGCGGTTCCAGCCGTTGATGGCGATCACCGCCAGCGTCAGGTCGACCAGGCCCTTCTCGTCGAAGTGCTTGCGCGCCTCGGCATAGATCTCGTCGGAGACCTCGCCGTCGGCGATGCGCGTCACGGCCTCGGTCCAGGCGAGGGCAGCGCGCTCGCGTTCGGTGTACAGGTGCGGCGCCTCGCGCCAGGCCGAGAGCACGAAAAGGCGTACGGTGCTTTCGCCCTGGGCGATGGCATCCTTGCTGTGCATGTCCAGGCAATACGCGCAACCGTTGATCTGCGAGGCGCGCATCTTCACGAGCTCGATCAGCGACTCTTCCAGCCCGCTCTTGTGCACCTGCATCTCGGTGTGCAGCAGGGCCTTGAACGCCTCGGGCGAGGCGTCCTTGTATTCAATGCGTTGTGACATGGCGACAGACTCCCATGGAAAACGCGGTTCAAGAGAAACCGCCAAATCACGCAGTCTAGGCGCCTGAAGCGGGGCGCGAGCCGATTTTCCGGGGGAACCTGCGTTGCGAGTGCGGGTTTTCCCTTGCCGCCCCGCGCCGGGTCAATCGTGCTCGAAACGGAACACCGCCGTGCTCGCGAGCAGATTCGGCCAGCGGCGCACCTCGCGGCCGTCTTCCAGCCCGAAGGCGTCGATGATGCGCAGCTTGTTGCGCTGCGCCAGCACCTCGAAGTCCTTGAAGGTGCCGACGCGGATGTTGGGCGTGTCGTACCACTGGTAGGGCAGACGGCTCGTCACCGGCATCCTGCCGCGCAGCACCGACAGGCGGTTGGGCCAGTGGGCGAAGTTGGGGAAGGCGACGACGGCGCTTTGGCCCACGCGCGCGGTTTCCTGCAACATGACCTCGGCGTTGCGCAGGTGTTGCAGCGTGTCGATCTGCAGCACCACGTCGAAGCTGTTGTCGGCGAACATCGCCAGGCCCTCGTCCAGGTTGAGCTGGATCACGTTCACGCCGCGGCGCACGCAGGCGAGCACGTTGGCGTCGGCAAGCTCGACGCCGTAGCCGCTGCAGCCGCGCGTGCGCTGCAGCAGCTCGAGCAGCGCGCCGTCGCCGCAGCCCAGGTCGAGCACGCGGCTGCCCTCGGGCACGAGCCGCGCGATGGATTGCATGGTGGCGTGGTCGCTCATGAAAGCTCCTTGGCAATGCCATCGAAATAAGAGCGCACCACGCTCATGTAGCGGGCGTCATCGAGCAAAAAGGCATCGTGCCCGTGCGGCGCATCGATCTCGGCGTAGCTCACGTCGCGGCGGTTTTCCAGCAGCGCGTGCACCAGCTCGCGCGAGCGCGCGGGGGCAAAGCGCCAGTCGGTGGAAAAGCTCACCAGCAGGAACTTCGCCTGCGTGACGGCCAGCGCCTGCGTGAGCTTGCCGCCGTGCGTGCGCGCCGGATCGAAGTAATCGAGCGCGCGGGTGATCAGGAGATAGGTGTTGGCGTCGAAGTAGCTGCTGAACTTGTCGCCCTGGTGGCGCAGGTAGCTTTCGATCTGGAACTCCACGTCCTGCGTGCTGTAGTGGTAGCTGCTGCGCGCCACGCCGTCGACGGCTTCGCGCAGCTCGCGGCCGAACTTGGCGTTCATCACGTCGTCCGAGAGGTAGGTGATGTGCCCGATCATGCGGGCGATGCGCAGGCCGCGCTGCGGGATCACGCCGTGGCGGTAGTAGTTGCCGCCGTGAAAATCCGGGTCGGTGGCGATCGCGCGGCGCGCCACCTCGTTGAACGCGATGTTCTCCGCCGAGAGGTTGGGGGCGCTGGCGACGACGATGGCGTGGCGCACGCGCTTGGGGTACTGCAGCGTCCAGGACAGCGCCTGCATGCCGCCCAGGCTTCCGCCCATCACGGCCGCCAGCCGCGTGATGCCCAGGCGATCGAGCAGCAGCGCCTGCGCGTTCACCCAGTCCTCGACGGTGAGCACGGGGAAGTCGGCGCCATAGACCTCGCCCGTGGCCGGGTTCACGTCCATGGGGCCGGTCGAGCCGAAGCACGAGCCGGGGTTGTTGATGCCGATCACGAAGAAGCGCTCGGTGTCCACGCTCTTGCCCGGGCCGATCATGTTGTCCCACCAGCCTTCGCTCTTGGGCTGGCCCGCGTACATGCCCGCGACGTGGTGCGAGGCGTTGAGCGCATGGCACACGAGCACGGCATTGCTCTTGTTGGCGTTGAGCGTGCCGTAGGTCTCGTAGGCGAGGTGATAGTCCCGAAGCACGGCGCCCGAGGTGAGCGCGAGCTCCTCCGGGAACTGCATCAGCTGGGATGTGGCAATGAGCGACATGAAAAAACCCGGCATCGCCAAAGAACGAGGCCGGGCTTGCACGATTCGGTCACGTCTTTAGCAGAACTTGTAAAGCGCCCGCAAGCGGTGCAAATCGGCGCGTCAACAGTGGGCCATTATGCCCAAGCGGCGGTTTCGTGTCGCCAAGACCGGGGTGGCGATGCGGTCAAGCGGGCCAGGCGAGGCGCACGCCGTGTTCGTGCGCAAGGCGTTCCAGTGCCTCGGGCGTGTCCACGTCCGTGGTGTAGCGCGCGTGCTCGGCCGCGAGTTGCGCCACCTGATCGGGATGCGCGCGCCGCCAGGCGCGCACCGAGGCGCCGCCCTGCACGGCGGCACGCAGCACGGCGCCGAAGGCGAGCGGGTGGCCGGGTTCGCCGCCGTGCACGGGAACGACCAGGTGCACCTTGTCCTGGCGCGTCCGCCACGCGTGCAGCACGGCCTGCGCATCGCCCTCCTGCAGCAACGGCTGATCGCCGAGCGCGACCAGGAGGGTGACCGTATCGGGCGGCAATGCCCGCAGGCCGTAGGCGAGCGACGTGGCCGGGTCTTCCTCGGGCTTGGGGTTGGTGACCCATGTCAGCGAGGGATAGCGTGCCTGCGCGGGTTCGAGCACCCGCAGCAGCGCCTGCCTGTGGTGGCCGAGCACGACGACGATGCGCGCGCAGCCCGCCTGCGCGAGCAGCCGCACCTGGCGCAGCAGCAGCGGCTCGCCATCGCGTTCCAGCAGCGATTTGGGCCGGTGACCCATGCGCCGCCCGGCACCGGCCGCGAGGACGACGGCGCCGATGCCCGTGCCGCCCGCAGACTCAGGCATCGTCGTGGATCACGAAGCAGACGTTGGCCGCGTCGTTGGGCGTGATCTCCTGCAGGTCCTTGACATGCGCCACGTCCATGTCGCGCGGCAGCGGCACGCCGTTCTTCACCGCGAGGATCTCGGCCATCACGCTCACGGCGATCTCGGGCGGCGTCTTGCTGCCGATGTAGATGCCCACGGGCCCGCGCAGGTGCTTGAGGCTTTCCTCGGTCTGATCCAGATACTCGATCATGCGCTGCTGGCGCAGCGCGCTGTTGCGCCGGCTGCCGATGGCGCCGATGTAGAAGGCCGGGGTCTCCAGCGCCTGCAAGAGCGCCAGGTCGTCGAGCTTGGGGTCGTGCGTGAGCGCGATCACGCAGGTGCGGCCGTCGGGCTTCATCTCGGCCACGGTGTCGTCGGGCATGGTGGTCACGAGCCGCGCGCCCGCCACGCTCCAGCTGCCCGAGAATTCCTCGCGCGGGTCGCACACGGTCACGGAAAAACCGCAGAACAGCGCCATGGTGGCGAGGTACTCGCTCATCTGCCCGGCGCCGATGATGAGCATGCGGTAGCCGGGACCGAAGGTGTTGACCACCTCCTGCGCGTCGATGAGCAGATCGGCCGGATGCTCGGCCGCCTCCAGCGTGACCGCGCCGTCCGCCAGGCGCACGCGCCGGTGCACGAGCTCGCCCGCGTCCAGGCGCGCGAGCAGCTGCTCGATGGCCTCTGCCTCGGGGTTGAATTCCACGAGGATCTGCAACGTGCCGCCGCAGGGCAGGCCGAAGCGGTGCGCCTCGTCGGCCGTGACGCCGTACTTGACGAATTGCGGCGGCCCCTCGTGCGCCAGCGCATCGGCCGCGCCCGGCTTGGTGTAGCGGTCGATCAGGTCGTACTCGATGCAGCCGCCCGAGACCGACCCCATCACCATGCCGTCGCCTCGCAGCGCCATGATGCAGCCTATGGGCCGCGGCGACGAGCCCCAGGTGTGCACGACCGTGGCGAGTACCGCGTCCTGCCCGTGGGCGCGCCATTGGGCGAGCGCGCGCAAGACGGTGAGATCGAGGTTTTCCATGACGGCGCCCTCCTGTGCTGTCGCTATTTCTGCATGGCGGCGTCGGCTTCGCCGCCGCCCTTGAGCTTGCCCCAGAGCTTCTTGAGCGCGCCGGGTTTGTCCGCCGCGGCCTCGCCTTCCTGCGGCGGCGGGCCATAGCGCCGCTGCATCTCCTCGTCGAAGCGGGTGAAGAATTTCTCGGCCATGGACTTGGCGACGCCGTCGATCAGGCGCTGGCCCACCTGCGCGATCTTGCCGCCGACGGTGGCGCTGGCGCTGTAGGTCAGTTCGCACCCCGCGTCCTGCGGCGTGAGCGTGACCCTGGCGCTGCCCTTGCCGAAGCCCGCCGGCCCGCCGGTGCCCTCGAAGCCCAGTGTGTAGCTGCTGGGCGGGTTGATGTCGGCGAGCGTGATCGCGCCCTTGAACCTGGCGCTGACGGGGCCGACCTTGAGCGCCATCGTGATCGCGTAGGCGTTCTCGCCCGTGGCCTCGATGCTGTCGCAGCCGGGGATGCAGGCCTTGAGCACCTCGGGGTCGTTGAGCGCGTCCCAGGCCTGCTGCTGGGTGATGGCCAGGGGCCGTGAGCCTTGCATTTCCATGGATGTGTCTCCTGGGCGTTTGGATTCAGGTTTTGAGCAGGCGTGCGATCGCGCCCGCGAGTTCGTGCAGTTTGGTGACGTTGTGCACCGCCACCATGCCGTCGGCCGCCTTGTGCAGCTCGGCCGCGCCGCGCGCGATCGGCTCGTAGCCGCCGAAGCGCAGCAGCGGGTTGAGCCACAGCAGCGTGCGCGTGTGGCGCTTGAGCCAGGCCAGTTCCTTTTTGAGCGGCTCGGGCTCGCCGGTGTCCAGCCCGTCGCTTACCAGCAGCACCAGCGTGCGCCGCCCGACGAGGCGGCGTGCGTGGCGCTCGCGCAGCTGCGCGAGCGACGCACCTAGGCGCGTACCTCCGGCGAAGTCGTCGATCGCCTGCCCGGCGGCGAGCAGCATGGCGTCGGTGTCGGCGAGGCGAAACGCGGCGTTCAGGTCGGTCAGGTGCGAGCCGAAGGCGAACACGTCGCGGCGCACCGCCAAACCGCGCCCGCCCGCCTGTGTGCGCGCCGTGGCGCAGTGCAAAAATGCGAGCAGCAGGCGCGCATAGCGCTCCATCGAGCCCGAGACATCGACCAGCACCAGCAGCGGCAGCGGCGCGCGGCGGCGCTCCAGGCGGTGCAGCGCCATCACGTCGCCGCCGCATTGCGCGGCGCTGCCAAACGTGCGGCGCCAGTGGATGCGCGCGCCGCGCGTGCCGCCGTGCGTGCGCCGCGCGGCCACGGTGGGCAGCGGCAGCGGGATGTCGCGCACCAGGCGTTCGACGAGCCTGTATTCGCTGGCCGTGAGCTGGTTGAAATCGGCGGTTTTCAGGCGCGCGACCTGGCTTGCGGTCATCGCGGCGTCCAGGTCGATCGCGTCCTCCTTGGCGGGTGCGCTTTGCGCCTTGGGTGGCGACAGCGCCTCGGCCACGCGCGGGCGGCGCTTGGGCGCCCTGGCGTGACCGTCGGCGCGCGGCAGCATCTGCGCGAGCAGTTTGTTGGCGAGCTTGGGGTCGCGAAAGAACGCGTCGAACAGTTCGCGGAACACGGCGCGATCCTGCTCGCGCGCGACCAGCACGGCTTCGAGCGCGGCGCTGGCATCGTCCTTTTGCGCCACACCCACCCAGTTCAGCGCCTGCTGCGCCAGCGCGATGCGCGAGGCATCGATGGGCACGCCCGCGCGGCGCAGCATGCGGCAGAAGGCGCCGAGGTTGCCCGCGAGCTTGCCGTGGCGCGCATCGCCGAGCTGGACGACGCGTTCGGGCGCGGGGCTGAGCTGCGCTGGCATGGCGGTGGCCCGTCTCAGTTCGCGCCGCCGCCCTGCGCGGCCACCTGCAGCACCTCGGCAGCCAGCGCCTGGTTCAGGGCCGCCACGTCGTCGCGCTGCTTGAAGAGGATGCCGGCGGTGTCCTGCACCACCTCGGGGTCCAGCGCCAGGGTGTCGAGCGCCACCAGCGCGCGCGCCCACTCCACCGTCTCGGCAATGCCGGGCGCGCGCTGAAAATTGCCGTCGAAGGGCGCGCTGCGCAGCTGCTGCACGAAGGCCGCCACCTGCTCGGTGAGCCGGGCGGGCGCCTCGGGCACGAGCGCGCGCACGATGGCCAGCTCGCGCTCGCGGTCTGGGTAGTCGAGCCAGTGGTACAGGCAGCGGCGCTTGACCGCGCCATTGAGCTCGCGCGTGCGGTTGCTCGTGAGCAGCGTCACGGGCGGCACGCTCGCGCGCACCGTGCCGAGTTCGGGAATGCTCACCTGGTATTCGCCCAGGTATTCGAGCAGGAAGGCCTCGAACGGCTCGTCGGCGCGGTCTACCTCGTCGATCAAGAGCAGTGCGCCAGGCGCCGGGGTCTCCAGCGCCTGCAGCAGCGGGCGGCGCACGAGGTAGCGCGGCTGGTAGACCTCCTGCTCCAGCTCACTGCTCGGCACCTGGCCCTCGGCCGCGCGCAGGTGCAGCAGCTGCGCGGCATAGTTCCATTCGTAGAGCGCCTCGCGCTGCTCCAGGCCGTCGAAGCACTGCAGCCGGATGAGCTGGCGCCCCAGCACCTGCGCCAGCGCCTTGGCCAGCTCGGTCTTGCCCACGCCCGGCTCGCCCTCCAGCAACAGCGGACGCTGCAGCTTGAGCGCGAGGAACACGGCGGTGGCCAGGCGTCGGTCGGCAAAGTAGCCCTGCTGGCGCAGCCCTGCGGTGAGCTCGTCGATGGTGTTGCACTCGCAGGGGGAGGTGGTGGGCATGGATGAGTATCAAAAGTAGAGCTGCTTGCGCTTGATGGACAAGCGCCAGCGGCAAAAAATACCATGATTTGCACGCTCCTGCCCCGTGGGAGGACAGGAGCGCGCACAGGGCCTCAGGCCAGCGCCTGCGCCACGGCGCGTTGCGTCATCACGCCCACGAGGTGCGCGCGGTAGCTGCTTGAGCCGTGCAGGTCGCTGGAGAGCTCGCCCGCGTCGGTCTTCACCGCGGCGGCGGCCCCGGGCGTGAAGCTGGCCGTGAGCGCCTGCTCCATCGCGCCGTGGCGAAACACGCCGCTGCCCCCGCCCGTCACGGCCACGCGCACGCCCGCGCCGGTCTGCGCGACAAAGACGCCGATCAGCGCGAAGAGCGAGGCCGGCTGCGGGAACTTCATGTACGCGGCCCTCGAAGGGATCGGAAAGCTCACCGCGGTGATGATCTCGCCCTCGTCCAGCGCCGTGGTGAACAGGCCCTGGAAAAAGTCGTCCGCGGCGATGCTGCGCGCGTTGGTGTGCACGGTGGCCCCCAGCGCCAGCAGCGCGGCCGGGTAGTCGGCCGCCGGGTCGTCGTTGGCGACCGAGCCGCCGATCGTGCCGCGCGCGCGCACCTGCTTGTCGCCGATGCCGCTGGCGAGCCGCGCCAGCGCCGGGATGGCGCCCGCGACCACGGCGCTTTCGGCCACGTCGCAGTGGCGCGTCATCGCGCCGATCACGAGGGCGTTGCCCTCCTTGCGGATGCCGGACAGCTCCTTGATGCCGCCCAGGTCCACGAGCTGCTCGGGCGCTGCCAGGCGCAGCTTCATCGACGCGAGCAGCGTCTGGCCGCCCGCGAGCAGCTTGCCGCCGCCCTGCACCAGTTTCAATGCCTCGGCCTGCGTGGCCGGGCGCTCATAGGTGAATGCATACATGAGTGGCTTCCTTTCAGGCTCGTTTGGCTTGCTGGATCGTCGCCCACACGCGGTCGGGCGTGGCGGGCATGTCGATTTCGGTCACGCCCAGCGGCTTGAGTGCGTCCAGCACCGCGTTGATCACCGCCGGCGGCGCGCCGATGGCACCGGCTTCGCCGCACCCCTTGCTGCCGATCGGGTTGTGCGTGCACGGCGTGCACACGTGGCCGATCTGGATGTTGGGGAAGTTGGCCGCGCGCGGCATGGTGTAGTCCATGTAGCTGCCGGTGAGCAGCTGCCCGGACTCCTTGTCGTAGATGCCGTGCTCGTACAGCGCCTGGCCCATGCCCTGGATCACGCCGCCCTGCACCTGGCCTTCGACGATCATCGGGTTGATGATCACGCCGAAGTCGTCCACGCAGGAGAAGCGGTCCACGCGCACCACGCCGGTCTCGGGGTCGATCTCGACCTCGCAGATGTAGGTGCCCGCGGGGTAGGTGAAGTTGGTCGGGTCGTAGAACGCGGTTTCGTTCAAGCCCGGCTCCAGCTTGTCCAGCGGGTAGTTGTGCGGCACGTAGGCCGTGAGCGCCACCTGCGCGAACGGGATCTTCTTGTCCGTGCCCTTGACCTTGAACTCGCCGCCCGAGAATTCGATGTCGGCGTCCGATGCCTCCATCAGGTGCGCGGCGATCTTCTTGGCCTTGGCCTCGATCTTGTCCAGCGCCTTCATGATGGCCGAGCCGCCCACCGAGAGCGAGCGGCTGCCGTAGGTGCCCAGGCCGAAGGGAATGCGCCCGGTGTCGCCGTGCACGATCTCGACCTGGCTCGGATCGAGTCCCAGGCGCGCCGCGACGAGCTGCGCGAACGTCGTCTCGTGCCCCTGGCCGTGGCTGTGCGAGCCGGTGAACACCGTCACGCTGCCCGTGGGGTGCACGCGCACCTCGCCGGCCTCGAACAGGCCGGCACGCGCGCCCAGCGCCCCCGCGAGGTTGGATGGCGCGAGGCCGCAGGCCTCGATGTAGCTGCTGTAGCCCATGCCGCGCAGCAGGCCCTTGGCACCGCTGGCCTTGCGCCGCGCGTCGAACCCGGCCACGTCGGCGAGCTTCTGCACCTCGTTCATGCAGGCGTGGAAGTCCCCCGTGTCGTACTGCAGCGCCACCGGCGTCTGGTAGGGGAACTGCGTGACGAAATTGCGCTTGCGGATCTCGTCCTGGGTGAGTCCCATGTCCCAGCCGCAGCGCGTGACCAGCCGCTCGACCAGGTAGGCGGCCTCGGGCCGCCCCGCGCCGCGGTAGGCATCGACGGGCGCAGTGTTGGTGAACCACGTGTCCACTTCCACGTAGACCTGGGGCGTCGCGTACTGTCCCGCCAGCAGCGTGCCGTAGAGGTAGGTGGGGATGGCGCTGGCGAAGGTCGAGAGGTAGGCGCCGAGGTTGGCGTGGGTGTGAAAGCGCGCCGCGAGGAACTTGCCGTCCTTGTCCATCGCCATCTCGGCGTGGCTTACATGGTCGCGCCCGTGCGCGTCGCTCACGAAGGATTCGCTCCTCTCGGCCGTCCACTTCACCGCGCAGTTGAGCTGGCGCGCCGCGTAGGTGAGCGCCACGTCTTCGGCGTAAAGGTAGATCTTGGAGCCGAAGCCGCCGCCCACGTCGGGCGCGATCACGCGCACCTTGTGCTCGGGCAGCTGCATCACGAAGGCGGTGAGCAGCAGGCGCTCGACGTGCGGGTTCTGGTTGGAAACGTACAGCTCCACCTCGTCGGTCGAACGGTTGTAGGTGACGTTGACCGCGCGCGGCTCCATGGCGTTCGGAATCAGGCGGTTGTTCACCACGTCGATCTTCGTCACGTGCGCGGCGGTGGCGAAGGCTGCGTCCACTGCCGCCTTCTCGCCCAGCGTCCACTTGAAGCACTGGTTGTCCGGCGCCTCGTCGTGCAGCGCCGGGCCGTCCTTGGCGCTCAGCATGTCGATCACCGGGGCGAGCACCTGGTACTCGACCTCCACCGCCTCTGCGGCGTTCTTGGCGTGCTCGTGCGTGTCGGCCACGACCAGCGCCACCTGGTCGCCCACGTAGCGCACCTTCCTGCTCGCCAGCGCCGGGTGCGGTGGCTCGCGCATCGGGCTGCCGTCCGGGTAGTGGATCTGCCAGGCGCAGGGAATCGAGCCGAGCTTGCCCTCGATGTCCGCACCCGTGAAGATGCGCGCCACGCCCGGCATCTTGCTCGCGGTGGCGGTGTCCACGCGCTTGATGAGCGCGTGCGCGTGCGGCGAGCGCACGAAGTAGCCGACCTTCTGGCGGTCCAGCCGCACGTCGTCGGTGTAGTTGCCCTGGCCGGTCAGGAAGCGCACGTCCTCCTTGCGCCTGAGCGACTCGCCGATGTGCGGCAGCTTGGCAAATTCATTGGCACCCATGGTCTTGTCTCCTTGAAGTGGCGCAACGCGCTCAGGCCGCCATCGCCGCCTGCGCGGTCTGGATGGCCTTGACGATGTTCTGGTAGCCGGTGCAGCGGCAGATGTTGCCTTCGAGCAGCTCGCGGATCTCGTGCTCGCTGGCCTTGGGGTGGTGCTGGAGCAGGTCGATCGAGCTCATCACCATGCCCGGCGTGCAGTAGCCGCATTGCAGGCCGTGGCACTCCTTGAACGCGGCCTGTACCGGGTGCAGCGTGCCGTCGGGCGCGGCCACGCCCTCGATGGTGGTGATGTCGCTGCCCGCCATCTGCACGGCCAGCACGTTGCACGACTTGATGGAGCGCCCGTCCGCCATCACGGTGCAGGCGCCGCACTGGGCCGTGTCGCAGCCCACGTGCGTGCCCGTGAGGCGCAGGTGTTCGCGGATGAACTGCACCAGCAGTGTGTTCGGCGGCACGTCGGCGCTGACGGCCTGCCCATTGACCTTGAGCTCGATCTGCATTGCGCTTGTCTCCTTGACGTCACGAGGGGGGAAAAGCATCCATTCTTGGATCAAGACACCACACCTGACCTAGGACAAACCCTGAAGCCGGGCCGATCTGCTTGCAATATTCTCAGAATGAGACGCCTGCCATGACTGCCTTGCACCACGACCCCCGTCTTTCCCAGATCGCCCTGGCACGCCGGGCGGTGCTGGAAAGCGGCGCCGAACTCACCGATGCCCTGGTGGGCGCCTGGGTCGATCGTGCCTGGATCATGCAGAGCTGGCGCCGGTGCCTCGCGCGCGGCGCGCTCCCGAACGCGCCCGTCGTGTTCGACGCAACGCCCGCGCACGCCGGCGCCGATGTGCGCGAGCAGCATGGCGCACTGCTGGCCGCCGCGCGCCCCGAACTGCTGCGCCTGGCCACGCAGATTGCCCCCATCCGCTACTTCGCGCTGCTCACCGACGCCCACGGCACGGTGATCGACACGGCGGGCTCGATCGACCACCGCAACCGCGCCACGCATGCGATCGCGCGCGTGGGCGTCGATCTGAGCGAGCACTCGATCGGCACCAGCGCCATCGGCGCGGCGCTGAGCGAGCGCGCGCCTGTCTGGCTGCATCGCGGCGAGCATTTCTTTGCCGATACCAGCGTTTACAGCTGTGCCGGCGCACCGCTGTTCGGCCCCGATGGAGCGTGCCTGGGCATGCTCGACGTGACCGGCGTCGATGCGCCCGAGCGCCCCGAACTCAAGCATCTCGTCGCCCAGAGCGCGCGCCAGATCGAGGATGCGCTGATCCTCGCGCAACCGCACCGCCTGCGCCTGCGCCTCGCGTGGCCGGCCGGCTGGCAGGTGAGCGGCGTGAGCAGCGCCGAGGGGCTGCTGTGCCTGGATGCGGATGGGCGCGTGGTGGGCGCCAATGGCACGGCGCGGCAGATGTTGCCCAGCCTGTACACGCTGGTCGGCGGTTCGCTGCACGCGAGCGACCTGTTCGCGCTGCCGTGGCACAGCCTGTTCGACGGTGCGGCGCTGGCCGAGCCGCGCACCGTGCCGCTGTGGTCCGGCCTGCGCATGCAGGTGCGCGCCGAGCGATCCGGGCCCGCGCCCGTGTCGCAGCGGCGCTCCCTCAAGGCGCTGGAGTCCGACCTGATCGACCAGGCCCTGCGCGATGCGGGTGGGCGCGTGGCGCAGGCGGCCAAGGCCCTGGGCGTGAGCCGGGCCACGCTGTACCGGCGCCTCGCCGCGGCGCCACGCGCGAGCGATTGACACCCGCCGGCCGGGCCGTAGCGGCCTCGTTCCGGGATTGACGCAGCGGTGGCATCGTTCTTTCGGACGATGGTCCGCGCATGGCGCCATCGTTCTTGTGCGCCTGGCGGCTAAGCCGATCGAAGGATGGTTCGGGAATTCGGTGCCGACTAATCTCGGTGCCGATGTTCAAAACAGTCCAAATTCCGGCTTTCCCGGCCGTCTCCCGTTCCGATGGCCGGCCCGCGCTGGCCGTGGCGCAGGCTCTCCTGTTCCTGGGGGCCGTGGCGTCGGCCAGGCGCTGCCTGCGTGTCCTGCTCGGGGTGCTGATGGCCTTGCTGGTGCAGCAGACGGTGCTGGCCGCCCCCTCGCGTCTGTCGCATTTCCTGCCGCAGATCACGGCGGACAGCGTGTTCCCCGGCGCGGATCGCGTGGGCCCTGCGCGCGACGACCTGCCCGTGGCGCCCGTCTATGCGGGCGACAAGATGCTGGGGCACCTGTACATCACGTCGGATTTCGTCAATACCCGCGGGTATTCGAGCTTTCCCATCGACACCCTGGTGGCGCTGGCCAGCGACGGCACCATCATGGGCGCCAAGCTGCTCGAGCACCACGAGCCCATCGTGCTCATCGGCATTCCGCAAAGCAAGATCGAGGCCTTCATTCGCGGCTATGTGGGCCGCAACTACGTGAAGAACCCGCCGGCGCCCGACGCCGGTCCGCAGGTGGACATCGTGAGCGGCGCCACCGTCACCGTGATGGTGATCGGCGACTCCATCATGCGCTCGGCCATGCTCGTGGCCCAGCGCCTCACCCAGGCCGAGCAGGCGCCGCAGGCGCACAGCGGCGGGCCCGTGCTGCTGCAGGAGCGGCGCGTCGTCAACATGAACAAGGACGGCGTCTCCGACTGGAAGACGCTGCTGGAACAGGGCGCGGTGACGCGGCTGCGCCTGACGGTGGGCGACGTCAACAAGCGCCTGACCGAGAGCGGCCACGCGGACGCGGTGATCAAGGATGAAAAGCCCGGCGACACCTACGTGGACCTCTACACGGCGCTGGTGAGCGTGCCGTCCATCGGGCGCAGCGTGCTGGGCGACGCCGAATACGGCCACCTCAAGGAGCGCCTGCAACCGGATCAGCAGGCCATTGTGGTGGCGGGCAATGGCAGCTATTCGTTCAAGGGCTCGGCCTACGTGCGCGGCGGCATCTTCGACCGCATCGAGGTCGTGCAGGGCCTGCAGAGCTTTCATTTCACCGACCTCAACCACGAGCGCCTGGGCGACGTGCTCGCCCAGGGCGCACCGCGGTTCAAGGAGGTGGCGCTGTTCACCGTGCCCACGCATTCCACGCTGGATCCGGTGGCGCCCTGGCGGCTGCAGCTGCTGGTGCAGCGCGCGATCTCCGACAACAACAAGGCCTTCGTCAGTTTCAACCTCAACTACGAATTGCCGGGCGACTACACGCGCATGATCGCGCAGGCGCCGCCCAAGGTGGCTCAGACGCAGGCGGGCACGGGCAAGGCGGCGCAGGCTGCTGCCAACACCAGGGCGCCCGCGGCCGCCGCGGCAGTCGCGGGCGACACCAGCGCGCCGACGCAGCTGTGGAAGCACATGTGGCAGGCCAAGCGCGTGCAGATCGCGGTGCTGCTCGTGGCGCTGGCGATCCTGGCCACCGTCTTCTTCTTCCAGAACACGTTCACGCTCAATGAGCGGCGTTTCGGGCTCTTTCGCACCGGTTTCCTGATCTTTTCGGTGGTGTGGCTGGGGTGGTACGCATCGGCCCAGCTCTCGGTGGTCAACGTGCTGACCTTCGTGCATGCGCTGCGCGGCGACTTCCGCTGGGAGTACTTCCTGATGGACCCGATGGTCTTCATCCTCTGGGTGGCGACGGCGGTGTCCATCCTGTTCTGGAACCGGGGCGCCTTCTGCGGCTGGCTGTGCCCGTTTGGCGCGCTGCAGGAGCTGCTCAACAAACTCGCGCGGCGCCTGCACGTGCCTCAGCTGAGCGTGCCCTACGGCGTCGGCTCGCGCCTGGCGACGCTCAAGTACGTGATCTTTCTCGGGCTCTTCGGCGTGTCGTTCTACGACATGGCGCTCGCGGAGCGGCTGGCCGAGATCGAGCCCTTCAAGACGGCCATCATCCTCAAGTTCGTGCGCGAGTGGGGCTTCGTGATCTTCGCGCTCGCGTGGATCCTGCCGGGCCTGTTCATCGAGCGCTTCTACTGCCGCTACGTCTGCCCGCTGGGCGCCGGCCTTGCGATCCCGGCGCGCATGCGCATGTTCAACTGGCTCAAGCGCTACCGCGAGTGCGGCAACCCCTGCCAGCTGTGCGCCGTCGAATGTCCGGTGCAGGCCATCGCGCCGGATGGAGAAATCCAGCCCAACGAATGCATCCAGTGCCTGAACTGCCAGGTGCTCTACCACAGCGAGGCGCGCTGCCCGCACGTCATCCAGGTGACCAAGCGGCGCCAGCGCAACAAGCCCGCGCCGGTGCAGGGCGCGCCCGTTGCCCCGGCACTGCCGGCGGCGGCGAGCCAGGGCTGATCCATGCCGAGCAGACCGATGCGAACGCTCAAGATCCCCTTCACCAACCTTCTGTGCATCCATCCATGGGCATGCACCCGTGAACGCACGGATTTTTCCGAGGAGAACCACGATGACTGATGAAAAAGGCAAGGAATCCACTGGGCTGAGCCGCCGCCAGTGGCTGGGCAGCGCGGCGCTTTCGGGCGCGATGGTGGCCGGCGCCACACAACTGCCGCATGCGCTGGCCGCCGACGCGAAGAAAGGCAAGGAGGGCAAGGGCAAGCAGGACGGCATCGTCGAGCCCGGCGAGCTCGACGACTACTACGCCTTCAACTCGGGCGGGCAGTCCGGCGAGATCCGCATCCTGGGGCTGCCCTCGATGCGCGAGCTCATGCGCATTCCGATCTTTCACATCGACAGCGCCACCGGCTGGGGCCTCACCAACGAAAGCCGCAAGATCATGACCGAGGGCATGTCCCCGGCCTCGCGCGAGTTCGCCAAGCGCTTCGGCGGCGTGCTGCCCAATGGCGACGCGCACCACCCGCACATGTCGTTTACCAACGGCACGTATGACGGGCGCTACATCTTCATCAACGACAAGGCCAACACCCGCGTCGCGCGCGTGCGCTGCGACGTGATGAAGTGCGACAAGATCATCGAGATTCCCAACGCCGACGGCATCCACGGCCTGCGTCCGCAGCGCTACCCCAAGACCGGTTACGTCTTCGCCAACGGCGAGCACATCGTGCCGCTGCCCAACGACGGCACGAAGATGGATGACCCGAAAGGCAACTTCTGGGCCATCTTCACCGCCATCAATGGCGAGACCATGGAAATCGCCTGGCAGGTGCTGGTGGACGGCAACCTGGACAACTGCGACGCCGACTACCAGGGCAAGTACGCGTTCTCCACCTGCTACAACTCGGAAAAGGGGCTGAACGTCACCGACATGTCCGCCAACGAGCAGGATTGGGCCGTGGTCTTCAATCTCAAGCTGATCGAGGAAGCGGTCAAGAAGGGCGACTTCAAGAAGATGAACGGCGTGCCGGTGATCGACGGCCGCCACGGCTCCAAGTACACGCGCTACATCCCCGTGCCCAATTCGCCGCACGGCTGCAACGCGGCGCCCGACGGCATCCACGTCGTCTTCAACGGCAAGCTCTCGCCCACGGTGACCGTGATCGACGTGCGCAAGCTCGACGACCTTTTTGCCGGGAAGCTCAAGGAGCGCGACATGGTGGTGGCCGAGCCCAAGCTCGGACTGGGCCCGCTGCACACCGCGTTCGATGGCCGGGGCAACGCCTACACCACGCTGTTCATCGACAGCCAGATCTGCAAGTGGAGCATCGACAAGGCCAAGCGCGCCTACAAGGGCGAGAAGGTGGACCCCATCCTGCAAAAGCTCGATGTGCACTACCAGCCCGGGCACAACCACACCACCATGGGCGAGACCAAGGAGGCCGATGGCAAGTGGCTGGTCTCGCTCAACAAGTTCTCCAAGGACCGGTTCCTGAACGTTGGCCCGCTCAAGCCCGAGAACGATCAGCTCATCGACATCTCGGGCGAGAAGATGCGCCTGGTGCACGACGGCCCGAGCTTTGCCGAGCCGCACGACATGCTGCTGGTGCGCCGCGACATCGTGCGTCCCCGGCAGATCTGGGACCGGGGTGACTCCTGGTGGGACGAAGCGCGCCAGATGGCCAAGAAGGACGGCGTCGATCTGGACAGCGCCTCCAACGTGATCCGCGACGGCAACAAGGTGCGCGTGTACATGACCGCGGTCGCGCCCGTGTTCAGCGTGCCCAACTTCGAGGTGAACCAGGGCGACGAGGTCACCGTCTACGTGACCAACGTCGAGCAGATCGAGGACCTCACGCACGGCTTCACGATCAGCGGCTACGGGCTGGCGATGGAGATCGGGCCGCAGCAGACGTCCTCGGTCACCTTCGTGGCCTCGCGCCCCGGCGTGCACTGGTACTACTGCCAGTGGTTCTGCCACGCCCTGCACATGGAGATGTCGGGGCAGATGTGCGTCAAGGCCAAGAAGGCCTGAGCGGCGGCATATGTGGCGCGCTCGGCGGCTCTTGTGGTGGCTCGCGCCGCTGGCGTGCGGCGCGGCGCTGCTGCCCGCGCGCGCGGCCACGGTCGCCGTGCCGGCAGGGGCCGACCTGCGCGCCGCCATGGCCGCCGCCGCGCCGGGGGACGTGCTCGAGCTGCAATCGGGGGACTACCCGGGCCCCGTGGTCGTCGACAAGCCGCTGACCCTGCAGGGCCCGGCCGATCACTCGGCGCGCATCGTGGGCGTGCGCCAGGGCCGCACGTTGTGGGTGCGCGCGGCCGACGTCACGGTGCGCAGCCTCAGCGTCACCCGCTCGGGCCTGAGCCTGCCGGACATGGACGCGGGGGTGTTCCTCGACAAGACCGCCACGCGCGCGCGCGTGCTGGGCAATCGGGTCGAGGACAACCTCGTCGGCGTCTATGTCTGGGGTGCGCATGATGCGCTGGTGCAGGGCAACACCATCGTCGGCAACACCACGCTGCGCCTCAATGAACGGGGCAACGGGGTGTCGCTCTGGAACGCACCGGGCACGCGGATCATCGGCAACGACATCTCGGATGGGCGCGACGGCATCTTTTCCAACGCCAGCCGCGACAACGTCTTTCGCGGCAACCGCTTCAGCCGCGTGCGCTACGCGGTGCACTACATGTACACCGATTCGAGCGAGATCAGCGACAACGTCTCCATCGGCAACGAAATTGCCTACGCGCTGATGTTCTCGCGCCACCTGACGGTGCGTGGCAACGTGGGACTCGACAGCTCCGACCAGGGCATGAACCTGAACGCCACGCAGAACTCGACGATCGAAGGCAACGAGATCAGTCGCGGCGGGCGCTGCGTGTTCTTCTACAACTCCAATTTCAACCGCGTCGTCGGCAACGTGTTTCGTGGCTGCGAGGTCGGCATTCACTACACCGCGGGTTCCGAAGGCAATGTGATCACCGGCAACGCCTTCATCGGCAACAAGACACAGGTCAAGTATGTCGGCACGCGCGTGCTCGACTGGTCGGCGGATGGCCGGGGCAACTACTGGAGCGACAACAGCGCCTTCGATCTCGATGGCGATGGCATCGCCGACACGGCCTACCGGCCCAACGACATCATCGATCAGGTGGTCTGGCGCGCTCCGTCGGCGCGTCTGCTGCTCACGAGCCCCGCGGTCACCCTCGTGCGCTGGGCACAGAAACAGTTTCCGGCCCTGCTACCGGGCGGCGTCATCGACAGCGCGCCCCTGATGAAGGCGCCCGACCGGGCCAGGGTGCTTGCAGGGGAGATGCGTCCATGAGCGTGCGCCCATCCATTTTCAACGTGGCCACGGGCGAGACCGTGGTTCAGATCGAGCACGTCGGCAAGACCTATGGCCGCTTGCGCGCGCTCGATGATGTGAGCCTTGCCCTCGCTCCCGGCAGCTGCACGGTGCTCGTGGGCCACAACGGCGCGGGCAAGAGCACGCTGATCAAGCTGCTGCTCGGTCTGATCGAGCCCGATGCGGGGCGGGTGCAGGTGCTGGGCTGCACGCCCACCAGCCGCGCCGCGGCGCAGGCGCGCCGCGCCATCGGCTACCTGCCCGAGACGGTGGCGCTCTATCCAGCGCTCACGGGCGCGGAGACGCTGGCCTTCTACGCCCGGCTCAAGGGGGTGTCCACGGCGGGCAACGCCGCGTTGCTGGAGCGCGTCGGCATCGGCGATGCGGCGGGTCGGCGCGTGGGCGGCTACAGCAAGGGCATGCGCCAGCGCCTGGCGCTCGCTCAGGCGCTGCTGGGCGAGCCGCGCCTGATGCTGCTCGATGAGCCCACGAGCGGGCTCGACCCGGCCTCGCGCGGACTGTTCTACGAGATCGTCGAGGAACTGCGGGCCCGGGGCGTGGCCATTCTGCTGAGCACGCATGCCCTGGCCGAGCTCGAACGCCATGCCGACCGCGTGGTCGTGCTGCGCCATGGGCACAAGATCGCCGATGGCACGCTCGCCGAGCTGCAGCGCCACAGCGCCTTGCCGGTGCGCGTGCGCGTCACGCTCGATGCCGCCGCGGGCGAACAGACCGGCTGGCAGCGCATCGATGCCTACCGTCACGAGCGCTGCTGCACCGCCGCCGACAAGCTGGCCACCCTGCAGGCCGCCCAGTGCCTGCCCGGCGTGACGGATATCGAAGTCTTCAGCCCGAGTCTGGACGAGATCTACGCGCACATGCTCTCGCGGGAGGAAAAAGCCGTATGAACGCCATCCTCATCATCCTCGGCAAGGAACTGCGCGACGGCCTGCGCAACCGCTGGGTGCTGGCGGTCACGCTGCTGCTGGCGGCGCTGGCGCTGGCGCTGGGGTTTCTGGGCAGCGCGCCCACGGGCAACGTCAAGGTCGATCCGCTCACCGTGACCGTGGTGAGCCTTTCGAGTCTCTCGATCTTTCTCGTGCCCCTGATCGCGCTGCTGCTCGCCTACGACTCGCTGGTCGGCGAGGTCGAGCGCGGCACCATGATGCTGCTGCTGAGCTACCCGGTGAAGCGCTGGCAGGTGCTGGCCGGCAAGTTCCTCGGCCACCTCGTCATCCTCGCGGTCGCGACGACCCTGGGATTTGGCTTCGCGGGCGTCACGCTGCAGCTGGCGCACGACGGTATCGAGCTGGCCGCCTGGGGGCCGTTCGTGCTCCTGATCGGCGCCAGCGTGCTGCTGGGCGCGTGCTTTCTGGCCATCGGCTACCTGCTGAGCGCGCTGGTGCGCGAACGCGCCACGGCCGCGGGCCTGGCCATCGGCGTGTGGTTGCTGCTCGTCGTCATCTTCGACATGGCCCTGCTCGGCGTGCTCGTGGCGGATCAGGGGCGCGTCCTGACCCCGTCCGCTCTCAACGCCGTGCTGATGTTCAATCCCACCGACGTCTACCGCCTGCTCAACCTCACCGGGCATGAGAACGTGGCCATGTTCGCCGGCGTGGCGGGCCTGGCCGAGCAGGTGGAGCTGCCGTTCGCCGTGCTGCTGCTTGCGCAGCTCGCGTGGGTCGCGCTGCCCTTCACGCTGGCCGTGGCCGTGTTTCAACGCAAATCCCTGTGACCATCATGAACACCCCCTGCCTGCACCGCCTTCACTCGTTCCACGGGCCATTCACGTGGCCATGGCGCCTGCCTCTGGCCGCCGTGATGCTGATCACCATCGCCTTGCTCACCGCGTGCAAGAACGAGAGCGTGGTGGCGCAGGCGCCCGCTTCGCCGGTGCTCGACGTGCCGGCCGATGCCAGGGGGCACTACTGCGGCATGTTCCTCACGGAACACGTCGGCCCCAAGGGGCAGGTGCGGGTGCGCGACGTCGCGGCGCCCTTGTGGTTCACCAGCATCCGCGAAATCTTTTCCTTTCTCGCTGCGCCCGACGAGCCCAAGGCGGTCACCGGGGTCTATGTGCAGGACATGGGCCGCAGGCGGGCCGACGGGAGTTTTCCGCCCGAGGCCTGGATCGACGCGCGTTCGGCCTGGTATGTGATCGGCAGCGGCGCACAGGACTTCCCCGCGGCCGATGACGCCATGCCCTTCGCCACGCAGGCCGATGCCGAGGCCTACCGCGTGCGCCATGGAGGCACGGTGGTGACGTTCGCCACCATGCCGCAGGCGTTCGTGAGCGCGGGCAGCGGCGCGCTGCCCGCCGGCGATGGCGCATCCACGGGAGGGACTTCGTCATGACCCACGCACACGCAACGGGCACCACGCGCAGGCGTTGCATCGGTATCGTGGCGGCGGTCAGCGCCGCCGCCGCCGCCCCAGGGCTGCTGCATCGGGCCGAGGCTGGGGCAGTCACCCCGCCGGTGACGACCTGGCAGGGCGTGGCGCTGGGCGCGGACGCGCAGCTGCGCATCGTGCATCCCGACCGCAAGCTGGCCGAGCAGCTGGTGCAGCAGGCCGTGGCCGAAGTGCAGCGGCTGGAGCAGGTGTTCAGCCTCTACCGTGACGACAGCGCGCTGGTGCGGCTCAATGACGCGGGCATCCTGCGCGATGCGCCAGGTGATCTGACGCGGCTGCTGGCCACGACGCTGCAATTTTGCGCCGCCACCGGCGGTGCGTTCGATCCGACGGTGCAGCCCTTGTGGGAGCTTTATGCCAGCGCCATCGGCGCAGGCCGACCCATACCGCGCGGGCGGTCTCTGCAGGCGGTGCTCGCGCGTGTGGACTGGCGCGACGTGCACCTCGATGGCGGCGACATCCGGCTGGGGCGTCCCGGCATGCGGCTGACGTTGAACGGCATTGCCCAGGGCTACATCACCGACCGCGTGACCGATGCTCTGCGCGACGCGGGGCTCGATCACGTGCTCGTGGACATGGGCGAGGTGCGGGCGCTCGCGCCCCCGCAGGCCAAGCCGTGGCGCGTGGGCCTGGCGGGAGACGATGAGGCGCGCACGCCGCTGGAGACGCTGGCGCTGCGCGCGGGCGCCGTCAGCACCTCGTCGGGCTCGGGGACGGTGCTCGACGCGCGCAGCGGCCTGAACCACATCTTCGATCCGCGCACGGGGCTGTCCGCCACGCGCTGGCGCAGCGTCTCGGTGCAGGCCGCGAGCGCCACCACGGCCGATGCGCTCTCCACCGCGTTCTGCCTGATGGACGCGCAGGCCATCCGCCGTGTCGCGGCCCGCGAGGACGCGCGCGTCTGGGCACTGGCGCACGGCGCCAGCGGTCTTCGGCGATTGGCGTAGCGCAGGCTCAGCCGCGCTGGGCCGATGGAGCGCCGGCGTGAGGCGCGAGCAGTTGCAGCAGGTCGCGGCGCACCTGCTGGATGTGCGCCACGAGATGCGCGCACGCCTGTTCGGATTGGCGCCGACGGCACAGCGCGAGCAGTTCGTGGTGTTCTTCGCGTGCGCGGGCCATCGCATCCTGGCGGTTCATCTGCAGGCGCGTGAAGCGCTCGCTCGATTGCAGCAGCGCCGCGACGATGGACAGCGTGCGCGGCTGCGGCGCGTGGCGGTACAGGCTCATGTGGAACTGCGCGTTGAGTTCGCCCCAGCGCGCCATGTCGCTCGCCTGCACGGCCTGCGCGAACTCGGCGTCGAGGCCGGCCACCTGGGCCAGGTCGGCGTCGCTCATGTTCGGCAGCGACGCCGCCAGCAGGCGCGGTTCGAGCAGCGCGCGCAGATCGAAGATGTCGCCGATTTCCTCGACCGAGAACGAGGAGACGATGGCGCCGCGGTGCGGCTCCATGCGCAGCAGGCCCTCGGCTTCGAGCTGGAACAGCGCCTCGCGCACGGGGATGCGGCTGACCTGAAAGCGCTCGGCCAGCGCGTCCTGGCGCAACTGCGTGCCGGCCGCGTGCTGGCCATCGAGGATCTCCTGCCGCAGATGCTCGGCAATGGCGGCGGACAAGGTGCGGTGCTCGAATCTGGCTTTCATGGTCATTGCGAAAGGGGCGCTGCCGGGCGCGTGTGGCGGGTATGGAGGTCGTGCGGCTCCTGGGCCAGCGTGGCGATGCGCGCCGGCTCGCTCGGTTGCCGGGGTGCCGTGGGCGTCCAGCCCCAGAGTGTGCGCGCCGCTTGCCCGCAGATGCGGCCCTGGCACGAACCCATGCCGCAGCGCGTGTGCAGCTTGGCCTGCACCCAGTTCTCGCAGCCCGCAAGTTCCTGAAGCGTGACGTCCTCGCAGCGGCAGATGAGTGTGTCGGCGTCGGCCAGCCGGGTGACGGCCCCGCCCAGGACGAAGCGCTCGCCCGCGAGGGCGGCAAAACGGCTCCAGTGCGCCAGCTCGCGCGCAAGGGGCGGCGTCACTGCGGCGCCCGTGGCGCAGCGCCCGGCGATCCTGCCCTGCAGCTGGGCGCGTTCGCTGCCGCCGATGCCGGTGCATTCGCCTGCGGCGTAAATGCCCGTGACGCTGGTCTGCTGCGCGGCATCGACGACGATGGCGCCGTCCGCATCGAGCGCGCAGCCGAGCAACTGCGCGAGCTGCGTGCGCGGCACGAGCCCGAAGCTGCAGGCCAGGCGCTCGCAGTCCACCCGGTGCTCGCGACCGCCGCTGCGCAGGGTGACGGCTTGCAGACGCTCCCGGCCGTGGGCCGCGGTCACCGTGCTGCCCGGTCGAAAGCCGGGGTCGAGCAAGGTGGCGGCCTGCCACGCCTTGGCGGGCCAGCGCCAGAGTGCCGTGGAAAAGCGCGCCACGCTGGTCCACGAGGCCTGCTCGGCCACGCGCAAGACGGTGGCGCCAGAGCGGCGTGCCGTGGCGGCCGCAGCCAGCAGCAAAGGCCCGGTGCCTGCGATGACGATGCGCTGGCCGCGCACGTCCAGTCCCTGCTTGATGAGCGCCTGCAGGCCGCCCGCGCCCGTGACGCCGGGCAGCGTCCAGCCCGGGAAGGGCAGCAGCAGCTCGCGCGCGCCGGTGCACAGAATGGCCCGGGAAAAATGCTGTACCCCGCTTTGCGTTGGCGTCTCGATCAGCAGCGCGCGTTCTCCCGCCAGGCCCACGACCTTGGCGCCCGTCACCAGCGTCACGTTGGAGAAGTGCGCGAGCTCGTCGAGCAGGCGCCGGGCGGGGCTGGGCATGGCGTGGCGCGGGCCGCTGCGCCAGACCTGCCCGCCGGGGGTGGGGTTGTCGTCGAGCAGCGTGATGCGCATGCCGCTGGGCGCGGCCGCGAGCGCCGCCTGCAGCCCGGCCGGCCCCGCGCCGACCACGAGCAGGTCGCAGCTTCGGTCGCAGGCTTCGGTGGCGGGCACGGCCCGCAGGCGCGCGGGACGGGTATCGACCACCTGCCCCTCGGCGCAGGGCGTCATGCACGCCAGTTGCTGCACGCCGCCCACCTGTACCCGGCATTCGTGGCAGACCCCCATGCCGCACAGCGGCGCGCGGGGCTGTCCGCTCACCGAGCGCCGTACGGTGCCTGTGCCCAGCGCGGCGGCGATGGTGCTGCCGCGCGGCACGTCCATGGGGGCGCCGTCGATCTGGATGCGCACGGTGCGCTCCGTGGCAGAGGCGGGGGTGTTCATGGGTGTGAAAGCAGCAGCCGCTGCGGGCGGTAGGGCGTCGCATCCAGCGCGGGCGTGTCGCCGGTCATGAGCGCGGCGATCAACTCGGCCGTGGCCGGCGCGGTGGTGACGCCGTGGCCTTCGTGACCCGCCGCGATCCACAGGTGCTCGCGCCCGGGGTGACGGCCGATCAAGGGCAGACCGTCGCTTGTGGCGGGGCGCAGGCCGGCCCAGGTGCGGATCGCGCGCGCCCCCGCGAGGCCCGGCAGGGTCTGCATCGCCGCGCGCAGCAGGCGGGCGACAAGGGACGGATCGACCCCGGTGTCCTCGCGCCCGAACTGGCGTGTGGAGCCGATCAGCAGCTGTCCCGTGGGCCGTGGCTGGATGTTCACGGCCACCGATGTGCCCTCGGCCTGGTGGGCGCTTGCCATGTAACCGAGCTCGACGAGCTGATGGCGCACCTGACCCGGATAGCGGTCGGTGATGACGAGATGGCCCTTCTTGGCAAAGATCGGCAGCTCGGGGCAGAGCGCGGCGCTGCCCAGCCCTGCCGCCAGCAGCACCTGCCCGGCCTGCAGGTGCCCGGCGCTGCTCTGCACGCTGGCGTCGTCGTTCAGGTGCGTGACCCGCGCGGGTGTGAGCGTGATGCGGCCGGGGTGGCGCGCGAGCAGCCACGAGGCGACGCGCGGCGCGTAGACCGCCGCGTCCGACGGCACGCGCAGGCCGCCCGCGAGGCCAGTGCGCAGCGCGGGTTCGGTGCGTGCGAGCATGGGGGCATCCAGCCATTCGCTGGCGATACCGGCGGCCGCGAGCGTGGCCTGCTTGTGCCGGGCGAGTGCTGCCTCGGCGTCGTTGGCGGCGATCCAGATCGTGCCGCAGCTCGTCCAGGCGCAGGCGTCGTCGAGCCCGGGCTGCCAGCGGCGCCACAGCTGCATCGAGCGGCTCGACAGCGCGAGTTCCGCCGGGTTCTCATCGAGGATCAGCAGGTGGCCCATGCCGGCGTTGGTGGCGGCGGCCAGCCGTGCATCGACGATGTGCACCCGGAGCCCCTGCGCCGCGAGTGCGTCGGCGCAGGCAGCGCCGATGATGCCCGCGCCGACGATGAGCACGTCCGCGATCATCGCGCCGGGATGCCCCAGGCGAACGGGTCGCTGTCGTCGATCAGCAGCGTGCTTTCGGCGCAGACCCAGGCGCGTCCGCGGATCGTCGGGATGAGCTGCTCGCCCTGCATCTCGTAGTGCGCCTGGAACTGGCTGCCGATCACGCTCGCCTGGCGCCAGACCTGGCCGGGGGCGAGCCGGCCGCGCGCGACCAGGCACGCGAGCTTGGCGCTGGTGCCGGTGCCGCAGGGCGAGCGGTCGTACGCGCCGCCGGGGCAGAGCACGAAGCTGCGGCTGTCGGCCCCGGGGTCGTCGGCAAAGAGCTCAACGTGGTCGATCTTCGCGCCGTCGGCGCCGCGGATTCCCGCCGCTTCGAGCGCATCGCGGGCCAGCGCGGCAAAGCGCGTGAGCTCGGCCAGGTTGTCGACCGCCACGCGCAGGCCGTGGTCGCTCACGAGGTAGAACCAGTTGCCGCCCCAGGCGACGTCGCCCGTCACGGTGCCGTGGCCGGACAGGTTGACGCGCACATCGGCCAGCAGCCGGTAGGCGGGGACGTTTCTCACGCTCACCGAACCGTCCTCGTGCAGCGTGGTCGTGACCTCGCCCACGGGGGTTTCAATGCGGTGCGTGCCGGGGCCGATGCGCCCCAGGTGCGCGAGCGAGGCGATGAGCCCGATGGTGCCGTGCCCGCACATGCCCAGGTAGCTCTCGTTGTTGAAGAAGATCACGCCCGCCGCGCACTGCGGGTCCACCGGCTGGCACAGCAGGGCGCCGACGATGACGTCGTTGCCGCGCGGCTCCAGCACCGTGGCGCGGCGCCAGGCGTCGTGCTCGCTCGCCAGCAGCGCGCGGCGCTCGGCCATGTTGCCCGTGCCGAGGTCAGGGAAGCCGTCCACGACGAGGCGCGTGGGCTCGCCGCCGGTGTGGCTGTCGATGATGTGGACTTGGCGCATGACGGCTCGCTTGGTGTGTGTTGACTTCAATTTACATGACCGAGCGGTACTTCTGCGGGCGCGTCCTGAGGGCCTGCTGCACGACCGCGATCACCTGTTCGCGCTCTTGGCCAACGAGCGGCAGGCGCGGGCGGCGCATGGGCTCGGTGCCCACGCCCGCGAGCACGTCGATGAGCTTGAGGTTCTGCACCAGCTTGGTGGAGACGTCCAGATGCAGCATGGGCGTCATCCACTGGTAGAGCGCGAGCGCCTCGGCGAACTGCCCGGCCTTCATCAGCTCGTACAGCGCCACGGTCTCGCGCGGGAAGGCGCAGCCCACGCCCGCGAGCAGGCCGTCCGCGCCCAGCGCCAGCGCCTCGTAGGCGAGGTCGTCCACGCCGATGAAAATCTTGTAGCGCTCGCCCACGACGCGGCGCAGATCGGTGATGCGGCGCACATTGCCCGTGCTCTCCTTGATGGCCATGAGCCACTTGCAATCGGCGAGCTCGGCCATGTGCTCGGGCCTGAGGTCCACGGCGTAGGCGATGGGGTTGTTGTAGACCATCACGGGCAGCTGCGCGGCCTCGGCGATCGCGCGCACGTTGGCCATGGCCTCGCGCGAGTCAGCCGCGTATATGACCGAGGGCATGACCATGAAGCCCTGCACGCCGATCTTCTGGCACTGCTGCACATAGCGCAGCGCCTCGCGAGTGCTGGTTTCCGAGACGTTGGCGAGCACCGGCACGCGCCTGCCGCTGGCGTCGAGCGCGATGCGCGCAACCTCGACTTTTTCCTCCAGTGTGAGCGTGCTCGCTTCGCCCAGCGAGCCGCAGGTGACGACGCCGTGAATGCCGTTGCGGATCTGGAAGTCGAGGTGGCGCGCCGTGCCCTCGGCGTCGATGCGCTCGTCGGCGTGGAATTTGGTGGTGACGGCGGGGAAGACGCCGTGCAGGTCGGAAAAGTCCATCGGGCCTCCTGGGGGCGGTGAATCGTCAGTGGTGAGCGGAGCGGTCAGTCCTGAGATCGGACTGATTATGTAGATTTTATACAATCTACAAAAATGAAAAAGGGCTGGAGTTGCCCGCAGGCCACGAAATTCAGATCAGCAGCGCCTGGCGGGTGATGAGCAGCACCTGGTCGCTGCCCGCGCTAGTGTCCAGCCAGACGACCGGCAGCTCGGGAAACGCGGCTTCGAAGTGCGCGCGCTCGTGGCCGATCTCCAGCACCAGCACGGCGTCCTCGCTCATGCGGCCGGGAGCCTCGCGCAGCAGGCGGCGGATGAAGTCCATACCGTCGCTGCCGCCCGCGAGCGCCAGCTGCGGCTCGGCCTGGTATTCGGGGGGCAGCAGCGCCATGCTGTGCGCATTGACGTAGGGCGGATTGCACAGGATCAGGTCCCAGGGGCCGGGGCAGGCGGCCAGGCCGTCGGACTGCAGCAGCCGCACGCGTTGTTCAAGCGCGTGCTTCTCGACGTTGATGCGCGCCACCGCGAGCGCGTCCGTCGAAAGATCAGCCCCCGTGACACTGACCTCGGGCCAGGCCATCGCGGCCAGGATGGCGAGGCTGCCGTTGCCGGTGCACAGGTCGAGCACCTGATGTGTGTGCTCGCTCAGCCACGGGTCGATGCTGGCGTCTGCGATCAGTTCGGCGATGAAGCTGCGCGGCACGATGGCGCGCTCGTCCACGTAGAACGGCACGCCGGCGAGCCAGGCTTCGTGCGTCAGGTAGGCCGCGGGTTTGCGGCTGGCGATGCGTTCTTCGAAAAGCAGAGCTGTCTTCGCTTGCTGGGTGGGCGTTACAGCGTTATTTTTTATGGAATCTGCTTCGTCGCCCAGCGGGCTGTCGAGCGGCAGGCCCAGGCTCCAGAGGACGAGCCAGGCGGACTCGTCGCGCGCGTTGGTGGTGCCGTGGCCGAAATGCACGCCCGCGGCCTTCAGCGCCGCGGCGCCGCTCGCGATGAGTTCGCCGACGGTATGGCCGGACAGCCTCGGGGCGGCGGGGGCGGCCATGCAAGCGCCTACTTTTCGACGAAGGCGCGCTCGATCACGAAGTCGCCGGGGCGGGTGGTGCTGCCCTCGTCGAAGTCGAGCTTGGTCAGCAGCGCCTTGAGCGTGGCCAGCATCTCGGGGCTGCCGCAGAGCATCACGCGGTCGTTTACGGGGTCCAGCGGCGGCAGGCCGAGATCGCGGGCGAGCTGTCCGCTTTCGATCAGCGTGTTGATGCGGCCCTGGTGCACGAAAGGTTCGCGCGTCACGGTCGGGTAGTAGCGCAGCTTGTCGCGAACGAGCTCGCCGAGGATCTCGTGCTGGGGCAGCTCTTGCGTGAGATAGTCGTGGTAGGCGAGTTCGGCGGCCTGGCGCACGCCATGCACGAGGATGACCTGCTCGAAGCGCTCGTAGGTGTCGGGGTCGCGCGCGATGGCCATGAAGGGCGCGATGCCGGTGCCGGTCGCGAGCAGGTACAGGCGCTTGCCCGGCAGCAGGTAGTCGGTCACCAGCGTGCCCGTGGGCTTCTTGGCCACGAGGATGGTGTCGCCCACCTTGATGTGCTGCAGGCGCGAGGTCAGCGGCCCGTGCGGCACCTTGATGGAGAGGAACTCCAGGTGATCTTCCCAATTGGGGCTGACCACGCTGTAGGCGCGCAGCAGCGGCTTGCCATCCACCTTCAAGCCGATCAGGCTGAAGTGACCGTTGGAAAAGCGAAACGAAGGGTTGCGGGTGATGGTGAAGGAAAACAGCCGCTCAGTCCAGTGGTGTACGGAGAGGACGCGCTCTTCAAAGAACATGGTATCTCGCGGGTTGGCCGACGAGTGGTGACTGTGATGCGTATGCCTTGCGCTACCGCGCGACGAGCATGGAGGTTCACCCGCCAGAATTGATACGGGAAAACCCGTATTGTCGTTGAAACCGGGGCGGTTTTCGGGACGGAAGTACATTACTTCTCCCTAAATTTCTCTGATCCGGAGGGGATATGACGAAGTGGTTGGCGCTGGCTGTGGCTTCTTTGGCGGTTGCCACCAGTGCGGCCAGCGCGCAGGGGCACTACACCATCGGCGAGATCAACAGCTACAAGGCGCAGCCGGCCTTCCTGGAGCCCTACAAGAAGGGCATGGAGCTGGCGGTCGAGCAGGTCAACGCCCAAGGCGGCATCAACGGCAGGACGCTGGTGCTGATCACGCGCGACGACAACGCCAACCCGGGCGAGACGGTGCGCGCGGCCGAAGAGCTGATTTCCCGCGAGAAGGTGGATGTGCTCACGGGCGGCTTCCTCTCGCACCTGGGTCTCGCGCTGGCGGATTTTGCCCAGCAGAAGAAGCGTTTTTACCTGGCGAGCGAGCCGCTCACCGACAAGATCGTCTGGCAGCAGGGCAACCACTACACCTTCCGCCTGCGGCCCTCGACCTACATGCAGGTGGCCATGCTCGTGCCCGAGGCGGCCAAACTGAACAAGAAGCGCTGGGCCATCGTCTACCCCAACTATGAATACGGCCAGTCGGCCGTGGCCACGTTCAAGCAGCTGCTGAAGGCCGCGCAGCCCCAAGTCGAGTTCGTCGCCGAGCAGGCCACGCCGCTGGGCAAGGTGGACGCGGGCAGCGTGGTGCAGGCGCTGCAGGATGCCAAGCCCGACGCGATCTTCAACGTGCTGTTCGCCACGGATCTGGCCAAGTTCGTGCGCGAAGGCAACACGCGCGGGCTCTTCGAAGGCCGCAAGGTGGTAAGCCTGCTGACCGGCGAGCCCGACTACCTCGACCCGCTCAAGGCCGAGGCGCCCACGGGCTGGATCGTCACCGGCTACCCCTGGTATGCGATTCACACGCCCGAGCACGACGCGTTTCTGAAGGCCTACCAGACGCGCTTCAAGGACTACCCGCGCGCTGGTTCGGTCGTGGGCTACAACGCCATTCTGTCGATCGCGGCGGGCCTGAAGAAGGCCGGCAGCAGCGATACCGAGAAGCTCATCGCGGCGTTCACCGGCCTGACGCTCGACACGCCGTTCGGCCCCATCACCTACCGCGCGCAGGACCACCAATCGACCATGGGCGCCTACGTGGGCACGACGGCGGTGAAGGACGGCAAGGGCATCATGGTGGACTTCCGCTATGAGGACGGCGCAAAGTACCAGCCCTCGGACGCCGAGGTGAAACAACTGCGCCCCGCCGCGCAGTAAGCGCCCGCCGCCCGCCCCATGGATCTCTCGGGCCTGCTCGTCCAGCTGCTCAACGGCCTGGCGAGCGGCTCCACGCTGTTTCTCGTCGCCGTCGGCCTGTCGCTGGTCTTCGGCGTCACGCGCATCGTCAACTTCGCACACGGCTCGCTCTATGTGCTCGGGCTGTACGTCGCATATTCCAGTGTCGAACATCTGGCGGGCGCGATCGGCTTCTGGCTCGCGCTGCTGCTGGCGCCGCTCGCCGTCGCGCTGCTGGGCGCGGCCATCGAGATTCTGCTGCTGCGCCGCCTGTACCACGCGCCCGAGCTGCTGCAACTGCTGGCCACGTTCGCGCTGGTGCTCATCATCCGCGACGCGGCGCTGTGGCTCTGGGGCGCGCAGGATCTGCTGGGGCCGCGCGCGCCGGGACTGGCGGGCGCGGTGCAGATCCTCGGCAGGCGCTTTCCCACCTATGACCTGCTGTTGATCGCCGTCGGGCCGCTGGTGCTGGGGCTGCTGGCGCTGCTGCTCACCCGCACGCGCTGGGGCACGCTGGTACGCGCGGCCACGCAGGACCGCGAGATGCTCGGCGCGCTGGGCGTGCGCCAAGCGTGGCTGTTCACGGCGGTGTTTGCGCTCGGCGCGCTGCTCGCGGGGCTGGCCGGGGCGCTGCAACTGCCGCGCGAACCGGCCAACCTGGAGCTGGATTTGCCGATGGTGGCGTCGGCCTTCGTCATCGTCGTCGTCGGCGGCATGGGGTCGCTCTCGGGCGCGTTCATCGCGGCGCTCTTGATTGCCGAACTGAAAGCGGTGTGCATCTGGCTCGGCGTGGTGCAGATCGGGCCGCTCAGCGTGGCGTTTCCGCAGCTCACGCTGGTGGCGGAATTCCTCGTGATGGCGCTGGTGCTCGTCTGGCGCCCGTGGGGGCTGATGGGGCGCGCGCCGGTGATGGCGCGGGGCGAGGCGCCGCCGCCGTGGCCGGGGCGCGGCGGGCGAGCGGCGACGCTGGGCTGGGCGCTGCTGCTCGCGGTGCTGGCGCTGCTGCCCTTGATGCTGGGCGCGCAGAGCTATGCGCTGGTGCTGCTCACCGACATCGCCATCGCCGCGCTGTTTGCCGCCAGCCTCGCGGCCATCGTCGGCCCCGGCGGGCTGCATTCGTTTGGCCACGCGGCCTACTTCGGCCTGGGCGCGTATGGCGCGGCGCTGCTCACGCACGCGGCGGGCTGGCCGTTCGCGGCGGCGCTGGGGGTGGCGCCGTTGGCGGCGGCGGCGGGGGCGCTCATCTATGGCTGGTTCTGCATGCGCCTGTCGGGCATTTACCTGGCCATGCTCACGCTCGCGTTCGCGCAGATCACCTGGGCCGTCGCCTACCAGTGGGATGGCTTCACCGGCGGCAGCAACGGTCTGACGGGCGTCTGGCCGCCTGGATGGCTGCAACAGGGCGCGCGCTTTTACTGGCTGGTGCTGCTGCTCAGCAGCCTCGGGGTGTTTTTGCTGCGGCGCCTGCTGCATGCGCCCCTGGGCTGGGCGCTGCGCGCGGCGCGCGATTCGGCCGTGCGCGCCGAGGCCGCGGGCCTGCCGGTGCGCCGCGTGCAGTGGCTGGCCTTCACCGTGGCGGGGCTGGCAGCCGGGCTCGCGGGCGCGCTGTTCGCGTTTTCCAAAGGCGGCGTGGCGCCCGATGCGCTGTCGGTCAGCAGCTCGGTCGATGCGCTCGTCATGGTGCTGCTCGGCGGCGTGCATGCGCTCGCCGGGCCGGTGGTGGGCGCGGCGGCCTTCACCTGGTTGCACGACAGCGTGGCGCACGCCACCGACTACTGGCGCGCGCTGATGGGGGCGATCGTGCTGGCGCTGATCCTGCTGTTTCCACAAGGAATTTCGGGTATAGGCCAATACGGACGGGCGTTTGCAGCTTTCATTTCAAGAGCGCGAAGGGCCGCGCCATGAGTCTGCTCGAAGTGCGCCATCTGCGCAAATCCTTCGGCGGCGTGCATGCGGTGCAGGGCGTGTCGCTGGACCTGGCGGCGGGCGAGGTGCTGGCGCTGATCGGCCCCAACGGCGCGGGCAAGACCACGACCTTCCAGATGCTCGGCGGGCAACTGCGGCCCGACGCCGGGCGCGTGCGCCTGGGCGGGCGCGACGTGACGGGCCTGGCGCCGCGCCAGCTCGCGCGCCTGGGCGTGGGGCGCACCTTCCAGATCGCCGAAACCTTCACCAGTTTCACGGCCCTCGCCAACGTGCAGATGGCGCTGCTCGCGCACGACGCGCGCCACTGGCGCTTCTGGCGCCGTGCCGACGGCTACCGCATGCCGGACGCGCGCGCGCTGCTGGCGCAGGTGGGCATGGCGGAGCAGGCCGACCGGCCCTGCAGCGAACTGGCCTATGGCGACGTGAAGCGCCTGGAACTGGCGCTGGCGCTCGCGGGCGAGCCGCGCCTGCTGCTGATGGACGAGCCCACCGCCGGCATGGCGCCCGCCGAGCGCGTGGCGCTGATGCAACTGGCGCGCACGCTGGCCAAGGAGCGGGGCATCGCCGTGCTGTTCACCGAGCACAGCATGGACGTGGTCTTCGGCCAGGCCGACCGCATCGCCGTGATGGTGCGCGGCGAACTGCTGGCCGAGGGCGCGCCCGAGGCGATCCGCGAGGATGCGCGCGTGCAGGCGGCCTACCTGGGCGTGCAGAGTCATCAAAACGGGAGCGGCTCGCGCTTGTCCGGCAAGGGTTTGGAGCCAAAAACACTTGAAAAACCGCCGAGTGAGGCAAAGCCCCTGCTCACGGTGCGCGAGCTGCACGCCTGGTACGGCGCGGCGCACATCCTGCACGGCGTTTCATTCGACGTGCGCCCCGGCGAGGTCGTGGCGCTGATGGGGCGCAACGGCGCGGGCAAATCCACCACGCTCAAGAGCCTCGCGGGGCTGCTCGCGCGCACCGAGGGCGAGCTGCGCTTCATGGGTCAGGACGTGGCGCGCTGGCCCGCGCACCGCATCGCCCGCGCGGGGCTGGGCTACGTGCCCGAGGAGCGGCGCATCTTCGGCGACCTCACCGTGCTGCAGAACCTGGAAACCGGCCGCCAGCCGCCGCGCGCCTGGCCCGATGGCACGCCGCTGGCCGCATGGACCATCGAGCGGCTGTTCGCGCTCTTTCCCAACCTGCGCGAGATGCCCGATCGCCTCGGCGCACGCATGAGCGGTGGCGAGCAGCAGATGCTCACCGTCGCGCGCACGCTCATGGGCCAGCCCTGCCTGCTGCTGCTGGACGAACCCTCGGAGGGCGTCGCGCCCGTCATCGTGCAACAGATGGCGCAGGCGGTGCGCGCGCTCAAGGCGGGCGGGCTGGGCATCGTGCTCAGCGAGCAGAACCTGGCGTTTGCCGAGGCGGTGGCCGACCGCGCCGTCGTGATCGAGCAGGGCCGCATCGTGCATGAGGCGACCATGGCCGAGCTGGCCGCCGACACGCAGGCGCGTCGGCGCTATCTCGGCGTGACGTGACGAAAGTCACTGGTGCGGCGTGGTGGGCGCCGATAGCATCGTTCGCTTCATGCCTACCTTGCGCTGCACTCCCCTGCTGCCCTATCTGGCGCTGCTGGCCGCCTGCGGCCCGGCGCCCGAGCCCGCTGCCCCGGCGGCGCCCGCCGCGAACGCTTCGGCCGTCGGTACCTGCCTGCCGCTGCCCGAGTGGACGCGGCTGGGCCAGGGCACGCTCCAGATCACCGACGGCGCGACCGACGAGGGCTACCAGGTCGGCTTCACGCTCACGCTGAACGGCGAGAGCGCGCGCGACGCGGTGCTGCTGCCGGCCGATGCCGCAGCGGGCATCACCATCGATCGGGGCGAGTTCGACGCCCACACCACCGTCTGCGCCAACCACTGGTTCATCCTCAACCTGCCGGCCGAGCGCGGGGGCACCCTGGTCATCGCCCAGCCGTTGGGCGCGGGCCTGGCGATGCAGATCCGCGACTACGCCAGCGACGACGAGCACACGGCGGTCATCACCTGGGCCGACGGCGCGCCCCGCGTCGAGACCGGCGACGGCCAGCCCTGGCCGCTGCCGAAAGCGGCCCCCACCGGCACGCTGGCGCAGGGCACGGGCGCGCCCGTGGTGCTGCACTGCGAAAGCCCGCAGGAGCCGCGCGGCGCGCAGTTCCTCACGCTGGCGCTGGACAGCGCGGGGCGCCCTGCCCGCGTGGACTACCTCAGCGCCCAGCGGGGCGGCACCAGCTGCAGCGTGGCCGCCACGCGCGGCGACGAGGCCACCGCCTGGAGCGATGGCGCGAAGCAGGCCGGCATCCGCTGGGGCGAGGACGAGCCCGATGCCTCGCGCCTGCGCGTCACGCGCGAGGGCGAGCGCTACACGGTGGACACGCGCTGGCTGCGCTGGCCGGATTTTTGCGGGCAAAGCTCGGAGATGGCGCTCACGCTCACGCTGCAGGCCGGCGACGCCTCGTGCCAGGCGGTGCAGTGGCCCGATGAAGCATCGAACTGAAGGACGACCATGCGTTTTGGCTTGCTGGCCCTCGCCCTGTTCTGCGCCGCGCCCGCGCTGGCGGCCGGCGCCGCGGCGCAGCCGAGCTTTGACTGCCAGGCCGCCCACAGCGCCGCCGAACGGCTGATCTGCGCCGATGCGGCGCTCGCGCGCCTCGACGTGCAGGCCGCGCGCCTGTACCGCCAGGCGCGCCAGCAGGCGGGCGACGCCAATGCGCTCAAGAAGGAGCAACTTGCCTGGCTGCGCGAGCGCGATGCCGAGTGCATCGCCGGCCAGACCCACGAGGCCGCGCGGCAAAACCCGCGTGTGGCCCCCTGCCAGGCCGCGCGCTACGCCGCGCGCATCCGCACGCTGCGCGACGTGGTGGCGCCGCCGCTGCTGCCTTCGGCCCTGCTGCCCGTCAGCGCCGCCGCACGCCAGGCCGCGGGCCTCGCGCGCAAGGGGTGCGAGGCGATGCAGGGCGCGTTCGACGGCAGCGGCCAGGTGCTTGCGCTCGAAGTGAATTGCGAGGCCGCGGGCCAGGGGCGGCGCGTCTGGCTGATCGAACGCGGCGAACGCGCCGTGGCCGCCACGCCCGAGCTGGGCGTGGGCGATCCGCACGACGAGCGCGTGCGCACCACCGGCACCGATCTGTTCTGGGATACCGATACGCTGTACGTCTTCACCTCGGCCGAGCAAAAAGGCCAGGGGCCGGACGGCGACTCGGATTGGCGCGCCGCGAATTTCACCGCCACGGTGCGCAACGGCAGCACCCGGATAGAGAGCGTGCCCCAGCGCATCGAACTCTTCTTCGGCCAGCGCATCGGCGCCTTCTTCGGCGACGACGAAGGCCGCCTGATGAACGGCATGGCCGATGCGATCGGCGATGGCGCGCTCAGCCTCGGCCGGCGCGCCACGCCCCGCGGCCCGACCGATGCCACGGGCACGCAGCGCTTCAGCGTGCAGGACACCCGCCTGGTGTGGCTCGCCAACCCCGGAGGCGACCGCTACACGCTGCACCTGAAGAACTTCGAGCAGCAGGGCGCGGTGGGCGAGATCGCGCGCGGCGGGCCCGAGTTGCTGCGCCTCGTGTTCGACAACTGGCACGTGATCTACCCGTCGAGCGATGGCCTGCTGGTGTTTGATCTGCAGCGCCAGACCACGCAGCGCATTGCCGGCACGATGGCCCATGATCGGCCGCTGGCGTGGGAGCCCGCCACCGGCACGCTCGCCTGGGCCAGCCCGCGCCCCTGCGGCGGCGCCAAGGCGCCCGCGGGCGGTGAATTCGTCTGCATCGCGCACCTGGACGGCGTGCGCATGCCATGAGGCCCGTGGCCCCGCTCCTTGCGCTGCTGCTGGGGCTCTGCGGCCCGCTGGCCTGGGCGGCGCCGACAGCTACGTCGCCGGTGGTGCCCGAGGCGGTGCAGGGCGTGGCCTTGTCCGCTGTCAGCGACCCCGAAGCCGCCAGCGGGTCGCTGCGGATGGCGCTGGCGCCCGGTGGCCAGATGCTCGCGGCCAGCAACGGCGCCGCGGCCTGGCTGTACCTGCGCGAGGCACGCCGGCGCTTTGCCGTCACCCCCGTCGGCGGCAGGCGCGACCGCCATGACATGGGCGCCGTCGCCAGCATCGAAGGCCTGCGCTGGGGGCTCGATGGCCGGCTTTATGTCTGGGCGCGCCTGTTCAATGGCGCCGAGCAGATCTACGCGGCTGATCGCGGCGGCGCGCTGGGGCCGGTGCTGCGGGTCCCCGAGCGCTGGCCGGATGAAGACGATGCCCTGGCTGACCGCTACCCAGTCCCCGATCCGGACAACGCCTACGATATCCACGCCAACGCACGCCACATCGTCTGGCGCCAGAACCTCGGGCACGGCAGCATGGCGCTGATGGCGGCCGAGCCGGGCGGCGCGCCGCGCCAGCTGGCACGCGGCGGTTGGGAGCTGGAAGACGCGTTGTTCGATGCCGCCGCCTCGCACGTGATCTACGCCAGCGCCGAAGGCGTGGTGGTGCAGGGCCTTGCGCCCGGCGCGCCGCCGGTGATGATCGCGGGTACGCGCGGTGCTGACCAGCCGCTGTCGTTCGATGCCGCCAGCCGTTGGCTGGCGCTGCGGCGTGCGCGGGGCGGCTGCGACGCGG
Source organism: Comamonas sp. SCN 67-35 (assembly GCA_001725255.1). Lineage (GTDB taxonomy): Bacteria > Pseudomonadota > Gammaproteobacteria > Burkholderiales > Burkholderiaceae_C > Comamonas_C. The sequence goes on along the minus strand of MEFV01000008.1, from coordinate 26,777 downwards.
CTGTGGCTAATCCATCGGGCGAACACGTCTGCCTGCTGCGCCTGCCCCCTGCGGGTAAGTGACCACTACGGAACAGGGGGAAGGCCATGGACGGCATGAACCTGGGGCGTGGATCGTGCTGATCACCGCCGTGCTCACCCTCGTGCTGCCGTTTTTCATCATGTGCGTGGTGCTGCGCAAGCTCGGCCTGCACTCGCACTATTCGCCCGGCTCATGGCTGCTGTGTTGGTTTCCCGGCCTGACGGGCGGCGGCGACCCCGCCGAGCGCCTGCTCCGGTTCACGGGCCTGCGCGATCAGCGCCTGATCACCGAGATGGGATGCCAGGCCAGGCGCGCCGAGGTGCTGAAGGTGCTGAAGGCGCTGTGATGACCGCCCTGCCCTCGCTGCCCTCGATCGGCATGTTCCTGCTCGTCTCCTGGGCCTTCTTTGCCCTGCGCCTGGCCTGGTTCGTGAGCCTGGCGCCCGGCGCCGAGCGCGTCCAGGTGCTGGTCAGCCATCTGCTCGGGCTGCTCGTGTGGGCCGTCCTCTGGCTGTTCCTGGGCTATGTGCTGTGGGTGGTGGCGGTTGGCTCGGTCTTCCCGTCGCTGCTGGAGGTGGCCACGCCGCTGGTCTGCCCGGACGGGCAGTTCCGCATCCTGACGCAGGCCTATTCGTACAAGCCGGGGCAGCACGGCACCTCGGTGCGCATCGTCTGCCTTCTGGCCGATGGCGAGCCACGCCCCATCCTGGCGCTGACGATCTTCTGGGCCGGGCTGATCTGGAGTGCGGTGTTCCTGACGCTGTGGCTCTGGCTCGGCAAGCTCGGACTGCGGCTGATCCGCCTGGGGCCCAGGCGCGAGCCGGGTGAATCGGCGCGCGACCACGAGCAGCGCAGCCGCGCCTGGCTGGCCGCGCGCACCGAGGCGGCCAAGGCGCGGTCTTCTGGCGGCGGCGTTCGCGGCGCGGCGAGCCGTGATCCGGCCCAGCGGCTGCGCACGCTCAAGGCGCTGTGCGACGAGGGCCTGATCGACGAGGCGGCCTACGTTGCCAGGCGCAACGACATCCTGAAGGAGCTCTGATCGCGGGCCATGCGCCGCCCGGGCGCTTTCAGCCGCGCGCGCCGCCCGGCTTGCACGCCGGGTGCAGGCTGGCCTGCGCCGAGGGCCGCGCGGCCACGCGCTCGAACCAGGGCGTGAGGCGCGCCAGCGCATGGTCGAACGGCTGGCCCACCGAGGCTCCGAAATCCAGCCATACGTAAAGCCAGATATCGGCCAGCGTGAAGCGCTCGCCCGCCAGCCACGGGCCGTCGCCCAGCATCGCGTCGAGCCAGGCGAGGCGGTCCTGCGCCACGCGCTTGAGCGCGGCGGCGGCCTCGGGCTCCACCGGGATGCGGCCGGTGAAGCGCGCCAGGCCCTCGGCCCAGTGGTAGGCGTTGTGGATGTGCTCCGTCACATTGAGCTCGGCGCGGCGCTGCCATTGGCGCGTGGCCGCGCGCTCCTCGGGCGTGGCGCCGATCAGCGCGGGCGCGCGGTGGCGCTCTTCCAGGTATTCCATGATCGCCACCGATTCGGCGATGCAGGTGCCGTCATCGAGCAGCAGCGCCGGCGTCTGCCCGGCCGGGTTGTGCGCCAGATACGGTGCCTGACGGTTCTCGCCGCTGAACACGTCCACCTGCTGCATCGGCAGGCGCAGGCCTTTTTCCAGCAGGAACATGCGCAGGCAGCGCGGGGCGGGGCTCAGGGCGTCGAGGATCATCATGGTGTGCGGGCCATGGTACGCGCGTCGTACAGCCAGCGGCGCAGCTTGGTGGCCTTGACCCGGTGGGCGTCGGGGTGGCGCGGATTGAGGAGCAGATTGCGCTCCTCGGGCACGATGACCGAGGGCACCTCGGCCAGACAACTCGCGCCCTGCTGCGCCCAGGCCATGCCCCAGGCGATGCTGGTGCGCCCGGAGGGCAGTGCGTCCCAGCCCACGTATCGCGCGGCGTCGAACACGGTGCGCGCGGCCCAGAGCTCGGCGGGCACGTCGAGGCGCACCAGGTAGCGGTTGAGCGGCAGCGCCATGCCGCCGCCCAGGTGCACCACGGTTTCCAGGCAGGCGAGTGCGCGCGTGCTGCTGGCATAGACCAACGGCTGGCCGCGCGCGTTCCAGCGGCCGCCGCTGCGCTCGGCGCCGGCGCCGCTCAGGTCGTCGGCAGTGTATTCGGGCGTGTCGCTGGCGATGCGCCAGAAGGCGAGGGCGGGCGCCTCAGGCATAGACGCCGAACTGCATCTGCGTGAGCAGATTGCCCAGCGCCTCGCGGCCGTCGGCGGTATCGAGCAGCTCCTGCGGGCACAGGCCGCTGAGCGCCGCCACCGGCTGCGCGATCCAGGCGGCGAACCAGCGCGGCGCGCTGAACTCCTGCGCCGTTTCGCCCGAGGCCTGCACCATGGCCTGCACCTGGCCGATCAGGCGCGAGATGCCGACGAGCTTTTCGCTTTCGGATTCGGAAAGCATGCCGCGCGCGGCGATCTTGCGCTCCACCGTGGAGCGCGCCAGGCCCGCGGCACGCATGAACTGCTCGCGCGGCAGGCCCATGGCCGCGCTCAGCTCCTGCACGGCGCGCGCGGGCACACCCTGCTTGACCATGCGGGCGCGCTCGATGGCCGAGAGCTCGAACACCTGGGCGTGCGCGGGCCGCTGCGGTGCGTAACTGGCGCTGCGATCACGGACGACGGGGGGAGCGGACGCGGAAGCGGACATGAGGGTCTCCAATTGAGATCGAATGTAGTCTCAATCGAGATTGAATGCAAGGGTGGGCGGTGCGTTTCGCCCATCCCGTCAGGCTTGCGCTGGCTGCAGCACCCGCCGGTACTGGATCGCCTCGCCCACGTGCGCGACGGTGATGTGCTGCGAGCCTGCCAGATCGGCGATGGTGCGTGCCACCCTGAGCGCGCGATGCGTGGCGCGCGCCGACCAGGCCAGGCGTGCCGCGGCGGTTTGCAGGAAGCGGCCCGCGGCATCGTCCAGCTGTGCCATGGCCTGCAGCGCCTGCCCGGCGAGCGCCTGATTGGGCACGCCCTGACGCGCGATGGCCCGCTCATGCGCGGCCGACACACGCGCACGCACGGCGGCACTCGGCTCGCCGGGCGCGGTGCCCAGCAGTTCATCGGCGGGCAGGTGCGGCACCTCCACATGCAGGTCGATGCGGTCGAGCAGAGGGCCGGAGAGCCTGCCCTGGTAGCGCGCGATCTGCTCGGGCGTGCAGCGGCAGGCGCGCTGGCGCGAACCGGCAAAGCCGCAGGGGCAGGGGTTCATTGCCGCAATGAGCTGAAAGCGCGCGGGGAATTCGGCACGCTGCGCCGCGCGGGCGATCGTGATGTGGCCGCTCTCCAGCGGCTCGCGCAGGGCTTCGAGCGCGCTGCGCGCGAACTCGGGGAATTCATCGAGGAAAAGCACCCCTTGATGGGCGATGGAAATCTCGCCCGGGCGCGGTGGCGAGCCACCGCCAACCAGCGCCACCGCGCTGCAGGTATGGTGTGGGCTGGCCGTGGGGCGCTGCATCCAGTGCCCCGGAGTGAAGCGCCCCGCGAGACTGGCGATGGCCGCGCTCTCCAGCGCTTCCTCGATCCGCATCGGCGGCAGGATGCCCGCGAAGCGCTGCGCCAGCATGGATTTGCCCGAGCCGGGCGGGCCCACCAGCAGCAGGCCGTGGCCTCCGGCGGCGGCGATCTCCAGCGCGCGGCGCGCCGCGGCCTGGCCCTTCACGTCGGCCAGATCCGGGCCGTCGGCGGCGGCCTCGGGTGCCAGAGGCTGCACGCGCTGCCAGCCGCTCGCCGCGCCCGCATCGCCCACCTCGCCACTGCCGGGCGGCAGAAACTGCGCCACCACGTCCAGCAGATGCTCGGCAGCATAGATGGCGGCATCGGGTACCAGCGCGGCCTCGCGCGCGCTCTCGGTGGGCAGCACCATACGCGCCTGCTCGCCCTGCGTGCGCAGCGCCAGCGCCGTGGCCAGCGCGCCGCGCACCGGCCGCAGCTGGCCGGAAAGGGAAAGCTCGCCGGCGAATTCCCAGCCCGCCATGCGCGCCGCATCGATCTGGCCGCTGGCGGCCAGCAGGCCGAGCGCGATCGGCAGGTCGAAGCGCCCCGAATCCTTGGGCAGGTCGGCGGGCGCCAGATTGACGGTGATGCGCTTGTTCGATGGAAACTCCAGCCCGCTGTTGAGGAGGGCCGCGCGCACGCGTTCACGCGCTTCCTTCACCTCCACGTCGGCCAGACCCACGAGCGTGAACGAGGGCAGGCCGTTGGCCAGATGCACCTCCACCGTCACGGCGGGCGCCTGCAGGCCGAGCAACGCACGGCTCTGCACCAAAGCGAGACTCATGATGCGGATTCTCCCCAATCTGGTGCGTGGCGCCAGCGGCATCCATGCGTGTTGTCGGGCAAATGTACTCGTAAGAGGGACTGGCACGGTCCGTGCATTGAGGGAGTGACCTCATTGCAAATCCCTTGGAGGAACCATGTCCCACGCCCCGCAGAAGCCCCTGTGCCTGGCCCTTGTGGCGGCCGCCTTGCCCTTGCTGGCGAGCGCCCAGCTCACGGCCAACCTGTCGCTGACGAGCAACTACAAAGTCCGTGGTCAGGATCAGGATGTCAACCGCATCAAAGCCGTGAGCCCGGCGATTCAGGGAGGGTTGGACTACGCCTTTGGGGATAGCGGCTTCTACGTCGGCAACTGGAACTCCAGCGTCGACTGGCTGGCGGGCAACACCATCGAGTCCGACCTGTACGGCGGCTACAGATTCAAGGCGGGCGGGCTCGATCTGGACGTCGGCGCGCTGACCTATCTGTACCCCGGCAACAGCAGCGGCAACACCACCGAGCTCTATGGCTCGGCCACCCGGGGCCCGTTCACCGTCAAGTATTCGCATACCGTTTCCCGCGACTACTTCGGCTGGGCCAGCGCCGGGACGTCCGGCAAACGCGGTCGCAACACGGGCTATCTGAATCTGGCTTTTGTCCACGAGGTGGCGCCGAAATTCACCTTCAAGGCGGCCATGGGCTACACGCGCTTCGCGGGCGACATCAGGGGCCTGGGCGTGCCCAACTACGTGGACTATCAAATGGGCGGTGCCCACGACCTTGGCGATGGCTTGTCTCTGTCCGCGGTCGTGGCGGGCGCCACCCGAAAGGGATTCTTCGGCGATGCCAACAAGGCGCGACTGATCGTCACCCTGACCAAGACCCTGTAATTCCCTTCGAGGAGAGCCCATCATGAAAATGATCACCGCTGTCATCAAACCCTTCAAGCTCGACGAGGTGCGCGAGGCGCTGTCGGCCATCGGCGTGCAGGGCATCACCGTCACCGAGGTCAAGGGCTTCGGCCGCCAGAAGGGGCACACCGAGCTGTACCGCGGCGCGGAGTACGTCGTGGACTTCCTCCCCAAGATCAAGGTGGAGGCGGCCGTGACCGACGAGCTCGCGGAGCGCGCCATCGAGGCCATCGAGGCGGCGGCACGCACCGGCAAGATCGGCGACGGCAAGATTTTCGTGGCGCATCTGGAGCAGGTCACCCGCATTCGCACAGGCGAAACGGGCGAAAGCGCCGTCTAAAAGAAAAGAAACCTCTCATGCAGACGCTGCACACGCCTTCCGATGTCCTGTTCATCCTGCTGGGCGCCATCCTCATCCTGGCCATGCACGCCGGCTTCGCCTTCCTGGAGCTGGGCACCGTGCGTGAAAAAAACCAGGTCAACGCGCTCGTCAAAATCCTCGTGGATTTTTCCGTCTCCACGCTGGCGTACTTCTTCATTGGCTATGGTGTGGCCTATGGCGAGCATTTCTTCAGCGGAGCCAGCGTGCTGGCGCAGCACAACGGCTATGACGTCACGCGCTTCTTCTTCCTCCTGACTTTCGCTGCGGCGGTGCCGGCCATCGTCTCGGGTGGCATCGCCGAGCGCGCGCGCTTCACGCCGCAGCTGGTGGCCACCTTCGTCATCGTCGGCCTGATCTATCCCCTGTTCGAGGGGGTGGCGTGGAATGGCGCGTATGGCGTGCAGACGTGGCTGCAGGCGCACTTCGGGGCGCCGTTCCACGACTTTGCCGGCAGCGTGGTGGTGCATGCGGTGGGCGGCTGGATCGCGCTGATGGCGGTGCTGCAACTGGGCGCGCGCCGCGGGCACTATGCCCGGGACGGCGGCGTGAAGGCACACCCGCCGTCGAGCATTCCCTTCCTGGCGCTGGGCGCCTGGATTCTCATCGTGGGCTGGTTCGGGTTCAACGTCATGAGCGCGCAGTCGCTGGACAAGATCACCGGCCTGGTGGCGATGAACTCGCTCATGGCGATGGTGGGCGGCACGCTGGCGGCCCTGCTGGCCGGGCGCAACGACCCGGGCTTCGTGCACAACGGCGCGCTGGCGGGGTTGGTGGCGATCTGCGCCAGCTCCGATCTCGTGCATCCGCTGGCGGCGCTGGTGATTGGCGCGGTCGCGGGGGTGCTCTTCGTGCGCCTGTTCACGCTCACGCAGAACCGCTGGAAGATCGACGACGTGCTCGGCGTCTGGCCGCTGCACGGCCTGTGCGGCACCTGGGGCGGCCTTGCATGCGGCATCTTCGGGCAGAAGGCGCTGGGGGGGCTGGGCGGCGTGAGCTTCTGGAGCCAGCTCGTGGGCACCTTGCTGGGCGTCGCTCTGGCGGCTCTGGGCGGCTTTGTGGTGTACGGCACGCTGCGCAAGACCGTGGGCATACGCCTGAGCCAGGAAGACGAGTTCGTCGGCGCCGACCTGGCGATCCACAAGATCGGCGCGACGCCGGACATCGTCGCCAGACCGTAGGCCGGCCGCGCCGGCGAGACGATCCAGGCGGCGCCCTGAATTCCCACGACGGAGAAACGCCATGAAAAAGCTGCTCGCTTCCCTGCTACTTGGTCTGAGCCTGTTGGCCGGCGGCACCGGCGCGCTGGCGCAGGCCGCATCCGCCCCCGAGCCGGCGGCCGCCGCGCAAGCCGCCGCGCCCACCGCGCCTGCTTCCGAGGCGCCGGCGCCCAAGCTCGATTCGGGCGACACCGCCTGGATGCTCACCTCCACGCTGCTCGTGATCCTGATGACCCTGCCGGGCCTGGCACTGTTCTACGGCGGGCTGGGCCGCAGCAAGAACATGCTGTCGGTGCTGATGCAGGTGTTCGTGATCTTCTCGCTCGTTTCCGTCCTTTGGGCGATGTATGGCTACAGCCTGGCGTTCTCGGGCGAAGGTCGGTTCGTGGGCGGTTTGGCCAAGGTCTTCCTGAGGGGTGTGAACATGGAGACCTTCGGCGCGCTGCCCACCATTCCCGAGTACGTCTTCGTCGCCTTCCAGGGCACGTTCGCGGCCATCACCGTGGCGCTGGTCGTGGGCTCGTTCGCCGAGCGCATCCGGTTCTCCGCCGTGCTCATCTTCTCGCTGCTGTGGTTCAGCATCGGCTACGTGCCCATGGCGCACATCGTGTGGGGCGGCGGCCTGCTGGGCGCCGGCGGTGCGCTGGATTTCGCAGGCGGCACCGTGGTGCACATCAACGCTGGCATGGCGGGCCTGGTGGGCGCGCGCCTGGTGGGCCGGCGCATTGGGTTCGAACGCGAGGCGTTCACGCCGCACTCGCTCACGCTGACCATGGTGGGTGCGTCGCTGCTGTGGGTGGGCTGGTTTGGCTTCAACGCCGGTTCGGCTGGTGCAGCCAACGCCGTGGCGGGCCTGGCCTTCGTCAACACCGTGCTGGCCACTGCTGCGGCCGCGCTGTCGTGGATCGCGGGCGAGGCGCTGCACAAGGGCAAGGCGTCGATGCTGGGTGCAGCCTCGGGCGCCGTGGCGGGGCTGGTGGCCGTCACGCCGGCCGCCGGTTTCGTCGGGCCCATGGGGGCCATCGCCATCGGCATGGTGGCGGGCCTGGCCTGCCTGTGGGGCGTGGGTGGGCTCAAGCGCATGCTTCGGGTGGACGATGCCTTCGACGTGTTCGGCGTGCATGGCGTGGGCGGCATCGTCGGCGCCGTGCTGACCGGCGTGTTCGCCGCGCAGAGCCTGGGGGGCACGGGCGGCGCGGCGCCCGCTGCCTTCGACATGGGCGCCCAGGTCTGGATCCAGTTCAAAAGCGTGCTGTTCACCCTCGTCTGGTCGGCGGTGACCTCGTTCATCGCCTACAAGGCAGCCGATCTGCTGGTGGGTCTGCGCGTGGGCGAGGAGGCCGAGCGTCAGGGCCTGGACATCACCTCACACGGGGAGACGGCCTACCATCGTTGAGTTTGATCGCCAGCGTTCCCCGGCGCGGCAGTACCATCTCATCATATGGATGCCCTTCTTCAACGGATCACAGACGGCGTGCGCGATGCCGCCGCCCGTGCCGCGCCGCTGTGCCTGCGCGGCGGCGGCACCAAGTCCTTTCATCCCCGGTGCGCGGCGCTGCGGGGGCAGGTGCTGGAGCTGGGGCCGCTGCGCGGCATCCTCGATTACGAACCGACGGAGCTCGTCATCACCGCCCGCGCCGGCACGCCCGTGGCCGAGCTGCAGGCCGCCCTGGCCGAGCGGGGGCAGTCCCTGGCGTTCGAGCCGCCGCTCTTCGCGCCGGGCGGCACCGTCGGCGGCATGGTCGCCAGCGGCCTGTCGGGGCCGGCGCGCGCCAGCGTCGGTGCGTTGCGCGACTTCGTGCTCGGCGTCGAGATCATCAACGGCAAGGGCGAGCTGCTGCGCTTTGGCGGGCAGGTGATGAAGAACGTGGCGGGCTACGATGTCTCGCGCCTGATGGCGGGCGGCTGGGGGCAACTGGGCGTGATCACCGAGGTCAGCCTGAAAGTGCTGCCCTTGCCCGCAGCCGAGACGACCCTGCGCTTTGCCTGCACGCAGGACGAGGCGCTGCGCCGCCTGGCCGCGTGGGGCCGCCAGCCCCTGCCGCTCAATGCAAGCTGCTGGGTGCACGCCGATGGCCAGGAGCTGCTCTATGTGCGCCTGTGCGGCGCGCGCGCGGCCGTGGATGCCGCGGCCAGCGCCATGGGCGGCGAGCGGCTGGACGATGTGGCGGACGACTGGCAGTCCTGCCGCGACCAGCGCCTGCCGTGGTTTACCGGCATGACCGGTGATCACGCCCTGTGGCGCCTGTCGGTGCCGCAGACGGCGCCGGTGCTGGCGCTGCCTGGGGGCGTGGATGCGCCGCTGATCGAATGGCACGGCGGTCTGCGCTGGGTGCAGGCGCCGCTCGCCGCCGGGGATGCCCTGCGCGCCGCGGCCCGCGCAGTGGGCGGCAACGCAACTCTTTTCAGAGCGCCTAGCGCAGGTGAGACGGGCGCTACAGCCGATTTTTATCTTGAATCTCCGGCACTGCGGGCCATTCATGAACGGCTCAAGCAGGCGTTCGACCCGGCGGGCATCTTCAATACCGGAAGGGCCTGACGCATGCAAACCCATCTCTCTCCCGAATTCCTCGGCACGCCCGACGGCGAGGAGGCCGAGGCGATCCTGCGCAAGTGTGTGCACTGCGGCTTCTGCCTCGCTACCTGCCCGACCTATCAGCTGATGGGCGACGAGCTCGACAGCCCGCGCGGGCGCATCTACCTGATGAAGCAGGTGCTCGAAGGCCAGGAAGTCACGCGCAAGACGCAGGAACACCTGGACCGGTGCCTGACCTGCCGCAACTGCGAAACCACCTGCCCCAGCGGCGTGGAGTACGGCAAGCTGCTCGACATTGGCCGCCGCGTGGTTGAGGAAAAGGTCGCGCGCCCGCCGGTCGAGAAGGCGGTGCGCTGGGCGCTGGCGCAGGGCCTGCCCTCGCCGCTGTTTGCCCCGGCGATGAAGGCCGGGCAGGCGGTGCGCGGCCTGCTGCCCAAGCGCCTGCGCGAAAAGGTGCCGCCGCGCCAGAGCGCCGGGCACTGGCCCACCACCGTGCATGCACGCAAGGTGCTGCTGCTCGCGGGCTGCGTGCAGCCCTCGATGGCACCCAACATCAACGGCGCGACGGCGCGCGTGCTCGACGCGGCCGGCATCCAGACCCTGATCGCGCCCAAGGCCGGCTGCTGCGGCGCGGTGAAGTTCCACCTCAACGACCAGGCGGGCGGCAAGGATGAGATGCGGACCAACATCGATGCCTGGCTGCCTTACCTGGAAAGCGGCGAGGCCGAGTGCATCGTGATGAACGCCTCGGGCTGCGGCGTCACCGTCAAGGAGTACGGCCATCTTCTGCGCCACGACCCGGCGTATGCCGACAAGGCGGCCAAGGTGAGCGCCGCCACGCGCGACCTCTCCGAGCTCCTGCCCGAGCTCGTGCCGCTGCTCCAGGGCAAGGTCAAGGCGCAGGGCCAGCCCTTTGCCTATCACCCGCCGTGCACGCTGCAGCACGGCCAGCAGCTGCGCGGCGGCGTGGAGCAGGGTCTGGCGGCACTGGGTTTCGAGCTGCGCCTGGCCGCGAGCGAATCGCACCTGTGCTGCGGCTCGGCGGGCACCTACTCGGTGCTGGAACCCGAGACCGCACACCAGCTCAGAGACCGTAAACTCGCGCACCTCCAGGAGGCGTTTCCGAACGGGGCGCCTCAAGCCATCCTCTCCGCCAACATCGGCTGCATCACCCACCTGCAAAGCGGCACCGACACACCGGTGCGCCACTGGATCGAAGTGCTCGACGAAGCGCTGACCTCATGACCGACGAGATCGAAACCCCACCCGCCACCGAACCGCCCGCCACCGAAACCGGCGCGCGCAAGCCCCGCCCCGCGCGCACCGCGCCGCCGCTGCTCGCCGAGCTGGCGCAGTGGTATCCGCGTCTGTTTGGCGAGCGGCCGCTGCCGCTCAAGCGCGGCATCTTCCAGGACCTGATGGCCGCGCGCGCGCCCGACAAGGACGCGCTCAAGCAGGCGCTGGCCTGGCATACGCGTTCCACGCGCTACCTCGTCGCGGTGGCCGGCGGCCAGCCGCGTCATGACCTGGACGGCAACAGCGTCGAAGCCGTGGCGCCCGAGCACGTCTACCAGGCGCTGTGCGAGGTGTTTCGCCGTCGCCAGCGGCGCAGCCAGGAAGACCTTGCGCCGCAGCTGCGCCAGCGCATCGCGCGCGCCTGCGAGGCCAGCGGCCTGACGCGCGAAGCCTATGCCGAGCGGGTGCGCGGACACAACGTACAGGCCAACGAGGTGCTGGACGCGGCGCTGGCCGAGGTGGCCGAGCACGATGCGCGCGCCGAGGCGCTGCTGCGCGCCTTCGAGGCGAGTGGGGCCGAGGTGGCGGACTTTGCCGCGATGTATGGCCTGGCCGTACCCGTGGTGCAGCGCGCGCTGACCCGTGCGCGCCAGCTGCAGCGCCTGGGCACGGATACCGCGGCGGCCTGAGGCCGTGCGCCATCAGCGACGCGATGGCAGCGCCGCCAGCAGCGACACTGAAATGATGAGCGCACCGCCCGCCCAGGTGCTGGCGCTGGGCTGAGCCGCGCCGGCGAGCACCGAAGAGCCGCTGGCAAACAGCACCTCGCAGAGCATCACCAGCGCCGTCGTGCCCGCGGGCAGGCGCGTGGCGCCGAACTGCAGCGCCCAGTTGGCCAGCATGAGTGCCGTGCCCCAGAGCACCACGGGGACGATCCAGGTGGGCGCCGCGTCCGGCAGGGCGGGCACCGCGCCGAGCGACGTGCCGCCCGCCGCCACGGCGAGGCCCATCAGCGCGCCCCCCGCGAACATCGCCAGCACCCGCGCCTGCGTCGGCTCATCGCGCAGGCGCCGCAGCGCCACGTTGGTCGCGGCGAACATGAAACCACCCATCAGGGCCAGCGCATCCTCCAGCGAAAACCCGCGCGTGAAGTGCCCCAGGTCGCCATCGGCGGGCCAGAGCACCAGCACCACGCCGCCGAAGGCCAGCAGCAGGCGCCCCAGCGCGCCGGCCGTCGGGCGCTCGTCCAGAAAGCGCCAGGCCAGCAGGATGGACCAGGCCGGCATCAGGTAGAAGAGGATCACCACCCGCACGACGTCGCCGACCGTGATGGCCCAGTTGAAGCAGATGTTGGTCAGGCCCGCCACCAGCACCAGCAGCCACAGTGATGGCGTGCGCGCCATCCCGAGCGCGGCCTGGGGGCGGACCAGCACCAGCACCGCCGTGATCATCGTGAACATCAGCGCCGTGGCCCACAGCGGGTGCAGCCCCGCGCCCTGCATGAGGCGCAGCGGCCACCACGACAGGCCCCAGATCAGGGCATTGCACAGCAGGGCGACGATGGGCAGGAAATTAGGCATCAAAAGTGGCTGTAACGCTTGCCAGTCAAGCGCTGACAGCTAGCAAATAAGGGGTGGCTATCTGTCGCGTCGCGCGATGACCTTGAGCCGCGACATCTCCTCGCGGAAGGTGCGCAGATTCCACTTGTACCAGCGCCCGATGAGCCACATCACCACCACCACGCTGGCACCGAACGCGGTGACCGCGCCAAAGGCCGACAGCCCCCATTTGCTGGCCACGCTGTAGGCGCCGCCCATGAGCAGGATGGCCAGCTGCTCGTTGAAATTCTGCACGGCGATCGAACGCCCCGAGCCCATCAGATGGTGGCCGCGGTGCTGCAGCAGCGCGTTCATCGGCACCACCAGAAAGCCGCCGAGCGCGCCCATGAACACGAGGAACGGCACGGCAACCCAGATGCTGTGGATCAGGTTCATCGCCATGACGAGCCCGCCCATGGCGATGCCCCAGGGAATCACGCGCGGCGCGCGGTCCAGGCGGATGCGCATCGAGGCGAAGACCGCGCCGCTGGCCGTGCCGATCGCCACCACGCCCACGAGCGCCGAGGCGTTGGTCGTGCCGTAGCCCAGCGCCGCCGCGGCCCAGGCCAGCACCACGTAGCGCAGGTTGCCCGAGACGCCCCAGAACAGCGTCGTTGAGGCCAGCGAGATCTGCCCCAGCTTGTCGCGCCACAGGCGCTTGTTGCATTCCCGGAAATCGGGCAGCAGCGCCAGCGGGTTGCGCGGCATGCGCTGGCGGCGCGTGCGCGTGAGCGGGATGTGCAGGTTGAACCAGGCCGCCAGCAGGTACACCGGAATCAGCGCCAGGATGGCGCCCTCGGCCGGCAGGGCTATGCCCGGCCAGTGGCCGGCCAGCAGCCATTCGGAGACGTGCGGCGCCACGAGCTGGCCGCCCAGCACCACGCCGAGGATGATGGAGGCGATCGTCAAGCCCTCGATCCAGCCATTGGCCTTGACCAGCAGCGACGCGGGCAGCAGCTCGGTCAGGATGCCGTACTTGGCGGGCGAGTACGCCGCCGCGCCCAGGCCCACCACGCCGTAGGCCAGCAGCGGGTGCGAGCCCGCGAGCATCAACAGGCACCCCAGCGCCTTGATCGCGTTGCTGTAGAACATCACCCGCCCCTTGGGCATGGAATCGGCGAAGGCCCCGACCCAGGGCGCCAGCAGCACGTAGAACAGCGCGAACATCGGCACCAATGCGGCGGCCTGCCAGGGGTCGGCGCCGTTGGTGCGCAGCAGCTCCACGGCCACGACGAACAGGGCATTGTCTGCCAGCGAGCTGAAAAACTGCGCCGACATGATGGTGTAGAAACCGCGCTTCATCGGGAGCTGGGGAGCTGGCAAGGCACGCCATGGGGCAGGCGTGCCGATGTTAAATCTGGTTACTCCGAGGAGCGACGCGCGGGTTTATATCACGCGCTGCCTCATGGGGCCGGTGCGAGAATGCCCGCGCTCTTCGCTGCCCTGATCTCATCTACCCCATGCCACGCCCCATTCTCGCCACCATCCACACCGGCGCGCTGCGCCACAACCTCGACGTGGCGCGCCAGCGCGCGCAGGGCGCACGCGTCTGGGCCGTCGTCAAGGCCAATGCCTACGGGCATGGCATCGAACGGGTGTTCGACGCGTTTCGCGCGGCCGACGGCTTCGCGCTGCTCGATCTGGCCGAGGCCGAGCGGCTGCGCCACCTGGGCTGGCGCGGGCCCATTTTGCTGCTCGAGGGTGTGTTCGAGCCGCGCGATCTCGAAATCTGCTCGCGCCTGTCGCTGTGGCACGCGGTGCACAACGACGCGCAGATCGACTGGCTTGGCCAGCACAAGACGCAAGTGCCGCACCACGTGTTCCTGCTGATGAATTCGGGCATGAACCGCCTGGGCTTCACGCCTGCGCGCTACCGCGCTGCCTGGGCGCGGCTGAACGCACTGCCACAGGTCGACGACATCGCCCTGATGACGCATTTTTCGGATGCCGACGGCGATCGCGGCATCGCGCACCAGATCGAGGTGTTCGAGGCCGCCACGCGCGATCTGCCGGGCGAGCGCAGCGTGGCCAACAGCGCCGCGTTGCTGCGCCACGCCGATGCGGCGCGCGTGCGCGGCGACTGGGTGCGCCCCGGCATCATGCTCTATGGCAGCGCGCCCGACTACCCGGCCCACGATGTCACGCACTGGGGTCTGCAGCCGGCGATGACGCTCGCATCCCGGATCATCGGCGTGCAGCACCTCCAATCGGGCGACACCGTGGGCTACGGCTCCACCTTCACGGCCGACCGGCCCATGGTGGTGGGCACCGTCGCCTGCGGCTATGCCGATGGCTATCCGCGCCACGGCGGCACCGGCACGCCCGTGCTGGTGGAGGGCGTGCGCACCCGCACCCTGGGCCGCGTGAGCATGGACATGCTCGCGGTCGATCTCACCGGCTTGCCGCAGGCGGGCGTGGGCAGCGAAGTCACGCTCTGGGGGCGCGCGGGCAATGGCGCGCTGCTGCCCGTGGAAGAAGTGGCCACGGCCGCGGGCACCATAGGTTACGAGCAGCTGTGCGCGCTCGCGCCGCGCGTGCCGGTGCGCGTCGAGGCTTGAGAGGCTGAGCCCCATGGCCAGGGACAAGACCCTCTACACCTGCAACGAGTGCGGCGCGAGCAGCCCGCGCTGGCTCGGCAAGTGCCCCGGCTGCGGCGCGTGGAACACCCTGGTCGAAACCGTGGCCGAGACACCCGGCGCGGGCAAGAACCGGCTCGGCGCCGCGCAGTACACGGGGCTCGCGCCGGCGCAGCCGGTGGTGCCGCTGTCGGCCATCGATGCGGCCCAGGTGGCGCGCACGGCCAGTGGCATCGCCGAGCTCGACCGTGTGCTCGGCGGCGGCGTGGTCGAGGGCGGCGTGGTGCTGATCGGCGGCGACCCCGGCATCGGCAAGTCCACGCTGCTCTTGCAGGCGCTCGATGCGCTGCAGCGTCTGGGGCTGCCGGTGCTCTACGTCACGGGCGAGGAAAGCGGCGCCCAGGTGGCGCTGCGCGCGCGCCGCCTGGGCCTGGCGGGCAGCCAGGTCCAAGTGCTGGCCGAAATCCAGCTCGAAAAAATCCTCGCCACCGTGAACGCGGTGCAACCCGCCGTTTGCGTGATCGATTCGATCCAGACGGTGTACTCCGACCAGCTCGCAAGCGCTCCGGGCAGCGTTGCGCAGGTGCGCGAATGCGCGGCCCATCTCACGCGCCTGGCCAAGGCCAGCGGCATCGCGGTGGTGTTCGTGGGGCACGTCACCAAGGAAGGTGCGATTGCGGGTCCGCGCGTGCTCGAACACATGGTCGATACCGTGCTGTACTTCGAGGGCGACACGCACAGCAGCTTCCGTCTCGTGCGCGCGATCAAGAACCGCTTTGGCGCGGTCAATGAAATCGGCGTGTTCGCCATGACCGAGCACGGCCTGAAGGGCGTCTCCAACCCCAGCGCGATTTTTCTGTCGCAGCACAGCGAGCCCGTGCCCGGCTCGTGCGTGCTGGTCACGCTCGAAGGCACGCGCCCGCTGCTGGTCGAAATCCAGGCACTGGTCGATGGCGGCGGTGTGAGCCCCCGGCGCCTCTCGGTGGGGCTGGACCGCGACCGCCTGGCCATGCTGCTGGCGGTGCTGCATCGGCACGCCGGCGTAGCCTGCGCGGATCAGGACGTGTTCGTCAACGCCGTCGGTGGCGTGCGCATCAGCGAACCGGCCGCGGACCTGGCGGTACTGCTGGCCATCGTTTCCAGCCTGCGCGGCAAGCCCCTGCCCAAGGGCTTCATCGCCTTTGGCGAGGTCGGCCTCGCCGGTGAGGTGAGGCCCGCGCCGCGCGGGCAGGAGCGTCTGAAGGAGGCGGCCAAGCTCGGTTTCACGGTGGCCGTCGTACCCAAGGCGAATGCGCCCAAAAAGCCTATTGCCGGTCTCACGATCCATGCGGTCGATCGCGTCGAGCAGGCCATGGACGCCGTGCGTGCCCTGGCGTGAAGCCATTGAAACTGCGCCGGTTTGCCGCGCCCCTCGCGCTCGCCGCCTTGCTCGTGCTGTGCTGGCAGGCGTGGGGCTGGGCGGGCCTGCTGGCGGGCGCGGGCGGCGGACTGTTCTGGCTGCTGCTGCATGTGACCCGATTGCTGCGGATCATGCGCCGTGCGGCCGATCGGCCCGTTGGCACGGTGGCCAGCGCCGTGATGCTGAACGCCAGGCTGCGCGGCGGTGTCCATCTTCTGGATGTGATCGCGCTCACGCGGTCGCTGGGCGAGCGCCTGAGCGCGGAAGGCGCCGAGCCTCAGGTGTACGGCTGGCGCGATGCGGGCGGCGTGCAGGTGCGCTGTGAATTCGAGCTTGGGCGCCTCGCGCGCTGGGATCTGTTGCGTCCTGCAACCCTGCCGCCTGCGCGTGAATCGTAGAATGCCCGGTTATTCTGATTCAGTTTACAGAGGATACAGATGAGTCCCACAGCTCCTTCGCTCGCCGATCGTGACGGAAAGATCTGGATGGACGGCCAGATGGTCGAATGGCGCGACGCCAAAATCCACGTGCTCACCCACACGCTGCACTACGGCTGCGGCGCCTTCGAGGGCGTGCGCGCCTACGATGCTCAGGGCGGCACGGCGATCTTCCGCCTGCAGGATCACACCCAGCGCCTGTTCAACAGCGCCAAGATCCTGCGCATGGCCATTCCGTTCAGCATGGAGCAGGTCAACGAGGCGCAGCGCGCCGTGGTGCGCGCCAACGGCTTGCAGTCGTGCTACATCCGCCCGCTGGTGTGGATCGGCGACAAGAAGCTCGGCGTCTCGCCCAAGGGCAACGACATCCACGTCATGGTCGCTGCCTGGGCCTGGGGCGCCTACCTGGGTGAAGAGGGCATGAAGCGCGGCATCCGCGTGCGCACCAGCAGCTACGCGCGCCACCACGTCAACATCACGATGACGCAGGCCAAGACGGTGAGCAACTACACCAACTCCATTCTCGCGAACATGGAAGCCACCGACGACGGCTACGACGAGGCCGTGCTGCTGGACAACGCCGGCTTCGTGAGCGAAGGCTCGGGCGAGAACGTCTACATCGTCAAGGACGGCGTGGTCTACACGCCCGATCTGTCGGCAGGCGCGCTCAACGGCATCACGCGGTCCACCGTGCTGCAGGTGTGCAAGGATCTGGGTATCGAGGTGGTGCAAAAGCGCATCACGCGCGACGAGTGCTACATCGCCGACGAAATGTTCTTCAGCGGCACCGCCGCCGAGATCACGCCGATCCGCGAATACGACCGCCTGCAGATCGGCTCGGGCAGCCGCGGCCCGGTCACCGAAAAAATCCAGACGGCGTTCTTCGACGTCGTCAACGGCCGCAACGCCAAGTACGCCCACTGGCTCACCAAGGTCTGAGCGCCATGCCTGAAACCGTCGTTGAACTGCTCGCCAGGGATCTGGATGGCAACGGGGGCATCCACTGCCCCAGCGCCAAGGCCGACATGAAGATCTGGAATGGTCATCCGCGCGTCTTCCTTGAGATCGCCCGTCAGCATAAGGCCAAGTGCCCGTATTGCGGGACGGTCTATCGCCTCAAGGAAGGCGAGGTGGTCAAGGGTGGGCATTGATTGACGCCGCCAGAGCCAGGTACTGCCGGGGTGCGCGCGCTGACGCTGACCGTCGCGGTACTGACCTTCAATGAGGCGGCGAACATCGAGGCGTGCTTGCGCAGCGCGGCGTTTGCCGACCAACTCCTGGTGATCGATGGGGGCAGCACGGATGGCACCGCGGACTTGGCGCGTGCGCTGGGAGCGGAGGTCCGCGTCTATCCCGACTGGCAAGGCTTCGCGGTGCAGCGCAACCATCAGATTGCGCATGCCCGGGGTGACTACGTCTTCTTTCTCGATGCCGACGAGGTGATGTCCTCCGCGTTTGGCGAGGAGCTGCGCAAAATCGTCGCCAGCGGTGCGCGAGGCGTATGGAAAATCCGCTGGCGCATCGTGGCGTTTGGCAAAGAGTTGCGCCATTTGCGCGGCGGCACCTGGGTGGAGCGCCTGTTCCGCCGCGACCAATTGCACCATTGGACAGGTGCGGTGCACGAAGAAGCGGTGCTCGAAGGCGAGCCGGTGCCCCGACATACGATGCGCACGCGCCTGCTGCACCACGCCCGCCCCACGGTGCACTCGAGCCTGATCAAGCTGACGCAGTATGCGATGCTCGGCGCGGCCAAGAAGGCGCAGCACGGGCACCGCGGCGGCGTGCTGCGCGGGCTGGCGTCGGGCGGGGCCATGTTTTTGCGCCTGTACGTGCTGCGGCTCGGTTTCCTGTGCGGCGGCCCCGGGTTTCTCTATTGCCTGTTCATCGCGCTGGAAGGATTTTTCCGTTACGCCGCGTTGCGCTACGACCGCGACGGGCTCGCTTCATCGGTCGGGCGCGCTGCATCATGACGGTGTCTGAAGCCCGGCTGTGGGCGGCCCGGTTGGGCGTCTTCATGGTGCCGGGGCTGGCGCTGTGGCTGCCCTCGGGCTACTCGTGGGGGGCCGCGTTGCTGTTGCTGGCGGCATGCGTGAGCGTGCGGGAGTGGTGGGGCCGGCCTCTGCCGCGCGGCACGTGGTGGTTGGTGGTCAGTTTCATGGCCATGGCCGCGCTGTGGCTGCTCGAGGCCGATGGCGAGTGGGCGTGGCGCACGTTCGATCGGCCGTCCAAGTACCTGCTCGTCGTTCCGTGCCTCCTGTTTCTGCTGACCTGCACCCCGCGCTTTGCGTGGCTGGCAATGGGGGTCGCGGTGGGTGGCATTGGCGCGGGCGTGGTGGGCTTGTACCAGATCGACTGGCAGCACATCGACCGCGCGACCGGCTACACCAACGCGATCGAATACGGCAACCTGAGCCTGTTGCTCGCGACCCTGGCGCTGCTCGGCCTGAGCCTGCTGTGGTCCGGGTGGCGCTGGTGGCAGAGGCTGCTGCTTGGCGCGGGCGCCGTGCTCGGGGTCGCCGGCTCCGTGATTTCGCAAACGCGAGGGGGGTGGCTCGCGCTGCTGCTGTTGCTTGTGCCGGCGTGTATCTGGTTGCTGGCGCGCAGCCGCGCGGTCAAATGGGCGCCGCTGTGGGTGGTCGCATGCGTGATGGGGCTGGCGCTGCTCGGGCAGAACGCCACCGTGCAGCAGCGCGTGGCGCTCGCGTGGAACGAAGGACAGACGTATTTCGACCAGAAGGATATGCAGAACTCGGTCGGCTATCGCCTGGATTTGTGGCGCATGGCCTGGCAACTTGGCTCGCAGCGCCCGTGCTGCGGCTGGGGGCAGACGGGCTACGACGCCGAACAGGCGCGTCGCGTGCAAGCGGGAGAACTTCCCGCCGCCGTGTTGTCGCTGCACCATGCGCACAACGAATTTCTCGATGCCTTTGCCAAGCGGGGGCTGCCGGGATTGGCGTTGCTGCTGGTCTTTTATGGTATTCCGCTGTGGCTGTTCCGGCCCGCGGCGGCGCGCGTGCGCGACGGCGCCGGGCGGGTCGATCGCGAGTCGCTGGTGCTGTGTCTTTGGGGGGGGTTGCTGCCGCTGTCGTACGCGGGGTTTGGCCTCACCCAGGTCTTTCTCGCGCACAACAGCGGGGTGATGTTCTACCTGTTTTTCTGCGCGATTGTGTTTGCCATGCTGCAGGCCCGGCGCGGCCTGGTTCGGGGCGCTTCACGCGTCTGATTCGCGGGCCAGGGTGCGCATGAGCTCCGCCGCCGGCATGGCCCGCGTCTGTCCCACACCCTGCCCCGCCCACAGCGCCATGTGCTCGCCATCACCTGCCTTGGCGGCCGCGCGGCGCACCGGGCCCATGAGCGCGTTCTGGATCGGGTAGGGCGGCAGCACCGCTTCGTGGGGCAGCAGCTCGCGCATCATGGTGTTGACGATGCCGCGCGCCCAGCGGCCGGAATACACCCGGGTCAGGCGCGTGTCGCCACCGTCCGCCCGCGCCATCGCCTCGCGCCATGCGGGCACCAGCGCCGATTCGGGACAGGCGAGAAAGGCCGTGCCCATCTGCACCGCCTGGGCACCCAGCGCCAGAGCGGCCCGGATGCCGCGCCCGTCCATGATGCCGCCTGCGGCGATCACGGGAATCGCGAGCGCATCCACGCAGGCCGGAACCAGAGCCATCGTGCTGATCTGGCTGCCCTCCCAGTCGCTCAGAAAGGTGCCGCGGTGCCCGCCGCCTTCGACGCCGCTCGCGACCACGGCGTCGGCACCCACGTTCTGCCATGCCAGGGCCTCGGCCACCGTGGTGGCCGTGCCCACGACCAGCGAGCCCGCGCCATGCAGGTGCCGCACATGATCGGATGTGAGCAGGCCGAAGGTGAAGCTGGCCACGGCGGGTCTGAGCTCGAGCAGGGTCTCGAACTGCGCCGCAAAGTCCTGGCACCACGCGGACGGGGTCTGCAGCGGCAACTGGAAGCGCTCGTAAAGCGGCGCCAGGCGTTCGAGTGCGGCCTGCACTTCGGCCGCGCCCGGGCTGGGCGTGTCGAGGACGAAGAGGTTCATGGCAAAGGGCCGGTCCGTGGCGGCACGCACGGCCGCCGCCGCCTCGCGCATCGCCACCGGCGAACGCGCCCCGCAGCCCAGCGAACCCAGGCCCCCGGACTGGGAAACCGCCGCGGCCAGTGCAGGGGTGTCCGAGCCCGTCATTGGGGCCTGGATGATGGGGAGCTGCGTGCCGATGCGCTGCAGCAGGGTGGGGGTGACGCTCATGTCTCGCCTCTTGAAATGTCCGTGTGTGCGATGATTTCCACTCTTATCTTACGGCGCCCGGTGTCTTGCGATCCGATGGCGCCACCCACCGTTTCGCATGCCTGCCCCTTCTTCCGTCGTCATGGCGCCGTGCCGGTCTGAACGCCCCTGGGCCGTGGCGCTGGCGGGGCTGCTTGCGCTGCAGGGTCAGGCGCGAGGGTTCACCACGCTTGGCTTGACCTTCGCCGCGCCGGCGCTGCGTTGGAGGCATTGGCCATGAGCACGCTGGCGCGCCATGACGATCCCATCGTCGCCATCGCCACGGCCCCTGGGCGCGGCGCGGTGGGCATCGTGCGCGTCTCGGGACGGGCCCTGTCGGGCTTCGTGCGGGCGCTGCTCGGCCGCGATCTGCAGCCGCGCGAGGTGCATTACCTGGCGTTCCCGGATGCGCGCGGCGAGGCCATCGACCGGGGGCTCGCGCTGTGGTTTCCCGCGCCGCGCAGCTACACCGGCGAGGACGTGCTCGAGCTGCAGGCGCATGGCGGGCCGGTGGTGCTGCAGCTCTTGCTTGCGCGCTGCCTGGAGGTGGCCCGACTCACGCTGCCGCGCCTGCGCGCCGCGCAGCCCGGGGAATTCACCGAGCGGGCGTTTCTCAACGACAAGCTGGACCTGGCCCAGGCCGAGGCCGTGGCCGACCTGATCGATGCGAGCACCGAGACCGCCGCGCGCAGCGCCGCGCGCTCGCTCTCGGGCGAGTTCTCCGCGCACGTCCACGCGGTGCGCGATGCGCTCGTGCAGCTGCGCATGCTGGTGGAGGCGACGCTGGATTTTCCCGAGGAAGAAATCGACTTCCTGCGCAAGGCAGATGCGCGTGGGCAGCTATCGAATCTGCAGAGCCAGGTGGCTGCCGTGCTGCGACAGGCGCATCAGGGGGCGCTGCTGCGCGAAGGCATCACCGTGGTCATCGCCGGGCAGCCCAACGTGGGCAAGAGCTCGCTGCTCAATGCGCTCGCGGGGGCAGAGCTGGCGATCGTCACGCCGATTGCGGGCACGACGCGCGACACCGTGCGCCAGACCATCCAGATCGAAGGCATGCCGCTGCATGTGATCGACACGGCCGGCCTGCGAGACAGCGGCGATGTGGTCGAGCGCATCGGCATCGAGCGCGCATGGCAGCAGA
The DNA here is from genome assembly GCA_001725255.1 of Comamonas sp. SCN 67-35. Taxonomy (GTDB): domain Bacteria; phylum Pseudomonadota; class Gammaproteobacteria; order Burkholderiales; family Burkholderiaceae_C; genus Comamonas_C. The sequence continues at coordinate 4,745 of MEFV01000008.1, read as the reverse complement.
TCGAGCGTGCCGATGCGGTGCTGTTCCTGCACGACCTGACGCGTCGCGGGGAGGCCGGCTGCGCAGCCGCCGATGCCGCGCTGGGCCGGGAGCTCGCCGGCAGGCTCGGTCGCGCGGTGCCGCTGATCGATGTGTGGAACAAGGCCGATGCCGCCGTCGATGCGGCCGATGGGGCGCCGATGCAGGCCGTGGTGCTTTCGGCACTGACCGGCCAGGGATTGCAGACCCTGCGCGAGCGGCTGCTGCAGGTGGTGGGCTGGCAGGCTACGCCCGAGGGTGTGTTCATGGCGCGCGAGCGTCATCTGCAGGCGCTCAAGGCCGTGCAGGCCCATCTGCTGCAGGCCGCGCAGTTGCTCGAGGCGCCGTTGCCGGCGCTCGATCTGATGGCGGAGGAGCTGCGCCTGGCACAGGGTGCGCTCGGGGACATCACCGGGGAATTCACGGCCGATGACTTGCTGGGCACGATCTTTTCGCGGTTCTGCATCGGGAAGTGAATCGATATCCAAGGGCATCCACTGACGTCTTCAGAGTGATTTTAAGTTGGCGTAGATAAAGGAATTTTTGTCTACTGACGAGTTCGGTGATACAGTCGAAGCCATTCACTAATATGTCCAAGTTTGACGCCAAGTAGCAGGATATATGCTCTCCGACCCTCTGCTTGGACATACGGAGGATGAGATGGCACTGACCGATACCGCGCTCAAGGCGCTCAAGCCCAGGGACAAGACGTATACGGTTACCGATGACAGGGGTCTGTATGTGGAGGTCTTCCCGACCGGGGGCGTCGTCTGGCGCTACCGCTACCGGCTGAATGGCAAGTACGAGAAGCTGACGCTGGGTAAGTACCCCGCGCTGACGCTGAAGAACGCCCGCCTGAAGCGGGACGAGGCGGCCCATCAGGTGGCGATGGGGGAGTCACCGGCAAAGAAGAAGCAGCAGGAGAAGGCGGCCGGCGCAGAAGACGCCACTGTGGCCGAATTCGCCGAACGCTTCTTCAAGGACATCCAGTCACGCGACCGCAAGAACGTGACCATGCCCCGCCGCTACCTGGAAAAGGACATCCTGCCGCACATCGGCAGTAAACCGATCCGGGACATCACCGCCGAGGACGTGCGCAGTGTCATCTGGCGCAAGAAGGAACAAGGCTTCGATGCCGCCGCCGGCCAGGTGCGCGGCCTGCTCAAGCGCATGTTCGATTACGCGCTGACCTGCGGCCTGATCCAGGCCAACCCGGTCATGGCCCTGCCGATGCGGCACGTCTACCGCGCCGCCGCCCGCGACCGGGCGCTGACGCCGAACGAAATCCGGCAGTTCCTGCGCGCCATGCAGACCTCCAACGTCCGTCGCCAGTTCAAGATCGCCTTCCAGTTGATCCTGATGACCCTGGTGCGCAAGTCGGAGCTGATGCTGGCGCAGTGGAAGGACGTGCATCTGGACGAAGGCGAATGGCACATCCCGGTCGAAAATTCCAAGACCGGCAAGCCGCACATCGTCTACCTGTCCACCCAGGCGCAGACGCTGTTCAAAGAACTCAAACCGCTGGCCAGCAGCAGCGTCTGGGTGCTGCCGGGGCGCGGCACCCTGGCCAAGCCCTTTGCCAGCAATGCACTGAACCAAGCGCTGAAGGTGTCGTTGCAGGGGCAGGAGATCCCCGCCTTCACCATCCACGACCTGCGGCGCACGGCCTCGACGCTGCTGCACGAGCAGGGCTGGCCTTCGGATGTGGTGGAAAAGGCGCTGAACCACATCATCGGCGGTGTTCGCGGTGTCTACAACCGGGCGGAGTACGCCGAGCAGCGGCGGGAGATGCTGCAGGCGTGGTCGGACTACATCGACGGGCTGGCGCCGTCGGGGAATCTGGTGATCGGTGCTGGTTTGGCTTGAGGGTGGCCTTTTCCTTTTCCGGGTAGAGTCGTTGTCCCTTGGGCACCATTCCCTTATCGCCGTTTCATCTTCCCTTTGGCCGGGCTTGGCCCGGCAATTCATTTTCTCTTCCTGCTGCTTTTGCCCGGCTTGGGCAGCGCCTTGGCAGCGTCCTCCAACGCTCGCACATTGGCATCTGCACCTTCGGCCTCCAACAAGGCCCGCCGCTGGACGGCGAACTGCTCATATTGGTTCTCAGCGTGGGCGTCGGCCTGCTTCTTGGAGATGCGGCCTGCGCCGGTGAGCACATCGCGTTCGTTGAAGGTCAGGAAGGCATCGAGCCGCTCCGCCCAGTCCTTCAGGAACACCTCCTTGCGCCGACGAGCCTGATCCTCGGCGAAGTCCAGCCACATCGTGACGATGCGGTTGAGTTCGCTGATTTCCGATTCCCGCAGGTAGTTCTTGGCAACGGTCACATCGGCCTTCTGTACGCTGCCGGATTTCCAGGTCGTCAGCCCCATGTTGGGCTGGCGGCTGTCGGCACGCTCGGCAATTAGTTCGGCGGCGGTCTTGCCGGTGACGGCGAAGTGCAGCTTGTTCTGGATAAAGCGGAAGAACTGGGTGGTTTCCGGCAGCGTGGGCGAATAGTCCGCCGCCATCGAAAATATCTCGCGCACTCGCAGGTACATCCGGCGTTCGCTGGCCCGGATGTCGCGGATACGTTCGAGCAGCTCGTCGAAACGGTCGGGAACGGCGGAACCGGCGACGGGCGGATTCTTCAGGCGTTCGTCGTCCAGCGTGAAGCCCTTGACCAGGTACTCAGCCAGGCGCTCCGTGGCCCAGCGGCGGAATTGGGTGCCGCGTGGCGAGCGCACCCGGTAGCCGACTGCCAGAATCGCCTCCAGGCTGTAGTAGGCCACCCGGTAGTTCTTACCGTCAGAGGCAGTTGTCAACCATTGGTTGACAACTGCCTCGGGCCGCAGCTCCCCCTCGGCAAAGATCGCCTTCAGGTGTTTGGCAACGTTCTGCTTGCTGGTCTGGAACAGCTCGGCCATGCCCGCCTGCGGCAGCCACAGTGTATCGGCCACGAAGCGGCATTCGACGCGAGTGCGCCCGTCCTCGGTTTCGTAGAGCAGGAATTCACCAGGCAATGGTTGGAGCTGGTCAGTCATGAGCAATACACCCAAACGAGAGGATTTGCATGAGATCGGCTTCGGTCATAGAGGCTATTTCAGTCATCGAATGCTCCCAAGCCGTCTGGGTTCTTACCTGCTTTTAGCATCTCGAACTCTTTCAAAAATTGTGAAACAGCCCCAGTCGCCTCACCGGGAACCGCCCCCCTTTTTGTCAATTGGGTCAATCTTTCGGCGCAGGCAGCAGTATCAAGATAACTCTCCAGCCATGTTGGATTGAGGCGAGGCTGAAGGCGCACTGCCCAATCGCCCACGGTCTGGGATCTGGTGTGCTGAAGGAACTTCGACAGCACTGCCAAAAGCCCATCATCAGAAGCCGTTGTGCGGTCGCACCACGTTCTTGCCTCGGAGCCATCGCCCCATTGCCGCCAAACGGCGAGCAGTCGTGGCAGTTCCGGATGTTCTATAAAGTCGGCCTCGCCCGAAAGCACACGAACCCTATCAAGCCACGCGACCTTCAAGCGAGAGACTTCATCAGCCGATAGCAGCGTGGTTTCGTTCGTTTCCTTCGCCTTCGTGGTTTCATCATCCAAAGCTCGTAGGAGCCAAGCTTGAACTGCGACGGCGCAGCCTGACTTGATGGCAGCTTCCAGAACTCTGGCGCGCTGATCAGCGGGCAATCTCTTCAACAAATGATAGACAGGGCGGGACGCACGCGAGATATTGCCGAAATCGAATGCGCCCCGTTCATCGGCAGGATCAATCAATGAATCGCCGATGTTGAAGAGGGCTTGGATGACCAGCGGGATATGCTCATCCGTAATGTCTTTCTCGACGTGATCCATCAGGCGTTCGAGAAGCACCCGCGCTTTCGACAACCCGTCAGGACGCTTTTCTTCTTTGGCGCGAACGAGTGCATCACCGAAATCAGTGGGGGATGCTGCCAGACTCAGCAAGGCCATGATCTCATTGCGACGAACGGCACCAAGAGGCACGGTGAGCCGGAAATAGATCGGAAATACATCGGGATGGCAGGCGCGCAGCTCCCTGCGCCACTCGTTCAACCATTCGGAGCCATACCCCATTTGGCTGATCTTCGGGAAAATACGTTCCAGCAATGCTTGGGTACTCGCCCGTAGCGACTCCGGCACCTGATTCACCCAGCCATGACGGAAGGCTTGGGCTGCATTTCGATCCCCCTCGTATCTGTCGTCGCGGCTGTGGCCGGAGAACCTATTTGCATTCGCCCGAACAACTCCATACAGATCGGGCAGAAAGACCCTGACAGCTTCGAGTGCGATGAAATCGACAGGATTGACCTCTCCACGCACCGCCGGATAGGTCACGGACAGCGTATTCGTGAAACGAACGACATCTCGGGGCACTTGTATAAGAGGATCAATGCCATCATAGAAAACGTTCGTCCAATAGGATTGGTCGAACAGACCATCTGGCGTGTCGCCCAGTACCTGATCAAGGCGTTTGAAAAGCGCCGCCTGCAAGGCAACGCGTTCAATAGGCGGCAGCTCAAATGGAACCTGAATGATCTTCTCCAGGTATCGCTCACCTGGCAACCCGCTTTGCTGCTCGATGGCCTGCGCTGCAACGTCACGATCAAAAGCCAGCAGGTAAACCACGTTCGGGAAGTCCGCTAAGGATCATGTCCAAAACAGACTCTCGAACAAAATTTGAGTTGGCGCTTCCCACATGTTGAAGAATTCGACTGATCTTTCGTTCGGATTCAGGCCA
>MEFV01000007.1 GCA_001725255.1 Comamonas sp. SCN 67-35 | reverse complement strand
CTCGTTCAGGTCGTATTCGGTGTTCTCAAATCGGGGAAACCTTTCGACTCCAGCTTGCATATGGCTTGACACGCATAACAGTATCTTCAGCCGCGAATGCCCTGCTTCGTCATTCGCGGCTGAAGCCGCTCCCACAAGGGGGGTACGCTCAAGCCGGATCCGCCTCAATTGGCCTTGTCAGGAAACTGCTTGGCAATGCCGTCGGACAGCACGTCGGCAATCGCGTCCATGTGCTGCTGCATGGCTGTCCATTCGGCCTCCTGCTTGTCCTTGGGCGCCTTGGCGGCCATCATGTCCACCTGCGACTTGTGGTGGCCGAAGTGGGCCACCAGTCCGGCGTCCAGGTCGGCTTCTTTCCAGTTGGGGTTGGCGCCGGCGAGGAACTTGGCGATTTCCCCGGCGTTGGCGGCGGCGTCCTGCAGCGCCTTGTCTTCACCCGCGGCGTTGCCCGCGTGGGCGGAATCGGTCAGCGCCTTGACGGCGCCCCAGTGCCCGGCGAGGAGCTTGAGCAGTCCATCACCCGCGGGCTGACCGTAGAACCCGGCCACGGCATGCGCGATGTCCTTGGCGTTGGCGACGACCGCGTCGGCGGCCTTGGCGGCGCCGGCCTTGTTGCCCGCGAACACCGCGAGCGCGTAGTCGCGCGTGGTCACGACGTGGCCGTGCCAGAGCCCGCGCATGGCCTTGTGCAGGTTGGGCGCGGCCGTCGGTGCCGGTGCCGTCGCCGCGTGCGCGTGGCCCTGCGCGAGCGCGGGCGTGGCCGCGGTGAACCCGAGGCCCAGCAGGGCGGCACAGGCGATCGACAGTGTTTGCATCTTCATGTTCATCACGAATTCTCCAAATCATTGATGACGCCGTGGTGAATCATTCATCGCGGCAACTCGTTCTTTGCGGCAATCAACCGAGTTGCAGCATTGGATGCGGGCAGGTGTGCGCGCGTTTCAGCTTTTTGTTTCGGCCTGCCGCCCGGCCGGTCGGTTACGCTGCAAGGTTTTGGCAGAGCAGGCTTTTTTGATGAACCGAATCACCATGATGTTTTTGCAGGTACCCGCGCCATGACGGGCGCAGACACGCTGGCATTGCGTACCGTGGTGGTGCGGCGCTACGTCACGCCGCTGCGCGAGGGCGGCTCGATGCCGGCGGTGGTCGAGGCCGACGACCTGGGGCTGTACGTGCTGAAGTTCCGCGGCGCGGGGCAGGGGGTGCGCGCGCTGATCGCCGAGATCATCTCGGGCGGCATCGCCCGCGCGCTGGGCCTGCCGGTGCCCGAAATCGTGCTGGCCGAGCTGGATGCCGAGCTGGCGCGCACCGAGCCCGACCCCGAAATCCAGGATCTGATCCGCGCCAGCGGCGGGCTGAACGTGGCGCTGGACTATCTCTCGGGCGCGGTCAACTTCGACCCGGCGGTGGACGAGGTGACGGCCGACTTTGCCAACCGCCTGGTGTGGTTCGATGCGCTCGTGAGCAATGTGGACCGCACCGCGCGCAACACCAATCTGCTGATCTGGCACCGCCGCCCCTGGCTGATCGACCACGGCGCGAGCCTGACCTTTCACCATGCCTGGAATGGCACCGTGGCCGATCCGGGCAAGCCCTTCGCGCCGATCGCCGAGCACGTGCTGCTGGCGCGCGCCGACGCACTGGCGCAAATGGATAGCGAGCTGGCGGCGCGGCTCACGCCCGCCGTGCTGCACGCCGCGGTGGCCGCGGTGCCGCCGGATTTCCTGGCCGAGGCGGGGGTGGGCGCTCAGGCGTATGTCGATTACTTCACGGCGCGCCTGGCGGACCGCGCGCGCTGGCTGCAGGGGGCGATCGATGCGCGCGGCTGAGCTGTACGACTACGCGGTGGTGCGCGTGGTGCCGCGCGTGGAGCGCGAGGAATTCATCAACGCCGGCGTGATCCTGTCGTGCCAGAAGAGCGGCTTTCTGCGCGCCGCCATCGAGCTGGACGTGGCACGGCTGCGGGCGCTGGATGCGCATGTCGACGTGCCCACGGTGCAACGCCACCTGGGCGCGATCGTCGCCATCTGCGCCGGCGCGCCCGAGGGTGGACCGATCGCGCGGCTGCCACTGCGCGCGCGCTTTCACTGGCTGACGGCGCGGCGCAGCGGCATCATTCAAACCTCGCCGGTGCACACCGGGTTATGCGTCGATCCGGACGCGGCGCTGGCGCACGCGATGGCGCGCATGGTGCGCCCGCTGCCCGCCCCCCGGGGCCCGGCATGACGGCGCGCGCCATCATGGTGCTGGGCACCAGCAGCGGCGCGGGCAAGAGCTGGATGGCGACCGCGCTGTGCCGCCACTACGCCAACCGGGGCCTGAAGGTCGCGCCGTTCAAGGCGCAGAACATGAGCAACAACGCGCGCGTGGTGGCGGGACTGGCGGGCGCGGGTGCTCAGGCCCCCGTGGGCGAGATCGGCAGCGCGCAGTACTTTCAGGCGCTGGCCGCGCGCGCCGAGCCCGACGTGCGCATGAATCCGCTGCTGCTCAAACCCGAGGCCGACACGCACAGCCAGGTGGTGCTGCTGGGGCAGGTGAGCGAGGCGCTTTCGGCGCTGCCCTGGCGCGGACGCAGCGAGCGGGTGTGGCCGCGCATCGCCCAGGCGCTGGATGCGCTGCGCGCGGAAAACGACGTGGTGGTGATCGAAGGCGCGGGCTCGCCCGCCGAGATCAATCTGATGGCCAGCGACGTGGTCAATCTGCGCGTGGCGCGCCATGCCGATGCGCGCTGCCTGCTGGTGGCCGACATCGATCGCGGCGGCGCGTTCGCGCACCTGTACGGCACCTGGGCGCTGCTGCCCGAGATGGACCGCGCGCGCATCCGGGGCTTCGTGCTCAACAAGTTCCGTGGCGACGCCGGCCTGCTTGCGCCCGCGCCCGAGCAGTTGCAAGAACTGACCGGCGTGCCCACGGTGGCCGTGGTGCCCATGCGCTTCGGCCACGGGTTGCCGGAGGAAGACGGTGTGTTTGACGAGCGGGCGACGGCCCTTCCGCAGGAGGGCGAGGCGGGCCTGCCGCGGCGCGTCGCGATCGTGGCGTACCCGCGCATCAGCAACCTCGATGAATTTCAGCCATTGAAGAATCTGCCGGGTGTTTCGCTCGTCTGGGCGCGCAGCGCGGCGCAGCTCGGCGGGGCCGACTGGATCATCCTGCCCGGCAGCAAGGCCACCGCGTCCGATCTGCTCTGGCTGCGCGCGCGGGGCATGGATGGCGCCATCGCGCGCCATGCGGCGGCGGGCGGCGCGGTGCTGGGCATCTGCGGCGGCCTGCAGATGCTGGGCGAGGCGCTGATCGACCCGCACGGCGTGGAGCCCGGTGGCAGCGGCCCGGGCCTGGGGCTGCTGCCGCTGGTGACGCGGTTTGCGCCCGAGAAGACGCTGCGGCGCGGCGCCTGGCGCCTGGGCGAGGTGGCGGGCGCCTGGGCGCCGCTTTCCGGCGTGGCCTTCGGCGGCTACGAAATCCACAGCGGCCAGACGGTGCAGCACCCCGCGATGGCGCGCCAGGGCGACGTGGCGCGCGAGCTGCTGGCGGGGCTGGCGTGGCAGAACGCGGCGGGCAATGTGCTGGGCTGCTACGTGCACGGCCTGCTGGAGGACGCGGCGGTGCTGCGCGCGCTGTTCGGCGCCGAGGCGCGCTCGCTCGACGTGGTTTTCGATGCGCTGGCCGCGCAGGTGCAGGCGGCATTCGCGCCCGGGGTGCTTGATATGCTCGCGGCCCCTGATTGAATCGCTGAGTTGCGCATTCCCATGACTTTCGCCGTACCCGCCATTCCCGCTCTGCAAGACGTTCAACTGGATGCCCGGTTGCAGCACAAGATAGCCCGCAAGACCGTGCCGCACGGTGCGCTGGGGCGCATCGCGGCGCTGGCGTGCCGGCTCGGGCGGATTCTGGGGACGTCCGAGCCCCGGTTGATCGACCCTCAGCTCGTGGTGTTCGCCGCCGACCACGGCATCGCCGCGCGCGGCGTGTCGGCCTACCCGAGCGACGTGACCTGGCAGATGGTGGGCAATTTCCTCGCCGGAGGCGCGGCGGTGAGCGTGCTGGCGCGCCAGCATGGCGTCACGCAAACCGTGGTGGACTGCGGCGTGCGGCGCGACTTTGCGCCTGCGCCGGGCCTGCTGATCCGCAAGATCGCGCCGGGCACGCACGACAGCAGCGCAGGCCCGGCGATGACGCGCGCGCAGTGCGAGCAGGCGCTGGCCAACGGCGTGGCGCTGGCGCGGGCGCTGCCCGGCAACGCGCTGCTGCTGGGCGAGATGGGCATAGGCAACACCAGCGCCGCCTCGCTGCTGGTGGCGCGGCTCGGCGGGCTCAACGTGGCCGAGGTGACAGGTGCGGGCACGGGGCTCGATGCCGACGGCGTCGCGCGCAAGACCGCGGTGCTGCGCGAGGCGCTGGCGGCCAACGCCGAGGCCGCCGAGCCGCTCGACGCGCTTGCGGCGCTCGGCGGTTTCGAGATTGCGACCATGGTCGGCGCCATCGTGCAGGCCGCAAGCGAGCGGCGCGTGGTGGTGGTCGATGGCTTCATTGCCACGGCGGCGGTACTGGTGGCCTGCCGCATCGCGCCGCACGTGGCGCAGCGCTGCGTGTACGCGCACCGCTCGGATGAGCACGGCCACGCGCGGCTGCTGGCGCTGATGCAGGCTGAGCCGCTGCTGGATCTGGGCCTGCGCGTGGGCGAGGGCAGCGGCGCGCTGCTGGCGTGGCCGATTCTGGAATCGGCCTGCCGCATTCTCAACGAGATGGCGAGCTTCGAGTCGGCGGGCGTGTCCGACAAGGGCTGATCGCGGCGCCGGTCAGAACCGCCCTTGCCACGTCAGCGCCAGGCTGCGTCCGGGCGCGATCAGCTCCATGCCCGGCAAGCCCTCGGCCAGGTGGTCGTGGTAGCGCTTGTCGGTGAGGTTCTTCACGGCCACGCGCAGGTGCTGGTCCTTCGCGTAACGCCAGGTGGCGCCCACGTCGAGCACGCCGTAGCCGGCCGTGGGGTCTTCGGTGCCTCGGCTGAAGAGCGTAGCCACGCGGCTTTGCCTGCGCACCAGGCGGGCGCTGGCGTCCAGCGACCAGGCGGTGGTGACCTGCCCCTGCCAGCCCAGCGTGAGCGTGTCGGCCGGCATCATGAAGAGCGGCTCGTTCAGATCGCCATTGGTGCCGCGGATGCGCGTGTAGCCGGCCCAGAGCAGCTGTCCGGGTGTGAGGCGCCAGCGCAGCGAGGCCTCCACGCCATCGAGCGTGGCGTGGCCCAGATTCACGCTCTGCTTGCAGTACGCTGCGTTCGGCCCCGCGCCGCAGGCGGCCACGGCAGCGGCGCCGCTCAATTGCATGCCGGTGATGTAGTCGTTCACGCGCATGCGCCAGGCCGAGACGCTGTAGTCCAGCGTGGCATCCGAGCCCTTGAGGCCCAGTTCGAACTGCGTCGCGTGCTCGGGCTTGAGCTGCGGGCTGCCGGCCCAGAAGAAGCCGTCGTTGCGTGCGCCCGACTGGTAGCGCTCGCGCAGGTCGGGCGCGCGAAAGCCCCGCGAGAGATTGGCGAAGGGCCGCAGCAGCGGCGCCACTTGATAGACCGCGCCGATGCTGCCCGAAAGCGCGCCGTCGCTGCGATCCAGCCCCGTGCTCACCGTGTGGTTGGCCATGTCGGCGGCGCTGCCGCTCACGCGGTCGTAACGCAGGCCCGCGAGCACACTGAGCGCGCCGAATTTCATGTCGTCCTGCACGTACACGCCCATGGCCCGCAGCGCGCCGTCGGTGAACGGTTTGGAGGGAGCGAACGACGCGAACGTGGGCGGTCCGGCCATGCGGCTGTCCGGGTCGGCCGTCATGCGCCAGGCGTTCAGGCCCAGCGAGAGCAGGTGCCGCGGATGCACCAGCCAATCGGCGCGCGCATCGAGCCCGTCGGTGGCGAAGCCCACGTCGTTGAGCACGATGTCGCGTGCCAGCAGGCTGCCCCAGGCGTTGATCTGGCGCTGCATCTGCTGGCGGTACACGCGCACGTCCAGGTTCAGTGGCTGATCGCCCGTGCCCTGGCGGTTGTAGCCGACCTCGGCCAGGCGCCGCGTCTGCTCGGGCGAATGAATGGTGAGCCGGCCGACGGCGGCGACCGGGTGCGGCTTGGTCGAGCCCGAATACCAGACGTCGCGGTCGCTTTGCTGCTGCAGCGAAACGCGCAGCTGCTGGCGCCCGTCCAGCCGATAGCGGTACTGGCCGATGAAGCTGTCCGAGCCGTAGCCGGTGAGCGCCTGGCGCCCGCCCGGGGCGCTGTAGTCGCCAATATCCGCGAGCGAGGCGCCGAGCATCAGTGCGTGGTCGCCTTCGCTCGCGTTGAGCACGGCGGCGCCGTTCCTGCCGCGGCTGGCGCTGTCATAGCCCAGCCGTGCCTTCAGGCCGACGCCCGGCTCGAAGCGCGCCTGCGGCAGCAGCACGTTGACTGCGCCGCCCAGCGCGCCCGTGCCGTAGAGCACCGAGGCCGGGCCCTTCACGACTTCCACGCGCTCGGCCAGACCCAGAGAAAGGAAAGAGGCGATCGAGCCCGCGGGCTGCGCGGAATTGAGCCGCATGCCATCGACCATGAGCACCACGCTGTCCTTCTGCAACCCGCGGATCACGGGGTTCTGCCCCTGCGCACTGTCGGACGAGGCCGCCAGGCCAGGCTCGCCCGCCAGCGCCTCGCCGACGTTTTGCGCCTGTTTGCGCGCGAGATCTTCCTGCGTGAGCACGGTGGTGGCGACAGGCGATTCGGCATCGCTTGCTGCGTAGCCCTTGGCTGTCACGTTGACCTCGGGCAGCGTGGCGCTGCTCTCCTGCGCCTGGGCTTGCGTCAGTGCCAGCGCGGCGAGCAGCACGGCCAGCGCCACGGTGCGCCTGGACCAGGGCAACGCCTTGCGTGCGTACCCCAGGCACACGCAATCCAATGGCACCGCGCCGGCATCGAAACGCGTGGCCCACAGCGCGGCGGGGGTGGGAAAGGCGGGCACGGGGGCATGTGGGGACAGGCTCATGTCGGATACTCGTGTGTCTTTGTTTTGATCTATGACTATAAATGATAATTAGTTGCATTCGCAATGAATTCATGAAAAATCAGGCTGGGAAAGCGCCGGGGCGGGGCGCGCCGTGACCGATGGCCTGCGCCACTTCCTGCTGGCGCTGCAGTTCTTCACGCGCATCCCCGTCACCGGGCGCCTGGCCGCGTGGGTGGGCTACAGCCCGGCCATGCTCAATGCGGCCAGCGGCCACTTTCCCGGCGTGGGCTGGGTCGTGGGCGCGGCGGGCGCGGGGGTGCTGTGGCTGGCGGGCTGGCGCTGGGGCGCGTCGCCCCTGGGCGCGCTGCTCGCGGCCGTCCTCGGCACCGCGGCCACGGTGTGGCTCACGGGGGCGTTTCACGAGGATGGCCTGGCCGATACGGCGGATGGCCTGGGCGGCAGCGCAACGCGCGAGCGGGCGCTGGCCATCATGAAGGATTCACGCATCGGCAGCCACGGTGTGGTGACGCTGGTGCTGGCGCTGCTGCTCAAGGTGGCGCTGCTGGCGCTGCTGGTGCATCACGGCGCCGCCCGCGCGGCGGCGGCCGTGCTGGGCGCGCATGTGCTCTCGCGCCTGGCGCCGCTCTTCATCATGCGTAGCCTGCCTTATGTGAGCGAGAGCGCGCAGGCCAAGTCCAAGCCGCTCGCGGAAGCGGTATCGGGGGCGAGCCTGTTCACCGGGGTTCTGTGGTCGATTCCTGCGCTGGCGCTTATATGGCAAGCGCAAGGAGCTATCGAAACGATAGTGTCGGCGGGGTGCGCGCTGCTGATGGCGCTGGTCATGCTGCGGCTGCTGCGCCGGCGCCTGCAGGGCTTTACCGGCGACACACTGGGCGCCACGCAGCAGCTGTGCGAAGTGGCGTTCTACCTGGGCCTGGCGTGGAGTGCGGCGGCATGAGGCTGTGGCTGCTGCGCCATGCGCGGGTGGCACTGCCCGAGGGCGTCTGCTATGGCGCCAGCGACGTCGCGGCCGATGCGCAGGCCACCGAGGCCGCGGCGCGCCAGTGGGCCGAGCGCGTGCCGCCGCGGCTGGCGGTGCAGCATTCACCGCTGCAGCGTTGCGAGCGTCTGGCGCTTTCCCTGCAAGCGCTGCGGCCCGATTTGACGCTGGAATCAGACGCCCGGCTGCGCGAGCTGGACTTCGGCGACTGGGAGGGGCGGCCCTGGTCGGCAGTCGGCCGTGAGGCCATGGACGCCTGGCTCGCCGACTTTGCCCAGGCGCGCCCGGGCGGGCACGGCGAGAGCGTGGCTGCGCTCATGGCGCGGGTGGGTGCCGCCTTCGACGATTGGCGCGCCAGCGAACGCGACGCGGTGTGGGTCACCCATGCGGGCGTGATCCGCGCCGTGCGGCTCCTGGCGCAGGGCGTGCGCCGCGTGCGGGTGGCAGGTGACTGGCCCATGCAGAACGTGGCGTTCGGCGAGGCCTGGGTGCTGCAGGGGGGTGAGCGATAAGTGGCGACTTGCGACTCACCACTTACCACTTACGATCACGGTGTTTCAAACCAAGGAAGAGGAGACACGCATGGCATTCATCAAGACCCTGACGGCGGCGGCCGTCGGCTTCACGCTGGCCCTGGGTGCGCAGGCCGCGTGCCTGACGCAGGCTCAGGTGCAGGAGATGGCCGACCACTACTTCGCCAAGACGCCCGCGCCCAATTTCGCCAAACAAAGCGACAAGGACGCCGCCTGCACGCGCGCCAGATTCAACAAGCTGCTGGCCGCCCACTACGGCAAGGTGGTGGGCTACAAGGCGGGGCTGACCAACCCGGCGACGCAGAAGAAATTCCACACCGACCAGCCGGTCTGGGGCGTGCTGTACCAGGGCATGATCCAGCCGAGCGGCTTCAGCACCGCGCCCAGCTTTGGCGCGCGCCCGCTCTTCGAGGCCGACATGCTGGTGCGCGTGAAGGACGCGGGCGTGAACCACGCCAGGACGCCCGAGGAAGTGATGCAGCACATCGACCAGGTGATTCCCTTCATCGAGCTGCCCGACCTCGTCGTGCAGGCACCGCCCAAGCTCGACGGCGCGGGCGTGGGCGCGATCAACGTCGGCGCGCGCCTGGGCGTGGCGGGCACGCCGATCGCGGTGCCGGCGGACCGCATGGACCGTTACGTGATGCTGGCGCAACTGGCGCACATGAACATCAAGGTCACCAACCAGCAGGGCGAGCAGATCGGCGCGGGCAAGGGCAGCGACATCCTGGAGCATCCGCTCAACGCCGTGGTCTGGCTGGCGCAGGCGCTGCGCAAGGAGCACAAGCAGATGAAGCCGGGCGACCTGATCAGCCTGGGGTCGTTCTCGGCGCTGATGCCACCCAAGCCGGGCCTCACGGCCACGGTGACGTACGAGGGCCTGGCCGGTGCCCAGCCCGTCACGGTCAACTTTATGAAGTAAGCGGTCAATGGTGAGTGGCAAGTGGTGAATGCCCGCTTGCGACTCACCGCTCACGACTGACCACTGACCACTGACCACTGACCAAACTTCCATGCATCGCTGGCTCGTTGAATCCATCTGGCTCGGCCACACGGCGCTGTCGTGGCTGCTGGCCGTCTCTCTTGCGCTGGCGGCCTGGGCGCTGGTGCATGGCGTGGTCCTCGTGCTCTCGCGGCGCCTGGCGCGCCTGGCCGCGGCCTACCCGCAAAGTCCGGTGGATATTGCCGCGGCGGTGGTGCGGGGCACGCGCGGCTGGCTGCTGCTGCTGCTGGCGCTGGCGATCGCCGCGCGCGTGCTGCACCTACCGGGCGAGATGCACGCGGCCATGGGGCACCTTATCTATGTGCTCGTGGGCGTGCAACTGGCGCTGTTGCTCTCGCGGCTGCTGGAGCGTTCGCTCGAACACCTGGCCGAGCGCGAGGGCGCGCCGCGCAACCCGGTGCTGCTGGGCATCATCAAGTGGAGCGTGCAGCTCGTTGTCTGGGTGGTGCTGCTGCTGGCGGTGCTCTCCAACGCGGGGATCAATGTCAACGCCTTCATCGCGAGCCTGGGCATCGGCGGCGTGGCCGTGGCGCTGGCGGCGCAAAGCGTGCTGGGCGATCTGCTCGCCACCATCAGCATCGGCCTGGACAAGCCCTTTGCCGTGGGCGAATCCATCGCCTTCGACGATGTCTCGGGCACCGTGAGCCATGTGGGAATCAAGAGCACGCGCCTGCGCTCCCTTTCGGGCGAGGAGATCGCGATCTCCAACGCGCAGCTGCTGGGCAAGCGCGTGCACAACTACAGCCGCATGCAGGAGCGGCGCGTGGCCTACGCGCTCGGCATCTCCATCGACACGCCGCGCGAGAAGGCCGAGTCGCTGGTGCACGAGGTGCGCGCGCTGATTGCCGCGATCGACGGCGTGCGCTTCGACCGCGGGCACCTGACCGGCTTCGGCGAGTCCTCGCTCGACTACGAATTCGTCTACCACGTGCTCAGCCCCGACTTTGCGCGGCACCGCGACATACAGCAGCACATCACGCTCGCGATCCTGGCGCTGGTTGAACGCCTGCAGGTGCGCCTGATCACGCCCACGCACGTGCTGAGCACGCCGCAATCTTGAAGTCCCGGCATGAGCACTTTCGCACCCCTGTTTCCTGATCTGGCGCTCACGGCGCAGATGCGCGCCGTGCTCTCGGGCATGGCGCGCGCCGCGCGGCCGCCCCTGCACACGCTCTCGCCCGCGGCGGCGCGCGCGGCTTACGAGGCGGGCGCGGGCGTGCTGGAGATCACACCCGCCGCCGTGCCGCGCATCGAGGATCTGCAGATCCCCGCGCGTGATGGCGCCCTGCTGCCCGCGCGCCTGTACGCGGGCTCCGGCCAGAGCGCCCAGCCCGTGCTGCTGTACCTGCACGGCGGCGGCTTCACCATCGGCAGCATCGCGACGCACGACGTGCTTTGCCGCGAGCTCGCGCACCTGAGCGGCGCGGCGGTGGTGTCGCTCGATTACCGGCTCGCGCCCGAGCACCGCTTTCCCGTGGCGAGCAACGACACCTGGGATGCGCTCGCCTGGCTTTTTGCCCACGCCGGCGAGCTGGGGCTGGACGCCTCGCGCATCGCCATCGGCGGCGACAGCGCGGGCGGCACCTTGGCTGCGGCCTGCGCCGTGATGGCGCGCGATGCGGGCCTGAAGCTGGCGCTGCAACTGCTTTTCTACCCCGGCACCACGGCGCACCAGGACACACCCTCGCACGCCAGATTCGCCGATGGCCCCATCCTGGACAAGGCGTCGATCGACTGGTTCTTCGGCAACTACATCGCTCCAGGCCAGCGCGAGGACTGGCGCTTCGCCCCGCTGCTCGCGCCCGACGTCGAGGGCGTCGCGCCCGCATGGATCGGCCTGGCGGAGTTCGATCCGCTGGTCGACGAAGGCATCGCCTGGGCCGACCGCCTGCGCATGGCGGGCGTGGCGGTTGATCTGGACATCTACCGCGGCGTGACGCACGAATTCATCAAGATGGGCCGTGCGCTGCCCGAGGCGCGCCAGGCGCACCGCGACGCAGCGCGCGCCCTGCGCGCCGCCTTTGAACTGGAGTGAACCCATGCCCCCAACGAGCAACTACCGCTGCCACCTGCGCCTTCGCGTGCGCTGGGCCGAGATCGACGCGCAGAAGATCGTCTTCAACGCGCACTACCTCACCTATGCGGACTGCGCCGTCACCGAATACTGGCGCGCGCTCGCGCTGCCCTACGAGGAGACGATGCACGCCTTGGGCGGCGACGTGTTCCTGAAGAAGGCCAGCGTCGAATACCACGCCTCGGCGCGGCTGGACGACGTGCTCGACGTCGGCATGCGCTGCGCACGCATCGGCACCAGTTCCATGGTGTTCGACTGCGGCATTTTCCGTGGGGGCGAGCGGCTGGTGTCGGTCGAACTCGTCTACGTCTTCGCCGACCCGGCCACGCAGACCAAGCGCGCCGTGCCGCCCGCGCTGCGCGCGGTGATCGAGCATTACGAAGCCGGGGGCGAGATGGTCGAGCTGCGCACCGGCCACTGGACGGAACTGGCCGCACTGGCCACGCCGCTGCGCACCACCGTCTTCGTGCACGAGCAGGGCGTGCCGCCCGAGATCGAGCTCGATGAGCTCGACGCCGTGTCCGTGCACGCCGTCGCGATCAATCGCCTGGGCGCGGCCGTGGCCACCGGGCGGCTGCTGCCCGCCGAGCATGGCGAGGGCCGCATCGGCCGCATGGCCGTGGCCCGTCCCCTGCGCGGTCAGCGCTGGGGCCGCCTGCTGCTGGACGCGCTGGTGCAGGCGGCGCAGGGGCGCGGCGACACGAGCGTGCTGCTGCACGCGCAGTGCCACGCCGAGGGCTTCTATCGCCGCGCCGGTTTCGTGCCCGAGGGCGAGGTGTTCGAGGAGGCGGGCATCGCGCACATCGCGATGCGCCAGCGCCTGGACCGGGCGCTTTCGGCGCCCTGAAAATTCACAAGAATCGCATCGATTCAAGGAGCTGCTTGCGCTGAATGGACAAGCGCTGGAGCCCGTTTTCATTCATCGAAAACCGCTATTGAAACAGGGGGGTGAACGGCCGGTGCCGCGCAAGGGCTTGGCCGCCGCGCCGCGGGCGCCAGGTTCAGGCGAAGACTTCGTCCAGCCAATCCATGGAAACGGCCGCCGAGTACGCCAGATTGATGGCCTGGCAGTGGCCGTCCGCGCCCTCTTCGCGGGTGAAGACGTGCTGGCGCACCGGGCCGGTGACGTGCTGGCAGAAGCGCTCGCTTTGCGCCAGGGGCTCCTTGCCCTCGCCTTCGCCCACCAGCGCGAGCGAGGGGCAGGTGATGGCCTGGAGCTTGTCGGGCGCGACGCGGAAATCGCGCAGGCGCTGGTAGGTGCGCTTGAAGCTGCCGCCGCCCACGCGCAGCATGAGGTTGTGCATCATCGCGACGGTCTGCGCCGGGATGGCGCCCGGGGGGATCTTGCCGATGTCGGCCAGTCGGACGTCCTCGCTGTCGGGCATTTCGGCCGGGTCGAACCCGGCGAAGGATGCCATGTAGGCGTGCAGGTCGATGATGGGCGAGTTGGCGATGAGCGCGCGCACGCGCGGCTCGTGCGCGGCGATGCGCGTGGCGAAGTAGCCGCCGAAGCTGATGCCCATGAGCGCGACGCGGTTCGGGTCCACATCCGCTCGCGCGAGCACGTGGTCGAGCGCGACGCGGCCGATGCGCTCGAACTCGGGGATGAACTGGATGCCGGGGTACAGGCGCAGCGTGTCCATCTGCCCCGGGCCGGTGAAGAGCATCAGGTGGTAGCCGCGCTCCATCGCCGCGCGGCCATAGGCCAGCCAGGTTTCCTCCAGCGTGCCGTCGTAGCCGCTGGTGATGAGCAGCGTCCGGGCGCGCTTGCCCTGGGCCGCCGGATTGCGGAAGTAGTAGGCGGGCAGCGCGATGCCATCGAGCGGCAGCGAGAACGCTTCACAGGCGATGCCCCCCGCGCGCATCGCGGCCAGGAAGCATTCGCGGCTTGCCAGCCCGAGCTGTGCGTGGCGTGGATCGCTGGCGATGCAGTAGTACTCGGCGGCGCGGTAGTTGTTGCTGGCCACCAGGTACTGGTCGCGCGCGCTCGTGCCGTGCCCGCGCTTGAGGCGCGCGTCTGCGTCCAGTTTCTGGCGCTGGCCGGCGGCGGTGAATTCGCTGACCCAGCTCTCGGGGTCGGCATCCTTGATGCGCCGCGCAATCGCGAGGCACTCGCCGACCGAGGCGCCGCCGTAACGCGTGGCACCGAGCTGGCGCATCAGTTGGTAGTCCATTTCGGCGTCGGCAAAACCGACGACACGCGTGCCGCTGCGTTCGAGTTTCTCCACGGGGGCCTCCTGGGGAACGGGGGGCGCGGATTGCGCCACGGCGGGCAGCGCCAGGCTGGCGGCGGCCGCGGTGATGAACTGGCGTCGTTGGGACGAGGGCGAAGCGCCGTTTCGCATGGGTTGCACCTGGGTTTGTTGATGAAGCGCAAGGAATTTCAGGCTCGCTTGCCTACCATAACCGCTTGCTCTGACGCATGAAAGACAAAACCATGCCGGCTTTGATCCATGTCAGTTTCTGGCAGCGGGTGCTGTGCGCGTTTCTCGGCGCCTTCTGTCTCACGGCGCTGCAGGCGCAGGAAGCCGCGCCGCTCGATTACTCCAGGGCCGATGCCTGGCTGGCGCGCCCGGGCCAGATGTCCGTCGCCAGCCGCGTGCCCGCCGGCAGCGGCTTCAGCGACCTGCAGGACGTGGCGCGCGCCGACGTGTTCTACATCCACCCGACCACCTCGGTGAGCCGCAAGGACGTGCTGAACGCCGCGATCGACGACCCCGCGGTCGTGAAGATGGACGCGATCATGCTCATGACGCAGGCCACGCCCTTCAACGGCGTTGCCCGCGTCTACGCGCCGCGTTACCGGCAGACGGCGCTGCACGTGTACTTTCTCTCGGAGGACGAGCAGCAGGAGCCGAGCAACCGCGCCTACGCCGACGTGAAGGCGGCGTTCGAGTACTACGTGCGCCACGACAACCAGGGGCGTCCGTTCTTCCTGGTCGGGCACAGCCAGGGCGCCAACCACGCGCAGCGCCTGCTCAGCGAGGTGATCCAGGGGCAGCCCATTCAGGACCGGCTGGTGGCCGCCTACCTGCCCGGCATTCCGCTGCCGGAGTCGGTGTTCCGTGACGACCTGCGCCGGATTCCGCCGTGTCACCAGCCTGCTCAGACCGGCTGCGCCGCCGTCTGGGGAACCTTCGGCCTGAACGGTGGCGACGATCTGCTCGAATGGTCGGACGTGGTGCACTGGGATGCGGCGAGCCAGCGCTGGACCTCGCGCCGCGGCGCCGCGATGGAAAACATCAACCCGGTGAGCTGGAGCAAGCGCCGGCCGCGCACCCCGGCGTCGGCGCACCGCGGCGGCACACCCTTCGGCGCGACGAGCGCCACCTTCTTCACCAACCCCGTCAGCCATCTGGTGAGCGTGAGCGACGAGCACGGCTACGCCTTCGTCTCGCCGCTGCTGCGCAAGGATCTGTTCACGGACGGCGGCATGTTCGGCGGCGAGAACTACCATGTCTTCGACATCAGCCTGTTCTGGCTCGATCTGCGCGAGAACGCGCGCCTGCGCCTGACCTCCTTCCTGCGCCAGCAGGACGGCGTGGGTGCGCCGCTGATCGGGCCGACGGCGGCGCTCACGGTGCGCCGGGGCCAGAAACTGAGCTGGCGCCTGCGCACCTCGGCGCCAGCGACGCGCCTGGTCGCATCCGGCCTGCCCCAGGGCCTGAGCCTTGACGCGCGCACCGGCGTGATCCACGGCACGGCGCAGGCCCCCGGGGTCTACGCCGTGGTGCTGCGCGCCGAAAACGCCGAGGGCGCCGACACGGCCGACCTGGCCCTGACGGTGCGCTAGCGTCGCGCGCCGCCAGAGGGCGCGGCTGAATTACCATATCCGGCTTCCCTCTTGAGACTGCCCTTGCCGGATGCGCCGCTTCTTCATTCTTCTTCTGCTCGTTGCCGCGGCCCTGGCCGGCGCGGCCGCGTGGTGGGTGAACGCGCCGCTGCCGCTGGCGGGCGGTGAAACGCTGGAGCTGGAGGTTGAGCCCGGCACCACGCCGCTGGGCGTGGCGAAGGCCGCGGCCGCGGCCGGGGTTCAGGTGTCGCCGCATCTGCTGCGGCTGTGGTTTCGCGTCTCGGGCAAGGACCGGCAGATCAAGGCCGGCAATTACGAAATTCCCGTGGGCACGACGCCGCTGCTGCTGCTGAAAAAACTGGTGCGCGGCGATGCCACGATGATGACGGTGACGATCATCGAGGGCTGGAACTTCCGCCAGGTGCGCGCGGCGCTGGCGCATGCCGACGGGCTCAGGCATGAAACGCAGGACATGAGCGACGGGGCGCTGATGGCCGCGCTGGAGCGGCCCGGCGTGGCGCCCGAGGGTCGGTTCTTTCCCGACACCTACGCCTACGTCAAGGGCAGCAGCGACCTGGCCGTGCTGCGCCGCGCGCTGCGCCAGATGGACCGGCGCCTGGAGGCGGCCTGGGCGGCGCGCGCCAGCGGCCTGCCGCTGCAGTCGCCCGACGAGGCGCTGACGCTCGCGAGCCTGGTCGAAAAGGAAACCGGCCGCGCGCAGGATCGCGCCCTCATCGCCGGGGTCTTCATCAACCGCCTGCGCGCGGGCATGCTGCTGCAGACGGACCCGAGCGTGATCTACGGCCTGGGCGAGAAGTTCGACGGCAACTTGAGAAAGCGCGACCTGCAGACCGATACCCCCTACAACACCTACACGCGGCCGGGCCTGCCGCCCACGCCGATCGCCATGCCGGGGCGCGGCGCCTTGCTGGCGGCGGTGCAGCCGCAGGCGACGAAGGCGCTGTATTTCGTGGCGCGCGGCGACGGCAGCAGCGAATTCAGCGCCACGCTGGGCGAGCACAACCGGGCCGTCAGCCGCTATCAGAAGGGCGGCAAATGAGGGGTCGTGGATGAGCGCGGGCCTGTTCATCAGCTTCGAGGGCATCGACGGCGCGGGCAAGTCCACGCACATCGACGCCCTGGCCCAGGCGCTGCGCGATGCCGGGCGCGCGGTGGTGCTCACGCGCGAGCCGGGCGGCACGCCGCTGGCCGAGCAGCTGCGCGAGCTGCTGCTGCACGAGCGCATGGATGCGCTCACCGAGGTGCTGCTGGTCTTCGCGGCGCGGCGCGACCACATTCGGCAGGTCATCGCACCAGCCCTGGCCGAAGGCCGCGTGGTGCTGTGCGACCGCTACACGGATGCCACCTTCGCCTACCAGGGCGCAGGGCGTGGGTTCGATCTGCAGGCGCTCTCATTCATGGAGCGGCTCGCGCAGACCGGGATTGGGCCAGAGCCCAATCTGATCTTGCAACCTGATCTGACGCTGTGGTTTGACGTGCCGCCCGAGGTGGCCGCGCAGCGGCTCGCCCAGGCGCGTGCGCCCGATCGTTTCGAGGCGCAGTCGCTGGCCTTCTTCACGCGCGTGGCGGGCGGTTATGCGGCACGCGCGGCGCAGGCGCCGCGGCGCTTTGCGCGCATCGACGCCGCGCGGGCGCCACAGCAGGTGCTGCAGCAGGTGCTCGCGGCCGTGGCGGCGCGCGGCTGGCTGGCCGGGGAGGGCGGCCATGGCTGAGCTCGCCCCATGGATCGCCCGCCAGCGCGACGCCTTGCTCGCGCAGCGCGGCCACGCCTGGCTGCTGCACGGGCCCTCGGGCCTGGGGCAGTACTCGCTGGCGCTGGAGCTCGCGCGTGCCTGGCTGTGCGAGGCGCCCACGGCGCATGGCGCCTGCGGCACGTGCGCCAGTTGCCACGGCATCGCCGTGCGCACGCATGCGGATTTGCGCGTGCTCATGCCCGAAGTGCAGATGCAGCAGCTTGCCTGGCCGCTGTCCGAGAAGGCGCAGGCCGAGATCGACGACAAGAAGCGCAAGGCCAGCCGCGAGATCCGCGTGGAGGCGATGCGTGATGCGGTCGAATTCGCCCAGCGCACCAGCGCGCGCGGGCGCGGCAAGGTGGTGCTGGTCTATCCGGCCGAGCAGATGAATGCGGTGACGGCCAATGCACTCCTGAAGACGCTGGAGGAACCGCCGGGCGACGTGCGCTTCGTGCTCGCGAGCGAGGCCGCGCACCAGCTGCTGCCCACCATCCGCAGCCGCTGCCTGGCGCACACGCTGCACTGGCCCGCGGCCGCCGAGGCGCTGGCGTGGCTGGGGCAGCAGGGCGTCGCGGGCGATGCGGCCCAGGTGTGGCTGCGCGCCGCCGGCGGGCGCCCCGATGATGCGCTGGCGCTGGCGCGAAGCGGCCGCAAGCCCGAGGCGTGGGCCGGCCTGGCGCGCGCCCTGGTGCAGGGCGACGGGGCGCCCCTGGCCGACCTCGATGGGCCGCAGCTCGTGTTCGTGCTGCAGCAGCTCTGCCACGATCTGCTGGCGCTGCGCGTCGGCGCCGAGCCGCGCTATTTCGCCGTGGCCGATCTGCCGGTAGCCGCGCAGCTGCCATCCTTGAACACGCTCACGCGCTGGGCCGGCCTGTTGCGCCAGGAGGCGCGCACGGCCGGGCACCCCTACAACGCGGGGCTGATGCAGGAGGCCCTGGCGGCGCAGGCGCGCGAGGTGCTGGCCGCGCCACGCCAGCGCGGCCGCTGAGGCTGGACGCGCCGCGCGCGCCGGCCTTGCCCTAAACTCCTGCCGTTGCCACCGCCCTTCAGACCGCCGCCACCATGAACACCGCCGCCAACGCACCGCGTCCGAGCGTGATGCAGCTCAGCATCAAGGACAAGGCCCAGTTGCTGTCGTCCTACGTGCGGCTGTTCAAGGAGGGCGGCATCTTCGTGCCGACGGCGCGCGAGTACCGGCTGGGCGACGACGTGTACGTGCTGCTCTCGCTGCCCGAGCACTCGCAGCGCTACCCGGTGGCGGGCCGCGTGGCCTGGGTCAACCCCGCGCGCGTGAGCGGCGGGCGCACGCAGGGCGTGGGCGTGCGCTTTCCGGACGACGACAAGGCGCGCGAGCTCAAGGCCAAGATCGAGGAACTGCTCGGCACGGCCCTGGGCTCGGACAAGACCACCCAGACGATTTGAACGTTGGCCGGGCCGCGCGTCCGGCTCTGAACCATGTTCGTAGATTCCCATTGCCATCTCAACGATCCCGAGCTGCGCCCGCACCTGGAGGACATTCGCGCCGCCATGGCGCAGGCCCAGGTGGACCGCGCGCTGTGCATCTGCACGACGATGGAGGAATTCCCCGACGTGCACCGGCTCGCGCTCGATCACGACAACTTCTGGGCCTCGGTCGGCGTGCATCCCGAGACCGAAGGCATGGCCGAGCCTTCGGTCGATGAACTCGTGCGCCTGGCGCGTCTGCCGCGCGTCGTCGCCGTGGGCGAGACCGGGCTGGACTACTTCCAGATGGATGAGCGCAAGGGCGGGCGCGCCGTGGCCGACCTGGAGTGGCAGCGCACGCGCTTTCGCACGCACATCCGCGCCGCGCGCGCCGCGCGCCGCCCGCTCGTGATCCACACGCGCAGTGCATCCGAGGATACGCTGGCCTTGCTGCGCGAAGCGGGCGAGGACGGCGGCGCGGGCAGCGCGGGCGGGGTGTTCCACTGCTTCACCGAGACCATGGCGGTCGCGCGCGCTGCGCTCGACCTGGGTTTTTACATCTCGCTGTCGGGCATCGTCACCTTCAAGAAGGCGCAGGAGCTGCGCGACGTGGCGGCCTTCGTGCCGCTCGATCGCCTGCTGATCGAAACCGACAGCCCCTACCTCGCGCCCGTGCCCATGCGCGGCAAGGTCAACAACCCCTCGTATGTGCCTTACGTGGCGCAGCAGATCGCGCAGGTGCGCGGCGTCGATGTGGCGGTGATCGCCGAGGCCACGAGCCGCAACTTCGAGCGGCTCTTTCTCGACGGGCTCGGTGCATGAGCGTGCGCAGGCGCTGGCTCGGCGTGCTGGTGCTGGGGCCGGTGCTGGCTGCATGCATGCCGCTGGCGCGGGCCGGGGCCTGGGACGATTTCTTCCAGGCGATCGAGCTCGACGATGAGCGCACCGTGGCCGATCTGCTGCGCCGCGGCTTCGACCCCAATGCGCGCGATGCGCACCGCCAGCCGGCGATCACCGTGGCGCTGTTCAAGGATTCGCGCAAGTGCGCGGCGGTGCTTCTCGCGAGCCGCAAGCTCCAGGTCGAGGCGCGCAACGCCAAGGACGAGAGCCCCTTGATGATGGCCGCGCTGCGCGGCAACCTGGAAGCGGCGCGCACCCTGATCGCGCGCGATGCCGACGTGAACAAGACCGGCTGGACGCCCTTGCACTACGCGGCCAGCAGCAGCTCGGACCACGCGCAGGCCATGGTGCGGCTGCTGCTGGAGCACGCGGCCTACATCGACGCCGAGGCGCCCAACGGCAACACGCCGCTGGTGATGGCGGCCGAATTCGGCGAGATCGATGTGGCGCGCCTGCTGCTGCACGAGGGCGCGGATCCTACGATCCGCAACCGCAGCGGCCAGACGGCGCTGGATGCCGCGCGCAAGGCCGGGCGCGAAGGCCTCGCGCGGGACATCATCCGCGCCATGCAACAGCAACGCCCGAACAAGGGACAGTGGTGAAGGCCGTGGTGAACGCTATTTGCGTGATAGCGATTGACGCTTGATGGGGCTTGATTTCAGATACATTCATATCTGAAACTCCCGTGGATCAAGCGTACGCTGCTATGCTTCGTGCGAAGAGCGTAACCGTGCGTACAAGCCGTCCGCGGCCATCAGCTCGGCGTGCGTGCCCTGCTCGACGATGCGCCCGTGCTCCATCACGAGCACGCGGTCCGCGTGCTCTATGGTCGAGAGCCGGTGCGCGATGATGAGCGTGGTGCGCCCGTGCATGAGCCGCTGCAGCGCCTGCTGCACCAGGCGTTCGGAGGCGGTGTCGAGCGCCGATGTGGCCTCGTCCAGCAGCAGGATGGGCGCGTCCTTGTACAGCGCCCGCGCGATCGCCAGGCGCTGGCGCTGCCCGCCCGACAACTGCGTGGCGTTGTGCCCCACCAGGGTGTGCATCCCCTGCGGCAGGCTGGCGATGTGCTCGGCCAGGTTGGCCGCCTCCAAGCACTCGCGCACGCGCGTCTCGTCGATGGAGCCGCCCAGCGCCACGTTGGCCGCGATGCTGGCGTTGAACATCACCACGTCCTGGCTCACGAGAGCGAACTGGTGGCGCAGCGACGCGAGCTGCCAGTCCGCGAGCGGCACGCCGTCGAGCGCGATCGTGCCGCTCGTGGGCACGATGAAGCGCGGCAACAGGTTCACCAGCGTGCTCTTGCCCGCGCCCGAAGGCCCGACGAGCGCCACCGCCTCGCCCGGCGCGATGCTCAGGCTCACGCCGTCGAGCGCGCGGGCGTGCTTGGCGTCGTAGCTCACGCACACGTTCCGCAGTTCGATTGCGCCCTGCGCGCGCTCGCACGCGTGGCGGCCTTCGTCCTCGGGCTCGGTGTCGTCAAGCAGCCGCAGCCCGCGCTCCAGCGCCGCCGCGCCGCGCGTGATCGGGTTGGCCACGTCCGCCAGCCGCTTGATGGGCGAGATCAGCATCAGCATGGCCGCGATGAAGGCCGCGAACCCGCCCACGCTCACCGCCTGCGGCCCGCTGCCGCGGCTTTGCCACAGCGCGATGCAGATCACCGCGGAGAGCGCGGCCGCCGCCAGCAGCTGGATGGCGGGCGTCATCGCGCTGGAGGCGACGACCGACTTCATCGCCAGCTGCCTCAGGCGCAGGCTCAGCTGCTCGAAGCGTCCCGCCTCCTGCGCCTGCGCGCCGTGCAGCCGCACCATGCGGTGCGCGAGCACGTTTTCCTCGACCACATAGGCCAGGTCGTCGGTCGCATCCTGGCTGCTCTTGGTGATGCGGTACAGGCGCCTGGAAAGCGTCGTCATCACCCAGGCCACCGCCGGCACCATGAAGGCCACGATGAGCGTGAGCTGCCAGTTCAAGTACAGCAGATAAGCGAGCAGCGCCAGCACCGTGAAGCCGTCGCGCGAGGCGCCGAGCAGCGCCTGCACCAGCACGTTGAAACCGTTCTGCACCTCGTACACCACGGTGTTGGACAGCGTGCTGGCCGACTGGTGCCCGAACACATCCATGCGCGCCACCAGCAGCCGCTGAAACAGCACCGAACGCAGCCGCACCATGCCTTCGTTGGCGATGCGCGCGAGCGCGTACTTGCCAGTGAATTGCGCCACGCCGCGAAGCAGAAACACGCCGATGATGGCCACCGGCACCAGCCACAACGGCAGCGACCCCTCGGTGAACCCCTCGTCCAGCAGCGGCTTGAGCAGCGCTGGAATCAGCGGCTCGGTGCTCGCGGCAACCAGGGTTGTGACAATCGCCACGACCCACGCCAGGCGCTGGTTGCCGAAGTAGGGCTGCAGGCGCTTGAGGCGCTGGCTCAGCCGCGACGCCGGCGCTTGGGAGTTACCCGCAGTAGAATTCTCGTTTTGCATTCACTGCAAATTCTAAGTTGAGGTGGTTTAAAAGCAGCACAGTTTGTCACATGGCTTGCGACGTCATGTGTAACATTCCAAGCTTTGTCTGACGGCTTTTTCAAGTCAGTGTTCGGCATGATGTTTGACCACCTTCCCAAGCCGCCGCTGTCGCGGCGGCAATTGATTGCTTTCGGGCTCCTTGGCTGCGGTCTTCCGGCTTTCGCGCAGTTTCGCGTCGAGATCTCCGGCGTGGGGCTCACGCAGATGCCGATCGCCATCGCGCCGCTGCGTGGCGAGGACGCATCACCGCAAAAGATTTCCCAGATCGTCATGGCCGATCTGGAGCGCAGCGGCCGCTTCGTCGGCGTCGATACCTCGGGCGCGCAGCTCGATGAGGCTTCGCGGCCCGATCTCGCGCAGTGGCGCGAGCGCAAGGCTGACGCGCTGAGCGTGGGCAGCATCGGGCAACTGGCCGATGGCCGCTGGGATACGCGCTTTCGCCTCTGGGACGTGGTGCGCGGGCAGGACCTGAGCGGCCAGAGCTACGTCGTCACCCGCGCCGATCTGCGCCTGGCGGCCCACCACATCGCTGACTACATCTACGAAAAGCTCACGGGCGAGCGCGGCATCTTCTCCACGCGCATCGCCTACATCACCAAGGTCGGCAGCCGATACAGCCTGTGGGTGGCCGATGCCGATGGCGAAAACGCCCAGTCCGCGCTCTCCAGCCCCGAGCCCATCATCTCGCCCGCGTGGTCTCCCTCGGGCTCGCAGTTGGCCTATGTGTCGTTCGAGTCGCGCAAACCCGTGGTCTACGTGCACGACATCGCCACGGGCCGCCGCCGCCTGATCGCCAACTTCCGCGGCTCCAACAGCGCGCCCGCGTGGTCGCCCGATGGCCGCACGCTCGCCGTCACGCTCAGCCGCGACGGGGGCTCGCAGCTGTACACCATCAGCAGCAGCGGGGGCGAGCCCACACGCCTGATGCAGAGCGCGGGCATCGATACCGAGCCCACCTACGCCAGCGACGGCAAGATCTATTTCGTGAGCGACCGTGGCGGCTCGCCGCAGATCTACCGGGTGCCCGTCGGCGGTGGCAGCCCCGAGCGCGTCACCTTCCAGGGGAACTACAACATCTCGCCCTCGGTGAGTCCCGATGCACAGACGCTGGCCTACATTTCGCGGGTGGGCGGTGCGTTCAAGCTGCACGTGATGGACCTGAAGTCGCACACGGCAACGGCCCTCACCGACACCAGCAACGACGAGCATCCGAGCTTCGCGCCCAACGGCAAGCTCATCGTCTACGCCACGCGCCAGCAGGGCAAGGAAATGCTCATGACGACGACAGTGGACGGCAAGATCAAGGCGCGCCTGGCGGGGCAGGGCGGCGACATCCGCGAGCCCGCGTGGGGGCCGTTTACCAGGCAATAGTTTTCTTTCCTCAAACAACGAGAGTTCAACGTGAAATATTTCCAATTCAACCGTATGTCCCTGGCCCTGGTGGCCGCCGCGCTGGTGGTGGGCTGCAGCTCCGGCGTCAAGCTCAACGAGGCGCCGGTGAGCGACCAGGGCGCCGCCTCCACCAACGGCAGCCAGAGCGCCGTCGCGCCCGTGGATCTGAACGCCACGCAGGGCACGGCGCAAGGTCCGGTGGGCGTGGCTCGCATCATCTATTTCGACTTCGACAGCTACACCGTCAAGCCCGAGTTCCAGTCGGTGCTCGATGCCCACGCGCGCTTTCTCAAGAGCCACACCGCCACGCGCGTGACGCTCGAAGGCAACACCGACGAGCGTGGTGGCCGCGAATACAATCTCGCGCTGGGCCAGAAGCGCGCCGATGCCGTGCGCCGCGCGCTGGGCCTGCTGGGTGTGCCCGAATCGCAGATGGAAGCGGTGAGTTTCGGCAAGGAAAAGCCGGCGGTGCAAGGCTCCAGCGAAGACGCCTACGCCAAGAACCGCCGCGTCGAGCTGACCTACCACTGAAAGGAGCAGGCACATGCAGCGGTTGACCTCTCGCTGGTGGCTTGCCGTCGCATGCGCCATGCTGGCGTTCGCTTCCTCGGTGAGTCACGCCGCCCTGTTTGAAGACGACGAAGCCCGCCGGGCCATTCTGGAGATGCGTCAGCGCATCGACCAGATGCAGCAGTCCAATCAGCGCGCGGGCGACGACTCCGCGCAAGTGCGCCGCAGTCTGCTCGATCTGCAGGCACAGATCGAGTCGCTGCGGGGAGATCTGGCGGACTTGCGCGGCCAGAACGAAAAGCTGCGCCGCGATGTCTCCGATCTGCAGCAGCACCAGAAGGACATCAGCAAGAACGTGGACGATCGCCTGCGCCAGTTCGAGCCCGAGAC
Source organism: Comamonas sp. SCN 67-35 (assembly GCA_001725255.1). Classification (GTDB taxonomy): domain Bacteria; phylum Pseudomonadota; class Gammaproteobacteria; order Burkholderiales; family Burkholderiaceae_C; genus Comamonas_C. Next base: position 253,364 of record MEFV01000007.1, on the reverse strand, counting down.
GGTGCAGGTCGATGGCCGCGAATTCAAGGCCGAGCCGGCCGAGAAGAACGACTACGAAGCAGCGCTGGCCGTCTTTCGCACCGGCAAATTTCCTGATGCCGTGACGGCCTTCCAGGCTTTCGTGCGCAAGTACCCGCAGTCCGGCTACCTGCCATCGGCGCGCTTCTGGCTCGGCAATGCGCAATACGCCACGCGCGACTACAAGTCCGCGATCGACAACTTCAAGGCCCTGCTGGCGGGCGCGCCCGATCATCCGCGCGCGCCCGAGGCCGCGCTCTCGATTGCCAATTGCCAGGTGGAGCTCAAGGACACCAAGGCCGCGCGCAAGACCCTGGAAGACCTGATGCGCGTGTACCCGCAGTCCGAGGCCGCCTCGGCCGCCAAGGAGCGCCTTGCGCGCCTGAAGTGACCGCCGCTGCGCCCGAGGCGCAAGACCTGGAGCGGCGCTTCGCCGGCCTCGCCCGCCTCTACGGCGTGGCGGGCGCCGCGCGCATCCGCGGTGCCCATGTGGCCGTCGTCGGCATCGGCGGTGTCGGTTCATGGGCCGCCGAGGCGCTGGCGCGCAGCGGCGTCGCGGCGCTCACGCTCATCGACCTCGACCACGTCGCCGAATCCAACATCAACCGCCAGGTGCATGCCTTGACGGACACCGTGGGACAGGCCAAGGTGGACGCCATGGCCGAGCGCATCGCCCGGATCCACCCCGGGTGCGTCGTGCACCGCGTGGATGAATTTGCCCAGCCGGACAACTGGCCCGGGATTCTCACAGCTCCGGTGCACGCGGTCATCGATGCCTGCGACCAAGTGCGCGCCAAGGCGGCGCTGGCGGCCTGGGCGCTGCGCACCGGCGCGTGCTTCATCACCGTCGGCGCCGCCGGCGGCAAGCAACAGGCCGAGCGCGTGGAGGTCTGCGATCTGGCCGGCGTGACGCACGACCCCCTGCTGGCCAAACTGCGCTACGACCTGCGCCGCCGCCACGCGGCGCCACGCGGTGCGCAGTCCATCGGCGTGCCCTGTGTATTCAGCCGCGAAAGTGTCGCGCCGCCGGACGCCTCATGCGCCATCGGCGCAGGCGATGGCTCCCTGAACTGCCATGGCTATGGCTCGAGCGTTGCCGTTACCGCCACGTTCGGGCTGTGCGCCGCGGGCTGGGTGCTGCGGACGCTGGCTGCGGCGAAAACGGCGGAAAACTACTTATAATTCGAGGTTGCCTTGTGAGAGGGTCGTTAGCTCAGTCGGTAGAGCAGCGGACTTTTAATCCGTTGGTCGCGCGTTCGAGTCGCGCACGACCCACCAAGCCAGATAAGGAAAGCCTGCTATGCGAACGCTAGCAGGCTTTTTCTTTTCTACGTCGATGTAAGGGCGGATGTAAGAATTTTTTAGGCGCCGGCGATCGTCACGCGCACTTCTTCACTCCCCTTGCGGCGAAAAAGCGACAGACCAACCCCTTGCAACTGCGGGATGCGCTTGTAGTCCACGCTGCCCTGCTTCCAGTAGCGTGTGACTGACCTTCCCCTGAATTGGTGAATCGCGACGGAACAGTCGCCCGGCCATGGTGATGGTCGTGACGTTCAGCACCACATCGGGTGATACTGCACCCGACAGGATGGTACGGTCGTCGACGAAGCGGATCCAGCTCAATCGGCCTGAGCTCACGAGCCCGTCTGCTGTTACATGGTCTCCAAGCGTCGGCCAATGGCTTCGATCACCCGAGCATCGATGCCGAGGCCAAGACCAGCAAAGCGATCAAGTGTTGCATTGGCCCCCAGGGACCGCAACTCATGTTCGGCATCCGCGGCCAGCCTGACGGGGATCACCTGATCCTGCTCGCCATGCATCAGATGCACGGCAATGTCCTCTGGCATGCGCCGCGGTGGTTGCGCGAAGCGTCCCGCGATCGCGACCACCCGGGCCGCGTGTCTCGAGGCGCCGGAGAACTGGGTCGACTCCAGCGCCATGATCGCGCCCTGCGAGAAGCCAATCAGCGTGGTGTGGAGGGGGCCGACGCCTGTTTCGTGTTGCCAGAACCGAATGCGTTTCTCGAACGCCGGCATCGCTGCGGCAACGCGTTCAGGCCGGTTGGCCTCGGTCACACCCTGCACCGAAAACCATTGCCACCCTTGACCGATGTCCGAGCGGTCCGGCGAACGAACGCTGACGATCCACGCATCGGGCCGCTGCGACGCAAGCGCCCGACCCAGCGGAGCAAGGTCCTCGGCGCTGGACCCCACGCCGTGGAAAAGCAACAGCAACTGAGCGTTGTCCAACGTCGCCGGGCGTTGCAGAATCAGATCGGTGTGCATGGTGCCTCCCGTGTTCAGTGAACGGCGCCGGCAAGGCCGAACGCATAAGAATCCATGGCCAGGACGCCATGCGTAATGCCCCCCTCGATCACGGTGCCCGGCGGGGTGCCGTTGCCAGCATCGGCCGCACCGGCAGCGATCAGGAGGGGCCAAAAGTGCTCGGCTGTCGGATGTGCCCGCTGGGCGTGCGGCGCGTCGTCCAGCGCCCGCAGCAAGCGCTCGTTGTCGCCTTGTTCCACCGCCTCGCGCACCCAGCCAGCGAATGCGGCCACGTAGGCTTCGTTCGCACCATGCGCTGCGCGGAACTCGTACAGGTTGTGCGTGAGTCCGCCCGAGCCCACGATCAGCACGCCCTCCTCGGCCAGCGGCGCCAGCGCCTGTCCGAAGGCCCAGGCACGCCGGGCGTCCAGCTGCAGGGGTAATGAGACCTGGAACACCGGCACGTCAGCCTCGGGGAACAGATGCAGCAGGGGTACCCAGGCGCCGTGGTCCAAGCCGCGCCGCTCGTCCGCCTGCGCAGGCCAGCCCGCCTGTGTCAGTTGCACAATGGTGCGCTGGGCCAGCGCCGCATGGCCTGCGGCCGGGTAACTCAATTGGTACAGGGCCGGGTCAAACCCGCCAAAGTCGTGAATGGTGGCGGGCTGAGCGCAGGTGCCCACCCGCGGCATGGATGTCATCCAGTGCGGTGAGACCATCAGCACCGCCTGCGGGCGCGGCAGCGAGCGGCCCAGCTCGGTCAGACTGGGGCCCGCCGTCCCGGGATCGATGGCGAAGGTGGGCGCACCGTGCGAGACAAACAGGCTGGGCAGGCGTGACATCAACGTTCTCGGGTGAGGGCGTGGTCGACCGAGAAGCGACCGCCACCACTGAACAGCAGCGACAGCGAGGCGGCGAACAGGGCCAGTGCGTATTCGTACCCGCCCTTGTCCATGAAGAAGCCATTGCCGATGTGCACGGCGAAGATCGCAATGAGCATCGCGAAGGCCAGAGCCGCCGCCGCCGGGCGAACCAGAACCCCCAGGATCAGTGCCAAGCCACCGAAGAACTCGGCAGCGCCGGCCAGTAGCGCCATCAGGTAGCCAGGATTCAGGCCCACGGAGCCGAAGTACTGGCCTGTGCCGTCCAGTCCGTATCCGCCCAACCAGCCGAAGAGCTTTTGCGCGCCATGTGCGGCGAAGATGATGCCCACGGGAATGCGCAGGGCCAGGGCGCCCGAACCGTTTTGGGTCGCCAGAATGCGCTGCAGGAATGTGTTGTTCATGACGTTTTCCATTGAATGCGTTGAGGTGTGTAGCGTGGGCGTGTTCAGGCCTTGTGGATCCAGGTCGGAGCGATGGCGGTACCCAGGCCCGCTCCATAACCCAGATAGATATTCAGACCCGCCAGGGGCTCGAGGTAGCGCGCGTTCTTCAGGCCACCCGCATCGACGACGTCAAAGCCCATGCTCTGGGCCAGCGCCGCGGCGGTCTGCTTGGCGCGTACGCTGTCGCTGGCTACAAACACCGTGGCCTTGCGGCCGTCGCCGAAGTCGGCGCCATCGCTGAGCACCTGGGCAAAGATGGTGTTGAAGCCCTTGACCACTTCGGCGCCCGGTACGGCCTTGGCGATTTCCTCGGCGGACGAGGTGCTGTAGCCCAGAGTCAGGCCCATGTAGTCGGCTGTCAGCGGGTTGGTGATGTCGATGACGACCTTGCCCTGCAGATCCCCCACGGCGTTCAAAGCGGCGGCGGCACTTTCGTAGCCGGTGGCCAACACAACGGCGTCGGCGCCGTTGGCAGCGCCAGCGATCGCGACGGCTTTGGCGCCTGGATGGGCTGCGGCGACCTGCGCCGCCTTGGCGCTGTCACGGGAGGTGACGCTGACTTCATGGCCCGCGCGTACGAGTTGCTTGACGAAGGCCGAGCCCATGTTGCCGGCGCCGATGATGGTGACTTTCATGATGTGTCCCTGGATTGAAAGCAGCGACTTGCTGCGATGGGATGAACTTTAAAATCCCGGATTCAATAGATAAATAGAAAATCACGGCATTAACTATCCTGGATAGAGAAACAATAAGGACTATGGATCGATTTGGGAAATGCACGTTTCGTCGCCGTGGTCGATGCCGGCAGCTTTGTGCGTGTGGGGCTGAGGTGTTGGACCTGTTGAAGGCCGCCGTGTGAAGGCCGGTCAGTGATCTGAGGACGCGGTTGGGCCAGCTCGAGCGCGCCATCGACCAGGCCTACCCGATTGGCGAGGTCAAGGATTTCTCGCCCTATGTCGCCAAAATCAAGGTATCGGGCGTGGACAGCATCATCACCGGCAGTTGGAGGTCAGACCTGGTCTTGCTCGTCAAGGTCGCCAGGGACACGGAGCTGAACGTCAACTTCTCACCTACTACGCCGTGCGCAAGGGCACGCTCACGGCCCCGGGCGCCAGCGGTCTGGACCAGGTGAAGCACGTCGGTGTCTGGAACGCCAACAACCAAGGCTTCGTAGGCTGGGACATCGTCGATGATTTCAGGAAGCGCTACAGCGACGATTTCACCTGGATGCAGGCGCGTGCCCTGAGGTGACTGCCATCGCCACGCAACTGGCTGCCCAGCCAGGAGGAGATCACCGAACGTCTTCTGTACCCGCTGATCAACGAGGGGCTGAAGACCCTGGATGAGGGCATCGCCTACCGCCCGGGCGACATTGACCTGGTGTGGACTGCCGGCTACGGCTTCCCCGATCATCGGGGTGGGCCGATGTGGATGGCCGACACGATCGGGCTGCCGGTGATCGCACAGCGGCTGGCGCACCATGCCGCCGTGCGCGGCGATGCGTTCGGCTACTGGACCGCGGCTCGGCGGCTCAAGGAACTCGAAGCCAAGGCGAAGGGAGCTTCGTGAGGTCCTCAAAAGCCAGTGTTCTGCCGCGGGTGGTAGGAAAACCGCCCAAATCAACGGCATCATCCGGCAAGCCGCCGTGCAATTCATGGCCGCGTGTGGCAAGAAAAATGGGACGCCATATGATCCGCCCATGAACACCAGTGTCTTGCACGCCCTGCTGGCGGCCGCCCTGTTTGGCGCCAGTACTCCGCTGGCCAAGCTGCTGGTGGGCCAGGTTTCGCCGGTGTTGCTGGGCGGGCTGCTGTATCTGGGCAGCGGCATCGGCCTGGCGGCCATCCGGCTCGTGCGCGATCGGGGCTGGAGGAGCTCGGAACTTGAGCGCGGCGAGTGGCCCTGGCTGCTGGGGGCGATTTCCTTCGGCGGCATCCTGGGTCCGGTCGCGCTGATGTTCGGGCTGGTGCACACGCGCGCGTCCGATGCATCGCTGCTGCTCAACCTCGAATCCGTCCTCACGGCCGTACTGGCCTGGCTGGTGTTCAAGGAGAACGCCGATCGCCGTATCGTCGCGGGCATGGTGGCCATCGTCGCCGGTGGGATGCTCCTGTCCTGGCCGGATCAAAGCGCGGCTGCGGGCGGGAGCTGGCTTGGCCCTGGGGCCATCGCGCTGGCCTGCCTGTGCTGGGCCATCGACAACAACCTGACGCGCAAGGTCTCGGCCACGGACGCCTTGTTCGTCGCCGGCGCCAAGGGCCTGATGGCCGGGCTGGTGAACTGCGCGGTGGCGCTGGCGATGGGGGCGGCGCTGCCAGCCTGGGGCACCATCGCCGAGTCCATGGTCGTTGGCTGGCTCGGCTATGGCGTCAGCCTGGTGCTATTCGTGCTGGCGCTGCGCGGTCTGGGGACGGCGCGCACGGGGGCCTACTTTTCTACCGCCCCGTTCGTCGGGGCAGCGGCCGCGCTGGTCTTTCTGGGTGAAACACCGTCGCCATGGTTCTGGCCCGCGTGCGCACTGATGGCCGTGGGCGTCTGGCTGCATTTGACCGAGCGCCACGAGCACCTGCACACGCACGAGCCGCTGGAGCACAGCCACCGCCATGTGCACGACGAACACCATCAGCACGAGCACGGCCCCGACTGGGATGGCAGCGAGCCGCACACGCACTGGCACCGGCATGAACCGATCACCCACAGCCATCCGCATTATCCGGACGTTCACCACCGGCATCGGCATGGGTGAGCGCGTCAGCCCGATCCGCGGGGTGCGGTGGCCGGCTGGGACGCTCCGGCCCGGCGAGGAAACGCGAGGGCAAAGCTTGTGATGCCGTTCGCCGAGGTGGCCGCCACGGTTCCGCCGTGCGCCTGGGCGATGGCGCGCGTGATGGCCAGGCCCAGGCCGCTGCCTTCGGTGTCGCGATGCTCCCGGGCGCCCTCGGCGCGATAGAAGCGGTCGAACAGGCGCGGCAGCAGTTCTGGATCGATCGTCGGTCCGGTGTTTTCCACCACCACGGTGGTGGCGTGGTCGCCACCGCCGATGCGCACCGTGATCTCCCCTGCCGCCGGCGTGTAGCGCAGGGCGTTGGACAGCAGGTTGCTCACGGCGCGGCGGAACATCAGGCGGTCGCCTTCCAGTTCGCCATCGCCTTCCACGCGCAGCCGCACGCCCTTGTCCTCGGCCACGGCTTCATAGAACTCCAGCAGCGCCAGCGCATCCTCGCGCGCAGAAAATCGTTCCTTGCGCGGCAGATCCACCCCGCGCTCGGTCTTCGCCAGAAGCAGCATGTCGGAAACCATGCGCGCCAGCCGCTCCAGCTCCTCGGTGTTGGACGCCAGGATGTCGCGGTAGGTGGCGGCATCGCGCGGGGCCGCCAGCGCCACCTGGGTCTGGGTGAGCAGGTTGCTGATCGGCGTGCGCAACTCGTGCGCCAGGTCGGACGAAAAATCGGTCAGGCGCCGGAAGGCATCCTGCAGCCGGTCGAGCATGCGGTTGAGTTCCTGCGCCAGATCGGCCATTTCCACCGGCACAGCCTGCACCGGCATGCGTTCGCCCAGCTGGCGGCTGGTCACGGCTGCTGCGCGTGACTTCATCTCGCGCAGCGGTGCCAGCCCCTGACGCGCGGCCAGCCAGGCCAGCAGGCCGCACAGAGCGATGGCGGCGGCCACGTACAGCGCCAGGTTGCGCGTCAGGATGCGAAGAAACCGTGTGTGCGGGCCGGTATCGGTCGCGATCAGTACCTCGAGCGGGGCCGCCGCATAGCCTGGTGTGACGGCGAAGCGCAGCGTGCGGTAATGGACTTGGCCTTGCGTCCAGTCGCCGAAGCCAGCCGCGCGCGTATTGGGCCCCGGAGTATGGCCGCCCGGATCGGTGTTGAACCCCGCAGAGTGATAAACCGGCACGCCGTGCGCATCCTGCACCAGGGCCTGCAAGCCCTCGTGGTAACTCAGTGCTTCGCCCAGGCGCCAGCGTGCATCGTCGGCCGAGTTGGATGCGCGCAGGATGCCCTCGATCAGGTGCTGCTTGTCGCGCAGCGTCATGTGATCGAGTTCGGCGGAGTGCCGATCCGATTCGAGCAGGAACAGCACACCGAGGCCCAGCACCACCGCCGCGGCCACCAGGGTGAAGAAGAAGGCCAGGCGCTGCGTCAGCGAGAACCGGCTCGGGCGTGCGGCCAGGCGCACTCAGGGCTCCTCGGGCGCTTCGAGCACGTAGCCCATGCCGCGCACGGTCTGGATCAGCTTGACCGCGTGGCCATCGTCCACCTTCATGCGCAGGCGGCGCATGGCGACCTCGATGACGTTGGTGTCGCTGTCGAAATTCATGTCCCAGACCTGCGAAGCGATCAGCGAGCGCGGCAGCACCTCGCCGTGGCGGCGCATCAGCAGCTCCAGCAGGCCGAATTCCTTGGCCGTCAGGTCCACTCGCTGGCCGGCACGGGTGGCGCGTCGGCGCAGCAGATCAAGCTCCAGATCGGCCACGCGCAAGGCCGCGTCCGCGGGGCTGTTCTGGCCGCGGCGCAGGATGATGCGCACCCGCGCCAGCAGTTCGGCAAACGAGAACGGCTTGACCAGGTAATCGTCCGCGCCCAGCTCCAGCCCCTTGACGCGGTCCTCCACCTGGTCGCGCGCGGTCAGGAACAACACCGGCGTCGGCACGCCGCGTTCGCGCAGCGTCTGCAGGATCTGCCAGCCGGAGAGGCCCGGCAGCATCACGTCCAGGATCAGCAGGTCGTACGAGCCTTGGCTGGCCAGGTGCAGGCCGTCGGCGCCATGGTTCGCCAGATCGGCGACGTAGCCGGCCTCGGCCAGCCCCTGGCTCAGGTAGCGCCCGGTCTTGGGCTCGTCCTCGACGATCAGTATCTTCATGCGCGCATTTCCTCATCCGGTCCTGCGAGTGTGCCGGTTCCGCGCCGCTCTGGCGTCAAGATGACAAGAATGTAATCAAGCCAACATCCGCATGACAGCCTGGGCCGCCAACAATCGTGGCCATGAAAGCAAACCCAGGTCAAGGCTCGCACGCGCTGACGCCGCACCGGCTGCGGCTGGTTCGGGTGCTGCTGGCGTCCGCGCTGGCCGGGCCTGCTGCCATGGCCATCGCTGAAACAGCGGCCGTGGGCACCGAAGGCGTCCAGGCTCCGCTACCGACGGCGCTGTCTTACGACTCGGCGATGGCCGACTATCAGCCCTATGCAGACCAGCCGGTGCAGTCCTGGCGCGAAGCCAACGACCGCGTAGGCCGGATCGGCGGCTGGCGCGCCTATGCCAGGGAAATCATGACCGGCGTGCCGGCCGGAACCGGGGATGCCGGGAAGGCGTCTTCAGGCGGGAACGAGCACATGAACATGGGCGGGCAGCGCCCATGACGACACAGCGCAAGTTCCCGGTCGCGCTCACCTTGTCGGCCACGGCGCTGCTGGTGCTGGCCGGCTGCGCCAGCATCAGCCCGCAGCAGAACCAGGACCGGATCAATCAGGAGGTGAGCACCTTTGTCGGCGATGGAGTGCTGCTGGCGCGCACACGCGAAGATCAGGATGCGCGGGCACAGGCCGTGCAGAAGCTGCTGGCAGCGCCGCTGACACAACCGGCGGCGGTGCAACTCGCCCTCGCGGGTAGCCCCTCGGTGCAGGCGCTGCTGGCGCAGGGCTGGGCGGACACCGCGGATGCTGCGCAGTCGGGCCGCATATCCAACCCGGTTTTCAGTTTCGGCCGACTGGCGGGCGGTGATGGCCTGGAACTGGACCGGGCGCTGTCCTTCGGCCTGCTCGACCTGTTGCTGCTGCCGGCGCGCCATGGCGTGGCCACGAGCCGCATCGAGCAGGCGCAGCTGCGCCTGAGCGCCGAGGTGGTGGACCAGGTCACGCGCGTGCGCCAGGCCTGGGTGCGCGCCGTCGCCGCGCAGCAGGCGCTGCACTATGCGCGGCAGGTGTATGGCAGCGCCGCGGCCGCGGCCGAGCTGGCGCGGCGCATGCAGGGCGTGGGCAACTTCAACCGGCTGGAGCGCGCGCGCGAGCAGGCTTTCTACGCCGATGCCGCCACGCGCCTGGCGCTGGCGCAGCACCAGGCCACCGCCAGCCGCGAGGAACTGGTGCGCGAGCTCGGCCTGAACGAAGCGCAGGCCCAGGCGCTGACACTGCCCGAACGCCTGCCCGATTTGCCCAAACAGCCGCTCGATGCGCAGGCCGTGGCGGGGCTGGCCACCCGCGCCAGGCTTGATATCCGGCTGGCGCAAGCCACGCTCGAAGGCGCCGCCCGCGCCCAGGGCCTCACGGGTATCACCAGCGTCACCGACATCGAGCTGACCGGCCGTCGCAACACCGTGTTCGACGCTGCCTCCGGCACGCGCAGCAGCCCGCATGGCTGGGAGGTGGCGGTGCGCCTGCCGGTGTTCGACTGGGGCGGGATGCAGCGCGACGCGATGGATGCGCGCACGCTGGCGGCCGCCCATCGGCTGGAAGCTACCGTGCGCAGTGCAGGCTCCAGCCTGCGCGAGGGCTACTCGGCCTATCGCACCGCCTACGACGTGGCGCGCCACTACCGCGACGAGGTGGTGCCGCTGCGCCAGCGCATCTCCGAGGAGAACCAGCTTCGCTACAACGGCATGCTGATCGGCACCTCCGAGCTGCTGGCCGATGCGCGCGACCAGGTCAATGCCGTGGCTGGCGCCGTCGATGCATTGCGCCAGTTCTGGCTGGCCGACGCCGCGTTGCGTGCGTCCGTCATCGGCCGGCCGGTGGGCACCTCACTCTCAGCCACGTCCAGCGCACCCAGCGGCGCGGACGCCGGTCATTGATCCAGCAAGGCACGTGATGTCATCCCGCAGAGATTTCTTCAAGTACGCTGGCATGGCGGGCGGCGCCGTCGCCGCTGGCGCGGTCAGCCGCGTCGCGCTGGCCGCATTGCCCGAACCCGTCAGCCAGACCGGCGCCGCCACCATGGCGCCGCTGCAGCCCGCAACGGGCAGGCCCTACAACCCCGTGGTGACGCTCAACGGCTGGACGCTGCCCTGGCGCATGAACCAGGGCGTCAAGGAATTCCACCTGGTGGCCGAGCCCGTGGTGCGCGAGATGGCGCCCGGCTTCAAGGCGCACCTGTGGGGCTACAACGGCCAGAGCCCCGGCCCGACCATCGAGGTGGTCGAAGGCGACCGCGTGCGCGTCTTCGTCACCAACCGCCTGCCCGAACACACGGCGGTGCACTGGCACGGCCAGCGCCTGCCCAATGGCATGGACGGCGTCACCGGCCTGACTCAGCCGGCCATCGCGCCTGGCAAGACCTTCATCTATGAGTTCGTCGCGCACCGGCCGGGCACCTTCATGTACCACCCGCACGCCGACGAGATGGTGCAGATGGCGATGGGCATGATGGGTTTCTGGGTCACGCACCCGAAAGCGCCGACGCCGCTGATCGAGCGCGTCGATCGCGACTTCTGCTTTCTGCTGAGCAGCTACGACATCGAGCCGGGCAGCTACACGCCCAAGATTGCGACGATGACCGACTTCAACCTCTGGACCTTCAACAGCCGCATCTTCCCCGGCATCGATTCGCTCAACGTGCGCCGGGGCGACCGCGTGCGCATCCGCATCGGCAACCTCTCGATGACCAACCACCCGATCCACCTGCACGGCCATGAATTCAGCGTGACCGGCACCGACGGCGGCCCCGTGCCCAAGGCCGCGCGCTGGCCCGAGGTGACGACCGACGTGGCCGTGGGCCAGATGCGCCAGATCGAGTTCATCGCCGACGCCGAGGGCGACTGGGCGCTGCACTGCCACAAGAGCCACCACACCATGAACGCCATGGGGCACAACGTGTCGACGCTGATCGGCGTGGATCACAGCGGCCTGGCCAGGAAGATCAACAACCTCATTCCCGACTACATGGTCATGGGCGAGCGCGGCATGGCCGACATGACCGAGATGGAAATGCCTATCCCCGACAACACCGTCCCCATGATGACCGGCGAGGGGCCGTTCGGCTCGGTGGAGATGGGTGGCATGTTCACCGTGCTCAAGGTGCGCGCCGGCCAGAAGCCGGGTGACTACGGCGATCCGGGCTGGTTCAAGCACCCGGCGGGCGCCGTGGCGCGCGAGTGGGGCGCCGCGCTCGCCGAGCCGAGCCGAGCCGCGAGTGCCGGCGGCCAGGCCATGCCGCGCCGCGACGCCCCCGCGGCGCCGGCCGAAGTGCGCGTGCGCAAGCCCGCTGGTGGCCACGGCGCACATTGATTTGACCTGTTTTTCTGGAGATCACGGATGAAGCTGCATTCCCCCACCGTTCGCATCCTGCTGGCCAGCGCACTGCTGGCGGGCTCGGGCCTGGCGCTGGCCAGCGGCAACCACGCTGGCGGCCACGAGGCCGAGGAGAGCGCGATCGGCCGGCCGGGCGTGGCCGCCAAGGCCGACCGCACCATCACCGTCGAGATGAGCGACGCCATGCGCTTCACGCCGTCCGACATGAAGGTCAAGCGCGGTGAAACCGTGCGCTTTGTCATTAAGAACGTCGGCCAGATCAAGCATGAATTCAATCTGGGCACGCACACGGAGCTGCTGGAGCACCTGGAGGTGATGAAGAAATACCCCAACATGGAGCACGACGAGCCGAGCAAGATCACCCTCGATCCGGGCCAGCAAGGTGAGATCGTCTGGCAGTTCACCCAGCCGGGCACCGTGGACCTCGCCTGCCTGATTCCGGGCCATTACGAGGCCGGCATGCGCGGGGCCATCCATGTGGGCAAGAAGTAGGGCGGAGGGCACCATGAACCAAGGAGTTTTCACCATGTCAATGACCGATGCATGGCCGGGCACGCGCCGACGCGCGCTGCTGCGGGGTGGCTTCGCCCTGGGCCTGGCGCCGCTGGCCGTCTGGGCGGCCGAGCCAGTGGGCGAGGTTCAGGTCTGGAAAGACCCGAGCTGCGGCTGCTGCAAGGACTGGATTGCCCACATGCAGGCGAGCGGCTTCGCCGTGCGCGTGCATGAGCAGGGCAACAACGCCGCGCGCAGCCGCCTGGGTCTGCCGCGCCAATACGGCTCGTGCCACACGGCGCTGGTCGGTGGCTATGTGGTCGAGGGCCACGTGCCCGTGGCCGACATCCAGCGCCTGCTGCGCGAGCGGCCCCAGGCCTTGGGCCTGGCGGTGCCGGGCATGCCGATCGGCTCGCCGGGCATGGACGGACCGGCCTACGGTGGGCGGCGCAACCCGTATCAGGTGCTGCTGATCGGCAAGGACGGGTCGGCGCGGGTGTTCAATTCGTACACGTAGGGCAGTGCCATGAACGCACTCAAGCAATTCCTGACCGTCTCGGCCCTGGCGCTGGGTGTCGCGCTGCCGGTGAGCGGCTTCGCCCAGGCGAGCGCGCCCGCGGCCGAAGCGCAGACGGCAGCACCCGCCGCGCCCACCGATGGCGAAATCAAGAAGGTGGATGCCGAGCGCGGCAAGGTCACGATCAGGCACGGCGTGATTGAGAACCTGGACATGCCGCCCATGACCATGGTCTTCACGGCCAGGGACAAGGCGCTGCTCTCCGACCTGAAGCCGGGCGACAAGGTGAAGTTCGTCGCCGCGGACGAGGGCGGCAGGCTGGTCGTCACGGAGATTCACGCCGTACGGTGATAAAACTGTGGGCGATGCTTGCCAATCCATCATGACGTGGCGATGCGACGCAGCCGGGCGATATGCGAATCGTCATGGACGATGCCACACGGGCCAAGAGCGGAGGCGATCGGGCAGGCCAAGCATGCCCGGCCGCCTGGCCCACTGCATGTTCACCGCCGGTGAACGTGCCTGTCATGGACCCGAACCGCTCGATCGGGCCTTGATGTTTGTGTCAGGAGATTGTGATGATCACCAAGAACCTTCTTGTCGCGGCGCTGTCTGTCGCGGCGCTGGGCGTCGGCTCCGCGAGCCTAGCTGCTCCCGCTGACGGGAGCCAGCCGGGTCCCGGCTCGGCCGTGCCGCCTTCGATGATGGCCGGCCCCATGGCCGGCAACGTCGAGGGCTATGGCCCGAGGGGCTACGGCCCGATGGGTTACGGCCCGATGGGCCCTGGGATGATGGGCGGCGCCGCCGTGGCGGGTGGCGGCGGCATGATGGGCGCCTGCCAAGGCATGATGGGCGCGGGCCTGGACTCAGCCACGGCGATGCGCATGCGCGGCGAGATGATGCGCGCGATGGGCGACATTCTGGTCAAGTACGCGGGCAAGGCCGAGCCCGCCGCGAACCGGTAAATCGCCGGACCCGCACGTCGCCGCGACCGCGCAAACAAGGGTGTGGTCTGCCATGGCCCCTGTCCACGGCGAGTGCGGGTGCGAAGCCAATGGGGTCTTCGACGGCGTGAAGACGCGTGTCAAAGCCGCGACCGGATCCGTGGATTCAGCGATGCCTTGCGACAAAGCCGCTTGACCTTCCCATGATGGCAAGGTCAAGAATCGAGCCAACTCGAAGAAAGACAGGGGTATGAATCAACACTCGCATCACCACGGCCACGCCGCTGGCGAACAGGTTTCGGAGAGAACCATCTACACCTGCCCCATGCACCCGGAGGTGCGCCAAGACCACCCGGGGCGTTGCCCCAAGTGCCAGATGACCCTGGTACCCGAGAATGAGGTGCACAGCGGCCATCACCATGCTCATGAGCATGGCGGCGATGAGGGCCACCGATCCCCCGAGCCCGCTGCCGCACCCGTGGCAGCGGCGCCCGCTGGCACGATCTACACCTGCCCCATGCACCCCGAGGTGCGCCAGGACCACCCCGGCACGTGCCCCATCTGCGGCATGGCGCTGGAGCCCATCATTCCGCTGGATGCGGAAGACAACCACGAACTGAAGGATTTTCAGCGCCGCTTCTGGTGGACGCTGCCGCTGACCATCGTCATCACGGTGCTGGCCATGCTCGGCCACCGTCTGGGCTGGTTTGCGATGGCGACGCAGAGCTGGATCGAGCTGGTGCTGTCGCTGCCGGTAGTGTTGTGGGCCGGCTGGCCCTTCTTCGTGCGCGGCTGGCGCTCCATCGTGCAGCGCAGCCCCAACATGTGGACCTTGATCAGTCTGGGCACCGGGTCGGCCTTTGTCTACAGCGTCGTCGCCACCGTGGCGCCGCAGGTGTTCCCCGCGTCGTTCGTCGCCATGGGCCGCGTGGCCGTGTACTTCGAGGCCGCCGTGGTCATCATCTCGCTGACCCTGCTGGGGCAGATGCTGGAGCTGAAGGCGCGCTCGCAGACCTCGGCCGCGCTCAAGTCGCTGCTGGGCTTGGCGCCCAAGACTGCGCGGCGCATCAACGCCGACGGTAGCGAGGAGGACGTGCCGCTCGCCCACGTGCATGTCGGCGATCTGCTGCGCGTGCGCCCCGGCGAGAAGGTACCCGTCGATGGCGTCGTGACCGAGGGCCGCAGCGCGGTCGATGAATCCATGCTGACCGGCGAGCCCGTTCCCGTGTCCAAGCGTGTGGGCGACGCGCTGATCGGCGCCACGCTCAATACCAGCGGCGCGCTGGTCATGCGCTCCGAGAAGGTTGGCGCGGCCACCATGCTGGCGCAGATCGTGCAGATGGTAGCGTCGGCCCAGCGCTCCAGGGCGCCCATGCAGCGCATGGCCGACGTGGTGGCGGGCAAGTTCGTGCTGGTGGTGGTGTCGATTGCCGTCGCCACCTTCTTCGTCTGGGGGCTGTTCGGCCCCGAGCCCAGTTGGGTGTTCGGCCTGATCAACGCGGTGGCGGTGCTGATCATCGCCTGCCCCTGCGCGCTGGGGCTGGCCACACCCATGTCGGTGATGGTGGCCACGGGCCGCGCGGCTACGCAGGGCGTGCTGTTCCGCGACGCCGCCGCCATCGAGAAGATGCGCGAGGTCGATACCTTGATCGTGGACAAGACCGGCACGCTCACGGAAGGCCGGCCCGCGTTCGAGACGGCCATTGCCGCGGCCGAGTTCACGCCCGACGAGGTGCTGCGCCTGGCCGCCAGCCTGGATCAGGGCAGCGAGCACCCGCTGGCCGATGCCATCGTCAGTGCGGCGCGCGAGCAAGGCCTGCTACTCGCCAAGCCGGCTGACTTCGAGTCGGGCAGCGGCATCGGCGTGCGCGGGACTGTTGAAGGGCGGCAACTGGCCCTGGGCAACACTGCGCTCATGGAGCAAGTGGGTGCCGATGTGGCGGCCATGAAGGCCGATGCCGAGCGCCTGCGCGGCGAGGGCGCCAGCGTCATGCACCTGGCGGTCGACGGCCGGCTGGCCGGCCTGCTGGCCGTGACCGACCCCATCAAGTCCAGCACGCCCGAGGCCATCCGCACCCTGCATGCCAGCGGCCTGCGCATCGTCATGGCCACGGGTGACGGCCTCACCACCGCCCGCGCCGTGGGTGCCAAGCTGGGCATCGACGAGGTGCATGGCGAGGTCAAGCCCGCCGACAAGCTGGCTCTGGTCGAAAAATTGCAGCGTGAGGGCCATGTGGTCGCCATGGCCGGTGACGGCATCAACGATGCGCCTGCGCTGGCCAGGGCCGACGTGGGCGTGGCCATGGGAACCGGCACCGACGTGGCGATGAACAGCGGCCAGGTCACCCTGGTCAAGGGCGATCTGCGCGGCATCGCGGCGGCGCGCCAGATTTCCACCGACACCGTGCGCAACATGCGCCAGAACCTGCTCTTCGCCTTCGTCTACAACGGCATCGGCGTACCGATCGCCGCCGGCCTGCTGTACCCGTTCACCGGCTGGCTGCTGTCGCCCATGATCGCTGCGCTGGCCATGAGCATGAGCTCGGCCTCGGTGATCTTCAACGCACTGCGGCTGCGGCGAGCATAGTGCAAGCCATTGACTTCGAAACCTTCAAGCACAGGAGATGCATCATGATGTACGGATGGGGTAACAGCGACATGGCCTGGTGGTTCGGCGCCCACTGGCTCACGATGCTGCTGGGTGCGGTGGTGATCGTGCTGCCGTTCTGGAAGATCTTTGCCAAGGCAGGGTTTTCCGGCTGGTTCAGCCTGTTGATGCTCGTTCCCATGATCAATCTGATCGTGCTGTATGTGCTCGCATTCGTGGATTGGCCGGCTCTGAGACGCGCCGACAAATCGGCAACCGCATGATCTAGGCGGCGCCTGAGGTCGAGCGTGTGTTCGGCAAGGCGGGCCGCGATCAACTCAATGGGGCGGGCATCCGGTCGAACTTCCCACCTGAAGAGAGGGTGCGCCGGTGTCGCTACGCCAGCAGCGCCTGCGCAAATTCCCGTGCGCTGAATGTTTCGAGGTCTTCCACCTTCTCGCCCACGCCGATGAAATACACCGGGACGGGGCGCTCCTGCGCGATGGCCGCGAGCACGCCGCCCTTGGCGGTGCCGTCGAGCTTGGTGACGATGAGGCCGGTGAGCTCAAGCGCGTCGTCAAACGCCTTGACCTGTGCGAGCGCGTTCTGGCCGGTGTTGCCGTCGATCACCAGCAGCACCTCGTGCGGTGCGCTGGCGTCGGCCTTGGTGATCACGCGCTTGATTTTCTGCAGCTCCTGCATCAGGTGCAGCTGCGTGGGCAGGCGCCCGGCGGTATCGACCAGCACCACGTCCTTGCCGCGCGCGCGCCCGGCGCTCACCGCGTCGAAGCTCACGGCGGCCGGATCGCCCCCTTCCTGGCTGACGATCTCCACGGTGTTGCGCGTGGCCCAGACACCGAGCTGCTCACGCGCGGCGGCGCGGAAGGTGTCGGCCGCGGCCAGCAGCACGCTCTCGCCGTGGTCCGCGAGGTGCTTGGTGAGCTTGCCGATCGAAGTGGTCTTGCCCGCGCCGTTGACGCCCGCGACCATGATCACGGTGGGCTGGTGCGCGCCGATTTCCAGCGGCTTTTCCAGTGGCGTCAGCAGCTCGGTGAGTGCATCGGCCAGCAGTGCCTTGACGGCGGCGGGCTCGGTGGTTCTGCTTTCCTTGATGCGGCGCTTGAGCGTCTCCAGCAGGTGCTGCGTGGCCTTGACGCCGGTGTCGGCCATCAGCAGCGCGTCTTCGAGCTCCTCGTAGAGCGCATCGTCGATCTTCGTGCCGGTGAAGACGCCGGTGATGCTGCTGCCCGTCTTGCGCAGGCCCGCCGACAGACGCGTGAGCCAGCCCTTGCGTTCGGGCGCGGCCGGCGGGGCCGCTTCCATGGCAGGCGTGGAGGGGGCGGCGGCAGGGGGCGGAGCCACAGGTGTGGGCGGAGCCGGGACGGTGGCGGGCTCAGGCGGCGGCGCGGCCGGGGGCGTCTTTTTTCTGAAAAAGCTGAACATTGCGAAGTTTCTAGAATCCAGCCATTCTATGAAACACGCTCTCCTTTTTTGCGCGGCGCTGGCATGCTTTGGCGCGCTGGCCCAAACCCCCGCCCCCGGCGCGCCCGGCGATGGCGACGCCCCCCTGGTCACGACGGCGTCTGGTGCGCAGGAATTTCGCCTGGCCAACGGCATGCAACTCATCGTGCAGCCAGATCACCGCGCACCGACGGCGATCCAGATGCTCTGGGTGCGTACCGGCAGCATGGATGAAGTCAATGGCACGACGGGCGTGGCGCATGCACTCGAGCACATGATGTTCAAGGGCTCGGACAAGCTCGCGCCTGGCGAGTTCTCGCGCCGCGTGGCGCAGCTGGGCGGGCAAGAGAATGCCTTCACCACGCGCGACTACACCGGCTATTACCAGCAGATTCCGGCGAGCCGACTCAAGGAAGTAATGCAGCTCGAAGCCGACCGTTTCGCGCACAACCAGTGGCCTGACGAGGAATTCCGCAAGGAAATCGAGGTGGTCAAGGAAGAGCGGCGCATGCGCACTGAAGACCAGCCGCGCGCTGCGCTCATGGAGCAGCTCAATGCCGCCACCTTCATCGCCTCGCCCTACCACCATCCGGTGGTGGGCTGGATGAGTGACCTCGACAGCCTGCGGCCGGACGATGTGCGGCAGTTCTATCGCACCTGGTACACGCCGGCCAATGCGGCGCTGGTGATCGCGGGGGATGTGGACCCGCGGCAGGTGCGCGCCTGGGCCGAGCAGATCTACGGCAAGTTGCCGGCGCACGCACTGCCCGAGCGCAAGCCGCAGATCGAGCCCGAGCAGAAGGGCATGCGGCGCATCAGCTTGAAGGCGCCGGCCGAGCAGGCTTACGTGGCGCTGGCGTTTCGCATTCCTGCGATGCGGAAGCTCAAGGACATGGCGCCTTCGGACAAGGACGCGCTCTCGCTCGTCGTGCTCTCGGCCGTGCTCAGCGGCTATGACGGCGCACGGCTCGATCGGGCGCTGACGCAGGGGCCCGATCGCGTGGCCGACAGCGCCAGCGCCTACGCCTCGATCTTCGGGCGGGGCCCGGCGCTCTTCATGCTCACGGGTGTGCCAGCCAAGGGCAAGGACGCGGCCGACGTGGAGGCCGCGCTGCGCGCCGAAGTGGCGCGTGTCGCCAAGGAAGGCGTGAGCCCGGCGGAGCTCGCTCGCGTGAAGGCGCAGTGGTCCGCCTCGACGATCTACGCACGCGACTCGCTGCAGGGGCAGGCGAGCGATCTGGGCAGCAACTGGGTGCAGGGCCTGCCGCTCGATGCGGACGACCAACTGCTCGCGCTGCTCAAGGACGTGACGCCGGCCGACGTGCAATCGGTGGCCGCGCGCTTTTTTGGAGAGGATCAGCTCACGGTGGGCACGCTCGTGCCGCAGCCGCTGGCGGCGGGCGCCAAACCACGCACAAGCGCGGCAGGCGGTGCCGATGGGGCCATGCGGTAAACGGAGCGGATCATGTTCAAAATCATCAAAAAAATAGCTACTAGCGCTTTACTGGCGGGCGCTGCAAGCCTTTTTTATTCTCAAAGCGCGTTGGCGCTGTTGCCGATCGAGCACTGGACGCAAGCGAGCGGCGCGCAGGTCTGGCTGGTGCAAAGCCCCGCCATTCCCATGGTCGATGTGCAGGTGGATTTCGACGCCGGCAGCCGCCGCGACCCGCCCGCGCAGGCGGGCCTGGCGAGCGCCGCCGCGCTCATGAGCGCCAAGGGCGTGCGGGCCTCGGGTGGCGATGCCGCCCTGGATGAAAACCAGCTCGGCGAGGCCTGGGCCGACCTGGGCGCGAGCCTGGAAGCGAGCGCCGGGCGTGATGCGCTGAGCTTCTCGCTGCGCTCGCTCACGCAGGCCGATCTGCTTGAACGCGCGGTACGGCTTGCGGCGCGCCAGATCGGTGAGCCGAGCGATCCCGAAGACGTCTGGCAGCGCGAACGCGCGCGCTGGCAGGCCGCGATCGCCGAGGCCGACACCAAGCCCGGCACGGTGGCGGGCAAGGCCTTCGCCCGGGCCGTCTACGGCGACAATCCCTACGGCCTGCAGACGACGGCGGGCACGCTCGATGCGATCGGCGTCAGCGACCTGCGTGCCTGGCACGCGCGCTACCTGCAGCGCTGCCGCGCGCGTGTGGCCATCGTGGGCGCGGTCGATCGGGCGCAGGCGCAAACGCTCGTCGATGAGCTGCTCTCACACCTGCCCGTGAACGACCAGGGCAACTGCGCGACGCTGCCGGCGCTGCCTCCCATGCAGCCGCTGGCGCAGGCGCGGGAGATCGACATTCCCTTCAGCTCGGCGCAGGCGCACGTGCTCATCGGCCAGCCGGGGTTTGTGCGCAGCGATCCGGATTTCCTCGCGCTGCTCGTGGGCAACCACATCCTGGGCGGGGGGGGCTTCACCTCGCGCCTGATGGAGCAGGTGCGTGAGAAGCGGGGCCTCTCGTACAGCGTGTTCAGCCAGTTCTCGCCGGGCCTGAGCGCGGGCGCCTTCATCGCGGGGCTGGAGACGCGGCCGGATCAGACCGCCGAGGCCGTCAAGGTCACACGCGAAGTGATCGCGGATTTCGTCCGCAATGGCCCGACCGAGACCGAACTGCGCGCGGCCAAGGACAACCTGATCGGCGGTTTTGCGCTGCGCATCGACAGCAACCGCAAGCTGCTGGCCAACGTCGTCAACATCGCGCGCAACGGTCTGCCACTTGATTATCTGGACCATTGGACGGACCGCGTCCAGGCGCTCACCGTGGCCGACGTGAAGGCGGCCATCGGGCGCAAGCTCCAGCCCGATCGCATGGTGACCGTGGTGGTCGGCGCCACCCCGGCGGCCAAGCCGTGAAGCCGACGCCGCATGCCAGAGCCCCGGGTGAGGTGCGCATCGTCGGCGGTCAGTGGAAGCGCACGCGTCTGCCCGTGCCCGATCGCCCCGGTCTGCGGCCCACGCCCGATCGCGTGCGCGAGACGCTGTTCAACTGGTTGGGGCAGGATCTGACCGGCTGGCGCTGCATGGACGTGTTCGCCGGCACGGGCGCGCTCGGGCTGGAGGCCGCCTCGCGCGGCGCGGCCGAGGTGCTGCTCGTCGAGCACGATGGCGCGCTGGCGCAGCAGATCACGCGCGTGGCCGAGCGGCTGCAGGCCAGTGGCGTGACGGTGCGCCGGGGCGACGGCGTGGCGCAGCTGGCGCAGCGGGCGGGTGCCGGCCTCGATCTGGTGCTGCTCGATCCCCCGTTCGATGCGCAGGCGCTGTTCATTCCCGCCCTGCAGGCGGCGGCGCGCGCCGTCGCGCCGTCGGGGCGGATCTATCTGGAAGCGCCGCGGCGCTGGTCCCAGGAGCAGCTGGCGCCGCTGGGGCTCACGTGCCAGCGCTACCTGAAGGCGGGCGCCTCGCACGCCCACTTGCTGGTGCGCCTGCCTGTGGACTCCTGAAAAAGAAGCTGCTCGCGCTGGCGGGCCAAGGTTCCGGACTGGTTTTGGATTGAATCCGCACCATAATGGCGGCGCTGTCACCGAAGGAGCGCCCCATGCCCGCTGCGATTGCCGTCTTTCCCGGAACCTTTGACCCGATCACCCTGGGGCACGAGGACATGCTGCGCCGCGCCAGCGCGCTGTTCGACACGGTGATCGTGGCGGTGGCGATGGCGCACCACAAGAAGACGCTGTTCACGCTGGACGAGCGGCTGCAGCTCGCACGCGAGGCGCTGGCGGACATGCCGAACGTGCGGGTGATGGCGTTCGACGGCCTGGTCACCGAGTTCGCGGTGGCGCAGGGCGCGCAGGTGATGGTGCGCGGGCTGCGTTCGGGCACGGATTTCGACTACGAATTTCAGCTCGCGGGCATGAACCGGCATTTGCGCCCCGAGGTCGATACCGTGTTTCTCGCCCCTGATGCACGCTGGCAGAGCATCAGCAGCACGCTGGTGCGCGAGATCGCCACGCTGGGCGGGCGTGTCGACGGGTTGGTGAGCGCCGCCGTGCTGCCGCGCCTGCTGGCCAAGGTCGGGCGCGGATAGTCCGGCACCGCGGCCCCGTTGCACCACCGGGCGTGGCAGGGCGTGCCCTGCCTGGCCGCGGTTTCGTCTCCAAATTGTCACGATACGGCGCGACCATCGACATGGCGCCGGGCGCAACTGCCCGGCCGATATTCCCTGGGAGGAAGCGCCATGATCTCCGTGGACCAGATCGTTGACCGGCACCTGCCGCGCCTGCAGCGGCATCCATGGCTCAGCAAAAGCGTGCGCGGTGTGCTGCGTCGCCTGTTGCATGAGCAGAACTTCCACGCCTTTGCCCGGCAGTACCCGCATCTGGAAGGCTTCCCGTTCGTGGAGCAGGTGCTGGAGCACTTCGCCTTCAGCTACGCGGTGCGCGACAACGAGCGCGAACGCATCCCCGCGCGTGGACGCGTGGTCATCGTTGCCAACCATCCGATCGGCACGCTCGACGGGCTGGCGCTGCTGAACCTGGTGGGCGGCATCCGCAGCGATGTGAAGATCGTCGCCAACGGCCTGCTGGCGGCGGTGGAGCCGCTCAGGCGTCTGCTGCTGCCGGTGACGGTGCTGGGCGGGCGCAGCGGCGCGGGGCAGTTCAAGGCCATCCTGGAGCACCTGCGTGGTGAGGGAGCAGTCATCATCTTCCCGGCGGGCGAGGTGTCGCGCCTGCGCCCCGGCGGCGTGCGCGACGGGCGCTGGCGCAGCGGCTTTCTGCGGCTGGCGGCGCAGACGCAGTCGCCCATCGTGCCGGTGCACATCGACGGGCGCAATTCGGCGCTGTTCTACGGCGCTTCGATGTGCTACAAGCCGCTGGCCTCGCTGCTGCTGGTGCAGGAGATGTTCGGCCAGAACCGCAAGAGCATTGTGCTGCGCATCGGCCACCCGGTGCCGCACGCCAGCCACAGCGCCATGGCGCTGCCGGAGGCGGCCAAGGCCAAGTTGTTCTGCAAGCACCTGTACCGCGTGGCGCAGGACCGGCCGGGCCTGCTGCACACCGAGACGGCGGTGGCTCACCCGGTAGACCGCAGCGCGCTGGCCCAGGCCGTGGCCGCGTGCCCGCTGCTCGGGCAGACGCCCGACGGCAAGCGCATCCACCTGTTTCGCGGCAATCTGGATTCGCCCGTGCTGCGCGAGGTCGGGCGGCTGCGCGAGCTGGCCTTTCGTGCGGTGGGCGAGGGCAGCGGCCGGCGGCGCGACGTGGACCACTACGACCCGTACTACGACCACCTGATCCTGTGGGAGCCGCAGGAGCTGGAGATCGTCGGCGCCTACCGCATGGTGCGCACCGCGCCGGTGCTGCAGGATCTGGGCGTGCAGGGGCTGTACACGCACGGTCTTTTCAGCTTTCGGCCGGCCATGCTGCCCTATCTGGAGCGGGGACTGGAGCTGGGGCGTTCCTTCGTGCAGCCGCGCTACTGGGGCCGGCGCTCGCTGGACTACCTGTGGTTCGGCATCGGCGCCTACGTGCGCTGCTATCCCGAATGCCGCTACCTGTTCGGCCCGGTCTCGCTGTCGCGTGACATGCCGCAAGCTGCGCGCGACCTGCTGGTGCATTACTACCGCGGCCACTACGGGGAGCCCGGCGTGGCCGAAGCCCGTCATCCCTACGTGCCGGGCACGGCCGAGCTGGACACGGCACCGTGCAGTGGCGACAGCGCCGCCGACTTCGTGCGCCTGAAGATGCTGCTGGCGCACCTGGGCACCAGCGTGCCCACGCTGTACAAGCAGTACGCCGAGGTGGCCGAGCCGGGCGGCGTGCGCTTCCTGGATTTCGGCGTTGATCCGGACTTCGGCCACTGCGTCGATGGCCTGGTGCTGGTGGACATCGAGCAACTCAAGGCGCACAAGCGGGCGCGCTATCTCGGGGTGGCGGGCGCGCCGGTGCCCACGCCTGAAGAGGCCGACGCGGTGGCGTGACCGGGTCGCGGATTACTATCGCATTAATAGCTGTCAGCGCTTTCTGAAAGAGCGCTGCAAGCCGATTTGTCTCATGTTTTTGTGCTGTCCGAGGCGGTCGATTCCTCGAGCACCTGCGAGGCCGTGGCCGCTGCGTGCGGCATGCGCGCCTGCCCGGGCACGACGGTGCTGACCGGTGTGGGGTGGGGTGGTCGCCGGCGCGTGAGCGCCTCGGCGATCTGCACCGCCGAGGCGGGGTGCCCGGCCACCGTCGGGCGCAGGATGTCGGGGTCGTCGCGCAGCTCCTGCGCGGTGGGCACGTGCGGCGCGAAGCTGTGCGCGTCGGCCAGCGGCCAGTACAGGCGATAGACGTTGTGCTGGTGCGACAGGTCATCGAGGATGGCGCGTCGCTCGATGGTCGGCATCAGCGCCGAGAGCAGCCGGATGCGTGCGCTGTCGATGCGCCGCACGATGTGGTGCGTGCTGAGCTGATCGGGGTGCATCAGGCCCGCGGCCTGCAGCAGTTCCTTGAGCGCATGCAGTGTGTTGGCGTGGTACTGGGCCACGCGCGGCGCCTTGTCCGAGATGACCAGCGCCTTCTCGCGCACCGGGTCCTGCGTGGTGATGCCCGTGGGGCAGAAGCCCGTGTGGCAGACCTGCGCCTGGATGCAGCCCAGCGCCATCATGAAGCCGCGCCCCGAGTTGCACCAGTCCGCGCCCAGCGCGAACATGCGGGCCAGGTCGAACGAGGTGATCACCTTGCCCGCCGCACCGATCTTGATGCGCTCGCGCAGTCCCACGCCGATCAAGGTGTTGTGCACCAGGTGCAGGCCCTCCTGCACCGGCGCGCCCATGTGGTCGGCGAATTCGACCGGCGCGGCGCCCGTGCCGCCCTCGGCGCCGTCGACGACGATGTAGTCGGGCGTGATGCCGGTTTCCAGCATTGCCTTGACGATGCCGAACCACTCCCAGATGTGGCCGATGCACAGCTTGAAGCCCACCGGCTTGCCGCCCGAGAGCTCGCGCAGGCGGACGATGAACTGCATCATCTCCACCGGCGTGGAGAACGCGCTGTGCGACGAGGGCGAGACACAGTCCTCGCCCTCGGGCACGCCGCGCGCGGCGGCGATTTCCGCCGTCACCTTGGCGCCCGGCAGGATGCCGCCGTGGCCCGGCTTGGCGCCCTGGCTGAGCTTGATCTCGATCATCTTCACCTGCGGGTTCCTGGCCTGCTCGGCAAAGCGTTCGCCGTTGAACGTCCCGTCAGGGTTGCGGCAGCCGAAATAGCCCGAGCCGATCTCCCAGATCAGGTCGCCGCCGTTCTGGCGGTGGTAGCGGCTGATGCCGCCTTCACCGGTGTCGTGCGCGAAGTCGCCCATCTTGGCGCCCAGGTTCAGCGCCAGGATGGCGTTGGCCGAGAGCGCGCCGAAACTCATGGCCGAGATGTTGAAGACGCTCGCGTTGTAGGGCTGCGTGCAGGGCGAGACGCCGACGCGCGGGGTGCCTGGGCGCCCGCCGATCCAGACGCGGAAGTCGTGCGAATCGATCTTCGTGGTGTGCAGCGAATGGTTGATCCACTCATAGCCCTTGGCGCCCACGTCCAGCTTGGTGCCGAATGGGCGCACGTCGGGCACGCCCTTGGAGCGCTGGTACACCACGGTGCGCTGCGCGCGCGTGAAGGGCTCGCCCTTGTCGATGTCGCCCTCGATGAAGTACTGGCGGATTTCCGGGCGGATGAATTCCAGGATGAAACGCAGGTGCCCGAGGATGGGGTAGTTGCGCAGCACCGCGTGGCGCGTCTGGCGCAGGTCGCGCACCCCGAGGAGGATCAGCGCGCAGGCGAGCACGAAGAAAGTGACGGGCCAGGCGCCGGGGCGCGCGGCCATCCAGGGCAGGCTGGCCAGCGCCGCGAGCACGCAAAGGGCAAGCGTCGTGTAGCGCACGTGCGTGGCCACGAAGTGAGACTGGGACATTCGGAGAAAACTGAAACCGCGATGGGCGATGCTAGCCCACGCAGGTGCTTTTGGGCAGCGGGTTTTCAGCGATGGCGGCAGACCGCGCAGTCCGGGTCGCGCGCCAGGCGGATCTCGCTCCAGCGCATCGTGCGCCCATCGAGCATCTGCAGCCGGCCGCGCAAAGGCTCGCCAATGCTGATGATGAGCTTGAGCGCCTCGGCCGCCTGCATCGTCCCGATGATGCCCACCAGGGGTGAAAAAACGCCCATCGTGGCGCAGGCCACCTCTTCAAAAACGGCATCGCGCGCAAACAAACATGCATAGCAGGGCGAGTCGGCGTGGCGTGTGTCGTACACCGCGATCTGCCCGTCGAAGCGGATCGCCGAACCCGCCACCAGCGGCTTGCGCGCGCTCACGCAGGCGGCGTTGATGGC
The DNA here is from genome assembly GCA_001725255.1 of Comamonas sp. SCN 67-35. Taxonomy (GTDB): domain Bacteria; phylum Pseudomonadota; class Gammaproteobacteria; order Burkholderiales; family Burkholderiaceae_C; genus Comamonas_C. Next base: position 227,243 of record MEFV01000007.1, on the reverse strand, counting down.
GTGGCGGGTGGCGTAGTTGTCGGTGCAGTCCAGCACCACGTCGGCCGCGGTCACGAGCGGCAGCAGGCTCTCCTGCGACATCCGCTCGCGCACGCCATGCACCCGCACCTCGGGATTGATCGCGCGCATGGCCGCGGCAGCGGAATCGATCTTGGCCATGCCGATGCGCGCCGTCGTGTGGGCGATCTGACGCTGCAGGTTGGTCAGGTCCACCTGATCGTCATCCACGAGCGTGATGTCGCCTACGCCTGCAGAGGCCAGAAACAGCGCGGCGGGCGAGCCCAGGCCGCCGACTCCCACGATCAGCACCCGGGCGGCCATGATGCGCTCCTGCCCCTCGATGCCGATCTCGTCGAGCATGATGTGGCGCGAGTAGCGCAGCAACTGGTCGTCGTTCATCGGCACGGTGTCCATGAAAAAGGCCGGACGCAACCGGCCTTGGGGGTGACGCGCAGGCGCGGTTCAGTCGTCCTTCTTGGCCTGCTTGCGCTCGGTCAGGGTCTTGCTCACCTGCACCGGCTCGCCCTTGAGCTGGTGCAGCGCCTGCGCCAGCGCAAAGTCCTTGTCGGTGCCGAACTCGGGCAGCTTGCGCTCGACCTTGGCATTCCTGGTTTCTTCCTCCAGCTTCTTGCGCGCCGCGTCCCGGGCCGCCTCCAGCGCCTTGTCCTGGACCGCCTCACCGCCCTGGGTGTTGTCCAGGTGCTTGGCCAGGTCGGACTCGCGCAGGCGCAGCGCGGCAAAGACGTCGCCCTCCGCCGTCTCGTCGACCATCACGTCGGGCACGATGCCGCGCGCCTGGATCGACTTGCCGCTGGGCGTGAAGTAGCGCGCCGTGGTCAGCTTGATGCCGGTGTCCGGCCCGAGCGGGCGCACCGTCTGCACCGAGCCCTTGCCGAAGGTCTGGTTGCCCATGATGGTCGCGCGGTGGTTGTCCTGCAGCGCGCCCGCCACGATCTCGCTGGCGGATGCGGAGCCCTCGTTGACCAGCACCACCATCGGCACCTTGTGGAAGATTTCTGGCAAGCGCTTGAGCGGATCGCCCCCGCGGCGGGCGTAGAACTCGGGCGACGCGGTGAAGGTTGCCTTGCTTTCGGCCAGCTGCCCGTCGGTGGTGACGACGGTCGCGCCCTGGGGCAGGAAGGCCGCCGACACGCCCACGGCCGCATCCAGCAGGCCGCCCGGGTCGTTGCGCAGGTCAAGCACAAGGCCCTTCAGATTCGGGTCCTGCTGGGCGATTTCCTCGGCCTTGCGCACGAAGTCGTCGAGCGTGCGGTCCTGGAACTGCGAGATGCGGAACCAGGCATAGCCGGGCTCGATCAGCTTGGCCTTGACCGACTGGGTCTTGATTTCCTCGCGCGTGATCGTCACCGGAAAGGTGCGGCTCTCGTCCTTGCGGAAGATCGTGAGCGTCACCTTGGTGCCCGGTTCGCCGCGAATGCGCTTGACCGCGTCATTGAGCGGCAGTCCGCGTACCGCCTCGTCGCCGATCTTGGTGATCAGATCGCCCGTCTTGAGGCCGGCCCGGTCCGCCGGAGAGCCCTCGATGGGCGAGACCACCTTGATCAGGCCGTCTTCCTGCGTGATCTCGATCCCGACGCCGACGAAGCGCCCGGACGTGCCTTCACGGAATTCCTTGAAGGACTTCTTGTCGAAATACTGCGAATGCGGATCGAGCCCCGCCACCATGCCCGAGATGGCATTGGTGATGAGTTTCCTGTCGTCGACGGGTTCGACGTAGTCGGTCTTGATGAGCCCGAACACCGCCGCCAGTTGCTGCAACTCTTCCAGCGGCAACGGTGTCATGGCGCTGCGCGCGACCGTCTGCAACGAAACCGTGGTGAGCGCGCCCGCAAGCACGCCCACGGAAATCCACCCTGCTATCTTGAGTTTCTGCCCCATACACCACCTTTACCGCGTCGCGGCAATATACACCTTGGAATGCGCGTGACGGGCGCGGTTCCTCTCCCTCATCTCTTGCCCTGCGCCGCCACGGCGGCAGCGGCCTGCGCCGCCGCCTCGGCATCGCCCAGATAGTCGTGGCGCAGCGGCTTCAAGTCGGCATCGAGTTCGTACACGAGCGGAATGCCGTTCGGAATGTTCAGCCCGACGATGTCGCCATCGGAAATGCCGTCCAGGTACTTGACGAGCGCGCGGATCGAATTGCCGTGAGCCGCGATCAGCACGCGCTGGCCCGAGCGCATGGCCGGGGCGATCGCCTCCTGCCAGTAGGGCAGCACGCGCGCCACGGTGTCCTTCAGGCATTCGGTGAGCGGGACCTGCTCGGGTGCCAGGCCCGCATACCGGATGTCGCCACGCTCGCAGCGTGGATCGGTGGCCTCGAGCGCAGGCGGCGGCACATCGTAGCTGCGCCGCCAGAGGTGCACCTGCTCGTCGCCATACTGCCGGGCCGTCTCGGCCTTGTTCAGCCCCTGCAGCGCGCCGTAGTGGCGCTCGTTCAGACGCCAGCTGTGCGCCACGGGCAGCCAGGTGCGCTCCATGGCATCCAGGCAATGCCAGAGCGTGTGCGTGGCGCGCTGCAGCACGCTGGTGAAAGCCTGGTCGAATTCATAGCCCTCGGCCTTGAGCAGTTGCCCTGCGACCCGGGCCTGGGCGATGCCCGTGGCCGTGAGCGGCACGTCGGTCCAGCCGGTGAAGCGGTTTTCCAGGTTCCAGGTGGATTCACCGTGGCGGATCAGGACGAGCTTGTGCATGCGCAGGGCCTTCGTTCGATAAAGCAAACCGGCTATTTTAGAATCAGCACTTTTACTGCCCCGGAATCGCGCCGCCGTGAACTTCATCCTGCAAAACTGGTATCTCATCCTCCTGGCCCTGGTTTCCGGTGGCTTGCTCGCCTGGCCCATGGTGTCCGGTGGCGGGCTGGGTGGCCTGTCGGCCAGCGCGGCGGTGCAGCTCATCAACCGTGAAAAGGCGGTGGTGGTCGATGTCTGCGAGGCCGGGGAATATGCGGCGGGGCACATCGGCGGCGCCAGGAGCGTGCCGCTGTCCCAGTTCAAGGAACGCCTGCCGCAGGTGGTGAAAAACAAGACCGTGCCGCTGGTGCTGGTCTGCGCCAGCGGTTTGCGCGCACGCCGTGCCGCAGCCATGGCCCGTGGGCTCGGCTACGAGAAGGCGCAGGCGCTGACCGGGGGCATGGCGGCCTGGCGCGAGGCCAACATGCCGGTTGAAAAGGCCTGACGGACCCCCAGCTGCGCGATGGCGCAGTGCGCCAAGTGAAAGGATGAAAGCGATGCAAGCCGTCAAGATGTACACCACGGCCACGTGCCCCTATTGCATTCGTGCCAAGCAGTTTCTCAAGTCCAAGGGCGTGCAGAGCATCGAGGAAATCCGCGTCGATGGCGAGCCCGCACTGCGTCGGCAGATGACGGAGATCACGGGCCGGCGCACGGTGCCGCAGATTTTCATCGGTGGCCAGCACGTGGGAGGGTGCGACGATCTGCTTGCGCTCGATGCCCAGGGTGGCCTGATGCCGCTGCTGCAGGCTTGATCCCCGGATGCCGCGCTGCATAATGCGCTGCTGACCTGCCCGCTTTGGGGAAGCTCCCCGGGCGGGCATTTTCATGTTCATTACCCTCTAAGATCGACATCATGGCCGACGAACAAGCAACCCCGGTTTTCCAGATTCAGCGCATGTACCTCAAGGACATGTCGCTCGAGCAGCCCAATTCGCCCGCGATCCTGCTGGAGCAGCAGCAGCCCAGCGTCGACATCCAGCTGGGCGTGGGCGCGGAAACCATCGCGGACGGAATTTACGAAGTTACCGTGACTGCCACGGTGCACGCCAAGCATGGCGACAAGACGGTTTTCCTCGTCGAGACCAAGCAGGCTGGCATCTTCGAAATCCGCAACGTGCCGCAGGAGCAGATGGACAACGTGATGCGTGTCGTCTGCCCGCAGATCATCTATCCCTATGCCCGCTCCAACGTGGCCGACGTGGTGACGCGCGCGGGATTCCCGCCGGTGCACCTCGCGGAAATCAACTTCCAGGCCATGTACGAGCAGCAACAGGCCGCGGCCGCCGCGCAGGGCGCGAGCAGCACACAGCAGTAAACCGGAAAAATAAGGGCTGAAGCCGTTTAGGCGCCTACGCGAGTAGCTATGAATATCGTAGTTATCGGGGCAGGCGCGTGGGGAACGGCCATTGCCATCAGTGCCGCCAGCCATGTAGCGGCGCACCGTGTCCAGCTCTGGGGGCGCGACGAACGGCAGATGGCAGCCATGCGTCAGGCGCGTGAGAACGCCCGATACCTTGCGGGCGTTGCGTTTCCGCCTTTGCTGGAGGTGGTGGGCGCCAGCATCGAGGAGCACCTCGCGGGCGCCGATCTGGTCTTCCTTGCCACGCCCACGGCGGCCCTGCGCGGGCTGCTGGGGGTGCTGCGGCACTTTCAGGGCCCCGTGGCGTGGCTGTGCAAGGGCTTCGAGGCGCAAACGGGGCAGCTGGCGCATGAAGTGTGCGCGCAGGTTGCGCCGCAGCTGCAGGCGGGCGCGCTCAGCGGCCCGAGCTTCGCTCTGGAGGTGGCGCGCATGCAGCCCACGGCCCTGGTTGCCGCGAGCGCGCACGCGTCGGTGCGCGAGGCGCTCGTGCAGGCATTGCATGGCCGGCATCTTCGGGTGTATGCCAATGACGATCTGGTTGGCGTGGAGGTCGGTGGCGCCGTCAAGAACGTCCTGGCCATCGCCACCGGCCTGTGCGATGGCCTGCAACTGGGCTTGAATGCGCGGGCGGCCTTGATCACGCGGGGGCTGGCCGAAATGTCGCGTCTTGGCGTCGCGCTGGGCGCATGCACGGAAACGTTCATGGGCCTGTCCGGCCTGGGTGATCTCGTGCTGACGGCCACGGGCGATCTCTCGCGCAACCGCACGGTGGGATTGCAGCTGGCCCGGGGCCTGCCCCTGGCTCAGGTGCTCAGCGATCTTGGCCACGTGGCCGAGGGTGTGCATAGCGCCCACACGGTCGCGGCCCGTGCCCGGCAACTGGGCGTAGAGATGCCGATCGTCGAGGCCGTGGTGGCTCTGCTCGATGGTACGACCCGGCCCGAGCAGGCCGTCGCACAGTTGATGGAGCGCGACCCCAAGGGCGAGTAGCGTCGCTTTCAGGAGGCGGCGCGGTGCGCCCCGGCGCGGATGCGCAGGATGCCGTCGATCACGAGCACGCCGACCGCCGCGAAAATCGGCAGGTAAGTCAGCCATTGCTCATCACGGATGCGCTCGCCGAGCAGCAGCGCCGCGAGGACAAGCAGAATCGGCTCCACATAGCTCAGGAGGCCGAACAGACCGAGCGCCAGCAAACGGCTCGCCACCATGTACAGCGCAAGGGCCACGGCGCTGACGATGCCCAGCGCCGGAACCATGCCCCACAGGTGGGGCGTGCCCGCGAAGAAGAGCGTGGAAGCGGGCGTGCGCAGCACGAACCACAACGCGGCGGGAACCAGCAGCACCAGGTCGATCCAGTGCCCCGCAAGGTGATCGGTACCCAGCTTTCGCCGCAGCACGAAATAGATCGTGTAGCCGATGGCCACCAGCCACGTTTCCCAGGATATCGCGCTCGTGCGCAGGACTTCATGCCCCACGCCCAGGGCCGCCAGCCCCACGGCCAGCCATTGCATCCATGACAGATGCTCGTGAAACAGCCAGCGGCTCGCCACCACCATCACGAGCGGCAGCAGGAAGTAGCCCAGCGACACCGGCAGCGCGCGACCTTGCAGCGGTGCCCAGAGGAACAGCCAGAGCTGCACCCCCAGCAGCGCGGCGCTCGCGCACAGGGCCAGTCCCCACAGGGGGTCCTGCCGTGCGCGCGTGAGCATGGAGCGTACGCGCGGCCATTGGCCGCGAGAGAGCACGATGAGCGTGGTGAAGGGCAGTGTCGAGAGAATGCGCCAGCCGAAGATCTGCTCGCCATCGAGAGGCGCCAGCCGAGGCGCGAGGTAGTACATCGCCGCGAACAGCACCGAGGCGCCAAGGGAAGCGAGCAGGCCGGTGATCATGGGGCGCCTTGCGTCTGGCGGTCGGCCGGCGCGCGCGCCGACCGGTGGCTTGGCAGATGCATCTACTCCGATTCGTCAAACACCAGGGAGGGGTTGTTGATGACGCGGGCGCTTGCGCCCGGCTCGCCAAGAATCCCGACGCTCTGATAGCTGAACGGCGTTCCGGGCTCAAGTGCCGCGGCAGCTACGTTGGCCAGCGGCTGGTTCATCCCCACGAAGTAGCTGCCGGCAGGCACGTCGGTCGTCGTGCGCACCGCCTGCGCGGCCGAACCGGCACCGCTCGGGCCGGAAAAACTCTCGGTCAGCACCGAGCCGTCTTCGGCGATGCGCATCACCTGCAGGCCCAGCCAGGCCAGATGTTGCGCCGCCGCCGAGTCCGCGCTCAGCCAGTACCCGCACGGCCGCGGGCGCTGCAGTTCGGGGCGCAGGGTCGCCGTGGAGGTCCATTGCACCTTCAGCCGCTTGAGTTCACCGCTGGTTTCGTCGATCAGGCCCAGGTCATGCTCGGAGGTGGTGGGGCTGGCCTGAACCGTGAGCAGGCCCTGACACGCCTTGGAAGCAACGTCCCGCGTCACGTAGGTTTGTACCTGGCGCAGGTCGCCACTGCGATCCGCGGTGCTGCGCAGCACGCTCGTGAGCGCCACCACCAGGCTGTGCACGCGGCGCTGAATGTGGGCGCGCCCAAGCCCCGTGCCGCGGCTGGCAATGGCCAGGCTGACCGTGTTGCTCAGCCCTCCCAGGTTGCGCAGCGAATCGGGCTGCGCACCACCCGTCTGCGCCGCCAACGCACCCCGGTCCGCCGTGAGCGTGTGCAACCATTCATGGGTCAGGCCGCTGTCTTCGAGCGACTTGAAGAGGGGTTGCATGAACCATTCCGCGGCGGCCTTGCTGACGAACTCCGGTATGTTGGCTGCGGTTGCCGGTTGCGCCAGCACATCGTAGCTGGGCAGCACCCTCGCGCCCGCCATGTTCACGGCCTGCGCTGGGTATTCGCGCACGTCGGCGATGACGGCGGGACGGTAGGTGCGGATCAGCTGCGCGATGGCTCTGGCCTCGGGCGTGCGCAAGGCCAGATGGTCGTGGTCCAGGTCGGTGCCGTCGCTGGTGGCATGGCTGCCGGTCGAGGCGCCATCGGGGTTGGCCCGCGGGACAATGACCACATTGATGCGCTGGAGCATGGGCGCGAGCAGCCCCTGAGACAGTTCGCGTGCCATCACCAGCAGCGCCTCGCTGCTGCCTGGTTCATCGCCATGCTGTTGGCCCACCAGGAGCACGGTGGGCCGTCCGTTGGACAGCAGCGGCTTGTCGCCGATCGTGCCGTTCAATGCCAGGGCCAGCAGGGGCGTGCCGTTTTGCGACGGGCCCAGATCGATTCGGCGTGCGCTTGTCCGGTCGGCTGGGGTGCTTGCCAGCTCGTCCAGCCACTGGGAGAGCTCGGCGTTGGTGGTCCAGGCGCGCCGCTGGGTTTGCAGACCGGGGGTGTCGTAACGCACCGGCGGGTCGGGAAAGTGCGCGGCGACCGCGGCGCTCTCGATGAGCGTGGCGGCGCCCGGTTGATCTTCAGGCCCCGTGATGGGAGTCACCACCGGACTGGTGCTCGCCTCGTCGGTGGGGCGGTCAGGCTGCGCGGCCTGCGACCTGGAATGCGGGGGAGGAACGACCCGGGCGCTTTGCGAGGGCCACGGCGGCAAGGGCGTGCTGGCGCAGGCCGCGAGAAAAAGCGCGGCGACGACGCTGGTTGGAATCAGCCAGCGGCGGGCCAGGCGGGTGGATTGGCGGGGGTGAGCGGCGCACGGCCTTGGCAGCAGCTTCATGGGTGGCTCTGGAAAATGAAAGGCCCCGATAGCTTGCCACAAAGCCGTGAGCCCGAAGGCGACAGTGTTCTGGCGGCCTTCGGGGTTCGCGCGTTTCAGGCCGGATAGCCACCGCCGCGCGGGCCGCGCGAGCGATTGCCGCGTGGCGCGCCGCGCCGGCCGTGCTGGCCCATGAGATCTGCGCTCGTGCGCATCGGGTCCGGCTGGCCACCGCCGCCTCGGGCGTTGCGTCGCGGCTCCATGCCCATGCGTCCCAGTTGTGTTCCCAGGTGCGCGTTTTCGCCATGAGGCTGGCTGTCGTCATGGCGCCGTTCCGAGTGGTGGTCGTTGCGACCGGCACGGGGCCTGCCGGCGCCGTCATCCGAACGGGGTGCCTGCGGCCGGCCTTCGGGCTTGTGATTGCTCCGTGTCGAGGGGCGGCCAGCCTTGTTGGTACGGATGCGCTCCATCATTTCGCTGCGCGCGGCCTTGGCGGCGGCCTGCATCACCTCGCGGCTCGGTGGCCTGCCGGCCCCGCCCCACAGGGTCTGGCGGCCCATGGCGATGGGTTCGGCCTTCTCGCCTTCGTCCGGGCCGAAGCCCTCCAGCGGCTGCACCGGGATTTCCTGACGCGTGAAGCGCTCGATTTCCATCATGAAACCTTCCTCGTCCATGCAGACGAGGCTGACCGCATGTCCCTCGCGCCCGGCGCGGCCGGTGCGGCCGATGCGGTGCACGTAATCCTCGGGCACGTTCGGGATTTCGTAGTTCACGACGTGGGGCAGGTCGTCGATGTCGATGCCGCGTGCGGCGATGTCGGTGGCCACGAGCGCGCGAATCTTTCCGCTCTTGAAGCCTTCGAGCGCATTGGTGCGCGCCGTCTGGCTCTTGTTGCCGTGCAGCGCCATGGCCGTCACGCCGTTCTTTTCAAGGTATTCGGCTACGTTGTTGGCGCCGAACTTGGTGCGCGTGAACACCAGCACCTGGCTCCAGTTCTGCTCCTGGATGATGTGCAGCAGCACCGCCTTCTTCCTGGCACGGCCCACGGGGTGGATGACCTGCTGGATGCGCTGCACCGTGGTGTTGCGCGGTGTGACCTGGATGCTCTTGGGGCTGCGCAGCAGGCCATTGGCCAGCTCGCGGATCTCGTCGCTGAAGGTGGCGGAAAACAGCAGGCTCTGCTTGTCGCGCGGCAGCAGCGCGAGGATTTTCTTCACGTCGTGAATGAAGCCCATGTCCAGCATCCGGTCGGCTTCATCGAGCACCAGCGTCTGCACGCCGGAAAGATCGAGCAGGCCTTGCTGCTGCAGATCCAGCAACCGTCCGGGCGTGGCGACGAGCACGTCCACGCCACGCTTGATGCGCTCGACCTGCGGGTTCATGCCAACGCCGCCGAAAATCACGGTCGAGCGGATGTCCAGGTATTTCGCGTAGGCACGGAAGGATTCCTCGATCTGAGCGGCCAGTTCGCGCGTCGGCGTCAGAATCAGGGCGCGGATCGGTGTGTGCCTGCCCGTCGCGGGGGTGTCTTGCGCGAGGTGATGCAGGATGGGCAGCGCAAAGGCCGCTGTCTTTCCCGTGCCCGTCTGGGCTCCGGCCAGCAGGTCTGAGCCCTCCAGGACCAGTGGAATGGCTTGCGCCTGTATTGGTGTCGGATTTTCGTAGCCCAACTCTTGCACGGCGCGCAGCAAGGCTGGTGCCAGGTTCAGTTCTTCAAATGTCATTTGTGTGTCTGCACCCATCCTGGGCGCGGGTATCAGCCTGAAGCCGCGGTCGTGTGAACCGTCCGGCCAGTACATCAGATCTGATGGTTGCGAAAGCGTGGCCTCCTGGTGGAGACCCGGTGCGCCCGTGTGCGGAGCGCGTTTGCGCGGGCTACTGGAAGGCCCGACAGCCGCGTATTGTCGCATGCACGGATAATTGGCGCATCAAGGCAGCGAGGCTGCCGTCATTTTCAGTTCGCATTGCACAAGGGAATCCATGGCTCAGTATGTTTTTTCGATGAACCGCGTGACCAAGACCGTGCCACCCAAGCGGCAGATTCTGAAAGACATTTCGCTGTCTTTTTTCCCGGGCGCGAAGATCGGCGTGCTCGGCCTCAATGGCTCGGGCAAATCCACGCTGCTCAAGATCATGGCGGGCGTGGACAAGGAGTTCGAAGGCGAGGCGCTGCCCATGCCGGGGTTGACCATAGGCTACCTCCCGCAGGAGCCGCAGCTCGACCCCGCGCGCACAGTGCGCGAGGAGGTCGAGGAAGCGATGGCTGAGGTGAACACCGCGCGTGCTCGTCTGGAAGAGGTCTACGCGGCCTACGCCGAGGAAGACGCCGACTTTGATGCGCTCGCGGCCGAACAGGCGCAGCTCGAAGCGGTCATTGCCGCGGCAGGCACCGACAGCGAGCACCAGCTGGAAATTGCCGCCGATGCCTTGCGCCTGCCGCCCTGGGATGCGGTCATCGGCAAGCTCTCGGGTGGCGAGAAGCGCCGCGTGGCGCTGTGCAGACTGCTCCTCTCCAAGCCCGACATGCTGCTGCTTGACGAACCCACCAACCACCTGGATGCAGAGTCGGTCGAATGGCTGGAGCAGTTCCTGCACCGTTTTCCCGGCACCGTGGTGGCCATTACCCACGACCGTTACTTCCTGGACAACGCGGCCGAGTGGATCCTGGAGCTCGATCGCGGCCATGGCATCCCGTACAAGGGCAATTACTCCGAGTGGCTGACGCAAAAGCAAGCCCGCCTGGAATCGGAACAAAAGGGCGAGGAAGCCCGCGCCAAGGCCCTGAAGAAGGAACTGGAGTGGGTGCGCCAGAACGCCAAGGGCCGTCAGGCCAAGTCCAAGGCCCGTATTGCGCGCTTCGAGGAGCTCTCCGATCACGAATACCAGAAACGCAACGAGACGCAGGAAATCTTCATCCCCGTGGCTGAGCGCCTGGGCACGCAGGTGATTGAATTCCATCACGTCACCAAGAGTTTTGGCGATCGGGTGCTGATCGACGACCTGAGCTTTGCCGTGCCCGCGGGGGCCATTGTCGGCATCATCGGTCCGAACGGCGCAGGCAAATCCACGCTGTTCAAGATGATCGCGGGCAAGGAAAAACCCGACAGCGGCGAGGTGGTCATCGGCCAGACGGTGAAGATGGCTTATGTCGACCAGTCGCGTGACGCCCTGACGGACGACAAGACGGTCTGGGAAGATGTTTCCGGGGGGCTGGACATCATCAACGTCGGCAAGTTCCAGATGGCCAGTCGTGCGTACTGCGGGCGTTTCAATTTCAACGGCCAGGATCAGCAGAAGAAGGTGGGCAACCTCTCTGGGGGCGAGCGTGGACGCCTGCACCTGGCCAAGACGCTGATCCAGGGCGGCAATGTGCTGCTGCTGGACGAACCCTCCAACGACCTGGATGTGGAAACCCTGCGCGCCTTGGAAGACGCGCTGCTCGAATATGCCGGCACAGTGATGGTGATCAGCCACGACCGCTGGTTTCTTGATCGGATTGCCACGCACATCCTCGCGGCCGAGGGCGACAGCCAGTGGTTCTACTTCGATGGCAACTACCAGGAATATGAGGCGGACAAGAAAAAACGCCTGGGGGAAGAGGGCGCGGCGCCAAAGCGGGTACGCTACAAGGCTTTGAAGTAGGCGCAGGTCACGCCTCCCGACTTGTACACACAGTTTCGCCATGCCGGCCTCTCCCGCGGACACCGTCGCCATTTACCGTGCCAGCATCGTTGGCGCCGTCAAGCGCAGCAGCGTGCTGATGAGCGATCTGGTGCGGCTCGTGCGTGCCCAGTGGCAGCAACACGAAACGCCGGGCCAGGCGAGTGCGCAGGAAGCGCAGGCGTTGCAGCACCTCGTCAGGGTCGAATCCCGGCTGGTGGCCCAGTATCCGCTGGCCATGCTCGAGCTGTTCGCCCAGGGTGTGCCAGCGCAGACCGGTAGCGTGTCGGCCACGAGCAAATTGCTGGAAATCGGCAAGGACGACGCGCGTCTGCGCGTGGAAATGGTGCGCGCGCGCCAGCGCATCGCCCACGAGGTGGCGCCGGCCCTGTCCGAGCTCGATACCCTCATCGGCGCCGCCCAGGGATTCGATCGCGTGCAGCCGGAGCGCAACCCGCTGCGTCCCGGCAACTACGTGCGCGCGCTGTTTGGCGTGGTTTATGGTGCCGGTGCGCCGCCCGAACTTGCCCGGCTCTGGTTGACGCCGATGCAGTCTGGGTTGGGCACCTTGCTGGCGCGTGAGTACCGCCGGGTTTCAGAGGATCTGCGGGCACGCGGTGTCCAGCCCTTGCACTATGTGGCCACGGGGCGAAGCCGTTTTGCAGGACTGGTCACCGATGAACCCTTCGCGCAGTCCCGCACGGACGCCATGGAGAGCTTTCTCGCGCCCATTGGGCAGGAAGCCTTGCCGGGCATCGATGCCTCGATGTGGGACTCGCTGCGTTCGCCGGCCCCATTGACTGCGTTGGGGGCTCTGGAGATCGTGGCCGATGACTTTGCGCCGACCGCGCATGGCTTGGGGCACGACGGCACGGCGTCGGCGCAGCTGCCCCTTGAGGAGACCCATGATCTGCCTGTGCCGCAGCGCCGTGAAGAGCAGGGTGCGGAGGAGACCGCTGCCCAACCGATCCGCGAAGCGACGGAGGCGCCCGTGGCGGCCGCGAGCGCGCCTGGGCCGGCGGCCGGTGGTGTCTCGCCGGACACAAGCCTGAGCGTGGGCGAATGGGTGGATATCGAAGGGACGCATGGCGTGGTGCGTACGCAGCTCACGTGGCTCAGTCCCAGGAACACCCTGTTCCTGTTCACGCAGGCTGATGGCAGTACCCAGAGCATGACTTCCCGCATGGTGGCGAGACTGCTGCAAAGCGGGGCAATGAAGCGAATGGTCAGCTGACGCCTGTCAGTGACGAAAAAGCCCGCGAAGCTTTCGCAGCTCTCGCGGGCTTGGGGTTGCAAGGGCCAAACGGCGCGTCAGACCCCGAGATATTTCTGGATGATCTCGGGTTGCTTCCTCAAATCTGCCGTCGTGCTTTCGTGAACGATCTGACCGTTGTTCAGGATGTAGGCGCGGCTCGCGAGCGACATGGCCGCGGCCAGATTCTGCTCGATCAGCACAATGGTCTGGCCTGCCTTGGCCAGATCGCGGCAGACGCGGATCAGGTCCTGGACGATCACCGGGGCCAGGCCTTCGAATGGCTCATCGAGCAGGATGATTTTCGGATCGCGCACCAGCGCACGGGCAATGGCCAGCATCTGCTGTTCGCCCCCAGAAAGATCGGTTCCACGGCTGGTGCGGCGCTCCTGCAGACGCGGGAAGATGGAATAGATGCGTTCCAGCGGCCACTTGTTGGGCGCCGTGAGCCCGGCGAGGATGATGTTTTCCTCCACGTTCAGGCTGCCGAACACGCGTCTTTCCTCGTGCACGAGCTGCAGGCCGGCCAAGGCGATCTGGTGGGCCTTCTTTCCGGCAACTTCCACGCCGTCGAGCTTGACGCTGCCGCTCTTGGGCTTGACGACGCCCGCCAGACTCTTGAAGGTGGTGGATTTGCCGGCGCCATTGCGCCCCAGCAGGGCCACCACTTCATTTTTTTCCACGCGCATGCCCACATCGAAGAGGATGTGGCTGTCGCCGTAGTAGCTGTTGATTCCACTGACTTCTAGCAGGCTCATTGCGTCTCTCCATGCACGCCGCCAAGGTAGGCTTCCTGGACCTGGGCGTTGTTCTTGATTTCATCGGGGGTGCCCTCCACGAGCAGCCGCCCTTCCTGCAGCACGGTGACGCGCTCGACCAGCTCGAACAACGAATCCATGTCGTGGTCGATGATGACGAGCGTGCGGCCCTTGGCGATGGATTTGAGCAACGCGACGGTCTCCACGCGCTCCTCGGCACTCATGCCCGCCAGCGGCTCGTCGAGCAGCAGCAGGGAAGGGGACGTGGCCAGGGCAAGTCCGACTTCCAGCCGACGCTTCTCGCCGTAAGCCAGGTCGGCCACGTGGGCGTCGAGGCGATGGGTGAGGTGCACCAGCGCCGCCGTGCTTTCCACCTGAGCCGCGAGCCCGCGGACTTTGGACATGGACCTGAGCAGATCGAGCTTGAACTTGCCGCGCAATTCGGCCAGGGCAGAGATCATCAGGTTCTGGCGTACCGTGAGGCGCTCGAACAGCTGGTTGATCTGATAGCTCTTGGTCAGACCGATCTGGCAGGCCTCGGTCACGTTCAGGTGCGTGATGTCCCGCCCGTCGAACTTGATCGTGCCGGCGGTGGGCTGGACTTCGCAGGTGAGCATCTTGAAGAAGGTGCTCTTGCCGGCGCCGTTCGGCCCGATGATGCCGCGGATCTCCCCATAGTTCACGGCAAAGTCGATGTCGCTGTTGGCGGCGATGCCGCCGTAGTGCTTCGTGAGCCCCTTGGCCTCAAGGATGTGCCCGCTCTTGTTGTGCGTGTTCTTGTGGTGCAGTGCATTGACGGCGGCCGTGTTCACCGGGGCGGCGGGCGCGGGAGCGCTGGCGGCTTTTTTTGTACCGAACACCAAGTGGTAGAGATCGACGAATGCCCCGGCCAGACCGCGGCGCAGGAAGACCACGAGCAGCACGAACACGACGCCCAGGACGAGCTTCCAGGTCGCGCCCAGGTTGAGCACCGTCTGGAAGAAGTCGCTGAGCAGCAGCCACGTCGCGGAGCCCAGGACCGGCCCGAAGAGCGTGCCCGCGCCGCCGATGGCGGTCATCATCACGATTTCGCCGGACGTGGCGAACATGAACGCATCGGGCGGCATGAAGCCTTGCATCACGGCCAGCAGCCCGCCGCCGAAACCGGCGTACATGGCGGCCACGATGAACACCACGAGCTTGTAGCTGTGGATGTTGTGCCCGAGCGCCGTGGCACGATCCGGATTTTCGCGAATGGCGCGCATCACCAGTCCGAAGGGCGAACGCACGATGCGCAGCGCAATCACCAGACCGACGAAGAGCCAGAACGAGAAGAACGAGTACAGCGCCAAGTCGCTCTTGAAGTGGATCGTCGTGAAGCCGAGCCCCAGGCTGGCCGAGGGCACGCCCGGCAGGCCGTTTTCACCACCGGTGTATTCCGCAAGGGGATTGAACTCCATGAAGAAGAACACCTCGGCAATGGCCACCGTGATCATCGCGAAGTAGATGCCGGTGCGGCGCAACGCCACCATGCCCACCAGGTAGCCCGCCACCGCCGCAACGATCGTGCCCAGGATGAGAGCCAGCACGACATTGGTAAACGAGGTCTGCGTAAGCAGGTAGGCGGCGAACATGCCGCCGGTGCCGAAGAAGGCCGATTGCCCGAAGGACAGCAGGCCGGTGTAGCCGAACAGCAGGTCGAAGCCGATGCCCACCAGACCGAAGATCATGATCCGGTTGATGGTGGCTGGCGTGAACCCGAGGGGTGGCAGGATGAACGGGATGGCGATCAGCACGAGCAGCGTCACCAGCTCGGCGAAGAAAGGTATTTTTCTGGACATCTGAGACTCGGGGTTAGTTGCGACCTATTGCGCCCATCAGACCGCGGGGACGGAAGACCAGGACAAGCGTCATTGCCACGAAGAGCATGATTTCAGAGTAGGCGGGATTCACCATGGAAGTCAGGCTGAGAATCTCGCCGGCGATCAGGCCGCCCAATATGGCGCCGGGGAATGAGCCGACACCACCAATCACGATCACCACGAAGGTTTTCACCAGAATCGAATCACCGCTGTCCGGCGACATGGCCACCACCGGCGAATACACGATGCCCGAGAAGCCCGCTGCCATGGCGCCAATGCCGAAGACCAGCGTGAACACCCGGTATACGTTGATGCCGAGTGAATCGACCGCCACCGAGTCTTCGATGCCTGCGCGCACGATCATGCCGATGCGCGTGCGGTACAGCACCCAGTACAGCGCGAGCAATGCCACGGCGATGATGCCCAGCAGTGCGAGGCGATAGTTGGGGTAGATCATGAACCCCATGTTCGTTGCGCCGGAGAAGATATCGGGTGGAGGCACTTTTTTGGAAAGACTGCCGAAAAAATAGCGCACCAGCTCGGCAAATACGATGCTCAACCCGAAGGTCACAAGCAGCTGATCCTCGTCAGGTCTGGAATAGAAGTGCTTGATGATCAACTGCTCCATGACCACGCCGACGATCATCACAAACAAGGCACCGGCCGCCACGGCCAGAATGAACGAATGCGAATACTCGAACGCAAGCCAGCCCGCGTAGCCGCCGAGCATGAACAATGCGCCATGCGCCAGATTGAGCACGCCCAGCGTGCCGTAAATGATCGTCAGGCCGGATGAAATCAGCGCCAGTAGCGCTCCCAAGACCAGCCCGTTGAACAATTGAGATATGAAATTGGCCGTGTTAATCACATTGACCTGCCATGTTTGTCAATCAATTCAGGGAGTTGAATACGCCATACGCTTGTGTGCCGGGAAATCCACTGCACACAAGCGCCCTCCTCAGGTCGGCGTCACATGACGCACCCAGGTCCGGAAGACCTCGGTGCGCCTGTTTTTCCGTCAGGTGTAATCGCCCAGCTTGCAGCCGAAGGCGTCAGGTTTCTGGATGACCTTGGCGCCATCGACCAGCTCGATCACTTCCCAGAAGTCCTCGTCGTTCTTCATGTCCTTCTTTTCCTTGCCGCGGACGATGACCACGGGACGCACGCACTGGTGGTCTTCGGGACGGTAGTGCACATCGCCCAGCAGCGACGGAATGGTCTCGCCCTTTTCCCACTGCTTGATGACGTCGGGCGGATAGAAGCTGCCGGCTTCCGTGACCATGCGGGCCCAGTGGGCGAAGCTCACGTAGCCGTTTTCTGCGCCCCACTCGGGACGGTAGCCATACTTCTTGTGGAAGGCCTCGACGAACTGCTTGGCCAGCGGGAACTTTTCTTCCAGCGTCCACCAGAAATCGGTCGCCGCCAGCACGCCGTGCGTGATGTCCACACCCGCTTCCTTGGCGATGAACGGGATCTGGTAGGGCAGCACCAGCGTCATCTTCGGGATCAGACCGAACTGCTTGGCTTGCTGCGACGACAGAACCGCGTCACGGCCCCAGTTGACGTTGATCAGGAACTCGGCGCCCGAGTTGGCGATGTTGGTCAGGTACTGGCTGAAGTCCTGCGTGCCCAGGGGCGAGACCTGGTTGGTCACCATCTTCCAGCCGCCTTCCTTGGTCAGGTAGTTGTTGACCGATTCGGTGGTGGTGTGGCCGTAGGTGTAGTCCGGCGTCATGAACGCGGCCTTGCGGTTCTTGCCGAATTGCTTGACCATGATCGGGCCGATCGCATTGGCCGCCATCTCGCCAAAGAAGCCCTGACGGAAGCCGTAGCGCACGCAGTCCTTGCCGGTGGTGTCGTTGGAGCCCGAAATCCCGGCCATGTAGAGGATTTTTTCGCGTTGCGCGAACTTGTTCATCGCCACCGCGACGGCCGACGAGGTCGAGCCGATCATCGCGATCACCTTGTTCTGCGCAATGAAGGTTTGCTCGACCTGCAGGGCCTGATTGGGCTTGGCGGCCGAGTCGGCGGACAGGAGCTTGACCTTCTTGCCGTTCACGCCGTTGTTGATCTTCGGCGCCAGTGCCTTCATCAGCTCGTGGTTGCTGTTGATGTGCTCGATAGCGAGCTCCATGCCCTTGAGCTCGTCGGCGCCCTGCACGGCGTAGGTGCCCGTCAGCGGCACCGCGGCGCCCAGATAGACCGTGTCGCCCTGCGAGCCCTCGGGCCAGGTGGCGCCGAGCTTGGGCTTGTCCTGGGCGATGGCCCATTGCACGCCGCCCAGGCCGGTGGCCATCATGCCGCCGGCTGCGCTCAGCTGCAGCGCACCGCGGCGGGAGACGCCGCTCGTGGAGTCAAACTTGGACATATATCTCCTATCTACTTCGTGGTTGGAAATCGTGACCTGAATCACATTGCAATCGAGCGATCGCAACTACCCTTGAAGCGCACGGCTGCCAAATTGCAGACAGTTTGCGGACCGTGAGTCCCCTGCCGGTTCGTTCACTGGCCGATGCCAATGCTTGGTCTTCCACGCGCGACGTTGATGAATGTAGGCGGCTCGCGCAAGGGTGACCAGACTCGAAAACCCCGAGAAAATAGGCGCGGAAAAGCGCACCGATGTCAGGCGCGCGTAAGAGATTCGGCTCAGCCGATGCGTTGAAATCGTACGGCTGGGCGCGGGTGGCGGAGCACGAGGATCATGTCGGGTCCGCGCGATGCGCCCGCGTCATTCGCCCCTCAGGCGTGCTTTTGCGGCGCCTGCGCGGTGCAGCCCAATGCCAGCGATATTTCCTGTGCGCTCGATTGCAGCTTGGGTATCCACCCTTCATCGAGCCGGTCTGCCGGTGCGGAAATGGAAAGCCCGGCGACCAGATCGCCCTGGTCGTCATAGATGCCGGCGGCCATGCACCGCACGCCCATTTCGAGCTCTTCGTTGTCGCGGGCGATGCCCGATTGGCGCGCGTGCGCCAGCTCCCGCTCCAGCGCGGACAGTTGCGTGATGCTGTTGCGTGTGTGGCCAGGCAGGCCGGTGCGCGTGGCATAGGCGCGCACGCGCTGTGCATCTTCCGCCGCGAGAAAGAGCTTGCCGGTGGACGTCAGATGCAAGGGTGCATGACCGCCGATGGCGCGCACGACCTGCATGCCCGAGCGTTCGCTGTAGGCGCGCTCGATGTAGACGATTTCATCGCCCTGGCGCACGCTCAGATTCACGGGTTGCTGAATGAGTTTGTGCAGGTGGCGCATTGGCAGGATCGCTGCGTCGCGCACGTTCAGGCGCGCCTTGACCAGGTTGCCGAGTTCGAGCAGCCGCATGCCCAGCCGGTAGCTGCCCGCCTCGGGACGATCGACGAAACGGCCGGTGGTGAGGTCGTTGAGGATGCGGTGGGCGGTGGACGGATGCAGGCCGGAACGCTCGCTGATCTCCTTGAGCGACACTGGCTCGTCGCGCGCCGCAAGAATGTCGATCAGCGAAAACATGCGCTCCAGCACTTGAACGCTGGGGCGTGGTGGTAGGTCGGTGATCGGTTTTTTCATGGCAACGCTGCGAACGGGATGTGATTTTACAAGGCGAAACGACGACGGCATCGTGCACCCGCGCGGCGCTTCTGCGCGTGAGACTGCGACAATGCCCGCGATGTGTTTTTCAGGAGATGCGCCATGCTGCTCAATGCCGATGAATGTCAACTGGTGCTGGTGGATTACCAGGAACGTTTGATGCCGGTGATCCACGAGGCGCAGGCGGTGCTCGCCAATGCGCGGCGGCTCGCGCAAGCGGCCAGGCGCATGCAGGTTCCGGTCTGGGGCACGGAGCAGAACCCGGCCCGCCTGGGCGCCAACGACGCCGAGCTGCGCAGTCTGTGTGGCAAGACGCTTTCCAAGATGCATTTCAGTGCCGTGGCCGATGGGCTGGCCGACCTGCTCGTCCCCGAAGCGGTGCAGAACAAGGGCAATGCCCGCAGCCTGCCCAAGCATCTGCGCAAGAGCGAGCCCCAGCGGCTCGAGCGCTCGAGCATCGTGGTGGCGGGCTGCGAAGCGCATGTGTGTCTGCTGCAGACGGCGCTGGACCTTATCGATGAAGAGTGGGATGTGTGGGTCGTCACCGATGCCTGCGGTTCGCGCACCGAGCGCAGCCGCGACGCCGCCTTCGATCGCCTTGCGGGCGCCGGGGCGGAGCTGGTGACGACCGAGATGGTCGCATTCGAGTGGCTGCGCACCTGCGAGCACCCTGCATTCAAGGAAGTGCACGCCCTGATCAAGTAAGCAGACGTTCAGGTTGCGCGTGCATGCTCGGGTGGAGCAGTACGATGTTCCACGATTGGCTTCACGGTTGACAGGAGATAACGATGAGCACTGAGACAGCAGGCAATTTCGAGAAGACACGAGCCGCGGCGCTGGCGGATCCAGCCGGCTTCTGGGCCGCGGCTGCCGGTGGCATAGACTGGATCAAGCGCTGGGACAAGGTGATCGACGATACGCGCAAGCCGTTCTACCGGTGGTTCTCCGGCGGCGTGCTCAACACCTGCTACAACTGCGTGGATCGGCATGTGGAGGGTGGACGGGCCGATCAGCTGGCGCTGGTCTACGACAGCCCGCTGGCCGGGTCGCAACGCAAGTTCACTTACCGCCAGTTGCGTGACGAGGTGGCGCGTTGCGCGGGCGTGCTGCGCGGCATGGGGGTACAGAAGGGCGATCGCGTCGTGATTTACATGCCCATGGTGGCCGAGGCCGCCGTCGCCATGCTGGCATGCGCACGCATTGGCGCCGTGCATTCGGTGGTGTTTGGCGGCTTTGCCGCGCCGGAACTGGCCAAGCGCATCGTCGATGCCAAGCCCAGGGTGATGATGTCGGCCTCGTGCGGCCTGCTGCCCGGCAAGGCCTTGCCCTACAAGCCGCTGCTGGACGAGGCGCTGGACATCGCCGGTGTGCCCGAGACGCCCTGCCTGATCCTGCAGCGAGAGCAACTGCGCTGCGACATGGTGGCCGGGCGGGATATCGATTGGGACGACGCCGTGGCCAAGGCCGAGCCGGTCGATTGCGTGCCGGTCGCGGCCACCGACCCGCTCTATGTGATCTATACCTCGGGCACCACGGGCAAGCCCAAGGGAGTGGTTCGCGACAACGGCGGCCATGCGGTGGCGCTGCGCTGGTCGATGGACGCGGTGTTCGGCGTCAAGCCCGGGGATGTGTACTGGGCCGGCTCGGACGTGGGTTGGGTGGTGGGTCACTCGTATATCGTTTACGGACCCTTGCTGCAGGGGTGCACGACCATCCTCTACGAAGGCAAGCCGGTGGGCACGCCCGACGCCGGCGCGTTCTGGCGCGTCTGCGCGGAGCATGGCGTGAACGTCTTCTTCACGGCGCCGACGGCGTTTCGGGCGATCAAGAAGGAAGACCCGAACGGCGAACTCGTCAAGCGCTACGACCTGTCGAAATTCCGCACCTTGTTCCTGGCTGGCGAGCGCGGGGATCCAGACACGATCGAGTGGGCGCAGAAGATCCTGGGCGTGCCCGCCATCGACAACTGGTGGCAGACCGAGTTGGGCTGGCCGGCCATCAGCAACTGCATGGGGATCGAGTACTTGCCGGTGCACCCCGGCTCGCCCACCAAGCCCGTTCCGGGGTTCGACATCCGCATCCTCGATGAAGACGGCAAGGAAAAGGCGCCCGGAGACATCGGCAGCCTCGTGATCAAGCTGCCCATGCCGCCCGGGACGCTCTACACCCTGTGGAACAACGAGCGCGGCTACGAGGAAACCTATCTCTCGCGCTACCCCGGCTACTACCTGTCGGGCGACGCGGGCTACATCGATGAAGAGGGCTACGGCTGGGTGATGTCGCGCATCGATGACATCATCAACGTCGCGGGACACCGCCTTTCCACGGGACAGATGGAAGAAATCCTGGCGTCCCACCCGGACGTGGCGGAAGCGGCCGTGGTCGGCGTGGCCGATGCGCTCAAGGGACAGGTGCCGCTGGGTCTCGTGGTGCTCAAGTCCGGCGTGAAGCACACGGATGAGGAGATCTGCAAGGACCTGGTCGCGCGGGTGCGTGCACAACTGGGCGCGGTGGCTGATTTCAAGAGTGTGCACGTGGTGGCGCGCCTGCCCAAGACGCGCTCGGGCAAGGTGCTGCGCGTGACGATACGCACCATGGCCGATGGTGGCGAGGTGAAGGTCCCGGCGACGATCGAGGATGACGCCGTGTTGCCGGAAATCACGCAAGCGCTGGCCGCGCTGGGCTACCCGCGCAAAGCCTGACGCAGCAGGTGGCGCGGGTGGTGGCTACATCGCCCGCGCGCTTTCGCGTTCGGCCACGCGGTCGCGCCAGGCCTGCAGGGCGGCAAAACCTTCGGCGCCTGCGTTGAATTTCATCAGGCGTGCGAATTCCAGGGCGCAGAAGGCCGTGATGTCGGCAATGGTGAAGCGCTCGCCCGCGATCCATGGCTGGCGGGCCAGCGATCCGTCGAGCCACTTGGCACTTTCGCGCACTCTCTGGCCTTGCGAGGCGCCGAAGTCCGCGAATTGCGGCTTCTCCAGAACGGCAAGACCCGGGTGGGTGTGGCGCACGCAGTTGGCGATCGGCAGCATCCAGTACCACTCCACGCGCCGGTCGTGCATTTCGATGAAGGCGCGCTCTTCGAAGTCCACGCCCATCAGGTTGTGCTCGGGGTGCGCGCCCTCGAGCCAGGTGCAGATGGCGCGTGTTTCGCTGAGGACGCGCCCATCGTCGAATTCGAGCGCCGGGACCCGGGAGACGGGCACCTTGGCGTGGTAGTTCTCGGCCTTGTGCTCGCCGGCATTGAGGTCGATGGTGACGAATTCGATGCCCGTGATGGCCTTTTCCGCCATGAACATCAGTACGCGACGGGGGTTGGGGGCACGGGTGGCGGTGTAGAGCTTCATGAGTGCGTCTCCTGAGGGGTGGGGGTGCCGGTCATGAGCATGGATCGCGCCTGCTCGGCAAATTGCTCGGTGCCCGATTCGCCGTCTCGCGTCAGGTCGATGGCGGAGGGCGGGCGCTGGATACCGCGTTGCACGGCCGGGCGTTCCCGGATGGCGTCGCGCCAGCGCTTGAGGTGGGGCAGTCCGTCGATGGATACGCCAGACCAGCGGTGAGTGCGCACCCAGGCCCAGTTGGCGATGTCGGCGATCGAGTAATCGCCCGCGAGCCATTCGTGATGCGCGAGGTGACCGTTCAGCACTTCAAAGAGGCGCCGGCTCTCGCCCTGGTATCTGTCGATGGCCGCGGGTATCCTGGTCGGAAAGTAGCGATGGAACACATTGGCCTGGCCCATCATGGGGCCGACACCGCCCATCTGGAACATCAGCCATTGGATGACCCGTGAGCGGCCTTTGGGATCGGGTGGCATGAGGCGGCCGGTCTTCTCCGCCAGATAGATCAGGATGGCGCCGGATTCAAAGACGGCAAAGTCTTCGGCATCATGGTCGACGATGGCCGGGATGCGGCCATTGGGATTGATGGCAAGGAACTCGGGCTGCTTTTGCTCGCCTTTGGAGAGGTCGAGCACGCGCATTTCATAGGGCAGGCCCAGTTCCTCCAGCGCGATGGAGACTTTGTGGCCGTTGGGGGTCGGCGCCGTGTACAGGGTGATCATGCCGGCCATCGTAATGCAGCACGCGCCGATCTGCTCGACGGCACGGCCTGACCTCCACGGGGCAAGTAGAATCCCTGCTCTCTTGCGCGGGTGGCGAAATTGGTAGACGCACCAGGTTTAGGTCCTGACGCCAGCAATGGCGTGCCGGTTCGAGTCCGGCCTCGCGCACCAGTCAGAATTCCAGGTTGTCGATGAGGCGCGTCTTGCCCAGACGCGCAGCGCCCAGAGCGACGCACTGGTTCGCGTGCGCCGTGCCTGCGGGGGGCTGCAGGTCGCTTCGCTGGCGCACGGTCAGGTAGTCGGGGTGCCAGCCCTCGGCACGCAGCGCATCCATGGCCTGAGCTTCGAGCCGCGCGAGATCAGCATCCGGCTCCAGGGCCGCCTGCGAGAGTCGTTGCAGCGCAGCATGCAGTTGCGTCGCCTGCGCACGCTCGGAGGTGCTCAGGTAGCCGTTGCGTGAGCTCAGTGCCAGGCCGTCCGGCGCACGGTGGATGTCCGCGGTCACGATGGCTATGGGCAGGGCGAACTGGCGCACCATCTGGCGGATCACCATCTGCTGTTGGTAGTCCTTGCGGCCGAACACGGCGGTGCCGCCCGATCCGGCGAACACGCTCCAGAAGAGCTTCATCACCACCGTGCAGACGCCGGTGAAGAAGCCGGGGCGGAAATGCCCTTCCAGCATGTTCGCCAGTTGTGGATCGGGCGTGACCGTGAAGGTCTGCGGTTCGGGATAGAGGTCGCGCTCGCCGGGGGCGAATACGATGTCGCATCCTTGTGCTTCCAGGTGGTCGCAATCGGCTTGCAGCGTGCGCGGGTAGCTATCGAAATCTTCATTCGGCAGGAATTGCAGCCGGTTGACGAAGATGCTGGTGACCAGCACGTCGCCCAGGGGCTTGGCCTGGCGCACGAGGGCCAGGTGTCCCTCGTGCAGATTGCCCATGGTGGGGACAAGCGCAGGGCGACCGCGCCCTTGCAGCGCGGCGCGCAGGTCGGCGATGGTGTGAACGAGTTGCATGAAATCGGAGGCGTGAGAATTACCAGGCGTGCACGGCGTCGTCGGGAAAGTGTCCCTGCTTGACCGCCTGGACGTAGGCCTGCATGGCACCCTTGATGCTGTCCGCATCCTGCATGAAGTTGTGCACGAAACGCGGCATTTTGCCGAGATTCATTCCCAGCATGTCGTGCAGCACGAGCACCTGTCCCGCGGTGCCCTTGCCTGCGCCTATGCCTATGGTGTGGCAACGCGGCAATTCGTCGGTGAGGCTGGCGGCGAGCTGGGCAGGCACCATTTCAAGCACCAGCATCTCGGCGCCCGCGTCCTGCAGCTCCAGCGCGTGGCGGCGCAGGGTGGCCGACGCCTCGTCTCCCTTGCCCTGCACGCGGTAGCCACCGAGCGCATGCACGGTCTGCGGGGTGAGCCCGAGGTGGGCGCAGACGGGGATGCCGCGCTCGACGAGAAAGCGCACGGTGGGCGCCGTCCAGCCGCCACCTTCGAGCTTGACCATGTGGGCACCTGCCTGCATGAGTTGCGTCGCGCTGCGCAGCGCCTGCTCGGGTGATTCGCCATAGCTGCCGAAAGGCAGGTCGCCGATGAGCCATGCGGTGCCCTGTACGCGCCGCACCCCGCGCGAGACGCTCGCCATGTGGTAGCACATGGTCTCGAGCGTGACGCCCACGGTGCTCGAAAGCCCCTGGCAGACCATGCCGAGCGAATCGCCCACGAGGATGCATTCCACACCGGCCGCGTCGGCCACGGCGGCGAAGGTGGCGTCGTAGGCCGTGAGCATGGTGATTTTTTCGCCTGCTTCGCGCATTTGCGTCAGACGCGGCAGGCTCACGGGGCGGCGCTGGGGCAGTGGTGATGCCGTGGGCAGTGTGCCGTAGGGTGTGCCGGGTGCGGATGCTGGTGTGGTCATGGCAGGGTCAGCGACGGGAAAACGCGGGCAAGTCTATGCCAATCGTGTCGGCTGCTGTGTCACGAGGGCACAAAAAAGCCCGCCGAAGCGGGCTTTTCGTGAACTCACGGGAGCTTACTCAATGGCAACCTTCTTGCCGTCGACAAACTTGCTCAGGGTGTAGGACGGGTTCTTCAGCTCGCCATTGGACTCGAACTGGATGTGCGCCGACACGCCCTGGTAGTCGCTCTTTTGCAGGAAGGGAATGTACACCTTGGGATCCCAGGAGTTGGCGCGCTTCATGGCGTCGGCCAGCAGCATCACGCCGTCATAGAAGTACGGGCTGTAGACCTGGAACTGGCCGGGGTACTTGGCGTCGTAGCGTGCCTTCCAGGCGGTGCCGCCAGGCATCTTGGCAATGGAGGCGCCGCCGTCGGCGCAGACGACGTTTTCCAGCGTCTTGGCGTTGGCCGCCACTTCAGCCAGCACGGGCACGCAAATGCCATCGCCGCCGAAGAACTTGACGTCGTTCATGCCCAGTTGCTGCATCTGGCGCAGCATCGGGCCGCCCTGGCCGTACATGCCACCGTAGAAGATGGCCTGGGGTTTCTTGGCCTTGAGCGAGGTCAGGATCGCCATGAAGTCGGTGGCCTTGTCGTTGGTGAACTCCTTGGCCACCACCTTGACGCCAAGCTTCTCCACGTCGCGCATGAACACGCTGGCAATACCCTGCCCGTAAGGCGTGCGGTCATCCACCACGGCAACCTGCTTCAGCCCCAGGGTCTTGGCCGCGTAGTGCGCCAGCGCAGCGCCCAGAGCGTTGTCGTTGGCGATGACGCGATAGGTGGTGTTCCAGCCCGGCTTGGTCAGGTCGGGATTGGTGGCGGCGCCGGTGATCATCGGGATGCCGCAATCGTGGAACACCTTGGACGAAGGAATGGCCACGCCCGAATTCACAAAGGTGACGGCGCCGGCAACCTTCTGGTCGCAGAGCTTCTGGGAGGCTGCCGTGCCTTGCTTCGGGTCGGCACCATCGTCTTCGGCAACGATCTCGAACTTGATCTTCTTGCCTCCGATTTCCATGCCCTTGGCATTCAGATCCTCGATGGCCATGCGGACGCCGTTTTCGTCGTCCTTGCCGTAGTTGGCCTGCGGGCCGGAAACCGGGCCGATGTGGCCGATCTTGATGACCTGCTCCTGCGCGAGGGCGCCGGAGCTGACTCCGATCGAGCCCATGCCAGCCACGACGGCGGCCACCAACAACTTGCGCGAAATCTCCATGGATTGCTCCTGCGTTTGAAACACGAAAGCGCAACCATATGGGGGCGGTGCACTCTTGGCAATGGAGAAAACTCGGGGTTTTGCGCTTTTCACCACACGATTTTGAGGTGGCACAAAAAAGGGCCGCACTGGGCGGCCCTGAGGGTGAAAGCAGAGAGCTTTCGCGCTGGGTTTACATGCCCATGCCGCCCATGTCGCCCATGCCGCCGGGCATGGCCGGGGCCGCGGCTTCGTCCTTCGGAGCTTCCGTGACGGTGGCTTCGGTCGTGAGCAGCAGCGACGCGACGGAGGCGGCGTGCTGCAGCGCGGCGCGCGTCACCTTGGTCGGGTCCAGAATGCCCATCTCCAGCATGTCGCCGTAGGTGTCGTTGGCGGCGTTGAAGCCGTAGTTGCCCTTGCCGCCCAGCACCTGGTTGGCGACCACGCTGGGCTCGCCACCGGCGTTGGCGACGATCTCGCGCAGCGGCGCTTCGATGGCCTTCATCACCAGCTTGATGCCGGCGTCCTGTTCGGGGTTGTCGCCCTTGAGCTTGTCGCCGATGGCTTGCTTGGCGCGCAGATAGGCCACGCCGCCACCGGCGACGATGCCTTCTTCCACGGCAGCGCGGGTGGCGTGCAGCGCGTCTTCCACGCGCGCCTTCTTTTCCTTCATCTCGACTTCGGTGGCAGCGCCGACCTTGATCACGGCCACGCCGCCGGCCAGCTTGGCCACGCGTTCCTGCAGCTTCTCGCGGTCGTAGTCGCTGGTGGCCTCCTCGATCTGCACGCGCACCTGCTTGACGCGCGCCTCGATGTCGGACGCGGCGCCGGCGCCGTCGATGATGGTGGTGTTTTCCTTGGCGATTTCCACGCGCTTGGCCTGGCCCAGATCGGCCAGCGTGGCTTTCTCCAGCGTCAGACCCACTTCCTCGGCGATGACCTTGCCGCCCGTCAGGATGGCGATGTCTTCGAGCATGGCCTTGCGGCGGTCGCCAAAGCCCGGGGCCTTGACGGCGACGACCTTCAGGATGCCGCGGATGGTGTTGACCACCAGCGTCGCCAGGGCTTCACCTTCGACATCCTCGGCGATGATGAGCAGCGGACGGCTGGCCTTGGCCACCTGCTCCAGCGTGGGCAGCAGGTCGCGGATGTTGCTGATCTTCTTGTCGTAGAGCAGCACGAACGGGTTTTCGAGCAGCGCGACCTGCTTTTCGGGGTTGTTGATGAAGTAGGGCGAGAGGTAGCCGCGGTCGAACTGCATGCCTTCGACGACTTCCAGCTCGTTGTCCAGGCTCTTGCCGTCCTCGACGGTGATCACGCCTTCCTTGCCCACCTTGTCCATCGCGTCGGCGATGATCTTGCCCACGGATTCGTCGGAGTTGGCGGAGATCGAACCCACCTGGGCGATTTCCTTGGATGTCGTGGTGGCCTTGGAAGCCTTCTTCAGCTCGTCCACCAGGGCGGCGACGGCCTTGTCGATGCCGCGCTTCAGATCCATCGGGTTCAGGCCGGCGGCCACGTACTTGGTGCCTTCGCGCACGATGGCCTGGGCCAGCACGGTGGCGGGTCTTGGAGGCCACTTCCTTCACGAGCTGGGCGCCCATGTTCTGCAGCTTGTCCTTGAGTTCGATTTCCTTGGCCACGGACACGCCGTCCTTGGTCACGGTGGGGGCGCCGAAGCTGCGCTCGAGCACCACGTTGCGGCCCTTCGGGCCCAGGGTCACCTTGACCGCATTGGCCAGGATGTTCACGCCCTCGAGCATGCGGGCGCGTGCCTCGCCGCCAAAAACTACGTCTTTTGCTGCCATGTTTGGCTCCTGAAAATTTGAATCAAAACAGGCCGTAGCGCTTATCCATAAAGCGTCAACAGCTATTAAAACAAGAGTGAATTACTTCTCGACGACCGCGAACAGGTCTTCTTCCTTCATGACGAGCAGTTCCTCGCCGTCGACCTTGACCGTCTGGCCGCTGTACTTGCCGAACAGCACGCGGTCACCGACCTTGACGTCCATCTTGATGCGATCGCCGTCCTCGTCGAGGCGGCCCGGGCCCACGGCCAGCACTTCACCCTGATCGGGCTTTTCAGCGGCGTTGTCGGGGATCACGATGCCCGAGGCGGTCTTGGTTTCGTTTTCGAGGCGCTTGACGACGACACGGTCGTGCAGGGGACGAAGTTTCATGGCAACTCCTGAAAATTCACTGGTTGAAAGATGCTTGCAAAAGAGGCCCTGGAGCGGGCCGCCTGGCAGATGGAGGGCGTTGTTAGCACTCAACTCCAACGAGTGCTAATCATAAGGGTATTTGTCC
The DNA here is from genome assembly GCA_001725255.1 of Comamonas sp. SCN 67-35. GTDB lineage: Bacteria > Pseudomonadota > Gammaproteobacteria > Burkholderiales > Burkholderiaceae_C > Comamonas_C. The sequence goes on along the minus strand of MEFV01000007.1, from coordinate 198,857 downwards.
CGGTTTCAAGGGGCGGATGGAGCCGAATCGTGTCGTTGGCCACCCACATCGGCCGGTGTCGGGGTTGTTTGAAAACAAATTGACACATTCACTCCGTAGAGTGAAAGACCGGCCGCCGCGTCATGCGGCGCATGCGTACCGCGCCTGCGGCCGGTGCGATCGTCTTTCAGTGTGTGGATGTCTTCATGAAAACCCAGTCCTCTTTTGCGCCCTCCACCACCGGTCCGCTGGGCCGCCGCCTGGTTTTGATCTTCCTGGCGGTGCTGTCCCTGAGCCTGGTGGGCTCGGGCATCGGTGTCTGGTCGCTGGACCGCATCAACCAGTCCACCGAGGCCATGGTGCAACGCAGCGTGGCCAATGAACGCCTGGTGGCCGACGCCTACCGATTGCAGGCCATCAATGCCGAGCGCTACAAGGCGGTGGCGCTCAGTTCCGAGCCGCAGGTGGGGGAGATCCTGGGCGCCGACATTGCGGCGACGCAGGCACAGTACGACGGTTTCATTGCCCTGCTCGATCAGCAGCTCCAAGCCGATGCCGATGCCCGGCAACTGGAGCAGGTGCGCACCGTGGGGAAGGATTTTCAGGCGGCCCGCACGGAGCTGATTGCCGCACGCGATTCGGGCCTGACGTCGCGCATCGACAAGGTGTACGCGGAGCGCTTTGTGCCCGCGGCGAAGGCGATGCTGCAGGCGCTGGATGCGCTCACCCAGTCACAGCGCCAGGCCATCGATGACGCGGCGCTGCAGGTGGCGCAGTTGAGCCGGATGGCCCGCCTGTCGCTGCTGGCCTTTGGTGGCCTGGCGCTGGTGCTGGGCACCTTGCTGGCGCTGTGGCTGGTGCGCCGCATCACGCGCCCCATTGCCCAGGCGGCGGCAGCAGCCGACCAGGTGGCCGGGCTGGACTTGCGTCACGACATCGTCGGCCACGCACGCGATGAAACCGGCCGGATGCTCTCGTCGCTCGCTGCCATGCAGTCTGCGCTGCGCACGCTGGTGCAGCAGGTGGGCCTGTCCGTGCAGGCCGTGCACACGGCCTCGGTGGAGATCGCCAGCGGCAACGCCGACCTGTCCCACCGGACGGAGACCACGGCGGCGCGCCTGCAGGAGACGGCAGCCTCGCTGGAGAATGTGGCATACAGGATTCAGGAATCCGCCGACAGGGTGCAGCACACCGAGATGCTGGCCGTGCAGGCGGCCGATGCCGCGCAGCAAGGCAGTGGTGCGGTAGATCGCCTGGTTTCAACGATGCAGCAGATTGCGGGCAGTTCGCACGAAATTGCAGACATCACGGGGGTGATCGACGGCATTGCTTTCCAGACCAACCTGCTGGCGCTGAACGCCGCCGTGGAAGCGGCGCGGGCGGGTTCGCAAGGCCGGGGCTTCGCCGTGGTGGCGGCCGAGGTGCGCAGTCTGGCCAACCGGTCGGCGCAGGCGGCGCGCCAGATCAAGTTGCTGGTCACGCAGTCCGTGGAGCAGGCGGACGCCGGTACCCGCCTGGCGGAAGACGCTGGCCGCACCATGGCGCAGATGGTGGCATCGATACGGTACGCGTCTCAGGCCATGGTTGAAATCAAGGCCACCCACCAGGCCCAGAACCAGGATATTGCCGCCATCCATGCGGCCATGGCGCCGCTGGACGAAATGACGCAGCAAAACGCCGCACTGGTGGAACAGTCGGCGGCAGCGGCCCAGAGTCTGTTGGGGCAGGCCCACGATCTGTCGTCGCTGATCGGTCGTTTCATGCTGCCCCGGCAGGGCGAGCCGGCATCGGAGCGGCCGGCTTTGGCGCACGCTCGCCTGCAATTGGTGGAGGCCGTTTGATCTCGGTGTCCGCAACCTCGTTTGACCTACACCATCATGATGATTGCCATGAATAATTGTCTCGCATCCCCCACGGTTCGTGACCTTGCAATCAGAGCGGATCCGCCGGTCGGCAGCGCCGAGGCGCCGGGTTCGGCGCTCGGTTGGCCGCCTGCCGGCCTGTCGGCCTTGTTGACGCCCGAACACCATCCCTTGTCCGTCGCCCGCCTGCTTGACGAAAAAGCGCTGCGAGCCCATTACCAGCCCATCGCCCGGCTGGACACGGCCGAGGTGGTGGCCCATGAGAGCCTGATCCGCCTGCCCGCCGGGCATGCGCTGCGCAATCCGGATGAATTGTTCCGTGCCGCCCGGCAGCAGGGCCTGTTGGTGCGAACGGAGCAGGCCTGTCTGGATGAAGGCATCCGCACCTGGCGTTGCCAGGACGAGCGCCTGCTGTTCCTGAATCTGAGTGCTTTTGCCGTCGTCGAGATGATGGACCGCCTGGGCGCCGACGGCGTGTCGCGCGCCCTGGAGGCCGCCGGAGTGGCGCCGACGCTGGTGGTGATCGAAATCACCGAGCATGGCGATGCGGGGGAGACTACCCGCCTGGTGCAGGCGGTCACGTCCATCCGTACCTGCGGCGTGCGGTTCGCGCTCGATGATTTTGGCGAGGGGCACTCCAATCTGCGGCTGTGGGCCGAGTTGCGGCCCGACTACGTGAAGATCGACAAGTACTTCATCGCGGGCATCGACACCAACCCTGTGAAGGTGCAGATCGTCAAGGGGTTGATGCGATTTTCGGAGATCGTGGGCGCGCACCTGATCGCTGAGGGCGTGGAAACCGAGGCGGAACTGCGCACGGTGCGCGATCTTGGAATTCCGTTCGCTCAGGGTTATGGCCTGGGGCGGCCTGCCCCCGTGCCCGCCCAGGACGTTTTGCAGGCGGCGCGCGACGTGATTTCCAGCGGTGTCATCTCCGTTCTGCCCGGCCTGGCGCGCGCCGGTGGCGGCGATGTGACGCTGGCGCGTGTGACGACCTGGGTCGAGCCGCAGCACTCTGCAATCACCGTGGACGAGCTGGCCGAGGTATTTCAGGCCGACGCGGCGCTCAACGCTATCGCCCTGGTGGACGAAGGCATGCCTGTGGGGCTGGTGCACCGCCAGACCTTCCACGACAACTGTTCGCGGCGGTTTTTCAGGGAGATGTACGGCCATACGCCCGCGCGCAGGTTCGCCAACACCAATCCGCTGGTGCTGCCCAAGCATGCGGGTGTCGAGGCGATGACCGAGGTGCTGGTCTCCGCCGACCAGCGGTATCTGTCCGAGGGCTTCATCGTGACGGAAAACGGGCGGTACGCGGGTCTAGGCAGTGGCCAGCAACTGGTCCGGCTGGTGACCGAGGTGCGCATCGAGGCGGCCCGGCATGCCAATCCGCTCACCTTGCTGCCGGGCAACATTCCGATCAATGAGCACATTCGCCGGCTGCTCAAGGCTGGGCGCAGGTTTGTCGCCTGCTACGCCGACCTCAACGATTTCAAGCCGTTCAACGACCACTACGGATATTGGCAAGGCGACGAAATGATTTGCCTGGCCGCACGCACCTTGACGTCGCAGTGCGCGCCGCAGCGGGACTTTGTCGGCCATGTGGGCGGCGACGACTTCATGGTGCTGTTCCAGAGCGATGATTGGGAGGAGCGCTGCCGGCGCATCGTGGAAGGCTTCAACGCACGCGCGCGCCGGCTGTTCGACGAGGCGGCGCTCGTGCGTGGCGGTATCGATGCGGAGGACAGGTTCGGCGTGTGGCGGTTCTTCCCGTTCACCACGCTGAGCATCGGCGCGGTGGTCATCGAGCCGGGGCATTTCGACAAACCGGATGCCGTGGCGTCGGCCGCGGCTGCCGTCAAGCACAAGGCCAAGATGGGGCACCACGGGCTGGTTGTCGCTTCCGGGTCTTGACGGAGGCTGGATGCGGCCGGCGGACTACGGATCGAGCAGACCGAGGAAGTGGTCGAGGATGTGAAAGTGGTCGTCGAAGAACTGCGCTTCGAGCCCGGGCAGATCGTCCATGGGCACCCAGCGGGCCTGGGCCGCATCGTCGTTCGCCTGCACGGCGGGGAGGGGTGCATCCCCCAGGTCGAAGTAGTGTGCGTGCGTGATGGTGCGCCCGCGCAGGCTGCGATCTGGATGATCGAAGACGTGGACTTGCCGTAGAGCAGCGCGCAGCGTGCTTTCGGGCAGGGCGCAGCATGTTTCCTCGGCCAGTTCGCGCAGGCAGGATTGCCACAGGGTGTCGCGTGGTTCAAGGAACCCGCCCGGCAGGGCCCACAGTCCCTTGCCAGGTGCGCGGCCGCGCTGCACCAGCAGCACCTGCCCCTGGCCACGCAGGAGTGCATCGACAGTGACGAACACGGGCGGGTAGGGGGCAGCAGCCCAGGCCGCGCGATCGTTGCGCAAGGCCTGCCATTCCCGTTGCAAGGCGGTGTAATCAGGCGTGGCCGCAAACTGCGCCAGCAGCTGCAGCGTGGCGGCGGGAACCTCGCCGGCAAACTGCATCAGGCTGGCCGCCCGGTCTGGCGCTGGAGCACCAAACCAGGCGTCGCGCAGCACCGTGGAATCCATGGCGCCGTAGCGTGGCAGGCGGTTCAGCTCCCACCCCGGAAAGTCGGACAGATAACTGCTGCTGGCATCCTTGAAATGGCCCACCAGGGCAATGCGGTTGCCGGGCTGGATCTGTTGGTTCACGATGGCCAGAACGGCCTTCGCCCAGCGCGCCTGGTCGTAATAGTCGCGCACGGGGCAGATCGTGAGGCGCGCCGCTTCGTCGGGCATCAGACTGTTTTTCAGCAGGTTGGCGCGTTCCTGCCACGTGAACGGATTCTTCGGCGTGCGGGCCTGAAAGGCCGAACCCACGATGACCACGACCCGATGGGCGCGCGCAAGTGCCTGCCTGAGCAGAGCCAGGTGCCCGTTGTGTACCGGCTGGAACCGGCCTATCAGTACGGCGACGTCGACCATGCGACATGGACGAGGGTATTCAGCGCTCGTCGAATGGGGGTGGTGAACCACGGCACGGAGCGCAGCGGCCTCGTGGCGCAAGTCCATGCATGGCTGGCGCGCCCATGGTGCCTACAGCCCCGCTGCCGCACGCAGCGCCGCCGCCTTGTCTGTGCGCTCCCACGTGAATTCAGGTTCGTCGCGCCCGAAGTGGCCGTAGGCCGCGGTCTTGCTGTAGATCGGCCTTTGCAGGTCGAGCATCTGCAGGATGCCCTTGGGGCGCAGGTCGAAGTGTTCGGCCACCAGCCGGGCGATCTTTTCGTCGGGGATGGCACCCGTGCCTTCGGTGTAGACCGTGACGTTCATCGGGCGCGCGACGCCGATGGCGTAGGCCACCTGGATCTGGCACTGGCGCGCGAGGCCCGCGGCCACGATGTTCTTGGCCACGTAACGGCAGGCATAGGCGGCGCTGCGATCCACCTTGGTCGGGTCCTTGCCCGAGAATGCGCCGCCGCCGTGCGGGCACGAGCCGCCGTAGGTGTCCACAATGATCTTGCGCCCCGTCAGGCCGCAGTCGCCCTGCGGTCCCCCGGTGACGAAGCGCCCCGTGGGGTTGATGAGGTACTTGGTGTTTCTGAGCCACTCCCGGGGCAGCACGGGCTTGATGATCTGTTCGACCACGGCTTCGATGAAGCTTGCCTTCATCTTCGTCGGTGTCTCGGACTGGTCGGGACTGTGCTGCGTGGACAGCACCACGGTGTCGATGCTGTCGACCTTGCCGTCGATATAGCGCATCGTGACCTGGCTCTTGGCGTCCGGGCGCAGGAAGGGCAGCGCGCCGCTCTTGCGCTGCTGCGCCTGGCGCTCCACGAGACGGTGCGCGTAATAGATGGGTGCGGGCATCAGGGCGTCTGTTTCATCGCACGCATAGCCGAACATCAAACCCTGGTCGCCCGCGCCGGTATTGAGGTGATCATCGCTGGCGCGATCGACCCCCTGGGCGATGTCGTTGCTCTGCTTGTCGTAGGCCACCAGCACCGCGCAGCCCTTGTAATCGATGCCGTAATCGGTGTTGTCGTAGCCGATGCGCCGGATGGTGTCGCGTGCGATCTGGATGTAATCGGGCGTCTGGGCGTCCGAGCGCAGGCTGATTTCGCCCGCGAGCACGACCAAACCGGTGTTGGTCAGTGTTTCCGCCGCGACGCGTCCCAGCGGGTCCACAGACAGAATGGCGTCGAGAACGGCGTCGGAAATCTGGTCGGCCACCTTGTCGGGATGGCCTTCCGAAACGGACTCGGAGGTGAAGAGAAAGTCGCTCGCCATTTGTGAATAAACTCCTTGTGTCCAAGCATCTGGGGCGTTGCCCAAGCTTCCCAAGGAGCTTTGCGGCGAACGCTTTAGCAGTCTTGTTTAACGTCGTCCTGCAAGTTGCTCGGTTAACTCGGCGACCGTGCCATTGTAGTGAATGCCTCTGATCTTTCGTTTTTTGTCTCTTCTGCCCTTGTGGTTGCTGCATCCCTTGGGAGCGGTGCTCGGATGGCTGGCGTTCGTCTTTTCGCCCACCTACCGGCGCCGCTTCGTGGAGCATGCGCGGCTGGCTGGATATTCGTTCGGCGAAGTGCGCGCCGCGGTGGCGCACGCCGGGCGCATGGTGGCGGAGGCGCCGCGCCTGTGGTTGGGCCAGGCGTTGCCTTGTTGCGAAGTGCGAGGGTCGGACTGCGTCGAGCAAGCCTGGGCTGCCGGGCACGGGATCGTGTTTCTCACACCGCATCTCGGCTGTTTCGAGCTTTCGGTGCAGGAGGGCGCGCGCCGCTGGGCGCCGGCGCATGGCGCTTTCACCATCCTCTACCGGCCTGCGCGCCAGGCGTGGCTGGCACGCGTGCTGGCGCAGGCGCGCCAGCGCCCGGGCATCGATGCGGTGCCCACCAGCCTCCAGGGCGTGCGCCAGATGATCAAGGCCCTGCGCCAGGGGCGTGCGGTGGGGTTGTTGCCGGACCAGGTACCGCCGCAAGGGCAGGGGGTCTGGGCGCCGTTCTTCGGCCGTGATGCCTACACCATGACACTGGCGGCACGCCTCGTGCAGCAGACCGGCGCCACCGTGATCCTGGCGCGCTGCGAACGGCTCTCCCGGGGGCGTGGCTACGTGCTGCATCTGCAGGGTCTGGCCGAGCCGCTGTCGGATGATCTGCAACGTGCGGTTGGCCAGATCAATGAGGCGATGGAGGTCTTGATCCGTCAGTGCCCGCAGCAGTATCTGTGGGGCTATGGGCGCTACAAGCAGCCGCGCGCTCTTGCGCCATCCGGCGGGGAAATGGCAGCGTGATCGCGCGTTTTGGGATCATGCTGCTCAACGCGCTGGGGCGCTTGCCACTGCCGTGGCTGCGTGCGCTGGGTGCGTGGATAGGGCAGGTGCTGTTCGTGCTGGCCAGGCCGCGCCGCAAGGTGGCGCTGCGCAATCTCGAATTGTGTTTCCCGGATGTGCCTGAAGCCCGGCGCCGTGCCTGGGCTCGCGCATCCTTCGAGGCTTTCTGCCAGGCCTTTCTCGATCGTGGCTGGCTGTGGTCGGGTTCGGAGGCGCTGGTGCGCTCGCGCGTGAAACTCACGGGAGCCGTGCAGGCGCTCGATGGCGAGACGCCGACCATCATTTTTGCGCCGCACTTCTACGGGATGGATGCCGGCGGATTGGCGCTGCCCTTGCACACCCCGCGCGAATTCACTTCGATCTACGCCACCCATCCCAATGCCGTACTGGACGCCTGGTTCATGGCCGGGCGCCAGCGCTTTGGCAAGGTGCGCATGCTCAACCGCGCCGACGGGGTCAAGCCGATCATCGGCAGCCTGCGCCGAGGCGGTCTGCTCTACCTGCTGCCGGACATGGACTATGGCTCGACGGATTCGGTGTTCGTGCCGTATTTCGCGGTGCCTGACGCGGCGACCATTCCGTCGCTGTCCAGGTTCGCGCGTCTGGGCCGAGCCAAGGTGCTGGCTCTCTACAGCCGCATGACACCGACTGGCTACGAGGCAGAGCTCACCGCGGCATGGCCGGATTTTCCGACCGAAGACCCGGTGGCGGACACGGCGCGCATGAATCGCGAGCTCGAGGCCGCCATTCGGACCATGCCTTCGCAGTACTACTGGGTGCATCGGCGGTTCAAGACCCGCCCGCCTGGCCAAAAAGATGTTTACTTTTGAATAATGTCAAATGTTTACAATCACCGTCTTTGAGCTTCATGAAAGACCTGCGCAACATGCATGCCGCCTTGAACCGCCACAGTGCCCATGCGATCACGCAGGTCGCCCTTTTCGCCGCCCTGACGGCGGTGCTGGGTTTGATTCCGAAGGTTGATCTGCCCTTTGGCGTGCCCATCACGTTGCAATCGCTGGCGGTCATGCTGGCAGGCTGTCTGCTGGGTGGCTGGCGGGCCTTTCAGGCTCTGGCGCTGTTTTTGCTGGCCGTCGCCGTGGGGCTGCCATTGCTGTCGGGAGGGCGCGGCGGGCTGGGTGCGTTCGCGGCTCCGTCCGCGGGTTATCTCGTCGGATTTGCGCTGGCTGCCGGCGCGACCGGCTTCATCATGGGGTGGCTGCCGCGTTCCACACCGCGGCGTGCGGGTATCAGCGCCTTCATCGCTTCCGCAGCGGGTGGCCTGGTGCTGCTGCATGCGGTAGGCATTGGTGGCCTGATGTGGCTGGCCGACATGCCTTTGAAACAGGCGCTCATGGTGGACATGGCCTTCGTTCCCGGTGACCTGATCAAGTGCGCGGTGTGCGCCGCCGTCGTGCACACGGTGGCCAAGGCGCTACCGGACTGGCCCCTGGGCGGCCGCGCATGAATGATCTGCCGTTCGCATTGCCCTGCAATGTGGACGAATTGCCCGAGGTCTTCCGGCAGGTGCATTTGCCGCTCGGGTATTGGGCGCATGAACGCCCGCAGGCCCTTGCCCTGGCCAGTGAAACCCGGCGGTGGACATTTGCCGAGCTGCATGCCCGGGTCATGCGGCGCGCGCGGGCGCACGCGCAGGCGGCTTCGACGGTGCTGTTGCCGCTGCGCCTGGGCACGGTCGATACCCTGGTGGAATTTCTCGCGGTCCTCGCCAGTGGCCGCTGCGCCGCCATCGGAGATCCGGCGTGGCCCCCCGAGGTGCAGGCTGGCGTGCGGGCCAGCATTGCGGCCTTGCCTCCTCTGGAGCAGACGGCGGGGGACCTGAAGCCGTTTTACATCGGCTTCACATCGGGCACGAGCGGCCAGCCCAAGGGCTTTCGCCGCCACCACCGTTCGTGGACGCAGAGCTTTTGCGCGGCGCTGTGCGATTGGGGGGATGCGGCCTGCGGTCCGATGATCGCGCCCGGGCGCATGCACCACTCGCTGTTTCTGTTCGCCGCGTTGATGGGGCTGTGGACGGGTGCCGGGGCTGTCGTGCAGGAGCACTTCAGCGCGCAGCGGACCTGGGCCGACCTCGTGGCGCATCCCGGAGCGGTGCTTGTGGCGGTCCCGAGCCAGTTGCTGGTTCTGCTCGCGTTTGCGCAGCGCAGGCGGCATGCGGGGCGTGCAACGGCCGCGCTCGTCCTCATCAGCGGTGCGCGCTGGATGCGAGAGCACACGCCGCAGCTGCGACAACTGCTGACGGGGGCGCGCATCATCGAGTTCTACGGTGCGTCGGAGACGAGTTTCGTGGCCTGGATGGTTGCAGACCCGAATGCCCCGGGGCAGGCCGTGGGGCATGCGTTCAGCGACGTGAGCCTGTGCATCGGCGACAGCCCGCAGCGGCCCTTGCCGACGGGGACGCCGGGGCGCATCTGGGTGCGCAGCGCCATGCGGTTCATGGATTACGTGCATGCCAAGGATGGCTCTGCCGCGTTGTGCGATGAGGGCTGGCTGTCGGTGCGCGATGTGGGCTGGCTCGACGCGGACGGGCTGCTGCACTTGCGCGGGCGTGAAAGCCGCATGCTGGTGACGGCGGGCAGGAATGTGTTTCCTGAGGAGGTCGAGACACGCCTCATGCAGCACCCCGCGGTCGCGCAGGCGAGTGTGCTGGGCCTGCCGGATGAGTGGCGTGGTCAATGTGTTCACGCGGTCGTGCAGCTGCGGGCCGGTTTGCACCCGACGGTGGACGAGCTCGCGCGCTGGTGCTGCCTGGCGCTGGAGGCCTGCAAATGTCCGCGCCACTGGTGGCGCTGGACGCGCGAATGGCCGCAAACGCGCAGCGGCAAGACCGATCATGCCGCCATCGCGCGCCTGCTTTTGGCGGATGGACCGGGGGGTCTGCAACCATGGCGTTGACAGGTGGCTGGCCGATTCTTGCGTGGGCGCGCACGGCCGTTGCGCCACGGGGCGGTGCGCTGGCCCGATGCCTGCCGCACGAGTTGGCGGTGCCGTTGGTGCGGCAGTTGCTGGCGATCAGCGAGATGCCCACGCAGGCGATCGATACCCTCGTGCTGGGCAATGCGCTGGGCGCCAACGGCAACCCGGCGCGTATGCTCGCTCTGGCGGCCGGGATCGCGCAGCAGGCCCGTGCGCTCAGCGTGGATACCCAGTGCTGTTCCGGCATGGATGCCGTCACGCTGGCGTGTGCCTTGCTGGCGGCGGGGCAGGCTGACGTCGTGATTGCCGGTGGGGCGGAGTCCTGGAGCCGTGCGCCGATCCGTCAGCACCGGCCGCTGGATCCGGCCCGGATGCCGACAGCCTATGAACGACCCTCGTTCGCGCCTGATCCGGCACAGGATCCTGATCCGCTGGACGCCGCGGCCACAGGCGCCGCCGAACTCGGCATCACGCGCCAGGCACAGGATGCGTATACCGCGCTCAGCCATGCGCGTGCCCGGGCCGCCGATCCGTCCGCCGAGATCGTCGCGGTCGCCGGCTGTGCGCGCGACGGTTATCCACGTGCGCTCACCCTGGCGCGCATGGCCCGCATGCCGGTGCTGCGAGAGGCGCGTGACGCCGACGGGAATGACTGCAGTCTGTCGCGCGCCAGTGTGTCGCCACAGGCCGATGGCGCAGCCCTGCTGCTGCTGGCAAGCCCGGCGGCCTGCCGAAAGTGGGGCTTGCGGCCACGCGCGGCCTGGCTGGATGCGTATTCACAGGGCGGGCAGCCGCGCCAGCCCATGCTGTGCGCGCACCAGGCGGCACGAGTCCTGCTCGAGCGCCGTGGCTTGCGGACGTGCGAACTGGGCGCGATCGAATTGCACGACGCGTTTGCAGTGCAGGGACTGGCTTTCGCCCGGGCGCTGGGCCTGGCGCCCGAGGCGCTCAATCCGCAGGGTGGAGGGCTGGCTCGGGGTCATCCGATTGGCGCCTCCGGCGCCATCGCGCTCGTACGCGCGCTGGAGGACTGGCAGCGCCAGCCTCGGCAACCGGTTCTGGCCGCGATTGCAGCGGCGGGTGGCCTGGGCAGTGCAACCCTGGTCGGAGCATGGCATGGATGAGCCGCAGGACTGCTATCGCACGCTGGCGCAGGGGCGCCATTCGGTACGCGCTTTTCTTCCCCGGACCGTTCCCGAGGAGTGGATCGCCCGGATGCTGGAGCAGGCGCGGCTGGCCCCCAGTGGGGCGAACCTGCAGCCCGGGCATTTCTGGCAGATCACGGGCAAGGCGCGCGCGGCATTGACCACAGCCCTTTCCCATGCTTGGGAGGCCGGTGAACCGGCTCGGGAAGACTATGCCTATTTCCCGGCGCCCATGCCCATGCATTTGCGCAAGCGCCAGGTCGCCGCGGCCCAGGCGCTGTACACCAGCCTGGGTGTGGCGCGCGGGGATGCCGCGGGACGCCAGCGGCAATTTGCGCGCAACTTCACGTTTTTCGAGGCGCCCGTGGCACTGGTCGTGACTCTCGAACGGGGGTTTGGTGGTGGGGGCTTCATGGATCTGGGGCTGTGCCTGCATGCCCTGATGCTGGCAGCGCAGGCCCGGGGTCTTGCCAGTTGCGCCATCGGTGCGCTGGCGTCCTATCCCGACGTGGTGCGCGAGGTGCTGCAGTTGCCGCGCAGCGAGCTCGTGGTGTGTGGCATGGCCCTGGGGTGGCCCGATCCGCAGGCGCCGGTCAACGGCGCCCGCACGCCACGCCTGCCCTGGCCGACTATCTCACGGTACTTGAGTGACGAGCGTTGGCTCATCGGTGGTGGCAGCACCTGCCGGATGAGTCCACTGCCAGAGCAGGTGCGCCACCTCGGTCACCCCCTGTTTCTTCAGCGCGGAGAACAGCCGCACCTCGCCCCCGCCGGCTTGTAGCCGTACGATGGAAAGGGCCTTGGCCTGCTCCGCGCGGGTGAGCTTGTCCGCCTTGGTCAGCAGCACCAGGAACCGCAGCCCCGCCTGGACACGCGGGCGCAGCGCATCGAGCAGGGCCTCGTCGAGTTCCGTCAGGCCCAGGCGCGGATCGCACAGCAGCACGAAGGCCGAGAGGCTTTCCCGTTGCACCAGGTAGTTGAGCATCACCCGCTGCCAGCGCAGCTTGTCTTCGCGCGACACCGCCGCGTAGCCATAGCCCGGCAGGTCGGCGAGTACCGCGTCCGTCACGCCTTGCTTGCCCAGCGCAAACAGGTTGATGTGCTGCGTGCGCCCGGGCTTCTTGGAAGCGAAGGCGAGCTGACGCTGTTGGGTGAGCGTGTTGATCGCCGTGGATTTGCCCGCGTTGGAACGCCCGACGAAAGCGATTTCGGGCACGGTGACCGTGGGCAGCTGGTTCAGTGTCGACGCCGTCGTCAAAAAGCGCGCCGTATGCATCCAGGCCAGGGCCACGCGGTCTTCGGAGGTCGGCAATGAGGGCGCTGCGGAGGCCGGTGCGGGAGTTTGTGGCATGAGGCGCGTCATTTGGGGATGATCGACATTGTAGAATCCACGGGTTTTTGCGCCCATAACTTCAAACTCGTCGCCATGAAGCTGATCGCCTCCCTGATGATGCCTGCCGCGCTGGCGGTTTTCGCTGTTACTTCATTCGCAGCCGATGCGCCCGCCAAACCGGATCTGGCCAAGGGCGAGGCGACGTACTCCGGCGTATGCGCGGCATGCCATGGCGCCGGTGGCAATTCCGAAGTGCCCACCTATCCGGTGCTGGCGGAGCAGTTCCCGGGGTACCTGGCCAAGCAGCTGCAGGAATTCAAGAGCGGCAAGCGTGTAGACGCGGTGATGCAGGGCATGGCCGCCACGCTCGACGATGAGGGCGTTCGCGATGTGTCGGCCTGGCTGGGTACGCAAAAGGCGAAAAACGGCGTCGCCCAGAACAAGGATCTGGCGGCGGTGGGTGCATCCATCTACCGCGGCGGTGCGCAAGACCGCGGGATTGCGGCATGCGCAGGCTGCCACAGCCCCAATGGCGCGGGCGTTCCCGTGCAATTCCCGCGTCTGGCGGGTCAGCATCAGGACTACACCGTCAAGCAACTGTCTGATTTCAGGGGCGGCACGCGCACGAACAGCACGGTCATGCATGACGAGGTCAAGTACCTGACCGACCACGAAATCCAGGGCCTGGCCGATTACATCGCCGGTTTGCGCTGAAATCGCGGCGCGTGCGGAACGCGCGCAGACAAATCGTCATCCAATTCGGGCGGGCCGCTTGCACAGGCACCCGCCCGTGTTCTTGTGCGCCTCACGGCGCATGCATGCTGGAGGGCGCACCATGTCTGCATTGCGTGGCACGAATCGCTTCGATCATCCTGTTCCCGGTGACATCACCCCGGCCGGCGTCTATGCACGTCGACGCGAATGCCTGCAAATCATGGCCGCGGGCGCCGGGGGAGCCCTGCTTGCGGCCTGGGCGCAGCGGTCGGCACACGGGCAAGGGGCGTCATCGGGCGCGCTCGCGCGGCTGACGGGGCAGCCGTCGAAGGTGGAAGCCGCCATGACCATGGAGCAGCCCACCAGCTACCAGGATGCGACGCATTACAACAATTTCTACGAATTCGGTTCCGACAAGGCGGACCCGGCAGCGCACGCCTCTGCGCTCAAGACGAGCCCGTGGAAGCTGGAGGTGAGCGGTCTCGTGAACAAGCCGCGGACCTTCGACATCGATGATCTGCTCAAACTCGGCGCACTCGAGGATCGCATCTACCGGTTGCGCTGCGTGGAGGGGTGGTCCATGGTGATTCCATGGGTGGGCTACTCGCTGTCGGCGCTGATCGAGCGCGTTCAGCCCCAGGGCAGCGCAAAGTATGTGCAGTTCGAGTCGCTGGCTGACAAGGCGACCATGCCCGGTGTGCGCTCCAGCGTCCTGCAATGGCCCTATACCGAGGGTCTGCGGCTGGATGAAGCCATGCATCCGCTGACCTTGCTGACTTTCGGCATGTATGGCCAGGTGTTGCCCAGCCAGAACGGAGCGCCTGTGCGCGTCGTGGTGCCGTGGAAATATGGCTTCAAGAGCGCCAAGAGCATTGTGCGCATGCGCCTGGTGGAGAAAGAGCCGAGCACGGCCTGGAATATTGCGGCGCAGCATGAATACGGCTTCTATTCCAATGTGAACCCCGATGTGCCGCATCCGCGCTGGAGCCAGGCGACCGAGCGGCGCATCGGCGAGGATGGCCTCTTCGCCAGGCGCCGCAAGACGCTGCTCTTCAACGGTTACGGCAACGAAGTGGCCCGGCTTTACGCCGGCATGGACCTGAAGAAGTACTTCTGATGCCCAAGCTGCGGGCCATGCGCGCTGGCTGGCTGCTGCACCCGTTTGCCAGGGTGCTGTTGTTCACCCTGTGCCTGCTGCCCTTGGCATGGCTGGTTTTTGGCGCGGCCACGGGTGGCCTGGGTGCCAATCCGGCGGAAAAACTGATTCGCTCGACGGGCGACTGGACGCTGCGCCTGTTGTGCCTCACGCTGGCCATCACTCCACTGCGCAAACTCTTGGGTGTGCCGCAGCTCGCGCGGTTTCGCCGCATGCTGGGGCTGTTCACTTTCGGCTATGCCCTGCTGCATCTGCTGTGCTATGCCGGATTTGACATGGGGCTGGATGTGGGCGCCATCATGCTGGACATCGCGCGGCGGCCGTTCATCCTTGCAGGCGCAAGCACCTTCGCCTTGTTGCTGGCGCTTGCCATCACATCTTTCCAGCCCTTCCTGCGCTGGCTCGGCGGTCGCCGCTGGCAGGCGCTGCATCGGCTGGTGTATCTGTGCGCCGTGCTCGCCCTGCTGCATTTCTTCTGGATGCGTGCGGGCAAGCGCGATTTCGCGGAGGTGTTCGTTTACACCACCATCATCGCCATCCTGCTGATGGCGCGTGTCATGCCGCGTTGGCGTCTCGCCGGCCCCGGAAAAGCGCCTGCGCACATGTTATGAAAACGATAGTGGCTAACGCTTGATGGCAAAGCGTCATAGCCATTTTTGTTCAAATTCTCAGGGGCTCGTCGGTACCAGCCGTTCCGTGCGGAAGATGTCGCTGATGGCTTCGCGTTCGCGAATGAGGTGTGCCGTGTCGCCATCCACCAGCACCTCCGCGGGCCGCGCGCGCGTGTTGTAGGTACTGCCCATCGCACTGCAGTACGCCCCGGCTGAAAGTACGGCCAGATAGTCGTCGGGCCGTACCGCCAGTTCGCGCTCGCGCCCCAGCCAGTCGCCGCTCTCGCAGATCGGGCCGACGACATCGTAGACCTGTGACGGTGCGCTGGCAGAGCCGTCGAGAGGCACGATGCCGTGGTAGGCCTCGTACATCATCGGCCGTGGCAGGTCGTTCATCGCCGCATCGACGATGCAGAAATTCTTCTGTTCGCCCGGCTTCAGATAGAGCACCTGCGTCAGGCACACGCCGGCATTGCCCACGAGCGAGCGGCCGGGTTCGATCATGAGCTGCCGGCCTCCCTGGCCGCGTGCGTCCAGCCGGGCCAGCAGCTTGGCCCAGAGCGCATCGGCAGCGGGCGGCGTGTCTCCGTCGTAGTTGATGCCGAGCCCACCGCCGAAATCGATGTGCTCCAGGCGGATGCCCTGGGCTTCCACGGCGCCCACCAGGTCAAGAATGCGATCCATGGCATCGAGGTAGGGGGCTTCTTCGGTGATCTGCGAGCCGATGTGGCAATCGATTCCCTTGACATGCAGGCCCGGCAGCTTCGCCGCACGCTGGTAGGTGGCGAGCACGCGCTCGTGCGCTATGCCGAACTTGTTGCCCTTCAGGCCCGTGGAGATGTAGGGATGGGTCTTGGCATCCACGTTCGGATTCACGCGGATGCTCACGGGTGCCCGGACGCCCATGCTTTGAGCCACGCCGCTCAGTACTTCGAGCTCGGCTTCGCTTTCCACGTTGAAGCAGCCTATGCCGACACCCAGGGCCTCGCGCATTTCCGCGCGCGTCTTGCCAACGCCGGAAAAGACCACCGTGGCCGGGTCGCCGCCTGCGGCCAGCACGCGAGCGAGCTCGCCGCCCGAGACGATGTCGAACCCGCACCCGGCCCGCGCGAACAGCTGCAGAACCGCCAGCGACGAGTTGGCCTTCATGGCATAGCAGATGCGCGCCTTGCGACCGGCGAACCCGCGCTGGTACGCGGCCAGCGCGTCCAGCATCGCCGCGCGTGAATACACATACAGGGGTGTGCCGTAGCGCCGCGCCAGATCGAGCAGGCGCACGCCTTCGAGATGCAAGGCCTTGTTTTCGTAACGCAGGAACGGGTGGCCAGGCAGAAAAGTCGTGGTCATGGTGGGTTGGCAGCCGAGGAAGTGGGCGTTTTCTGGGAGGTGCTACCGCTCGTTCCGGCTGGTGGTGCGCTGGGTGTTGCCGTTGCGGGATGCGGCAAGTACAGCGGCCCGCGCTGCCCGCAGGCGCCGAGAACCAGGCAGCAGCTCAGGATGGAGAGGGCTCGCAACAGGGGAGTGGACATGAGGGGTTGCGGCAAGGTCAACGCCGGAACAGATCGAGGATGTGGCTGCGTTCCTCGGCGGATGGGCGCTCTGGCGTATCGTCCCCCACGGCCGCGCTGCCGGGCGCCGTGTTGTCGGTCAGGCTGGAGACGCCTGCGCCGCGCGCGTATTCATCGTAGTACCACTCGCCACTCACATTGGTCACGCCGGGCGGTACCGTGGGTTGCGTCACGGGAACGCCCTTGAGCGCGTATTGCATGAAATCGATCCAGATCGGCAGCGCCAGGCCCCCCCCCGTCTCTCTGCTGCCGAGGTTGTGCGGCGTGTCGTAGCCTATCCAGGTAATTGCCGCCAGCGTGGGCTGAAAACCCGCGAACCATGCATCCAGCGCGTCGTTGGTCGTTCCGGTCTTGCCATACAGATCGGGACGCTTGAGCGTCGCCTGGGCGCGGGCCGCCGTGCCCGAGCGCGTCACTTCCTGCAGCAGGCTGTCCATCACGAAGGCATTGCGTGGGCTGATCGCCTGCGGCAGGGTATCCGGTGCAGGCGGTTGATATTCGGTCAGGACATTGCCCTGCTGATCCGTGATGCGGGTGACGAGATAGGGACTGATCAGATGCCCGCCGTTGGCGAAGACCGAATAGGCCCGCGCCATCTGCATGGGTGTGACGGAGCCTGCGCCCAGCGCCAGCGTGAGGAAGGGCGGCTGCTTGTCCGCGTCGAAGCCGAAGTGGGTGGCCCAGTTTTGCGCCGTCTTCGGGCCTATGGCCTGCAGCACGCGGATCGCCACCACGTTCTTGGATTTGGCAAGGCCCGTGCGCAGCGTCATCGGACCGTCGTACCTGCCATCGTAATTCTTGGGCTCCCAGGGCTTGCCCCCGGTTTGCTCGGCGCTGAAAAACAGGGGAGCGTCATCGATCACGGTGGACGGCGTGAAGCCCTTCTCCAGGGCCGCCGAGTAAATGACGGGCTTGAAACTCGAGCCCGGCTGGCGCCAGGCCTGCGTCACGTGGTTGAATTTGCTCTTCTCGAAGTCAAAGCCCCCCACGAGGGCACGGATGGCACCCGAACGTGGGTCCAGAGCGACAAAGGCGCCTTCCACTTCCGGCAGTTGCGTGATTTCCCAGGTCTGCTTGGGTGTCTGCACGATGCGCACCACGGCACCCCGGCGCAGCTTGATGTTGGCCGGGGCCTTGTCGGCCAGTCCGGACTGAACCGGCTTGAGTCCGTCGCCCGTCACTTCGATGGTCTGGCCATCGGGGCGCGAAACGACGACCTTCTTCGGGCCGGCCTCCAGCACCACGGCGGCGAGCACTTCGCCGTTGTCGGGGTGGTTTGCCAGCGTTTCGTCAATCATGTCTTCGGTGCCGGCGGCGTCGGCGGGCAGGGTGACGAAAGCCTCCGGGCCACGGTAATGCTGGCGCCGCTCGTAGTTCATGATGCCCTGGCGCAGCGCCTTGTAGGCGGCATCCTGCTCTCCAGCCTGCAAGGTCGTGTAGACGTTCAGGCCGCGCGTGTAGGTGTCCGCGCCGTATTGAGCGTAGATCAACTGGCGCACCATCTCCGCGACGTACTCCGCATGCACGCGGGTGCTTTCGCCCTGTGTGCGCAGCTTGATGGCTTCGGCCTTGGCGGCCTTGGCTTCATCGGCGGTGATGAAACCGTTCTCCAGCATGCGATCGATGATGTAGAGCTGGCGTGTGCGCGCGCGCTTGGGATTGCTGATCGGGTTGTAGGCCGACGGCGCCTTGGGCAGACCCGCCAGCATGGCTGCCTCGGCAATCGAAATCGATTTGAGCGGCTTGCCGAAATAGGCTTCCGCCGCGGCTGCGAATCCGTAAGCCCTGTTGCCCAGATAAATCTGGTTCATGTAGATTTCGAGAATCTGGTTCTTGGTCAGAAGGTGCTCGAGCTTGAACGTGAGCAGCAACTCATAGATCTTGCGGGTGAACGTTTTCTCCGAAGACAGATAGACATTGCGTGCCACCTGCATCGTGATCGTCGAGGCCCCTTGACTCTTGATGCGCCCGAGGTTGGCCAGCGCGGCGCGCAACACCCCCCTGTAGTCCACGCCGCCGTGTTCGAAGAAACGCGCATCCTCCACGGCCAGCACGGCGTGGGTCATGACCTGCGGGATATCCTCGATCGGGGTCAGGTTGCGCCGCTCTTCGCCGAATTCACCCAGCAGCGCGCCTTCGACGGAAAACACCCGCAGCGGCAGTTTCGGGCGGTAGTTGGCGAGGTCCGAGACATCCGGCAGATTCGGATAGGCCATGGCCAGGCCTATGCCCACCAGCAGCGCGCCAGCGGCGACTCCTGCGGCAAGGAGGCCGACAAGCCAGCCAAGCGCGCGAATCGCCCAGTGGGTGCGTCGTGGCTTTGCTGCTTTGGGTGTGGAACGTTCTGAGTCCGTAGGCATAAGGGGCCTGTCGTAGCGAGCCGGCAATTATAGAAAGGGCGTCTGGCAGCACTTGCGCGCGTGCGGGTGGCTGGACGGCGGGTCGGTTCCCGGGGCGGTCGTCACGAGGTGGATGCGTCAGCTTTTGACAACGTTTGCGCGGGGAAAACGCCGTAAAAGTCTTTCCTGCAGAACAACTTTGCTGCTAGCATGCAAGTGACGTATCAACTTTTGTTGCGCCGTTTCAAATATATATGGGGGGTATCTTGATTTCACTGGGGTCGTTGTTCAGTCGCCAGCCGGCCCCTTTGTTGGGGATAGACGTCAGTTCGTCCAGCGCCAAGCTGGTGGAGTTGGGTCGGGACAAGGCCGGTGCTTGGGTGTTGGAGCGGTGTGCCACCGAGCCATTGGAGCAGGGGTGGATTTCCGATGGCAACATTGAAAAATTCGACGAAGTGGCCGACGCCGTCAGGCGTCTGGTCAAGAAGAGTGGTTCGCGCACGAAGTACGTGGCGTTGGCGCTGCCGTCTTCCGCAGTGATCTCCAAGCGCATCACGCTCCCTGCGGATTTGACCGACCAGGAGATGGAAGTTCAGGTTGAATCCGAAGCCAATCAATACATTCCCTTCTCGCTGGACGAAGTGAGTCTGGATTTTTGCGTGATCGGGCCCAGCAAGAACTCCCCGGGCGACGTGGATGTCCTGATCGCGGCGTCGCGCCGTGAGAAGGTGCAGGATCGCGAGGGCCTTGCCGAAGCGGCGGGCTTGAAACCCATGGTGGTCGATGTGGAGTCCCACGCAGCGCGCCTGGCGGCGGGGCGCCTGGTCGAGGCCATGCCCAACAAGGGACAGGACGCGGTGGTTGCCCTGTTTGAGGTGGGGTCCATGACGACCAGCATGCAGATCATGCGCAACGAAGAGGTGCTTTACGAGCGTGATCAGGGGTTCGGCGGCGCGCAGCTGACGCAGCACATCGTCCGTCAGTACGGCTTCTCTCTGGAAGAGGCAGAGGCAAAAAAGCGCAACGACGATCTCCCGGATGATTACCGCAGCACCGTCCTGCAGCCCTTCGTCGAGGGGATGGCGCAGGAAATCGGCCGGGCCCTGCAGTTCTTCTTCACGAGCACGCCGTACAACCGCGTCGACCGCATCCTGATTGCGGGCGGGTCTGCCGCCTTGCAGGGTCTCACGGACGCCGTGACATCGGGCACCGGTTTTGCCGCGAGCATCGTCAATCCGTTCGAGGGGATGGAGGTCAGCGGTGCGGTGCGCGTCAAGAAGATGGCGCGTGAAGCGCCGGGATATCTCACGGCGTGTGGTCTCGCGATGCGGAGGTTCCTGCAGTGATCCTGATCAACCTCCTTCCGCACCGCGAAGTGGCGCGCAAGCGCCGCCGCGAGTCGTTTCAGGCGGTCATGCTGCTATCGGCTATCGCCGGCCTGTTGATTGCCGGAGCCATCTATCTGTGGTTCCAGACCATGATAGAAAACCAGCAGGCGCGCAATGGTTTCATCGCCAGTGAAACGGCGATTCTGGACAAGCAAATCAAGGAAATTGCGAATATCGAAGAAGAAATCACCGCATTGCGCGCGCGCCAGAAGGCGGTGGAGGATTTGCAGGCCGATCGCAACCTGCCCGTGCACATGCTCAACGAGCTGGTGCTGCAGGTGCCGGATGGGGTCTACCTCACGAGTCTGGCTCAAACGGACCAGGTGGTGACGCTCAAGGGGATGGCGCAGTCCAACGAGCGGGTTTCCGAGCTGCTGCGCAATCTGTCGGACAACACGCCCTGGTTCTCCAAGCCGCAGCTGGGAGAAATCGTGACGGCGAATGTCTCGCTCTCCGCGCGTGACCAGCGACGTGTTCCGTCGTTTACCCTGAGCTTCCACCTGGCGCGCAGCGCCGAAGCCAAGAAGGCTGCGGACGCCGCAGGCTCAGCCCGGAAGAAGTGAACATGGCCACCAAAACCAAAAAATCCGGGATTGATTTCGGCAAACTGCAGGCCGAACTGCAAGGGCAATTCAGGAATCTTGATCCCAAAGATCCGTCCCTGTGGCCCATTCTGCCCAGGGTATTGCTGTGTGTCTTCATCGCCGCCGCGGTCGCGGCGGTGCTGTGGTTTGTCAAACTCAACGAATACCAGGACGAGCTGCACACCGAAGAAGCCAAGGAGCAGACGCTCAAGGATGATTACCAGAAGAAACTGGCCAAGGCCGTCAGCCTCGACGCGCTGAAGAAGCAGCGCGAACAAATCCAGCAGTACGTGCTGCAACTGGAAAAGCAATTGCCCAGCAAGGCGGAAATGTCGGCGTTGCTTTCCGACATCAATCAAGCCGGTCTGGGGCGCAGCCTGCAATTCGAGTTGTTCCGGCCGGGGCAGGCGATCACACGTGACTACTACGCCGAATTGCCCATTGCCATCAAGGTCACGGGCCGATACCACGACATGGGAGAGTTTGCGGCGGATGTCGCGAAACTGTCGCGGATCGTCACGCTCAATGACTTGAAGATCGCCCCGGCCGATGCCAAGGACAGCGCCGGAGGGCTCAGGATGGATGCGACCGCGCGCACCTTCCGTTATCTCGATGCGAGCGAGATCGAGGCGCAGAAACAGGCAGCCGCCGCAAGCAAGGGTAAAAAGAAATGATCCGTCGTGCCCTTATCTTCAGTGTGGTGCCGGTCTTGCTGGTTCTGGCGGGGTGCCAGCCTTCCGGGCAGGATGACCTTCGCCAGTGGATGAATGACTTGCGCGCCAATACCAAGCCGCACGTCACGCCGATCAAGGAGCCGTTGCAATTCGTGCCGCAGGCCTATGTGGCCGGTAATGGCGTGGATCCGTTCAATTCGCAGAAACTGACACAGGCCTTGCGCCGTGATTCGCAGGAAAGCGCGGGGAATGCCTCGTTGATCGCGCCTGAACTGGCCAGACGCAAGGAGCCTTTGGAGGCCTACCCCCTGGATGTCGTGAAAATGGTGGGGAGCATGGTCAAGAACGGCAAGCCCGTCGCCTTGGTCACTGTAGACAAATTGCTTTACCAGGTGAATGTAGGTAATTATCTCGGGCAGAACTACGGCAAGATCATCGCCATTGCCGAAACCAATATGAAAATCAGAGAGATTGTCCAGGATCAGACTGGAGATTGGGTGGAGCGCATGACGACGCTTGAATTGCAAGAGGGAACGGGGGCAAAGAAATGACGAAGCGCACAACTACCCATCATTCGCCTGCTTCGTGGCTGGCGGGTGTCACTCTGGGCCTTGGGCTTCTCGCCACGGCGGCCCATGCGGGCGGGGCCATCGAATCGGTGACGGGCTACGTTCAAGGTGGCGCCGAGGTTTTGCGCATCGAGCTGTCCGAGCCGCTGGCTCAATTGCCTGCGGGATTCGCCATCCAGAGCCCCGCGCGCATCGCGCTGGATTTTCCGAATGTGACCAACGCCCTCGGGCGTTCGCTGGTCGAAATCAACCAGGGCAATCTGCGCACGGCCAATGTCGTTGAGGTCGGAGGCCGCACGCGGGTGGTGCTCAACCTCAAGCAGGCCACGTCTTACAAGTCCGAATTGCAGGGCAACAGCGTCATCGTTTCCCTGGATCCCGCCGGAAGCGTGTCGGCATCGGCGTCGTCGGTCGCGCCGTCCGCGTTGCCCGCCGCTGCGGCATCCACTGATGTCACCGCGTTGAAAGACCTGGATTTCCGGCGCACGACCGATGGCGCCGGGCGTGTCGTGCTGCAGCTTGGCAGCAGTGACGTGGGCGTGGATGTCCAGCAGCAGGGCAAGGATCTCGTGCTTGACATTCCTCGCACCGCCTTGCCCGAAGGGCTGCGCCGGCGCCTGGATGTGACGGATTTCGGCACGCCGGTGCAAACCATCACCGCCGAGCAGCGCGGCGAGCGCGTGCGCGTGACCATCAAGGCGGTCGGGGATTGGGAGCACAGCGCCTACCAGAGCGATCAGCAGTTCGTGGTGGAAGTGCGCGCAAAGAAGGTGGATGTCAACAAGCTGGCGCAGGGTCCGACCTACACCGGCGAAAAGCTCTCGCTGAACTTCCAGAACATCGACGTGCGCTCCTTGCTGCAGGTCATTGCCGATTTCACCAACTTCAACATCGTGACGTCCGACACGGTGACCGGGGCGCTCACCCTGCGCCTGAAGGATGTTCCCTGGGATCAGGCGCTGCAGATCATCATGGACGCCAAGGGTCTGGGCATGCGCAAGACTGGCACGGTGCTGTGGATCGCGCCCAAGGATGAAATCGATGCGCGCACCAAGAAGGACCTGGAGGCCGCCGACGCGATCAAGAAGCTCGAGCCGCTGCGCTCGCAGGCGTTCCAGCTCAACTACGCCAAGGCGACGGACCTCGTGGCGCAGCTGACGGGCGGCAGCTTGCCCGGGGCATCCGCGGGCGGGGGGTCATCGAACAAGTTCCTTTCCGAGCGTGGCAGCGTAATGGCCGAACCGCGCACCAACCAGCTGTTCGTCACCGACATCGGCAGCAAGCTCGAGGAAGTGGCCAAGTTGATCCAGTCGCTCGATGTGCCGGTGCGCCAGGTGATGATCGAGGCGCGCATCGTCGAGGCCAGCGATACCTTCGGCCGTTCTCTCGGGGTGCGCCTGGGCGGCGGCGATCTGCGCGCGCAAAAGGGCGGCGACGGCGGCTATGGGCTGTTTGGCGGCAATCGTGTGGCCATTGGTACCGATTACACAAACGCCACCAATTCCTCCGGTTTTGGCGGTCCCGTGAATGTGGGTGGGAATTTCGTCAACATGCCGGCAGCGCTTTCCGGTGTGACGGGTACGGGTTCTTTCGCCCTCTCGATCTTCAATTCGGCGGCCAACCGTTTCCTGACGCTGGAACTCTCGGCGATGGAAGCGGATGGACAGGGCAAGATCATTTCCAGTCCGAGGCTGGTGACGGCCGACCAGACCAAGGCGCTGATCGAGCAGGGCACGGAAATCCCCTACAACGTGACGGCGCCCAACGGGGCCACCACCATCGCGTTCAAGAAGGCCGTGCTCAAGCTGGAGGTGTCGCCGCAGATCACGCCCGAAGGCAACATCATCCTGAACCTTGACGTCAACAAGGACAGCGTCGGTCAGGTGACGGAACAGGGTGTCGCGATCGACACCAAGCACGTCACGACGCAGGTGCTCGTCGAAAATGGTGGCACTGTCGTGATCGGTGGCATCTTCGAGCTGGAAGAAACCAATCAGGTGAACAAGGTGCCGTTGCTGGGCGACGTGCCCATCGTGGGCAATCTGTTCAAGAACACCACGAAGACGGCCAACAAGCGTGAAATGATGGTCTTTATCACACCCAAGGTCATTTCCGACCGTGGGCCGGTACGTTGAATTGTGAAAACGGGGAAGTCATGAAAATTTCGACAATTGCAGTTTTTTCCGTGGCTTGTGCTGCGGCGCTTTCAGCCTGCGGGGGAGGTGGGGGTAGTCCTGGGGTGAGTCATGGTCCCTATGTTGTGACGATGACGGCCGACAGAACGCAGCTGCCTACCAATACCGTCGGTGCAGGCCCGGGCATCGGCGTGTATGCCCCATTCACCACGACGGTGTATGTGAAGGCCACGGAAAACGGTTATCCCATTCCCGGGGGAACCAGTGCAACCGATAAGATTTTTGGCTGCAACATGGCGGGCGGGCTGAACGTCGGCTCGCTGTACTACCTGGACGGCGACCCGGATCACGAGACCGAAGTGGACAACGGCGCTGGCGGGAAGATCAAGGTGCCCAATGCTTACCGCAGCATCACCCTCGGCTCGAATTCCGGTGGCAATTCCTTTCACTTCCATGCGGGTAACGAGGCCGGAACCGCCACCATCACCTGCTCGGTACAGAATCCGCAGGATCAGAAATACTATTCGACCAGCCTGACCATTACCGTCGGCGCTGCCAGCGGGTTGCCTGCCAGTGTGACTGGTCGCACCACGACGTCGAATGTCCTGGGCATACAGGGCAACACCGCAGGTCTGACGACCACCACGAATGTCAAGGTGCAGGTGCTTGACGATGCCAATCAGATGGTTCCCAACCCGGCGGCGCCGAACCTGCAGATCAGCATCCGTCCCACGGGTGCGGGCGTGGGCGCCAGCTTGATGGCGGGCAACAAGACAGGCGGCACCTTGTCGGTCAGCACCGTCGCTGGCCTGGCCGGTTTTGACCTGTCGAGTGGCCCGACCGAAGGTTCCATCGTGCTCGATATGACGGCGGATCGCAGCGACAACGACGTGAGCAACGGCATTCAGGATCCCGTCGCCGGGGTGTTGGTCGTCCCGGCGGTTTCCAGGGTGGCCACCGCGACCACGCCGCCAAGCATCACAACTGCGGCACTGGGAGGGGGTGCAACCGTCGGTGTCCCGTACAGCTTTGTGCTCGAAGCCACTGGCGGCCAGGCACCCTATGCCTGGACGGCGTTGGGAGCCCTACCTGCGGGCTTGACTCTCAGTGCAGCAGGCGTGATTTCCGGTACGCCCAGTGCGGCGGGTACGGTGAGTTTCGCGGTGCGAGTCACTGACGGAGCTGGCAATTCCGCTAATGCCAATTACTCGCTGACTGTGGCGGCAGGTGCCCCCGCGCCCACGCCAGCCCTGGCGATCGGCGGTTGCTCGGGGGCCACCTGCACGCTGCCGACGGCAGCGGCTGGCACCGATTATGCATACACGCTCTGGACCACCGGTGGATCCGGGACAACGGCTCCTGCATGGAGTTTGGTTGGTTCCGTGCCGACGGGGATTTCCATAGGCGCAACCACGGGCATGCTTGAGTGGAAAGCGCCATCACCACCTGCGTGCCCCGCGCCGCCGGCTGGAACGAATCCGGGCCCGACAGTCACAGTCAGCGTGACCAAGGGAACCGACACTCTGATTCAGGCGGTCAAGATACCCGTAACTCAAGCGGGAGGCGCTGCCTGCCCGTGATCGCCTGGTACTGAAATCCAAGCGAGAAACCCTCGGCGCGTGCGTGCCGAGGGTTTTTTCTATCTCAACTACGATAGACACTCCGTGTCAGCTCGATGGTTTCCGTTCAACGCCAGTCATGCCAGTCATCCATCACAAGGTCGAGATCCGGCTGCAGGATCGCAGCTACGCCATATTGATTTCAGAGGCGTTGGGCACCCATGGCTCCCTACCGGCCGATTTACCGCCTGGGTCCTGCGCCGTGGTGGTCACGAACGAAACGGTGCAACCCTTGTACGGCGCCGCCCTGGCCGAAGCATTGGCGCATTGCTATCCCGCCGTTCGCACGGTCATCCTCCCCGACGGCGAGGCCCACAAGGACTGGCCAACTCTCAACCTGATCTTCGACGCCCTGCTCACCCATGGCTGCGATCGCAAGACGGTGCTCTATGCGTTGGGCGGTGGCGTGATCGGCGACATGACCGGTTTTGCCGCCGCCTGCTACATGCGCGGCGTGCCCTTCGTGCAGGTGCCGACGACGCTGCTGGCGCAGGTGGATTCGAGCGTGGGTGGCAAGACCGCGATCAACCATCCGCTGGGCAAGAACATGATCGGGGCGTTCTACCAGCCCCGTCTCGTGCTTTGCGATCTGGCCACGCTTGACACCTTGCCCGATCGCGAGTTGTCGGCGGGTTTGGCGGAAGTGATCAAGTACGGGCCGATCGCCGACATGGCATTTTTTGGTTGGCTGGAAGCGCACATGGACGCCGTGCGCGCACGCGAGCGGACAGCGCTCGCCCACGTGGTGCGCCGTTGCTGCGAGATCAAGGCGGATGTGGTGGCGCAGGACGAGCGGGAAACCGGCCTGCGCGCCATCCTCAACTTTGGCCACACCTTCGGCCACGCGATCGAGACCGGCCTGGGCTATGGCGTGTGGCTGCACGGCGAGGGCGTGGCGGTGGGCATGGTGATGGCGGCCGAGCTTTCGCTGCGGCTGGGCATGGTGGACGGGGAATTCGTCCGCCGCCTGCGTTCGCTGATCGAGCGCGCGGGGCTGCCGACGCAGGGGCCGATGCTCGACGGCGGCGACAACGCGGGCCGTTACCTGGAGCTGATGCGCGTGGACAAGAAGGCCGAGGCCGGGGAAATCCGCTTCGTGCTGATCGATGGGCCGGGGCGAGCGGTGGTGCGCAGCGCGCCCGATGCGCTGGTGCGCGAGGTGATCGATGCTTGCTGCGGGCCGGTTTGATCGGACTATCCGTTCGATAGCTGTCAGCGCTTGACCAGCCTGCGTTTGAACCGAATTTGACCATGAAGTCCGAATTGGCTGCCTACGCCTGCAACCCGGACCGCACGCGAGGGCGGCGTTACCCTGTCTCGCCCGATCCGACGCGCAGCGACTACCAGCGCGACCGCGATCGCATCGTGCATTCGTCGGCATTCCGCCGGCTCGAATACAAGACACAGGTGTTCGTGAACCACGAAGGCGATCTGTTTCGCACACGGCTCACGCACTCGCTGGAGGTGGCGCAGCTCGGGCGCTCGATTGCACGCTCGCTCGGGCTGAGCGAGGATCTGGTGGAGGCGATCTGCCTGGCGCACGACCTCGGGCACACGCCGTTTGGCCATGCGGGGCAGGAGGCGTTGAACGACTGCATGCGCGAGTGGGGCGGGTTCGAGCACAACCTGCAGAGTCTGCGCATGGTCGATGTGCTTGAGCATCGCTACCCGGCGCACGACGGGCTCAATCTCACGTTTGAAACACGCGAGGGCATACTCAAGCACTGTTCCCGGCGCAATGCCGAATGGCTCGAGGCGCGCGAGCCGGGCGGCGTTGGCGCGCGTTTTCTGCTGGGGCGCCAGCCCAGCCTGGAGGCGCAGCTGTGCAACCTGGTCGATGCGATTGCCTACAGCGCGCACGACGTGGACGACGGTGTGCGCTCAGGACTGATCAGGCTGGAGCAGCTCGAAGATGTCGCGCTCGTGCGGCGCCACATCTCCCGGGTCAAGTCCGACTACCCGATGCTTGCGACGGAACATGAGAGCCGCCGGCTGCTCTACGAGACGATACGCCGCATGCTCAGCGAGCAGGTGTACGACGTGGTGGACACGACGCGTGCGGCCATCGGCCGTGCCCGTCCGGAGGACGTGGATGCGGTGCGCGGGTTGCCGCCCCTGGTGTGCTTTTCCGTGGGCATGCAGGCGGATACGACGCAGTTGCAGCAATTTCTGCTGCACGACCTGTACCGCCATCCGCGGGTGGCGCGCACCATGGATGCGGCGCAGCGGGTCGTGCGCGAGCTGTTCGCGATCTACGGTGCCGATCACGGGCAGTTGCCCGGCAGCCGTGCGGCGCGCGTACGTGCCGCGGGCTCCCTGGCGCAGCGCATGCGCGCGATCGCGGATTTCATTGCCGGCATGACGGACCGGTTTGCGCTGCACGAGCACGAGCGCCTCACGGGACAGCGGTTGCTCGCGCGATGACTGCCCAGGCACGGCGCACCCAGGGTGCCTGGATCGTGTTGCTCGCCGGGGTGGCCGCAGCGCTGCACATTGCCAAGCTGCCCCCGGCCATTCCGGTCCTGCAGCGCGAGCTGGGCATCACGCTGGTGCAGGCGGGTTTCCTGCTGTCGCTGGTGCAACTGGCGGGGATGGGCCTGGGCATCGTGGCCGGGCTCGTAGCCGACGGCTTCGGGCTGCGGCGCAGCATGCTGGTGGGTTTGGCATTGCTCTCGGGTGCCGGAGTCGCGGGTGGGCTGGCCGGCGACGTCACCACGCTCCTGATCCTGCGGGCGGTGGAGGGGCTGGGTTTTCTCATGACCACCGTGCCCGCGCCCAGCCTGATCCGGCGCTGCGTGCCGCCAGAGCGGCTCACGCACATGCTGGGGTACTGGGGCAGCTTCATGCCGTTCGGCACGGCACTGGCCCTGCTCGTGGGACCGGCGGTGATGGGCGTGGCGGGCTGGCAGGGCTGGTGGTGGCTGATTGCCGGCGTGTCCACGGTGATGATGATCTGGCTGGCCTGGGCCGTGCCAGCGGATGCGGCCCACCCCGCGTCGGGCGCTGCCCGCGCCGGCTGGCGCGAACGCTTGATGCAAACGCTGAGTTCGGGCGGCGTGTGGCTGATCGCGCTGATTTTTGCAAGCTATTCGGCGCAATGGCTGGCCGTCATCGGCTTTCTTCCCGCGCTCTACGACGCGATGGGCTGGGGCGGCATGCTGGGCGCGGTGCTGACGGCGGTCGTCGCGGCGGTCAACATGATCGGCAATATCGTCGCGGGCCATCTGCTGGCGCACGGCGTCGCGCCACGGGCCGTGCTTTGGGGAGGCTTTGCCGCCATGGCCGTGGGCACCTTCATGGCCTTTGGCGCGACCACGCAGGATCTGCCGATGCTGCGCTACCTGGGCGCGGTGCTGTTCTCGCTGTTCGGCGGCCTGATTCCCGGGGGGCTGTTCGGGCTGGCGCCGCGTCTGGCACCGAGCGAGCAGACCGTCTCGACGACGATAGGCTGGATGATGCAGTGGTCGGCCATCGGCCAGTTCAGCGGACCGCCGGCGGTGGCATGGATGGCGAGCCGGCTGGGCACGTGGCAGTGGTCCTGGGTGTTGCTGGGACTGTGCAGCGCCTTGGGCATGGGCCTGGCGTGGCGGATGAGCCGGCGCCTGGCAGGGGGTGCCTTGCATCGGCGCGGTGATGCAGCCGCAAAATAGCGTGGGGAGCCGCCCCGCTGCCTGCGGGCAGCGATCCGCCCGGGCGTGCAAGGATGGCAGATGAACAAGCGACATCATTCAAGCATGGAGGACGCCCGCGCGGCGGTTCTGGCCGAGCTGCGCCCGGGACAGTCCGTGGCGTTGCTGCAGGAGCTGCACATCCTCACGCGCGATGCACTGATGAATCAGGACTCACGACGCAAGCTCAAGCAGGTCTATCACCTGTACCAGTTCATCGAACCGCTGCTGCAGGAGCTGGCGCAGGACGGTCACGCGCCGCTGCTGGCGGACCATGGCGCGGGCAAGTCCTATCTGGGCTTCATCCTGTACGACCTGTTCTTCAAGCCGCTCGGCCGTGGCGAGGTCGTCGGTATCGAGTGGCGCGCCGATCTGGTGCGGCGTTCGCGCGAACTCGCGGCGCGCCTGGGTTTCGAGCGCATGCGCTTTCTCGACATGGCAGTGGCCGATGCCGTGCAGGCCGACCTGCCCGAGCGCTTTGACATCGTCACCGCGCTGCACGCCTGCGACACCGCCACCGACGATGCCATCGACTTCGGCCTGGCCAAAGAGGCGCGTTTCATGGTGCTCGTTCCCTGCTGCCAGGCCGAGGTGGCGGCGGGCTTGCGCCGCAACAAGGCGCTGAACCTGTCGCGCACGCCGCTGGCCGAGCTCTGGCGCCACCCCATCCATACGCGCGAGATGGGCAGCCAGATCACCAACGTGCTGCGCTGCCTGAGGCTGGAGGCGAGCGGCTACCAGGTGACGGTGACCGAACTCGTCGGCTGGGAGCACAGCCTGAAGAACGAGCTGATCGTCGCGCGCTACACCGGGCAGAAAAGACGCAGCGCGGGCGAAAGGCTCAGGGCCATCCTGGACGAATTCGGCCTGACGTCCGCGCTGGGCCCGCGTTTCGGGGTGGAGCCCGCCTGATCCGGGAGGTGGCGGGATCAATGGGACAATACAAAGCTTTGCCGGACCTTCCGGTGCAAACCCCTGTTTTGTCGAGGATCATCTGACATGAAGAATTTTGCCGCCGTCGCCTTGCTGAGCCTGGGTGTGGTCCTTGCGGGCTGCTCCAAACAAGAGAGCGCCGCGCCCGCACCCGCAGCCGCGCCCGCTGCTCCCGCACCCGCGGCCATCACGAAGATCGTGGTGGGCCTGGACGACAACTTCCCGCCCATGGGTTTCCGTGACGAGAAGAACGAACTGGTGGGCTTCGACATCGACATGGCCAAGGAGGCGAGCAAGCGCCTGGGGCTGCAGGTCGATTTCAAGCCGATCGACTGGAGCGCGAAGGAGGCCGAGCTTTCCGGCAAGCGCGTGGACGTGCTCTGGAACGGCCTGACGATCACCGAGGAGCGCAAGCAGAACATCGCCTTCACCGCACCCTACATGGAAAACCACCAGATCATCGTGGTGCCGGCCGATTCCGCGATCAAGACCAAGGCGGACCTGGCGGGCAAGGTCGTGGGCGCGCAGGAAGGTTCGAGTGCCGTGGACGCGGTGAAGAAGGACGAAGCCGTCTTCAAGTCGTTCAAGGAGTTCAAGACCTTCGGCGACAACGTGACGGCGCTGATGGACCTGAGCGCGGGGCGCCTGCAGGCGGTGGTGGTCGATGAAGTGGTGGGCCGCTACTACGTGGCCAAGAAGCCCGACCAGTACGCGGTGCTCGACGACAACTTCGGCACCGAGGAATATGGCGTGGGCCTGCGCAAGGACGACGCCGAGCTGCTGGGCAAGCTCGACAAGGTGCTGACCGACATGAAGACGGACGGCGCGGCCGCGAAGATCTCCGAGCAGTGGTTTGGCAAGAACATCGTCAAGTAAATTTGGAACAACCCCCTGAGGCGCTGCGCGCCTTCCCCCTTCTCTCAAATGGCTGCGCCCTTCGGGAAGGGGGACGACGCCAGCGCGGCGGGGCGGCCCTTGCGCGGCGTCCCTGGCCTGGGGCGCGTCCGTTGCAGTGGGTAGGGCTGTGAAACACTGAACTGATGATGCCCTATGGATTATTTTTTCTCCCTCCTGGGGCCGCTGGCGCAGGGTGCGCTGGTCACGCTGAAGCTGTTCTTCATCACGGTGGCGCTGGCGCTGCCGCTGGGGCTGCTGCTGGCGCTGGCGCGCGTGTCGCACCTGC
Organism: Comamonas sp. SCN 67-35; assembly: GCA_001725255.1. GTDB lineage: Bacteria > Pseudomonadota > Gammaproteobacteria > Burkholderiales > Burkholderiaceae_C > Comamonas_C. The sequence goes on along the minus strand of MEFV01000007.1, from coordinate 167,146 downwards.
GCGCGCTCTCGACGGCGGTCAATGGCTACATCTGGCTGATGCGCGGCACGCCGCTGATGCTGCAGATGCTGTTCATCTATTTCGCGCTGCCCTTCGTGCCCGTGATTGGCGTTCGGCTGCCGGATTTTCCGTCGGCCGTGGTGGCGTTCACGCTCAACTACGCCGCCTACTTCGCGGAAATTTTCCGGGCCGGCATTCTCTCGGTCGATCGTGGCCAGTACGAGGCGGCGCGCGTGCTGGGAATGAACTATCGCCAGACCATGCGCCGCATCGTGCTGCCGCAGATGGTGCGCAACATCCTGCCGCCGCTGTCCAACGAGACCATCACGCTGGTCAAGGACACCTCGCTCATCTACGTGCTGGCGCTCAACGACCTGCTGCGCGCTGCGCGCGGCATCGTGCAGCGCGACTTCACCACGTCGCCCTTCATCGTGGCGGCCGCCTTCTACCTCATCATGACGCTGGTGCTCACCTGGGGCTTCCAGCGTCTGGAACGCCACCATGCCCGCTATGACCAGTGAAGCGCCGATGATCGAGGCGATCGGCGTCAGGAAGCGCTTCGGCAGCAACGAGGTGCTGCGCGGCGTCTCGCTGTCGGTTTCGCGCGGCGAGGTCGTGGCGCTGATCGGTCCTTCGGGCTCGGGCAAGAGCACTTTTTTGCGCTGCCTGAATCAGCTGGAAACCATCGACGCGGGTGAAATCCGCATTGGCGGGGAAGTTCTCGCAAGCACCGATGCGCGGGGTCATTGCCGCTACGCGCCGGAGGCCGAGGCGCGGCGCCTGTGCCGCAAGAGCGGCATGGTGTTTCAGCACTTCAACCTGTTCCCGCATCTGACGGTGCTGGAAAACCTCATCGAGGCGCCGATGGTGGTCGCTGGGCTGGAGCGCCGGCGCGCGGTCGAGCGCGCCGAGGCGCTGCTGGCCAAGGTGGGGCTGTCGGCCAAGCGTGACAGCTATCCGGCACGCCTCTCGGGCGGGCAGAAGCAGCGTGTGGCCATCGCCCGGGCGTTGTGCATGGAGCCTGAGATCATGCTGTTCGACGAGCCGACCTCGGCGCTCGACCCGGAGCTGACCGGCGAGGTGCTGCGCACCATGCGCGAGCTGGCCGAGGAGCGCATGACCATGCTGGTCGTGACGCATGAGATGGGCTTTGCGCGCGAGGTGGCGCACACCGTCGCCTTCATGGACGAAGGCGAACTGCTGGTGATCAAGCCCGCAAAGGAATTCTTCGCCGACCCGGGACACGAGCGCGCCCGGGCCTTCCTCGATCACATGCTGTGAAGGCGGTGGCGCGCAGGAGCGCCACCGCCCTCATGGGCCTCAGTTGAAGAAGCTGCGCTTGAGCCGCTCGGTCCAGCTCTCGGTCGAGGGCGAGTGCTTGGCGCCGCCCTTTTTGAGCGACTCTTCCAGATCGCGCAGGAGCTTGCGCTGGTATTCGGTCAGCTTGACCGGTGTCTCGACCACGATGTGGCAGTACAGATCGCCCGGGTAGCTCGCGCGTATGCCCTTGATGCCCTTGCCGCGCAGGCGAAACTGCTTGCCCGCCTGTGTGCCTTCGGGAATGTCGATCGCGGCCTTGCCGGCCAGCGTCGGCACCTCGATCTCTCCGCCGAGCGCGGCGGTGATGAAGCTCACCGGCACCTCACAGTGCAGGTCGTCGCCGTCGCGCTCGAAGATGTCGTGCTTTTTGGTGCGGATCTCGATGTAGAGGTCGCCGGGCGGGCCGCCGTTGGTGCCCGGCTCGCCATTGCCGGTGCTGCGGATACGCATGCCGTCGTCGATGCCCGCGGGGATCTTCACCTCCAGCGTCTTCTGGCGTTTGACCTTGCCCTGGCCGTGGCAGTTGATGCAGGGCTCGGTGATGATTTTGCCCGTGCCGCGGCAGTGCGGGCAGGTTTGCTGCACGCTGAAAAAGCCCTGGCGCATCTGCACCACGCCCGAGCCATTGCAGGTGCCGCAGGTCTTGGGGCTGGTGCCGGGCTTGGCGCCGCTGCCGTGGCAGGTATCGCAGTTGTCCCAGCTGGGAATGCGGATCTGCGCGTCCTTGCCGTTGGCTGCTTCTTCGAGCGTGATTTCCATCGCGTAGGACAGATCGCTGCCGCGATACACCTGCCGCCCGCCGCGAGCCCCGCCGCGCTGGCCGCCGAACATGTCGCCGAAGATGTCGCCGAAGGCCTCGGCGAAACCGCCGCCGAAGCCTTCCGCCCCACCCATGCCGCCACGCAGGTTCGGGTCGACGCCGGCGTGGCCGTACTGATCGTAGGCAGCGCGCTTTTGCGCGTCGGAAAGCATCTCGTAGGCTTCCTTGGCCTCCTTGAATTTTTCCTCGGCGGCCTTGGCCGCATCCCCCTGATTGCGGTCGGGGTGGTACTTCATCGCCAGCTTGCGATAAGCCTTCTTGATCTCGTCCTCGCTGGCGTTCTTCGGAACGCCCAGGACTTCGTAGTAGTCGCGTTTATTGGCCATGGGCTCAGGTTCTCAATTGGCTGTGGCGCCAGACATCGATGGTCGGCGGGCTGCTCGCCATCAGCGCAAAGGGCGGCAAGGCATCCGCGCCTGCCGCCCCGTATTTTGTGTGCTGCCGCTCAACCCTTCTTGACTTCCTTGACTTCGGCGTCCACCACGTTGTCGTCCGCCGCAGCCGCGGCCTGGGCCTGCTCGCCCGAGGGAGCAGCCCCGGCGGCCGCGCCGGCCCCCGCAGCCTGCGCGGCGGCGGCCGCATCGGCGTACATCTTCTCGCCGAGCTTCTGGCTGGCGGTCATCAGGGCGTTGGTCTTGTCGTCGATCGCAGCCTTGTCCTCGCCCTTGAGGGCTTCTTCAAGTTCCTTGATCGCGACTTCGATCTTTTCCTTCTCGCCCGCGTCGAGCTTGTCGCCGTGCTCGGTCAGGGCCTTGCGCGTGCTATGCACCGCCGCTTCGCCCTGATTGCGCGCCTGCACCAGTTCCAGCTTCTTGTGATCCTCGGCGGCGTTGAGCTCCGCATCCTTCACCATCTTCTGGATTTCGTCCTCCGACAGGCCCGAGCTGGCCTTGATGGTGATCTTGTTTTCCTTGCCCGTGCCCTTGTCCTTGGCGCCCACGTGCAGGATGCCGTTGGCGTCGATGTCGAAGCTCACCTCGATCTGAGGCGTGCCGCGGCTGGCCGGTGGGATGCCCTCCAGGTTGAACTCGCCCAGCGCCTTGTTGGCGCTCGCGATCTCGCGCTCGCCCTGGAAGACCTTGATCGTCACGGCCGGCTGGTTGTCCTCGGCGGTGGAGAAGGTCTGCGCGAACTTGGTCGGGATCGTGGTGTTCTTGGCGATCATCTTGGTCATCACGCCGCCCAGGGTCTCGATGCCCAGCGACAGCGGCGTCACGTCCAGCAGCAGCACGTCCTTGCGGTCGCCAGACAGCACCTGGCCCTGCACGGCCGCGCCGACGGCCACGGCCTCGTCGGGGTTCACGTCCTTGCGCGGATCCTTGCCGAAGAACTCCTTGACGGTTTCCTGCACCTTGGGCATGCGCGTCATGCCGCCGACGAGGATCACGTCGTTGATGTCCGAGACGCTGATGCCCGCATCCTTGATCGCGGTGCGGCAGGGCGCGATGGTGCGCTCGATCAGGTCTTCGACCAGGCTTTCGAGCTTGGCGCGCGTGAGCTTGATGTTCAGGTGCTTCGGACCCGAGGCATCGGCAGTGATGTAGGGCAGGTTGATGTCGGTCTGCGCGCTGTTGGACAGCTCGATCTTGGCCTTTTCGGCCGCCTCCTTCAGGCGCTGCAGCGCGAGCACGTCGGCCTTCAGATCGACGCCTTGCTCTTTCTTGAACTCGCCGATGATGTAGTCGATGATGCGCTGGTCGAAGTCCTCGCCGCCCAGGAAGGTGTCGCCATTGGTGGCCAGCACCTCGAACTGCTTCTCGCCATCGACGTCGGCGATCTCGATGATGGAGACGTCGAACGTGCCGCCGCCCAGGTCATAGACGACGATCTTGCGATCGCCCTTGCCCTGCTTGTCCAGGCCGAAGGCGAGCGCCGCGGCCGTGGGCTCGTTGATGATGCGCTTGACTTCCAGGCCGGCGATGCGGCCGGCGTCCTTGGTGGCCTGACGCTGGCTGTCGTTGAAGTAGGCCGGCACGGTGATGACGGCCTCGGTGACCGGCTCGCCCAGGTAGTCCTCGGCGGTCTTCTTCATCTTGCGCAGCACCTCGGCGCTGATCTGCGGCGGGGCGAGCTTCTGATCGCGGATCTGCACCCAGGCATCTCCGTTGTCGGCCTTGATGATGGAAAACGGGGCCAGACCGAGGTCTTTCTGCACCTCTTTGTCTTCGTACTTGCGGCCGATCAGGCGCTTGACGGCGTAGATCGTGTTCTTGGGATTGGTCACGGCCTGACGCTTGGCCGAGGCGCCCACGAGGATTTCGCCGTCTTCCTGGTAGGCAACGATGGACGGCGTGGTGCGCGCGCCTTCGCTGTTTTCGATCACGCGCGTGGTGTTGCCTTCCATGATGGACACGCAGCTGTTGGTGGTGCCCAGGTCAATGCCGATGATTTTTCCCATGTTGTTCTCCGGATTCAAAAATGATTGAAAGTGCGATGGTTCTGAGGTGTGGTTGCCCTCGCTGCTTTCAAGTGAGCGCCGCCCAGAGCAGGCATTACCTGGGTGCCGCGACGGTGACGAGGGCCGGCCGCAGGACGCGATCGAAGATCAGATAGCCCTTTTGCAGCACGTTCACGATGGTGTTGGGTTCCTGCTCCGAGGGCACCACGCTGATGGCCTGGTGCTGGTGCGGATCGAACTTGTCGCCCACGCCCGGGTTCACCACCACCACCTTGTTGCGCTCCAGCGCCGAGGTCAGCTGGCGCAGCGTGGCGGTGCTGCCTTCGCGCAGTTGCGCGGCGTTGGCGTTCTCGAGCGCCAGGGCGGCATCCAGGCTGTCGCAGACGGCGAGAAGGTTTTCTGCGAAGGCTTCGATACCGAACTTGCGCGCCTTGGCGATGTCTTCCTCGGCACGGCGGCGCGCGTTTTCAGCCTCGGCCTTGGCGCGCAGGTACTGGTCGGCCAGTTCGGCGCTCTTGGTCTTGAGTTCGGCCAACTCGGCCTGCAGGCGTGCGATCTCGTCCAGGGTATCGGCAGTCATCGTGGACTGAAGCGTTTCATCGGCCTGCTCGGCCGACGGCGGGGTGGAGGCGTGGTTGTCGGGCATGTCTGAAAATTTGTTGTGACGGACGGCAAACACTTTGTATCTGGGGCCTGCGCCCGGTGTTTCAAGCCGGGTGGCGCCGCAAGGTGTTCGGTTGCGCGGAGTCAAGCCAAGTAGTGTACGTCTGACGCGTTCGATCCTATAATCGCCGGTTTTCCTTGCCACACCGCCTGGACCATGATGGGCCGGACAAGACGCAGCGGGTGGCTTCAACCAGAAGGAGGTTTCATGCGTCATTACGAGATTGTCTTGCTCATCCACCCGGACCAGAGCGAACAGGTGCCTGCCATGCTGGAGCGCTACAAGGGCATGATCACCGCAGGCGGTGGCCAGGTGCACCGCGTGGAAGACTGGGGTCGGCGCCAGCTGGCCTACATGATCAGCAAGCTGGCCAAGGCGCACTATCTGTGCTTGAACATCGAGGCTGATCAGGCGGTGATGGCCGAGCTCGAGCATGCGTTCAAGTTCAACGATGCCGTGCTGCGTCACCTCACGGTACAAAAGGCCAAGGCTGAAACCACGCCGTCCTCGATGATGAAGACCGTCGAGCGCGAGGAAGCACGCAAGGCCGGCCAGGCCGAGACGGCCCAGGGCTGACCCGGGCACGTCACCAACGGCGGATGTGAACACGACCGGTGGCGCGCACGCGAGCAACCATGCCAGCCTGACGGCAAGCCTGGAGCAGGTGCAGCCCTTGCGCCATACGCCCGCGGGCCTGCCCGTGCTGGACATGCAGCTGGTGCATGTTTCGACGGGCCAGGAGGCGGGAGCGCAGCGCCAGATTGCGTTGGGTATCAAGGCTGTGGCCTTTGGCACCCAGGCCGAGAGGCTGGCACGTCAGGCGCTGGGGAGTCTCTGGGATTTTCAGGGCTTTCTGGCGCAGGGGCGAAACGGCAAAGGCGTGGTGTTTCATATCCGTGAGTTTCAACCGCATCAGTTTTAAAAGGTTCAGACCATGTTCAGGAAATTCAACAAGAACGGCAAGAATGGCAAGAACGGCAGGCGCAACAACCAGTCCCTGCTGTTCAAGCGCAAGCGTTTCTGCCGTTTCACCGTCGCGGGCGTCGAGGAAATCGACTACAAGGATGTCGATACGCTGCGTGACTTCATTGCCGAGAACGGCAAGATCATCCCCGCGCGCCTGACGGGCACGCGCGCTATCTACCAGCGCCAGCTCAACACCGCCATCAAGCGCGCGCGCTTCCTGGCACTGGTGCCCTACAGCGACCAGCACAAGATCTGAGGAGCACCCATTCCATGCAAGTCATTCTGCTCGACAAGGTTGTCAACCTCGGTGCGCTCGGCGACATCGTCAAGGTCAAGGACGGTTACGCCCGCAACTACCTGATCCCCACGGGGCGCGCGCACCGCGCCACGGCCACCGCCAAGGCCGAATTCGAAGCCCGGCGCGCCGAGCTGGAAAAGGCCGCGGCCGAAAAGCTCGCCCAGGCGCAGGCCCATGCGGCCCAGCTGGCCGAAACCACCATCAAGCTCACGCAGAAGGCGGGGGTGGATGGCCGTCTGTTCGGCTCGGTCACGAGCTACGACATCGCCGACGAGCTGCATCGCCAGGGCGTGAAGGTGCACAAGGCGCAGATCCGCATGCCCAACGGCCCGATCAAGGCCGCGGGCGAGAGTACCGTCACGGTGGTGCTGCACACGGACGTCTCCGTTGATCTGACGGTCATCGTCTACGGTGAAACGGCCTGACAGAGCCCGTGTCGCCCAAAGCAAAAGCCGCTCTCGGGCGGCTTTTGTTTTGCCTCAATGCAGGCCGCTGAGTTGCGCCAGATCGCGATCCAGCAGGGCCGGGTCACCCAGCTGGAGCTCGATGAGACGGCGCAGGTGGGTGATGCTGTCGATGTCCACGCCGTGGCAGACGACGCCTATGCTTTCCTCCTGCAGGTGGGTCACTTGCACCGACATGGCGATGTACTCCTGGCGCGCCAGCGGCACGGTGAGCTCGCACAGCAGTCCGGGATGCAGCACGGCGGCGTCGGATGTGGCCTGCAGCAGGGCTCCCTTGAGTGACAGATCCAGGACGCGCACGGGAACGGCCTGTCCGGCCCATCGCAGCTGGCCTGGAGAATCAAACTGGACGCGGACGTAGTGGCGGCGCTCGTATGGCATGGCGATCCCGTGGGTGGCGTGACATCCGCGATGCTAGCGCCCGCTGGCGCCTGCGCAACCTCTGTCGCGGCAGAGGCTCCGAACGGAGCCATGCACAGATTCCCGGGGGCTTGTGCACCTGTTGTCCACAGCCTTGTTCCGTGACTTCGTGCCTTCGCGTGGTTAGCATAGCCCGCATTGTTTTGCAGGATGATGTGATTGATGTCTGCCGTGATTTCCGCGCCGCTGGAAGTGTTTGATCCAACGGGATTCGCCGACCAGGAGGTGGCGCGGCTGCGCGTTCCTCCGCATTCCATCGAGGCCGAGTCCAGCGTGCTCGGGGGCCTGCTGCTGGACAACATGGCCTGGGACAGGGTGGGCGATCTGCTGGTGGATGGAGATTTCTACCGCAACGAGCACCAGCAGATTTACGCGGCCATCGGCACGCTCGTGGGCGCCGGCAAGCCGGCCGACGTGATCACGGTGTATGAGCGCCTGCAGAGCCTGGGGCGGGCCGAGGAAACCGGCGGTCTCGCCTACCTCAACAGCCTGGCGCAATACGTGCCGAGCGCGAGCAACATCCGCCGCTACGCCGAAATCGTGCGCGAGCGCGCGATCCTGCGCAAGCTCGTGACGGCGAGCGACGAGATTGCGACCAATGCGTTCAACCCTCAGGGGCGGCCCGTGGATCGCATCCTCGACGAGGCCGAGCAGAGGATCTTCGCCATCGGCGAGGAAGGCTCGCGCATGAAGCAGGGCTTCCAGGCCATGGAGTCGCTCGTGGTGACGCTGCTCGATCGCGTCACTGAAATGGCCGACAACCCCATGGACGTGACCGGGGTGCCCACGGGATTCACCGATCTGGATCGCATGACCAGCGGTCTGCAGGCGGGCGATCTGGTGGTGCTGGCGGCGCGCCCGTCCATGGGCAAGACCTCGCTCGCGGTCAATATCGCCGAGCACGTGGCGCTCAACGAGCAGCTGCCGGTGGCGATTTTTTCGATGGAAATGGGCGCCGCGCAGCTCGCGGTGCGCATCGTCGGCTCGATCGGCCGCATCCACCAGGGGCATCTGCGCACTGGCAAGCTCACCGACGAGGAGTGGCCGCGCCTGACGGAAGCGATCGAGCGCCTGCGCAGCGTGTCGCTGCACATCGACGAGACGCCGGGCCTGACGCCGTCCGAACTGCGCGCCAATGCGCGGCGCCTGGCGCGCCAGTGCGGCAAGCTCGGCCTCATCGTGGTCGACTACCTGCAGCTCATGAGCGGCTCGGGCGGCTCGCAGGGCGAGAACCGCGCGACCGAGCTGGGCGAGATTTCGCGCGGCCTGAAGATGCTGGCCAAGGAGCTGCAATGCCCGGTGATCGCGCTCTCGCAGCTCAATCGCAGCGTGGAGACGCGCACCGACAAGCGTCCCATGATGAGCGATCTGCGCGAATCGGGCGCGATCGAGCAGGACGCGGACATCATCATGTTCATCTACCGCGATGATTACTACAACAAGGAGAGCAAGGAGCCCAATGTGTCCGAGATCATCATCGGCAAGCAGCGCAACGGGCCGACGGGCACGGTCAAGCTCTTCTTTCAGAAGGATCAGACGCGCTTCGAGAATCTGGCGATCGAGCAGATGGATGATTATTGAGACAGGACAAGGCAGGCACATGATGGATACGCGCGTACGTTGGGAGCGGCTCAGGCTGGCTCTGGGGCTGGATGAGGCGGGCTTGCCGCCGGGTGAAGAGGTGGCGCGCTCGCCGCGCGACGGTGCGGAGCTGGCGCGGCTCGGGCACTGCGGCGGCGAGCAGGCTCGCCAGGCGATCGCCGCGGCGCACGAGGCGGCGCTCGCCTGGCGCAGCGTGCCTGCGCCGGTGCGTGGCGAGCTGGTGCGGCGCCTCGGTGAGCTGCTGCGCCGGAACAAGGCGGCGCTCGGGGAACTGGTGTCGCTGGAGGCGGGCAAGATCACCAGCGAAGGCCAGGGCGAGGTGCAGGAGATGATCGACATCTGCGACTTTGCCGTGGGGCTGTCGCGCCAGCTGCATGGCCTGACGATTGCGAGCGAGCGCCCCGGCCACCGCATGATGGAAACCTGGCATCCCATGGGCGTGGTGGGCATCATCTCGGCCTTCAACTTTCCGGTGGCGGTGTGGTCCTGGAATGCGGCGCTGGCGCTCGTTTGCGGCAATGCCATCGTCTGGAAGCCTTCGGAAAAGACGCCGCTGACGGCCATCGCCTGCCAGCATCTGCTGCAACAGGCGGTGCGGGCGCTGAATGCCGAGCGGCCGGGCAGCGTGCCCGAGGGCGTGAGCCAGTTGCTGGTGGGCGGGCGCGAGGTGGGCGAGGCGCTGGCCGCGAGTCCCCTGGTGGGCGTGGTGAGCGCCACCGGCTCGACGCGCATGGGCCGGCAAGTGGCGGTGAAGGTGGCCGAGCGCTTCGGGCGCGCCATCCTGGAGCTCGGTGGCAACAACGCGATGATCGTCACGCCCTCGGCCGACCTGGAGCTGGCGGCGCGTGCCATCACCTTCGCCGCGGTGGGCACGGCCGGGCAGCGCTGCACCACGCTGCGCCGCCTGATCGTGCATGTGTCGGTGGCCGATGCGCTGCTCGCGCGCTTGAGCGCGATCTACCGAAGCATCGCGGTGGGCGATCCGCTGCAGGAGGGCGTGCTGGTCGGCCCCTTGATCGATCGCGCGGCGTTCGATGCCATGCAGGCGGCGCTGGCGCAGGCGCGCGCCGAGGGTGGCCAGGTGCAGGGTGGGGAGCGCGTGTGCGAGGAGCTGGGGGCGCAGGCCTGGTACGTTCGCCCGGCGCTGGTGCAGATGCCGAGCCAGAGCGCGGTGGTGGCGCAGGAGACGTTCGCGCCCATCCTCTACGTGCTGCGCTACGACGGCGACCTGCAGGCCGCCGTGGCGCTGCACAACGCCGTGCCGCAGGGCCTGTCGTCGGCCATCTTCACGCAGAACCTGGGCGAGGCCGAGCGCTTCATGTCGTCGGCCGGCAGCGACTGCGGCATTGCCAACGTGAACATCGGCACCTCGGGCGCGGAGATCGGCGGCGCGTTCGGCGGCGAGAAGGAGACCGGCGGCGGGCGCGAATCGGGCTCGGACGCCTGGAAGGGCTACATGCGCCGCGCCACCAACACGATCAACTACAGCGGTGCGCTGCCGCTGGCGCAGGGTGTGCGCTTTGACGTGTAGGAAATTTCAATGAAATAGGGCTCCAGCGCTTGCTGGACATGCGCTGGCAGCTATTTTTTCAGCAGCTCGCCGATCAGAGCACCTCGCTGGCGAAATCCGCCAGGCGCGAGCGTTCGCCGCGCGCGAGCAGGATGTGGCCGCTGTGGGCCCAGCCCTTGAAACGATCCACGGCAAAGGTCAGGCCCGAGGAGCCTTCGGTGAGGTAGGGCGTGTCGATCTGGCCGAGGTTGCCCATGCAGATGATCTTGGTGCCCGGCCCCGCGCGGGTGATGAGCGTTTTCATCTGCTTGGGCGTGAGGTTCTGCGCCTCGTCGATGATCACGTACTTGTTCATGAAGGTGCGCCCGCGCATGAAGTTCATGCTCTTGATCTTGATGCGGCTGCGGATCAGCTCGTTGGTGGCCGCGCGCCCCCACTCGCCGGCGCTGCTGCCCTCGCCCTTGGCGAGGAATTCGAGGTTGTCATCGAGCGCCCCCATCCAGGGCCCCATCTTCTCTTCTTCGGTGCCGGGCAGAAAGCCGATGTCCTCGCCCACGCTCACGGTGGCGCGGGTCATGATGATTTCGGTGTAGCGGCGCTCGTCGAGCACATGCGTGAGGCCCGCGGCCAGCGCCAGCAGTGTCTTGCCCGTGCCGGCCTGGCCGGTGAGCGTGACGAAGTCCACCTCGGGGTCCATCAGCAGGTTCATCGCGAAGTTCTGCTCGCGGTTGCGCGTGTTCACGCCCCAGACGGCATTCTTGGTCGAGCCGTAGTCCTTGAGCGTCTGCAGCACCGCGGTCTTCTCGCGTATTTCGGTGACGCGGGCGTACAGGCTGGGCTCGCCCGGGGCCTCGAAGAAGACGAACTGGTTGATCATCATCTGCGCCACCAGCGGGCCGCTCACGCGGTAGCAGGTGTGCGCTCCGTTCTGCCAGCTCTCCACCTTCCTGCCCGCCTTCGCCCAGAAGTCGGGCGGCAGCGCGAGATAGCCCGAGTACAGCAGATCGTCGTCGTCCAGAACCTTGTCGTTCTGGTAATCCTCGGCCGCCAGGCCCAGCGCGCGTGCCTTCACGCGCATGTTGATGTCCTTGGAGACGAGAACCACCTCGCGCGGCGCATGGCGTTCGCGCAGCGCGTGCACCACGCCGAGAATCTGGTTGTCGGCCTTGCCCAGGGGCAGGCTCGCGGGCAGCTGGTAGCTCAGCGGTTCGGTCTGGAAGTACAGCTGGCCGGTGGCCGCGCGCTGGCCCGTGCCTTTCAGGGGCACGCCGCTGGCGATGTCCGAGGGCCCGGCGGCGGCGACCAGTGCATCGAGCGTGCGGCTGGCCTGGCGGCCGTTGCGCGCGACCTCGGTGGTGCCGCGCTTGTGCGCGTCCAGCTCCTCGAGCACCACCATCGGCAGGAGGATGTCGTGCTCCTCGAAGCGAAAGAGGCTGGACGGGTCGTGCAGCAGCACGTTGGTGTCGAGCACGAACAACTTGGCCGTGCCGGCTTGCCGGGCCGCCTTGCGCGCGGCCGGTTCACGCTGGCGCACCGCCGTCAGGCCGGCGGCCTCGTCCGAGGGGACAGCGGCACGCCCGGATTGCGCGGGTGCGGTGGCGGGCCTTGCAGCAGCGCGTGGCGCCGGGAGGGGACGTTGTTCAGGGTCGGCGGGATGGCGGGCGCTTGCAGGGCGCTTGCGTGGCTCGGTGGCGGCGTAGGCACTGGTGGCCAGCAGGGCGGCGCGTTTGGCGGGAGCGGGAGGCAGCGGCATGGAGATGGTTCAGAAAATGAAAAGCCGCCCCTGGTGGGCGGCTTGTGGTGTGTGGCGATGGCTCAGACCCATGGGGCCATTATGCATGCCCGCCCCGGGTGCGGGGGCGTTCAGGCGACCTTCTTGACCTGGGCTTTCAGGGCCTTGACGGCCTTGAGCACGTCTTCCACGTGGCCGGGCACCTTCAGGCCGCGCCACTCCTGCACGACGATGCCGTCGGCGTTGATGAGGAAGGTGGAGCGCTCGATGCCCTTGACCTTCTTGCCGTACATGATCTTGTTCTTGACCACGCCGAACATGTGGCACATCTTTTCTTCGGTGTCGGCGATGAGCTCGAAGGGCAGTTCCAGCTTGGCCTTGAAGTCGTCGTGCGACTTCATGTTGTCGCGCGAGACGCCGAAGACCTCGGCGCCGACTTTCACGAAGTCCTTGTACTTGTCGCGGAACTGCATCGCTTCCGTCGTGCAGCCGGGGGTGTTATCTTTGGGGTAGAAATACAGCACCAGAGCTTGCCCCAGATGCGAAACGTTCGAGACCTGTACTTCGCCTGTCGCGTTGGCTTCAAATTCTGGAAGGGGTTTGTTGACAGCGATCGCCATGGCGGTGTTATCTCTCTCGTGTAAAGCCGTGAAAATGCCGGGGGAAGTAGGGTGCGGTAGCGGATGCCCCCGGCTGCAAGGCAGCTATTTTAGCGTGTAGCAGCCAAAAAGGCCAGCGACCGGGCGCGCTGGCGGGGCGCTGCCGCGGGCTTGGGGCCATGGGCGTCAGTGGGTGACGAGCAGCGCGGCGAAGACCTTGCGGCCTTCACCGGCAAGGATGTTGTAGGTGCGGCAGGCCGCGTGCGTGTCCATGGTCTCCAGGCCGATGTGGCGCTTCATGAGCGGGCCGAGCCAGCGTGGCGAGACAAAGCGCCCCTTCTCGCCGCTGCCGAAGATGACCACTTCGGCGTCGAGCTCGGCGAGCCTGGAGAAGTGCGCTTCGCTCAGATCCTCGAAGCGCTCGCACTCCCAGTCGAAGCGCGCGCCGTTGGCGCCGATGACGACGCTGTGCGTCAGGCGTTCGGCGTTGACCGCGATCCAGCCCGGTCCGTAGCCGGTGATGGTTTGAGCGTCGCTGTGATCGGGTTCGAATTTCATGGTGCCGCCGTGCCTGCGCCCGCGTGGGCCGCGCGGGCAAATGTGGTCAAATTATAGGTTTCGCCAGTTTGTCAGGCATGCGGTCATGAAACTTCTGCACAAATCCTCCAAGCTCAACAACGTGCTCTATGACGTGCGCGGCCCCATCGTGGACGCGGCGCGCCAGATGGAGGAAGAGGGGCAGAAGATCATCAAGCTCAACATCGGCAACATGGCGCCGTTCGGCTTCGATCCGCCCGACGAGGTGGTGCAGGACATGATCCGCAACCTGCCCGAGTCGGCCGGCTATTCGGACAGCAAGGGCATCTTCGCCGCGCGCAAGGCGGTGATGCACTACACGCAGCAGCAGGGCATCGCCGGCGTGACGCTGGACGACATCTATCTCGGCAACGGCGCGAGCGAGCTGATCGTGATGGCGACCAACGCGCTGCTCAACGACGGCGACGAGCTGCTGCTGCCCGCGCCCGACTACCCGCTGTGGACGGCGGCCACCAGCCTCGCGGGCGGCGTGCCCGTGCATTACGTCTGCGACGAGGCCAACGGCTGGATGCCGGATCTGGCCGACATGCGCGCCAGGATCACGCCGCGCACGCGCGGCATCGTGGTCATCAACCCGAACAACCCGACGGGGGCGCTGTATTCGGATGAATTGCTCCTGGGCATCGTGCAGTTGGCGCGCGAGCATGACCTGGTGCTGCTGGTCGACGAGGTCTACGACAAGGTGCTGTACGACGGCGCCAGGCACACCGCGATGGGGAGCCTGTCGAGCGACGTGCTCACGCTCACCTTCAACTCGCTTTCCAAGGCCTACCGCTCGTGCGGCTACCGCGCGGGCTGGATGGTGGTCTCGGGCGACAAGGCGCAGGCGCGCGACTACATCGAGGGCCTGAACATGCTGGCCAACCTCAAGCTCGGCTCCAACGTGCCGGGCCAGTGGGCGATCCAGACCGCGCTGGGCGGCTACCAGAGCATCAACGACCTGATCAAGGAAGGCGGGCGCCTGCGCGTGCAGCGCGACCTGGCCTACGAGCTCATCACCGCGATTCCGGGCGTGACCTGCGTCAAGCCCAAGGCGGCGCTGTACATGTTCCCGCGCCTGGACCCGCAGATGTATCCGATCGAGGACGACCGCCAGTTCTTCATGGAGGTGCTGCGCGCCACGCGCGTGATGCTGGTGCAGGGCACGGGCTTCAACTACCCGGACAACCAGCACTTTCGCATCGTCTTCCTGCCGCACAAGAGCGATCTGCGCGAGGCGATCGGGCGCCTCGCGAAGTTCCTCGAACAGTACCGCCAGCGCCGCGCAAAGCCTGCGGCGGTGTTGCCCATCAATTCAAAAAAAGAAGCTGCCAGCGCTTGATGGACAAGCGTTACAGCCGTTTTTCATTCAGAACTCAACCATGAAACCCATCCAAGTCGGCCTGCTCGGCATCGGCACCGTCGGCAGCGGCACCTTCGAGGTGCTGCAGCGCAACCAGGAAGAAATCGGCCGCCGCGCCGGGCGTGCGATCACCATCACCATGGTGGCCGATCTGGACACTGCGCGGGCACGCTCCATCGTCGGCGACGCGGTGCGGGTGGTGGCGGATGCGCGCGAGGTCATCGCCAACCCCGAGATCGACGTGGTCGTCGAGCTGATCGGCGGCTACGGCATCGCGCGGCAGCTGGTGCTCGAAGCGATTGCCGCGGGCAAGCACGTGGTGACGGCCAACAAGGCGCTGCTGGCGGTGCACGGCACCGAGATCTTCAAGGCGGCGGCGGCCCGGGGCGTGATCGTCGGCTTCGAGGCGGCGGTGGCCGGCGGCATCCCCATCATCAAGGCGCTGCGCGAGGGCCTGACGGCCAACCGCATCCAGTGGGTGGCCGGGATCATCAACGGCACGACCAATTTCATCCTGACCGAGATGCGCGATCGTGGCCTGGATTTCGACGTCGCGCTCAAGGACGCGCAGCGCCTGGGCTACGCCGAGGCCGATCCGACCTTCGACATCGAAGGCGTGGACGCCGCGCACAAGGCCACGCTGATCAGCGCCATTGCCTTCGGCATTCCGGTGCAGTTCGACAAATGCCACATCGAGGGCATCACGCAGCTTGCGTCGGCCGACATCAAGTACGCCGAGCAGCTGGGCTACCGCATCAAGCTGCTGGGCATCACCCGGCGCACGGACAAGGGCGTGGAGCTGCGCGTGCACCCCACGCTGATCCCGGCGCGGCGCCTGATCGCCAACGTCGACGGCGCGATGAACGCCGTGGTGGTGCAGGGCGACGCCGTGGGCGCGACGCTGTACTACGGCAAGGGCGCGGGGAGCGAACCGACGGCCAGCGCCGTGATCGCCGACCTGGTGGACATCGCGCGGCTCGACGGCGCCGACCCGGCGCACCGCGTGCCGCCGCTGGCCTTCCAGAGCAGCACGCTGGCGGCCGCGGGCGGCGACCTGCCGGTGCTGCCGATGGCGGACGTGGTCACCGGCTACTACCTGCGCATCCGCGTGGTGGACGAGGCCGGGGTGCTGGCGCGCATCACCGGCATCCTGGCGGGCGCGGGCATCAGCATCGACGCCATCCTGCAGCGCGAGGCCGACGAGGTGGGCGGCGAGGGCAGCACGCAGACCGACCTGATTATCCTCACGCACGACACGCGCGAGGGCGACCTGGACGCGGCGCTGGCGCAGATCCAGCCACTGCCCACGGTGCTGGCGCCGATCACGCGCATCCGCAAGGAAGAGCTGAACTGATGCGCTACCTCTCTACCCGTGGCGACGCGACCCCGCGCCAGTTCTGCGACATCCTGCTCGAAGGCCTCGCGCCCGATGGCGGCCTGTACCTGCCCGAGCGCTATCCGCGGATCGACGCGGCCGAGCTGGCGCGCCTGCGCGCGGTGCACGCGAGCGAGGGTTACGCGGCGCTGGCGTTTGAAATCCTGAGCCTGTACATAGACGACATTCCGGCCGCCGACCTGAAGGCGATCTGCGACAAGACCTATACCGCCGAGGTCTTCGGCGCGCGCGCCATCGTGCCGCTCAAGCCGCTCGGCGACGGCTTCTACCTTGAAAGCCTGTCCAACGGCCCGACGCTCGCGTTCAAGGACATGGCGATGCAGTTGCTGGGCCATCTGTTTGAGTACGAACTGGCGCGGCGCGGGCAGCAGCTCAACATCCTGGGCGCGACCAGCGGCGACACCGGCAGCGCCGCCGAATACGCGATGCGCGGCAAGCAGGGCATCCGCGTCTTCATGCTCAGCCCGCACGGGCGCATGAGCCCGTTCCAGCAGGCGCAGATGTTCAGCCTGCAGGACGCGAACATCCACAACATCGCCATCGAGGGCGTGTTCGACGACTGCCAGGACATCGTCAAGGCGGTGAGCAATGACCTTGAATTCAAGGCGCGTCACCGCATCGGCACGGTCAATTCGATCAACTGGGCGCGGCTGCTGGCGCAGGTGGTGTACTACTTTGCAGGCTACTTTCAGGCCACGCGCGGCGATGCCGAGCAGGTGAGCTTCACCGTGCCCAGCGGCAATTTCGGCAACGTCTGCGCGGGCCACGTGGCGCGGCAGATGGGGCTGCCGATCGCCCGTCTGGTGGTGGCGACGAACGAGAACGACGTGCTCGACGAGTTCTTTCGCACCGGCGTCTACCGCGTGCGCGCCGCGGCCGACACGCTGGAGACATCGAGCCCTTCGATGGATATTTCGAAGGCGAGCAATTTCGAGCGTTTCATCTTCGATCTGCTCGGGCGCGACGGCGCGGCCACGCGCGAGCTGTTCGGCACGCAACTGGCCAGCCGGGGTTATTTCGACCTGAGCGGCGATGCGCGCTTCGCGCAGGCCGCCGGGCGCTTCGGCTTTCAGAGCGGACGCAGCACCCATGCCGACCGCCTCGCGACGATACGCGACGTGCACGAGCGCCATGGCGTGACCATAGACACGCACACGGCCGATGGTGTGAAGGTGGCGCGCGAGCACCGCGGTCGCGTGCCCATGATCGTGCTGGAGACCGCGCTGCCGATCAAGTTCGCCGAGACCATCACCGAGGCCCTGGGCCATCCGCCCGAGCGCCCGGCCAGGTTCGACGGCATCGAGGACCTGCCCAAGCGCGTCACCGTGCTGTCCGCCGATGTCGAGCAGGTCAAGGCGCTGATCGTTCGGTATGGCAAAAATTAATGGTCAAATCGGCCTCTAGCGCTTATCCATCAAGCGCGGGCAGCTCTCGATTCAGGAGTATCCAATGAAAGTGGTCGTGTTCGCCGGCTTTTCCGGCTCCGGCAAGACCACGCTGCTGGAGCAGGTCATCGCGCTGTTGAAGGCGCGGGGGCAGAGGGTCTCGGTGCTCAAGCATGCGCACCACCGTTTCGACATCGACCAGCCGGGCAAGGACAGCTGGCGCCACCGCCAGGCCGGGGCCTACGAGGTGCTGGTGGCGTCCGACCAGCGCCTGGCGCTGGTGCGTGAATACCCCACCATCCACGAGCCCGACGTGCACGCGCTGCTGGCGCAGTTGAGCGCGGTGGACTGGGTGCTGGTGGAGGGCTTCAAGTTCGCGCCGCTGCCCAAGATCGAGGTCTGGCGCGAACCCGAGCCTGGCCGTGGCGATCGCCCCGTGCGCTACCTCGAAGACCCGCAGATCCTGGCCGTGGCGACCGACCGGCCCGAGCGCCTGCCCCAGCCGCCGCGCCAGCCGCTGCTTGACCTGAACGACCCGGCGGGTATCGTGCAATGGATGCTGCGGCACGCCGACCGGTTCAGTTACGCGCGGCCCGCGGCGATGCAAGGAGAGCCCGCATGAAATCCCCCCTCAAATCCCTGGACGACGCGCTCGCGGACCTGCTCGCCCACGCCACCGTGCTGCCTGAAACGGAATCGGTCTCGCTCTTCGACGCCGACGGCCGGGTACTGGCGCGCGACCTGGTGTCGGCGCTGCAGGTGCCGCCGCGCGACAACAGCGCCATGGACGGCTACGCGCTCTGCTCAGCCGATGTGGCGCGGGCGGGCGCGGTGCTGCCCGTCTCGCAGCGCATCCCGGCCGGGCACGTGGGCGCGCCGCTCACGCCGGGCACGGCCGCGCGCATCTTCACCGGCGCGACTATCCCCGAGGGCGCGGACGCCGTCGTCATGCAGGAAGAATGCGCGCCGCGGGAGGGCGAACGGGTGCAGGTCAACGTCGTGCCCCGGCCCGGCCAGTGCATACGCCGCGCGGGCGAGGACATCGTGCGCGGCAGCGCCGTGCTGGCCGCCGGCACGCGCCTGGGCCCGGCCGCGCTGGGCCTGGCCGCGAGCATAGGCCTGGCCGAGGTGCCCGTGGTGCGCCGCCCGCGCGTGGCGCTGTTCTCGACCGGGGACGAACTCATCATGCCCGGCACCGTCGCGCCCGAGCAGATGCGCGAGGGCGCCATCTACAACAGCAACCGCTACTTCCTGCGCAGCTTGCTCGCGCGCCTGGGCTGCGAGGTGCTGGACCTGGGCGTGGTCGAGGACACGCTGGACGCCACCGTCGAGGCGCTGCGGCAGGCCGCCGAGCGCTGCGACGTCATCGTCACCAGCGGCGGCGTCTCGGTTGGCGAGGAAGACCACGTCAAGCCCGCCGTGCAGCGGCTCGGCGCGCTCGACCTGTGGAAGATCGCCATCAAGCCCGGCAAGCCCTTTGCCTATGGCCACGTGCAAAGCGGCGCGCGGAGCGCGCACCTCATCGGGCTGCCGGGCAACCCGGTGTCCAGCTTCATCACCTTCGTGCTGCTGGCGCGGCCCTTCCTGCTACGGCTGCAGGGCGTGGTGGACGTGGCGCCCCGGGCGGTCACGGCCGTCGCGGGCTTTGACGGCGGCAAGGTCGATGCGCGCCGCGAGTTCCTGCGCGCGCGCTGGGGCGCGGACGGGCGGCTGGAGCGCTTTGCCAACCAGAGCTCGGGCGTGCTCACCTCCACCGTCTGGGCCGATGGCCTGATCGACAGCCCGCCCCACACCCCGATCGCCGCGGGCGACGCGGTGCGCTTTCTCCCCTTCGCGCAACTGCTGTCATGACCTCAAAAACCATCACCGTGCGCTATTTCGCCTCGATCCGCGAGGCCGTGGGCCAGGACAGCGAGCGCGTCACCACCGGGGCCGCCACGCTCGCCGCGCTGCGCGCCGAACTGGTCGCGCGCGGCGCGCCCTGGGCCGAAGGCCTGGCCGAGGGCCGCGCGGTGCGCATGGCCGTGGATCAGGTCATGGCGACGGCGGATGTTGTGCTGGCCGATGGCGCCGAGGTGGCGTTCTTTCCGCCGGTCACGGGCGGCTGAGATCGAACTCATCAGGCGCGGGCCAGTTCAGCAGCTCGGCCAGGCGCAGCACCACCCAGCGCGCTTCCAGGGGCGCCAGCCCCGTGGCCGGGCTGGCCACGGCGGCGTGGATGCCGCGCAGCACGCCTGCCTCCGAAGGCGCCTCATGGTAGAGCGCCTGCGCCTGCGCCTGCGCCACCAGGCCGCAGGCCAGGTCTTCACACAGTTCGTAGCGCTCGCGCACGGTGTCGGGCGTCTCGCGCAGCCGCCCGCGCTCGTCGCTGCACAGCGCGATGAACGAAGGCGGCACGAGGATCTGGTTGCCGTCGTCCACGATTCAGTCGGGCGTGAAGCGCTGCTCGAAGCGCACGCGGTCCGCCTCCAGCTCGAAACTCACGAGCTGCCCCATCTTGCCGTCGGCCACGCGGTGCGCGGCAAACAGTCTGGCGCGGCCCTGCAGGGCAAAGCTCGGCAGGTCGATGAGGGCGTAGGGGTGGGGCACGAACACATGGAATTCGAACACCGTGCGGTGCGCGCTGTGCGGCGAGGGGTAGAGCGTGTAGCCGTGGGCGATGAAGGCGTGCGTGACCATGGGAGGCGAGGGGTACAGTAGCCGGTCACTGTAGCAAAACCGCGCCCTGCCATGCATAGCCGCATCTCCATCCAGACCGAGGATTTCGACGTCTCCGCCGAACTGGCGCGGCTGCGCGCCGAGGATGCGCGCGTGGGCGCGGTGTGCTGTTTCGTCGGCACCGTGCGCGACCGCAGCGGCGGCCAGCCCATCGAGGCGATGGAGCTGGAGCACTACCCCGGCATGACCGAAAAGGCCATCGCCGCGATGATCGAGGAGGCGCGCCGTCGCTTTGAGGTGGTCGGCGTGCGCGTGATCCACCGCGTCGGGCCGCTGCGGCCGCCCGATCAGATCGTGCTCGTGGCCGTGACATCCGCGCACCGGCGCGAGGCCTTCGAGGCCTGCGAATTCCTCATGGACTACCTCAAGACGCAGGCGCCGTTCTGGAAGAAGGAGACCACGCCCGAGGGCGCGCGCTGGGTCGATGCGCGCGAGAGCGACGACGCGGCGCTGTCGCGCTGGGGTGTGCAGGTCGCGCCGATGGCGCTGCGGGAAGGATGAGCGTTCAGTTGGTGGCCAGGCGCACCGACACTTGGCTGCTCTCGATCAGCGTGACGCTGCCCGCGTGCTCCACGCGCAACGCGCCGCGTTCGTTGATACCCCGGCCCGTGCCCTCGTTCGGCACCCCCGCACCGTCAAGCCGCAAGGGCTGGCCGGCCAGCGCATCCAGCCGCGCGAAGTCCGCCAGAAACGGCGCCAGGCCCGCGCGCTCGAAGCCCAGCAGCCCCGCGCGCAGGTGGCGGATCAGCGCCGCCGCGATCGCGTTGCGCCCCGGCGGCGTGCCGTCGCACAGCGTGGCCAGGTCGATCACCGGCTGGCTCACGCTCTCGTGCAAATCGTCCGGCAGGCGCAGGTTCACGCCCACGCCCACGCGCGCGGTGCAGGGGCCGTCGTACTCGCCCTGCACCTCGATCAGGATGCCCGCGAGCTTGGCGCCGCGCGCCAGCAGGTCGTTGGGCCATTTCAGGCGCAGGTCGGGCACGCCCAGCTCCGCCAGCGCCTGCGCGGCGCACACGCCCGCCGCGATCGACAGCCCCGACAGCGTGGCCGGGCCGCCCGCGAAGCGCTTGAGGCACGACAGGTACACACCCATGCACGGCGGCGAGCGCCAGGCGTGGCCCCGGCGCCCGCGCCCGCCGGTCTGCTGCTCGGCCAGCACCACGGCCAGGTCGGGCTGGGCCTGCAGCGTGCGCGCCAGCTCGTCCTGCGTCGAATCCAGCGCCCAATGCACCTGCACTGGTGGCCCGGCCTCGCCGCTGAGCTGGGCGATGCGCGTGGCATCCAGCAATTCGACGGGCCAGGGCAGGCTGTAGCCCACGTTGGTGCGTGCCTCGATCGGCAGGCCGAGCGCGCGCAGCGCGGCGATCTGCTTCCAGACGGCAGCGCGCGTCACGCCGAGCTGCTCGGCCAGCGCCTCGCCCGAAATGGGCGTGCCCGGCGCCAGCCGCTGCATCACTTCGTGGGGGGACAGGGCGCGCTTCATGGGCCGAGTGTGCCCGCAAATCCCCTTGGAAAACAGCCGGGGCGCGCCGCAGGTATTGTCAACGTAATTATGAATTCAAGTTGACATGAGGCGGGCGGATGCCGATACTTGCGCCTGGTTGGCGTGGCCGAGGGTCGGCCCGCTCGTGGTTTTTACAGGAATTCATCCATGACACAAGAAGCTTCGGTGGTTCTTCCCCATGGCGCCGCCGGTGGCGCGCACTGGCTGCGCCAGGCGGCGCTGGTGCTCGTCGGCACGGGCGTGCTCACCGCATCGTCCTACATCAGCATCCCCATGGTGCCGGTGCCCGTCTCCATGCAGACCTTCGCGGTGCTGATGGTGGGCGCGCTCTACGGCTGGCGCCTGGGCGGCATCACGGTGCTGGCCTGGCTGCTGGAGGCCGCGTTGGGCATGCCGGTGCTTGCGGGCGGCAAGGGCGGGCTCGCGCCCTTCGTCGGGCCGACGGCCGGTTACCTGTTTGCCTTCCCCGTCGGCGCGGTGCTGATGGGGTGGCTCGCCGCGCGCGGCTTTGATGGCGCGCGTCCCGTGCGCGCCTTCGGCGCCATGCTGCTGTGCACCACGCTGATCCTGGCGATCGGCGGGCTGTGGCTGGGCGCGATGATCGGCGCGGCCAAGGGCTGGGCGCTGGGCGTGGCGCCCTTCCTCATCGGCGACGTGGTCAAGTCGGTGCTGGGCGCGGCCTCGCTCGTGCTGTGGAGCACCGCTCGCAAGGCGCTTGGCCGCCGGTGACGGTGCACCTGCGTGCACACCACCTGCTGTGCATGCTGACCTATTCGGGCAAGGGCTACAGCAAGGCCTTTGTCCACAACTTTGATCGCCTCGTCCAGCGCATCGGTGCAGGCGAGGCGATCGAGCTTCTCGCCGGTCCCGACGACGTCTGCGCGCCGATCGCGGGCAACGCCGAGGAGCATTGCCACTGCGCCAGCGTCATCGAACGCGATCGCCTCGCGGGCAGCGATCTGGCGCCGCTCGTGGGCGTGGCGCTCGCGCCGGGCGCAAGCCTCGTTCTCACCGCGCCGCTGCTCGCGCGCCTGCGCGCTGCGTTTGCGACCGGCCGCATCCGCCGCGCCTGCGAGGGTTGCCCTTGGCATGCGATGTGCACAGAAGTGGCCAAGAATGGCGACGACGGTACAGCCTTGCTCCAATGTCCATAGCGCGCGTCTCGTGTCCTGAGTTGCGTATTGCCTTGCTTTCCGTCGGCTATTGGATCTCCAGGGTGATCTCCGCGATTGGCCTCGGGCACGCATCACCGCCGGTGGACGCGCGGTGGTCGTCCGCAGCGAAACCGCAACGGTGTTCTCTTCCGGGGCGGCAGTGCCATCGCCGACTCGCGCAGGGGTGGGGTTGGAGCCGCGAAGTGAAGGCCTCCGATCCTCTGTCCGTCGATGCAGCACACCAGTAAATATTGATAAACAACAAGATGTCATCGTGCGTCTGTTCTCGTTCGGAAGGGCGTGACTTCGCATCGTTGATGCACGATTTGCCTATATGAAAAAGGAAAAATGGCGGTTCCTTTTCATGGATGGCTAAAAATTCCTTTTTTTGCTGCATTGCAGCAATCTCAATATTGCGAACCGAAATTGCATTTTTCGCGTTTACGCGCTGCTGCTCGCTCAGGACAATACCCTACAGGCGAGTGTGGTTTGTCTTTCGTTCAACAACACGCTCGCCTCCGGCGCCGAACGTCGGCACAACATCCAGGAGACAAGATGACCAAGAAATTCAT
Source organism: Comamonas sp. SCN 67-35 (assembly GCA_001725255.1). Classification (GTDB taxonomy): domain Bacteria; phylum Pseudomonadota; class Gammaproteobacteria; order Burkholderiales; family Burkholderiaceae_C; genus Comamonas_C. Next base: position 143,685 of record MEFV01000007.1, on the reverse strand, counting down.
TGAATTGCACGGGCTGTGGACGGAGGCCCAAAAGATTGCGGCCGCCGAGGTCTTGCGCCAGATCGAGGAGGCGGGCTTGCAGATGGTGCGCCTGTCTTGGCCGGACCAATACGGTCTGCTGCGCGGAAAGATGCTGTCGGTTGCCGCGCTCAAGTCGGCCTTTGCCAGCGGCTCGGAAATCACCATGGCGCCGTTCTTCTTCGATACCGCCAGTTCCATCGTCTTCAACCCCTTCTCCGCCGATGGCGGCTTCGGCAGCGCCGAACTGGCCGGCAGCCCCAACGTGGTGATGGTGCCGGACCCGGGCACCTTCCGCATCCTGCCCTGGGCCGATCGCACCGGCTGGATGCTGGCCGACTTGTATATGACGAGTGGGCGTCCGTTCAGTCTGAGCCCGCGCGCCATCCTCAAGAAGGCGCTGCAAGAGCTGCATGAGCTGGGCTACGACTACCAGGCTGGCTTGGAAGTCGAGTGGTACCTGACCCGCATCGTCGACCCTTGCCTGGAGCCCGAAACCTTGGGCGGCCCCGGGACACCCGCCGCGCCGCCCAAGGTAATGCCTGTGGCCAAAGGCTATTCTTACCTGCTGGAAAACCATCTCGACGAGGTCGAGCCCATCATGGCCGAGGTGCGCCATCATCTGTTGGCCCTGGGCCTGCCGCTGCGCAGCATCGAGGATGAATGGGCGCCAAGCCAGATGGAGACCACGTTCGACGTCATGTCCGGCCTGGACGTGGCGGACGGCATGGTGTTGTTCCGCAACGCGGTCAAGCAGATATGTCGCCGCCGCGGCCATCTTGCGAGCTTCATGTGCAAGCCTGCGATACCGGGGTTCTACGCGTCGGGCTGGCACCTTCATCAGTCGCTCAATGCGCGCGCCACCGGCACCAACGCCTTCATGCCACAGCCCGGCGAGCCGCTGTCAGCGCTGGGGTGCAACTATGTCGGCGGGTTGCTCGAGCATGCCTGCGCTGCATCCAGCTTCACCACGCCGACGATCAACGGCTACCGTCGCCGCCGCCCGTACTCGCTGGCGCCCGACCGGGTGAGCTGGGCCAAGGATAACCGCGCGGCCATGGCCCGGGTGATATCAGCGCCGGGCGACTCCGCCAGCCGGGTTGAAAACCGCGTGGGCGAGCCTGCGGCCAATCCTTATCTCTACTTGGCGTCGCAGGTGTTTTCCGGCGTTGACGGCATACGTCGCCGACTCGACCCCGGGGCGCTGCAGGAAACGCCGTACGCGGCCGACGTACCGATCCTGCCGCACAACCTGTCCGAGGCGCTGGACGTGCTGGATTCCTCCACTTTCTTTCGCCAGGCGTTCGGCGAGGAGTTCGTGCGCTACTGGCTGCATCTGCGTCGCAGCGAGTGGGATCGGTTCTCGGCTGCCGAAGGGCAGGTCGATTTTGCCGGCGACAAGGTGACCGACTGGGAGCACCGTGAGTACTTCGAATTGTTTTGATGGGCCGACATGAAAAAGTATGCAGTGATCTGGTGCTCGGATGTTCCCGGCGATGACGAACTACAGGAAAAAATGGTCTCGGCCTTCGGTCGGGAGGGTGAGCGGTGGGAGGTCATCCTTCCTGCGGAAGATGACTTTTCCGACCAGGCCGTTGATTATTCTGGCTATGTGATCAGCGGCAGCCCGCGGTCGGTGGTTGACGACGCCGACACTCCGTTGGTCCGTAACCTGTTGGCTTTCCTGCGCGAACAAGCCGAGTCTGGGAGTGCGCCGGTGGTCGGCCTGTGCTTCGGCTCCCAAGCGATTGCCGCCGCGCTAGGCGGTCGGGTCGGGAAGAACCCTTCCGAGCGCTTCAAGCTTGGCGTGGACCAATTGCAGTGGAGCACCCAGGCTCAGATCCTGTTCGACGCCCCGGTCAGTGACGACCCCACAGTGCTGGTTCAGAGCCACGGCGAATGCGTGACCAGCCTGCCGCCACGGGCCGTCCCGCTCGCCTCTTCAGCGACGATCCCGCATGAGGTCTTTCTGGTGGACGGACGATTCCTGGGCATACAGGGGCATCCCGAAGTGGATCGACAGTTCCTGCAGCAGAAATTCATGAGCTATCACCGTGCTCTATTTGACGACGAGCAATGGGCGCGCGTGCAGGAAGAGTCGCTTCAGCCTTTGAATGCCGACCGCGTGGTCGAGTTGGGGCGACGCTTGCTGGAGTCCGGATACCTGCCCATGAGCTAACCCGGAGGAGGCGAAGCGCTCCGCGAATTGTTGCGCTTCGTCCCCTCCACGTGCATAAATTTTTCCGTCGGATAGAGGGCTGTTATCCATGGTCCGAGACGGGCAATGTTCAGCGGTTCGTCTGGCATGCCCCATTCTGAAAAAGGAGATTCACAATGACAAATATTGCAAAAATTTCTGCCCTGGCGTCAGCGCCTCCGGACACCTCTGGCGTCTGGGATGACTTGGTGCAGCAAGACCGTGTGCATCGTCGCGTTTATACCGACGACAGCATCTTTGCGCGTGAGATGGACAACATCTTCGCAGCCACCTGGGTCTATCTGGCCCACGAGAGCGAAATTCCAGAACCGAACGATTTCAAGCTGTCCTGGATCGGCCTGCGCGAAGTCATCGTCGCACGCGATGAAGATGGTGTTGTTCACGCCTTTTCCAATCGCTGCTCCCATCGTGGCGCGAGCGTCTGCCGTGAGCATCAGGGCAATGCCGCAGATTTCACTTGTCCGTACCATGGTTGGCGTTTCGACAATCGTGGCCAGTTGTTCGGTATCCCGGGTAAAAGCGCTTATGGCCCGAAATTCAAGTCGCGTGATATGAACCTGGCGCGTCCGGCGCAGCTTGGTTCATACAAGGGTTTCGTGTTCGCCACGTTGAATCCAGATGCGCCGCCGCTGTTGCAGCATCTGGGTAATGCAGCCCGTTATTTGGACGCTTGGATCGACCACAACGGAGGGCCTGAAAATCTGTGCTTGGCGGGTGCACATCGTTTCCGCCTGGCTTGCAACTGGAAGATGGTGTGGGACAACGCTGGCGATGGCTACCATGTGCCGTTCTCGCACCAGTCGCTGCTGGTGATGACCAACGATCGCTACGGCGGCGGAGACATGGCCTATTTCGCCGACGCGGACCGCTCCAGGATGAGCAATAACGCGCTGGACAATGGCCACACGGTCATCGATCAGCGCCCGGAGATGCATGGTGAATCGGCGTGGCGTCAGCAGCGTCCGCAGCCGGGCCGTGAACCCTACGAGGAGCACGTCGCCGCGACCTATGGTGAGCAGGCGCAGCGCGTCTTGGATACCACGGTGGGGGCGGGGATGAACCTCAACATTTTCCCTAACCTTGCGCTGATCGGTAATCAAGTGCAGGTGGTTCAGCCGCTGGCTGTTGCAGCGACCGGCGTGCATTGGTATGCCACCCGGCGTAGGGATGCCGACGCGGAAGTGAACACCATGCGTCTGCGCACGCAGGAAGATTTCCCTGTCATGGGTGAGATGGATGACGCGTCGAATTTCGAGGAATGCCAGCGTGGCCTGACCAATAGTCCCGAGGATGAGTGGGTGGACATGAGCCGGCATTACGAAACGGGTAAGGATTTGCCGGCTGAGGAAGGCATCGTTCGCGGGCCGGTAACGACGGACCTGCATATGCGCAACTATTACGCGGAATGGAAGCGCTTGATGAAGGTGCAGCCTACGCTGCAAGTGAATAAGGGGAGACTGGCATGAACGTGACGACGCAATCCTCCGCTGTGGGGCAACGCAGCTACCACCACCAGCCGCCATCGCTGTACGTGATTAATTCGTTTTATGAATGGGTTGTCGAGGTCTCTGCCGATCTGGCCCGGATTGCGGTGCGCGATTCAGCTGCTGTCAAAGCCGCGCGAGTGGATGAAATCACTCGGCTGTTGACTTTGGAAGCGCGCCTGCTGGATCAAGGCACGCTGGCGCAGGAAAATCAGCGCGCTCTGGCGCAGGAGGCATATGGTCATTGGCTGGCGCTGTTTGCCGATGAATGTGCTTATTGGATTCCCGCGAACATACCTGCTGCTGACCCGCGTCAAACCGTTGCACTGGAATTCCATGACCGTCGCCGCTTACTCGATCGCGTGGCGCGGCTAGGCACCGGGTTTGCTTTTTCACAGTCACCAGCTTCACATACTTCGCGGCAATGGAGCGGACTGGAAATTTGGCCTAGTCCGAATCGCACGGATGAATGGCGCGCACGCTGCAGCTTCATGCTGGTCGAATCGCGCGAAGGTCACGGTCGTGTACTTTCTGGCTGGAATGGTTTTGTGCTGCGCGAAACTCCAGACGGTTTGCGCATCGTCCTCAAACAGATCAACCTGATCGATTGTGACCGCATGCAAGGCAATAATTCGTTCTTTCTCTGAAGAGACGACGACATGGTCAAGCGGGCACAATCCCTCATCGTCACCAGCGTCACTCCTCAGGGCAGCGACGCGATCTTGCTTGGACTTCGCGGAGAAGGCGAACAGGAATCTTTGCACTTTCTGCCAGGCCAATACCTGACGTTGGCGGCCGAGGTGGGGGGCGACGAGCTCTGGCGCTGTTACTCAATCACTAGCGAACCCGTGGTGGGCCAGCCGCTCAGCGTGCTGGTGCGCCGTGTAGCCGGTGGCCGAGTTTCCAACTGGCTATGCGACAACGCCAGCCCCAGGCAGCGATTGCAGGCGCTGCCGCCCGCCGGGCGATTTACCTTGGTGCACGCGGAACGGCCCGTGTTGCTGTATGCGGGTGGCAGCGGCATCGCGCCAGTGTTTGCGCTGGCTCGCGAGGCGCTGGTCAGGGGCGCTCCGCGCGTGCGCTTGTTCTATGCGAACCGCGATCGAGCCGCCGCCATGCTGCTGAGTGAACTGCAGGCGCTACAGGCGACTGCGGGGGGGCGGCTGGAGATCGAGTACTGGTACGACGCTGAGCAGGGCCTGCCCACTCTGGCGGTGCTCGAGCAGCAGGCGCATGGGCTGGAGCAGGCGGACGCCTATCTGTGCGGCCCCGTACCCTTCATGCGCTCGGCTGGCGACGCCTTGCGAGTTGCCGGGTTCGGTCCTGAGCGGGTGCATCAGGAGGATTTCGGCGTCGTACTGGATGAGGAAGATGCTGCCGACGTTGGCCCGGACGCATCGCTGACAGTGCAACTCAAGGGTCAAACTTATACTGTTCCCGTGCATCCCGGCGAGACGCTGTTGGCTGCCATGTTGCGCGCGGCGCTGCCTGCGCCGCACGCCTGCAGGGTCGGCGAATGCGCCTCGTGCATGTGTCGGCTGCAGGGGGGCGAGGTGCAGCGGCTGGACAACTCGGTGCTGGACGAGGACGATGTGGCCGCTGGCTGGCTGCTGGCTTGTAGTTCTCGCGCCGCCAGCTCCGCGCTACGGGTGCGCTTTTCCTGATGGGGCGGATCGCGCAGCGACCGCGAGCGACCCATGTGACAACACCTCATCATGACCCGAGACGGCGCCATCACACCACCCTGGGATTTGATCCGTGCATTCTTGGCGCTGGAGCGCCACGGCAGCTATGAAGTGGCTGCCGAGCTGGAGGGGATCGACGATTCGACACTGCGCCGACGCATCCGCCAGCTGGAGCAATATTTTGGTCGTGCACTGTTCGTGCGCGCCGAAAGCGGCTGGCGCGCCTCGGCCGACCTGCACGCGCTGATCTCGGCGGCGCAACGCATGGAGGCGGCCGCACGCAGCTTCTGCCAAGACCATCAGGCCGGCGTCGGTACCATCCGCATCAGCGTGATGGACGTGTTCGCGCACCGCTTCGCGCCGGTGTTCGCCGCGCTGAACGAGAAATATCCCCGGCTGGTGTTCACCATCACGACCGAGGCACATTTCCTGAACTTGGAGCAGGATCAGGTCGACATTGCCGTGCGTTTGGCGCGCCCGGAACGCAACAGCAACTCGCTGCGCGTGCGCAAGCTCGGCAACGTCACCGTCGGCGCTTATGGCAGTCGCGCGTATCTGGAACGACATCGTGAGCAGGGAGACGGTGAACACCAGTTGCTGGCGATGAATCTGCGATTCTTCCACCAGGACCATGATTTCATTTATGCGCAACTGGATTGGTCCCGTTTCGGTCTGGCCGGGCGGGTGCGGTTGCAGTCCGACAGCTTTGTGTCCTTGGCTCGGTTGTGTGCGCTCGGACAAGGCCTGGCGTTGCTACCTCGCTTCCTGGCGGCCGAGTACCCGCAGTTGCAAGCCTGCCCAGCAGACGTCTTTGTCGATACCGAGTTGTGGCTGGTCAGCCGTTTCGATATGCATGCGGCCTGGCAACGCGACCTTGCCGATCTATTGCAGGCAGAGCTTGGACGGTTTCCGTCGTGAGCCGGGTTTGTTCCTTGCGAGCGCGCCCCATCGGGTTTTGGATGCTGCTATTGATTGGGTAGCATTTAGCGCCCAGCCGTAAATCAAGGCAAGCTGTTTTGATGCGGATATCTGCCTGCATTGCAGGTGGGTTTCCCCGTGGATGTCGAACTTGAAACTTGTCAGACTTGCCGCATTTGCAGGGCAATTCGGAGGTTCCATGCGCCTAGACAAACTCACCACCAAATTCCAGGAAGCGCTGGCCGACGCCCAGTCGCTCGCGCTCGGGCACGACAACGCCTACATCCAGCCCGAGCACCTGCTCGCGGCCATGCTGCAGCAGGAGGACGGCCCCAAGGCGCTGCTGGCGCGCGCCGGGGTGAACACCGCGCGCCTGGCGCAGGAGGCGCAGGCCGCGATCCAGCGCCTGCCCGCCGTGCAGGGGCAGGAGCAGGTGCAGCCCGGCCCCGACCTCATCAAGCTGCTGCAGGCGACCGAAAAGGAAGCCATCAAGCGCGGCGACCAGTTCGTCGCCAGCGAGATGTTCCTGCTGGCGCTGGCCGATTCGAGCAGCGAGGCCGGGCGCATCGCGAAGGAAGCGGGCCTGACGCGCAAGGCGCTCGAAGCCGCCGTGGAGGCGGTGCGCGGCGGCCAGAGCGTGGACAACGCCGAAGCAGAAGGCCAGCGCGAGGCGTTGAAGAAATACACCCTCGACCTGACCGAGCGCGCGCGCCTGGGCAAGCTCGACCCGGTGATCGGCCGCGACGACGAAATCCGCCGCACCATCCAGGTGCTGCAGCGGCGCAGCAAGAACAACCCGGTGCTGATCGGCGAGCCGGGCGTGGGCAAGACCGCCATCGTCGAAGGCCTGGCGCAGCGCATCATCGCGGGCGAGGTGCCCGAGAGCCTCAAGGGCAAGCGCGTGCTGGTGCTGGACATGGCGGGGCTCCTGGCGGGCGCCAAGTTCCGCGGCGAGTTCGAAGAGCGGCTCAAAGCCGTGCTCAAGGAGGTGGCGCAGGACGAGGGCCGCATCATCCTCTTCATCGACGAGCTGCACACCATGGTCGGCGCGGGCAAGGCCGAGGGCGCGATCGACGCGGGCAACATGCTCAAGCCGGCGCTGGCGCGCGGCGAGTTGCACTGCGTGGGCGCGACCACGCTGGATGAATACCGCAAGTACATCGAGAAGGACGCGGCGCTGGAGCGGCGCTTCCAGAAGGTGCTGGTGCAGGAGCCGAGCGTGGAGGACACCATTGCCATCCTGCGCGGCCTGCAGGTGCGCTACGAGGCGCACCACGGCGTGGACATCACCGACCCGGCCATCGTCGCCGCGGCCGAGCTGTCGCACCGCTACATCACCGACCGCTTCCTGCCCGACAAGGCCATCGACTTGATCGACGAGGCTGCGGCCAAGATCAAGATCGAGATCGATTCCAAGCCCGAGGCGCTGGACAAGCTCGATCGCCGCATGATCCAGCTCAAGATCGAGCGCGAGGCGATGAAGAAGGAACACGACGAGGCCTCGCAAAAACGCCTGCAGCTGATCGAGGAAGAGCTCGCTACGGCCGAGCGCGAATACGCCGACCTGGAAGAGGTCTGGAAAGCCGAGAAAGCGAGCGCGCAGGGCAGCGAGCAGATCAGGAAGGAGATCGACACCATCCGCACGCAGATTGAGGACCTCAAGCGCAAGGGCGACTTCAACAAGGTGGCCGAGCTGCAATATGGCAAGCTCCCGGACCTGGAAAAGAGCCTGAAGGAAGCGCAGGACAGCGAGGCCGAGGGCGACGCGCCCAAACACAAGCTGCTGCGCACGCACGTGGGCGCCGAGGAGATCGCCGAGGTGGTGAGCCGCGCCACCGGCATTCCCGTGGCCAAGATGATGCAGGGCGAAAAGGACAAGCTGCTGCAGATGGAGGACAAGCTGCACGAGCGCGTCGTCGGCCAGGACGAGGCCATCACGGCCGTGGCCGATGCGATCCGCCGCTCGCGCGCGGGCCTGTCGGACCCGAACCGGCCGCTGGGCTCCTTCCTGTTCCTCGGCCCCACGGGCGTGGGCAAGACCGAGCTGTGCAAGGCGCTCGCGGGCTTCCTGTTCGACAGCGAAGACCACCTGGTGCGCATCGACATGAGCGAGTTCATGGAAAAGCATAGCGTGGCGCGCTTGATTGGAGCGCCTCCTGGCTATGTTGGCTATGAAGAAGGCGGTTATCTCACCGAGGCCGTGCGGCGCAAGCCCTACAGCGTGCTGCTGCTCGACGAGGTGGAGAAGGCGCACCCCGACGTGTTCAACGTGCTGCTGCAGGTGCTCGATGATGGGCGCCTGACCGACGGGCAGGGGCGCACCGTGGACTTCAAGAACACCGTCATCATCATGACGAGCAACATCGGCAGCCCGATGATCCAGAGCATGGCGGGGCAGCCGTACGAAGAGATCAAGGACGCGGTGTTCGACGAGCTGAAGAACCACTTCCGGCCCGAGTTCCTGAATCGCATCGACGAGACGGTGGTGTTCCACGGGCTCGATGCGAAGAACATCGAGGCGATCGCGCGCATCCAGCTGCGCCAGCTGCAGTCGCGCCTGGACAAGCTGGAGTTGTTCCTCGACGTCTCGCCCGCGGCGATGGCTGAGCTCGCCAAGGTCGGGTTCGATCCGGTGTTCGGTGCGCGGCCCTTGAAGCGCGCGATCCAGCAGCGCATCGAAAATCCGCTCTCCAAACTGCTGCTGCAGGGGCGCTTCCCGCCCAAGAGCGTGATCGAGGTCGGGGTCGATCCGATCAATGCGCCGGGGGTGTTCGAGTTCGCTGCCCGCGAGCAGGCTTGAGGTGGGGCGCGGCAGGCTTGAACTTCCCCATCCGGTTGCCATCTACGCACAAGGCGGCATCATCGTGCGGCCCTGCCTGCAGGCTCCGTTTCCCGGGTATTCGCAGGCCGTGATGATGCATCGCCGATTGCGGCTTACCATAGACGGGTGTGCGGCGCCAAGCGGCGCACCCACCCCAACAGAAAGAGGCATGGTTTTGAACGAAGTCGTCACCACCGTCGCGCGCTGGAGCCTGCGCCTGCTCGTGGTCGTCATGGGCGCGGTGCTGTTCCTGAGCTTGCTGGTCGCCGCCAGTGTGCTGGCGCTGGCGTGGGGCATCCGCCTGCTATGGGCGCGCCTGACGGGCCGCCCCGCCATGCCCTGGGTCATGCGCATGGATCCGCGCCATGGCTTCAGCACCGTGTACCGCAGCACCGCGCGCTGGACATCGCACACCGCCAGCAAGGCCAGGAGCAGCGTCAGTCGCCTGGGCGACGTGACCGACGTAGAGCCGCGCGAAATCCGCTGAGCGCGGTGCCACACTGCGCCGGTATCTCACGGGCGCGGCCTGCGCGTGGACTGCGGTGGCATGCGGGCGCGCCTCACCCTTTTGGAAGGCCAGGACATGCCCGATACCAGCTCCGAAGAAGTGCAGCGGCTCTTCAAGGCCCAGCATGCCGCCAGCCGCGCGCAGCCCGATGCGCCAGTGGCCGTGCGCCGCGAGCGGCTGCTGCGCCTGCGCTCCCTGCTTGACCAGCACGCGCCGACGCTGGCCGCGGCCGTGCAGGCCGATTTCGGCATGCGCTCGCCGCGCCTCACCGAAGTGGCGGATTTTTTCCTGCTGCGCGCGCAGCTCGCGTCCACGCTGAAACACCTGGCGCGCTGGTGCCGCCCACAGAAGGTGCGCACGCCCTTGTATCTGCAGCCCGCGCGCGCCTGGGTGCAGCGCCAGCCGCTGGGGGTGATCGGCGTCATCTCGCCGTGGAACTACCCGGTGCAGCTCGCCCTGGGCCCCGCCATCGGGGCGCTTGCGGCCGGCAACCGCGTGCTGCTCAAGCCCAGCGAACTCACGCCGCACACCTCGGCCAAGCTGGCCGATCTGGTGGCGCAGTTCTTCGCACCCGAGGAGTTCTGCGTGGTGCAGGGCGGTGCCGACGTGGCCACGCAGGTGGCGTCGCTCCCGCTCGATCATCTGGTGTTTACCGGTTCGACGGCCGTGGGCCGCAAGGTGGCCCTGGCCGCCGCCGCCCATCTCACGCCGACCACGCTGGAGCTCGGCGGCAAGTCGCCCGCCATCCTCGACGCGGACTGCGACCTGCGTGACGCTGCCACCAAGATCGCGCACGGCAAGCTGCTCAATGCCGGGCAGACCTGCATCGCGCCCGACTATCTCTTTGTCCCCAAGGGCAACGAGGCGGCCTTTGCCGAGGCGTATCGCGCGGCCGTGGCACGGCTCTTTCCGTACTTCGAGGGCAACCCCGACTACGCCTCCATCATCACGCCGCGCCACCTCGCGCGCCTGCACGATCTGCTGCGCGAGGCGCGCGAGATGGGCGCCGACGTGCAGGAGCTTTCGGCCGCGCCTGGCACCCCCGCGCCGCCCCGGCAAAGCCTGGGCGACGGCATCGCCCGCCAGATGGCGCCCGCGCTGGTCTTCGGCGCCACCGACGGCATGCGCCTGATGCAGGAGGAGATCTTCGGCCCGGTGCTGCCGGTGATCGGCTACGAAGCGCTCGACGGGGCGGTCAATCACATCAACGCGCACCCGCGTCCGCTCTCGCTGTACTGGTTCGGCAACCGCCAGGCGGTGCGCGATGAGGTGCTGGCGCGCACCGTGAGCGGCGGCGTCACGGTGAACGACACGCTGCTGCACATCGCGCACGAGAACCTGCCCTTCGGCGGCGTGGGCGACAGCGGCTGGGGCGCCTATCACGGCGAGCCGGGCTTCGTGCGCTTCAGCCACGCCAAGCCGGTGCTGGTGCAGTCACGCCTCAGTGCAGGGGGCGCGCTGTATCCGCCTTACGGCGCGCGTTTCGACCGCGTCATGAGCGTGCTGCGCAAGCTCCTGTAGCCTTCATCCGGGGCCCCGCGCCGTGCTAGCACAAAACTTCGTTTCGCCTTCGTAAGGCACATAAAAGTTTTTGCGCGAGAATCGCGGCCTTTCTCACGTTTGTGTTTGTGTTTTCATGTCTCGTATTCAGGTACGTCCCGCCACGCTGCGCGATGCCAAGGCCATCGCCCAAGTCCATACCTCCGCTGCCTTGCAAGCCTACAAAGGCGTCGTCCCCGACGAGCAGCTCAAGGTCATGTCTTCCCCCGAAAAGCGCCAGGCCTACTGGCGCGAGGCCATCGACTACTGCGAGCCGCAGGTGCAGGTGGCCGTGGAGGACGACAAGATCGTCGGCTTCGTCGGTTTCGACCGCTCGCGCGACCCCAAGACCCGCCCGACCACCGGTGAGATCTGGGCCATTTACGCGGATCCTGGCCATTGGGATCAGGGCGTGGGCCTGGCGCTGTGGGACGCCGCGCGCGAAGGCCTGGCCGAGGAGGGCTGCACCACCGTGACCGCCTGGGTGCCGCTGCGCAACGAGCGCGCGCTGCGTTTTCACGAGGCGGCGGGTTTCAAGCGTGAGATGAGCACCGCCAAGACGGCCGTGATTGGCGGCGTGAAGATCGAGGAAGTGCGGCTGCAGCGCTCCTTGAGCTAGAGCCTCCTGCGCTTTGCTGGCAGGGGACTGGGTCGTGTTTCATTCCAAATCACTGAAATCCGCCCGCCCCTTGGCTCGCGTCAGCAAGCGCAAATCCGGTCCCACGCGCTGCACGCTCTGCCACTCAAGCCCCAGGCCCTGCGACAGGGCCTGCAGCGGCCCCCAATCGGCTAGCTGCTGCCCGCCGCTGCCCAGCAACATGGGGGCGAGGTACAGCAGCAGTTCATCCACCAGCCCGGCCTGCACGAAGGCGCCGCCCAGCCGCGGCCCTGCCTCCAGGTGCAGTTCGTTCACGCTGCGTGCCGCCAGGTCACGCAGGAGCGCGTGCAGGTCCACCCGGCCATCGGCACCGGGCAGCAGCGAGACCGTGGCGCCGCGCGCCCGCAGCGCCCCGGCCGCCGCCGCATCCTCGCGCGCGGCGTAGATCCAGACCTGCCTGTCCGGCACGTCGAAGAGCCGGGCGCCGGGCAGCGTGCGCAGGCGGCTGTCCACAATCACCAGATGCGGCTGGCGCATGGTGGCCACGCCGCGCACGTTCAGCAGGGGATCGTCCGCGAGCACTGTGCCCACGCCCGTGAGCACCGCGCAGGCGCGCGCGCGCCACGTGTGGCCGTCGGCGCGCGCTTCGGGTGAGGTGATCCACTGGCTCGCCCCATTGGCCAGCGCCGCCACGCCATCGAGCGAGGTGGCGGCCTTCATCCGCACCCAGGGCGTGGCGCGCATCATGCGGCTGAAAAAGCCGATGTTGAGCTCGCGCGAGGCGGCCGCCCCCGGTCCCACTTCGACCTGCACGCCCGCCGCGCGCAATCGCGCGAAGCCCTGGCCTGCCACCAGCGGGTTGGGGTCGGCGATGGATGCCACCACGCGTGCGACGCCCGCTGCGATCAGCGCGTCGCAGCACGGCCCCGTGCGTCCCTGGTGCGCGCACGGCTCCAGCGTCACCCAGGCGGTGGCGCCGCGCACTTCACGGCCTTGCGCCGCCGCGTCGCGCAGCGCCATCACCTCGGCGTGCGGCCCCCCGGCCTGTTGTGTGAAACCGCAGCCCAGCACCCGTGCGTCGGCCGCCGTGATGACGCAGCCCACGCGGGGGTTGGGATTGGAAAGAAAAAGCGCCTGAGCGGCCAGCTCAAGCGCCTGATTCATGGGAGGATGGGCAGTGATCATGTGCCCCGCGATGGTAGTGCGATACGTTGTTGCTGGCGTGGGACGAGTTCTTTTGTGCTGGCGGAGACTGTGAGATTCGAACTCACGGACGGTCGCCCGTCGGCAGTTTTCAAGACTGCTGGTTTAAACCACTCACCCAAGTCTCCGTGGCCCGTCGCGCAGAGGGCTGCAAATTGTAGCTGGCGCTACATGCCCAGCGACCTGAGCAGGTCGTCCATGTCCGAGCCGCCGTTGCCGGTCTGCGGCGCGGCGGCCTGGTGCTGGCTGGCGGCCTGGGTCATGAGGCTGTCGGGGTCGGGCGCTTCCTGGGGCTCGAAGTCGTAGAGCTTGATGAACTGGGTGCGGTCGATCGCCAGTTCGAGGTAGAAGATGTTGTTCCTGGCGGTGTAGAAGGTGACGCGCCGGGCCTCGGGCTGGTCGAGGTTGGCGTCCACGCTCAGCACCACCTGCTGGTTGAGCACCAGCATCTTGGGCTGATTCTGCGTGATGCGGGTCTGCAGCTCGCGCTGGATGGCGCTGGTGAAGTCGCCCACGACCTGGTTCATGAGCTCGCCCATCACGTTGGCCACCTCGTCCGAGGTGTAGGCGGGGGCGAGGTCGCTTTCGGACATGCCCATGCTCAGCAGGTAGCTCTGGTAGATCTCCATCGCCGCGGCGGCGGAGAAATTGATCACCACCAGGCCGGAAAAGCCCCCGTTGAAGAGAACGAAGCAGCCGATGTCGGGCTTCAGGCAGGTCTTGCCGATGCGCTGCACCATGCCTGAATAACGTACCGTGCCCTGCGTGGCCACCGAGAGCACGCGGGTGACGGAGTTGCACAGGCTGATGAGCACATCCTTGGTGCCATAGACGATGGTGTTGTCGGGTGTATCGGTCATTCTTTCTGCCTCGAACCAGGGTTCAGCGACGTGCGCGGGCGAAGGCATTGGCCGCGGCCAGCGCCATCATGTTGACGACGCGCCGCACGGTGGACGACGGCGTGAGCACATGCGCGGGCGCGGCGCAGCCCAGCAGGATCGGGCCTATGGTCGTGCCGTGGCCGTCGGTGGTCTTGAGCACGTTGAAGAGGATGTTGGCCGCGTCCAGGTTGGGGCAGATGAGCACGTTGGCACTGCCGCTGAGCGTCGAGTCCAGCAGCGTGCGCCGGCGGATGGTTTCCGACAGCGCCGAGTCGCCGTGCATTTCGCCGTCGCATTCGATGTGTGGCGCGATCCGGGTGAAGATCTCGTGCGCGCGGCGCATCTTGAGCGCGCTCGGGCGGGTCGATGAGCCGAAGTTGGAGTGCGAGAGAAACGCGACCTTGGGCGGCAGGCCGAAGCGCTGCACCTCCTCGGCGGTGCGCAACGCGATGGTGGCGAGCTGCTCGGCGCTGGGGTCGTCGGTGATGTAGGTGTCGGCGATGAAGAGGGTGTTCTGGCCCATCACCACGGCGTTGACGGTCGCGAAGTCGTGTTCTTGGTCCTGCAGGCCGAGCACGCCACGGATGTGCGCGAGGTGGTTGTCGAACTTGCCCACCAGTCCGCAGAGCATGGCGTCGGCGTCGCCCAGGTGCACCATCAGCGCGGCGATCAGGGTGTTGGAGCGGCGCACCGAGGCCTTGGCGGTTTCGGGTGTGATGCCGTGACGGCCCATGAGCTTGTGGTAGGTCTCCCAGTACTGGCGAAAACGCGGGTCGTCCTCGGGGTTGCAGATTTCGACGTTCACGCCGGGCTGCAGGCGCAGGTCGTTGCGGGTGATGCGCGCCTGGATCACCGCCGGGCGCCCGATCAGGATGGGCTTGGCCAGGCCGTCATCGATCGCGAATTGCGCCGCGTGCAGCACGCGCTCGTCCTCGCCTTCGGCAAAGGCCACGCGCTGCGGGTGCGCCTTGGCGGTGGCGAACACCGGGCGCATGAACATGCTGGTCTGGTAGACGAAGCGCGTGAGGCTTTCGCGGTAGGCGTCGTAGTCCTGGATGGGCCGCGTGGCCACGCCCGAGAGCTCGGCGGCGCGCGCCACCGCCGGGGCGATGCGCAGGATCAGGCGCACGTCGAACGGCGTGGGGATGAGGTAATCGGGCCCGAAGTGCATCTCCTTGCCCTGGTAGGCGGCGGAGACTTCGGCGGACAGCTCGGCCTTGGCCAGCGAGGCGATTTCGCGCACGCAGGCGAGCTTCATCTCCTGCGTGATGCGCGTGGCGCCGCAGTCGAGCGCGCCGCGGAAGATGTAGGGGAAGCACAGGACGTTGTTGACCTGGTTGGGGTAGTCCGAGCGGCCGGTGGCGATGATGCAATCGGGGCGCACGGCCTTGGCGAGTTCGGGGCGGATTTCCGGTTCGGGGTTGGCCAGCGCCAGGATGACGGGCTTGTCCGCCATGGTCTTGACCATCTCGGCGGTGAGCACGCCGGGCGCGGAGCAGCCGAGGAAGACGTCGGCGTTTTCCACCGCGTGCGCGAGCGTGCGGCAGTCGGTCTCCTGCGCGAAACGGGCCTTGGAGGGGTCGAGGCTGGTGCGTCCCGTGTGGATCAGGCCCTTGGAGTCGCACATGAAGACGTTTTCACGCTTGAGGCCCAGGCCGATCATCACGTCCACGCAGGCCGTGGCGGCAGCGCCCGCGCCCGAGACGGCAAGCTTGACGTTTTCGATCTTCTTGCCCACCAGCTCCAGCGCGTTGATCAGCGCGGCGCTGGAAATGATGGCGGTGCCGTGCTGGTCATCGTGGAACACCGGGATGTTCATCCGCTTGGACAGCTCCTGCTCGATGTAGAAGCACTCGGGCGCCTTGATGTCTTCCAGGTTGATGCCGCCCACGGTGGGTTCGAGCGCGGCGATGATTTCGACGAGCTTGTCCGGGTCGCGCTCGGCCAGTTCGATGTCGAACACATCGACGCCGGCGAATTTCTTGAACAGGCAGCCCTTGCCTTCCATGACGGGCTTGCCCGCGAGCGGCCCGATGTCGCCCAGGCCCAGCACCGCCGTGCCGTTGGTGACCACGGCGACGAGGTTGCCGCGCGAGGTGTAGTCGTAGGCCTTGGTGGGGTCGGCCTGGATGTCCAGGCACGGGTAGGCGACGCCGGGCGAGTACGCCAGCGACAGGTCGCGCTGGTTCACCAGGGGCTTGGTGGGCGTGACCGCAATCTTGCCGCGGGCGGGATGGCGGTGGTAGTCGAGGGCGGCTTCGCGCAGGGCGGCTTCGGCGGGAGGGAGAGGCTTGCTCATGATGGTTGACCTGGAATGCTTGCGGCTAGCTTACTGCAAACGGAAAGGCCGACAGGGCGACTTCAAGCGCTCTGTCGGCCGGGTGAGGGTGCAGGGGGTCGTCAGTGGGCGCTCGATTGCAGGCTGGCCTTGGCGGCAGCCTGGGGGTCGTCCTTGGCGCCATTGAAGAAGAGATTGAGCGCCACGGCGGCCACCGAGGCGAGCAGGATGCCCGATTCGATCAGCGGGTGGATGGCGTGCGGCATCCACTGGCGGAAGTTGGGCGCGACGAGCGGAATCATGCCGACGCCGATGGAGAT
Organism: Comamonas sp. SCN 67-35; assembly: GCA_001725255.1. Taxonomy (GTDB): domain Bacteria; phylum Pseudomonadota; class Gammaproteobacteria; order Burkholderiales; family Burkholderiaceae_C; genus Comamonas_C. The sequence goes on along the minus strand of MEFV01000007.1, from coordinate 127,214 downwards.
GGCGACGATGATGGCGTTGTTGCGGTTGTTGTGAAAATCCACGCTCGCGAGGATGCGGATGCCGGTGGCCGCGACCATGCCGAACATCACCAGGCCCGCGCCGCCCAGCACCACGGTGGGCAGTGATTCAACGAGGGCGCCCATCTTGGGCACGATGCCGAAGGCGATCATGATGGCGCCGCCCACCACGCACACCCAGCGGCTCTTGATGCCGGTGACGGCGACGAGCCCGACGTTCTGCGAAAAGCTGGTGTAGGGGAAGGTGCTGAACAGGCCGCCGATCACGGTGCCCAGACCGTCGGTGCGCAGGCCGCGCTTGAGGTCTTCGGGCGTGATCTCCTTGCCGGTCATTTCGCCCAGCGCGAGGAACATGCCGGTCGATTCGATCAGCACGACGATCATCACCAGCGACATCGTGAGGATGAGGATGGGGTCGAACACCGGATAGGCGATCTGAAACGGCAGCACCAGGTCGAACCACGCGGCCTTGCCCACTTTCTCGAAGGTCATGAGGCCCATGGCCGCGGTGATGACGCCGCCCACGATGATGCCGACGAGCACCGAGATGTTGGCGAAGAAGCCCTTGCCGAAGCGCGCGACGAACAGGATGGTGAGCAGCACGATGCCCGAGATGCCCACGCCCGTGAGGTCGGCGTACTTCGGGTTGGGAATGGTGGGCAGGATGGCCAGGCCCTTGGGCACGGGCGCAAGCTGCGAGCCTGGCGCGCTCACGGCGGCCTGCAGCTCGGAGAGCCACTTGATGTATTCGGGGTTGGTGACCGAGGGCGCGGTGGGGCCGACGGGGTTGCCGAAGATCCAGTTGATGCCGATGCGCATCAGGCTGATGCCGATGACCGCGATGATGGTGCCCGTGACCACGGGCGGAAAGAAGCGCAGCATGCGGCTCATCAGCGGCGCGATCAGGATGGCGACGACGCCGGCGCCGATGACCGAGCCGAAGATCAGCCCCGCGCCGTAGGGCCCGCCGTTGGTCTGCGCCATCGAGACCATGGGCGCGACGGCCGCGAAGGTCACGCCCATCATGACGGGCAGCTTGATGCCGAACCATTGCGTGGCGCCGCCCGCCTGGATCATCGTGACCAGGCCGCAGACGAAGAGGTCGGCCGAGATGAGGTGGGCCACCTGTTCGGGTGTGAGATTGAGCGCGCGCCCGACGATGAGCGGCACCGCCACGGCGCCCGCGTACATCACGAGCACGTGCTGCATGCCCAGGGTGATCATGTGGCCCCAGGAGAGTTTTTCATCTACCGGGTGGACGGATTTTTGCATGCAAGGCTCCTGAGAAGGGGAAGGTTACATACAAAAAGTGTATACAAAACAAGTGGCATGAACACTATGGGATACACGGGGTTGACAAGAACCCCGTTTTCAAATAAGCCCCTTACCGCGCCATCAGGTCGCACAGGCTGCGCGCAACGACCTTGGTGGCGCGGCGCAGGTCTTCGAGATCGATGCGCTCGTCATTGCGCTTGGCGTGGCTCTCCAGCACGGTGCGCGGGCCGGCACCGTAGATCACGCCGGGTATGCCGCGTTCGACATACAGGCGCACGTCGGTGTACAGCGGTGTGCCCACGGCGGGCGGTTTCTCGCCAAACACGGCTTCTCCGTGCTTTTGCAGCGCATCGACCAGAGGGGTGTTGCCCTTGAGCGGCGTCATCGCGTTGGCCAGCAGGATGCGGCGCACGTCGGTGGTGACGGCCGCCTCGCCCTTGACGCCGCGCCAGCGATTGAAGTGCCGGGTGGCATCCTGGATGACCTTGCGCAGGCGCGCTTCGACCTTGGCTGGGTTTTCCTCGGGGATCATGCGGCGGTCGAGCTTGAGCACGACCTTCCCTGGGATCACGTTGGTGTTGGTGCCGCCTTCGATGCGGCCGATGTTGAGGTAGGGGTGGTCGATACCCCTCACCCTGGAGCTCACCTCCTGGTAGGCGGTGTTCTCGGCATAGAGTGCGTTCATGATGAAGACTGCGGCCTGCAGGGCGTCCACGCCCGTGTGCGGCACGGCGGCGTGCGCCATGCGGCCCTGGATGGTCACTTCGAGCTGCAGGCAACCGTTGTGCGCGGTGACGACTTCATACGAAAAACCGGCGGCGATCATCAGGTCGGGCTTGGTCAGGCCTTGGGAGAGCAGCCAGCCCGGGCCGAGCAGGCCGCCGAATTCCTCGTCGTAGGTGAAGTGCAGTTCGATGCTGCCCTTGGCGGGCCGGGCCACGGCTTCGAGCGCGCGCACCGCGAAGCTGAAGGTGGAGAAGTCGCACTTGCTCACCGCGGCGGCCCGGCCGTAGAGCTTGCCGCCCTCGATCTCGGCGCCGTAGGGGGCGTGCTGCCAACCTTCGCCCGGCGGCACCACGTCGCCGTGCGCATTGAGCGCGAGCGTGAGACCGCCCTTGCCGTAGGGGCGGCGCACGATGAGGTTGGTGATGGACTGCATGCCGTAGGCCTTCACCTCGGCGTCGGGCACCGGGTGCTTCTCGGCCTCGAAGCCGAAGGCGCGGATGAGTTCGGCGGTGCGCTCCGCGTGCGGCGCGTTGTTGCCGGGCGGCGTGTCGGTGGGCACGCGCACCAGTTCCTGCAGAAAGCGTACCTGTTCGTCGAAGTGCTGGTCGATCCAGGCGTCGAGTTGTTCGTAGGTTGTGGTCATGGTCTGGGTTTTACTGGGCGAGTTGGTTCAGGACGTGGCTGTAGGCGAACACGGCCAGCTGCAGGTCGTCGGCCGTGGTGGATTCGAGCGGGTTGTGGCTGATGCCGCTGTTTTCGCCGCGCACGAAGAGCATGGCCTGTGGCAGCATCTGGTGGATCTTCATCGCGTCGTGCCCGGCGCCGCTGGGCATGCGGTGCACGGGCAGGCCCAGCGACCGTACGGCGGTTTCCCAGCGCTGCTGCAGCGCGGGGTTGCTGGGCGCGGCGCTGGCTTGCATGCTGCGCTCGGCCACGTACTGCAAGCCGCGGCGCTGGCAGACGTCGTCCAGGCGCTGCAGGATGTCGGCCACGAGGGCATCGCGCTGGGCGTTGCCGGGGGCGCGCAGGTCCAGGCTGAATTCGCAGCGCCCCGGCACCACGTTGACCGAGCCGCTGGGCACGCTGAGCATGCCCATGGTGGCCACGCTGTCTCCATCGCGGGCGGCGCGCTCTTCCATGTACAGCAGCAGTTCGGCGGCGGCGGCGGCGGCGTCGCGGCGGCGGTTCATCGGCGTGGTGCCGGCGTGGCTCGCCATGCCGGTGATCGCGCACAGGTAGCGGCTGCTGGCGTTGATGCTGGTGACCACGCCCAGCGGCAGGCCCATCTCGTTGAGCACCGGGCCCTGTTCGATGTGCACTTCGATGTAGCCCAGGTACCGGGCCGGATCGCGCTTGAGTTTGGGGATGTCGGCGATGCGCAGGCCTGCGTGCTCCATCGCGGCGCGCAGGGTGATGCCGTCGGCGTCCTGTTGATCCAGCCAGCCCGGGTCGAAGTCGCCCACCAGCGCGCCCGAGCCGAGAAAGGTGGCCTTGTAGCGCTGGCCTTCCTCTTCGGCGAAGGCGACGAGCTCGATACCGAAAGGCAGGCGGCGCCCCGCGCGGTGCAGCTCGCGCACGCAGGCCAGCGGCACGAAGATGCCGGTGCGCCCGTCGTACTTGCCGCCGTTCCTTACCGTGTCGTAGTGGCTGCCGGTGAGCAGGTATTTGCCGTCCCCGGCAGCGGGTTTGTAGCGGCCCACGACGTTGCCCACGGCGTCGATCTCGACTTCGTCAAAGCCGCTCTCGCGCATCCAGTGGCCGAGCTGCTCGGCACAGGCGCGGTGCGCGTCGGTCAGGTAGGTGACAGTGAGCTGGCCGCGTTCGGCATAGCCCGCGTCGCTGTGCTGCGCCAGACGCTCGTGCCAGTCCCAGACATCGTTGCCCAGCAGCGGCTCGGCGCCGAATTTCTCGTTCAGGCGGATTTCCGCGATGCGGTGGATGTTGCGCAGCGCCTCGGCGCGCTCGAACTCCGGGTGGTTGGCCAGGCGCCGCGCGAAGGTGTCGATGATCTGCTGCCTGCTCAAACCCGTGCCGCGCGGGCCGCGCACCGCCAGGATGAAGGGAAAGCCGAAGCGCGCGTGGTAGTCGTGGTTCAGTTGCTGGATGCGGGCGAATTCGTCGGAGGTGCAGCTCGTCAGGCCCGCCCGGTTTTGCTCGTTCGTTGATTCGGCCGTGAGGGTCTTGGCCACCATCGCCTTGCCCGCGAGCTCGGGGTGGGCGCGGATGAGCTTCAGCTGCGCGTCCGTGCCCGCTGCCTCCAGCGCCTGCACCATGGCGTATTTGAGCTGCGCCAGCGTGGCGAACGGGCGGTGCGCAAGGGCTGCCTCGGCGATCCAGGGGGAATGCTCGTAAATGCCGTCCAGCAGCAGCGTGGCCTGCGCCAGCGGTGCCGCGTTGAGTTGTTCCAGCGTCAAGGGCATGGGATTCCTATTAAATAAATAGCTGATTGCGCTTGATTGGCAAGCGTCTCAGCCCGATTTGGCTTGAATCTTCAGACCGGCGCGGGAAACTGCCTGGCCCAGTGGCGCGCGAGGTCGATGCGACGGCACACCCACACCTGGTCGTGGCGCGCGATGTGGTCCAGGAACTTCTGCAGCGCGATGAAGCGCCCCGGACGCCCCACCATGCGGCAGTGCAGGCCGATGGTCATCATCTTGGGTGCGTTCAGGCCCTGGGGGTCGCCCTCGGCGTAGAGCACGTCAAACGCATCGCGCATGTACTGGAAGAAGGGGTCGGCGTGCGAATAGCCCTGCGGCAGGCCGAAGCGCATGTCGTTCACATCGAGCGTGTAGGGCACGACGAGCTGCTGGTGTGCGCTGCCGTCGGTCTTTTGCACCTTCATCCAGAACGGCAGGTCGTCGCCGTAGTAGTCGGCGTCGTAGGTAAAACGCCCGGTGTCGGCGACCAGCCGATGAGTGTTGGGGCTGTCGCGCCCGGTGTACCAGCCCAGCGCGTGGTCGCCCCGGCTACCGTAGAGCTGTTCGAAGATCTCCAGGCACTGCTGCATGTGCGCGCGCTCCAGGTCTTCGGGCATGTCCTGGTAGTGGATCCAGCGCAGGCCGTGGCAGGCGACTTCGTGGCCGAGCTCGTCGAATGCCTGGGCCACTTCGCGGTTTTTCTGCAGCGCGGTGGCGATGCCGTAGACGGTGAGCGGAAGTTTGCGTTTCTCGAACTCGCGCAGCACGCGCCAGACCCCGGCGCGCGAGCCGTATTCGTAGATGCTCTCCATGCTCATGTGCCGCGCGGGGTAGGCCGCCGGGTTGAACAGTTCGGAGAGGAATTGCTCGCTGCCCGCGTCGCCGTGCAGCACGCAGTTCTCGCCGCCTTCCTCGTAGTTCAGCACGAACTGCACGGCGATGCGGGCCTGGCCCGGCCAGTGCGGATGCGGCGTGGTGCGGCCGTAGCCGGCCAGGTCGCGTGGGTAGGGGGCGGTGGCGTCGTAAAAAGGGGTGGAAGTCATGTGTTGGGGGCCGAGAGAGCCATGGACAGGTCGTTGGAGGGAACGTTGCGGTCGAACATCAGCCCGGCCTCCACGTTGTCGAGGTGCTCCTGCATCAGGCGCACCGCGCTCGCCTCGTCGCCGGCGACGAGGGCGTTGAAGATGCCTTCATGCTCTTCGTGCGAATGCCCTGCCGCGGTGCTGGTCTGGTACATCAGCGTGATCAGCGCGCAGCGCGAGATGAGTTCGCCCAGGATCTGTGCCAGCACCTCGTTGCCCATGAGCTGCGCGATGCGCACGTGAAAGTCGCCCAGCAGCTCGGTGCGCAGGCCCACGTTCTGGCCCAGCATGGCCTTGCGCTCGGCCTCCATGTGCTTCTTCAGCGACCGGATCTTCGCGGGCGTGCTCGCCGCGACGAAGGCGCGCACGGTGGCGATTTCCAGCATGCGGCGCACGGCGAAGACCTGGCGCGCCTCGTCGACCGAGGGCGTGGCCACGAAGGCGCCGCGCGCGGGTTCGAGCCGGATCAGCCGGTTTTGCGACAGTTGGAACAGCGCCTGGCGCACCAGGGTGCGCGAGACGCCGAAGTGGTCGGCCAGTTTCTGCTCGGCCAGCTTGGTGCCGGGCAGCAGCCGGTGCTCGACGACGGCCCGGGTCAGGCTCTCGACGATGACTTCGGTGGTGGATGCGGGTGTGTCCATGCTGGCCATGATACAACGCGGACACAAAAATTGCATACACTTTTTGTCGACGATTGTGATCGTCTTCGCCGTAGCGGTCCGCGGCCGCGAGATAGGGGGGGCTGTGCGTGCTCCCGATCAGTAGCCGAGCGTGCGCCCGTCCGGATTGCGCGGGTCGGACGCGCCGTACAGCAGCCCGTCGCGCACCTGGATGGTCTGCGTGCGCCCCATCACCGGCTTGACCACGATCCTGTGTCCCTTGGCCTGCAGCAGGTCCAGCGTGTCCCTGGACAAGCCCTTTTCCACGCGCAGCTCGTCGGGCGTCCACTGGTGGTGAAAGCGCAACGTGGCGGCGGCTTCGGCCGGGTTCATCTGGAAGTCGATCATGTCCACCAGCGTTTCGAGCACCGTGGTGATGATGCGCGGCCCGCCGGGGCTGCCGGTGACGATGGCGATCCTGCCGTCCTTGAGCGCGAGCGTGGGCGTCATCGACGACAGCGGGCGCTTGCCAGCCTGCACGGCGTTGGCGTCCCCGCCGACCAGGCCGTAGGCATTGGCCACGCCGGGCTTGGCGGCGAAATCGTCCATCTCGTTGTTGAGCAGGATGCCCGTGCCCTTGGCGACGATGCCGCTGCCGAAGTTGGTGTTCAGCGTGTAGGTGACGGCCACGGCGTTGCCCGCCGCATCGACCACGGAAAAGTGCGTGGTCTGGTCGCTCTCGTAGGCCTGGGGCTGGCCCGGCCTGATCTCGCTGGCCGGGCGGGCGCGATTCGCATCGATGCTTGCGGCGAGGTGATCGGCATAGCGCTTGCTGATCAAGCCCTTGAGCGGCACCTTGACGAAATCGGGATCGCCCAGGTACTCGGCGCGGTCGGCGTAGGCGAGCTTCATGGCCTCGGTCATGTGGTGGATGGTGGCGGCGCTGTTCACGCCCCATTGCCGGATCGGCCAGCGCTCGATGATGTTGAGCATCTGCACCAGATGCGCGCCACCGGAAGAGGGCGGCGGCATGGTCACGATGTCGTAGCCCCGGTAGCTGCCGCGCACCGGTTCGCGCTCGATCACCTTGTAGTTCTTCAGGTCCGCGAGCGTGATGGCACCTGCGTGCGGCGCCATTTCGGCGGCGATTTTCCGGGCAATCGCGCCCTCGTAAAACGCCGTGGCGCCTTCGCGTCCGATCAGGCGCAGCGACGCGGCCAGGTCCTTCTGCACCAGCAGATCGCCTGCCTGCATCGGCGCGCCACTCTTGAAGAAAATCGCCTGGCTCGCGGGCCAGGGGGCGAGGGTCTTTTTCCCGTGCGCAAGCGCCTTGGCCAGCGTCTCGCTCACGGCAAAGCCGTGTTCGGCCAGGCGGGCGGCGGGCTCGACCACCCGGGCCAGCGGCAGCGTGCCCCAGTGTCGCAGCGCGTGCGCAAGGCCCGCGACGGTGCCGGGCACGCCGACGGCGTAGGGCGTGAAGAGCGACTTGCCGCTGATGACCTTGCCGCTTGCGTCCAGGTACATGTTGCGGTGGGCGCCGCCGGGCGCCATTTCGCGGAAATCCAGCGCCACGTCGCGGCCGGTCCTGGCGTCATGCACCATCATGAAGCCGCCGCCGCCCAGGTTGCCTGCGTTGGGCAGCGCCACCGCCAGCGCAAAGCCCACGGCGACGGCGGCATCCACCGCATTGCCGCCGTTTTCGAGGATGTCCAGGCCGATGCGCGTGGCCAGCGCCTGTTCGCTCGCGACCATGCCATGGCGTGCCACCACCGGGTGGAACACGTCCATGTCATAGTCATAGGCGGCCGCAGCCTGCCGGGCGGCACTGGTCTGCTGGGGCGCGGCAACCGGCGCGACGGAGGTCGTTGCGCAGCCGCCCAGCAGGGCCAATGACAGGCAGGCAGTCAACAGGGTGGGGCGCAGGAGCATGAAGACCTCGCTGAGGGTGGGAGCCGACCGAACTCGACAAGTATCGCCTTGACCGGGACAAGGGCTTGAAAGCGTACAAAAAGTGTATACACTTTCGTGCATTGCAATCCAAAGGAGACCGCATCATGGGCCTGAGTACCCACGTTCTGGACACGATGCATGGCTGTCCGGCCGCCGGCATGCGGGTGGCACTCTACGCGACCGAGGGCGAGAAGGCCACGCTCATCAAGAGCATGACGCTCAACCACGACGGCCGCACCGACGCGCCGCTGTTCGACAACGCCAGCCTGCGCGTGGGCACCTACCGCCTCACCTTTGACGTGGCGGCCTATTTCAGGGCCAAGGGCGTGGCCTTGCCCGAGCCCAACTTCCTGAACCGCGTGAGCCTGGATTTCGGGATCGCGCATGTGGATCAGCATTACCACGTGCCGCTGCTGGTCAGTCCGTGGAGTTACTCCACCTACCGCGGCTCGTGAGCGGCCACGCGCGATGCTGACCCCCCTGGAGCAGTTGCTCGCGGCCCTGGACGTGGGCCCGGTGTGCCTCGTCACGGTGCAGGAGGCCAAGGGCTCGACCCCGCGCGAGCAGGGCGCCTGGATGGCGATCGCGCTGGCCGCGCCCGAGGTGCTGATCGGCTCGATCGGCGGCGGGCACCTCGAATGGCAGGCCATGCGCGAGGCGCATGAGCGGCTCAAGGCCTGCGCGGTGGATGCGATGGGCGCGAATGGGCCCGGGCCCGTGGTGCGCAAGGCGCTGGGGCCGAGCCTGGGGCAGTGCTGCGGCGGCGTGGTCTTTCTGCGCTTCGAATGCCTGGGGCCGCAGGATGCGGCTGCGGTGCGCGCGCGCCTGGCGCCGCCGCTGCACAAGCTGGCGCTCTTCGGCGGCGGGCACGTGGGACGGGCGCTGGTGCGGGTGCTCGAGCCGCTGCCCTTTGCCGTTCGCTGGATCGACAGCCGGGACGAGATTTTCCCGGCCGGGTTGTCGAGCAAGGTCGAGTGCGAGCATTCCGACCCGGTGCAGGGCGCCGTGGCCGATCTCGCGCCCGGCTCCGTGGTGCTGATCATGAGCTTCAGCCACGCCGAGGATCAGGACATCGTGGCCGAATGCCTCAAGCGCCAGCGCGAACGCGCCGACCTGACCTTCATCGGCCTGATCGGCAGCAAGACCAAGTGGGCGACCTTTCGCCATCGCCTGGAGGCACGCGGCTTTGGCGAGGATGATTTCGCGCGCATCACCTGCCCGATCGGGGTGCCCGGCATCGTCGGCAAGGACCCGGAGGTGATCGCCGTCGCCGTGGCGGCGCAGCTCCTCATGCGGGTTAGCCCGGTGGCTTAGCGCCAAAAATTGCATACAATCTTTGTCTACAAATCGGGTCGCAGCGGTGCCGAAGTGTCTTCCAGCTTCGAGCGCGGCCCCTCAATGTCTGCTCAGAGCGCCCGCCGTGGTGAGCAGCCGGAGACTTGAACACCATGGAAGCTTATCTTCTGGACTGGGCCAACCTGCTGCTGCGCTGGTTGCACGTGATCACGGCCATCGCCTGGGTCGGTTCCTCGTTTTATTTCGTCTTTCTCGACAGCAGCCTCACGCCGCCCGTTGACGAAAAGCTGCGCCGCGACGGCGCCACGGGCGAGCTGTGGGCCGTGCATGGTGGCGGCTTCTATCACCCGGTCAAGTACAACGTCTCGCCGCCCAAGCTGCCCGATCACCTGCACTGGTTCTTCTGGGAAAGCTACACCACGTGGCTCTCGGGCTTCGCGCTGCTGAGCATCTCCTACCTGTGGAATGCGGGGGTGTACCTCGTCAACCCGGCCAAGCCCTTGATGTCGCCGGGCATGGCGGTGCTGGCGGCGCTGGCCTTCCTCGTGGTGTTCTGGGTGCTGTACGACCTGATCTGCCGTATCTGGGGGCAGAAGAAGAAGGGCGACGAGATCGTCGGCGCGCTGGTCGCGGTGCTGGTGTGCATCGCGGCCTGGCTCGCCTGCCACCTCTTTCCGGGGCAGGCGGCCTTCCTGCTCATGGGCGCGATGCTCGCCACCGCGATGAGCGCCAACGTGCTCTTCTGGATCATCCCCGGCCAGCGCAAGGTGGTGGCCGCGCTCAAGGCGGGCCAGCCCGTGGACCCCATCCACGGCAAGCGCGGCAAGCAGCGCAGCGTGCACAACACCTATTTCACGCTGCCCGTGGTCTTTGCGATGCTCTCCACGCACTACGGCTGGATGAACACGCATGCCCTCAACTGGGTGGTGCTCATCTTCATGATGTTCGCTGGCGCGGCCATCCGCCAGTTCTTTGTGCTGCGCCACGGCTACAAGCTCGGGCGCAACCGCCATCCCTGGCCGTATGCGGCGGTGGGCATCGTGGTGCTGCTCGCGCTCGTCGCCTGGCTCAAGCCCGCGCCGCAGGCGGCGCCCAGCGCATCCAGCAAGCCGGTGAAGTTCGCCGATCTGCACGCCGTGATGAAGGAGCACTGCTTCATGTGCCACAGCGCAACCACGATCCAGCAGAAGGGCGTGAAGTTCGACACCGCCGAGGACGTGAAGGCCCACGCGCAGCAGATCTACCAGCAGGTGGTGCAGCTGCGCAAGATGCCCTTCGGCAACCCCGACGCGCTCACCCCGGCGCAGGTGGACATGTTCAAGCGCTGGTACGAGGGCGGCGCGCACGTCGATCGCTGAATTTGAGCCAAATCAGGCTCTGGTGCTTTCCTGTCAAGCGTGAGCAGCTATTATTTTCGTTGCACCGCTACAATCCGCGCGCAGGAGCACAACCGATGAGCATCAAGAGCGACAAGTGGATACGGCGCATGGCCCGCGAGCACGGCATGATCGAGCCGTTCGAGCCCGGCCAGGTGCGCGAAGTCGATGGCCGCAAGGTCATCAGCTATGGCACCAGCAGCTACGGCTACGACATCCGCTGCGCGCGTGAATTCAAGGTCTTCACCAACATCCACAGCACGGTGGTGGACCCGAAGAATTTCGACGAAAACAGCTTCGTCGATTTTTCGGGCGATTCCTGCATCATCCCGCCCAACAGCTTTGCGCTGGCGCGCACCGTCGAATATTTCCGCATCCCGCGCGACGTGCTCACCGTCTGCCTGGGCAAGAGCACCTACGCGCGCTGCGGCATCATCGTCAACGTCACGCCCTTCGAGCCCGAGTGGGAGGGCTACGTGACGCTGGAGTTTTCCAACACCACGCCGCTGCCCGCCAAGATCTACGCGGGCGAGGGCTGCGCGCAGGTGCTGTTCTTCCAGAGCGACGAGGTCTGCGAGACCAGCTACCGCGACCGCAAGGGCAAGTACCAGGGTCAGCAGGGCGTGACGCTGCCGCGCGCCTGAGCTCAGCCCCGGCCCTGCTCGCGCAGTGCCAGGCGTGCCGCCGCCAGATCCCATCCGGCCCAGCCGCAGCTCTTGAAGAGCACCGGGCCCGCCGCGCGGGTCGGGCCTGTTCGCACCACGTCCTGCAGGCTGGGCAGGGGCGCCACCGGGATGCCGGCCTGCAGCAAGTCGCCCGCTTCGTGCCCGGCGTCACGCGTGTCCACCACGATGCGGCCATGCGCCGCGATGTGGCGGCAGAAGTCAGGCGAGAGCTCGGCCATTTGCGGTGTGAACGCACCCACGGCAGCGATGTAGGCGTCGGGACGCGGCAGCGCCCGCAGCACGATGTCGTGCGCCGGCGTGCACGTGGCCACCAGCGGGCACAGGGCCAGCGCCGCATTCGCGTCGCGCGCCTCATCGGCCCGCAGACCCAGGGATTGGGCGTGCTCCACCAGCGCCTGCGCGCTGGCTCGGCTGCGCGAGGCGATGAGAAACTCACGCACGCCCAGCACGGCCGCGAAGGCCTGCAGATGCACGCGGGCCTGCACGCCCGCGCCCACGATCAGCATCGGTCCATCCAGGCGGGGCGCCAGCAGGCGCGCGGCCAGCACGGAAACGGCCGCGGTGCGCCGCGCCGTCACCGCGGGGCCGTCCAGAATGAGCCGGCGCGCGCCGGTGGCCACGTCGAATACCGTCACATCGCCCTGGATGGAGGGCAGCGCGCCGCCCGCATTGGCAGGCGTCAGGGTGATCAGCTTGGTCATCGCCACCTGGCCGTCGGTGGCGGGCATGACGAAGAGCACGGCGCCGTGGGCGGTGGGCATCACGATGCGTTCGGGCACCTGGACGGTGGACGATTGCAGCAGGGCCTCGATTTCATCGACCAGCGCAGCCCAGGGCAGGCAAGCGTCGGTGCGTTCGGGGTCAAATGTGTGCGTCATCGGCGGCCTGTGTCTGGTGGGGGATGTTGAGCGCCACGCGGATGCCGGTTCGAATGCCGTGCACCATTTGCGTGAGCGGCATGCAAGGCCTGCCCTGCCCGAGCAGCAGCGGCAGGTGAACGAAGCCACCGCGTGCGCCCTGCAGCTCGGGGTTGGTGGCCAGCCGGTGCATCAGGCCAAAGAAGACGTGGTTGCAGACGAAGCTGCCGGCGCTCTGCGAGGTGTCCGTGGGCACGCCCGCGGCCGTCATTGCGCGCTGCATCGCTTCCAGCGGCAAGGTGCTCAGGTAGGCGCTGGGCGCGCCGTCGATCACGGCCTGCCCTGTCGGCTGCGCGCCGCTGTTGTCGGGACGGCGGGCATCGTCGCGGTTGATGGCCACGCGCTCGAGCCGCAAGGTGGCGCGCCCCGCCGCCAACCCCAGGCAGATGACCAGCACCGGGCGATACCGCGCCAGGAGCTGGTCGAGCCGCTGCAGCGCGGTGGCGAACACGGTGGGCAGCTCGGCGCCCACGATGTGGCAACGAGCCACCTGGCGTCGGTGCAGCGCGGTGGCCACGAGCAAGGCCGGGTTGACGCTGTAGCCATCGAACGGATCGAACCCGGTGACGAGCACGGTGCCGCGCTCGCCGGTCATGTCCGGTCGGCGCTGGTGTGGTGCGGGCGTTACCATCGCCGCAATTTACTTCACTTGGAGTACGACATGCGCTGGGAAGGTGAACGCGAGTCGGACAACGTCGAGGATCGCCGCTCGGATGGCGGCGGCGGGGGCTTCGGCCTGGGCGGGCGCGGCATCGGCATAGGCGCCATCGTGGTCGCGCTGATCGGCTGGGGTGTGTTCGGCATCAATCCGCTCACCACCTTGCAGGTGCTCTCGGGCGGCGGCGCGCCGCAGGTGACGCAGGCCCCGGCGCAACACCCGCCGCAGGACGACCGGCAGGCGGCCTTCGTCTCGACCGTGCTGGCCTCCACCGAAGACGTCTGGAGCGACATCTTCCGCAAGGCCGGTGCGCAATACCCGGCGCCCCGGCTGGTGCTGTTTCGCGGCGCCACGCCCACCGCCTGCGGCACCGGTCAATCGGCGATGGGGCCGTTCTACTGCCCCGGTGACCACAAGGTCTACCTGGACATGGATTTCTTCGACACCATGAGCCGCCAGCTCGGTGCACCCGGCGTGTTCGCGCGGGCCTATGTCATCGCGCATGAGGTGGGCCACCACGTGCAGTCGGTGCTGGGCACGACGGCCAAGGTGGACGGCATGCGCGGGCGCATCGGCGAGCGCGAGCAGAATGCGCTCTCGGTACGGCTCGAATTGCAGGCGGATTGCTACGCAGGCGTCTGGGCGCAGCACTCGCAGCAGGCGAAAAACTGGCTGGATCAGGGCGACATTGAATCCGCGGTCAACGCTGCGCAGCAGATCGGCGACGACACGCTGCAGCGCAAGAGCAGCGGCACGGTGCGCCCCGATGCCTTCACCCACGGCACCAGCGCGCAGCGCGTGCATTGGTTCACGCAGGGCTACCAGACGGGCAGCGTGCAATCCTGCGACACCTTCAGCGCGCGCACCCTTTGAGGCCGGATTTGCCCGTTTTTTGTTGCAATGCGACAATCACGGGTTCATGACTACTCCGTACACCTCCGTAGCGCTGGCGGAACCCCTGCAGCGCGCCGTGGCCGACATGGGCTACGAAACCATGACGCCGATCCAGGAGCAGGCCATCCCGGTCGTGCTCACCGGCAAGGACGTGATGGGCGCGGCCCAGACCGGCACCGGCAAGACGGCCGCGTTCGCCCTGCCGCTGTTGCAGCGCATGCTGGCGCATGAAAACACCTCGGCCTCGCCCGCGCGCCATCCGGTGCGCGCCCTCGTGCTGCTGCCCACGCGCGAGCTGGCCGACCAGGTGGCCGAGCAGGTGGCGCTGTACGCCAAATACACCCAACTGCGCTCCACCGTCGTGTTCGGCGGCATGGACATGAAGCCGCAGACGCTGGAACTAAAGAAGGGCGTCGAGGTACTCGTCGCCACGCCGGGGCGGCTGCTGGACCACATCGAGGCCAAGAACGTGGTGCTCAACCACGTCGAATACGTGGTGCTCGACGAAGCCGACCGCATGCTCGATATCGGCTTCCTGCCCGACCTGCAGCGCATCCTCTCCTATCTGCCCAGGGAGCGCACCACGCTGCTGTTTTCGGCCACCTTCTCGCCCGAGATCAGGCGCCTGGCCGCGAGCTACCTGCACGATCCGGTCACGATCGAGGTCGCGCGGCCCAACGCGACGGCCTCCACCGTCGAGCAGCGTTTCTATTCCGTGAGCGACGACGACAAGCGCCGCGTCATCCGCCAGGTGCTCAAGGAACGGGCTCTCACGCAGGCCTTCGTCTTCGTCAACAGCAAGCTGGGCTGTGCGCGGTTGGCGCGCTCGCTGGCGCGCGACGGCCTCAAGACTGCCGCGCTGCACGGGGACAAGAGCCAGGACGAGCGCCTCAAGGCCCTGGAAGCCTTCAAGAGCGGCGAGGTGGATCTGCTCGTCTGCACCGACGTGGCCGCTCGCGGGCTCGATATCAAGGACGTGCCAGCCGTGTTCAACCACGACGTGCCGTTCAACGCCGAAGACTACGTGCACCGCATCGGCCGCACAGGCCGCGCGGGCGCTTCGGGCCTGGCGGTGACGCTGGTGACGGGGCACGACGCACGCCTCATGGCCGAGCTGGAAAAATTGCTCAAGAAGAAGATTGAAATCGAGCCGGTCGCGTTGGACGACGAGCGCCCGCGCGGCCGCCATGGCGAGACGCAACGGGCGCAACGGGGCGACCCGGACGCACCGCGCACGCGCGCGCCGCACCACACGACCCACGGTTTCGTGCCTTCGCGTGATCCCTTCTTCGACAAGCCGTATGAAAATCAGGTCTCGGGAGCCGTTCCCGCGTCCTGGGAGCAGACACCCGCGCCCGCGGTCGCACGCGGCAAGGTGTCGGCCAATATCAAGCAGCGGCGCGTCGTGGCGGCGCTCTTCAAGGCGCCTGCGCAGACGCAAGACGCGGCGGCCTGACTTCAGCGTTGACCCGGGCGCTGCGCCTGCGGGCATGGCACCTGCAGGTGCTCGCGCTCGGCCAGGGTTGCGCCAAAGCGCACGGCGCTGAGGCTGCCGCCCCAGACGCAGCCCGTGTCCAGGGAGAGCAGATCCGGGCGGTTCATCCAGCCCAGCGTGGACCAGTGGCCGAAGGCGATCAGCTGCCCGCGCGTGAGGCGGGTGGGCACGTCGAACCAGGGGATGAGCCCGGCCGGTGGGGCGGATGCGCTTTCGCTGCTGGAAAAATCCATTTCTCCGGCGGATGAACAAAAGCGCAGCCTTGTTAACGCGTTGACGATCACGCGCAGACGGTTCGCGCCCTGCAGGTGCTCGCTCCACGCGTTGGGCAGATCGCCATACATCTGCCCGAGGAAATCCGGCCATTGCGTGCTGCTCAGGGCGGCCTGAACCTCGCCTGCCAGATGCAGTGTCTGCGCCCCCGACCACTGCGGCAGCACGCCGGCATGCACGAGCAGCAGTTCGCCGCCGCCGTGGAGCGCCTGGCGAGCCAGGGGCTGGCGGCGCAGCCAGTCCAGCATCGCCTGCCGGTGGGGGTGGGCCAGCAGCTCGTTCAAGGTGTCGTGCCGGGACGGCGCGCGCACGCCAAGGGCGACGGCCAGCAGGTGCAGATCGTGGTTGCCCAATATCACCTGCACGCTGCCTTCCAGGGCCATGCAGCGGCGCAGCACCGCCGTTGAATCAGGGCCGCGGTTGACCAGGTCACCCAGCAAAATCAAGGTATCCCGGCTGGGAGAGAAGCCGATGTGCGTGAGCAGTTGCTCGAACGCCTGTGCGCAGCCTTGAATATCCCCTGCGCAATAAAGAGCCATTGCTTTCAGTCAAATCATCGCGATGAAGTCGGGATTGTGCATCGCATTCAGCGCGCCATGCCGGACACGGCACGATTTTGTCGGTGTTGCTTGAAATTTTCATCCATGTGCATGGGAACTTGATTTCCGTGCAACAAGCTTTCTATAATGCGCGGGATTTTCAATGAGAACCCACAACCCATCTCGGTATAACCATGACCAATAGTTACCAGGAATTATTGAAGCAGCGCGCGGCGCTGGATCTGCAGATTCAGCAGGCCCGCGAAAGGGAAATTGCCGAAGCCGTGGCCAAAGTGCGCCAGACGGTGGCGGAATACGGTTTGACGGTGACGGATGTCTTTCCGTCCGGGCGCCGTGCGCGCGGCGCGGGCAACAGCGCCGCGTCGGCCGCCAAGGTGGCGCCCAAATACCGCAATCCGGCCACCGGGCAGACCTGGACGGGCCGTGGCAAGCCGCCGAGATGGATTCAGGGCCAGGACCGCGCCGCATTCGCGATCTGAGCCCGCGCGCGCCGTGCGCGGCGCGTGCCGACAAGCTGGCCAATGGCCGCCAAGCCCGCCGTCGAGCGGGCTTTTTTTTGCCTGGCGCCGGCCCGCCATTTCGGATCGATGGCACGCGCGGGCAAAGACCTGCGCCGTGTCGCGCCAGCGAGCTGAGCGTACACTCGCGCCCTGTATCGGGTGCTGGACAGCGCCGGACATCCGCGGGTGTCGCTCAGCCTCGTTCCTGCATTTTCAAGGAGATCACGATATGGCTGCTGCCAAGGAAAAAAAGCACGCGTTTGCTGCCACGGTCAAGACGTTCAAGACGGCTTCCGGCAAGGAGCACAAACTCTTCTCGTTGCCGGCTTTGGCACGCAAATATCCGAATGTCAAGCGCCTGCCGCGTTCGATTCGCATCGTGCTGGAATCGGTATTGCGCCATTGCGACGGTACCAAGGTAACGCCGGAACACGTGGAGCAATTGGCCAATTGGAAGCCCAATGCATCGCGTACCGATGAAATTCCATTTACCGTGGCGCGCGTGTTGCTGCAGGACTTTACCGGCGTTCCCCTGCTCGTGGATCTGGCGGCCATGCGCGCCGCGGCCGAGCGCGTGGGTGCCAATCCCCGGCGCGTGGAACCCCTGGTACCGGTCGATCTGGTGGTGGACCACTCCATCATGGTGGACAACTACGGCACCAAGACCGCGCTCACCGAGAACATGAAGATGGAATTCCAGCGCAACCACGAGCGCTACCAGTTCATGAAATGGGGCATGCAGGCGTTCGACACCTTCCGCGTCGTGCCGCCGGGCTTCGGCATCTGCCACCAGGTGAACCTGGAGTTCCTGACCAAGGGCGTGCACAAGAGGAAGGACGGGGTGATCTACCCCGATTCGCTCGTGGGCACCGACAGCCATACGCCCATGATCAACGGCGCCGGCGTCGTCGCCTGGGGTGTGGGCGGCATCGAAGCGGAAGCGGCGATGCTGGGCCAGCCGGTCTACTTCCTCACGCCCGACGTGGTCGGCTTCGAGCTCAAGGGCCAGCTGCGCGAAGGCGTGACGGCCACCGATCTCGTGCTCACGGTGACCGAGCTGCTGCGCAAGCACAAGGTGGTGGGCACCTTCGTCGAATACTTTGGCGAGGGCACCGCCTCCTTGAGCGTGCCCGACCGCGCGACGCTGGGCAACATGTCGCCCGAAAACGGCTCGACGCTGGGCCTGTTCCCGGTCGACCAGCGCACGCTCGAGTACTTCGAAGGCACGGGCCGCACCAAGGCTGAGATCGAACTTGTCGAGGCCTACTACAAGGCCCAGGGCCTGTTTGGCGCTCCGCGCGCGGGGGACGTGGATTATTCCCGCGTGATCTCGCTTGACCTGGGCGATGTCACGCCCAGCATCGCCGGTCCGCGCCGCCCGCAGGACCGCATCGACCTGGGCCATGCCAAGACGCGCTTCGCAGAATTGTTCACCACGCCCATGGAAGAGGGTGGTTTTGCCCGTCCGGCGGGCGCGTTTCATGATCGCGTGCACATCACGCCGAGCGCGCCGATCGATACGCGCGCCGAGCCCAGCGGCTTTGAGGTGACCAACGGCGACGTGCTGATCGCCGCCATCACGAGCTGCACCAACACCAGCAACCCCGGCGTGATGCTGGCTGCGGGCCTGCTGGCCAAGAAGGCGGTGGAGGCGGGCCTGAAGGTCAAGCGCCACGTGAAAACGTCGCTGGCGCCCGGATCGCGCATCGTGACCGAGTACCTGGTTGAAACCGGCCTGCTGCCTTACCTGGAAAAGATCGGCTTCAACCTCGCAGGCTACGGCTGCACCACCTGCATCGGCAATTCGGGCGACCTCACGCAGGAGCTCAACGATGCAATCGGCGAGCATGAGCTGGTTTGCGCCTCGGTGCTGTCGGGCAACCGCAACTTCGAGGCGCGCATCCACCCCAACATCAAGGCCAACTTTCTCATGAGCCCGCCGCTCGTGGTGGCCTACGCGATCGCGGGCAGCGTCAACGTGGACCTGATGACCGAGCCCGTGGGCCAGGGCAAGGGCGGCAAGGACGTCTACCTGGGCGACATCTGGCCCACCAGCGACGAGGTGCAACAGCTGCTGAAATACGCGATGAAGGGCAAGGCCTTCCGCGCCAACTACGCCAAGATCGAGACCGAACCCGGCAAGCTGTGGGAGAAAATCAAGGGCGTCACCGGCCGGATCTACGACTGGCCCGAGAGCACCTACATCGCCGAGCCGCCGTTCTTCGACGGCTTTGTGAAAAAGACGGCGGCCTCGGCCGCCGAGGCCGCAGCCAAGGACCATTCGGTGCGCGGCGCGCGCATCATGGCCCTGTTCGGCGACTCGGTCACCACCGACCACATCTCGCCGGCCGGGCGCATCAAGGAAAGCTCGCCCGCGGGCCTCTGGCTCAAGGCGCACGGCGTGAGCAAGCAGGATTTCAACAGCTACGGCTCGCGTCGCGGCCAGCACGAGGTGATGATGCGCGGCACCTTCGCCAACGTGCGCATCAAGAACCTGATGATCCCGCCGCGCGCCGATGGCTCGCGCGAGGAAGGCGGCCTCACGCTCTACCAAGGTGAAGGGCCGCAACGCGGCAACAAGATGGCCATCTTCGATGCGGCCGAGCTCTATATGGCGAGCAAGACCCCCACGGTGGTGTTCGCCGGCGAGGAATATGGCACGGGCTCCAGCCGCGACTGGGCGGCCAAGGGCACGCAGCTGCTGGGCATCCAGGCCGTGGTGGCGCGCAGCTTCGAGCGCATCCACCGCTCCAACCTGATCGGCATGGGTGTGCTGCCGTTGCAGTTCCAGGGCAAGGACAGCTGGGAGACCCTGGGCCTGAAGGGCGACGAACAGGTGGACGTGGTCGTGGACAAGCAGCTCAAGCCGCAGGGCAAGGCCAGGCTGGTCATCCGCAGCGCCGATGGCAGCACCAGGGAAGTCGGCCTGACGCTGCGACTGGACACGCCGATCGAGGTCGATTACTACCGTGGCGGCGGCATCCTGCCCTATGTGCTGGATCAGCTGATCGCTGATTGAACCGCGGGCCGGCTGCCGATCACGGCAGCCGTGGAGCCGGAGTGACCTGCAAGGCCGGTGGTGGGTGCTGTGCACCTGCTACCGGCCTGGATTTCGTATGCATCAGATCCTGATCGCGGGCGGTGGCATTGGTGGGCTGGCCGCTGCGCTGGCCTGCCAGCGCGCGGGTTGGCACGTGCGCCTGCATGAGCGCGCCAGTGTGTTTGGAGAAGTGGGGGCCGGGGTGCAGCTCGGGCCCAATGCCGTGCGCTGCCTTGCGGCCTGGGGGCTGATGGCGCCGCTGCGGGCCGTGGCGTGTTTCCCGGAGGCGCTGCAGGTGCGCAGTGCGCTCGATGGTGCGCAACTTGCACGGATGGACCTGGGCCGCGCCGTGGCTGAGCGTTATGGCGCGGCCTATGTCACCGTGCACCGGGCCGACCTGCATGGCCTGTTGCACCAGGCCGCACGCGAGCTGCCCCAGGTGCAGTTGCACTTGCGCCATCAGTTGATGCATTTCAGCCAGCAGGCCCGTGGGGTCTCCGCGCGGGTGCGGACAGCCGATGGCTCGCAGCTGCAGATCGAGGCCGATGCCCTGCTGGGCGCCGATGGCCTGCACAGCCGTGTGCGCGACGTGATGCTGGGCGTCGTCGGCGAGGACGTGGCCGGGCACGTCGCCTACCGCGCGGTCGTGTCTCAGCAGGCGCTGCCGTTGGCGCTTCGTACCCAGGTGGTGACGGTGTGGCTGGGTCCGCGCCTGCATGTCGTGCACTACCCCGTGCGCGGTGGCGAATGGCTCAATGTGGTGGTGATACGCGAGGGGCAGGCTCGGGAGGACCTGCGGCGCTGGGATCATGCCGCCGACGTGGTCGAACTGCTACCGGCTCTGGAGGGGATCTGCACCTCCTTGCAGGACCTGGTCCGGGCCGTGCCTGCCGCCGGGGGCGTGTGGCGGCTCTGGCCCCTGGCGCTGCGCGCGCCGGTGGCTGGCGCGCATGAGATGGCGCAGGGGGCGGTGGCGCTGCTGGGCGATGCGGCACACCCCATGCGTCCCTATCTCGCGCAGGGGGCTGGAATGGCCATTGAAGACGCCATGGGCCTGGAGCAGGCTCTGGCCATGCAGTCGCTGGACGTGCAGGAACGGCTGCGCCGCTACGCGCTCAGCCGCTGGCAGCGCGTGGCGCGGGTACAGCGGCGCTCGCGGCGCAACGGCCGCATCTTTCATGCCACGGGGGTGGTGCGCCTGGCACGCGATGCGTCGCTGCGCCTGCTGGGAGAGGGCGTGCTGGACATGCCCTGGCTCTATGGCGGCGGGCCGGCGCCCACGCGGGGCGGATGATCGATGCGGATGCGCCGCCAAACGCGTGGCTTCGTTGGTCTGCCTTGCATTGCGTCGGCACTGCCTTCGGCTTCCCGCGCCGTTGTCCGGCCGAATGCAAATCCGCATGAACCGGCTGCCTGACGGCAGCGGCTATTATTTTTTATTTTGAAAGGCAATCATCATGGATCATCAACAGAATGACCACCGCCAGGCGCCGCTGCGGCTGGCCATCGTCGGGTACGGCAACCTCGGGCGCGGCGTGGAAAAGGCAGTCGCCAGGAACCCCGACACGGCGCTGGTCGGCGTTTACACGCGCCGTGGCCCCGCCAGTGTCAAGCCCGCCAGTGGCGTTGCCGTGCATGCGGTCGCCGATCTGCTGGCGCATCGCAAAGACATCGATGTGTTGATCCTCTGCGGCGGCTCCAAGGACGATCTGCCGGTGCAGACGCCCGAGTACGCGCGCCACTTCAACGTGGTGGACAGTTTCGACACGCACGCCCGTATTCCCGAGCACTTTGCGAAAGTCGACGCCGCGGCGCGCGCGGGCCAGACCACGGCCTTGATCTCAGCGGGATGGGACCCCGGGCTGTTTTCCGTCAACCGCGTGATGAGCGATGCCTTCCTGCCCGATGGCGCCAGCTACACCTTCTGGGGCAAGGGCCTGAGCCAGGGCCATTCGGACGCGATCCGCCACGTGCCCGGTGTTGCCGCTGGCGTGCAGTACACCATCCCGGTGGCCGAGGCGATGGACAAGGCGCGCAGCGGCCTGCGGCCCGAGCTGAGCACGCGCGAGAAGCATCGGCGCGAATGTTTCGTGGTTCTCAAGCCCGGCGCAGACGCCGATGCCGTGCGGCGCGCCATCGTCTGCATGCCCAACTACTTCAGCGACTACGACACCACGGTGCATTTCATCAGTGCCGATGTGCTCGCGCGTGATCACGCGGGCATGGCCCACGGCGGCTTCGTCATCCGCAGCGGCGATACCTCGGACAAGGTCAAGCACGTGATCGAGTACCGCCTGCAGCTGGACAGCAATCCCGAGTTCACCGCCAGCGTGCTGGTGGCCGGTGCGCGCGCCGTCCATCGCCTGCACCAGTCGGGGCAATACGGTTGCAAGACCATGCTGGACCTGTCACCCGCGCTGCTCTCGCTCAAGAGCGCGCAGGAACTCCGAGCGAATTACCTGTAAGTCGGATGGGGGTGGCGCTGACGGTATGTCCATGGCGCCAGCGGGCGCTTTTGCGCCCACAAGCCCACTTTCGTCTGGCGCGCGCGAACGGCCGCGCGCGCGAGCGCCGGATGCGTCCCGGCCTGGCTCGGGTGCACCCAGGCGAGGCCGGCCACCACCTGCTCGTCCGCTGCATCGCGGCCGCGGCAGCTGACCTGCGCGAGCAGCCGGCCGTATTTGTCGTGGCCCTGTGCCGTCACGCGCGCCTGCTGGCGCAGGCACAACCGTGCGAGGTGCGCGCGGGCCTTGGCGCCATACGCCTGCCGCAGCTCAGGCGCGTCGATGGCTGCGATACGCACGCGCTGCACGGGCTCGGCGCCGCAGCGGGCGGAAAGCGAATCGCCGTCCCCGACCGAAACGATCAGGCACAGGGCGATGGCGGCCGTCACGAGGGACATGGCGGGATTAAAGGAAAACGGGCTGCAGCGCTTTCAGGATCGGCGCCGTGCGCTATGAAAATATCATTCCGGATCGGTATCGGCGCTGGTGCTGCTGCTGCTGCTGGAATGGGCAGCCTGCACGGCCATCTTGTCAGCCACGCTGGCGAACTTGCTGTACTTGCCGATCAGGTTCACGAGCTGGGCATAGATGCGCGCCGGGGCTGCCAGGCATTCACGCTGTTCCAGGTAGTTGGCTTCGCCCGTGAAGTTGCCCACGAGGCCGCCGGCTTCCGTCACCAGCAGGCCGCCTGCGGCCACGTCCCAGATCGACAGGCCGGCCTCGAAGAAGCCGTCGGTGAACCCGGCGGCCACATAGGCCAGATCGAGCGCCGCGGCCCCGGGCCGGCGCAGGCCCTGCGTGTGCGGCATCACCTCGGCCATCATCTTCACGTAACCGGGGAAATCATCGCCGGGGCGGTAAGGAAAACCGGTGCCGAGCAGGCATTCCGACAGTCGCGTGCGCCTGGAAACGCGCATGCGCCTGTCGTTCATGAACGCGCCGCGCCCGCGCGTGGCGGTGAAGAGGTCGTTGCGCGTGGGGTCGTACACCACGCCGTGCTCCACCTTGCCGCGCACCGACAGCGCGATGCTCACGCAGTACACGGGGAAACCGTGGATGAAGTTCGTCGTGCCGTCCAGCGGGTCGATGATCCAGATGTAGTCCGAGTCCTTGGCGCCGTGCTGCCTGCCGGATTCCTCGGCCAGGATGGCGTGGCCGGGGTAGGCGGTGAGCAACGTGTCGATGATGGCGGTTTCGCTCGCCTGATCGACCTCGGTCACGAAGTCGTTGATCTGTTTTTGCGAAACACGCACGGCCTCCACGTCCAGCGCGGCGCGGTTGATGATGGCGCCAGCGGCGCGTGCGGCCTTGATGGCCGTGTTGAGCATGGGGTGCAGGTGGGACGACATGGAAAGGAGCGGCAAGTAAACGCGTCGATGCGCGAGGGCCGCCGATTTTAGGTCAACGCTGTCCAGACGCCCTGGCGGCCGGGAACTTGCCCGCTGCCGCCTCGACCCTGCGGTCGCGTGGGTCGGACGACGACAATCGAGTCCATGCGAACACGCTTTGTTTTGATTCAGACCAGTCACCCCGGCAATGTGGGCGCCGTGGCGCGCGCGATCAAGACCATGGGTTTTGATGATCTGGTGCTGGTGGCGCCGCGCTGGCCCAATGTGCTGCACCGCGAGATCGCGATCCAGCGGGCCAGCGGCGCCACCGATGTGCTGGCCAGGGCGCGCGTCGTCGCCACCCTCGATGAAGCGCTGGACGGCATGCACCACCTGTGCGCGACGGCCATGACGCCGCGCGACTTCGGGCCGCCGACGCGTTCACCTCGCGAGCACTTTTCGTTGCTCCTTGACAGAGAGCATTCATCGCAGGATGGACAAGGCATAGAGCCGGATTTTTCTCAAATCCTTGCGCAGGACTCTGGCGTCGCCTTCCTCTTTGGCAGCGAGCGCTTCGGCATGGCCAACGACGATGTCTACCGCTGCCATGTGGCGCTCTCCATCCCGACGGTGGCGCACTTTGGTTCGCTCAACCTCGCGGCGGCAGTGCAGGTGATTGCGTATGAATGGCGCCTGGCGCTTGGCGGCTTCGCGGTACAGGACGTCGCCGTGCATGGCCAGCAGGCCGACGCCGCGCAGGTGGCCGGCATGCTCGCGCATTGGCAGCGGGCGCTGGTCGATGTCGGCTTCCTGGACCCCGCCGCGCCCAAGAAGCTCATGCCACGACTGAACCAGCTGTTCAATCGTGCCCAGCCGACGCAGGAAGAGATCCATATTCTGCGCGGCATTGCCAGGACCATGATCGAAGTGGCGAGCCAGCGCAACAAAAGTGACACGATTAAGTAGTTTCCTTGATGCGATGCAGCATCTTGTTACTTAAACTGCTCATTTCACAGGCTCGCAAGGCGCGTACCGATGCGCCGTCTCTTTCATTTCGTGCGGCCTGGCATCTGAGGAAGGGTGATCCATGTCGATTCGTGAAAAAGCAGCCAACGGTTCGGTGGCGCGGCGCGTCACGCTGCTGTCCCTCGGGCTGGTGGCCGTTGTGCTGGTTTTCGTGGGCATCACCCTCGCGGTGCTGACGGAACGCAACACCCGGGCGCAGCTGGTCGAGAGCGTGGGCGATACGGTCGCCGCGGTGGCGCAGTCGCTTGATGCCGCCGACAGCATCGCACGCGACATGGCCACGGGCTCGATGAAGGGTTTTGCACGCTTTTTCGAAGCCACCATGGAGCTCGATGAAGCTTCTGGCGAACTGCGCAGCTTCGGCGGCCTGGTCAATGGCGATACCGGCGCGGTTGACCGCTTTGCCACCCAGACCGGCGGCATAGCCCGCGTGTTTGCGCGCAAGGGCGAGGGGTTCGTCACCGTGGTGTCGTCCGTCAAGGACGAAAAGGGCGTGCGCGAAGACGGGCTGGAGCTTTCGGCGTCCGATCCTGCCTATGCCACCGTCATGAAGGGCGAGCCGTATACGGGGCTGGTGGTGGTGCAGGACAAGCCTTACATGAGCGACTATCAGCCGATCAAGGACGCCAAGGGCAAGGTGGTGGCGCTGCTCTTCGTCGGCAATGACATCAGCATTTTCCAGGACGTGCTGCAAAAGCAGGTGCTGCAGACGCGATTTTTCGAGCACGGTGGCGTCTATGTGATCAATCCGGGCGCGGGGCTGCAACAGGCCCGCTTCGTCTATCACCCCGCGCAACGCGGCCAGGCCGTGCTCAAGGCCGACCCCGGCGCGAAGACCTTCCTGGAGGCGCTGGCGGCGGCGCCCGACGGCTTCGTGCGCCACGCGCAGGCGCTGTTGTACCCGCAGGCGCAGGACCCGTGGGCGCTGATGCGCAAGACCCAGTCCGGCTGGTGGGTCGTGGCCGAGGTGCCCGATGGCGAGGCCATGGCAGCTCAGCAGCGCGTGACCTGGGCGGTGTGGGGACTGATGGCGCTGGCGCTGTTGGCGCTGGGCATCGGCCTGTGGCAGATGCTGCGCCGCGGCGTGAGTCGCCCGCTCATGGGCCTGACCAAGGCCATCACGCTGGTGGCGCAGGGTGACCTGACGCAGAAATTCACCACCACCCGGCGCGACGAGATCGGCGCATTGATTCGCGAGGTGGAAGGGATGCGCGGGCGTTACGTGCAGATGCTGCAGCAGGTGCGCGCGGCGGCCGACAGCATCGATACCGCCAGCGCCGAGATCGCCAGCGGCAATCAGGATCTGTCGGCGCGTACCGAGGCCACGGCGTCCAGCCTTGCACAGACGGCGCAAAGCATGGAAGAGCTCACCACGACGGTCGGCCATTCGGCGGATGCGGCGCGTCAGGCCAATCAGCTCGCGGCGTCGGCCGCCGAGGTGGCCGAGCGCGGCGGCAAGGCCGTGGCGCAGGTGGTGGACACGATGGGCGGCATCGAGCAGAGCTCGCGCAAGATCGCTGACATCATCGGCGTGATCGACGGCATCGCGTTTCAGACCAATATCCTCGCGCTCAACGCGGCCGTGGAGGCTGCGCGTGCCGGCGAGCAGGGGCGGGGTTTTGCCGTGGTCGCCGGCGAGGTGCGTTCGCTCGCCGGGCGATCCGCCGAAGCCGCGCGCGAGATCAAGCAGCTGATCCAGGATTCTGTGGGTCGGGTCGCCACCGGAACGCGCCTCGTGAAGGAAGCGGGCGGCACCATGGGCGAGATAGTGGACAGCGTGCGGCGCGTCGGCGACATCATTGGCGAAATCACCACCGCGTCATCGGAGCAGGCGGACGGCATCGGCCAGGTGAACCAGGCGGTGGCGCAGCTCGATCAGATGACGCAGCAGAACGCCGCGCTGGTGGAGCAGTCGGCCGCGGCCGCGCACAGCCAGCGTGAGCAGGCGGCGCGGCTGGCGGGCGCCGTGCAGGTGTTCAAGCTCGGAACGGATGTCCCGGCCGAAGCGCCGGCGCCCGTGCCGGGCGAGGTCCTGCAGCTGGAAGCCGCCTGAAGAAGCCGCAGCCGCTGCAGGTATGGGTTAGACGCTAGACTGCGCGCTGCCATCGCACGCGCCTTCCATGTTTTCCAGAACCCGCTCAGACATCCAGTGCATCCTTGACCGCGACCCGGCTGCGCGCAGCACCTGGGAGGTCATCACCTGCTATCCCGGCCTGCATGCCATCTGGCTGCATCGACCGGCGCACTGGTGCTGGACGCATGGCCTGCGCTGGCTGGGGCGCTTCATCTCGCATCTGGCGCGCTGGCTCACCGGCATCGAAATCCACCCCGGCGCCGTCATCGGCGAGCGCGTGTTCATCGATCACGGCATGGGCGTGGTGATCGGCGAAACCGCCGAGGTGGGGGACGGCTGCACCATCTATCACGGCGTGACGCTGGGCGGCACCACGCTCTACAAGGGCGCCAAGCGCCACCCGACGCTGGGGCGCGACGTGGTGGTGAGCGCGGGCGCCAAGGTGCTCGGGGGCTTCACCGTGGGCGACGGCGCCAAGATCGGCAGCAACGCCGTGGTGATCAAACCCGTGCCCGCTGGAGCGACGGCCGTCGGCATACCGGCGCGCATCATTGCCTCGCACAAGGACCACGGAGCGGACGTCACCGAGGCGCATCACGCGCAGACTCCGGCATTCAGCGCCTATGGCGTGACGCCGCAGCAGGACGACCCGATGGCCCTGGCGCTGCGCAGCCTGGCCGATTCGGCCTCGGGGCAGGAGCAGCAGATCGCGCTGCTGTGGCAGGCGATAGAAAAGCTCTCGAGCGGCCAGCAGGTCCGCGGGTGCGTGCCGCCCCAGGCGCATGTCACCGGTCGTTGCGAGGCCGACAAGGTGGGCGACATCCTCGGCAAGTAGGTGCTGAAGGCGCGGCGGGGTGTTTCGCTACAATCAGCGGTTTTTCCGAGCATGACCGGGCCCTTGGAGGGCGGCGGACGGGCATTGTCACAGTGCCCCATTGCCACGGGAAGACCAGAAACACCCCGGAGTGCGAGCGCGCGGTCGTCGAGCGATGACCAGCGGCGCGCTCCCACACTGTCAGACGATGAGGAACCACAATGGCCGTCACTGTTGAAACCCTGGAAAAACTGGAACGCAAGATCACGCTCAGCCTGCCGGTCGACAGCATCAAGAGCGAAGTGGACGGGCGCCTCAAGCGCCTGGCGCGCACCGTGAAGATGGACGGTTTTCGCCCGGGCAAGGTGCCGCTGGGTGTCGTGGCGCAGCGCTACGGCTACTCGGTGCAGTACGAAGTGATCAATGACAAGGTCGGCGAAGCGTTTTCGCAGGCCGCCAACGAGGCCAAGCTGCGCGTCGCGGGTCAGCCGCGCATCTCCGAAAAGGAAGGCGCGCCCGAGGGTGAAATGACCTTCGATGCGGTCTTCGAAATCTTCCCTGAGGTCAAGATCGGCGACCTGACTACGGCGCAGGTGGAAAAGCTCGCGGCCGAGGTGGATGACGCCGCGATCGACCGCACGCTGGATATCCTGCGCAAGCAGCGGCGCACGTTCGCGCAGCGCGCGCAAGGTTCACCCGCCGAGGATGGCGACCGCGTGACCGTGGATTTCGAAGGCAAGATCGACGGTGAACCCTTTGCCGGCGGCAAGGCCGAGGGCTTCCAGTTCCTCGTCGGCGAAGGCCAGATGCTCAAGGAATTCGAAGATGCCGTGCGTGGAATGAAGGTGGGCGAGAGCAAGACCTTCCCGCTGTCCTTTCCCGAGGATTACCACGGTAAGGACGTGGCGGGCAAGACGGCGGACTTCCTGGTGACGCTCAAGAACCTCGAGGCCGCGCACCTGCCCGAGGTGAACGAGCCCTTCGTCAAGTCGCTGGGCATCGAAGGCGGCACGGTCGAAAGCCTGCGCGCCGACGTGCGCAAGAACCTGGAGCGCGAGGTCAAGTTCCGTCTGCAGTCGCGCAACAAGCAGGCCGTCATGGATGCCTTGCTCGCCAACGCCGAGCTGGAACTGCCCAACGCCATTGTCCAGGCCGAGATCGAGCGGTTGCTCGAAGGCGCGCGCGCTGATCTCAAGGCCCGTGGCATCAAGGACGCGGACAAGGCCGACATTCCCGAAGACGTGGTGCGCCCGCAGGCCGAGCGCCGCGTGCGTCTGGGCCTGGTGGTGGCCGAGCTCGTGCGTGCCAACGAACTTCAAGCCAAGCCCGAACAGCTCAAGGCACACGTCGAGGAACTGGCGTCCAGCTACGAGAAGCCCCAGGACGTCGTGAAGTGGTATTTCGGCGACCGCGATCGCCTGGCCGAGGTGGAAGCCGTGGTGGTCGAGAACAACGTGACCGATTTCGTGCTGAGCAAGGCCAAGATCGACGAGAAGACGGTGACGTTCGACGAGCTGATGGCGCAGAACTGATCACCAGCGCCCGTTGAGTCACGCGGATGGGGCTTGTGCCGACAGGTACAGGCCCCATCTGTTTGCGGATACAGTCAGGACAACCGATTGGAGAGACGGATGAGTGCACAAGAGACCAGGGCCCTGGGGCTGATCCCCATGGTGATCGAACAGTCGGGGCGCGGCGAGCGCTCCTACGACATTTATTCGCGCCTCTTGAAGGAGCGCGTGGTCTTCCTCGTGGGGGAGGTCAACGACCAGACGGCGAACCTCGTCGTCGCGCAGCTGCTGTTTCTGGAAAGCGAGAATCCCGATAAGGACATTTCCTTCTACATCAACTCGCCCGGCGGCAGCGTCACGGCCGGCATGGCGATCTATGACACCATGCAGTTCGTCAAACCCGATGTCTCCACCATGTGCGTGGGCTTTGCCGCGAGCATGGGCGCCTTTCTGCTGGCCTCCGGCGCCAAGGGCAAACGCTATTCGCTGCCCAATTCCAAGATCATGATTCACCAGGTGCTGGGTGGCACCCAGGGGCAGGCGACCGATATCGAAATCCACGCCCGCGACATCCTGCGCACCAAGGAGCAGATGAACCGTATCCTCGCCGAGCGCACCGGTCAGCCCTATGAAAAGGTGGTACGCGACACCGAGCGCGACTATTTCATGACGGCTGACGAAGCCAGGGAATACGGCATCGTCGACCAGGTGATCGCCAAGCGCACCTGATCGGCACCGCAGCGCGCGGGCGGCGTTTCCCCCTGCGGGAAGCGCCGTTTTTATTTGAGTATCATCACTTCACGTTATCTGTTTCAAGGCGTAGCTCCATGGCCGAGAAAAAAGGCTCTTCCACCGAAAAGACCCTGTATTGCTCGTTTTGCGGCAAGAGTCAGCACGAGGTCAAGAAACTCATTGCCGGCCCGTCGGTCTTCATCTGCGACGAATGCATCGACCTGTGCAACGAAATCATCCGCGACGAGCAGCCCGGCGCCGAGGCCGGTCAGGGCGGGCACGGTGACCTGCCCGCACCCGCGGACATCAAGGCCAATCTGGACGGCTACGTGATCGGCCAGGAACAGGCCAAGCGCACGCTGGCGGTGGCGGTCTACAACCACTACAAGCGCCTGCGCCACAAGGAAAAGGCGGGCAAGGAGGATGTGGAGCTCTCCAAGAGCAACATCCTGCTCGTGGGTCCGACGGGCTCGGGCAAGACGCTGCTGGCGCAGACGCTGGCGCGCCAGCTCGACGTGCCCTTCGTGATGGCCGACGCCACGACACTGACCGAGGCGGGCTACGTCGGCGAAGACGTGGAAAACATCATCCAGAAGCTCCTGCAAAGCTGCAACTACGACGTCGAGCGCGCGCAGCGCGGCATCGTCTACATCGACGAGATCGACAAGATCACGCGCAAGAGCGACAACCCGAGCATCACGCGCGACGTCTCGGGCGAGGGCGTGCAGCAGGCCTTGCTGAAATTGATCGAGGGCACGATGGCCAGCGTGCCGCCGCAGGGCGGGCGCAAGCATCCGAACCAGGATTTCCTGCAGGTCGATACCACCGACATCCTGTTCATCTGCGGCGGAGCCTTCGCGGGCCTGGAGAAGGTGATCGAAAATCGCACGGAGGCTTCAGGCATCGGCTTCGGCGCCACGGTGCGCAGCAAGAAGCAGCGCTCGCTCACCGAGGTGTTCCAGGGCATCGAGCCCGAGGATCTCATCAAGTACGGCCTCATCCCCGAACTCGTGGGGCGCATGCCCGTGGTGGCGGCTCTGGCCGAGCTGGGCGAGGACGCGCTCGTGCGGATCCTCACCGAACCGAAAAATGCACTGGTCAAGCAATACGGCGCGCTGCTCGCGATGGAAGGCGTGGAGCTCGAAATCCGGCCGGCCGCGCTCAAGGCGATTGCCCGCAAGGCGATCGCGCGCAAGACCGGCGCACGCGGCCTGCGATCGATTCTTGAACAATCGCTGATCGGCACCATGTTCGACCTGCCCAATACGGCGAACGTCGAGAAGGTCGTGGTGGAAGAGGCCACGATCGATGAAGGCAAGGCACCGCTGCTGGTTTATCGCGAGGCCGCGAAGAAGGCCTGAGCACGGATGATCCCGGCTGCCGCGAGCGGCGGGGCCCCGGCCGGATTGCGGCCAGTGTTCGTTTGACAAGGTGGTGCATGGGAGAGTCCATGCACGGCCGCTTTTGAGGGAATAGCCCATGCCTGGACAGACACCCCTGCCCGATACCCCCCTGGTCCTGCCGCTGTTGCCGCTGCGCGATGTCGTGGTGTTCCCGCACATGGTGATCCCGCTCTTCGTCGGCCGGGCCAAGAGCATCAAGGCGCTGGAGGTGGCCATGGGCACCGACCGCCAGATCATGCTCGTGGCGCAGAAGGCGGCGTCCAAGGACGAGCCGCAGGCCGAGGACATGTTCGGCGTGGGCTGCATCTCCACCATCCTGCAGATGCTCAAGCTCCCCGATGGCACGGTGAAGGTGCTGGTCGAGGGGCAGCAGCGCGCGCACCTGGATGACGTGACCGAGGGCGAGACCCATTTCACCGCGACGGCGCGGCCCCTGCTGGTGCCCACGTCGGAGCGCAAGGCCGCCGAAATCGAAGCCCTGCGTCGCGCGGTGATGCAGCATTTCGACCAGTACGTCAAGCTCAACAAGAAAATTCCCACGGAAATCTCCACCTCCATTTCCGGCATCGAGGATGCCGGGCGCCTGGCCGACACCATCGCCGCGCACATGCCGCTCAAGCTCGACGACAAGCAGCACGTGCTGGACCTGGCCGATGTGAAGGCGCGGCTGCAGAGCCTGTTCGAACAGCTCGAGCGCGAGGTGGACATCCTCAACGTGGACAAGCGCATTCGCGGGCGCGTGAAGCGCCAGATGGAAAAGAACCAGCGCGACTTCTACCTCAATGAGCAGGTCAAGGCGATCCAGAAGGAACTGGGCGAGGGCGAGGGCGGCGCCGACATCGAGGAAATCGAAAAGCGCATCAAGGCGGCGAAGATGCCCAAGGAGGCGCTCAAGAAGGCCGAGGCCGAGCTCAAGAAGCTCAAGCTGATGTCGCCCATGTCGGCCGAGGCCACCGTGGTGCGCAATTACATAGACGTGCTCGTCGGCCTGCCGTGGAGCGGCAGAACCCGCGTCAAGCAGGACCTGGTGCGCGCCGAGGAAGTGCTCAACGAAGATCACTTCGGCCTGGAGAAGGTCAAGGATCGCATCCTCGAATACCTCGCCGTGCAGCAGCGCGTGGACAAGGTGAAGGCGCCCATCCTGTGCTTGGTCGGGCCGCCGGGCGTGGGCAAGACCTCGCTCGGCCAGTCCATCGCCAAGGCCACGGGGCGCAAGTACGTGCGCATGGCGCTGGGCGGCATGCGCGACGAGGCCGAAATCCGGGGTCACCGGCGCACCTACATCGGCGCCATGCCGGGCAAGGTGCTGCAGAGCCTGGCCAAGGCCGGTACGAAGAACCCGCTGTTCCTGCTCGACGAGATCGACAAGATCGGCATGGACTTCCGCGGCGACCCCTCGAGCGCATTGCTGGAGGTGCTCGACCCGGAGCAGAACAGCAGGTTCGCCGATCATTACGTGGAGCTGGATTTCGACCTGTCGGACGTGATGTTCGTGGCCACGTCCAACTCGATGAACATTCCCCCGGCGCTGCTCGATCGCATGGAGGTGATCCGCCTGGCGGGCTATACGGAAGACGAGAAGCTCAACATCGCGGTGAAATACCTGCTGCCCAAGCAGATGCAGGCCAATGGCCTGAAGGCGGGCGAACTGCAGGTTCATGAAGACGCGATCGTGGACATCGTGCGCTACTACACGCGCGAGGCGGGCGTGCGCTCGCTCGAACGCGAGCTCTCCAAGATCTGCCGCAAGGTGGTCAAGGGACTGCTGCTCAAGAAGCTCAAACCCGCGGTCGAGGTCAGCGCCAGGTGCCTTGCCGAATACCTGGGTGTGCGCAAGTTCGACTATGGGCGCGCCGAGCAGAAGAATCAGGTCGGACAGGTCGTCGGCCTGGCCTGGACCGAGGTCGGTGGCGATCTGCTCACCATCGAGGTCGCAACCATGCCTGGCAAGGGCGTGATCCAGCGCACCGGCTCGCTTGGCGATGTGATGAAGGAGTCGGTCGAGGCCGCGCGCACCGTGGTGCGCTCGCGCGCGCACGCGCTGGGCCTGCGCGACGAGGTGTTTGAAAAGCGCGATCTGCACATTCACGTTCCCGATGGCGCCACGCCCAAGGATGGGCCCAGCGCCGGCATCGCCATGGCCACGGCGATGGTCTCCGCGCTCACCGGCATCGCCGTGCGCGCCGATGTGGCGATGACGGGCGAGATCACGCTGCGCGGCGAGGTGACGGCCATCGGCGGCCTGAAGGAGAAGCTGCTGGCGGCCCTGCGCGGCGGCATCAAGACCGTGATGATCCCGGAGGAGAACGTCAAGGATCTGCAGGAGATCCCGGACAACGTCAAGAAGGGCCTGGAGATCGTGCCGGTGCGCTGGATCGACAAGGTGCTTGAAGTCGCTCTGGAGCGCAAACCCGTGCCGCTGTCCGAAGAGGAGATTGCCGCCGCTGCTGCCGTGAAACCGCCGGCAAGGCGGCCTTCGGCAAGCCGCTCCATAAAACATTGAGATGGATGCGGGAAGCGACCGAAAAATCGCCTACAATCTCGCCTTCTTCGCGAGACACCTGTTTCGCCAGACGCGGGAATAGCTCAGTTGGTAGAGCGCAACCTTGCCAAGGTTGAGGTCGCGAGTTCGAGACTCGTTTCCCGCTCCAGAATCCTGAAACAGAGGGGGAGCAAAAGCTTCCCCTTTTTTCTGAACGTGTGTGGCGCGGTAGCAAAGCGGTTATGCACCGGATTGCAAATCCGTAGAGCCCGGTTCGACTCCGGGCCGCGCCTCCAAAATCAGGGTGTTGCCGCCATGCGTGGCACGCCGATGCGGGAATAGCTCAGTTGGTAGAGCGCAACCTTGCCAAGGTTGAGGTCGCGAGTTCGAGACTCGTTTCCCGCTCCAGTTTTTCTGCCATCCCGGTCCGGAATTTCGGTTGATGCGGATGACCGCGGCGCTGGATTTCGCCCGAACGGGTTTACAGTCGCAGGCATTGCACATCGGCCTGGTCCAGACCTTCGGCATCGCTGTCTCGCCCCGGTGGTGAAATTGGTAGACACTGCGGACTTAAAATCCGCTGCTTTCCTGAAAAGGGGCGTGCCGGTTCGATCCCGGCCCGGGGCACCAAAGTAGGTTCTATGTCAGATTACAACGCTCCCTTTGAAATTCATGTCCACGGCCAGGTGCAATTGCGTTTGGGCGTGGATTTCGCGCAGCTGCAGGAAGCGCTCAAGCCGCTGTGGCAGTATGCCGGCGCGCGTTCCCTGGCCGACGGCGCGGTGAGCGTCTACGAGGAAGAACCGGGTATCCAGTTCGACCCCAAGGAGCGGCTGCTGCAGATGTGCTGGACCCTGCGCGGGGACGAGGACTTTCGCCAGTCGCTCGACGAAATGTGCATGGGCCTGAACGAAATCGCCGATCAGGGCGCCGCGATCGAGGTGACGTTCTACGACACCGAGTTCGATGAGGACGAAGCCGACGAGGACGACGAAGAAGCCGAATCGCGCGATGACTTCGTGATGCTTTTCGTCGGACCCACGCCCGCGGCCATCATGCAGGTGCAGCGCGACATGCTGGTGCAGGACGTGGTCAACGTCATGGAGCGCCATTTCGATGCCTCGGAGCTCGCGGGCGTGGTGACCGAGATCGACAAGCTCTTTTCCGACCGTTTCGACGCGCTCGTGAGCTCGCTCGACTTGAGCAAGCGCCCGCGCGGCACGGGCGGGCGTGGCGGCAATCGCCGCCCGCGCCACCTGCACTGACCCGGGTCAGGGAAGCGAGACGGTGGCGCAGCGGCTGATGGGAAAGCTCAGCCAGCGCTGGGCGGCGGCTTGCAAAGCGGTCGGCGCGGCGCTGGTGTAGAGCTCGACATCGCCGCCGTGCGGCCGGGTTCCTGGATCGATAAGCAGTGCGCGCTCTTGCAGGAGACGTTTTGCCTGGCGCGCCACGGCGGCTCCGGTTTCGATGATGCGGATTCCGGGGCCCGCCAGTTCCCTGAGCAGGGGCTCCGCGAAGACATAGTGCGTGCAGCCGAGCACCAGCGTGTCCATCTCACCATCCCTGGTGCCAAACGGGCCGAGAGCGCCCATGTAACGGGCGCAAAGCGCTCTTGTTTTTTCCAATGACGCTGCCGCGGGCAGGGGCTCGAGTGTGCTTTGTTCGATGGCCTGTGCCAGGCCGTCGCAAGCCTGCACCGAAAATTGCGTGTGCTCGTTGTTGCGGGCCAGCAGCTCGCCAAAGCGTGCGCTGGCCACTGTGCCGCGGGTTGCAAGCACACCCACGTGGTGGGTGCGGCTGGTGTGCGCCGCGGGCTTGAGCGCGGGCTCGACGCCCACCATGGCCAGATCGGGAAACGTGTCGCGCAGGAGATGCACCGCCGCGGCGGTGGCGGTGTTGCATGCCACCACCAGCAGTTTGATCGCATGTTCGCTCACCAGATGGCGGGTGATGGCCAGGCTGCGTCCGCGCACGAAGGCGTCGCCTTTCTCTCCGTAGGGCGTGTGGGCGCTGTCGGCCAGGTACACGAAGCGCTCGTGCGGCAGTTCTTCGCGCAGCGCCCGCAGCACGCTCAGTCCCCCGATGCCGCTGTCAAAAACACCGATCGGCGCGTTGCTGGAAAGGGGGGGCATGGCAGATGCAGGGACGAAACCCGTGAGGATACTGCGTTCGTGTTCGCGCAGGCGACAGGCGAGCGCGCGGCGGCGCGCCACAATGGGCCAACGGGCATCGGTGGCATGCCCGAAGCACGATGGGAGACTCCGCATGACGGCACGCACGGTGCAACAACTTTTCGATCTTTCGGGCAAGGTGGCGCTCGTCACCGGTGGCTCGCGCGGCCTGGGGCTGCAGATGGCGCGGGCGCTCGGTGAAGCGGGCGCGCGCGTCATGCTCGCGAGCCGCAAGGCCGAGGAGCTCGAGCATGCCGCGGCTGAGTTGCAGGCCGCGGGCATAGCCGCGCGCTGGATCGCCGCGGACTGCGCGCAGGAAGCTGACATTCAGCGCCTGGCGAGCGAGACGCTGCAGCGCATGGGCGACGTGGACATCCTCGTGAACAACGCCGGCGCGAGCTGGGGCGCCCCCGCGGAGGACCATCCCGTGGCGGCCTGGGACAAGGTGATGAACCTGAACGTGCGCGGCTACTTCCTGCTGTCGCAGGCCGTGGCCAAGGCCAGCATGATCCCGCGCGGCAAGGGCTCCATCATCAACATCGCGTCGATCGCGGGGCTGGGCGGCAACCCGCTGGCGATGAAGACCATCGCCTACAACACGTCCAAGGGCGCGGTGCTCAATTTCACACGGGCGCTGGCGGGCGAATGGGGGCATT
Source organism: Comamonas sp. SCN 67-35 (assembly GCA_001725255.1). GTDB lineage: Bacteria > Pseudomonadota > Gammaproteobacteria > Burkholderiales > Burkholderiaceae_C > Comamonas_C. The sequence continues at coordinate 90,751 of MEFV01000007.1, read as the reverse complement.
ACGGCATCCGCGTGAACGCGGTCTGCCCGGGGTTCTTCCGCACCAGGATGGCCAGCGTGCTCATCGACACCATGGGCGAGGACAAGATGACGGCCCACGCGCCGCTGCACCGCCTGGGCGACGATGAAGACCTCAAGGGCCTGGTGCTGCTGTACGCCAGCGACGCGGGCAAGCACATCACCGGGCAGTGGATGGCCGTCGATGGCGGCGTGAGCGCGATCGTTGCGGGCTGAGGCGATGTCCGCGAGCCTGGGGTTCGACATCGAGATTCCCTTCGTTCAGGCGCTGGGCATCACGCTGGTGCGGATGGGCGAGGGCAGTTCCGAGCTGCATTACGAAGCACGGCCCGAGCACCTCAATTCCTGGGGCATCGCGCATGGCGGCGCGCTCATGACGCTGCTGGACGTGACGCTGGCCATGGCCGCGCGCAGCGAGGCGCTGGCGCGCGGCATGGGCATGGTCACGGTGGAGATGAAGACCAGCTTCTGGCGCCCGGCCATGGGGCGGATGCTGGCGCGCGGCCAGCTGCTGCACCGCACGCGCAGCCTGGCGTTTGCCGAAGGCACGGTGTTCGATGCCGAGGGCCGTGCCTGCTGCCACGCCACGGGCACATTCAAATATGTTTCCCGGGTTCGTTCATCCGGAAGCGGATCATCCACTTGAATTTGAACGAAATATGGCTGTAACGCTTGTCTATCAAGCGAAGGCAGCTCTTTAAAGAGTAGCAAACATGCCCATCAATCAACAAATCCTTCTCGACAGCCGCCCTCGGGGCGCCGCCACGGCGGACAACTTCCGCCTGGTGACCGCGGACACGCCGGCGCTGGCCGAAGGGCAGGTGCTGGTGCGACATCACTACCTGAGTCTGGACCCCTACATGCGCGGGCGCATGAACGAGGGCAAGAGCTACGCCGCCAGCCAGCCGCTGGGCGAGGTGATGATCGGCGGCACGGTCGGCGAGGTCGTGCAAAGCCGCCATGCGCGCTATGCGGTGGGTGACAAGGTGGTGGGCATGGGCGGCTGGCAGGAGTACAGCGTCGTCGATGGTGATGAAGCGGGTGCGTTGCGGGTGGTGGACGCCGGCGCGGTGCCGCTTTCGTATTACCTCGGGGCCGTGGGCATGCCGGGCGTGACGGCGTGGTATGGGCTCACGCAGATCATCGAACCCAAGCCCGGGCAGACGCTCACGGTGAGCGCGGCCACGGGCGCGGTCGGCAGCGCCTTCGCGGCGCTGGCGAAGGCGCGCGGCTGCCGCGTGGTGGGCATCGCGGGCGGGCCGCTCAAGTGCGCCTATGCGGTCGATGAACTGGGCTTCGATGCCTGCATCGACTACCGTGAGCACGGCGACCTCAGGGCGATGTCACAGGCGCTCAAGACGGCATGTCCCGACGGCATCGACGGCCACTTCGAGAACGTGGGCGGCACGGTGTTCGATGCCGTGCTGCTGCGCGCCAATGCGTTCTCGCGCGTGGCCCTGTGCGGCATGGTCGCGGGCTACGATGGCCAGCCGCTGCCGCTGCTCAACCCGGCACTCATGCTCGTCAACCGCATGCGCGTGGAAGGCTTCATCGTGAGCGAACACCTGCAGCTCTGGCCGCAAGCACTGGCCGAACTCACGGGTCTGGTGCGGGCCGGCAAGCTGCACCCGCGCGAGACCGTGGCGCAAGGCCTGGCGAGCGCGCCCGAGGCCTTCATCGGCCTGCTGCATGGCAGGAACGTGGGCAAGCAGCTGGTCCAGCTGGTGTGATGGGGAAATGCCATGATCGAACACTTTGAAGGCAAAACGGCGGTTCTGACCGGGGCTGGTTCGGGGTTTGGCCTGGAATGCGCGCGCATCGCGGCGCATCGCGGCATGCGGCTGGTGCTGGTCGACGTGCAGCAGGACGCGCTGGACAAGGCGGTGGCCGAACTTGAACCTCGTGGCGTGGAGCTGCTGGCGCACCGGGTCGATGTCTCCGACGCCGGTCAGATGCAGGCGCTGGCCGATGCCGTGCAGCAGCGCTTTGGTGCGCCGCACTTCGTGTTCAACAACGCGGGGGTCGGCTCGGCCGGGCTCATCTGGGAAAACACGCTCGCCGACTGGCAGTGGGTGCTGGGCGTGAACCTCTGGGGCGTGATCCATGGCGTGCGCCTGTTCACGCCCATGATGCTCGCGGCGGCGCGCTCCGATGCGAACTGGCGCGGACACATCGTGAACACGGCCAGCATGGCCGGGTTGGTGACGATGCCCAACATGGGTGTGTACAACGTCAGCAAACATGCGGTGGTGGCCCTCACCGAGACGCTGTACCAGGACCTGCGCCTTGTCACCGATCAGATCGGCGCCAGCGTGTTGTGCCCGTATTTCGTGGCCACCGGCATTGCGCACAGCGAGCGCAACCGCCCGGCAGCCATGCAGGGTGCGCCGGTCACCGCCAGCCAGCGCATTGGCCAGGCCATGATGGACAAGGCCGTGGCGAGCGGCAAGGTGTCCGCGGCCGACGTGGCGGCCAGAGTCTTTGAAGCGGTGGCGCAGGATCACTTCTATGTCTACAGCCACCCCAGGGCGCTTGAAAGCGTGGCCCAGCGCATGCAGGCCATCGTCGGTGGCGGGAATCCGCCCAATCCGTTTGCCGAGCGGCCGGCCGTGGGCGAGCAGCTCAAAAATGCGCTGCGGGAGTAGACGCGAGGCGCTATGCTTCGCCGCACCATGGGAGCCTTGATCGATTCCTTCTGGCGCGCCGTCGGCTATTGCCTGATGCCGCGCATCATCGCGCTGTCGCTGCTGCCGCTGGTGCTGATCAGTGCCGTCGCGGGCGTGGCGTGGTATTTGTTCTGGACCCCGGCGGTGGCGTGGATGCAGTCCACGCTCGATGGCACGAGCTGGCTGGGCACGGTCTGGGGGTGGCTCGCGCACCTGGGCGTGAGCGATGTACCGACGCTGCTCGCGCCCCTGTTCGTCGTGCTCATGACGATGCCGGTGGTGGTCTTCGTCTGTGTGCTGACGGTTTCGGTGCTGATGGTGCCCGCCATCGTCGACCTGGTGGCCAAGCGGCGCTTTCCGGACCTGCAGCGCCGCCACGGCGCGGGTTTCGTCACCAGCGTCTGGTGGTCGCTCTCATCGACGCTGCTGGCCCTCGTCGCGCTCGTGCTCTCGATGCCGCTGTGGCTCATTCCGCCGCTGGTGCTGGTGCTGCCGCCGCTCATCTGGGGCTGGCTCACCTACCGCGTGATGGCGTTCGATGCGCTTTCCGAGCACGCCAGCAAGGAGGAGCGCAAGACCCTTTTCACCCGGCACAGGGGAAGCTTGCTCGTGATCGGCGTGCTCTGCGGTTTCCTGGGCGCGGCGCCGGGCATCGTCTGGGCCTCGGGCGTGGTATTCGCCGCGGCCTTCGTGGTGCTGATTCCGGTGGCCATCTGGATCTACACGCTGGTGTTTGCGTTTTCGTCGCTGTGGTTTGCGCATTACTGCCTGGCGAGCCTGCAACAGCTGCGTGCCCAGGAGCCGACCACCCCGCAGGGCAGTGCGGCTGCCCCGGTGATCGAGGTCACCGCCACCCCGGTTCTGCCGGGGACCGACCCATCATGACGCCCGCGTTCGGCCTGCTCATCATCGGAGACGAGATCCTGTCGGGCAAGCGCGTCGACAAGCATTTGCCCGCGGTGATCCGTCTGCTGGCCGAGCGTGGCTTGCAACTGGCGTGGATGGAGCTCGTCGGCGACAACCGCGGCCGCATCACGCAGGCGCTGGAGCGGGCCTTCGCCTCAAGCGACGTGGTCTTCAGCTGCGGCGGCATCGGCGCCACGCCCGACGACCACACACGCCAGTGCGCGGCGCAGGCGCTGGGGGTGCCGCTGGCGCCGCACCCCGAGGCGCAGGCCCTGATCACCGAGCGCATGCAGGACATGGCACGCGAGAAGGGCGAGGCGTTCGATGCTGCGCGCGCCGACAACATGCAGCGGCTGCAGATGGGCGTGCTGCCGCAGGACGCACGCCTCATTCCCAACGCGTACAACAAGATCGCCGGATTTTCCTGCGCCGGGCCGGGAGGCGGCTGGGTGCACTTCGTGCCGGGCTTTCCCGTGATGGCCTGGCCCATGATCGAATGGGTGCTGGAAAGCACCTGCAGCCAGTGGTTTCACCGCGCGCCGCAGCTGGAGCATTCCATCGTCATCCACGGCGCGGCAGAGTCGGCGCTCACCCCGCTTATGGAGCGCATCGAGTCGGCGCATCCGGGCGTCAAGGTGTTCAGCCTGCCCAGCGTCGATCATCCGGTACATGGCGTGCACATCGAACTGGGCGTCAAGGGCGCGGCGCAAAGGGTGCCGGCCGCCTGGCAGGAGCTGCTGGCCGCCTTGCGTGCCCTGCCGATGCGGCTCGGGCCGGAAATCGAACGCAAGTTCTGAGCAGGCGCACCGTAGAATCCTTGCCTTTCGCCCGTGCCTTTCCAGGCATGTGGCCGTGAATTTTTCAGGAGTTGCCAGATGGCCAAGACCGTCGCCGACGTGATGCAGATGGTGCAGGAGCACAAGGTGCGTTTCATCGATCTGCGCTTTACCGACACGCGCGGCAAGGAGCACCACGTCACCGTGCCCGTGTCGCACTTCGACGAAGACAAGTTCACCAACGGCCATGCGTTCGATGGCTCGTCCATGCCGGGCTGGAAGGGCATCGAGGCGTCGGACATGCAGCTCATGCCCGACCCGGCCACCGCCAACATCGACCCCTTCTTCGAGCAGACCACGCTCCTGCTGCAGTGCGACGTGGTCGAGCCCGGCGACGGCAAGGCTTACGACCGCGACCCGCGCTCGATCGCCAAGCGCGCCGAGGCCTACCTGAAGGCCTCGGGCCTGGGGGATACCGCGTATTTCGGGCCCGAGCCGGAATTCTTCATTTTCGACAACGTCCGCTGGGGCACGCAGCCCGGAGACGTGTTCTTTGAAATCGACGAATACGAAGCACCCTGGAACAGCGGTGCGAAATTCGACAGCGGCAATCGCGGCCATCGCCCCGGCACCAAGGGCGGCTACATGCCGGTGCCGCCGGTGGACAGCAGCCAGGACCTGCGCGCCGAGATGGCGGGGGTGCTCGAATCGCTCGGCATTCCGGTCGAGGTGTTTCATCATGAGGTGGGCGGCGCCGGCCAGAACGAGATCGGCACGAAGTTCTCCACACTTGTGCAGCGTGCCGACTGGACCCAGCTCATGAAGTACGTGATCTGGAACGTGGCCGACTCGTACGGCAAGACCGTCACCTTCATGCCCAAGCCCTACGCGGGCGACAATGGCAGCGGCATGCACGTGCACCAGTCGATCTGGAAGGATGGCAAGAACCTGTTCGCCGGCGACGGCTATGCGGGGCTTTCGGACTTCGCGCTGTACTACATTGGCGGCCTCATCAAGCACGCCAAGGCGCTCAACGCCATCACCAACCCGGGCACCAACAGCTACAAGCGCCTGGTGCCGGGGTTTGAAGCGCCGGTCAAGCTCGCCTACAGCGCGCGCAACCGCTCGGCGTCGATCCGCATCCCCTACGTCGCCAACCCCAGGGGGCGGCGCGTGGAAGCGCGTTTCCCCGATCCGTTGGCCAATCCCTACCTGTGCTTCGCGGCACTGATGATGGCCGGGCTCGATGGCGTGGAAAACCGCATTCACCCGGGGGAGGCCGCCACCAAGGATCTCTACCACCTGCCGCCCGAGGAAGATCGCCAGGTGCCCACGGTCTGCGCCAGTCTGGAAGAAGCGCTGGCCGCGCTGGAGGCCGATCGTGCCTTCCTCACACGCGGCGGCGTATTCTCCGACGGCATGCTCGATGCCTACATCGAACTCAAGCAGGCCGAGGTACAGCGTGTGCGCATGACGCCGCACCCGGTGGAGTACGACTTGTATTACGCTTTGTGATGTCGGCCTCGCGGCCCGGACGCGCGTTTGGCAGATACTTGTCCGTTCAGCTGGCCGGCGCGGCTGGTTTTTCAAGGTTACGCATGAAACACATCCTGTTTGCCCTGACTTCCCTGCTGGCCGTGCTGGCGGTGCTGCCGGCGCACGCGCAAGACCGCATCTACCGTTGTGGCAACGAGTACACCAACAACGCGAGCCAGGCCAAGGAGCGCGGCTGCAAGATCGTGGAGGGCGGCAACGTCACGGTGCTGCAAAGCAGCAAGCCGACGCCTGCGCCGGCGGCGGCTTCGCCCGCCGGTGCCCCCAAGGTGAGCGAGGCCGACCAGAAGGCGCGTGATTCGGATCGGCGCGCCATCCTGCAGGATGAGTTGCGCAAGGCCGAGACCAAACTGGCCGAACTCACCAAAACGTACAACAACGGCTTTCCGGAAAAGAGTGCGCTCGAAATGCGCAACACGCAGGCGTACCAGGAGCGCACGGCCGACCTGAAAGCCAAGCTCGACCGGGCGCAGGCCGATGTGGACGGCATCCGCCGCGAGCTGGAGCGCACTAAGTAAGCCGCAGTCGGGAGAGTACGCTGCGGCTGGCGTCTTCGGCCAGGTCCAGCACCCGCTCGAACCCGGCGTCGCCGCCGTAGTACGGATCGGGCACTTCACGGCACGCGTGGATGGTGCAGAAGTCCGTCAGGCGATGTATGCACGAGCGCCGCGGCGCCGGGCACAGCGCGCGTGCCGCGGCCTCGTTGGCGCCATCCATCACCAGCACCAGGTCGAAATGCTCGAAATCCCGCGCCGTGAGTTCGCGGGCGCGGTGGGCCGAAATGTCGTAGCCGCGCGCGCTGGCGTGGCGCCTCGCGCGCGCGTCGGGCGGCTGGCCAACGTGATAGTCGTGCGTGCCGGCCGAATCCACTTCGCAGCGCTGCGCCAGACCCGCGTCGAGCGCCATCTTGCGCAGCACGCCTTCGGCCGTCGGGCTGCGGCAGATGTTGCCCATGCAGACCATGAGCACACGCACAGGCTCGGTTGCTGGGCGCGCCAGCTCGGAAAGATCGGGCGGCGCTGCCCTCATGAGGCGGGTATCTCCAGGGTCAGCACCACGGGCGCATGGTCGCTGGGTTGCTTGTTCTTGCGTGGCGCGCGGTCAACCGAGCAGGTTCGCGCCAGGCCTTTGAGCGCATCGCTCACCAGAATGTGGTCGATGCGCAGACCGCGGTTCTTCTGGAAGGCGAGCATGCGGTAATCCCACCACGAGAACGTGTTTTCCGGTTGCTCGAACAGCCGGAAGCTGTCGTTCAGCCCGAGAGCGAGCAGGTTCTGGAAATGCGTGCGCTCTTCATCCGTATGCAGGATGGTGCCCTTGAGGCCCTCCGGGTCGCATGAGTCCCGGTCTTCGGGGACGATGTTGAAGTCACCTGCGAGCACCAGGCAGGGGTGGGCCTTGAGCTCCTCGCGCAGCCAGTCGTGCAGCGCGGTGAGCCAGCGCATCTTGTAATCGAATTTGTCGGTGCCGGGCGCCTGCCCATTCACGAAGTAGCCGTTGATGAGCCGCAGTGCGCCGCCGGGCAGGGGCAGCGTGGCACCGATCACGCGCGCCTGATCGTCTTCAAAACCCGTGATGTTGCGCACCGTGTCCTGCACCGGCTGGCGCGTGATGAGCGCGACGCCGTTGTAGGTTTTCTGCCCGAAGCACACACTGTGGTAGCCCGCGAGCTCGAAGGCGTCGTGCGGGAATTTGTCGTCGGTGAGCTTGAGCTCCTGCAGCGCGAGCGCGTCAACGGGATTCGCGGCCAGCCAGGCCAGTACCTGCGGCAGGCGCACGGCGAGTGAATTGATGTTCCAGGTGGCGATTTGCATGGGGTGATTGTGACGGTGCGGCCGCGATGTCGCAGCGCTTCATGCGGGCGTGACGCACCATGGCGCCTGCTCGTGCGCCAGACCCATCCACAGCGCCCAGGCTGCGGTGGCCAGGAGTGCGGCGCCCGCCGCCCGCATGCCCCACGTGCCGCGTCCCAGCCGCCCCAGCCTCAGCATCAGCCAGGGACCTGCCCAGAGCGCCGCACCCGAACCCAGCGCGAACAGCGCCATCACGGCCGCGCCACCCGCCGCGCCATCGGCCAGCGCCGCGACCATGACGGCCGAATAGAGCAAGCCGCAGGGCAGCAGGGCCCAGGCCGTGCCCAGGCCCAGCGGCGCGGCCAGTCCCATGGCGCGTGTGGCATCGCGCACGCGCAGCCAGATGCGCCGTGCGCCCAGCTCCAGCCAGAGCGGCTGGCGCCCGAGAACGAGCAAGGCCAGCCCGAGCACGGCGGCGGCCACGTGAACCAGACTCCATAGCGGTCTGATCGCCGCCGATTGCACCGTGAGCCAGCCCAGGCCCTGCATCGATGCGCCAGCGAGCGCGCCCAGCGCCGCATAACCCAGGAGGCGCCCGAGCTGGAACAGCGCCAGGGCATGCGACGTGCGCGGGGCGGCCGCCTGGCCGATGCCGGCGCAGGCCGCGCCGCACATGGCGATGCAGTGCGGGCTGCCTGCCAATCCCATCAGCAAACCGGTGAGCGCAAGGGAAATCTGCATCCATGGATTCTAGGAAAGCCGCCAGGGATCGCCGGCCCCGACCTGGCCCGGTGGGCGCCAGGGGTGCGGGGTATTGATGTAACGCAAGAGCAGGTGGAATATCCACTATCGATAAATGGATATCTGATGAAAAATCGCTAGACTGCGCGCCGTTTCCAAAGCTCGCCCTTGGAGGCCGACACGGCCTCAGGCTTTACCAGGACGACCGTGATGCAGGGAGCAGACGCTCCGTTTCCCGCCTCGTGGCCCCCGCCCGGACGTTCCGGTGCACGGGCGGCCGAATCCGATCTGAGCTTGCTCGACGAGCGCGACGAGTGGCAGGCGTTCAGCCGACCCCTGGGAGCCGGCGGCGGGTTGTGGGAATCCTTCGTGGCCTTCGAGGGCATGCATTGCGCGGCCTGCGCCATCACGCTGGAGCAGGTGCTGGGCCGTGTCCAGGGGGTGGTGCGGGTCGAGGTCAATGCCGCGAGCCAGCGCGGCCGCGTGATCTGGGACGAGCAGGTGGCTCGCCCTTCACGCTGGATGCGCGCCCTGGAAGGCAGTGGCTACGGCGTCTTGCCGGTGCAGGACATCGGCGCGGGCGCGCGCAGGCAGGCCGAGAGCCGACGCATGCTCTGGCGCCTGGGGGTTGCGGGCGTCTGCATGATGCAGGTGATGATGTACGCGGTACCCGCCTACATTGCCGAGCCCGGCGCGATGACCCCCGATCTCGAGCACCTGCTGCGCTGGGCGCAGTGGGTGCTGTCGCTGCCGGTCATGCTTTTTTCCTGTCGGCCGTTCTTCAATGCCGCGTGGCGCGACCTGCGCTGCAGGCGCATCGGCATGGATTTGCCGGTGGCGCTCGGCATGCTGCTCACCTTCATCGTCAGCAGCCTGGGTACGTTCGAGCCCGAGGGAGCGTTCGGGCATCAGGTGTATTTCGATTCGCTCACGATGTTCGTGTTCTTCCTGCTCGCGGGGCGCTGGCTTGAAACGCGCCTGCGCGACCGCTCGGCCGGCGCGCTGGAGGCGCTGATGCATCGCCTGCCCGACAGTGTCGAGCGCCGCGAGGCAGATGGCACCTGGCGGCGCGTGACGGCGCGGCGCGTGCGCGTCGGCGACGTGGTTCGCGTGCTGCCGGGCGCGGCCTTCGTGGCCGATGGCGAGGTGGTTGCGGGCGCCACCACCGTGGACGAGGCGCTGCTCACGGGCGAGTCGCGGCCGGTGGCGCGTGATGTGGGCCATGCTGTCATCGCTGGCAGTTACAACCTGGGTGCGCCTGTCGATGTGCGCGTGCGCGCGGTCGGATTGCAAACGCGCTATGCCCATATCGTGGCGCTCATGGAGCAGGCGGCCATCGGCAAACCCGATCTGGCGCGGCTGGCCGATCGCGTGGCCAAGCCCTTTCTGGCCGCCGTGCTGCTGGCGGCGGCGTTGGCCGGGGCCTGGTGGTGGCCCATCGATCCGGCGCGTGCGGTGATGGTGGCGGTGGCCGTGCTGGTGGTGACCTGCCCCTGTGCCCTGTCGCTGGCCACGCCGGCGGCCATGCTCGCGAGCGCTGCCGCCCTGGCGCGTCGCGGCATTCTGGTGCGGCGCCTGCAGGCGATCGAGACGCTGACCCAGGTCGACACCATGGTGTTCGACAAGACCGGCACGCTCACCTCCGATGCTTTTGTGCTCGTGGGCGTGCGCACGCGGTCCGGCGTCACACGTGAGCAGGCGCTGATGCTGGCCGCGGGGCTGGCGAGTCACAGCCTGCATCCCGTCTCGCGGGCCATCGTCGCGGCGACCGGTGGGTGCGCGCAGGCCAGGGAGGTACAGGAAACGGCAGGCCAGGGGTTGCAGGGCAGCCTGGAGGTGGCGGGTGTGCCGGTTCTGCATCGTCTCGGGTCGGCCGCACTTTGCGGTGTGGCCGGGGGGCAGTCCGATCGGTCGTCCCGTGGACCCGTGAGCCATCTTGCGGATGAGCAGGGGTGGCTCGCAAGTTTTGATTTTGAAGAGGACTTGCGCGGCGATGCCGCACAGACCGTCGCCGCGCTGCGGGCGCAGGGGCTCGATTGCCGCCTCCTGTCGGGCGACCGCGACGCCACGGTCAGGCGCATCGGCCTGGTGGCGGGGATAGACGCTGCCATCGGAGACTGCACGCCGGACGACAAGCTGCACCAGCTGCAGGCGCTGCACCGGCAGGGCCATCGCACCGCGATGGTGGGCGACGGGCTCAACGACGGCCCGGTGCTCGCGGCGGCGCATGTGTCATTTGCCTTCGGGCGGGCGGTGCCGCTGGCGCAGGCGCGCTCGGATTTCGTGGTTCTGGGGGAGCGGCTCATGCCGCTGGCATGGGCACATCGGCAAGCCCGGCGGACGATGGATGTCGTCAGACAGAACCTGGCCTGGGCGCTTGTTTACAACGCCGCAGCCCTGCCGCTGGCGGTGCTGGGCTTCATGCCGGCCTGGGCTGCGGGCCTGGGCATGGCGGCCAGTTCGCTGCTGGTGGTGGCCAATGCGATGCGCCTGAATCGCGAGGATCGATCGAGGAACGCCTGATGGACATTCTTTACCTGCTCATTCCCCTGTCGGTGGTGCTTGCGCTCCTGATCGTGGGCGCGCTGGCCTGGGCCATTTTTGGCGGCCAATTCGAGGATCTGGAACGCGAGGGAGGGCGGATTCTCGAGAATGATTGAGCTATGTCAAATTGACCATGTTCATCCTATGGATAATCGGTCGGCATATTAGAGGAAACCCTTAGATGAACACCGCGAACAACTCTGTGCCGATGTACAACGACAAGGTGGTCCGCCAGTTTGCGGTCACGACCGTGGTCTGGGGTGCGATCGGCATGCTGGTCGGCGTGATTGCAGCGGCGCAGCTGGCCTGGCCCGAGCTCAATTTCGGTATCCCCTGGTTCAGTTACGGGCGGCTGCGGCCCCTGCACACCAACGGGGTCATCTTCGCCTTTGGCGGCTCGGCGCTGATCGGCACCTCGCTCTACGTGGTGCAGCGCACTTGCCAGGCCAGGCTTTTTGGTGGCAATGGACTGCCGGCCTTCGTGTTCTGGGGCTGGCAGCTGGCCCTGGTGGGCGCGGTCATCACCTTGCCGATGGGGCTCACGTCTTCAAAGGAGTACGCCGAGCTCGAGTGGCCTATCGATATTCTGATCACGGTCGTCTGGATCGCCTACGCCATCGTGTTCTTCGGCACCATCGCCAGGCGCAAGATGAGTCACATCTACGTGGCCAACTGGTTCTATGGCGCGTTCATCATCGCCATCGCCCTGCTGCATGTCGGCAACAACGTCGAGTTGCCGGTGGGCTGGTTCAAGTCCTACTCGGCCTACGCCGGGGTGCAGGATGCGATGGTGCAGTGGTGGTACGGCCACAACGCCGTGGGTTTCCTGCTGACGGCGGGCTTTCTGGGGATGATGTACTACTTCATCCCGAAGGCCGCCCAGCGCCCGATCTACAGCTACCGCCTGTCCATCGTGCACTTCTGGGCGCTGATCTTCACTTACATGTGGGCCGGCCCCCACCATCTGCACTACACGGCGCTGCCCGACTGGACGCAGTCTGTGGGCATGGTGTTTTCCATCATCCTGCTGGCCCCGAGCTGGGGCGGGATGATCAACGGCATCATGACGCTCTCGGGCGCCTGGCACAAGCTGCGCACCGACCCCATCATCCGTTTCATGGTCGTGTCGCTGTCGTTCTACGGCATGGCGACCTTCGAGGGCTCGCTGCTGTCGATCAAGACCATGAATGCGCTGAGCCACTACACCGACTGGACGATAGGGCACGTGCACTCGGGGGCACTGGGATGGGTGGGTTTCATCACCATGGGATCGCTGTACTGGCTGATCCCGCGCCTGTACGGTCGCACGAGCATGTATTCGACGCGCGCGATCGAGCTGCACTTCTGGATCTCCACGCTGGGCATCGTGCTGTACATCGCCTCGATGTGGATTGCCGGCGTGATGCAGGGCCTGATGTGGCGCGCCGTCAATGACGACGGCACGCTCACCTATGCCTTCGTCGAAGGCGTCAAGGCCACCTACCCGTTCTACGTGGTGCGCCTGGTGGGCGGGCTGATGTACCTGAGCGGCATGCTCATCATGCTGTGGAACGTGATCAAGACCATGAATGCGGGGCGCGCACCCGTGGTCAGCGTCCCGCCCATGGTGGCGCACGCCTGAAGTCCGCTCGACGAAAGAGAACCAACGACATGGCTCAAGAAGAAATCCGCGGCCACGCCCGCATTGAAACCAACAATTTCCTGATGATCGTGCTGGTGCTGCTGGTGGTGGCGATCGGTGGGCTGGTGGAAATCGTCCCGTTGTTTTTCCAGAAATCGACCACGCAGCCGATCGAGGGTCTGAGGCCCTACACCGCGCTGCAGGTCGTGGGGCGCGACATCTACATCCGCGAAGGCTGCAACAACTGCCACTCGCAGATGATCCGCTCGCTGCAGCACGAGTCGCTGCGCTATGGGCCGGTGTCCGTCGCGGGGGAATACGTCTATGACCATCCGCACCTGTGGGGCAGCAAGCGCACCGGGCCCGATCTGGCGCGCGTGGGGGGGCGCTACAGCGATGATTGGCATGCGGTGCACCTGAACAACCCGCGCGCGGTGGTGCCCGAATCGAACATGCCGGCCTATCCGTGGCTTGAAAAGACGCCTGCCGACAGCACGAGCATTCAGGCCCACATGCGCGGTTTGCGTGCCTTGGGCGCACCGTACACCGACGAAGAGATCGCCCAGGCCCCGGCGGAAGTCGAGGGCAGGAACGAGCTGCAGGCCTTGATTGCCTACCTGCAGGTCCTGGGCATTCACCGGAAATAAGCAGCGAGGAACCACACCATGGATGCTGAATGGCTGCACAGCCTGTACACGGTACTGGCTTTCGTCACCTTTGTCGTGATTGGCCTGTGGGCCTGGTCGGCGCGCAATCGCGCCGGTTTTGAAGAGGCCGCGCGCCTGCCTCTTCTGGACGACGACATGCCTGCGAAGCGGGTGGGCGCCACACGGGAAGACAAAGCATGAGCGATTTCACGAGCAGTTTCTGGTCTCTCTACGTGGCCGGCATCACGCTGGTCGGCGTGCTGGCCTGTGTGGCCTTGCTGTGGTGGACCCTCCGGATGAATGCCGAAGTCGACCCGGATGCATCCACGGGCCATGTCTGGGATGGCGACCTGGCTGAAAAGAACAATCCATTGCCACGCTGGTGGGTCATGATGTTCGCCATCAGCTGCGTGTTCGCCCTGCTGTATCTGGTGCTGTATCCGGGGCTGGGTACCTATGACGGCACGCTGGGCTGGACGCAGAAAGGCCAGCATGCGAAGGAGGTGCAGGACTACGAGGCCAGGATCGCCCCCATCTACGCGGCCTTTGCAGGCCAGAGCGTGGAGCAGCTGGCCAAGGACGCGAATGCGCGCGCCATCGGCGATCGTCTGTTCATGAACAACTGCGCGCAATGCCACGGCAGCGACGCACGCGGCAGCAAGGGATTTCCCAACCTGATGGATGCGCACTGGAACTGGGGCGGAACGCCCGATGCCATTCTGGAGACGATCACGGATGGGCGCGTTGGCATGATGCCGCCCATGGCCGAGGCCGTGGGTTCCGCGGACGATGTGCGCGCCGTGGCGAACTATGTGATGAGCCTCTCGGGCGGCAAGCACGATGCCGCGCTGGCCACGACCGGGCGCGGGAAGTTCGAGGAGGTCTGCGCCGCCTGCCACGGGCCGGACGGCAAGGGCAACCCGGCGCTGGGGGCGCCGAACCTCACCGATGGGATCTTCACGCACGGTCCGGACAACGTGGCGCACGTCGTGGAGATGGTGGACAACGGCAAGACGGCGCAGATGCCCGCGTGGAAGGACAAGTTCTCCTCCGAACAGTTGCGCGTGCTCGCCGCCTACGTCTGGGGGCTGGGCGGTGGCCAGCCCGCGGGGGCGCAGTGACCGGGTGGAGTTCCTGGCCTTCATGGGAACGTGCGGCGCATTCTCGTCGCACGCTTGACGGATATTGACGATGTCGGCCGCCGGCACCGCTGCAGCAGTTCAGAGGCACGGGAAGATCCACCCGCGTACCGCCAGGGGGATCTACACCCGCTGGCGCTGGTTCTTCGTCTTCGCGACACAGCTGTTCTTCTACGGCATGCCGTGGCTGCAGTGGGGTGGGCGCCAGGCGATGCTGTTCGACATCGACGCGCGGCGCTTCTACATCTTCGGGCTGGTGCTGTATCCCCAGGATGTGTTCTACCTGGCGGCGCTGCTCATTCTCTCGGCGTTGCTGCTGTTTCTGTTCACCGCCATGGCCGGGCGCCAATGGTGCGGCTATGCGTGTCCGCAGACGGTCTACACGGAGATCTTCCTCTGGGTGGAGGAGAAATTCGAAGGCAACCGGGCCCAGCGCATGCGGCTGGACGCCGCGCCGATGTCCTGGAACAAGCTCTGGCGCAAGGCGGGCAAGCATGTCGTCTGGATTGCGATCGGGCTGTGGACGGGGTTCACCTTTGTCGGCTATTTCACGCCCATCCATGGGCTCGCGACAAGCGTCATGGCCTTTTCGGTGGGGCCGTGGGCGCTGTTCTGGGTGCTGTTCTACAGTTTCGCGACCTGGGGCAACGCGGGCTTCATGCGCGAGCAGGTCTGCAAGTACATGTGCCCCTATGCGCGCTTTCAGGGCGCGATGTTCGACCGCGACACACTCATCGTCACCTACGTGAAAAAGCGCGGCGATCCGCGCGGCAAGCGGTCGAAGAAGGCCGATCCCTTGGCCTTGGGGCTGGGCGATTGCATCGATTGCACTCTGTGCGTGCAGGTCTGTCCGACCGGCATCGACATCCGCGACGGGCTGCAGTACGAATGCATCAGCTGCGCCGCCTGCATCGACGCCTGCGACGAGGTGATGGATACCATGGGCTATCCGCGCGGCCTGATCCGTTATTCGACCGAAGCGGCAATCGCAGGCGACTGGAGCCGGCGCGACATTCTGCGGCGTGTGCTGCGCCCGCGGGTGTTGGTCTATGCGACCATCCTGGCGGTCGCGATGGTGGTCTTCGTCACCAGCCTGTGGGTGCGCACACCCTTCAAGGTGGACGTGATGCGCGACCGGGCGACGCTGGCGCGGCTGGTCAAGGGCGGGCAGATCGAGAACATCTACCGCATCCATATCATGAATGCGACCGAGCAGGAGCAGGTGTTCACGCTGGGGGTGGACGGCCTGCCGGGCCTGTCGCTGGCCGAGGGCAGCCCGGTCACGGTGGTGGTGGCCCCCGAGCAATCGACATCGGTGCCGGTGCAGTTGCGTCTGCCCTACGGCGGCGCCTCCGCCGGTTCCCACGGTTTCGATTTCATCGTGAGCGCGCCTGCGGCGGGCAGCGTGCGCGAGAAGTCGGTGTTTTTCGTGCCGCAATGAGGCGAGGCGGATGATGGCCCGGGAAATTCCTGCCCAGGTTTGGTGGCGCTCGGGCTACCTCTGGCTCATCATGGGGTTGACGGCGGCGGCCATTGCGGCCAGCGCCGTGACGCTGTATCTGGCGTTGCAGGTGCCGCTGGAGCCGGCGGCGGGCGGCTCATCGGCTGCGGCGCAGGAACAGGGCGGTGCGCTCGAACCCGCGCTGCAGGCCCGCAATCGCACCGGCAGTCGCAATGCGAGAGAGATGGGCAGGCAACGCCAGCCTGAGCCAGAATCCGTGCAGACGCCGCGGCCATAGAGGACGAGCAGGAGACCAAGATGCATGCAAAGCAGCTCAGGTGGATCGCATGGCCCGCCTTTCTGGTGGCGGCCGTGCTCGAAGCGATGGTGTTCGCCGTGCTCGACCCGCAGTCGCTGACTTTGCTGGGTTGGCAGGTGGACTGGTCGCGCAGCACGGTGTATTCGGTCAGCTTTCTGATTTTCTGGTGCATGTTCATGCTGTGCAGTGCCATCACGCTGCAGCTCGCGTATCCGCCAACGCAGGTCAACGCCCGTCTGCACCACCCGAATCTGCCTGAGTGAAGAGCGGGGGTTGGCAGGCGCGGCGGCGATGGTGCTGACGCCAGTGGGGCCTGGGGTGCGCCGATAGAATCGCCAGACCGCACGCAGCCGTGCTGCGCCTCACCAGGGTTTACGCATGCAAGAGTCTCCACGCCCGGCACCGGGCACGAAGTTCACCAGCCGCCAGGGCACGCGCGCCATCAAGGATGGCGTCAAGCCGAGCGAGCTCACCACGATCCCGAATGCCGAGCGCAAGCCATCGTGGCTGCGCGTGCACGTGCCCAACGGCGCCAAGTACCAGCAGATCAAGGAAATCGTGGAGTCGCACAAGCTCTCCACGGTCTGCGCCGAATCCAAGTGCCCCAACATCGCCGAATGCTGGGGGCGCGGCACGGCCACGCTCATGCTCATGGGCTCGGTGTGCACGCGTGCCTGCAAGTTCTGCTCGGTGAGTACCGGCAATCCCAACGGCTGGCTCGATCCGCTGGAGCCGGTGAACGTGGCCGATGCGGTGGCGCTGATGCAGCTCAAGTACGTGGTGCTCACCTCGGTGGACCGCGACGACCTCAAGGACCTGGGCGCGGGGCACTACGCGGCCTGCATCCGCGAGATCCACAAGCGCATGCCCGATACCGCGGTGGAGGCGCTGACGCCCGACTTTCAGGGCCGGCACGAACTGGTGGCGAAGGTGGTCGATGCGGGCTTGGCGACCTACGCGCAGAACCTGGAGACGGTGCGCCGCCTCACGCACCCGGTGCGCGACCCGCGCGCGGGCTACGAGCAGACGCTGGACGTGCTCAAGTTCGCCAAGGGCCATTCGCCGTGCACGGTCACCAAGACCAGCATCATGCTGGGCCTGGGCGAGACCGACGAAGAGATCGAGGAGACGCTGGACGACATCCGTGCCGCCGACGTCGACATCGTGACCATGGGCCAGTACATGCGCCCGACGCAGAACCACCTGCCGGTGGCGCGCTACGTGTCGCCCGACCAGTTCGCGCGCTACCGCGAGATCGGCCTGTCCAAGGGATTTCTCGAAGTGGTGGCCGGGCCGTTCGTGCGTTCGAGCTACCGCGCCGAGCGCGTGCTCGAGCACAACAACGTGGGCCTTGACGAAGACCTGCTGGAGAGCATCCGCAATTCGGCCACCAACGCCATGCGCTGCTGAGCCCAGGTCGCCGGCTCAGAATTTCTTTGCCGCGAAGTCCCAGGGCTGCGCATCCCTGAGCCATTCGCGCAGCGCGTCATCGCCGAGCTCCGTGAGTTCGTCCTCGGCCTGAGGCAGAGTGTCGGCGGCCATCTGCTTTTGCAGAATGTCGCCCCCGTCCAGACGGCTGAAGATGAGCAGCATCTGCCCGTAGGAGGCGTAAAGCGGAGCGGCCTGCCAGTGCCGCCCTTCGGCGTCGTGAAACTCTCTCATGGCGTGCCTGTGGTGGAGATGTCCTGACCTTAACCGCGCCGCTCGTAACGTGCAAATCGCAGTGGCAAGCCTTGGCTGCTCACATGGTCGGCGTGCGCGGTCAGCACCCATTCTGCGCCGAGTGCGGGGGCAAAGGTGTCGCCGTCGAAATTCCGGGCGATTTCCGTCACTTCCGCGCGCGTGGCCAGGGGCAGCGCTTCGGCAAGGATTTGCGCGCCGCCGATGACCCAGGCCGTGGCTGCGCCTGCCTGCTCTGCAGACGATAGCGCCTTGCGCAGGCTGGATGCTCGTTGAGCACCGATTTCATTCCAATTTTCTTGGCGTGTGATGACGATGTTGAGCCGCCCCGGCAGGGGACGAAAGCGTGGCGGCAGCGACTCCCAGGTCTTGCGCCCCATGAGGACAGGCGCACCCTGCGTGAGCGCCTTGAAGTGCGCGAGGTCCTCGGGCAGGTGCCAGGGCATGGCGCCCCCCTTGCCAATGACGCCATTGGCGGCGCGGGCGTAGATCAGGGCAATTTCCATGGTGTCTCGTGCGGTGCTCGGGTGCGGAAATATACCGGCGCTCTACGATAGCGGCTGGTCTGGGTTGCAAGCCACTTCATGTACAAAATTCCGCAGTCCGTTCTCGTCGTGATCCATACCCCTGACCTGCGGGTGCTGCTGATTCGCCGCGCCGATGCAGAGGAAGACTTCTGGCAGTCGGTGACGGGCAGCAAGCAGACCAGGGCAGAATCCTGGCGCGAAACTGCCTTGCGCGAGGTGGCGGAGGAAACCGGCATCGATGCGACGGTGGCAGCGTGCCGGCTCTCGGACTGGGGGCTGGAGAATGTCTACAGCATCTATCCTCGGTGGCGCCATCGCTACGCGCCCGGGGTGATGATGAATACCGAGCATGTGCTGGGACTGCGCGTCCCCGCCGCCATGCCCGTGACCTTGAATCCACGCGAGCACACGGCATATGCGTGGTGGCCTTGGCGCGAAGCCGCGGATCGGTGTTTCTCGCCATCGAACGCCGAGGCTATCCTCTGGTTGCCGCGCTTTCAATCCGAATCATGACCGCTGCCTCGTCGCAACCCGCGTTTGCCCTTTCCGAACTGCCCCAGCCGGCGGACGGCATCCTTCGCGTGGCCACCTACAACATCCACAAGGGCGTGCAGGGCCTGGGGCCCGCGCGGCGCCTGGAAATCCACAATCTGGGGCTGGCGATCGAGCAACTCGATGCCGACATCGTCTGCCTGCAGGAGGTGCGCCGCACCAATAGGCGCGAGGCCGCCTATTTCGAGCGCTGGCCGCTGGTGCCGCAGGCGCAGTACCTGGCCCCGGAAGGCTACGAGGCCATCTATCACACCAATGCCTACACCCGCCACGGAGAGCACGGCAATGCGCTGCTCACGCGCTGGCCGGTGCTTTCGAGCCAGCACGAGGACATTTCGGATCACCGTTTCGAGCAGCGCGGCCTGCTGCATGCGCGGGTGATGATCCAGGGCAGGGAGGTGCACACCGTCGTGGTGCACCTGGGGCTCGTGCCGGGCAGCCGCATCCGGCAGGTGGCTCAGCTGCAGCGCTACATCCGCCGCGAGGTGCCCGATGACACACCGCTCGTCGTGGCGGGCGACTTCAACGACTGGGGCAATCAGCTGGCGCAGATGCTCGCGGGTTTCGGCCTGATCGAATTCAGTGGCGCAGGCGGCGCGCCCCGGCCCCTGACCTACCCTTCGCGCCTGCCGGTGGCGCGGCTCGATCATGTGTATGCGCGCGGCCTGCAGCCGCTCTCGCTCACGGTGCCGCGCGGGCGCATCTGGTGGCGCATGTCCGATCACCTGCCGCTGATCGCGGAATTCCGCCTCTGACCCATGCCGCTGCCCGCCTACGCCGGATCGGATCACTGCATCGACTTGCTGCAGGGCGCGCAGGAACTCTTCCCGGCGCTGATCGCCGAGCTCGATCGCGCGCGGGTGGACGTGCAGTTCGAAACCTACATCTTCGACGCCGCGGGCGCGGGCGCTGCCGTGGCCGAGGCGCTCGCGCGCACGGCGCGCCGCGGCGTGCGCGTGCATCTGGTGGTCGATGGCGTGGGCACCGGGCGCATCGCCGAGCCCTGGGCCTCGCAGCTGCGCGAAGCGGGCGTGCACGTGCAGGTGTATTCGCCGCTGGGGCCGCTGGGGCTGTTGCTGCCGCGGCGCTGGCGGCGCATGCACCGCAAGCTCTGCGTGATCGACGGCGAGGTGCTGTTTTGCGGCGGCATCAACGTGCTCGATGATTTCATCGACCCCAACTGGGGCACGCTGGCCTCGCCGCGCCTGGATTTCGCGGTGCGCGTGCAAGGCACGCTGGTGGGCTTTGCCGAGGCCATCATGGCGCGGCTGTGGCTGCGCATGCTGGCCGTGCAGGACGTGCAGCGCCACCAGCTGGCCAAGGCATGGGTGGACTGGCGCGCCGCGCGCGCGCTGCGCAAACCGGGTGGCAGGCGGGCGGGAAAACGCGCACACGGTATCTGGGCGGCCTTGCTGCTGCGCGACAACGTGCGCTTTCGCACGCGCATCGAGCGTTCGTACCGCCGTGCCATCGCTCAGGCGCGCGAGGAGATCATCATTGCCAATGCCTATTTCGTGCCGGGCGGCAAGCTGCGTCGGGCGCTCATCCTGGCGGCCCAGCGCGGCGTGCACGTGCGCCTGCTGCTGCAAGGGCGCTATGAGTATTTCATGCAGTATCACGCGGCGCGCCCGGTCTATGGCGCACTGCTCGCGGCGGGCGTGGAGATTCATGAATATGCGCCCAGCTTTCTGCACGCCAAGGTGGCGGTGATCGATGCCCATGGGGCGCGGCCCTGGGCCACGGTGGGCTCAAGCAATCTCGATCCGCTCAGCCTGCTGCTCGCGCGCGAGGCGAATGTGATGGTGCGCGACGCCGGCTTCGCGCGTGATCTGCGCGCCCGCCTGGAGCTGGCGATCACCCAGGGCAGCGGCGCGCTGGACCCCGAGACCTACGCGAACCGCCCGTGGCACGCGCGCATGCTCGACCGCATTGCCTACGCCGCCATGCGCACGGCGCTCTGGGTGACAGGCAAGAACTATTGATTTGATAGCTGCAAGCGGTTCATGTATATGCCTTGTAAGGTAAAAACACTTGTAAATGAAATTTCCGGATTCGCTGGTACGATGCAGACATGAGCGATACCAACCACCTGAACGCTGACGAAGGCGTGCCGGTTTCCGTGAAGATTCGCGAGCGCCTGAAGCAGGCCGGCCAGCGCTTCAATGCCAACGACAACATCGCCGGGTTCATCGAGCCGGGAGAGCTTGCGGCCTTGCTCGATGAGGTCGAGACGAAGATGCAGGGCGTGCTCGACAGCCTGGTCATCGACACCTCCAGCGATCACAACACGCAGGACACCGCACGGCGCATCGCCAAGATGTACGTGAGCGAGGTATTCCGCGGCCGCTACAACGCGACGCCCGAGGTCACCGAGTTTCCCAACGCCGCACGACTGAACGAACTGATGATCGTCGGCCCGATCACCGTGCGCAGCGCCTGCAGCCATCATTTCTGCCCGGTGATCGGCAAGCTCTGGGTGGGGGTCATGCCCAATGAAAACACCAATGTCATCGGGCTGTCGAAGTACGCGCGGCTGGCCGACTGGGTCATGGGCCGTCCGCAGATTCAGGAAGAAGCCATCGTGCAGCTGGCGGACCTCATCATGGAGAAGACGCGGCCCGACGGCCTCGCGGTGGTGATAGAGGCCAGCCATTTCTGCATGTCCTGGCGCGGTGTGCGCGAGATGGATAGCAAGATGGTCAACTCGGTGATGCGCGGTGCCTTTCTCACGGATGCCACGCTGCGGCGCGAGTTTCTGTCCCTGATACCTGGCCGCCAGTAGGCTCGCCCGGGTGCCCGTGGCCGTGCTCGTTGGCGTGGATTTCACGAGTCGGCCGACGCGGCGCAAACCCGTCGTGCTGGCCTGCGGCGAGCGCGCTGGCGCGCAGGTCGCGCTGAAGGGTCTGCAGCGTTTCGCGAGCCTTGAATCTTTCGGCACGTGGCTGTGCCGCCCCGAGCCGTGGACGGGAGCATTCGATCTGCCCTTCGGCCTGCCGCGCGAGCTCGTCGTGCATCTGGGCTGGCCGGTGGACTGGCTTGCCTGCATGCGCCACTACGGCATGCTCGCCCGTGCGGAAATCCGCCAGCAGTTCGCCGCCTTTTGTGCGGCGCGCCCACCGGGGCGCAAGTTCGCGCACCGCGCCACGGACGGCCCGGCGGGCTCCAGCCCCTCGATGAAATGGGTGAATCCACCCGTGGCCTGGATGATGCACGCAGGCGTGCCGCTGTTGCTGGCCGCGGGCGTGCATCTTCCGGGGCTGCATCGGACGGATGCGCGGCGTGTGGCGCTGGAGGGCTACCCCGGCTTGCTGGCGCGCGAACTCGTGGGCCGCCTGAGCTACAAGAGCGACGAGCGCGCGCGGCAAACACCCGAGCGCGCGGCGGCCCGCCTGCGTCTGGTTGAGGCTCTTGAGCATGGGCGTACCCGCTTGCATCTTTCTCTGCGACTCAGCGGCGAGCAGCGCGCGTGCCTGGTCGAGGATGCGAGCGGCGACTCGCTCGATGCCGTGCTCTGCCTGGTCCAGGCGGCCTGGGCCGAGCGCGCGCACGAGGCGGGCGATGCCCTGTATGGGCTGCCGCCCGATCTCGATCCGCTGGAGGGCTGGATCGTTACCGCGTCCCCGTTGTCTGGCCCGTGATCAGCGCCAGATAGGCGGCGCGCGTTTCGGGTGTGACGCCCTCCACGGTCTGCGCCCAGCTGGTGTGGTGGCGTGCCAGCAGCCGCGCCGAAGCGATGTTGCGTGACTTGCAGAACCAGTGGCAACTGTGCTGCAGCAGCATCAGCTCGGCCGTGATGGCGTAGGCGCGGTCTCTTTCCGTCAACGACCGCGCGTTGTCCATGGCGCGCGCCACGCCATCGGCGTGAATCGCCAGCGCGCGGCGCAGATCGAACGTGAGGCCGGGCAGCGCTTGCGTGGCCCAGGGCAGCCCGAAAGCGATGCGGCTGACCCTTGCCCGTGCGGCAGGGGTTTGCCCGAAATCGGCGGCCAGGCGCTGCAGCTGCGCGCGCAGGCGGTGTTCGCTTTCCTGCAGCGTGGCCAGCACCTGCGTGCGCCGCTCGGCTTGCGTCTCACCCATGGCACGCAGGTAGTCCCCGATCAGGCCCTGCATGAGCCGCTCGATCTGGTAGGGGTGCAGCGCACGGGCCAGCAGCACGATGCGGGCGCGCTGCTGCTGGATGTTGACGAAGAAGAGCACGCCGATGACGAGGACCAGCGCAAGAATGAAGTCGGAGGACATGAGAGGGTGCGATTGTGCCTTGTGCCGGTTCAGCGGCGGCTCTCGTGCCAGCCCATGGCCCCGGAAATTCGCGCGCAGGCCTGGCGCAGCGCCTGCGCCGGCGCGCCCTGCGGGTCGGCCTGCAAGGCCGCGGCGGGGCCCACCAGCGTCAGCGCCATCAGCAGGCGGCCCTGCGCATCGAACACGGGCGCGCCCAGGGCGTTGATGCCGGGCGCGTGTTCGCCCTCGACCGTGGCCAGGCCGCAGCTGCGGATTTGATCGCGCAGGGCCGCGGGCAGGGCGTCGGAAGGCGGCGTGGCCCACGTGGCAAACACGCGGCCCGTGGCCGATGAGCGCAGGTCGAACAGCGCGCCCTGCGCCACGCCCACCGAGACGCCTTGCCTGGGCTGACACACGCGGATGGCTGTCACCCCCGCCTGGGTCTGCGCGGCCACCAGGCAGGTGTTGCCCAGCTGCTGCGCGAGCTCAAGCGCCTCGGCACTCGCCAGCTCGATCCAGTCCTGACGCGCAAGCCATGCCAGCGCCAGCGCGCGCACCGCTGGGCCCAACTCATACAGGCCGCTGCTTGCACTCTGATGCACCCAGCCGCGGCGCACGAGGCTCGCCAGATAGCGGTAGGCCTTGGCACGATGCATTCCCGCCTGCCGCGCCAGCTCGGACAGGCCGCAGGGCTTGCCTTGGGTGGCCAACAGGTCAAACAGCGCCAGCCCCAGCTCCAGTGACTGCACCCCCGCGGGGGATGCGGGCAGCGGCTCAGCGCCCTTGGCGTCGTTGTCGTCCGAATGTTCAGGCATGGCATTCCCCCACGTGGCGGCCGTGGTGTGCGAAGGCGTGAAACGACCGATTTCCGACAGCTTGACAGGCTGTTGTATCTGACCTAAATTCTCGATATTCCATATTTTATAACGTCGTTACGCTAATCGTAACATCTTTGAAGGAGACTTTCGATGAAACAGTACGTCACGTTCCCGCTGCGCGAAGGCGTGCACAGCCGCCAGGCCCACTGCGACATTCCCGATGGCCTGTATGAGCGCGAGCACGGCCGCAATGGCTTCTTCGGCCCGGCGAGTCACATCATCCACAAGCACAAACCCACGGGCTGGAGCACTTGGGAAGGGCCGCTGGAGCTCACGCTGCTGGATCTGAACAAGCTCGAAGACAGTGCCCCCTGTCCCTGGAAGGCGCGCCGCTTCATGCACAACGCGCAGACGCAGGTGCACTTCTGGAAGTTCGACACCTCCATGCCCGATCTGGCCCGCAACGGCGATGGCGACATGATCCTGTTCTTTCACAAGGGCGAGGGCGATTTTTATTGTGATTACGGGCACATGAGCTACCGCGTGGGCGACTACATCAATATCCCGCGCGGCACGTCCTGGCGCCTCGAGACCCGGGTGCGCAACGAGGTGCTCACCATCGAAGCCACGGAAGACCTCTTCGTGCTGCCTGAGCGCGGCATTCTGGGTCATCACGCGCAGTTTGACCTGGCGGTGCTGGACACGCCCAAGATCGATGACGCCTTCAAGGCGCAGTACAGCGATACACGCGAAACCCGGGTGCGTGCCAAGCGCCGCGGGCAAGTTACCACCGTCACCTTCCCGTACAACTTTCTCGACGCGGTAGGCTGGCACGGCGACTGCGTGCCGGTCAAGCTCAACTGGCGCGACATCCGCGAGCTGCTTTCCGATCGCTATCACCTGCCGCCCACGGTGCATGCCACCTTCCTCTCGAACACCATCATCGTCTGCACGTTTGCGCCGCGCCCCATCGAAAGCGACCCGGGCGCGCTCAAGGTGCCGTTCTTTCACAACAACGACGAATTCGACGAGTCGATCTTCTACCACCAGGGCAACTTCTTCTCGCGCGACAACATCAAGCCCGGCATGTTCACGCTGCACCCCTCGGGCTTTCACCATGGTCCGCACCCCAAGGCGTTTGCGGCGGCGGCGGCCAACAACAAGGGTGAGCGCAAGTACACCGATGAGGTGGCGGTGATGATCGATTCGCGCTACCCGCTGGAGCTCGACGACGTGGCCGCCGTGAAGGTGCCGGGCTACATCGACTCCTGGAAAGAGTAAGCAGGGCGCACGGTCAAAAGCGCGGCAGGGTTTCGGTCTTGTCGCGCTTTTTTTTGAGAGCGCCTGCCGCAAACAGCAGGCGGTTTTCGGCTGAATTACTTCTTGATTTCGGCTTCGATTTCCTTGACCAGATCGGCGCCCACGTCCGGCGTGAACATGTCCCAGACCGGTTGCACGGCCTGGCGCATGCGCGCGCGTTCCTCGGGCGCCACCTCGTTCACCTTGAGGCCCTTGTCGGCCATGGTCTTCTGTGCCGAGGCGGCCTGATCACGCGCCACCTGGCGCTGGTAGGCGCGCGCCTCGACGGCCGCATCCTTCACGATCTTCTGCTGCTGGGGCGTGAGCTTGTCCCAGAACTTCTTGGAAGCGAGCGGAATGAAGGCGCCGTAGGTGTGCTGCGTGATCGAGAGGTATTTCTGCACCTCGTAGAGCTTGAGTGCGGCGATCACGGCGTTGGGCGTGCCCTGGCCGTCGATGGTCCGGGTTTCCAGCGCCGTGTAGAGCTCGGGCACGGCCAGCGGCACCGGGTTGGCACCCAGCGCCTTGATGGTTTCCTGTGTGATCTTGGCCTGGATGGAACGGAATTTCAGTCCCTTGAAGTCTTCCACTTTGGCGATCGGGTGCTTGCTGTTGGTGGCGTTGAAGAAACCGTTTTCCCAATACGCCAGACCCACCAGCCCGTGCGCGGGCAGCAGGTCCATGAGCTTCTGGCCTATGGGGCCGTCCAGCACCTTGTCTGCCTCCTGGGTGTTCGCGAACAGGAAGGGGAAATCGAGGATTTCGTAGGGTTTGACCATGCCGGTCAGCGTGGAGGTTTGCGGCACGGTGAATTCGATGGTGCCGCCTTGCAGCGCCGAGGTGACCTTCACGTCGTCGCCCAGCGCGCCGCCGTAGTAGGGCTTGATGTCGATCTCGCCGCCGCTCTTGGCCTTGACCAGTTCGACGAACTTGGCCACGCCCTGGCCCTGGTGGGATTTTTCCGGCAGCGTGACGGCAAACTTGGCCGTGACGGCGGCCAGCGTCGTGCCCGAGAGCGCTGCGGCCAGCAGGCCGAGCAGCAGGGACGTCTTGAATTTCATGGTGGGTCTCCTTGGGGGGTGAATGGGCGGTGGTCAGCGCCACCATTGGGCAGGCACTGTCACCAGTGCGGGGAACAGGATCAAGAGCACCAGCAGCGCCGCCAGCGCCAGCAGAAAGGGCAGGATGCCACGCACGGCCTGATCCATCGTGACCTTGCCGATGGAACTCACAACATTGAGCACCACGCCCACGGGCGGCGTGATCATGCCGATCGAGCAGTTCATGATGAAGATCACGCCGAAGTACACCGGATCGATGTCGGCCGCGACGACGATGGGCATGAACACCGGCGTGAAGATCAGCACGATAGGGATGAAATCGAGCACCATGCCGGCGAAGAAGATCACCACCATCATCGCCGCCACCAGCAGCAGGGGCGATGAGGTGAAGCCTTGCAGCCAGCCGCCCACCTGGCCCGAGATGTCGGTGATGGTGATCATGTAGGACGCCACCATCGCCAGCGCCGCCAGCAGCAGCACGACCGAGGTGGTGCGCGCGGTGGACAGCAGGCTTTCGTAGATGTTGTGCCAGTTCAGCTCCCGGTACACCACCAGCCCGACGAAGAGCGCGTAGGCGGCCGCCACCACCGCCGATTCGGTGGGCGTGAAGATGCCGAAGCGCAGGCCGCCGATGATGATCACCGGCATCATCAGCGCCCAGCCACCCTGGCCGAGCAGGCGCAGGCGTTTGCCCCAGGGCACGCGCGCCGTGACTGTCGCTTTCTGCGTGCGCGCCACGAACCACCAGGTGATGACGAGCGCGAGGCCCATCAGAACGCCCGGCACGATGCCCGCGAGAAACAGGCGCGTGATCGAGACGTTGGCCGTGACGCCGAAGATCAGGAAGCCGATCGAGGGCGGGATCACCGGTGCGATGATGCCGCTGGCGGCCATCAGGCCGCAGGCGCGCTCGGGGTTGTAGCCCGCCTGGCGCATCATGGGCACGAGGATGGCCGCGAGCGCCGCCGTGTCGGCCACGGCCGAGCCCGAGAGGCTGGCGAGCATCACACCCGCGCCGATCGCCACGTAACCGAGCCCGCCGCGCAAATGCCCGACAAAGGCGCCGGCCATCTCGACGATGCGCTTGGACAGGCCGCCCGCGTTCATCAGTTCGCCCGCCAGAATGAAGAAGGGCACGGCCATCAGCACGAAGTTGTCGGCGCCGGCCACGGCGTTCTGCACCACGATCTGGGCATCGAACTGCCCCGTGAGCAGCATCAGCGCGATGCCCGAGAACATCAGCGCGAAGGCGATCGGCACCCCGAGCGCGATCAGGCCCAGCAGCGAGACGAGAAAGACGGCGGCGGTCATGGTTTGCGCTCGCTTTCCTGGCTGGCCACCTCGCTTGCGATGCGCTCGGATGCCTCCTCAATGCGATCGCCCAGATCGTGCGTCATCTTGTCAAAGTCGCCGCGCAGCGCCAGCAGGATGTTGTGGCACACGGGAAAGATCAGCGCGATGCCAAAGATCAGTCCCACGCCGTAGAGCCAGCCGTAGGAAATGCCCAGCACCGGGTAGGTGTTGCCCAGGTTGATGAGCGTCTGCTTGTAGCCGCCGATGATGAAGATCACGCAGCCGATCAGGATCAGCACGCCGGAAAAGACGATCAGCGCGCGCCGGGTGCGTGGCCCCACGTGGCGTTGCAGCGTGTCAAAGCCGATATGCACGCGCTGGGCCGAGGCGAGCACGGCCCCCAGAAAGATCAGCCAGACAAAGAGCAGGCGCGAGAGCTCTTCCGAGATCGCGATGCCCGAATTGAACGCGTAGCGCAGCACGACATTGCCGAACACCAGAATGCCCATGACGGCCAGACACGCCACGATGAGGATTTCGAACGTGCGCGTGATCGCGCGCACCCAGCGGCCCGACGGCCGGGTCTGTTGCGAAGGCATAGTCTCCTTTGGTGTAGTTTTCGGGCATTGGATAGTGCTTTATCGAGAATGTAAAGACTATCCCTGCCCGGTCTACGGGTAGTGGGCTAGGTCTTCGCAGGAGGCTGTGGCCAGGGCGGCAGTGGTGCGCGCAGCTGCTCGAAAGCGTGGGCCAATTGCAACACTCCGAGGTCGTCAAACCGGGGTCCGGCGATCTGCAGGCCTATGGGCAGGCCGGCCTGCGTCATGGCGCAGGCGATCGACGCCGCGGGTTGCTCGGACATATCGGGTCGTTGGTCGGCGCGGGGAGCAGGGCGTCGAAGGCCGTGATGGGCGCCGTCGGCGAGAGCACGTAGTCGACCTGCGAGCAGGCGCGCACCGTGGCGACGCGGGTGGCGTAGAACTGCTGGCTCGCTTCGTACAGGTGTGCCGCGCTGAAACCAGCCGCGCTCTCGGCCCAGGTGCGGATGAAGGGCAGCACTCTTTCACGCCGTGGTGCGTCGAGCTTGCATAAATCCATCCACGAGCGCATGCGCCAGAAATGGTCCATTCCGTCGAGCATCTCGCGCGTGAAGAATGGCTGCATCGGCACGATGATGGCACCGGCGTCTTCAAAGAGTTCCGCGGCCGCCTGTACGGCCGCTTGAACCTGCGGCTGCACGGGCAGGCCGCATCCGGCGTCGAGCAGCAGTCCCAGGCGCAGCCCGTGCAGGCGTCTGGGCCGCGTCGTGGCGGTGTCCCAGTCGATGTGCTGGGGTGGCAGGCTCATGCTGTCGCGAACGTCGGGCGCACTGAGCACCTGCATCATCAGCGCCGCATCCTGCACGGTGCGCGTGATGGGGCCGGCGGCGCGCCCCGTGTAGGGCGGATCGATGGGCACGCGTCCCAGGCTGGGTTTGAAGCCGAACACCCCGCACCAGGCCGCGGGCAGGCGCACGGAGCCGCCGATGTCGGTGCCGATATGCAGCGGCCCGTAACCCGCGGCGGCGCCGGCGCCCGCGCCCGCGCTCGAGCCGCCCGGACCCTTCGTGGTGTCCCACGGGTTGCGCGCGCTCGCGTGAAAGCTCGAGACGCCCGACGAGAGCATGCCGTAGTCGGGCATCGTGGTCTTGCACAGCAGCACCGCGCCAGCTTCGCGCAGACGCTGCGCCGGTGGGGCATTCACCGGCGAGGGCTTGAGCTCGCTGGCCGCCGTTCCGAGCGGAACGGGGTCGCCCAGCGTGGCGATGTTCTCCTTGATCGTGACGGGCACGCCATCGAGCGGGCCACAGGGGGCGCCACGCATCCAGCGCGACAGGCTCGCCCTGGCTTGCTCAAGCGTGAGCTCGGGGCGCAGCAGATAACTGGCGTGCAGGTGGGGCTCCCAGCGCTGTACGTGCTCCAGCAGCGCCGTGGCCACCTCGACCGGCGAGAGCGCATGCCTGCGGTAGGCGGCCACCAGTTCGACGGCGCTGAGCTCGTGCAGGGCGGTCATTTCACGGGCGTGTTGATCTGCTGCGTGGCCTTGTCCATGGCCCCGCCTGTCAGCTCGCCAAAGGAGGCGAGCCCGTGAGCGATGGCGCTCTCGATGAGTTGCCGGTCCCCCGGCGCCGGGCGTCCCAGGACCCAGTGGACCACCTCGGCCTTGACGCCGGGGTGGCCGATGCCGATGCGCAGGCGCCAGTAGTCGCTGCTGCCTAGCTGTGCGTGGATGTCGCGCAGCCCGTTATGCCCGCCGTGGCTGCCGCCGCGCTTGAGCTTGATCTGGCCGGGCGAGAAATCCAGCTCGTCGTGCACCGCGAGAATTTCCTCGGGTTGGATCTTGTAAAAGCGCGCCAGCGCCGCCACCGATTTGCCCGAGGCATTCATGAAGGTCTGCGGTTCAAGCAGCCAGAGTGTGCGCCCTTGGACGGCGGTGCGGGCCACGAGCCCGAAATAGCCGCGTTCGGGGCTGAGCTGTATCTTGAGCTGCTGCGCGAGCGCGTCGATCCACCAGAAGCCGACGTTGTGGCGCGTGTCCTCGTATTGCGGCCCCGGGTTGCCCAGGCCGACAAACAGTTTGATCATGGTGACGAATTATCAGCGCCGCGGGCGGGCGGGGCGCAGGCAAAAAAATGGCCCGCTCGTCGCGGGCCATGGGCGTTCGGGGCGGCAGGAAGCCGCCACGATCACTTCTTGGTGGCAGGGGCCGCAGGAGCCGCCGCAGGCGCTGCGCCAGCGCTGGCTGCCTCGGGGGCTTCGTCCTCGATCACCTCGGGTTGCTTGATCGAGACCAGCGCCGGGTTCTTGTTGGAGCCGTGCACGACCACCTTGACGCCCGTGGGCAGCTTGACCGATTGCAGGCCGGGGATGTTCTTGGAGGTCAGGCCGCTCAGGTCCACGCTGATGTGCTCGGGCAGCAGAGCGGGCATGCAGACCACGTCCAGTTCGTGAATCAGCGGCGCGACGGTGCAGCCTTCCGTGACCACGGCCGGCGACTTGTCGATGCCGTCGAAGTGCAGCGGCACCTTCATGTGGATGCGGGTCTTGTCGTCGATGCGCTGAAAGTCCACGTGCAGGATCTGCTGCTTGTAGGGGTGGTATTGCACGTCGCGCAGCAGCACCTTGCTGGTCTGGCCGGCCAGTTCCATTTCAAGAATGGTGGAATGGAAGGCTTCCTTCTGCAGGGCGTGCCACAGCGCGTTGTGATCGAGTTCGATCATTTGCGGCTGGCCCCCCGCGCCATAGACGATGCCGGGCGCACGGCCCGTGATGCGCAGACGGCGGCTCGCACCCGTACCTTGCGTGTTGCGCTCAAAAGCGGCGAATTTCATATGAGAACTCCAGTGGTTGGGCGACCGCGACCAGCCTGCCCGCCTGTTTGAGAAAAGACCCCGTGCACCATGCGGCGGAGCCTGTGCTGTTCTTCGGCAGTGTTCAGCTGAGCTCCGAGAACAGGCTCATCACCGACGCTCCGCTGGCAATGCGCTGTATCGTTTCGGCGAACAGCGGCGCCACGGAGAGCTGGCGAATCTTGGGGCATCCGCGAGCGGCCTCGCTCAGCGGGATGGTGTTGGTGACCACGACCTCATCGAGTACGTCGCCCTGGGCGATGCGCTCGATGGCCGGGCCCGAGAAGATGGGGTGGGTGCAGTAGGCATGAACCTGCTTGGCGCCGCGCTCCTTGAGTGCGCTCGCGGCCTTCACCAGCGTGCCGGCGGTGTCGATCATGTCGTCCATGATGACGCAGTTACGCCCGTCGATTTCGCCGATCACGTTCATCACTTCGGAGACGTTGGCCTTGGGGCGGCGCTTGTCGATGATGGCCAGATCGCAGCCGAGCTGCTTGGCCAGCGCCCGTGCACGCACCACGCCGCCCACGTCGGGGCTGACGACGATGAGGTTGTCGTGCTTCTTCTCGTTCAGGTCGCGCAGCAGCACCGGGGAGGCGTAGATGTTGTCCACCGGGATGTCGAAGAAACCCTGGATCTGGTCGGCGTGCAGGTCCATCGTGAGCAGGCGGTTCACGCCCACGGCCTGCAGCATGTTGGCCACGACCTTGGCCGAGATGGGCACGCGCGTGGAGCGCGGACGCCGATCCTGGCGCGCGTAGCCGAAGTAGGGAATGACGGCGCTGATGCGCTCGGCCGAGGCGCGCTTGAGCGCATCAACCATGATGAGCAGCTCCATCAGGTTGTCGTTGGTGGGCGCGCAGGTGGATTGCACGACGAAGATGTCGCGCGCACGCACGTTCTGCTTGATTTCGACGGTGACTTCGCCGTCGGAGAACCGCCCGACTTGCATGGCGCCGAGCGTGATGCCCAGGTTCTTCGCGATCTCGGTGGCAAGGCCGGGGTTCGCATTGCCCGTGAAAACCATGAAATCGGTGTGATGGGCTTGCATGGGCGTCTCGAATGTCTGACGGTGGTGGCGCAACGGGCTCTACAGGTGGCAGGGGAGGAAGGATTCGAACCCTCGCATGCCGGAATCAAAATCCGGTGCCTTGACCAGCTTGGCTACTCCCCTACACGGGCCGCACACTGTGGGTGTGCAGCCTTGCAATCATTCATCCCGCGCCCATCCGGCAAGTGGATGAAGCCCGAGATTCTTGCATACTTTGACGTGCCATTGGGCAGGTGCCCGTGCACTGTCGATCGCATGCACCGCAGGAGCAAACACCGCACTGCCGGAACCTGTCATGCGCCCGCCTAGCCCCTGTCTGGCAAGCCACGTGAGGGCTTGCGTGATCTCGGGACACAGCAGCTCGGCAACCGGCTGCAAGTCGTTTCTGCCAAATTGAAACGGCTCTCTTGCCTGCTCTCTAGCGAAGCCCGCAATTGTAGCAGCTTGTGTGTCGCGCTTGAGTTCCGGGTGCGAAAAAATCAGGCGTGTCTCGAGCCCTGCTTGTGGCTTGATGACGACAAAGGGCTGACCGGCCTGAAGCAGGCCGGCGGGCAGGGGTTCGAGTATTTCACCTATCCCTTGCACCCATGCATCGTGCCCCTGGAGGAAAAAGGGCACGTCCGCGCCCAGCGGGAGGGCCAGTGTTTGCAGCTCGCTCCGGGTGAGTTGGAGATTCCACAGCTGGTTGAGCGCCAGCAGGGTGGAGGCGGCATCCGACGAGCCGCCGCCCATGCCCGCCTGGGAAGGAATGTTCTTGGCAATCGAGATATGCGCGCCTTGCATGCAGCCCGTGGCCGCCTGCAGCGCCCGAGCGGCGCGCAGGCACAAGTCATCCGCAGGCAGCGCATCGCCGAGGTCTTCGCGGCTCAGGGCGGGGCCGGCGCGCAGGTCGAAGTGCAGTTCATCGCACCAGTCGATCAGCATGAAGACCGATTGCAGCAGGTGGTAGCCGTCGCTGCGCCTGCCCGTGACATGCAGGAAAAGATTGAGTTTGGCCGGCGCCGGGACGTCGTGGATGGCACGCATGGATCGGCTTTCAGCGGTCAAGCACCACGCGCAGCACCGCCGTGGGCAGGGGCTGCAGGCGCGTGGCGGTGATGCGCCCGGCGCTCAGCGCGCTCAGGTCCGCCTGCCAGCCGCTGGCCGCCATGTCCCGGCCGTGCAGCCAGGCAAACAATGCCGTGATCGGGAGTACGCTGCCGGTCAGCTCCTGCGTCAGGGTGGCCAGTGAGCTGGAGGTTCGCTGATTCTGCCCATCGTCCAGCAGCGCGCCGCCGGGCTGCCAGGTGAGGCGCGCCAGGATATTGCCCAGCGGGTTGAACAGCGTGAGCTTGCCGCGCTCGGCATTGCCGTGCAACTGGAAGGCGGCAAAGAAGGATTGCGCCGAGCTGTCGTCCACCTGCAGCGCCAGGCGCCCGCTCCAGCGGTCGTCCCGTGCCTGCTCTGCCTGGGGAATCGGAGCGCAGGCCGCGGCCAGGGTGGCGGCGAATGCCGCAAGACACAGCGTACGGCGCCGCTGGCGCCGTGCCCTGAGGATCAAGGACGCACCCCGAAGCGTTTGAGTGTTTCGAGCAGCGTGCCATTGTCGCGCTTCAGTCGCAGGCCCTCACGCCATGCGGCGCGTGCCCGCGCGTGCTCGCCCAGTTTCCAGAGCACCTCGCCCAGGTGAGCCGCGATGTCGGCATCGGGCTGGTTGCGCATGGCGTCCTGCAGGAGTTCACGCGCGCGTTTTTTGTTGCCCAGGCGGTATTCGGCCCAGCCCAGGCTGTCGGTGATGTAGGGATCGCCCGGGGCCAGTTGCAGCGCCTGTTCGATGAGTGTCTTGGCCTCCTGCAGGCGCACGCCGCGGTCGGCCAGGGAAAAGCCGAGCGCGTTGAGCGCGTGGTAGTACTTGGGATTGCGCTGCAGGATGCGGCGCAACAGGCGCTCCATCTCATCCGTGCGTCCGAGCCGCTCCGCGAGCATGGCCTGGTCGTAGACGTAATCGTCGTTGTCCGGCTGAAGCGCCACGGCGCGCGCCTGCGCGTCGTAGGCACGGTCGACCTGCCCGACTTCGCGCAGCACCAGCGCCTCGCCCTGCAATTTCCTGGCGGCTTCCTCGTCGTTGGCGGCAGGCAGATTGCGAATCAGCGCCAGCGCCTCTCCCAGGCGCCCCTGGCGCGCGAGCAGCAGCGCGCGGCGCTCCTGCACGCTCAGGCGCGAGTCGTCGTCACCGGCAAGGCTGAGCCAGTGCTCGGCCTGGTCGAGGTCGCCGCGTTGCTGCGCGATTTCGGAGCGCAGCAAATACATCTGGCGCGTGAGCGTTTGCGGCTGCGCCGACGCGGGCAGTTTGTCATGGAGATGCGTGAAGCGCTCCAGCGTCTTTTCCGCGGCGTCCACCTGATGGGCCTGCAGCTCCAGCGTGCTTTGCAGCAGCAGCGCCTGGGTGTTGTCCGGCTGCTCGGCCGTGATCTTGCGCATCTGCGCGAGCGCCGCCTCGATTTGGTTGCCTTGTGCAAGATAGCGCGCGTACCCCATGCGCATTTCCGGCAGTGGTTCGCCCTGCAGGTAGGTCTGCAGCAGGGGCTCGGCATCGTTCACCTTCTCGTCCATCAGCTGTAGCGCCAGTGCCGCCATGGCGTCGTTGCCCGCGTCGGCCTTTTGAGCAAGGCGTGCGGCCACGAGCGCGCCGATCTTGTCGCCGGCGGCCAGACGCATGCGCCCTATCGTGGTCCAGGTGTTGGCGGCCGTGGCGGGTTCCTTCAGCCAATGGCCCAGGGCTTCTTCCGCCACGCGTGCGGCCAACGCCTTGTCGCTTGCGTGCGAGTACAGCAGTGGAATGGCGTTGATGACCGCGATCCTGTTTTCGGCCGGCGCTGCCGCAAGCTCGCGCGCCAGCGGCTCGCTGCTGTCCTTGATGCGGTTGAGCGCCACCAGGATGCGCAGCACGAAACGGTTGGCGTCGCGCGAATCCGGCTCGGCCTGCTGCCATGCCTTGGCCGCGGCAAGTGCCGCCTGCGCCGAGCGCGATTGCAGCGCGATCTCGGTGGCGCGCCGGTACAGTTCGGCGCTGTTGCTGCGCCGGGCCGCATCCAGCATGAGCGAGTAGCCCTGGCCAGGGTCGCCGCTTTCGGTGGAGAGCTCGCCAAGCAGGATTTCGTAGAACAGCTGGGCGGTGAACGCAGCGTTTGCGGCTTCGGCCTTTTCCTGCTTTTGCGTGCCGGTGGCTGCAGGGGGGGGCGGAGGTGTCCGTGCCCAGGCTGTCAGGGAGGTCAGCACCAGGGCGGTACCCATGAATACAGTTGACGCAAAGCGGGATAGACGCAGCATCACCTCATAATAATCGAAGGTTTGCGCCTTCCGTGGCGCGATGTAACGCTGTAGATGCCGCGCAGGATCGGCACGCCCCACCATGCCGGAATTGCCAGAAGTCGAAGTCACGCGCCGCGGGTTTGCCGATGCGATCGCGCTCGCTCGGATCACAAAGGTGGTGCTGGGCAAGCCGCTGCGCTGGCCCTTGGGCGTGGCGCCGCACGCGCTGGTGGGTTTGCGAGTGCTGAAGGTGCGAAGACGTGGCAAATACCTGTTGCTGGACTTGAGCCGGGGGCTGCTGCTCATTCATCTGGGCATGTCCGGCAGCCTGCGCTTTGCCCCTTCGCTGCCTGCGATGGGGGTGCATGACCATTTCGAGATGCAGACCGACCTTGGCGTGCTGCGCCTGCACGATCCGCGGCGTTTCGGGGCGGTGGTCTGGGTGCCGGGGGAAGATGCGCCCATGGCGCGCAAGCTGCTGGCGGGCCTGGGCGCCGAACCGCTTTCGGAAGCGTTCGACGTCGAGACTTTCCAGGCGGGGCTCAAGGTCAGCCGCCAGAGCATCAAGCAGGTGCTGCTGGCGGGCAGGGTGGTCGTTGGCGTGGGCAATATTTACGCGAGCGAGGCGCTGTTTGAGGCGGGTATCCGGCCGACCGCGGTGGCCGCGCGTCTGAGCCACCGGCGCGCCGAACGCCTGCACGACGCCATTCGCGAGGTCTTGGCACGCGCGGTGCAGCGGGGAGGGAGCACGCTGAAGGATTTCGCCGGCGCGCAGGGCGAAGCCGGCCACTTTCAGCTCGAGGCCAAGGTGTACGGGCGTGCCGGTTTGCCATGCGTGGCGTGCGGCACGCCGATTCGCACGCTGCGCCAGGGCCAGCGGAGCACCTTCTTTTGCCCGCGGTGCCAGAAGAGCTGATGGCGCCGGGCGATTTTGCCGACCGTGTGGTGCGCTGGCAGGCAGCGCATGGCCGCGGCGATCTGCCGTGGCAGGGGACGCGCGATCCTTACCGTGTGTGGCTCTCGGAAATCATGCTGCAGCAGACGCAGGTGGCCACCGTGATCGGCTATTACGAGCGCTTTCTGGCGCACTTTCCGGATGTGCGGGCCCTGGCTGCTGCCGGCCCAGATGACGTGCTGGCCTTGTGGAGCGGCCTGGGCTACTACAGCCGCGCGCGCCATCTGCACCGCTGTGCGCAGATGGTGGCGCGCGAGCATGGCGGCGTCTTTCCGGAAAGTGCGGCCGAACTGCAGAAATTGCCGGGCATTGGCCGCTCCACGGCGGCAGCGATCGCGGCGTTCTGCTTTGGTGAACGTGCCGCGATTCTGGACGGCAACGTGCGGCGCGTGCTCACACGCGTGCTGGGCTTTGGCGCCGATCTGGCGCAGGCGGCGAACGAACGCGCCCTGTGGAAGGAGGCTCAGCAGTTGCTCCCGCAAACCGATGTGCGGCTTGCGATGCCGCGCTACACCCAGGGCCTGATGGACCTGGGCGCGACGGTGTGTCTTGCGAAGAATCCGCAATGCGAGCGTTGCCCGCTCGCGGATCTCTGCGTGGCGTATCGCCAGGGCGATCCGGGGCGCTATCCGGTGCGTACGCGACAAATCAAGCGTCGTGTCGAAGATTGGTGGCTGCTGCTGTATCTGGACGACAGGCGACGTTGCTGGCTTGCCCCGCGCCCGCCACGCGGCATCTGGGCGGGCTTGTACTGTCCGCCCGTGCAGATGCAGCCTGCCGGTTCCGATGCCTGGAACTCGAACGCGGAGGTGAAGGTGCTCGCGGTGGTCACGCATGCGCTGACGCACCGTGAGCTCAGGCTGCACCCTGTCGTGGTGCGCGGCGCCGAGCCCCCTTCGAGCCCGCAGGGCGCGTGGTTCGGGCACGCACAATGGCAGCGGCTGGGCCTGCCCGCTCCGATACGCAGGTTGCTCGATGCCTTGTGCGGCGAATGATACTATTATTGCGATAGCATTAAGCGCTTGTTCTGCAAGGTAAAAACAATGATTTCATGATGATTTCAAACGCCATCCTGCTCGCGATGGCGTTTGAGCGTGGTCCACGCGCTGGCGAAGTGCTCGGCCAGCTGCTCCACCAGGTAGACCGACCGGTGCTGCCCGCCCGTGCAGCCGATGGCTACCGTCACGTAGTTGCGGTGATTGCTCGCCAGCGGCGGCAGCCAGCGTTCCAGGAAGTGGGTGATGTCGGCCTGCATCCGGGCCACCTCGGGCTGTCTGTGCAGGAAATCGATGACGGGCTTGTCCCGCCCTGTGAGCGGACGCAGGCCGGGGTCGTAGTACGGATTGGGCAGCATGCGCACGTCGAAGACATAGTCGGCGTCCATCGGCACGCCGTGCTTGAAGGCGAAGGACTGGAATACCAGCGTGAGCCGGCCTGGCGGCACGGCCATGAGCTTTTTGACGTAGGCGAGCAGGTCGGCATTGCGCAGGTTGCTGGTGTCGATCACGAGGGACTGCTCGCGCAGCTCGGCCAGCAGTTCGCGTTCGAGCTCAATGCTCTGCACCAGGGCCTGCCGTCCATCCCGCAGCTCTTCGGTGGACAGCGGGTGGCGCCTGCGCGTTTCGGAAAAGCGCCGCACCAGCGTCTCGGTACGGGCATCCAGAAAGAGCACCTGCACCTTCACGCCGCTGGCGCGTAATTGATCAAGCTGCTGAGGCACCAGGGGCAGGGCCGTGGCACTGCGCACGTCGATGGCCAGCGCCACGCGGTTGGCGTGCTGCCCGTGCTCCAGCTGCGCGAACGACACCAGCAGCTCGGGTGGCAGGTTGTCCACGCAGTAGTAGCCGGCGTCTTCAAGCGCATGCAGCGCCACGGATTTTCCGGAGCCGGACATGCCGGTGATGAGCACGAGTTCCAGGGCCATGCACCTAGCCTCCGATGGCACTGCCGAGCATTTCGCTCGCGTGTGCAAGCGTGGTGGCCGAGAGGTGTTCGCCGCCCAGCATGCGGGCGATTTCCTGTGTGCGCTGCGTGCCCTCGATGGGCGTGACGGTGCTTCGGGTTTCATCCGCCGTGCTGTGCTTGGCCACCACCCAGTGGTGATCGCCGCAGGCCGCCACCTGCGGCAGATGCGTCACGGCCAGCACTTGGCGGTCGCGCCCGAGCTGGCGCATCAACCGCCCGACGGTTTCAGCCACGGCGCCGCCCACGCCTGAGTCGACTTCATCGAAGATCAGCGTCGGTACCTCGCCAAGGCGGCTGGTGGTCACGGCGATGGCCAGCGCGATGCGCGATAGCTCGCCGCCCGACGCCACCCTGGCGATGGGGCGTGGCGTCATGCCGGGGTGGCTGGCCACGAGAAATTGCACCTGATCCGTGCCGTGCGCCCCTGGTTCAGCGGTGGACACTTCGACCACAAAGCGCCCGCCCGCCATCCCCAGCCCCTGCATGGCCTGCGTGATGGCGGTCGCCAGCTGCGCCGCGGCCCGGGACCGTGCGCGCGAGAGCGCCCGCGCAGCCTTGTCGTAGGCGCCGCGGCGCTCGCGCTCGGCGGTCTCGAGTTGCTGCAGATCGGTGGCCGCGTCCAGGGCCCGCAGCTTCTCGTTCCAATCCGCGAGCAGCACGGGCAGCTCCCCGGGTGTGCGCCGGTAGCGGCGCGCAAGCTGAGTCCACAACGAAAGGCGTTCGTCGAGTTGCTGCAGCCGCGCGGGGTCGGGTTCGGCGTGGCGCAGGTAGCCGTGCAGCGTGTGCGCGGCATCTTCGGCCTCGGCAAGGCAGGAGGCGAGTGTGGTGCAGAGGGCGAGAAATTGCGGCTCGACGTCGGCGTGCTCCTGCAGCGCCTGCCGGGCCTGGACGAGGCCGTCGAGAGCACCGCCGCCATCGTCGCCACGCAAGGCGGCGAGCGCGGTGCGCGCGCTCGTCAGCAGGGATTCGGCGCTCGCCAGGCGTGCGTGTTCGGCATTGAGCTCTTCCCATTGCCCCTCGCGCGGCGCGAGCTTGTCCACTTCGGCGATCTGCCACTGCAGGCGCTCGCGTTCCTGCTGCAGCGTCTCCTGGGCGTTGCGTGCCCGCGCGAGCGCCTCATGGGCCTGGCGCCAAGCCTTCCATGGCACGGCGACGAGACCGCTGTCGCACCCCGCATACGCATCGAGCAGATCGCGTACCGCGTCGGCGCGCGTCAGGCTCTGCCAGGCATGCTGGCCATGGATGTCGATCAGAAAGTTGCCGAGCGCGCGCATCTGGGTGGCGGTTGCCGGTGTGCCGTTGATCCAGGCGCGGCTTCTGCCTTGCGCATCGAGCGTGCGACGCAGCAGCAAGCCGTCTTCGCGGGGAATGCCTGCGTCTTCCAGCCAGGCCGTCAGATCGGCCGAGAGCGTGTCGAACTCGGCGCTGATGTCGGTGCGCTGCGCGCCTTCGCGGATCACGCCGGTGTCGGCGCGCGCGCCCAGCAGCAGCTGCAGGGCATCGATGAGGATGGATTTGCCCGCGCCGGTTTCGCCGGTGAGCACCGTGAAACCCTCCGATACTTCCAGATCCAATGCGGGCACGATCACGAAATCCCGCAGCGCGATGCGGCGCAGGGCCATGGTCAGGCTCCTTCGTTCCAGCGCAGTTTGTTGCGCAGCGTGGCGAAGTAGCTCCAGCCCACGGGATGCAGGAAACAGGCGCTGTAGGGTGAGCGCTGCACGACCACGCGGTCGCCCTGCTTGAGCTGTGCCAGCGACTGCATGTCGAAATTGGCGCTTGCTTCGCGCCCGCTCAGCAGCTCGATCGCCACCTCGCCCTCGTCGGGCAGCACGATGGGGCGGTGCGTGAGCGTGTGCGGCGCGATCGGCACCAGCACCCAGCCCGGGATGGAAGGGTGCAGCATGGGCCCGCCCGCCGAAAGGGCGTAGGCCGTGGAGCCGGTGGGCGAGGCGATGATGACGCCGTCGGCGCGCTGATTGGCCACGAAGTCGGCATCGACTTCGATGCGAAGCTCCACCATGCCCGAGGTCGAGCCACGGTTGACCACCACGTCGTTGAGCGCCAGTGCCTCGAACACGCAATCGTCGCCACGCAGCACGCGCCCATGCATGAGTGGGCGAACGTCCTCCTCGTAGTCGCCGACCAGCATGGGGGCCAGGGTGGCCTCGAAGCCCTCCAGCGGGATATCGGTGATGAAGCCCAGCCGTCCCTGGTTGATGCCGATGAGCGGCGTGCCGTGGCTCGCCAGGCGCCGCCCCACGCTGAGCATGGTGCCGTCGCCGCCGATCACCAGGCCCAGGTCGCAGTGACGGCCGATGTCGTCCAGGTCGCGGGTGGCGTAATCCGTGAGCTGGATGCTGCCCGCGGTTTCTTCGTCCAGTGTCACTTCGCAGCCCTGCGCCCTGACGAACGCAGCGATGTTGCGCACCGCCTGGCACAGCGTCTGCGGCGCCGCATTGGCGCGCGACTTCTGGTATTTGCCGATGACGGCAATGCTGTGAAAAATGGGCTGCATGGCCTTGGATTAGATCATCACGGCGGAGGCGCAACGTTCTGCTATGGTAAGCGCTCGCTAGAATGGTTCGCATGCTGGACGAGCGCGGGAAATTGTTGCTCAAGGCGCTGGTGGAGCGCTACATCGCCGACGGGCAGCCCGTGGGTTCGCGCACGCTCTCGCGCGCGTCGGGCCTGGAGCTCTCGCCCGCGACGGTGCGCAACGTCATGTCCGACCTGGAGGAGCTGGGCCTCATCGTCAGTCCCCACACCTCCGCCGGGCGCGTGCCCACGGCCAAAGGCTACCGGCTGTTCGTCGACACCATGCTCACGGTGCAGCATGAGCGCCTGCCCGAGCTGCAGATCAGGCCCGAGCAACCGCAGAAGGTGATCGCGCAGGCGGCGCAAATGCTCTCCAGCCTCTCGCAGTTCGTGGGCGTGGTGATGGCGCCGCGCAGAGCCTCGGTATTCAGGCACATCGAATTCCTGCGCCTGTCCGAGAAGCGTGTGCTCGTCATCATCGTCTCGCCCGACGGCGACGTGCAAAACCGCGTGATCTTCACCGAGTCGGACTACACGCAGTCGCAGCTCGTGGAGACGGCGAATTTTCTCAACACCAATTACAGCGGCCTGGCGATCGAACAGGTGCGCGAGCGTCTCAAGGCCGAGGTGGACAGCCTGCGCGCCGAGATCGCCCAGCTCATGCAGGCGGCGGTGAGCGCCAGCAGTGAGGTGCTGAGCGAATCGCGCGACGAGGTGGTGATCTCGGGCGAGCGCAACCTGCTCGCGGTGAGCGACTTTTCCAGCGACATGGACAACCTGCGCCGGGCCTTCGGCCTGTTCGAGCAGAAGACGCAGATCCTGCGGCTGCTGGACATTTCCAGCCGCGCCGAAGGCGTGCGCATCTTCATCGGCGGCGAGAGCCACGTGGTGCCGTTCGAAGAGCTTTCGGTGGTCAGCGCCCCGTACGAGGTCGATGGCCAGGTGGTGGGCACGCTGGGCGTGATCGGCCCGACGCGCATGCCCTACGATCGCATGATCCAGATCGTGGACATCACATCCAAGCTCGTCTCCAATGCGCTGAGCCATCGCAGCTAGCACATACAATGGGCGCGGTCTGCGCGAAATAGGTTGCGTGTGGGCCGTTAGCTCAGTTGGTCAGAGCAGAGGACTCATAATCCTTTGGTCGTTGGTTCAAGTCCAACACGGCCTACCAAAAAAACAGCATGAATTCTATAAAGTTTGCTATATAAAACGTAGTGTATTTTTTCGTTTCTGAGTTGGTGACAGTTTGGTGACAGTTTTGGGCGTGGTGACAGTCACCCACTTACCATCAGCTCCCGTCCAGCGCTGCGCACGTCAAACCGGTGCCAACAAGATCGAGCGTTGACGCGGGCTGCGGCTGATTCGTGAGCACAATAATCACACCGCAGTTCTGTCGGCGCGCCAGC
Organism: Comamonas sp. SCN 67-35; assembly: GCA_001725255.1. Classification (GTDB taxonomy): domain Bacteria; phylum Pseudomonadota; class Gammaproteobacteria; order Burkholderiales; family Burkholderiaceae_C; genus Comamonas_C. The sequence goes on along the minus strand of MEFV01000007.1, from coordinate 48,542 downwards.
GCTCGATGTCGCTGCGCTGCCACAACCGCCCGATGCGCGGAGGCAGTTCACCCTTGGTTTCCTGCGACGGACCGTGCGCGTACTCACCCGGGGCCGTTCAAACACGACCAAGAGCGTTTCCTAGCCTAAAAAGTTACTGCATCCGTCGTTCATCGTTTCTCGCTCTTTTTCCTACACTGATCTGATAGGACGCCTTTCGACCAGCGAGGACGTCACCGGCCATCGCAGCACGCCCCTTTGCTGTGGTTCAAGGGCAATGAACTGAGATTGAGGACACATCACGCCGGGCCACCAAGGGGGTGGAGATGATGTGATGACAGTGACAACTATGGACGCACTCATGCGTCTGCCCGCTGTGCTGCGGGTGTTCCCCATCAGCCGTTCCGGCTGGTATGCGGGCGTTCAGGCGGGGCGCTACCCTGCGCCGGTGAAGATTGGTGCGCGCGCTGTTGCATGGAGGCGCTCGGATATCGAGCGGCTGGTCGCACAAGGCCACACTGCCGATCGTCCGACGAAGGCCGAGCAGCTTGCTCGTCGGGAGGCTGTATGACCAAGTGCGCATTCCACTGATGGCGGACAATGTTCCGTTCCCATCGCGGACAGCATTCCATGCGATGACGAACACCTTGCGCGGGTGTCCTGAGTGACGTTCAAATTGGAGCCGAAGTGTCCGCCATCAGTGGGATGCGCAATTTACGGATAAATCCTTAGCCCCAACGCGGTGCGCATCCACCCTGGCAAGGGTTTTGAGGCCTGGTGGAGTCCCGGCTAAGCCAGGGGGATACCGCCCCTGCTGTCTGCGCGAGAAGCAGGGCCCGCACACCCGAAAGTGGGGGAGGGAGCAGCACCCGGCGCCGAGAGTGCGGTGGCAGTGCGGCAAAACGGCTGCGTGGCGCGATTGGCGCGTCTTCCAAGGGGGGTGGGTGCTGCCTGACGGTGTACCGGCGCTCCTGAGACTTTTTAGCGCGTTGAGCGGGTGTGCAGAGAGAGGCGGTCGCGTCCCAGCGCATGGTGTAAATCCACAGCCCGGACGGGCTGGATGCGCGTTACTCAGCGCGCCACAGCGGGCAGCCGAGTGGCCGCTTTGCAGCGATATGCACAGAACGCAGTTATGCACAGTTGGCCCAGCAGCGCGACGTTGCCGCCCTCCTACGAGGACAGCGATCGTGCTTCTGAACTGCGCGTAATCACAAGGTCTTGAGGAACTTCAACGGGTCGTCGTCTGCCCTGAACCGGCGCGGGACCACGTTGGGATCCTGAAGCCTGGCCAGCGCCTTTTCCTTCATTGCGAGATCGGCCTCTACTTACTGGTGCGTCGTCGTCGGACTCTCATGCCCGAGCCATAGGGCAATCACGCTGATGTCCACGACACGTACTGGCGGCGCAAGGCTCGGTAGGCTGCCAGCGGACCGATCACACTGGGGTGCAGCGGCACTATGCGGGACTTGCCAAACTTGGTCTGCTGTATGGTCAGGATGCCGCCGTCCAGATCTGCATCCGAGTCGGCCAGGTTGAGCGCTTCAGAGACCCGAAGCCCGGCCGATGCGATCAGACCGAACAGCGTCGCATAGGTGGTGGCACGAAGACCGTCCGAAGGGCCGATTCGACGGGCTGCGACGATCAGCGCAGCGAGCCGATCCTCCCGGGTACCGCCTGAATCATCATTGTCGAAGCGCCTGCGCCGCGGCCTCCAGGCACTGGCGCAGCCAGCGGTGAGGCGGATCGTCCTGGCGGCTGTGGTGCCAGATCATGTACATCGGTACCGTCGGTGTGGGGACGGGGACGGCGCAGGTGGCCAGGCCGCTCAGCAGACCGTGGCGCAGCTGCGATGGCGCGGTCACCAGCAGCGCGCTGCCGCGCACGAAGGTAGGCAGTGCGGCAAAGCCTGGCACCATCACGGCAAAGCGGCGCTGCAGCCCCTGGGCCTGCAGCCATCGGTCTATGGATAGCACACGGTGCGGTGCATACACCACGGTGGCGTGGTCGGCGGCCAGGTAGTCGGTCAGGTGGGTGGGAGCGGCACGCACCTGCGCGTCGTAGTACACGCTGTAGCTGTCGGCGAAAAGGCGTTTTTGGACGATGTCGCTGCCGTCCGGCAGGCGTGGGCTGATGGCTAGGTCGCAGGTGCTGCCTCGCAGCATCTCGAGGCTGGGCACGTCCGAGGGGATCACGTGCAGCGACAGTTCGGAAGCGTGCTCGCGCAGGGTGCGTGCCAGCGTGGGCAGCAGCACCTCGCGCTGGAAGTCGCGGCGGCAATGGTGATGCAGCCGCGCCAAAGCGCGGGGTTGAAGGAGCGGGGCTGCGCAAAGGCCTGCAGCTGGCTCAGCAGTTGGCGCGCCTGCGGGGCCAGCGCCTGCGCGCGCGGTGGCCATGATGCCGCGGCTCTTGACGAACAGCGCATCCTGGGTGATGGCGCGCAGCTTGTCGAGCTGATGGCTCACTGCCGATTGAGTCACCCCCAATGCCTGCGCCGCGCCGGTGATGCTGCCGGCGTCAACCACCGCGACCAGCAGGCGCAGCAGACGGGCGTCGATGTCCAACCAATCGAAATCACCCATGCGACGGCTGATCGTCCAGCGGTATATTTCTGGTCATCCGAGGGGAATACTGGCCTCTTTCATTGACCCAAGGCAAGGATTTTCCATGCACCTCGAAATCGAAGCCGCGCGTCAGAACGGCAGTTCGCGCGGCGTGGTCTGCATCGTGATCCAGCGCAGCTCGGTGAAGGCCTCGATGCCGGCGCGGCCGCCAAAGCGGCCGAAGCCCGATTCCTTCACCCCGCCGAAAGGCATTTGCGCCTCGTCGTGCACGGTGGGCCCGTTGATGTGGCAGATGCCGGCTTCGATGCGCTGCGCCACGTTCCAGGCGCGCGCCGTGTCGCGGCTGAACACGGCCGAGGCGAGGCCGAAGGGATTGTCGTTGGCGCAGGCGATGGCCGCCTCGTCGCCTGTCACGCGCACGATGCCCTTGACCGGGCCGAACGATTCCTCGTGGTAGATCTCCATCGCGCTCGTGACGTGATCGAGCAGCGTGGCCGGCATGAGCGTGGAATCGGCCTTGCCGCCGCACAGCAGTTTGGCGCCCTTGGCCAGTGCATCGTCGATCAGGCGGTTGCAGCGCTGCACGGTGGTCATGTCCACCACCGAGCCCAGCACCGCGGGGCCGGTGCGCGGATCGGCCAGCGGCAGGCTGGCGGCCTTGGCGGCAAGTTTTTGCGTGAAGGCATCCGCGATGGCCTCGTCGATGATGATGCGCTCGGTGGACATGCAGATCTGCCCCGAGTTGGCGAACGAGCCGAAAGCGCAGGCATTGACCGCCGCGTCCAGATCGGCGTCGTCCAGTACCACGAAGGGGGCCTTGCCGCCGAGTTCGAGCACGCAGGCCTTGACGTGCCGCGCGCAGAGCTGGCCGATGATCTTGCCCACGCGGGTGGAGCCGGTGAAGTTCACACGGCGCACGGCGGGATGGGCCACCATGGCCTCCACGACGGCGCCCGCATCCTGCGGTGCGTTGGTGATGAAGTTCACCACGCCCGCGGGCAGGCCGGCCTCGAAGAGGGCGTCGATGATCAGGCCATGCGTGTGCGGGCATAGTTCAGAGCCCTTGAGCACCACGGTGTTGCCGCAGGCCAGCGGTGTCGCTATGGCGCGCACGCCCAGGATCACCGGCGCGTTCCACGGGGCCATGCCCACCACCACGCCCGCTGGCTGGCGCACGGCCATGGCGAGGTTGCCGGGCACGTCCGAAGGAATGATTTCTCCGTTGATCTGCGTGGTCAGCGCCGCGGCCTCGCGCAGCATGTCGGCGGCCAGATGCACGTTGAAGCCGGCCCACATGGCGGATGCGCCGGTTTCCGCCGCCATCGCGGCGGTGAAATCCTCGGCCCGCGCCTCCAGCGCGTCGGCCGCTTTCATGAGGTAGCGGCGACGCTGGTTCGGGCCCAAGCGCGACCAGGCAGGGAAGGCGGCCTGCGCGGCCTCTACCGCCGCCACGGCATCGGCGGCGCTGGCGGCCGGCGCGGTGGTGGCTACCTTGCCGTCCAGAGGGTTATTGCGCGTGAAGGTTGCGCCGTTGTCGGCGGCGCGGCGCTCGGCGCCGATCAGGAGGGAAATGCTGCTCATCAAAAAAACTCCTTGCGGGATGAGGGTCGGGGTGGGAAATCGGTGAACCTAGGGTAAATACCAAGTTGCCCGATGGCAAATTAGTTATTTATGATAACCATATCGCACGCCGAGTGACCTAGGGTTTTTCCTAGATTTCCTCTGCGCATCCCTCTTTTTTCACCAAGGACCACCCGCAATGAGCACTCCCCGCACCGAAGAGCAAACCGTCGCCTTCACCGTTGAAAACCGCATCGCCTGGGTGCGTTTCAACCGCCCCGAAAAACGCAACGCCATGAGCCCCGCGCTCAACCGTCAGATGATGCGCGTGCTCGATGAGCTCGAATTCCGCGACGATGTCGGCGTGCTGGTGCTGACCGGCGAGGGCACCGCCTGGACGGCCGGCATGGATCTGAACGAATACTTCCGCGAAACCGAGGCCAAGGGTCTGGCCGGCACGCGCAAGGCTCAGCGCGAGAGCTATGGCTGGTGGCGCCGTCTGCGCTGGTACCAGAAGCCCACCATCGCCATGATCAATGGCTGGTGCTTCGGCGGCGGTTACGGCCCGCTGTTCGCCTGCGATCTGGCCTTCGCGGCCGACGAGGCCAAGTTCGGACTGTCCGAAATCAACTGGGGCATCCTGCCTGGCGGTGGGGCGTCCAAGGTGGCGGCCGAGCTTCTGAACTTCCGCCACGCCATGTACCACGCCATGATGGGCGAGAACATCGACGGCAAGACCGCGGCCCAGTGGGGTCTGGTCAACGAATCGCTGCCGCTGGCACAGCTCAAGGCCCGCGTGACAGCCGTGGCCGAGGTGCTGCTGCAGAAAAATCCCGTGGCGCTCAAGGCCACCAAGGACGCCGTGCGCCGCGTGCGCGAGATGAACTACGACAATGCCGAGGACTTCCTGGTGCGCGCGCAGGAGGCCGCCAACAGCTACGACAACGAAGGCCGCAAGGAAGGCCTGCGCCAGTTTCTCGACGAAAAGACGTACAAGCCCGGCTTGGGCGCGTACGACCTGTCCAAGCAAAAAGGCGCCTGAACCTGAGCCCTGCACGCCGGGCCTGGCTCGGCGTCTTTCCCCGCATGACGGAGATCAACGTGATCGACACCACTTCAGCCGCGCGCAGCGCGGCCATCGGGCGCATGCTGCGTCCGCGCTCTGTCGCCATCGTCGGCGCATCCAGCACGCCTGGCGCGCTGGGCGCCTCGCTGCTGGGCAATCTGGAGCGCAACGGCTTTGCCGGCGATATTCACCTCATCAACCCCAAGCGCGCCGAAGTCCAGGGCCGCCCCTGTCTGCCCACGGTGGCCGATCTGCCCGAAGACGTGGATGTGGCGGTGCTCGCCATTCCGCAGCCGGCGGTGCTGGATGCCGTGCGTGCCCTTGCGGCGCGCAAGGTGGGCGCGGTGGTCATTTTCTCCGCCGGTTTTGCCGAAGCGGGCGAAGAAGGCATGGCGCAGCAGCGTGAAATCGCCGCCATCGCGCAAGCCCACGACATGGTGATCGAAGGACCGAACTGTCTGGGCAGCGTCAACTACATCGATCGCATTCCACTGACCTTTGTCAAGGTCGACATGGCGCTTCGGAACACGGATGTTCCGCGGGCGGGGTGCATAGGCGTGGTGTCGCAGAGCGGCGCCATGATGACCGTGCTGGCTACCACGCTGAGCAGCCGTGCGTTGCCGCTGTCCTACGCCGTTTCCACGGGCAACGAGGCGGCCAGCCATGCCGAGGACTATGTGGAATTCCTGCTGGAGGATGCGGATACCCGGGTCATCGCCATGATTGCCGAGCAGTTTCGTCATCCCGGGCGCATGCTGGCGGCCGCGCGGCGCGCCCGTGCCCTGGGCAAGTGCGTGGTGCTGCTGCACCCCGGAAAGAGCAGCGCGGCGCGTGCCTCGGCGGCAACGCACACGGGCGCGATGGCGGGCGATTACGCAGTCATGCGCACCAAGCTGCAACGCGCGGGCGTGGTGTTTGCCGAGACGCTCGAGGAGCTGGGAGACATGGCCGAAATCGCCGTGCGCTGCCCCCGCCTGCCGTCGCCCGGCGTGGCCATCCTGGGCGAATCGGGCGCGTTCAAGGCGCTGTGCCTGGACCTAGCCGAGGAACTGGGCCTGGCTTTGCCCGAGCTCGACGAGACCAATGCCCCGGCGCTGCGCGCCGCCATGCCTGCCTTCGTCGCCGTGAGCAATCCGCTGGACCTGACGGCGCAGGGACTGGTGGAGCCCGACATCTACTACCGCGTGCTGGCGGCGCTGTTTGACGACGAGCGCTTCTCCACCATCGTCATCGGCCTGATCCAGGGCGACCCGATGACCTGCGCCATCAAGATGCCGCCGGTGCTGCGCGCCGTGCGCGAGCTGAGGCCCGGCAAGCCGGTGATCGTTGCCGGCCTGGATGCTGGTGCCGAGGTGCCGACGCATTTCATCCACGAGATGCGGGACTTGGGTGTGCCCTATTTCCCCAGCACCGAACGCGCCCTCCGCGCCGTGCAGCGGCTGGTGAGCCTGAGCACCCGCAGTTTCGACGCAAGCGCGCTGGCGCCCATGACGCTGGCTTTGCCCGTTCACCGCAAGGTGGTGCCGGAGTACGAGGCCAAGGCGCTGCTGGCGCAGGCTGGCGTGAGCTTCGGGGCGAGCCGGTTTGCCGCCACGGCGGACGAAGCCGTCGCCGCAGCCGCAGCAGTGGGCTACCCGGTGGTGCTCAAGGCGCAGTCTGAACAGCTGAGCCACAAGAGTGACGCGGGCGGCGTGGCGTTGAACATCGCCGACGACGCGGCACTGCGCCAGGCCTGGGAGCGCATGCAGGCCAGCGTGCGCGCTTACGACGCTTCCATCGTGCTCGATGGCGTGCTGGTCGAGCGCATGGGCCAGCGAGGGCTGGAGCTCATCATCGGCGCCAAGAACGATCCGCAGTGGGGGCCGGTGATCCTCGTTGGTCTGGGCGGCGTGACGGCGGAAGTCATCCACGATGTGCGCCTGCTCGATGCCGATCTGTCGCAGGCCGAGATCGTCGCCGAACTCAAGCTGCTGCAAAGCGCGGCACTGCTCGATGGTTACCGTGGCGCGCCGGTGCTGGACGTTGGCGCCGTGGCTGCGTTGATCGAACGACTGGGGCAGGTACTGCGCGGTACGCCCGCAATACGCGAGATCGACCTCAACCCGGTGGTGGTCTACCCCCGGGGAGAAGGCGTGCTGGCGCTGGATGCGCTGATGCTGATCGACTAGCAGCCGTCATTCCCCCACCTTTTACCCAGGCATACCCATGAATGCATCCGATGCGCCGCAAGGCGCCGGCGCAGGGCGGGCCGCGCCCCTGAGGGAGGCCGCATGAGCGACGCCAGCCATTACGCACCACCGCTCACCGACATGGCCTTTGTCATGGAGCAGTGGCTCGACGCCCCCGCCGACTGGCAACGCATGCCCGCCCACGCCGCCCTCGATGCGGACACGGCGCGCATGGTCTGTGAGGCGGCGGGCGACTTCTGCGCCGGTCAGCTTGCCCCACTGAACGCCAGCGCCGACCTGCAAGGCTGCACCTGGCGTGACGGCCAGGTGCGCACGCCCGATGGCTTTGCCGCCGCCTACCACGCGTATGTGCAGGCAGGCTGGCCCGCGCTGGCCTGCGATGTGGGGGTGGGCGGCCAGGGTCTGCCGGGGCTGCTGGACGCGGCGCTCAATGAAATGATCGCCGCCAGCAACCATGCCTGGGCCATGTACCTGGGCATCCTGCACGGGGCCTATGCCTGCCTGCATGCACACGCCAGCGAGACGCTCAAGGCGCAGTACCTGCCGCATCTGGTACGCGGCGACTGGCTGGCCACCATGTGCCTGACCGAGCCGCAGGCGGGCAGCGATCTGGGCCTGCTGCGCACACAGGCACGACCCGACGCCGATGGCAGTTATCGGCTGAGTGGCAACAAGATTTTCATCTCGGGCGGTGAGCAGGACTGGACGGAGAACATCGTCCATCTGGTGCTCGCTCGTCTGCCGGATGCACCGCCCGGCACCCGGGGTATTTCGCTGTTTCTGGTGCCCAAGCGCCTGCAGCAGGCAGACGGTGGCTGGGTTGCCAACGCCGTGCATTGCGACGGCATCGAAAAGAAGATGGGCATCAAGGGCAGCGCCACCTGCGCCATGCGTTTCGAGGAAGCGCAGGGCTGGCTCATAGGCCAGCCGCACCGCGGGCTGGCCGCCATGTTCGTGATGATGAATTCCGCTCGCCTGCACGTGGGCCTGCAGGGCCTCGGCCATGCACAGATGGCCTATCAGCTGGCGCTGGACTATGCGCGCGAACGCAGGCAGATGCGCGCCATCGTCTGCCCGGCGGGGGCGGGGGCAGGGGATGGGGCCGACCCCATTGCCTGCCATGCGCCGGTACGCCGCATCCTGTGGGACCTGCGGGTGTGGACCGAGGGCATGCGCGCGCTCGGCTACTGGTGCGGCCATGTGCTGGATCTTGCCGCGCACGCGCCCGACGAGGCCGAGCGTTCGGGCTCTCAGGCGCTGGCCGCGCTGCTCACGCCCGTCGTTAAGTCACTGTTCACCGAGCGCGGCTTCGAGCTGGCCAGTGATGCGCTTCAGGTCTTTGGTGGCTACGGCTATGTGCACGAATACCGTATCGAACAGACACTGCGGGACTCTCGCATTGCCATGATTTACGAGGGCACCAACCAGATCCAGGCGCTGGACCTGCTGCAGCGCAAGGTGCTGGCCGCGCTCGATGGCCTCGCGCCGCTGCTGCAGGCGTTTCGTGCCGAAGCGGCGTTGCCGTCGGCGCATGGGGAAGTGCTGCGGGGCTGGTGCGATGTGCTGCAGACCGAGACGCAGGCGTTGGCCATGGACGCCCGGGATGATGCCGAGCTGCCCGCCCGCGCTGCCGAGGACTACCTGCGCCTGGTGGGCTGGGTGGCCATGGCCTTCGCCTGGTGTCGTGCCGCACGGGTGGCCAGCGATGCCTTCGCGCACAAACGCGACAGCGCCTGCTATTTCTTCGATCACGTGCTGGTTCAGGCCGAGCATTGGCGCCGCCGCGTGCAGGCGGCGCGCCATCTCGTCGCTCCGATTTGAACGGCGCGGCATACGTTGCCAGCCTTGTCCGGCGAGGTGCATGACATGAAAAAGACAGACGCCGCATCCGGAGATGCTGGACTTCGGATGGGCCGGTTTACCACCGGTTTCCAGCTTGCCCTGGCATTCGGATTTGCGCTCATCGTGATGCTAGGTTTCGCCGTGAACGGCCTGCTTTCGCAAAAGGCGGTGGAGACTTCGCTGCACGAATTCGGCAGCGTCGAGGTTGGCCGAATTCGGCTGGTGGAGCGCTGGATTTCGGCATCGGAAGACGCGGCTTTGCGTTACATGGTGATCAACAAGACGAACGATGAGGGCATGAAGGAGACCCTGATCGAGTCTGCCCAGGCCAGGACAAAGGAGGCCGGAGAGATGGCGGCCGCAGTGGCCGCGGCGGCGTCCACCGATGAGGAAAAACAGTGGCTGGTCCATTTCGCCGAGGTGGAAAAGGCATTGGCCACCGCGCTTGATTCCGTCACCCAGTACAAGAACCTAGGCGACATGGCCGGCGCCAGCGCGATGTTCGATACCGCATACGTGCCGGCACAGAAAATCTACAGTGAGGAACTGCAGCGCTACGGGGAAATCCAGCGCAAGCGCCTTGATGAGAAGCTCCAGGCCTTCACGGCCTCCGGGCAGCACCAGGCACGCGTTGCGGCCGCCGTGGCGCTGCTGTTGACCTGCCTCACGGCGTTGTTTGCGTGGGTGGTGGTGCGGCGCATCCGGCGCTCGCTGGGCATAGCCGTGCAGGCGGCGCGGCGCGTATCGCAGGGCGATCTTTCGCACCCGGTGGCCGTGGTCGGCAACGATGAATTCGCGGCCCTGATGCACGCGATGGCGATCATGAATCAGGGACTGGAGCTCATCGTCGGCGAGGTCCGCTCGGGCACCGAGGGGATCGTGCTGGCGGCGGACGAGATCGCTCAGGGCAACAGCGACCTCTCCAGCCGAACCGAGCAGCAGGCCGGCAGCCTGCAGCAGACGGCGGCCACCATGGGACAGCTGACCTCGGCCGTGCACCACAACGCGACCACCGTGCAGCAGGCGGATGCACAGGCACGCCAGGCCATCGAAGTCGCGACCAGGGGCGGGGCGGTGATGGCGCAGGTGGTTCAGACCATGGATACGATCGATCAGGCCTCGCGCAAGATCCAGGAAATCATCGGCGTGATCGATGCGATTGCGTTTCAGACCAACATCCTGGCGCTCAACGCGGCCGTCGAGGCCGCCAAGGCCGGCGAGCAGGGGCGTGGCTTTGCCGTGGTGGCCCAGGAAGTGCGCGGTCTGGCGCAGCGTTCAGCCGCCGCCGCCAAGGAAATTAAGGCCCTGATCACCGATTCGACCGACAGCGTGCGCGAAGGCGGCGCGCAGGTGCAGCTTGCCAGAGAGGCCATGCAGGGCATGGTTGCCGCGATCAGGAGCGTGGGCGAGTTCATGGCGGCCATCAGCTCCGCCACGGCCGAGCAGGCCGAGGACATCGGGCAGGTCAATGCCTCGGTTGATCATCTCGATGTCATGACCCAGCAGAACGCGGCGCTGGTTGAACAGGCGGCGGCTGCCGCGCAAGCGCTGCGTCAGCAAGCTCACCGCCTGGAGATCGCCGTCTCCTCGTTTCGCCTTGCCGATGGCTCGCAGCCGCGCGAACTGATGCCACGGGAAAGCGCGGATCGTCTGATTGCCCTGGCAGGCGCCCGGGAGCGCTGATACGGATATGCCTTCAATCGTCTAGCTTTGTTGGTTCGCGGCAAATCCGTATGAAACACGGTCACCGCACGAAGCGCCCAGCGGTTGATGCCGGCACCAGGTCCGCGAACAGCGACGCTGCCACCATGGCGTGCCGTCCACCGTTGGAGCAGCCGGCCAGGTACGAGCGGTCGAGGGCCTTCCCGTAGGCGCTCTTGATTAAGTTCTTGGCCATGGGCGTGAGCGTGCCCACGGCCTGGTAGCCGTAGTCCAGATGTGCCTGCGGGTCGATGCCGAAGAAGGGCGTGGGTGCGCCGTGGCCCGCGTCGGAGCTGAGCACGGCAAAGCCTTGCACTAGGGCGGGTGCTATGGGCGCGGCGCCGCTGGTATTGCCCAAGGCCGGAAGTACTGTGCCGTCCAGGCCACCGTTGGCCTGGTACAGGAAGCGGCCGTTCCAGTCCTGGGGCAGGCGAACCTCGAAACCAATGGCATAGCTGGCTCCATCTACGGTGCTGGTGCGTTCTTTTATCTTGCCCTTGACCAGACAGTGCGCGGGCAACGTAGAGGTCACACCCTGCACTGTGAGCGGGCCTGCTGCCACCAATTCCGACGAGTTGATGCGGGTGTCCGGCAGCGCCAAACTGCCCGCAAGGCTGGCGCAGGACTGCAACGTGGCGGGGGTGGTTGCGGAAAGTTGGAGCAGCTTCTCTGCAGCAAATGGGGTTCTGTTGCCATCGCCTCCCCCGCAGGCCGACAGCGTGGCCGCCGCTGCAGCGGTGAGGCCGGCTAGCAGTGCGGGCGAATACAGGTACTTGTTTTTGCGTCTCCCTGGTGGTTATGAAGATGAATGGCTCAAGGTAGGGCCGTCAGGCGACCGATGCGCTTTGCGTCGCGCCCAGGTAGGTTTCGATGACGCGCACGTCATGCGCCAGTTCGTGCGCTGGGCCTTGCAGGCTGACGGCGCCCATCTCCAGCACGTAGCCGTGGTCGGCCACGTCCAGCGCGGCGCGCGCGTTCTGCTCCACCAGCAGGATGGAGACGCCGCTCTCGCGCAGCGCCTGCACGTTGCGCAGGATATCCTGCACGATCAGCGGCGCCAGGCCCAGGCTGGGCTCGTCGAGCATCAGGAGCTGCGGGCGCGACATCAGCGCACGGCCCACGGCCAGCATCTGGCGCTCGCCGCCCGAGAGCGTGCCCGAGGACTGCGCGCGCCTATCCTTGAGGCGGGGAAACAGCGCATACACGTCGTCGATGCGATCGCGCCACTGGCGGTTGCCCAGGCGCATCTGGCGGTAGCCGCCCAGCACCAGGTTATCCTGCACTGACATGCTGGCAAAGAGCTCGCGCCTTTCGGGCACCAGCGCGATGCCCAGCATCACGCGTTCTTCCAGCGTCAGGTCCTCGATGGGCGTGCCATCGTAGCGGATGCTGCCCTTGCCGGGCAGCACGCCCATCAGCGTGTTGAGCAGCGTGGTCTTGCCCGCGCCGTTGGGGCCGATGACGGTGACGATGCTGCCCTTGGCCAGCGTCAGGTCGATGCCGTGCAGCACTTCGGCGTGGCCGTAGCCCGCGGTGAGGCCGGTGATTTGCAGAAGAGGTGTCGTCATGTCAGTGTTCTGTTCCGAGGTAGGCGGCGCGCACCTTGTCGCTTTGCTGCACCTGGGCAGGCGTGCCTTCCATGAGGTGGGTGCCGAACTCCATCACCACGATGTGGTCGCAGATGTCCATCACCAGGCCCATGTCGTGTTCGACCAAAAGGATGGCCATGCCTTCGGCGCGCAGCGCGCGCAGCACCTCGGCCAGCTCTTGCTTTTCCTTGTGGCGCAGACCGGCGGCGGGCTCGTCGAGCAGCAGCAGAGCCGGGTCGACGCACAGCGCGCGTGCAATTTCCAGCAGGCGCTGCGGGCCCATGGAAAGGTCCCCCGCCTTGTGGTGCAGGTAGGCGCCCATGCCCACGCGGCGCAGCTGGCGCTCGGCTTCGGCAAACAGCTGACGCTCCTCGGCGCGGTCGAGCCGCAGCATGGCCGACAGTGCCCCCTTGTGACTGCGCAGGTGGGCGCCCAGCGCCACGTTCTCCAGCACCGTCATGTCGGGCACCATCTTCACGTGCTGAAAGGTGCGCGCTACGCCGCGACGTGCGATCTCGCGCGAGCCCAGGCCGCTGATGCGCTCGCCTCGAAACAGCACCTCGCCGCCGGTCAGCTCGAGCACGCCGGTGATGAGATTGAAGGTGGTGGACTTGCCCGCCCCGTTGGGGCCGATCAGCCCGGTGATCTGTCCGGCGCGAATCTGAAAGCTGATGTCGTTGACCGCGACCAGCCCGCCGAACTCCTTGCGGATGGCACGCACGTCCAGCATCAGGCTGTCCGCCTCGGGCTTGGGCTGCACGGGCAGGGCAGGCGCCTGGGCCCAGTCCTGCCTGCGGTGCGCGCGCGGTATGCGGCGGTCAATGGCCTCCCACAGGCCGTCGGGCAGGTACTTGAGCACCAGCACGATCAGGATGCCGAAGACGATCAGCTCATAGTTTCCACTGGTGCCGATCAGCTTGGGCAGCAGCACCTGCAACTGGTCTTCGAGCAGCTTGACGATGCCCGCGCCGGCGATGGCGCCCCACACGTGGCCCGCGCCACCGAGCACGGCCATGAACAGGTATTCGATGCCCATCTGCAGCCCGAAGGGCGAGGGGTTAACCGTCTGCTGGAAGTGGGCGAACAGCCAGCCTGAGACAGACGCCAGAAGCGCCGCGAACACGAACACGCCGACCTTGTAGCGGAAGGTGTCCACGCCCATGGCCTCGGCCATCTGCGTGCCGCCTGCCAGGGCGCGCACGGCGCGACCCGTGCGGGAATCGAGCAGACGCGCCACGGCCACGCAGGCGAGCAGCGCAATCAGCCACACAAGGGCGTAGAAGGGACGCAGCTTGCCCAGCTCCAGGCCCGCCAGCTCGAGCCCCGGCACGCCCAGAATGCCGTCGTACTTGCCCAGCGCGTCCAGATTGCCCAGCAGGTAGTACAGCGCCAGCGCCCAGGCCAGCGTGGCCAGCGGCAGGTAGTGGCCCGACATGCGCAGCGTGATGGCGCCTATCAGCAGGGCGCTGACGGTGGTGATGCCCAGACCCATGAAGAGTGTGAGCCAGGGCGAAAGGCCCATTTGAGTCGTCAGATAGGCGGTGGTGTAGGCCCCCACGCCGACGAACGCCGCCTGTCCGAATGAGGTCAGGCCGCAGACGCCGGTCAACAGCACCAGGCCGAGCACGGGCAGGGTATAGATGCCGATGTAGTTGAGCTGGATGATCCAGAAATCGGGCAGCGGCAGCAGCGCGATGGTGGCCAACGCCACGGCCAGCGCAGGCAGCCCCCAGGTGCGCAGGGGGCTGGGCACGGGTGCGCTGTCGTCGGCCTTCAGCGATGGAGACAAGGCGTCCATTTCAATGCTCCTCGTCGAGATGGGGAGAACGCAGGGACCGCCACAGCAGCACGGGCAGCACGATGGTGAAGACGATCACCTCCTTGAAGGCGCTGGCCCAGAACGAACCGAAGGACTCGATCAGTCCGACGCCCAGCGCCCCCAGCAGCGCGCCCGGATAACTGTGCAGACCGGCGATCACCGCCACTACGAAGCCCTTGAGGCCAATGAGAAACCCCGAGTCGTAGAACACCGTGGTGGTCGGGCCGATCAGCAGACCGGAGAGCGCGCCGATCAGGGCCGTCACGGCAAACGTGAGCCGCCCGGCGCCCTCGGTGGAAATGCCCATCAGCCGCGCGCCCAGTCGGTTGACGGCGGTTGCCTGCAGCGCCTTGCCGTACAGGCTGCGCTCGAACAGCAGCCACAGCAGCACGATGAGCGCCGCCGAGGCGAGAAAGATGATGCAGGCCTGACCGCTCAGCGTGATCGGCCCGAGGTCCAGGCGTGCATCCCAGAATGGAGGGTTGCGAAAGCCCTCGGCACCGAAGAACAGCAGGCCCAGCCCCGTCATCGCGAAATGCACGCCAACGGAGACGATCAGCAGCACCAGGATGCTGGCACCTGCCAGCGACTGATAGGCGACGCGGTAGACCAGCGGGCCGTAGGCCGTGACGATCGCCAGCGACAGCAGGGCCTGCACCAGCAGCGGGAAACGGTGTGGAGCCGCCCACAGGGCGACCAGACCGACGACCACCGCGGGCAGTGCGGTGCGTAGCGCCGCCTTGATCGCGTGGCGGACACTGCCATGATGACGCCAGATGGTGAAGAATTCCATTGCTGACGCGATGGCGGCAAGGATGAACAGCAGCCACACCGTGCCTGGGACCTGACCCATCTGGAAGACCGCCAGCGTGAGCGCGCCATAGGCGACGAATTCGCCCTGCGGAATGAAGATGACCCGCGTGACCGCGAATATCAGGACGATGCCCATGCCCAGCAGCGCATAGACTGCGCCATTGGTCAGACCGTCCAGCGTGAGCACGCTGGCGATGGTGAAATCCATGTCAGAAATCCAGGAAGATGTTGCCGCCCGCACGCAGGGGTGGTCACCCCTGTATGCATCGGACTTTGCGAAACGGGTGGCTTACGGCTCGACCTTGAACTCACCGCCGACGACCTTCAGCATCACACCCGTCTCGTTGGTGAAGCCCCAGTGATCGCTGGGTGTCCACATGAGCACACCTTGCGACACTACGGTGCGCCCCATGTTCTCGAACGCGTCGCGCAATGCGGCGCGAAACTCCGGCGTGCCGGGTTTCGCGGTCTTCAGGGCCACGGGTACCGCCTTTTCCAGCACGACGTAGGCATCGAAGCCGTGGGCGCCGAACTGGTTGCGCGTATTGGCCCCGTAGGCTTTCTCGTACGACTCGACGTAGGCAATTGACAGCGCCTTGGAGGGGTGGCTGTCAGGCAGCTGCGAGGCCAGCGGGCCTGGGCCGGTGACCACGAAGGCTCCTTCCGCGTCCTTGCCGGCGGTGCGCATCAGGTCGCGGGTGGCGGCGGCGTGCGTCTGGTACACCTTGCCCTGGTAGCCACGCTCCTTCACGGCCTTTTGCGGCATGCCAGCGCCGCTGCCCGAGGCGGCGATCAGGATGGCATCAGGCTTGGCCGCGACCAGCTTGAGCGCCTGCGCCGTGACGCTGGTGTCGGTGCGGGCGAACCGCTCGGTGGCAATCACCTTGATGCCCACCTTGTCGGCCTCCTCGGCGAAGCCCTTGATCCACAGCTCGCCATAGGCATCGGTATAGCCAAGGAAGCCCACGGTCTTGATGCCGTGCCTGTTCATGTGGGCCACCACGGCGTGGGCCATTACCGCGTTACTCTGCGTCAACCGGAAGGTCCATTTGTCCTTGCCCTCGGGCAGGGCCGCGGGCGAGGTGGCCAGTTGCGGCGTGCCCGACGCGGCTGCCACGTCGGCCATGGGTATCGCCACAGGTGTGGCGGTCGAGCCGACGATGACGTCCACCTTGTCTTCGGTGACCAAGCGCTGCGCGTTCTTTACACCGGCGGTGGGGTCGCTCGCGTCGTCAAGGATGATGAGCTTGATGTTTTCCCCGGCTACCGTCTTGGGCCAGATGGCAATGGCGTTCTTTACCGGGATGCCCAGGCCGGAGGCGGGGCCGGTCAGCGGCTGCACCACGCCGACCGTGATGTCGGCTTGCGCGGCTCCGAGGAAGGCGAACGTGAGTACGGCGGCGAGCGAGGGGCGAAGTAGTTTCATGGCGTATTTCCTGTCGTCGATGGATGAAAAGATGGACGGCATCCTGCTGCGTTGGAAGGCCTGAATTTTGATTATGAATAATAACTAAATCAAGTCGTCGAGTCGGATTTTTTATCAGTACTTACCCTTGGTGCTCGCTGGGGAACTCCTCACGGATCACGAGAATCCGGTCGCCTGATTTCCAGGGCAGGATGAAGCCTTGGGCACGCGCGAGCCCGGTGTGTGGATGGATCCGTCGGGCTGGCGCCCGGGGCAAGCGGCTGGCGCGGCGGGCCAGCGTCCCGCGGGCAGCGCAGCGCGCGACGGGCCCAGGTGCGCCGGCAGGCGGGTTCGTCCGGAAGCGAGGCAGAAGGGCTATTGCCCCGTGGGTGCCGCGCAATCAGTCCTTGTCGTAGACCTTTTGCAGCAGGGCAATGAGCGTTCGGCGCTCGGCGGTGGACAGAAGCGGGGCGGCCTCGACCTCGGCCTGCTCGATGACGCCTTCGACCTCGGTGATTAGCTTCATTCCTGCCTCGGTCGGGTACAGCCCTATGGCGCGGCCGTCGCTGGGATGTGGACGGCGTTCGATCAGGGCACGCCGCTCCAGCCTGGCCACCAGCCCCACCAGGTTGGGGGGCATGATGTTCAGCGCCGCGCATACATGGCGCGAGGTCAGGCCGCTGTTGTGCGCCAGCAGCGACAGCACCGACATCTCCACGACCTTGAGGTCATACGCCGCCAGGCGTTGCACGACCACATCGATGATGTGCAGCGCCGCGCGACGGGCGTTGTAGCCCACCTGGGAGCGCAGAAACGATGTATCTATCTTCCGGCCTGCATCACTGCCAAGCGCGCAGGACGCGGTGTTTGTTCTGTGTGTGCGAAGGTGTGCCATGCGCGCAAGGCTGTTCAATCGGGAATGGCTGGGCCTTGGGGGTTCGAGCAGCTTGCACGAGCGTGTGGCAAGCCAAGCCCTTAGTGTACGGTGCGGTCGATTCCCTCATTTTGTTGGCGATACGTTCCGGCGCATGCCGCTTCAGTCAGTTGGCGCCTGTCTATTCCCTGTCATTCTCGGCAGCGTCATCAGGGTATCCCAACAGCCTCAACAAAATTTCAAGGGCTTGGCGCTTTTCGGGTCGTAGTCGTAACCGTCGTAATGCCTCGCTTGCACCCCCGAAATGCCATGCGATTGAAGTCGCCCGCGAATATCACTGCTCACTTTCGCGCTGGCCAGTAGCGTCTCCACGCCAGAGCGGATGCGCTTGGCTTGGAAGTCCTCAATGCGGTGCGGTACTTCTTTCGCCCACGCGGATAGCGCGGCGATCTTCGGCCATGCTTTCGTGACGTGCAAAGTAAGGATGCTGCGCGCCTCACGGTGCGACACGCGGCCTAGAGCTTCCAGGTGGTCGCAGTAGTCGGTCAGCAGCGCCTTCAATGTGTACTGCGCGGCTTCAACCTTGGCGGTTTCGGCCTTGGCCCTGGCTTCGTTTTCTGAGGCTTTCACGCCAGCGTAACCGCCTCGATCTAGATGGCGCGGTGCTGCGTCGCAAGCGCTTCGGCGGCGCGCATCGCCGCCAAAATCGAATAGCCCCGGCTTGTCGGTTGCAGGCTCTTGGGAGGCGCGCTTGAATCGTACGTGCCGATAGGCTCGCGGGTCGTCTTGCCACCGAGCGTGACTCGCCAGTAAAACATGGTTGCACCGGATGCCAGCTTGCGTGCTTCCAGTGTTCCAGACGGGACCACCTTCCCCATTTTTTGGAACTTGCCGAGCGCCAGTTCATTGTTGCCCCGTGTTCTTTGAGCCCAGACCACCTGTGCGAGAAGACGCGGCGGCCCCGCGTGGGCTACGCACCGACATCCAGCCAGCGCACGAATTCATCTTCTGGCATCGGCCCGGCAAAGAGGAACCCCTGGGCCTCTTCGCAGCCCTCCGCGCGCAGCAGCTCCCATTGCTCCCGGGTTTCAACGCCCTCGGCAATGACGTGCAGGCCTAGGCTGGCGGCGAGCACGATGATGGAACGGCAGATGGCCAGGTCGTTCGGGTCGCTCAGGATGTCGCGCACGAACGATTGGTCGATTTTCATCTGGCGCAGCGGCAGGCGCTTGAGGTAGGCAAGCGACGAGTAACCCGTTCCAAAATCGTCGAGCGCGAATCCGATGCCCAGGGCCTGCATCGCCAGCATCTTGGCGATGGCGTCGTCAGCGTCGTTCAGGAGCACGCTTTCGGTCAGTTCGAATTGCAGTCGGCTCGGGTCCGCGCCGGTGCTTTCCAGCAGTTGCTCTATCTCGTTGACGAAAGAGGCCAGGTGAAACTGTCGCGCGCTGATGTTGATGGCGACGACGATGTCCCGCGTCGCGATGTTGGCCTGCCACCGCCTTTGCAGGCGCATGGCTTCATACAGCACCCAGTGGCCGATGGCGCGGATTTGCCCGGTCTCTTCGGAAATGGCGATGAACTGTGTCGGAGAAATGATGCCCTTGACCGGATGGTTCCAGCGCACGAGGGCTTCGGCGCCTATGCAGTCGCCGTAGATGTTCACCTGGGGCTGCAGATACACCAGGAATTGCCGCTTTTCCATGGCGTCGTACAGCTCGCTCTCGATCAGCGCACGGGCGTTGATGCGCTCCTGCATCTCGGGGTCGAAGAAGCGCAGGGTGTTGCGCCCGCCCGTCTTCGCCTGGTACATCGCGAGGTCCGCATGCTTGAGCAGTTCGTCGATGTTCGATTCATTGCCCCTGAACAGGGCGATGCCCAGGCTCGGGGTGCTGCGCACCGCGTTGTGCTGCAACTCGTAGGGTGAGTTCATCTGCTCGATGATCTTGAGCCCCACGCCATTGGCCATTCTGGCGGCGATCAGGGCGGAAGCGTCCAGGCTGCCGAGCACGACGACGAATTCATCGCCTCCCAGGCGCGCCACGGTATCGCCCTTGCGCACGACCGATTGCAGGCGTCCGGCCACCGCCCGCAGGAGCTGGTCTCCGACGTCGTGCCCGAGCGAGTCGTTGAGCGTCTTGAAATTATCGAGGTCGATGAAGATCAGCGCGCCGTACAGGCCGTTGCGCGTGGATGCATCGATGCACGTCTGCAGGTGGTCGAGCAGCAGGCGGCGGTTGGGCAGGTTGGTCAGCGGATCGTAGAACGCGAGGTTGCGCACTTCCTCCTCGGCCCGCCTGCGTTCGCTGACGTCCATGATCACGCCGATCAGTCCGTATTCGGTGCCGTCGCTGCCATTGAAGCGTTTGCCCGTCAGGTTGCCCCAGAATGTTTTTCCGTCGTGGCGCAGGTAAAGCCGCTCGAGGTTGACCGAATCGATGTCGCTGGCGAGCAGGGCCAGCATCTTCCGGTGGCCGGCCTGGCGCTCCACGGGGTCCACGAGGCTGACATAGGGTGCGCCGGTGAGCTGCTCGATGGTGCACCCGAACATCTGCGCCATCTTGCGGTTGGCTCGCGTGATGATGCCCTGCGGGTTCACCAGGAAGATCGCGACGTTGGACGTGTCGAAAATCTGTTGCAGGAAGGATTCGCTCGCGCGCACTCTCTCTTCGGCCAACTTGCGCTCGGTGATGTCCTCCATGAAGCCCTGGTAGGCGATTTCGCCGTCCTCCGTCGTGTAGGGCGAGGACTTGACGGACATCCAGCGCTCCTGGCCATCGGCGCGAAAAAAGCGCACCTCCTGGGCGAACTCCGCGCGGGCGTGAAAGGCCTGGGCGTCGGCCGCGACGAAGCCCGGCAGGTCCTTCGGGTGGATGCGCGAGAAGAGGATGAGCAGGTCCGCCATGACGGCTTGCGCCGAGTAGCCCGTCAGCTGCTCGATCGCGTCGCTGATGTACAGCATGCGGGGGCGATCGTTTTCGTCCAGCCGGGATTGGTAGACGGCCACGGGCAGCGCGTTCGCCAGTTTCCTGACCCTTTCCTGCTCCCTGCGTTCGGCGCTGATGTCGAAGATCACACCGTCCACGAACAGGATGGTTGCGTCTTCGGCATAGACACCTCTGGCGTGCTGGCGTGCCCAGTGCCAGCTGCCGTCGCAGTGAAGGACCCGGTACTCGGCGACGTAAGGGCGGCGCTCGGCCAGCGCCTGCGAGAAGGTCTGCGTGAAGCCCGGGTGGTCGTCCGGGTGGATGAGTGTGAGGTAGAGCTCGCCGTCCGCAAGGTACTCATGCACGCTGCGGCCCGTGCTCACTTCATGGGTGCCGCTCATGAAGCGCACGTGCCAGGGCGCCGTGGCTTCCGAGCGGAACACCGTGCCCGGAATGTGTGCCACGAGGGCGGCAAACGCATCCGGCCCGAGGGGAGGCTGGGCGCTGGCCCGTGGCGAAGTTCTGTCCGTGGCGCTGTGAGCTGGCATGGGTACTGATGGCGGAAACACGGGCACCCACAATCCCGCTACGGGGCAAGGTATCGTTCGAATTCGGTCGCGCGAGTGCAGCAGCTTTGCGTTTGCACTCTCGCGCGGGGTTCGCACGATACACGCAATGGGTGCGATGCACGACAGCCAATGATATATGCGTGCTGCCGCGAGCACAGCCATGGGCGCGGGGCGGAGCGCGTATGGAAGGCGGGTAACGCATAATTCCTGCGCTGTTGGGCTCGAGGCCGACGCGCCCAGTCATCCATCGCTCATGCAGGACACGATCGCCGGAACATTACCCCAATCGGCTGGCACGCCCGGGCAGCCGGACGGTCCGGCCCGTCTGGCTACCCGGCTCGGCATGGCAGCCATCGGGACATCGGGCGTTGAGCATTACCTGTCCGCCTTTGCGCGACTCGATGCGGCGGGCCGCGCCATCCCGTTGTGGAACTGGGCGGCGGCCATCGCGGGGCCGATGTGGTTGGCGTTCCGTTCATTGTGGCGCGGGCTGGTGGTTTACCTGGCATGGGCATGGGGGGCCGTGGCGGCCGTGGTGTTCGCGCACGACCGGGCGCTGCTGCCGGGGGGTGTGCTCGCGGGTGTGGTGATGGCGCTGTGGCTTGCCAGCGTCATGGCGCTCGGCCTGTGGGGCGATGCCCTGGTTCATCGTGATGCGCGGCGCCGTATCGAGGCGGTGGTGGCGCGATCGCGGACGATGCAGCAGGCACTGGACCAACTGCAGTCGGCCGCGCCTTCCCCGCGCAGGATGTGGCTGATTGCAGCGCTGGGTGCGCTGGCGTGCGCGGCCGCAGCGATGCTTGCCTTGCCATGGGGCGGCGCTGGCAGGCTGGGCCCGGTGCCCGGGCATGGCGCGCCCGAGGTGACGGGGGCGGTGACGGTTGCGCCACAGCCGCCAGTGCCGGCAGCCCAGACGCAGCCGCCACCGCCGGAGCGGCAAGCCGAGTCTGCCAGGGTGCCGCCGTTCGATGTGAACGAAGCACAAGCGGTGCAGGGTGAAACCGAGGCCGCCTTGGCCACCCTGGCAGCGAAGGGCCATGAAACCGCAACCACTGGGAGAAAGACCAGGACGGCCGGTGGCCCGTACCTTGCGCCGTCGCGAGCCGGGCAGAAGGCCGGCGAAGGGCGGCAGCCGGCTGAAGCGCCGGAGCCTGTCTCGCAGATGCGCGAGCTCTACATCCATGTCGGCGCCTTTGCCGACCCGGCCAACGCGGCGCGAACCCGCGAGCGCCTGCGCAAGGAGGGGTTGCCGGTCGAGGTGGATGTCCTGACGCGCCCGGGGAGCAAGGTGTTGCAGCGCGTGCGGGTGGGGCCGTTCACCTCGACGGCGCAGGCCAACGAAGCGGCAGCCACAATACGACGGCTGGGGCTGGATGCGGTGCCAGTGGTTCAATGAGGATGGAGATGAAAATGATGGGCAGACTCTGGTTGGCGGTGTCCCTGGCGGCCGTCGTCGCGGCGTGTTCCACGGCTGGCTTTGCGCCTCGACCCGCGCCGCTGGGGCGCAGCGATGCGCCTGTCGGCGGCACCTGCAAGGCCGACGCGGCGCGCTCGGCGCTTGGCAAGAGCGCCAGCGCGCAGGTGGTGGAGCAGGCGCGCGTGGCCGCTGGGGCGCGCATGGCTCGGGTGCTGCACCCGGGGCAGGTGGTGACCAAGGAGTTCGACGGCGAGCGGCTCAACCTGGACGTGGATGCCCAGGGCGTGGTGCTGGCCGTGCGCTGCGGCTGAGGCTCAGGCTGGCAGGAACAGGCCCTGCAGGTCGCTCAGGAAGTCGAAGCCGCGCTCGGTCGGCTGGATGTGCACGAGGTTGGTCTTGATCAGGCCCTTGGCTTCGGCTGCCTTCAGGCCCGGCGTGATGGCCGTGACCGGCTGGCCGGTGCGGGTGCAGAAGTCGCGCACCAGAAAGCCGTCCTTCAGGCGCAGCGCGTTGAGCATGAATTCGAAGGTCAGATCCTTGTTGCTCACCTCGTGCTCCTGCGCAACGGCGTGGCCCGCGAGCGCGTGGTCCATGTATTGCTTCGGGTCGCGGTAGCGCACCTGGCGCATCACGCGGTGCGCGAAGCTCAGCTTGCCGTGCGCGCCCGCGCCGATGCCGATGTAGTCGCCGAACTGCCAGTAGTTGATGTTGTGCGTGCAGCGGTGGGCGTTCTTCGCGTAGGCCGATACCTCGTAGCGCGCCAGGCCCGCCTCCTGCGTCAGCGCCGTGATGCGGTCCAGCATGTCCCAGGCGGTGTCGTCGTCGGGCAGGCGTGGCGGGTACTTGGCGAACAGGGTGTTGGGCTCCACCGTCAGGTGGTAGATCGACAGGTGCGGCGGCTTGAAGCTCAAGGCCGTGCGCACGTCGTCCTCCAGGTCAGCCACGCTCTGGCCGGGCAGGGCATACATCAGGTCGAGGTTGAAGGTCTCGAAGCATTGCGCGGCTTCCTCGGCCGCCGCGCGTGCCTGGGCCGCATCGTGCACACGGCCGATGGCCTTCAGGTGGCGGTCGTTGAAGCTCTGCACGCCGATCGACAGACGCGTGACGCCTGCATCGTGGAAGGCCTTGAAGCGGTCTTTCTCGAAGGTGCCGGGGTTGGCCTCCAGCGTGATCTCGCAGCCCGCTTCGAGCATGAGCCGCGCGCGGATCATGGCGATGATCCGGTCGATGGCTTCGGGCGAGAACAGGCTGGGCGTGCCGCCGCCGATGAAGACGCTGCTCACGGTGCGGCCCCAGACCAGCGGCAGCGCGGCTTCCAGGTCGGCGGTGAGCGCATCGATGTAGCGGGCTTCGGGCGCGCCTTCGCCTTCCTGCAGCGCATGCGAGTTGAAGTCGCAGTAGGGGCACTTCTTCAGGCACCAGGGAATGTGCACGTAGACCGACAGCGGCGGCAGGCTGGGCAGGCGCAGCGGCCCCGGGCCGATGTAGTGCTGCACGTCCTGCAGCGGCGTGGTTTCGGTGGTCATGGGTGGTATTCCTGAAACGATAGCTGCCAGCGCTTGTTGGATAAGCGCTGGGCCCTGAAACATTCAAATTTTCACCCGCCCTGGGGCGAGTTCACAGCCAGTACTCTCGCATGAGCGCCAGCATCTGCCGTACCGCACGACCCCGATGGCTGTGGGCGTTTTTGACCTCAAGGGGCAGTTCGGCGAAGGTTTTGCCGAATTCGGGAATGAACATCACGGGGTCGAACCCGAAGCCGCCGCTGCCGCGTGGCGCGCGCGTGATCTCTCCGTTCACGCGGCCGACGGCGATCAGGGGTTCGGGGTCTTCCGGGGAGCGCAGCGCCACCAGCGTGCTGACCATGCTGGCGCGCCGGTCCTGCACGTCCCGCATCTGCTCCAGCAGCGCGCGCACGTTGTTCGCATCACTCTTTTCATAACCGAAGCGTGTGGCGTAAGTGGCGGTCTGCACGCCCGGTTCGCCGCCGAAGGCCTGCACGCACAGCCCGGCGTCGTCGGCCATCGCGGGCAGCCCGGTGGCGCGGCTGGCGTGGCGCGCTTTCACGAGTGCGTTTTCCACGAAGGTGTGAAATGGTTCCTCGGGTTCGCCCACGCCCAGTTCTCCTTGTGCGATCAGCGTCACGCCCAGTGGCGCCATCAGCACCTGCAGTTCGGCCAGTTTCCCGGGGTTGTGCGAGGCGAGAACAAGTTTCATGTCAAAACGGGCTGAAGACCTTGCTGAATGAGCGCGAACAGCTCTTATTCCGAGAGCGATTGTTGCTGCAGAGCGAGCAACTGTGTGATGCCCGATTCGCCCAGTTGCAGCAGGCGATCGAGCTCCGCGCGCGAGAAGACCACCCCCTCGGCCGTGCCTTGCAGTTCCACATAGTGTCCGGCGCCGGTCATGACGATGTTCATGTCGGTGTCGCAGGCCGAGTCTTCGACGTATTCCAGATCGAGCAGCGGCGTGCCCTGCACGATGCCCACGGACACCGCGGCCACCGCGCCCGTGAGCGGTGTTTCGACGATGGCGCCGTTTTTGAGCAGCGTCGCCACCGCGTCGTGCGCGGCCACCCAGGCGCCGGTGATCGAGGCCGTGCGCGTGCCGCCGTCGGCCTGCAGCACGTCGCAGTCGAGCGTGATCGTGCGCTCGCCGAGTTTGTTCAGGTCGAAGACCGCGCGCAGGCTGCGGCCGATCAGGCGCTGGATCTCCTGCGTGCGCCCGCTCTGCTTGCCCTTGGCCGCTTCGCGCGCGCCGCGGGTGTTGGTGGCGCGCGGCAGCATGCCGTATTCGGCCGTCACCCAGCCTTCACCGCTGCCGCGCTTGTGGGGAGGCACCTTGTCTTCCACCGAGGCGGTGCACAGCACCTGGGTCGCTCCGCATTCGATGAGCACCGAACCCTCGGCATGCATGGTGTAGTGGCGCGTGATGCGCACGGGGCGAAGCTGGTCGAACGCCCTGCCGCCGCTGCGGCTGTAGCTGGAAGTCATGGATGGCTCTCGTTTCGGGCCGCAAGGACCCGGCGCAAAGGGCGCGCGAACGCTGCTTCAGCCTTGCGACTTGCGCGCGGCCGTGCGCCGTATGGTTTCGTTGATTTCGGCGATCGAGCGCTCGATCGCTTCCTCGTCGAGGAAGTTGTCGCCCGTTTCGAATTCGTCGGTCTGGATGGTAGAGGCAAACGTCTCGTCGGTGCCGGTGTCTATCGCTTCGCCCTCGGCCGCGTCGGGGATACCCGGGGTCTCCCACTGCATCGCCACGGCGGTGACGTTGTCGCTGTTGCTTCCCGCCTTGCGCAGCGCCATGTCCACGAGCATGGGTACGGCGTCGGAGACGCGCTGGTGCGAGAGCACCTGCACGATGGTCTTGTCGTCCAGCGAATCCCACAGGCCGTCCGAGCACAGCATGATGCGGTCTCCGCTGTCGAGCGTCATGGCGTTGGAGACGTCGTACATCGGCCGCGCGGGCGAGCCCAGGCAGGTGAAGAGCACGTTGCGGTTGACCGGCTCCTCGCTGCCCATGGCCTCGCGCAGCTCACGGTAGGAGTGGTCGCGCGTGCGCGCCAGCAGCTTGCTGTTGCGCACCAGGTAGATGCGCGAATCGCCGCAGTGCGCCCAGCGCACCTGCCCCTCCTGCACCACCACGACGGCCAGCGTGGTGCGTGGCGCATCCATCATGGCGCGCGCGGCCGCGTAGCGCACGATCTGGTCGTGCGCCGCCGTGACCACGCTGGCGAGAAACGCGCCCACGTCAGGCAGGATGGACTGGGCTTCGTTCTGGAATTTCATCGCTGCCGTCTGGATCGCGATCTGCGCCGCCACCTCGCCCTGCGGGTGCCCGCCCATGCCGTCGGCCAGCACGAACAGGCAGGCGTCGCGCGTGTAGGCATAGCCCATGCGGTCTTCGTTGGTGGCGCGTCCGCCCTGACGGCTCAGTTGAAAGACGGAAAATTTCATTTCGGTCGGGCTCCCGATGCGGCAGCAACGGAGGGTTTGGATGGAGTGGTTTTCTTGACGTCGGAGACGAACGAGTCGAGCTGCATGCGCATCTTTTCAGCCATGGACAGCTTGGTGTAGCGGCGCTCACCCTCGCGCGAAAGCTCTTTCTGCAGCGTGAACACCGATTGTGGGCGATCCAGCGGGCTCATCGCCATGCACCACTCCACCAGTTCGATGAGGTTGTCGGAATAGACGCCGCGCAGCTTCTGCAGCGACGTGGTCAGACGGTCCTTGCTCTGGCGCTGCGGCGCTTCGGCGGGCGGATAGCCGTGCATGCAGGCGTACATGCAGGCGCCGATGGCGTAGATGTCCGTCCAGGGACCGAGCGCCGAGTCGCGCCGGTACATCTCTGGCGCGGCAAACCCGGGCGTGTACATCGGCCGCACGAAATTGCCTTCCTTGGAAAGCACCTCGCGCGCGGCGCCGAAGTCGATCATCACGGCGCGGTTGTCGTCGGTGATGAAGACGTTGGCCGGTTTGATGTCCAGATGCAGCATGCGGTGCTGATGCACCACGCGCAGGCCGCGCAGCACTTCGTCGAAGAGCGAGCGAATGGTGGATTCGCGGAACACCTTCTCGTGCTTGAGGCCGCGCGCCGTGATGATGAACTCCTGCAGCGAGGCGCCCTCCAGGTAGTCCATCACCATGTAGACGGTCTCGTTCTCGCGAAAGAAGTTGAGCACCGTCACCACCGACGAGTGCGCGATCTGCGCCAGCGCCCGGCCTTCCTCGAAAAAACTCTTCAGCCCGAGCCGGTACAGGGACAGCTTTTCAGGCGCGACCTGGGGCTGCAATTCGCCCGGCGCGCGCGTGGCGAGCGACGCCGGCAGGTACTCCTTGATGGCGACCTGCTGGCCTTCGCGATCGAGCGCCAGGTAGACCACGCCAAACCCGCCCGCGGCCAGACGCCGCAGCACGCGGTAGCCGCCGATGCTCGTGTTCTCGGGGAGTGGCGATGGCTTGACCTTGGGCGGTGGCGTGGACATGGCAGCGCTGTCAGAGCGGGCACGTGGCGGAGACAGGATAATTCCCGCTCGTTTTGTTTGACAGAGTATCCATCTCAGAGAGGCCCATGGCAGTTTATAGCATGACCGGTTATGCCGGCGTTCAACAGGAGGCGGGCCCTCTGGCCGGTCATGAAGGTGCTGGTCGGCTGGGGCTGGAGGTCCGCTCGGTCAACAGCCGTTTCCTGGACGTGACGCTGCGCCTGGCCGACGAGTTGCGCAGTCACGAGGCCATGCTGCGCGCCGCTGCGGGCGCCGTGCTCAAGCGCGGCAAGGTGGAGCTGCGGGCCTACATCGACACCAGCGCCGAAAGCACCCTGCGCGCGCCCGCGGCGGATGCGTTGCAGCACCTGGCCGCGGTGCAGGCCCATGTGCGCGCCTGGCTGCCCGACGCGGCCGCGCTGACCGTCGCGGACGCGCTGCGCCTGGGAGGGCAGATGGCGGCTCCGCAGATGGACTGGAGGCCGGCGCTGCAGGAGCTCGCCCGCAAGGCGCTCGCCGATCTGGTGGCCGCGCGCGAGCGGGAGGGTGCTCATCTGGCGGCCATGCTGCGCGACCGCGTGGAGCAGTTGCGCCAGCTGGCCGATCGGGCCGAACCCCTGGTGCCCGAGCTGGTGAAGCAACAGCGCCAGCGATTCCTTGAGCGCTGGGAGCAGGCGCTGCAGGGGGCGCTGGTCGCGTCGGCTCCGCAAGCCATCCAGGAGCGTGCCCTCGCCGAGGCTGCCGCCTATGCGCTGCGCATCGACGTGGCCGAGGAAATCACCCGTCTGCGCTCGCACCTGCAGGAGATCTCCCGCCTGCTCGGGCAAGGAGGAGAGATAGGCAAGCGGCTCGACTTCCTGATCCAGGAACTGCACCGCGAGGCCAATACCCTGGGCTCCAAGTCGGCGAGCATCGAACTGACCCGCATCAGCGTGGACATGAAGGTGCTGATCGAGCAGATGCGCGAGCAGGTACAAAATATAGAGTAGTAAAAATATAGCTGACAACGCATGCCCACCATGGACTATCCCGGTAATTTATTTGTGGTTTCAGCCCCCAGCGGCGCGGGCAAATCCAGCCTCGTCAATGCCCTGATGGAGCTCGATGCGCTGGTTCGTCCATCGATCTCGCACACCACGCGCGCGCCGCGCGGGCAGGAAAAGGACGGGCGCGAGTACCACTTCACGACGGTGGAGGAGTTCGATGCCATGGTGCAGGCCAACGCTTTCGTCGAGTGGGCCAACGTGCATGGCAACCGCTACGGCACTTCGCGCCGGGCGATCGAGGAGCGCATCGCCGGGGGTGGAGACGTGATCCTGGAGATCGACTACCAGGGCGCGGCGCAGATCAAGCAGGCGTTTGCCAATGCGGTGCTGATCTTCGTGTTGCCGCCGAGCTGGGAGGAATTGCGCTCGCGCCTGCTTCGCCGCGGCGAGGACAGTGCCGAGGCGATCGAGCAGCGCCTGGCCAATGCCGTGGCGGAGATGGCGCAGGTCGAAAAATTCGACTTCGTTATAATCAACGAAGTTTTCGAGCGCGCGCTTTTCGACCTCAAAACCATCGTTCATGCCCAGCGCCTGAAGGTGGCTGCGCAGCGCAGCGCGCGTGCCGACACCTTCAAATCGCTGCGCCTTTCCTGATTGCACCGGAGAACACCCAACCATGGCTCGCATCACCGTGGAAGATTGCCTTGAGCAAATTCCCAATCGTTTTCAGCTCGTGCTGGCGGCCACCTATCGGGCGCGCATGCTCAGCCAGGGCCATGCCCCGAAGATCGAAAGCCGCAACAAACCAGGCGTGACCGCGCTGCGTGAAATTGCCGCGGGCAAGGTGGGTCTGGAGATGCTGAAAAAAGTCCCCGGTTGAGCACATATTGGTACTCGAACCACGAAAAAGCACCGCAATGCGGTGCTTTTTCATTGTCGGAAGAACGGTCGGCATGCTCTCCCGCTACATTTGAGGGATGGGTGAAAAGGTATCGTCGCGGTCAGCGGACAGCTCGCACAGTACGCCCGCGTCGCAAGACGCGGCTGTAACCTTTCACGCCGACAAGGCAGCCGCCGATGCCGTGGCCGCCAGCTTCAATTCCCTGCTCGAAAAGCTGCATTACCTCGATGATGCATCCGTCGAACGGGTGCGCCAGGCCTATCGCTACGCCGATCATGCGCACCTGGGCCAGCTGCGCAACAGCGGCGAGCCCTACATCACGCATCCCATTGCCGTCGCGAGCCTGTGCGCCGACTGGAAGCTCGACACCGAGGCGCTCATGTCGGCGCTCCTGCATGACGCGCTGGAGGATTGCGGCGTCACCAAGGCCGATCTGATCGCGCACTTCGGCGCCGCCGTGGCCGAACTCGTCGATGGACTGACCAAGCTCGATAAGCTGCAGTTCAACACCCGCGAGGAAGGGCAGTCGGAATCGTTTCGCAAGATGCTGCTGGCGATGGCGCGCGACGTGCGCGTGATCCTCATCAAGCTCGCCGATCGGACGCACAACATGCGCACGCTTGGCAGCGCGCCGCGCAGCAAATGGTACCGCATTGCCTCCGAGACGCTTGAAATCTACGCGCCGATCGCGCACCGTCTGGGCCTGAACCAGACCTATCGGGAACTGCAGGATCTGTCGTTCCGGCACCTGCACCCCTGGCGTTATGCCACGCTGGAGAAGGCCGTCGCGCGCTCGCGCAGCCGCCGCCGCGACATGGTGCAGAAGGTGCAGGCCGAGGTGGAGGCGGCCTTCGCGCACCAGGGCATGGCCGTGCGGCTCCTGGGCCGCGAAAAGACGCTTTACGGCATCTACGAGCGCATGCAGGGGCGCCACCTGAGCTTTGCCAAGGTGGTGGATCTGTACGGCTTTCGCATCGTGGTGTCCTCGGTGATCGACTGCTACACCGCCATCGGCGTGCTGCACCAGCTCTACAAGCCCGTGCCCGGAAAGTTCACCGACCACATTGCCATCGCCAAGGCCAACGGCTACCAGTCGCTGCACACCACGCTCGTGGGGCCGGCGAGCCTGAATGTGGAATTTCAGGTGCGCACCGAGGAGATGCACATCGTGGCCGAGGCGGGTGTGGCCGCGCACTGGCTGTACAACGCGCAGCACAAGGGCGCCGCCAATGTGCAAAAGCTCGGTACGCGCTGGCTGCAGTCGCTGCTCGATATTCAGGATGAAACGCGCGACGCCACCGAATTCTGGGAGCACGTCCGGGTCGACCTGTTCCCGGACGCGGTCTACGTCTTCACGCCGCGCGGCCAGATCATGGCCTTGCCCAGCGGCACGACGGTGGTCGATTTCGCCTACGCCATCCACAGCGACGTGGGCGACCACACGGTGGCGGCGCAGGTCAATCACCAGCTCGTGCCGCTGCGCACCGAGCTCAAGAACGGCGACGTGGTGGAGATCATGACCGCGCCCGAGGCCACGCCCAACCCGGCCTGGCTGGGCTTCGTGCGCTCGGGGCGGGCGCGCTCCAAGATCAGGCTGTATCTGAAGACCCTGGCGCAAAGCGAATCGGTGGGGCTGGGCGAGAAGCTGCTGGCGCAGGCATTGCGCGCCGAAGGGGTGCAGCAACTGCCCGAGGTGGCGGGCCACGAGGCGCTGTGGGACAAGCTCCTGCGCTTTACCGGCCACCGCACGCGCGAGGAACTGCTGGCCGATGTGGGCATGGGCAAGCGCGTGGCTCGCATCGTGGCGCGGCGCATCGTGGCGTTGCTGTCCGAGAGCGGCCTGCGCCCCGATATCCTGCTGCTCACGCGCGAGCGCTACGGTGCGGAGGACAGCCTGTCGCAGGGCGGCGTGCTGCTCGATGGCAGCGAGCGCGCCACGGTGCAGTACGCCAAGTGCTGCCGCCCCGTGCCGGGAGATCCCATCGTCGGTTATCTGGGCCGCGGCGAGGGCCTGCTGGTGCACCACGCCCAGTGCGAGGTAGCGCGCGAGCTGCAGCGCAAGGACAGCGAGCGGTTCATCGCGGTCGACTGGGCCGACGAGCCGACACGCAACTTCGAAGTGGCCGTGTCGGTCGTCGTGAGCAATCACAAGGGCGTGCTGGCGCGCGTGGCGGCCGAGCTTGCCAGTTGCGAGGCCGATATCGTGCACATGGACATGGATGACGCTGTCGGCGGGACGACCGAGCTGCGCTTCGTCGTTGCCGTGCGCAATCTGGACCATGTCGAGGCGGTGCTGCGCAACCTGCGGCGCCTGAGCATGGTGATCCAGGCCGATCGGGTTTTCCAGCCGCGCGCGTGAGGCCGTCGGCCTCCTGGGTCAGCGCTGGTGGCGAATCGCGCTTTTGGGCCTGAATGCCTTGCAGACCGCATCCACCGTTTCCAGGTACGGTCCGTCGAGCAGATCGATGCAGTAGGGCACGGCGGCAAAGATGCCGGGCACGAGCGATGAGCCGTCGCTGCCCTTCAGTCCTTCCAGCGTTTCAGCGATCGCCTTGGGCTGGCCCGGCAGATTGATGATCAGACTCTGCCCGCGGATCACCGCCACCTGGCGCGAGAGGATGGCCGTGGGCACGAAGTGCTGGCTGATGCGCCGCATCTGCTCGCCGAAGCCCGGCATCACCTTGTCGGCCACGGCGAGCGTCGCCTCGGGCGTCACGTCGCGTGGCGCCGGGCCGGTGCCGCCGGTCGTGAGAATGAGCGAGCACCCCGTATCGGCGAGTTCGACCAGCGCGGCGCTGATGCTCCCCTGCTCATCGGGGATCAGCCTGGCGTCGAAGGTGATGGGGTTGAGCAGCGCCCCCGTGAGCCACTGCTGGAGCGCGGGCAGGCCCTTGTCCTCGTAGACGCCGCTGCTCGCGCGGTCGCTGATCGAGACGATGCCGATCCGCACCGCTTCGGGCGCGGGCAAGGGCGTGGGCGCGGTGGCGTGAGCGGTGTCAGCCATGGTGTTCGTCCGAATGGTCCGGGGTGTCCAGCAACTGCGCCCGCAGGGCCTGGAACAGTTCGCGGTGTGCGCGGCTCTTGCGGGGGGCCAGGCCCTGCGAGGCCTCGGCGGCCGTCAGCGGCGGGTTGTCCTTGCGTGCCTGGCGGATGAGCGTGCGCAGGTGCTGGATGTCGCTGCCTGGATGTTCGGTGAGCCACGGGGCAAGCGCATCGTCGTCCGCCAGCAGGCGGTCGCGCCAGCGTTCGGCCTCGTGCAGCGCCAGCGTTTCCTGCTGATGCAGCGCGCCATCGCTGGCCACGCTTTCGCGCAGCTTTTCAAGCAGCGCTTCGTCGAGCGTGCGCATGAGCTTGCCGATGAGCTGCATCTGCCTGCGCCGTCCCTCATGGGCCGTGATGCGTCTGGCCTCGGCCAGGGCTTCGAGCAGCCTGTCCGGCAGCTGCAGGCTCGCGAGGCGCTGGGTGTTCAGCGCCAGCAGCGATGCCCCCAGATCCTGCAGTTGCGTGCTTTCGCGTTTGAGATCGGTCTTGCTCTGGCCAGGGGTGCCGCGCAGCTCGGCCTTGTACTGTTCATCGAGCTCGCTGCCTTCGGCGATGAACTGGCCCTTGACGTAGTAGCCTCTGGTGGGTTTGCGTGACATGAAAGGGGATTTCCGATGGGGCGCGGCGGGCAGGCGCCAAGTATCATAGCTGCCGCCATGAACACTACCGCCAAAGCAGCGCGCCCGGGCGCCGATGCCAGCCCTGAAACGGGTTTCAGCTACTCTCCGGCCTTCTTTGAAGAACTGGTCGATTCCGCGCTTGCGCATGCGAAAAAACTCGGGGCCACCGATGCGGGCGCGGAGGCCTCCGAGGGCTGCGGGCTGTCGGTCGGCGTGCGCCGCGGGCAGCTCGAAAGCGTGGAGCGCAATCGCGACAAGTCGCTGGGCGTGACGGTCTACGTGGGCCGGCGCCGCGGCAATGCCAGCACGTCCGATTTTTCCGCCGCGGCCGTGCGCCAGACGGTGCAGGCGGCCTATGACATTGCCCGCTTCACGGCGCAAGACCCGGTGGCGGGTTTGCCCGATGCACGGGACATCGCACCGCGGGCGAGCCATCGCGATCTGGATCTGTTTCACCCCTGGAGCCTCACGAGCGAGGAGGCGGCGCGCATGGCGCTGGAATGCGAGCAGTCGGCACTGCAGACACACAGGCGCATCACCAACAGCGAGGGGGCGGGTGTCACGGCGCAGCAAAGCCATTTTTTCAGCGCGCATACGCACGGCTTTCGTGGGGGCTATGCGAGCTCGCGCCACAGCATCTCGGTGGCGCCGATCGCTTCACTGCCGGGCAGGAACGGGCAGATGCAGCGCGATTCCTGGTACAGCTCGGAGCGCGACGCGGCGCGTCTGGCCACCCCCGAGGCCGTGGGTCGCTATGCGGCCGAACGCGCGCTCTCGCGTCTGGGCGCACGCAAGATCTCGACGACCGAGTGCCCGGTGCTCTTCGAGTCGCCGCTCGCGGCGGGCCTTCTCGGCAGCTTCGTGCAGGCCGTGAGCGGCGGTGCGCTGTATCGCAAAAGCAGTTTTCTCGTCGATTCGCTGGGCAGGCAGGTCTTTCCCAGGCACATCGACATCGCCGAAGACCCGTTCGTCCTGCAAGGCAAGGGCAGTTCGCCGTTCGACGACGAGGGCGTGCGCGTGGCGCCGCGCAAGGTGGTCGAGGGCGGGCGCGTGGCGGGCTATTTTCTTTCGAGCTATTCGGCGCGCAAGCTCGGCATGCGCACGACGGGAAATGCGGGCGGCTCGCACAACCTTACGCTGCTCTCCCGCCGCACACGCCCCGGGGACGATCTGAGCGCCATGCTCAAGAAGCTGGGCACGGGCTTGTTCGTGACCGATCTCATGGGCCAGGGGGTGAACTACGTCACCGGCGACTATTCGCGCGGCGCCGGTGGCTTCTGGGTGGAAAACGGCGAAATCGCCTACCCGGTGCAGGAGATCACCATCGCCGGCAATCTCAAGGCCATGTTCAAGGGGATTGCGGCGGTCGGCGCCGATGCCTATGGCTACGGCGCCAAGACCGTGGGCTCGATCCTGGTCGAACGGATGACCGTCGCCGGCAGTTGAACGCCGGCGCGCCGGTGCATCAGCGCCGACGCTGGTTCTTGCCGACCTCGTTGCCGATCAGCGCCCCTGCCGCGGCGCCCCCGATGGTGCCCACGGGACCGCCAAACAGCACGTTGCCCGTGGCACCGCCGACAACCGCACCGACGGCGGTGCCGATCTGGGCGTTGGTGGGAGGCGTCGAACAGCCGGCACTGACAAGGGCAGCCGCCAGCAGGGCAGCGGCAGTCAGGGCGCGGGAGGGACGTTGCTTGTGCGAGATCATCATCGTTTCTATGGACGGAACCAAAACCTCATCATCGCCGCGTTGCCCACTTGCAATGTGACAAGACGAAGCCTGAAGGCGCCCGGAAAATGGCAGGTGCACTTCGCGCAGCCCCCGTGCGCCCGTCCTCGGGACGGCGCGCAGGGCGCGTCGCCCGCTCTACGTGTTGTCACGTCGGTTACGCGCACGGGCCACGCTGTATCAGCGTGCCGCAAGCTGCCGCGCAATCGCTTCGCCCACTTCGGTCGTGCCGGCGCTGCCCCCCAGATCGGGTGTTCGTGGGCCGCTCTGCAGCACGGCTTCGATGGAGGCCACGATGGCGTCGTGCGCCGCCCGGCCCGCGCCCTGGCCCCGGGTAAGGAAATCCAGCATCAGCGCGCCCGACCAGATCATCGCGATCGGATTGGCGATGCCTTTGCCGTAGATGTCGGGCGCCGAGCCGTGCACCGGCTCGAACAGGCTGGGAAACGTGCGCTCGGGATTGAGGTTGGCCGAGGGCGCGAGGCCGATGGTTCCGGTTGTGGCGGGGCCGAGGTCGGAGAGGATGTCGCCGAACAGGTTGGTCGCGGCCACGACGTCGAAGCGCTCGGGCTGGAGCACGAAGCGCGCGGCGAGGATGTCGATGTGGTGCTTGTCCCAGGCCACCCGCGGATACTGCGCCGCCATGGCCTCGGCCTGCCGGTCCCACCAGGGCATGCTGATCGCAATGCCGTTGCTCTTGGTGGCCAGCGACAAATGCTTTTTCGGGCGGCTTTGCGCGAGTTCGAACGCATATTTCAGCAGCCGCTCAGCGCCCAGGCGGGAATAGACCGACTCCTGCACCACGATCTCGCGCTCGGTGCCCTCGAACATCACGCCGCCGAGTGCCGTGTACTCGCCCTCGGTGTTCTCGCGCACCACGAGATAGTCGATGTCGCCGGGTTGCTTGCCCGCCAGCGGGCAGGGCACGCCGTCGAAGAGCCGCACCGGGCGCAGGTTGATGTACTGGTCGAACTCGCGGCGGAACTTGAGCAGCGAACCCCAGAGCGAGACGTGGTCGGGCACTGTGGCCGGCCAGCCGACGGCGCCGAAGTAGATCGCGTCCATGCCCGCGAGCTGCTGCTTCCAGTCGGCGGGCATCATCGCGCCGTGCGCCGCGTAGTAGTCGCAGTGCGCCCAGTCGAAGGCATGCCATTCGAGCGCGATGCCGAAGCGCTCGGCGGCGGCCTGCACCACGCGCAGGCCTTCGGGCATGACCTCGCGGCCTATGCCGTCACCGGCGATGACGGCGATGCGATGGGGGGTGGGCACGGGGCAACTCCTTGCGGGATTGTGAAAAAAGTGAGCTGCCTGCGCCTGACCAGCAACGATTTCAATATGAAAATATATTGAAGTCCATTCTGGTAAGGCGCAGCCAGCTATCGTTTCAGTGGGTGAGAGCCGCCTTGACGGCCGCGGACACCAGGCCCATGTCCGCCTTGCCGGCCAGCTCCTTCTTGGCGACGCCCATCACCTTGCCCATGTCGGCCGGGCCGCTGGCGCCAACCCTGGCGACCAGGGCGTTCACGGCCTCCCGCACCTCGGCTTCGGAGAGGCGCGCGGGCAGGTAGGCCTCAAGCACCAGCATTTCGGCCTTTTCCTTGTCGGCGAGGTCTTGCCGGCCCGCGCCTTCGTAGGCGGTGATGCTGTCCTTGCGCTGCTTGATCAGCTTGTCCACGATGGCGACGACGGCCGCATCGTCGAGCACCACGCGCTCGTCCACTTCCTTTTGCTTGCACGCCGCGAGCAGCAGGCGGATCGTGCCCAGGCGCTCGGCGTCGTGCGCGCGCATCGCGGCCTTCATGTCTTCGGTGATGTGTTCTTTCAGTGTCATTTTTCGCTCCATGAATGCAAAAACCCGCGCCAGGCGTCCCGGGCGCGGGTTGGATGGCTCGCTTTTCAGCAGCCTGCCGGCTCAGTAGAGCTTTTTGGGCAGTTGCATGCTGCGAACGCGCTTGTAGTGGCGCTTGACGGCGGCCGCCTTCTTGCGCTTGCGCTCGGCGGTGGGCTTTTCGTAGAACTCGCGCGCGCGCAGTTCGGTGAGCAGGCCCAGCTTTTCGATGGTGCGCTTGAAGCGGCGCAGCGCCACGTCAAAGGGTTCGTTTTCTTTTACACGGATGGTCGTCATCAGCCAGATATTTCCAAGATATGTACCGCCAGAGGGATGGCCTGGAAGATCGGGCCAGGCCAGCCATGCGCGGCGAAGTTCCCCGTCTGTGTAACTAGTATGGCCGACGGGGCTGATGCCATGAAGCCCGCCATTATAGCGACGTGCTCTGTTCGCGGGGCGTTCGGATGCAGGCCCGCGCGGCGTGGCCGATACAAAAAAACCGGCCGTGGCCGGTTTCTTCGGGTGCGCGGTGATTACTTGACGTGCTTGCCGATCAGGCCGGCGAGTTCAAACATCGACACCTGGGACTTGCCGAAGAGCTCCTTGAGCTTGGCGTCGGCATTGATCATGCGCTTGTTGGTGGCGTCCTGCAGCTTGTGCGCCTTGATGTAGACCCACAACTGCTTGACGATTTCGGTGCGGGGCAGGGGTTTGGCGCCGATCACGGCGGCCAGGGCGGCGTCAGGGGTCAGCGGCTTCATGAAGGCTGCGTTGGGGGTGCGCTTCGCGGCAGCGGGTGCCTTTTTGCTTGCGGTTGCCATGTTTCGGGTGTCCTTGTCGTGTCTATGGGGGTAGCCAGCGCCTTTCAGCGGCTGAACTGGCCACGGATACTAGCGGGAAAACGCCGCCTGCCAAGTGCGGGCGCGACTTTTTGTCTGCCGACGGTGGCGGTTGCTGCACTTGGGCAACAGCGCAGGGCACAATTTGCGCTTTCCACCCCGGATTTTCCCCGCCCATGCCCACCCTCAGCCCGGCACCTTCCGCCATCGGCACCTGCGATCTGTGCGATGCACACAAGAGCGATGCCAGCGGCCTGTTTCGCGTGTTGCCCCCGGTGTTCCAGTCGTTCGGCGCCTTGCCCGCTTTTCACGGCCAGGTGGCCACGCTCAAGTGCTTCGAAGACAACACGCTGGTGAAGGAGGCGGTCAATTCCCCCGGCCTGGGACGCGTGCTGGTGGTCGATGGCGGGGCCTCGCTGCGCCGCGCGCTCGTGGGCGGCAACCTGGCGGCGGCTGCGGCGCGCAACGGCTGGTCGGGCATCGTGGTCAACGGCTGCGTGCGCGATGTGGCGGAGCTCAATGCCGAGGCCGTGGGCATCCGTGCGTTGGCTCTGATCCCGATGGCCACCGAAAAACGCGGTGGCGGTGAAAAGGACGTTGCGGTGCAGGTGCAGGGCGTCTGGGTGCGGCCCGGCGAGTGGCTGTACGCCGATGCCGACGGCATCGTCGTCAGCGACCGCGCGCTGCACGCCTGAAGCCGCGCTCGATCAGCGCCGGAGTGCGCCGCGGTCCGGTGCTGGCCGTTGGACGCTTGCCGATCACCGAGTCGGAGGCTTCTCGGCGGGAGTATCTTTGTGGTGCCGCAGTCGTTGTGTGGACAGCGCCTGCGCCAGTTTCGC
This sequence comes from Comamonas sp. SCN 67-35, assembly GCA_001725255.1. GTDB lineage: Bacteria > Pseudomonadota > Gammaproteobacteria > Burkholderiales > Burkholderiaceae_C > Comamonas_C. The sequence goes on along the minus strand of MEFV01000007.1, from coordinate 10,463 downwards.
ATCCAGAGGCAGCGGCTCGTGATGCAGATGGGCCGCCAGCAGCTCCGCGCACAGCGCGGCCAGGGTGGCGCCGCGCGCGCCCAGGCCCGTGCAGATCCAGAGTCCGGGCGGGTGCGCGGTTTCATCCAGGGGCCCTACAAGGGGCAGGTGATCCGGCGTGGTGCAGCGCACGCCCGACCATGCGTGCAAGGCGCCGGCGTGTGCGAACAGGCCCGAGAGATCCTGCGCCAGCGCGGGCAGGAGGGCGCTGAGCTTGTCGCGATTGGCCTGATGCGCCGCGGCCACTTCCTCGGAGGTGAGCGGCAGTGCGTCGAGATCACGCTCGAAGGTGGAGCCGCAGACCCAGGCATCTTCTCCCGCCTGCGTGACGTGCGGGATCAGCATGCCATGGCCGTTGACCGGGGTGGCGGGCCAGGGCGCGCCCGGTGGGGTTTGTGCTCGCGTGCCCCAGCTGGTCGTGCCGCGCGCGGGTTGCAGTGGCAGGGCCTCGGGAACGAGCTCCTGGGTGTGTGGCCCGGCGCAGACCACGACGATGTCGGCCTGTGCAAGCGGCGGATCGTCTGCGCCCAGGAGTCGCCATGGAATGGCGGCCTCGCCATCGTACTTGAGCTGTCGCACCCGCGTGCTGCCGAGGAAAGTGATGCCCGATTGCTGCAGGAGTCGGCGCACCAGCGGCCCGGGCAGCACCCAGCCTCCACCCGGATGCCACAGCGCCGGTGCCTCGGCCGGAAGCTGGGCGGCACGGCAGCGTTCGGCCGGGGCGTGCATGCTCCAGGCTTGCCATTCGGCGCTGTCACCGGCCAGGCGGGGTGACTGGCCCACGGCGTGCTCGAGCACGCCCGTCAGATCCCATGCCTTGCCTTGCATGTCCGCCGCGGTGCAGCGCAGGGTTTGCTGCAGCGTGCGCAGCCCCGCGCGCGAAACGCGTGAGATGAGGCTGTCGTCGGGCGATGTATGGGGCGCGCAGATGGCTGCGGGCACGCCGGAGGCGCCCGCCGCGGGCTGGGCCGCCGCATCCAGCACCGTCACCTGCCAGCCGCGCCGTGCAAGGCTGGCGGCGACGCAGGCGCCCGCGAGGCCCGCGCCGATGACCGCGCAGCGCCGGCCCTCGGGAAGACGGGCCTCGGCCAGCACGGGATGGGGCGGATGGGGTTGCCAGTGCGGGTCGTAGATGGCGTGCAGGTTTTCGCGCTTGGGCGCGATACCGGGGACTTTTTCCACCTTGAAGCCCGCTTGCGTCAGCCCGTCGCGCACGCTGCCTGCGGTGCTCCACGTGGCCAGGCGCGTGCCGCGGTGGCAGCAGCGGGCCACGGCCCTGAGCGTGTGCCCGCTCCACATCTGCGGGTTCAGGCGCGGCGCGAACCCATCGAGATAGACGCTGTCGGCCAGGGGGCGCTGCGCCCTGAGCATGGCCTGTGCTTCACCGATCAGCAGCGTGAGCAGCACCTGCCCGCCGTCGAAGGACAGCCGGTGCACCCCGGGCACCAGGCCCTGGAACTGCGCCGCCAGCTCGGCCGCGAGTGCCTGGATTTCCGGATCGGGCGGCGTGGCGCGCAGCAGATCCTGGGCGCTGACGGGCCAGGCTTCACATGAGACGAAATGCAGCAGGCGCGGCCGGGCCGGATCGGCACGCCATGCGGCCCAGGTCACGAGGAAATTCAGCCCCAGGCCGAAGCCCGTTTCCAGGACGCACCACCGGGCCTGGCCTGCCCAGCCCTGAGGCAGCCCACAGCCTGCGAGAAAGACGCCGCGCGCCTGATCGAGCCCTTGGCCGGCGCTGCTGTGGTAGCGATCGCCGAAGCGCGCGCTGGCGGGCGTGCCGTCGTCCAGCCATTGAAGGGGTTCGGCCATGCCTGCTCAGCGGCGCATCTGCAGTGCGCCGGGGTTGACGATGTTGGTCGGCGTGCCCTTCATGTAATTGATGACGTTGTCGAAGGCGGCGCCAAAGTACAGCTCGTAGTTGTCCTGCTCCACGTAGCCGATGTGCGGGGTGCAGACGCAGTTCTCGAGCCTGAGCAGCGCATGGCCCTGCAGGATGGGCTCGCTTTCGAACACATCGATGGCCGCCATGCCGGGACGTCCGCGATTGAGCGCGGCGATCAGGGCGTCGGGTTCGAGCAGCTCGGCACGCGAGGTGTTGACCAGCAGCGCCGTGGTTTTCATCAGCGAGAGGTCTTCGAGCGTGATGAGGTGGTGCGTGCCCTCCGCCAGGCGAAGATGCAGCGAGATCACGTCGCATTGCTCGAAGAATTCGGCACGCGTGTTGGCTGCCTGGTAGCCATCGGCCAGGGCCTTGGTGCGCGAGGCCTCGCTGCCCCAGATACGCACGTTCATGCCGAATGCGCGCCCGTAACCGGCCACGATCTGCCCGATCTGCCCGTAGCCCCAGATGCCGAGCGTGCGGCCCCTGAGCACCTGCCCGACGCCGAAATTCGGCGGCATGGACGCGGCGCGCAGCCCGGCCTGCTGCCAGGCGCCGTGCTTGAGATTGGCGATGTAATGCGGCAGGCGCCGCATCGCGGTCATCATCAGCGCCCAGGTCAGCTCCGCCGGTGCGACGGGCGAGGTGGTGCCCTCGGCCACCGCGATGCCACGCTCGGTGCAGGCGCCCAGGTCGATGTGCGCGCCGGTGCGGCCCGTCTGCGCGATGAATTTCAGCCGGGGCAGCTTTTCGATGAGCTGGCGCGTGATGGGCGTGCGCTCGCGGATCAGGACGATGATGTCGGCATCGCGCAGCCGCACCGAAAGCTGGCCCAGGCCCTTGACCGTGTTGGTGTAGACCTTGGCGGAAAAGGATGCCAGACGCTCCGCGCAGCGCAGTTTGCGCACGGTGTCCTGGTAGTCGTCCAGGATGACGATGTTCATTGCAGGCAATTGGTCGACGTCGCTGGGTTGGCCCTCGCGACGTTCTTAAACAGGGTGTCTTGGCGGTGTTGCCACCGTCCCTGATTGTCGTCGATGGTGGGGCCTGTCGCGCATCGCGCGCGGTAACGAGGTGTGCCGCGTCGCCTGCGTGACTGCGGGCGAGGGCTTGCCCCGTTGTCAGCACTTCATCTCCTTCCTACGCTGGCCGTATCACGACCAAGGAATCTCTCCAAGGAAGCTCTGCATGCAAGTCCACCACGCGTTCTGGCCTTCGCGCCTGCCCCACGCCATCACGGTTCCCGATACCTCGTTGTGGTTCAACGTGGTTGTCAATGCCCGGCGCTATCCGCGCAAGGCGGCGCTGGTGTTCATGGGGCGCGAAACCAGCTACCGCCGGTTGCACGACGAAGCCGAGCGCCTCGCGGCGCAGCTGGCCGCGTGGGGCGTGCGCAAGGGTGATCGCGTGCTGCTTGACATGCAGAACTGTCCGCAGTGGGTGATTGCGCATTTCGCCATCCTGCGCGCCAACGCCGTGGTCGTCCCCGTCAATCCGATGAACCGCGCGCAGGAGCTCGTGCATTACATCGAGGATGCGGATGCGCGCGTGGCGATCACCACCAGCGACGTGGCGGACGAAGTGGCGCGGGCCAGCGATCTGTTGCCTGAGCACCAGCGGCTCTCTCACCTGCTGGTGAGTCAGTACACCGATGCCTTCGACCCGGCGGCGCTGCAGCCCGGTGACATGCCCGCGGCGTGGCAGGATTGGCTGTGCACCGCGCGGCCGCTGCCATCGCTGCAAGGGGGCCAGGTGCACGCCTGGGGTGATGCGCTCGCGTGCCGTGAGACCGCCCCCGAGCACACGGCGGGGCCAGACGATCTTGCGGTGCTGCCCTACACCAGCGGCACCACGGGCTTGCCCAAGGGCTGCATGCATCCACATCGCACCCTGATGCACAACGCCGTGGCCAGCAGCATGTGGGGCACGGCCTCGGCCGATGGCGTGGCGCTGTGCGTGATCCCGATGTTTCACATCACCGGCATGGTCAGCGTGATGCATGCGGCGCTCTACTCGGGCTGCACGCTGGTGCTGCTGCCACGCTGGGACAGGGAACTGGCGGGGCGCCTCATCTCGCGCTACCGCGTGACGGCGTGGACCAACATTCCCACGATGATCATCGACCTGATGGCGAGTCCCAACTTTGCGCAGTTCGACCTCTCGAGCCTGAAAACCATCGGCGGTGGCGGTGCCGCCATGCCGCAGGCGGTTGCCCAGCGCCTGCAGGACCAGTATGGCCTGCACTACGCCGAGGGTTATGGGCTGACCGAAACCGCCGCGCCCTCGCACAGCAACCCGCCCGACCGGCCCAAGCAGCAGTGCCTGGGCATCCCGTTCATGGGGACCGATGCGCGCATTGTCGATCCCCAGACCCTGAAGGAGCTGCCCCAGGGCGAGCAGGGCGAGATCGTCGTCAGCGGCCCCGAGGTGTTCGACGGTTACTGGAAGCACCCGGAAGCGACCGAGGCGGCCTTTTTTGAACTCGACGGCAAGCGCTTTTTCCGCACGGGCGACCTGGGACGCGTGGACGAGGAGGGCTATTTCTTCATCACCGATCGCCTCAAGCGCATGATCAACGCCAGCGGCTTCAAGGTCTGGCCTGCCGAGGTCGAGATGCTGATGTACCGCCATCCGGCGATCCAAGAGGTCTGCGTGATCGCCGCGCACGATGATTACCGCGGGCAGACGGTCAAGGCCGTGGTGGTGCTGCGCTCGGGCAAGGAGGGCGAGGTGAGCGAGGAGGACATCCTGGCCTGGTGCCATGAGCACATGGCGGTGTACAAGGCGCCCCGTCAGGTCCAATTCGCCCGGAGCCTGCCCAAGAGCGGCAGCGGCAAGGTCATGTGGCGCGCGCTGCAGGAAGCCCAGGATGCCGGACGGCTGTGAGGGCGCCCGCGCCATCGGGCGGCGCTAAGCTTGGCGCCCATGGCCCTCACGAGTTTTTCACCCCCTTATGTCCCGCCCGCGGAGCTTGCGCACCAGTTGCGCGAACGTGGCTATGCCGTGCTGGCGCCACGAGACACGGCCACGTGGGCAGGCGTCGCGCCGGGCGATCTGACGGCTTTTCGGGGCGATTGGGATGATCTGCCGCCCGATGACTACCTCAAGGATGGTGGGCGGTATCGGCGTCGGCGCCATTCGTGCTTCGTCGTGCGGGGCACCGATGTCCGGCAGGTGGCACATCGGGCGCATTGGCAGCCGGTGCACTACAACGCCTTGCATGGTGGCATGCAGCGCTGGTTTGCGCCCATGCTCGCCGCCACCGTGACAAGCCCGGTGTGGCTGCAACTGCTGCGCGCGGTGGCTGCAGCGGCGCAGGCGGCCCTGTTGCCCGCAGGCGCCGCCGAGGCGTGCTGGTGCGTCGAGGCGCACCAGTTCCGCATCGATACCGAAGGCGGGGTGGGCCGCCCGACGCCGGAAGGCGCGCACCGCGACGGTGTGGATCTGGTGGCCGTGTTTCTGATCGGGCGTGAAGCGGTCAAGGGGGGCGAGACGCGGATTTTCGAAGCCGCGAGCCCGGCCGGGCAGCGTTTTACCCTGAGCGAACCCGGGTCGGTGATGCTGCTCGATGACGCGCGCATGATCCACGAAACCACCCCGATCCAGCCTGCGGGTGAATTCGGCTGGCGAGACACGCTCGTGCTGACCTGCCGGCGAGGTCGTTTTCTCGGCGATGATGATCAATAATGGACGCAGGTACAGCGGCGGCACCGCCGCGAAAGGAGCGCATCATGTTCAAGCATATTCTGGTTCCCGTCGATGGTTCGGAAACTTCGATGAAGGCCGTGGCGCGTGCGTCGGCGCTGGCCAAGGTGTTCGACAGCGAGGTGACACTGCTGTATGTGATCGATCCCTATCCGTTCACCGGCGTGGGCGCGGATTTTGCCTATGGCCAGGCGCAGTATCTGACCGCGGCGAATGCGGAGGCCAATGCGGCGCTGGACGCCGCGCGTGATGCCGTCAAAGGCGCCGGGGTGAGCAAGGTGGACACCATCGTGGGCGAGGGGCACACCGTGCACGAAGGCGTGCTGGAGACGGTCAGGAGCGCCGGGGCAGACCTGGTCGTGATGGGCTCGCACGGCAGGCGCGGCATTGAAAAGCTGGTGCTGGGCAGCGTCACCCAGCGCGTGCTGGGCGTCGTCAAGGTGCCGGTGCTTGTGGTGCGTGACTGACTAGGGGCGCGTGAACGGCGGCCCTGAGAGTCGGGTGCCGCGTTTGAAGCCTCTCTTTGCAAACCAGCCCTGGTTCATTTCGAGCACGTAGCGTACCGGCTCGTCGGAGCAGTGCGAGTCTTCGGTCTGCGGCCGCATGTCCGCCAGATTGACGATCTGGCCGTCGTCGGCAATGAAGGCCGCCGTTAACGGAAGTTGCGTGTTTTTCATCCAGAAGCACTGCACGCCCGGCACGTCGAAAACAAAGAGCATGCCTTCATGGTCGGGCATCTGCTGGCGGTACATCAGGCCGACCTCGCGCTGGCGCGGCGTCGCCGCCACTTGCGCGGTGATCCGGTACATGCCCGCGTGCAGTTCGACGCGCGCAAGATTCATCTGGGGTTCGCCCTCCTGTGCAACGCACAGGGCGCAGGTCAGCAGTGTGGCGCAGCTGATGATCAGCTGGCGCAGGAATGCGGTATGGAGCATCTCACGTCCATGAAAAAGGCCCGCAAAGATCATACTTTGCGGGCCTTGGGGGGTTGCAGTGTTGCCGTGGGCGGCACGGGGCTCAGGCCGTCGTCTTGGCTGCTTTCTTGCTGTGGCGCTTGGCGTGCCTGTTGGTCGCCTTCTTGTGTGCCTTGGCGGTTTTCCTGGCCTTGGCCTGGGGCGCCGCGGCAGCAGGCGCGGGTGCAGCAGCGGGCGCCACTGCGGCAGCGGGTGCCACGGGTTCAGCCGGTGCCGATTGGGCTTGTGCGAAGGCTCCAGCGGCGAAGAAGCCGGCGGTGAGGAGAGCGAGCAGTTGTTTCATGGTTGACATTTCCTGATTGCAAAATGCAGCGCGATACGCCGCGTTGCGCATCGCTCAACGGCTGCTCGGCCCGTGTGGTTGACGCTCGACACGTGTATTTTTATCACTAGAATTTGATGGGCTCCGGCGTTCGGCGCAATGCAGTGCGTGCATGCCGTGCGGGGGTCGTTTCGCCGTGAAGGGAGAACCAGGCGCATGAGCACCTACCAGCATATCCGCGTGCCCGAACAAGGGCAGAAGATCACCGTCAACGCCGACACGTCGCTGAATGTGCCGGACGAGCCCATCATTCCATTCATCGAAGGTGACGGAACCGGCGCGGACATCACGCCCGTCATGATCCAGGTGGTGGATGCCGCGGTGGCCAAGGCCTACGGCGGCCAGCGCAAGATTCATTGGATGGAAGTCTTCGCCGGAGAAAAGGCCACGCGTGTGTACGGGCCGGATGTCTGGCTGCCCGATGAGACGCTGGTGGCGCTCAAGGATCATGTGGTTTCCATCAAGGGGCCGCTCACCACGCCGGTCGGAGGCGGCATCCGGTCGCTCAATGTCGCGCTGCGCCAGGAACTCGACTTGTACGTATGCCTGAGGCCGGTGCAGTATTTCAAGGGCGTGCCCAGCCCCGTGAAGGCACCGGAAAAGGTCAACATGGTGATCTTCCGTGAAAACTCGGAAGATATCTACGCCGGCATCGAGTGGGAAGCGAAGAGCGAAAAGGCGCAGAAGCTCATCCGCTTCCTGGTGCAGGAGATGGGGGTGTCGAAAATCCGCTTTCCCGAGACCTCGGGCATAGGGGTCAAGCCCGTCTCGACCGAAGGGACCGAACGCCTCGTGCGCAAGGCCATCCAGTACGCGATCGACAATGACAAGCCCAGCGTGACGCTCGTGCACAAGGGCAACATCATGAAGTACACGGAAGGGGGCTTTCGCGACTGGGGCTACGCGCTGGCGCAGCGCGAGTTCGGAGCGCAACCGATCGATGGCGGGCCGTGGTGCAAGTTCAGAAACCCGAAGACGGGGCGTGACATCGTCGTCAAGGACGTGATTGCGGATGCCTTCCTGCAGCAGATCCTGCTGCGCCCGGCCGAATACAGCGTGATCGCCACGCTCAACCTCAATGGTGACTACATCAGCGATGCGCTGGCGGCACAGGTGGGTGGCATCGGTATTGCTCCGGGCGCCAACTTGAGCGACCGCGTCGCCTGTTTCGAGGCCACGCACGGCACGGCACCCAAGTACGCAGGCAAGGATTACGTGAATCCCGGCTCGGAGATCCTGAGCGCCGAGATGATGCTGCGCCACATGGGCTGGCTGGAGGCCGCGGATCTGATCATCGGCGCGATGGAGAAGGCGATCCAGAGCAAGAAGGTGACCTACGATTTCGCCCGTCTCATGGATGGGGCGACACAGGTCAGTTGCTCGGGCTTTGGTCGGGTGATGATCGATCACATGTAATTGCGTTTTACCCGGGTGCTCCCGGTGGCAAAAAAGCCCTGTTTCCCTATGGATTCGGGGCTTTTTTGTTGTCTGGTGTTGCTTGAAGTCCGACTGTATCGCGGCTTTATGGCTCCATGGATGGCTCCATGGTGCAGAATATGGAGCCAAACTGGCGGCTTCTCGCTGGTTTCATGGAGCCACCTATGGCAGATCGCAGTGTCAACTACGCTCTTCGGGCTATGGTCATCAATGCGGCCAAGCCCAGGGCCAAGCCCTACGTTCTCACGGACGGTGGAGGGTTGTACGTCGAGGTACTGGCAACCGGATCGAAGGTTTGGCGCTACAGCTATCGGCTTGGCAGCCGCCGCCCCAAGTTGACGATTGGCCCGTATCCCGAAATCGGCATTGCCGATGCGCGCGACAAGCATGCTCAGTTGCGCGCGCTGGTGGTCAGGGGCGTAGATCCGATCAAGTTCACGCGAGAGGCCGAGGCCCAGCGGGAGGCAGAAGATCGGGCTCGAGTCTCGTTCGCTTCATTTGCCAAGCAGTGGATCGCCGATACCCTGTTTTATCGGTCAGAGAGCTACCGCAGTCAGACCATTCGTCTTCTGGATGCCTACGTGAACCCCACGATCGGAGAAAAAGCTCTGGCGGAAGTGAAACCGGCCCATGTGCTTGCCATCGTAGAGGCGCTCAAGCATGTACCAACGACGGCTGATCGCTGCCGGGCACTCATCCAGCAGATCTTCAACCATGCGATCCGAAAGCTGTTGGTGGACAGCAACCCGGCAGTGGCGATTCGGGGTGTCATCAAGGTGCCGCCAAAGACCCACCACCGTCATCTGTCGGAGAAGGAGTTGGCGGCGTTTTGGAAGAAGGTGAACATGCAGCACACGGCCGGCGCCGTGACCATTTATGCAGCCAAATTGCTCATGCTGACCATGGTGCGCAAATCGGAGCTGCGATTGGCGAAATGGGAGGAATTTGACCTGAAGGAGGCAACGTGGGACATCCCGGTGGTGCGGATGAAGATGCGCAGTCCACACCGCGTCTACCTGTCACGACAGGCGGTGATTTTGCTGCGGGAGTTGAAAAAAATGACTGGCCACGGCGAATATGTCTTCCCGACGCGCTTCTTTGGGGGAGCGGGCAAGCCGATCTCGGACGCCACCTTGAACCACTTCATCAAGCGCCTGGATTTCGGTGTCCCGGAGTTTTCACCTCACGGTACGCGGGGGACGGCAGCAACGCTGCTGCGGGAAAACGGCTTTGCGCGGGAAGTGGTGGAACGCTTGCTGGCGCACCAGGAGCGTAGCTCGGTGGTGGCGGCCTATACCCACGCCGAATTCGCCGACGAGCGGCGCAAGGCGTTGCAGTGGTTGGCCGACCGTATCGATGCGATCATTGCATAGTGCCCAGGCTACGCACTACTTCAATTTCCCAGACGCGGGTCGAAGTTCCTGCCAGGCAGCGTCCGGCAGGGGCTTTGCCTGATTTGACCCAGCGGTGCCAGGTGCTGCGATCGATTGGCAGGATGCCGGCGTAGCCACGCCGAGGGTCTCGGCAGATGTCCGAGGTGCGCACCAGCGCGCCAGGAGGAAAGCTGGTGATGGGTCGCGAGGGAGTCTCTGGCGGGTGGCTCTTCATGGTGATGCAACAGGCAGGGCAAGGTGATCCGTACTGAGCTTGATTCTGAAGAAGTGGAGCGCGTGTGCGAACCCAGCGGAGAGGGGTATGGCGTAGCCGGGTGGGGCGCCTTGAGGCAAGTTTGGTGGGAACGGCGTCTCGCTGTCGAGCTTGTGAATTGCGCCCTGCGCTTTGTGTCGAATCGCGGCCATACGGCTCCGACCCCTGGTACCTTCGGCCCAGATCGTCGTTCGGGTCTGCACGCTGCACTTGCCATGAAGTCTGCAGGATGTAGGGAGGGTGACAGATTTATGTCGCTGCTGACGATGTTCGGCTCGTGAACGGGAATGTTCGAGCTTAGCTTTGGGCGAGCCTTGGTCTTAGAGCGGCAACTCTGCAGCGGGTGCTGACCGTTGCCACCTAGTACGTCAACACGTAAATTACGGAACGTAATGGCGTCCCAGCTTTCGGTCGGCATCCTGTCGAGTGAACTTCCACTCGATTGTGCATCGCTGCG